>NZ_CP186263.1:0-1795000 GCF_049331375.1 Acidovorax sp. M14
CTGTGGCAAGCCTGCGTAGAGCAACTGGCGCAAGACCTGCCAGAACAACAATTCAACACCTGGATCAAGCCCCTGGTGGCCCAAGTGGCCGAAGACTTCTCCAAAGTCACGCTGCTCGTGGGCAACCGCTTCAAGCTCGACTGGATCCGTGCCCAATACGCAGGCCGCATTGCCGCGCTGCTTGAAGGCCTGTACGGCCAGCCAGTCACACTGGAGTTAGCGCTCGCTCAGCGCGAATCCGTTGCCCGTACTTATGTGCGGCCCGCCGCGCAAGAGCCCGCCAGCCCCGCAGCACCGGCCGAAGCGCCCTCCGGTAGCAGCGACGACGCCACAGCGGGCGCGTTCCGCAACCGCCTCAACGCCGCCCTCACGTTCGAGACGCTGGTGGAGGGCACGGCCAACCGCATGGCGCGCTCTGCGGCCATGCACGTGGCGGGCATGCCCGGCCACCTGTACAACCCGCTGTTCATCTACGGTGGCGTGGGCCTGGGTAAGACCCACCTGGTGCACGCTGTGGGCAACCGCCTGCTGCAGGACAAGCCCGACGCCAAAGTTCTCTACATCCATGCCGAGCAGTTCGTATCGGATGTGGTTAAGGCCTACCAGCGCCGCACCTTCGATGAGTTCAAGGAGCGCTACCACTCGCTCGACCTGCTGCTCATCGACGATGTGCAGTTCTTCGCCAACAAGGACCGCACGCAGGAAGAATTCTTCAACGCGTTCGAGGCCCTGCTGGCCAAGAAGTCGCACATCGTGATGACGTCGGACACCTATCCCAAGGGCCTGGCCAACATCCACGAGCGGCTGGTGTCACGCTTTGACTCCGGTCTGACAGTGGCCATCGAGCCGCCCGAGCTGGAAATGCGCGTGGCCATTCTGATCAACAAGGCGCGCGTCGAAGGCACGGAGATGCCCGAAGAAGTGGCCTTCTTCGTCGCCAAGAACGTGCGCTCCAACGTGCGCGAGCTGGAAGGCGCGCTGCGCAAGATCCTGGCGTACTCGCGCTTCAACCAGAAGGAAATTTCGATCCAGCTGGCACGCGAAGCCCTCAGAGATCTGCTGTCCATCCAGAACCGGCAGATTTCTGTGGAAAACATCCAGAAGACGGTGGCCGACTATTACAAGATCAAGGTCGCCGACATGTACAGCAAGAAGCGCCCGGCCAGCATTGCCCGCCCGCGCCAGATTGCGATGTACCTGGCCAAGGAGCTGACGCAAAAGAGCCTTCCCGAGATCGGAGAATTGTTTGGCGGACGCGACCACACGACCGTCTTGCACGCCGTGCGCAAGATTGCGGGCGAGCGCCAGCAGCTGACCGAGCTGAACCAGCAGCTGCACGTGCTGGAGCAGACGCTGAAAGGCTGATGCCCCATGCGCTCCCTGAGGCTGGTGTCTGTAAGAACTTGTTCATTGCGCACCCAAGAAGGTGAACAGCCGCTTACAGGGCAAAATGACGGATTGGGCAGCAGGGGGGGCACCACCCGTGCCGCTGCCGACGCACCGGTTTAGAAAAT
The DNA here is from genome assembly GCF_049331375.1 of Acidovorax sp. M14. Lineage (NCBI taxonomy): Bacteria > Pseudomonadati > Pseudomonadota > Betaproteobacteria > Burkholderiales > Comamonadaceae > Acidovorax > Acidovorax sp. M14. The sequence continues at coordinate 1,515 of NZ_CP186263.1, forward strand.
CCACAAGAGGTTGATGACATGATCGTCCTGAAGGCAACACAAGACAAGGTTCTCGCGGTTCTGCAGTCCGTGGCTGGCATCGTCGAGCGCCGCCACACGCTGCCCATTCTGGCCAATGTGCTGATCCGCAAGACGGGCAATGCCCTGCAGCTGACGACCAGCGACCTCGAAATCCAGATCCGCACCACCGCCGAACTGGGCGGCGACACCGGCGACTTCACCACCACCGTGGGCGCACGCAAGCTCATCGACATTCTGCGCACCATGCCCGGTGACCAGACCGTGAGCCTCGAATCGGCCCAGTCCAAGCTCATCCTCAAGGGCGGCAAGAGCCGCTTCACGCTGCAAAGCCTGCCGGCTGAAGACTTCCCGCTGGTGCAGGAATCCGCCGCCTTTGGCCCCGTGTTCGCCGTGCCGCAAAAGACCCTCAAGGACTTGCTGGGCCAAGTGTCGTTTGCGATGGCGGTGCAGGACATCCGCTACTACCTGAACGGCATCCTGTTCGTGGCCGAGGGCAAGACACTGAGCCTCGTCGCCACCGACGGCCACCGCCTGGCCTTTGCCAGCGCCACGCTGGATGTGGAAGTGCCAAAGCAGGAAGTCATCCTGCCGCGCAAGACCGTGATCGAACTGCAGCGCCTGCTGAGTGACGCGGGTGGCGAGAACCAGCCGCACATCGAAATGCAGTTCGCCAACAACCAGGCGAAGTTCACGTTTGGCGGCATGGAGTTCGTCACCAAGCTGGTCGAGGGCAAGTTCCCCGACTACAACCGCGTGATCCCCAAGAACCACAAGAACAGCGTCACCCTGGGCCGCGCCCCGCTGCTGGCCAGCCTGCAGCGCACGGCCATTATGACCAGCGACAAGTTCAAGGGCGTGCGCCTGAACCTGGAGCCAGGCACCCTGCGCGTGGCGTCCAACAACGCCGAGCAGGAAGAGGCCGTGGACGAGCTCGACATCGACTACGGTGGCGACACCATCGAGATCGGCTTCAACGTGACCTACCTCATCGACGCCCTGGCCAACATGGGCCAGGACATGGTGAAGGTGGAGCTTTCGGACGGCAACAGCTCTGCGCTTCTGACCATCCCCGACAACGACAGCTTCAAGTACGTCGTGATGCCCATGCGCATCTGAGGCGGCGTGACACCCGCCCTGCTTCACAGTTGCATCGCCACACCGCAACCGCTACTGTATTGATAGCTGCAAGCGCATATTCAATATGCGCTTGCGCCCAATTTGACCATTGAACATATTGGAAACCCCGGTTTCCACGGATCCCAAGGCACACCATGACCGTTGACAACAACATTCCCTCCGAGCCCGAATCCTCCGGCGTCTCCGGCCATGTGGAGCCCACCGTCAACAAGATCGACACCAACCAGGCCGGCGCCAGCGAAAGCTACGGCGAAGGCGCCATCACCATCCTCGAAGGCCTGGAGGCCGTGCGCAAGCGCCCTGGCATGTACATCGGCGACACCAGCGACGGCACCGGCCTGCACCACCTGGTGTTCGAAGTGGTCGACAACTCCATCGACGAAGCCCTGGCCGGCCACTGCGATGACATCGTCGTCACCATCCACACCGACAACTCCATCAGCGTGACCGACAACGGCCGTGGCATCCCCACCGGCGTGAAGATGGACGACAAGCACGAGCCCAAACGCTCGGCGGCAGAAATTGCCCTGACCGAACTGCACGCGGGCGGCAAGTTCAACCAGAACAGCTACAAGGTGTCGGGCGGCCTGCACGGCGTGGGCGTGAGCTGCGTGAACGCACTGTCCAAATGGCTGCGCCTGACCGTGCGCCGCGAAGGCAAAGTGCACCAGATCGAATTTGCGCGCGGCTTTGTGCAAGACCGCTTGCTGGCCACCGTGGACGGCTTTGAAGTCAGCCCCATGAAGGTGACCGGCGAGACCGAAAAGCGCGGCACTGAAGTACACTTTTTGCCCGACACCGAGATCTTCAAAGAGAACAACGACTTCCACTACGAGATCCTGGCCAAGCGCCTGCGCGAACTTTCGTTCCTGAACAACGGCGTGCGCATTCGTCTCAAGGACGAGCGCAGCGGCAAGGAAGACGACTTCTCGGGCGCCGGTGGCGTGCGCGGCTTTGTCGAATTCATCAACAAGGGCAAGACCGTGCTGCACCCCACCTCGTTCTACGCCGCAGGCGAGCGCCCGGCAGAGAGCTACGGTGGCATCCCCGGCACGCACATCGGCGTGGAAGTGGCCATGCAGTGGAACAGCGCGTACACCGAGCAAGTGCTGTGCTTCACCAACAACATCCCCCAGCGTGACGGCGGCACTCACCTCACCGGCCTGCGCGCCGCGATGACCCGCGTCATCAACAAGTACATCGAAGAGAACGAACTGGCCAAGAAGGCCAAGGTCGAAGTCACCGGCGATGACATGCGCGAAGGCCTGTGCTGCGTGCTCAGCGTGAAAGTGCCCGAGCCCAAGTTCAGCAGCCAGACCAAGGACAAGCTGGTGTCGAGCGAAGTGCGCGCACCGGTCGAAGACATCGTGGGCAAGCTGCTGACGGACTACCTGCAAGAAAAGCCCAACGACGCCAAGATCATCTGCGGCAAGATCGTCGAGGCCGCCAAGGCCCGCGAAGCCGCCCGCAAGGCCCGCGAAATGACCCGCCGCAAGGGCGTGCTCGACGGCATGGGCCTGCCCGGCAAGCTGGCCGACTGCCAGGAAAAAGACCCCGCCCTGTGCGAGATCTACATCGTCGAGGGTGACTCCGCCGGTGGCTCCGCCAAGCAGGGCCGCGACCGCAAGTTCCAGGCCATCCTGCCCCTGCGCGGCAAGATCCTGAACGTGGAAAAAGCCCGCTACGAAAAGCTGCTGACCAGCAACGAAATCCTCACGCTGATCACCGCCCTGGGCACCGGCATCGGCAAGGCGGGCGGCACCACCGGCGGCGACGACTTTGATGTGGCCAAGCTGCGCTACCACCGCATCATCATCATGACCGACGCCGACGTGGACGGCGCCCACATCCGCACCCTGCTGCTCACCTTCTTCTACCGCCAGATGCCCGAACTGGTCGAGCGCGGCCACATCTACATCGCGCAGCCACCGCTGTACAAGGTCAAGGCAGGCAAGGAAGAGCTGTACCTGAAGGACGCCCCCGCGCTCGACGGATTCTTGCTGCGCATTGCGCTGAACCACGCCAGCGTGACCACCGGCGGCGCCAACCCACAAACCCTGACCGGCGACACCCTGGCCGAACTGGCGCGCAAGCACCAGATCGCTGAAAGCGTCATCGCCCGCCTGGGCAACTTCATGGACGCTGAAGCCCTGCGCGCCATTGCCGACGGCGTGAGCCTCAAGCTCGACACCGTGGCCGATGCCGAGGCCAGCGCCGTGGCCCTGCAAGCCAAGCTGCGCGAGTTGAACACCACCGGCGCCCCCGCCGAAGTGGCCGGTGAATTTGACGCCCGCACCGACAAGCCCCTGCTGCGCATCAGCCGCCGCCACCACGGCAACATCAAGAGCAGCGTCATCACGCAGGACTTCGTGCACGGCGCCGACTACGCCGCCCTGGCCGAAGCCGCCGAAACCTTCCGCGGCCTGCTGGCCGAAGGCGCCAAGGCGATGCGGGGCGAAGGCGACAAGCAGAAGGAAGAAAAGGTCAGCGACTTCCGCCAGGCCATGAAGTGGCTGATTGCCGAAGCCGAACGCACCACCAGCCGCCAGCGCTACAAGGGCCTGGGCGAAATGAACCCCGAGCAGCTGTGGGAAACGACGATGGACCCCAACGTGCGCCGCCTGCTGCGCGTGCAGATCGACGATGCGATCGAGGCGGACCGCGTGTTCACGATGCTGATGGGGGATGAGGTGGAGCCGCGGCGGGATTTCATTGAAACGAATGCGCTGCGGGCGGGGAATATCGACGTTTGACGACCCTGGTGGACGTCACGGGATTTTGGAGACGGTCCTCAGGCCCCATCTGGCAGTGGGGAACAAGAAGGATTTTCACCTCGGGGTCGAGTCAGCCGAAGAGGGGGGCGCCCTGTCGTCCGGTGAATCCTGACTGGGCGGGTGATGGGCCGGTTCTGGAAAGCACATGCGCTCACCGTTCCAGCGCTGGCCACACCAACAGTAGCCCTCAGCATGGATGATGTAAGTGCCTGTGCCGCAGCAGCGCCGAGCAGTGCCTGGGAGATGCCCTAAGGCGGTCCCCAAGGTAAAAAATTTGGAGATCGCTGAAGTGCTCCTCCCCGGCTGGGCATTTGCACCGAGGAGGAGGTTCGACGTATCAACACGGAGGCTCGGAGACTCAAGGCTTTTGATGTCGTTACCGTGGGATCCATCAGGCAACCACAATCTGTTGTTTCACACACTGATTCGTGCCAGCAGGGCATCCCGTTCTGATGGGACCCTGGAATCACCCTCGAAGGTCACCTGTCCACGTTCGATCAGGTAGTGCCGTGTCGTCAGCTGGATGGCACGGTGCACGTTCTGCTCGACCAGAACAATGGGCGTGCCCTCACGGGCCAGCGCAGCGATGAGCGCGAACAGTTCATCCACAATGATCGGCGCCAGGCCCTCGGTGGGCTCATCGATCAGCAGTAACCGTGGTGCACCAGCCAGCACGCGAGCGATGGCCAGCATCTGCTGCTCCCCGCCCGACAGGGTGGTGCCCATCTGGCGGCGGCGCTCCGCCAGGCGCGGAAAACGCTGGTAGATCTCATCCAGGCGACGCCGCGACTCCGCCCGCTGGCGAGACGGGCATTGCATTTGCCCCAGCCGCAGGTTTTCTTCGACCGTCAAACCCGGAAAGATCCTTCGGTCTTCGGGCACCAGTCCAATGCCGCGCCGGCAGATCCGGTCGGCGCTGACCCCGTCCAGCCGCTCGCCCTCGAACAGCACTTGCCCGCTTGATGGCGCGACCCAGCCGGCGATGGTCTTGATCACCGTGGTCTTGCCCACGCCGTTGCGCCCGAACAAACCGATGATCTCGCCCTTGCCGACCCGAAGGTCAATGCCTTGAAGCACGTGGCTCAAGCCGTAGTGGGCATGCACGCCCTTGAGTTCAAGCATCAGGTTTTCTCCCCGAAATAGGCGGCTTGAACCGCCGCGTTGGAACGCACCTCGGCCGGACTGCCTTCGGCGAGCTTCTGCCCCTGGTGCATGACCACCACGTGATCGGACAGGTTCATCACGAGTTCAACGTCGTGCTCCACCAGAAGGATCGAGAGCCCGTGATCACGCGACAGCCCCCGGATCAGCGCCTCGGTGTCGTGCGTGTCGCTGTGGCTCATGCCCTGCGTGGGCTCATCGAGCAACAGCATCCTGGGACGCGACGCCAACGAGACGGCGATCTCAAGCCGGCGCTGCTCGCCATGGGACAGGTAGCCGGCCAGTTCATCGGCCTTGGCGCCCAGGTCGAACTGATCGAGCAGCTCCTCCACCCTTTGCAGCGCGGCGGCGCTGCGTTTCACCGGGCGAAGCAGTCCACGGCCCCGTTCGAGAAACTGCGCGGCCAGGCGCAGGTTTTCGTGGACGGTCAGGTCAAAGAACAGGTTGGTGATCTGGAAAGACCGAGACAGACCACTGCCCAACAACTGATGGGGTGCCCGGCCGGTCACATCGCTGCCATCAAAGCGCACCGTGCCCGAGGTGGGCCGAATGGCGCCGCTGATCAAGTTGAACAAACTGCTCTTGCCCGCCCCGTTGGGGCCGATGACCGCCGTGATATCGCCTTGTCGGGCCTCAAAGCTCACGTCGTTCACGGCCTTGAGCGCACCGAACTGAACGCTGAGACCTTGCACGGAAAGAATGGTGCTCATGGGCGCTCCTTAGCGGGGGCCTGGCGTCGGTCAAGCCAGCGCTGCAGCAACGGGGTGGTGTAGCCGATCAGGCCGCGCGGCATGACGATCACCACCACCACGAACATCACGCCAATGACGATGTGGTGGTGCGCCGTGAAAGAGCCGACCACGGAGCGCAGCCCGGTCAGGATGGCCGAGCCGTACAGCGGCCCGATCAGGGTGCCGGTGCCGCCGACGATGACGTTGATGACCGCGTTGCCCGAGACCTGGAAGAACATCAGCTCCGGCGACACGAAGCCGCGCAACATCGGGTAGAGGGCACCGCTGAGGCCGGCAATGCAGGCCGCCGCCACGAAGGCCCCCAGCTTGTAGCGCCAGGCATCCACGCCGAGGAAGGAGACCCGGTGCTCATTGATGCGGATGGCGTCGAGCTGGCGGCCCATGGGCGTGTTCATCAGGTAGCGCAGCCCCAGGTAGAGAGCACCGATGAAGGACAGCACCAGCAGGAAGAAGACCTCCGGCGTTCCCGACGTCACGCCTGGCGCCAGCGAGGCGGCGGGCACGCCAATGATGCCGTCGGACGCCCCCAGCTCGCGGGTGTTGTAGACAAACTTCGACACCACCTGGGCCAGGCCAAAGCTGATCAGCGCGAAGTAGACGCCCTTGGAGCGGATGGCGATCAGGCCGCCGATCAGGCCGGCCAGGGCGCTGAACACCAGCGTCACGCCCAAGGCCAGCCAGAGCGAGTCGGCCCAGTGCTTGAGCACCAGCGCCGACACATAAGCCCCCAGACCAAAGAAGAGGGCTTGCCCCAGTGGCAGCAGCCCGACTCGGCCCAGCAGCAGGTCCACGGAAAGCGCCAGCCCGCCGAAGATCAAGGCTTCGGTCGCCAGGCGCAGGTAGAACACATCGCCCATGGCCAGCGCCACCGCACCGAACAACAAGGCGCCGGCAAAGAAGGCGATGGCCAGCCAGGAAGCCGCGGACAGGCGCCTGGTGGCCAGCACCGGCGCACGCGCCAGGGCGGGCCGGGCACCCGGCGCAGAAGAAGTCGTGAGATGGCTCATGTCAGGCACTCCCCAGTTTTCCAAACAGGCCCTGCGGACGCCACATCAGCACGAGCACCATGATCCCGAAGAGCAAGGGGTCGCTCCACACGGGCGAGATGTAGAGGCTGGAGAGGGACTGCACCTGCGTCAGCAGAAGCCCCGCCAGCACGGCCCCCTTGATGGAGCCCATGCCGCCGATGATGACGACGCTGAAGGCGATCAACACGAAGTCGCGGCCCATGGTGGGGAACACCGAGTAGATCGGCGCCAGCAACACCCCCGCCATGCCGGCCAGGGCGACACCGAAGGCGAAGGTGGCGGCGTACACCCGCTGGACCGGCACCCCCAGCGAGGCGCTCATGTGGCGGTCGTACGCGGCCGCCCGCACCACAGCGCCCACCGAGGTTCGAAACACCAGCAGCCAGACGCCGGCGATCAGCGCTGCGCCAAACACCATCACGAACAGCCGGTAGTTGGGAAAGAACAGGCCCACTATCTCGGTCGCACCGGTGATGGGCGCCTCTACGCGCAGCGGGTTGGCGCCAAAGGCGATCTTGAGTGCGTCTTCAAGCACCACGGCGATGCCGAAGGTCAGCAGCAGGGTCAAGGTGTGCCGGTCTTTGCTGTGGAAGACCCGCTGTATCAGGCCGCGCTCGGTGACATAACCCAGCACCGCCATCAGCAGTGGCGTGAGCACCAGGGCCCACCAGAAAGACAGGCCCAGGCCCAGGAGGGCCACGGCCAGATAGGCGCCGATGGCATAGAACTCACCATGCGCCATGTTGATGACGTCCAGCAGACCAAAGATGATGGTCAGGCCCAACGCCATCAGGACCACAGCGACACCGATGGACATGCCATTGATCATCTGAGGGGCCAGTACGAACTGCAACCAGTCCAGGACGTTGCTCATGCTCATGTCCCCAGCTTCAGAAGCGGGTGCAGACGTCCGGGCCGATCGCAGCCTCTGCCTTGACCCGGCCCACCAGCTCGAACTGGCCTGCGTTCACGCGCATGGCGTACATGTCCTGCATGGCCTGGTGATCGCCAGCGCGCATGGTCTTGGCACCCTGCGGCGTGGACCACTGAAGGCCCCGCATGGCGGCACGCACCTTGTCGGTGTCGGTGCTGCCGGCTTTCTCGACGGCCGCCTTATAGAAGAAGAGCACGCCGTAGCTGTCGGCGCCGTACAGGTCGGGCTTGGCCTTGTTGGCAGCCTCGAACTCGGCCAGGAACTTGCGGTTTTCGGGCGAGTCGATGCCCGTGGCATAGCCCACGCCGGTGACGAAGCCGTCGGCGGCCTTGCCGATGGCGGGCAGGTTCTGCGAGGTGACCGTGCCAGAGGCGCCCACCACCTGCACATTGCGGCTGATGCCGAACTCGGCCATCTGGGAGAACAGGCGCACGGTGTCGTTGCCCGCCACCGAGGTGTAGATCACCGCGGGCCGGGCCGAGCGCATCTGACCGAAGAAGGGTGAGTAGTCCTTGTTGTCCAGCGGCGCGAACACCTCGCCCACCGACTTGGCACCCTTGGCTTCGGCTGCCTGCTTGAAAGCGGCCACCGTGCTGCGGCCCATCTCGTAGTCCGGGCCCAGGTAGAACACGTTGGCGTTGGGGCGGGTGCTCGAGAGCCAGTCGGCCAGTGCGGCCGACTGCATGCCGGCGCGGGCGTTGACGCGGAACACGTTGGGCGAGCACTTGTCGCCGGTGATGGAGTCGGCGAAGGACACGGTGGTGGCGATCAGCCGGTTGTTGCGCTCGGCCAGTTGCCCCACGGCCAGCGTTGAGCCGCTATTGACGGTGCCGGTCAGGAAATCGACCTTGTTCACCTGGAACAGCTTCTCGGCCTTCTGGACCGCGACGGCCGGGTTGGCCTCTTCGTCTTCGTAGATGAGTTCCAGCGGACGGCCGGCCACACCGCCGGCGGCATTGATCTGGCGAGCCGCCAGGTCAAGCCCCCACTTCACCTGCTGGCCAATGCCGGCATAGGTGCCCGACAGCGGCGTGACGACACCGATGCGGATGGGCTGGTTCTGGGCCAGGGCGCTGCCGGCAAGGCACGCCAGGGCGAGGGCGATGGGGGTGGTGCGGTCGATCGTTTTCATGTTTGTCTCCTGTTGCGGGTGCTTCTGTGGTGGCGTGAGGGAATCAGGTGCCGTTGAAGCGGGCACGGCGCTTGTCGTGAAACGCTTCCACGCCTTCGCGGAAATCGTTCGAGCTGCGCAAGCGCGAATAGCAGTGCCCTTCCAGCTCGATGGCGATCGACAGGGGCGAGTCTTCGGTATCGTTGAGCAGCTTCTTGGCGGTGCGCTGGGCCAGCGGCGAGAAGCCACGAAGCTCGTCCACCAGGGCGTCAGTGGCGGCTTCCAGTTCGTTGTCGGGCACGCACTCGGTAGCCACACCCCAGTCGTAGGCCTGGGCACCGCTGATGCGGCGGCTGCGCATCACGATGTCCTTGGTGCGGGTGATGCCCACCATCTTCTGCAAGCGGGCCGATCCGCCCGAGCCAGGAATCTGGCCCAGCTTCTGCTCGGGCAGGGCATACAGCGTCGTTGGCGTGGCAAGGCGGAAGTCGCAGGCCAGCGAGATCTCGAAGCCCACGCCAAAGCAATAGCCCCGGGCGGCCGCGATCACGGGCTTGCTGCAGCGGGCGGGGGCCGCCACGTTCCATGCGAGCTTGCTCACATGCTCTGGCGAGGCCTCCAGGAAGCCGGCGATGTTGCCTCCGCTGGAGAAGTGCTCGCCTTCGGAGCGCAGCACGATCACCCGCACATCGTCGTTGGCATCAAGCGCCTCGAAGGTGATGCGAAGCTGCTCGCGCTGCGTCATGGAGATGACGTTGAAGGGCGGGCGGCACAGCACGATGTCGGCGCGCTGGCGGGCCGGGTCAATCTCGACGCGGTAGCCATCGAGGGTGGCGCTCAAGGTGAGCGCGGGGTGCTTCAGGTCGTTGAGTTGCATGGTGTCTTGGTGCAGTGGGGTTGAGGGAAAGGGTTCAGGCCGGTGGCACAGAGGGCAAGGGCAAGGCCGCCGGCATGGCATCAAATTCGCCTGCCACCAGCTTTCGGCGCAGCACCTTGCCGACGGGAGATTTGGGGATTTCGCGCACGAAGACGTACTCGCGTGGGCGCTTGAAGTTCACGAGGTCAGAGGCGCGGCAGTGCGCATCCAGTGCGTCAGCGGCCACGGCATCGCGCGGCTTCACGAAGGCCACAACCCGCTGGCCCCAGCGCTCATCGCTGAGACCGGCCACCGCCACCTCATCCACCGAGGGGTGCAGCGAAAGCACCGACTCGATGTCAACCGGCGAGATGTTTTCGCCGCCGCTGATGATCATGTCGTCCACACGGCCGGTCACGAACAGGTCACCCTCGGCGTCCAGGTAACCGGTGTCACCCGTGAAGTACCAGCCGTCGCGCAGGCTGCGTTCGTTGGCGTCTGGGCGGTTGTGGTACCCCTCGAAGGCCTCGTCGCTGAGCAGGTCGGCCACGATCTGCCCCTCCTCCAGCGGTGCGGCAATGTCTTGCGGGCTCTTAGCGTCCAGCTTGATCACGCGCAGGCGGGTGTTGATGCCCGCCCGTCCCGCCGAGCCGGGTTTGCCCACCGCGTTCTGGTTGATCGCGAAGGTGTAAATCTCGCTGCTGCCGTAGTGGTTGACGAACAGCTCTGGCTGGAAAGCCTGCTGCAGGCGCAACAGCAGCGCATCGTGCATGGGGGCGCCAGCGAAACCGAGCTTGCGCACCGACTGCGTGTCCGTTCGCTTGAAATCGGGGTGGGCAAGCAGGTCGTGGTACAGCGTGGGCACCAGGTAGAGGTGACTCACCCGTTCGGTCTCGATCGCCCGCAAGGCGGCCGTGGCCTCGAAGCGAGGCATGCAGACGAATCGGCCATCAACCAAGGCCATCGTCAGCAGAGAGCGCACACCCATGGTGTGGTACAGCGGCATCACGCCCAGGGTGCGCTCGCCGTAGCCGTAGCGGTTCTGGGCCACATGGGCCAGCGCGGCCACGCGCTCGGCGTGCTGGCGGCGCGGCACACCCTTCGGGGCGCCGGTGGTGCCCGAGGTGTAGAGCATGAGCGAGAGGTCGTCCGCGCGCGCCATGGGCGTGGGGTCGGCCGGCTCGGCGAACACCTGCCCGAACTGCGGGTCGGGCCCGAGCAGATCACCAGCGGCCAGGCGCACCACCGACGCGGCCAGTGTCGAGGCGTTCACCGCTTCCTGCGACGCGGCCTCGTACACCAGAACCCGGGCGCCCGAGTCGCGCAGCGCATGGTCAATCTCCTCGGGTTTGGCGCGCCAGTTCAGCGGGGTCATCACCAGGCCCGCGAACTGGCAGGCCCAGTGCAGCGTGACGGCTTCGTGTCGATTCTGCAGCACACTCAGCACGTGATCGCCCCGGCGCAGACCCAGTGTTGCCAGGCCGCGCTGAACGCCACCAATGGCACGCGCCCAGTCGGTCCAGGTCAGCCGCAGCGGGCCGTCAACCAGGGCTGTGGCGCCGCCAGCGCGGTCCACGCTTTGCAGAAAGGTGCGTCCCAGATCAAGCACAGGCCACCTCCATCACCGCGTTCACGATCGGCGTGTAGCCGGTGCAGCGGCACAGGTGCCCGCTGAGCATGTCACGCACCTCGGCCTCGTCTGGCCGCTGGCCCGCGGCCTGCTGGCGCTGCAGCCAGTCGGCGCTGGACATGAGGATGCCGGCCGTGCAGAAGCCGCATTGCAGGGCGTGGTGGCGCTTGAAGGCGGCCCTGAGGGCGTCCAGCAGCGGGTGTTCCCCCTGCGGCGCCTCCACAGTGTCCACGCGACGGCCGTCAACCTGCACCGCCAAGGTCAGACAGGCGCGTGCCGCCACGCCGTCGATGCGCACGGTGCAGGCGCCACAGACGCCGTGTTCACAGCCGACGTGGGTGCCCGTCGCGCCGAGTTCGTGCCGCAGAAAATCGCTGAGCAGCAGGCGCGGCTGGGCCTGGCCACGGCGTTCACGGCCGTTGAGGGTGAGGTGGACCGTGTGCAGGGCATCGCGTCCGAGAACCGGGTGACTCATATTTGTCTCCGTGCTTGCTGAATGGCCTGCCGTGCCAGGTGGCGCAGCAGATGGCGGCGCGTGGCCGCACTGGTGTGGGGGTCGTCCCGCACGTCCAGCGACCAGGCGAGTTCGTTCAGTTCCTTATCGAGCGCGGCGCCCGACAGCGAAGGCAGTTCGCAGGCGTGGGGCCGGTCACTCAGGCCGCCCACCGCCACGCGCAGCCCGTGGGCGTTCACCACGGCGGCCACCGCGCACAGCGCAAAGTCGCCATGGCGGCGCGAGTGCTCGGCGAAGCCGAAAGACTCTCCCGGGACCGGGCGCGGAAAGCTCACGGCTTCGATCAGCTCGTCTGCGCGCCGCGCGGTGCTCAGCAGCCCAGTGAAGAAGTCGTGCGCGGGCACCTGGCGAGCGCCGCGCGCACTGCGCAGATGCACCGTGCCCTTGAGCGCCACCAGGCACAGCGGCAACTCGGCCGAGGGATCGGCGTGCGCGATGGAGCCGCACACCGTGCCGCGATTGCGGATCTGAAAGTGGGAGATGAAGGGAAAGGCCAGCGCCAGCAGGGGCGGCACCTCGGGGTGGGCCTGCAACTGGGCCTGGGTGACCGCCGCACCCACGCGCACCGAATCGGGCTTCACCGCGATGGCGGCCAGCTCTGTGCTGCGCGAGATGTCGATCAGCAAGGCCGGCTGGGCCAGCCGCATGTTGAGCACCGCCATGAGCGATTGCCCGCCCGCCAGAATGCGCGCACCTTCGCCATGGCGCTGCAGCAAAGAGGCCGCCTGCTCGGCGCTGTCGGCACGCACATAGTCAAACATGGCCGGTTTCATGAGCGCACCCCCAGGCGTTGCAAAAGCCGCTGCCACCACGACGCCCGCGCGGCAACGCCACCCGAGGCCTGTCGCCCCAGCGATTCAAAGAGCTGCGCCACGATGAGCCGGGCCGCGCTTTCAAGCATGCGGCTGCCGACCATGGCCACCTTACCGCCCACCTGGGCGCTGTAGTCGTAATGCAGGCGGGTGCCACCCGCCGTCTCCTCCAGTCGCACCGAGCCGTCGCCGGCACCAGTTCCCAGGCTTGAGCTGCCCACGCCGGCGAGCCGCAGGCTGCGCGGGGCGTCGATGTCGGAGAGCGTGATGCGGGCCTCGTAACGCGCCTTGATCAGGCCCACGCCCACCGTCACGTCGGCCCGGTAGCGGTTGGGGCCGTCGGATTGCAGCGCATGGCAGCCGGGAATGACCCGGGCCAGCGCCACGGGGTCGAGCAAGACCTCGAACACCCGGGCGGGCGGTGCGGCGATGTCCACCGAGCCTTGCGCGGCCAGGGACAAGCCATCGCGCAGCGCTGCCGGCGCCGGGGCCTTGGCCACGGGATGGCGCGCGGGCGGGTCTTCGGTCTGCAGGTGGGCCAGCACCCGGTCGGGGGTGAGCGGCAAGCGCACATCCGCCACGTCGCGGGCGGGGCGCAGCGCATCGGCAAACGCATTGGCAATGCACACCGGCGTGCTCATGTTGTTGCCTTCGCCGAGGCCCTTGGCGCCCAGGGGTGTGAAGGGGCTGGGGGTCTCCAGGTGCACGATTACTGGATCGGGCGTCTCGCAGGTGGTGGGCATCAGGTAGTCGGCCAGCGTGCCGCTCTGGAAACTGCCGTCCGGGCTGTAGCGGAACTCTTCCAGCAAAGCCGCGCCCAGCCCCTGGGCAAAGGCCCCGCGAATCTGCCCGTCGGCCAAGGCCGGGTTGAGCAGGCGGCCAGCATCGTGGGCCGTGACGTAGCGGTCCACGCGGACGGCGCCGGTGGCCGGGTCGATCTCCAGGCCACACACATCGAACACAAAGCCATAGGAGGCCGAGGTGTTGACCCGGTCAGCCGAATCGGGCGCCTTGAGCGTCTCTGGTGTCCAGAAGGCGGTCTCGCGCAGGCCGGGGGTTTCGCCCTCGGGCAGCAGGGCCGGGGCCCAGTGAGGGCTGGCCGCCAGGCGCGTGAACGGCTGTGACTGCGCGGGCTGCCGGCGGTTGAAGATTTGCCCGCCCTCGAACCCGATGTCGGCGCTGTCACAGCCCCACTGCGCCGCGGCGATGCGTGCCAGCTTGTCGCGCAGGCGCTGCGCGGCCAGGTGCACCGTGCCGGCCACCGCCCCGGCAAATCGGCTACTGTAGTTGCCAGCGGCCACGCTCCAGGCGTCCTTGGCGGTGTCGAACTCCACGTTCACCACCACCGCCGACGGGTGCAGGCCAAGCGCATCGGCCACCACCTGGGCGCACACCGTCATGTGGCCCTGCCCCGCTGGCGCCGAGGCAATGGTCACGTTCACGCCGCCCAGCAAATCAATGGCGACCGTGGCGCTGGCAATGGCCCCGTTCTTCGGGCCCGCCTTGGCACGCTGCTCGGCGGTGAGAACGGTGCTGATATAGCCCATGTTCGACACCGAGGGCTCGACGATGGCCGCCACGCCAATGCCATAGAGCTTGCCGGCTGCCCGTGCGGCACGCTGGCGCTCGGGCAGCTGCAGGGCATCGGCCTGGGCCATGGCCATCTCGGTCAGGCGGACATAGTCGCCCGAGTCCAGCACGGCACCAGCGGCCGCCGTGTAGGGAAAGGCCTGCGCCGGCACGTAGTTGCGCAGGCGCAGCGGCACCGGGTCGATCGCCAGTTCCACCGCGATGCGGTCCATCAGGCGTTCGAGCGCATAAAACACCTGCGGCCCGCCAAAGCCACGCACCAGGCCGGTGGGGGTCTTGTTGCAGACCACCACCCGGTTGCGCACCTGCAGGTGGTCAATGGCGTAGGCCCCCGTGAGGGCACCATGCATGCGGTAGAAGGTGGCGGGCTCTGGGGCGCGCAGGTAAGCGCCCACCTCATCGACCTGGTCATAGCGCAGCGCCAGCACGCGGCCCTCGGGCGTGACGGCCGCCTCGATAGTGGTCAGGCGAGCGGTGGCCGATGTGGCGGCGCTCAGGTGCTCAAGCCGGTCTTCCACCCACTTCACCGGCGCGCCCGCCTTGCGCGAGGCCAGGCACATCAGCACCACATAGGGAAACACCGCCTGCTTGACACCAAAGCTGCCACCCGAGTCGCGCGGCACGCGGTGGCGCAGCTTGTTGCCGGGCACCTTGAGCGCCATGGCCATCACCGCGTGCAGCGAGAACGGCCCCATGAAATTGGAGGTGACGTCATAGCCCTCGTCGCCGGGCAGGTGCTCGGCGATCACCACGGCGCATTCCATGGGCGAGCAACTGTTGCGCGGGTAGTGCACCGTGGTGCGCACGGTGCGCACCCCCGGCTGAGAGAAAGCAGAATCGGGATCGCCGTAGCGAAACGCCCGGTCTGACACCACGTTGCTGCCAACCCCGTCGTGCAGCGGGCAGGCGTCTTCCCGCAGGGCGTGCGCGATATCGCTGACCACCGGCAAGGGCTCGTAGTCCACGCGCAGCAGATCAAGCGCATCTTCCGCCAGGTACCGGTCTTCGGCCACGACCACCGCAACGGGCTCCCCCACATGCCGTACCCGGTCCACGGCCAGGGCCCAGTGCTGCATGGGTTGTTTGACGCCGACGACGAAGGGCTGTGCCCAGGCCTGTACGTCCGCGCCCGTCAGGACTGCCCGCACCCCCGGGAGCGCCAGCGCCGCCTGCGTGTGAACCGCCAGGAGGCGGGCGTGGGGATGGGGCGAGCGCAGAACCGCTGCGTGCAGCGTTCCGGGGCGGGT
The DNA here is from genome assembly GCF_049331375.1 of Acidovorax sp. M14. NCBI lineage: Bacteria > Pseudomonadati > Pseudomonadota > Betaproteobacteria > Burkholderiales > Comamonadaceae > Acidovorax > Acidovorax sp. M14. The sequence continues at coordinate 17,082 of NZ_CP186263.1, forward strand.
GCCCAGGTCATCGGCGTAGGCGCCGCGTCCATTGAGCAGGGCATCGTCTTCCAGTCGCTCCAGGCGCTGGCCGACCCATGCCTGCCGGGCCGCGCCCACCAGCGAGGGTTCTGAGTGCAATCTTGTCTCCTGTGCCGACGTGGCGGCTGCTGTTCTTGTGCAGCGCCAGTGTCGGCAGGGAGGCAGAATCTGCGTTATCGCAGGTGTCCGGCAAATGTCCGTTCCATCTGCCGGCTATCCAAAAAGTCTGATGACTTTGCGGCGGGGCTCAGATCACGTCCGAGCGCGGCCCACGCGGAGGCTCGAACAAATTGACCTTGCGCCGATAATCGCTGGGCGTGATGCCCAGGTGCGCGCGGAAGAAACGCGAGAAATGGCTGGGCGCCGAAAACCCCAGCTCGTGAGACACATCCCCCACAGGCTCTGCGGTTTGGGTCAACCTTTGGACGGCCGCCTCAAAACGCAGTACGTTGGCGTACACCAGTGGCGTCACCTGCGTGTCGCGCTGAAACAGGCTGAAGAAGTGCGCCCTGGAAAGGCCGGCAGCGACCGCCAGGCCATCGACATCAAGCTCGCGTGAAACGTCCCTGCGCATCAGGGCGATCGCTTGGCGAATGCGGGGGTCCATTGCCACCGGTGGCTTGGTGCGCAAAAGACTGGCCAAGTCCCGCCACCCCGAATAGCTCTCGACCACCGCAATGATGAGGTTGAACAGCAGGTCTTCCAGGCGGCCTGGAGAGACCTCGTCGTCCCACCAGAGCTCGAGCACGAATTCCTCGACCATTTTTCGGGTGGCCACGGTGAGCCGGACACAAGGCTCGGGAAAAAAGCGCGGATGTCCCGACAGCGCAAGCGATCGCTGCAGTTCGGCCAGCCAGCCAGGCTCGATGTAGAGCGCCAGGATCACCGTGCGGGCATCAGGAGGCCCCTCATGTTCATACGCGTGGTGCTCCCACGCATTGACCAGCACAGCCGTGTCGTCTGTCAGCGGTGCGCGTTCACCGCGCACGCTGAACGCACTGTCCGCACCGCCCGCCTTGATCAGGATGTGGCAGTGGTGATGGGCATGCCCAACCAGCGGCGCATCCATGTCAAGCAAGGCCACGCGACCGAAGCGCCCTTGAAAGATCTTGATGGCTGATGACACGTTGAGGCTCCTGGGGTAAGGCGACGAGGGCCGGTAGGAAAGCGTTTGCTTTGGATGACCATTATTCTCAGCGACTGGCCTGACGCCAAGCCGGGTGCACCACATCTTGACTCAACCCGACGCGCCCGCACTCGATACTTGGATGCATTGGTTCCATACAGTGCGAGCAAATTCAAGAAGCCCGGGGTGGTTTCAACAGAACCGGTACGGCACGGTCCTGCCGCAGTGGATAACGGTCGTATGCCCCCCGCGAGGCCCAGAAATCAACGGCTTTGCAAAAGTCCTCTATCCACTTCACCCGTCTGGCGATCACAACGGGTAAGGTGGTTGCAGCACCGACCTCAAGCTGGCGAGCCGCACCCACCCAGATCCTCTCCCGCGGGCGTAGCGAGCACTGCACCGACCTGGATGACTTCCATCGCCTGCTGGAGTGCTGAGCCTTGATCACAGCACGTCCCTCAAGATGGATGACCAACGCGATGGAGGCTTCATCCCTAGTCATCCGCTTCCCAAGCTGTCTCGGTGTTGCTCGCTGCTCCATCAAAGCTTCCTCTTCACACTGAGGGCGTGATGAAACGGTCACAGATGTCGGTTTCGCTGAGATGGCTTTTGGGCGATGCGCTCACTCGTCGGACCTTGTGGTGGGAAGGGTGGACAGCGGGGTATTGGCTGTCTTGTGAGTATGGCCCAAGTGTTATCCAGTGCAGCGACCCGAATTACACGCAGGCACAATCCCACCCCATGCGTTCCCCCATCGCCATCGTTGACGTTGACCGCCTGGACACCTGGACCCGCTACCGTGCAGGCCTGTGCGACACCTGCGCGGCCAACTGCTGCACGATGCCGCTGGAGGTGCAGCTGTCGGACCTGGTACGGCTTGAACTGGTGGACCCGTTCGAGGCCGAGCATGAAGAGATTCGCCACATTGCCAAGCGGCTGCAGAAGGCGCGGCTGATTGACCACTTCAACCACAAGAACGCCATCTTCACGATGGCGCGGCGGGCGAGTGGGGACTGCAACTTTCTCGACCCCAAGACCCGGCTGTGCACGGTGTATGACAAGCGACCCGAGACCTGCCGCCTGCACCCGCAGAAGAAGAGTCCCAAGCCGGGCTACTGCGCCTATGGGGCGCGGGATTTGCAGCGGCGGGGCTGATGACAGACACGCGCTGAGGTGTCTCGCGAATCTCATCTGCGCAAGCCCGCCGCCTCAGAATCCACCGCTCCCTGCGCTCATGCCATGTCGCGCAGCTCGCGGCGCAGGATCTTGCCAACGCTGGACTTGGGCAGGGCCTCCACAAACACGATCTGCCGGGGCACCTTGTAGGCGGTGAGTGCGGCGCGGCAATGGGCTGCGATCTGGTCTGCATCCACCGGTGGCGCAGTGCCCGCCGCGCGCACCACATACAGCCGCAGCGCCTCGCCCGTTTTCTCGTCCGGCACGCCGATGCAGGCGCACTCCAGCACGCCGGGGCAGGCGGTGGCCACGGCTTCGACTTCGTTGGGAAAGACGTTGAAGCCTGAGACGATGACCATGTCCTTCTTGCGGTCCACGATCTTGAGAAAGCCGCGCTCGTCCAGCTGGCCGATGTCGCCAGTGCGGAAGTAGCCGTCGGGTGTGAAGGCGGTGGCGTTGGCCTCGGGCTGCTGCCAGTAGCCGCTCATGACCTGGGGGCCTTTCACACAAACCTCGCCGGGCTGGCCCTGGGGCGTGGGGTGGCCCTCGTCATCCAGCAGCAGCACATCGGTAGAGGGCAGGGGCAGGCCGGTGCTGCCGCTGAAGGCGGTGACCGATGCGGGGTTGAAGGCCACCACGGGGCTGGTCTCGCTCAGGCCGTAGCCTTCGCGGATGAACTGACCGGTGATGGCCTGCCAGCGGGCAGAGACCGAGGGCAGGATGGCAGCGCCGCCACCGCCCGCCAGCCGCAGGTTGGAGAAATCCACGCCTTGCGTACCGGGGTGCGCCGCCAGCCCGGCGTACAGCGTGTTGACGCCCATGAACACGCTGGGGCGCGCAGCCTTCAACACATCGATCAACCCCTCCAGGTCGCGTGGGTTGGGCACCAGCCAGTTGCGTGCGCCCACCGCAAAGTAGCTGATCAAGTTCACCATCAGCGCGAAGATGTGATACAGCGGAATGGCCGTGACGACGACCTCCTGTGCGGGGCGCAGGGCATCGGGCACGAAGGCCTTGAACTGCTCCACGTTGGCCACCAGGTTGCGGTGCGTGAGCATGGCCCCTTTAGACAGGCCCGTGGTGCCCCCGGTGTATTGCAGGAACAGCAGGTCGCCCCCCTCCAGCACAGGTGGCGCAAACGGCAGGGTGGCGCCCTCGGCCAGGGCGCGCGCAAACGAGGTGGTGGTGTGCAGGTGGGCATCCACCGGCGGCCCAGGCAGGTCGGCTGCGGTGCCGTCGCCGGGCGCCACGGTGATGATGCTGTGCAGTTCCACACGGTCCTGGATGGCAGCCAGGGTCGCAGTAGACCCTGCATAGATCACCATCACCCTGGCTCCCGCGTCCTGTAGCTGGTGCTCCAGCTCCCGCGGGGTGTACAGCGGATTGACGTTGACCTGCACGCAGCCTGCGCGCGCAATGCCGAGCATGGCGATGGGAAACGCCATCAGGTTCGGGCACATCACCGCGATGCGGTCGCCCTTGCGCACGCGCAGCACGTTCTGCAGGTAGGCCGCAAACGCGCGGGATTGCTGGTCTACATGCGCATAGGTCAGCGTCTGGCCCAGGCAGGTGAATGCGGGCCGGTGCGCATAACGCTGCATGGCGGCACACAGCAGGTGCACGACGCTGGGGTGGCTGTCGGGATCGATGTGGGCAGGGATGGCGCCATAGCTGGCCAGCCAGTGTTGGGGGGACATGGTGAATCGGTCCTCGTGGGGGGTGGAGCAACAATGTGCAGGCAGGCTCAGCGCACGGCCTTGGCCAGTGCGGCAAAGGCTTGCCGGTCCAGCGCGTGGGTGAAGGCGGTGTTGGGCACGGGGTGTGTGGAGAACTTCACCACCACCAGCTCGGCCCCCGGGTTGATGTGGATGTGCTGGCCCATCAGGCCCTTGGCTTCAAAGGTGCCATCGGCATCGTGGGGTATCCACCACTGGTTGTGGTACGAGTAGCCCGCGCGCATGGCCGTGCCCGGGGCCTTGCTGAACTGAGCGGGGTCGGCCCCCTTGCGCAGCTCGGCAATGGTGGCGGGCGAGACGATCTGCTGACCGTTGAAGCGGCCGTTGGATCGCAGCATCTCGCCCAGGCGGCCCAGGTCGCGCAGGGTGGCGTTCACGCCCACGCTGGTGGCCTGGCCGCCGTTGGCATCGGCAAACACATACGCGTCTTCCTGCGTGCCCAGCTTGGACCAGATGCGCTCGGACAGCAGCGTGGCGTAGCTCTTGCCCGTCACGCGCTGCAGCAGCCAGCCCAGCACTTCCGTGTCCACCGACTTGTAGGCAAATGCGGTGCCATGCTCGCCGTCCTTTTGCACAGTGGGCAGGTGCTCGGCCATGCTCTTGGCCCCATTGCTGCCGGGGCGCGCAGGCTGCAGGCCCGCAGCGGCCAGGTACTGAAAGACACCGGAGGTGGGGTCCGCAAAGTCTTCGGCGTATTTGACGCTGGTGGTCATGTCCAGGGTCTGCTGCACGGTGGCATCGGCCCAGGCACTGTTGGCCAGCTCGGGCAGGTAACGCACGATGCGCGCACTGGCGTCGATGGCGCCTTCCTGGATGAGCTCCGTCACCAGCAGCCCCACCAGCGATTTGCTCATGGACCACAGCACATGCGGTTGCTGCGGCTGCATGCCGATGTGATAACGCTCATACACCACACGGCCCCGGTGCAGCACCAGCAGGGCGTCGGTGTAGGTGGCCTTCTGCCAGTCGGCCAGCGTGGTGGGCGCGCCCTTGTCGTCGGCAAACGCCAGCGTGTCGGGCAAGGCACGCGGCGCGGCGGGCAGTGCGCTGGGCGCTGCTGCACCCCGCCAGATGGTGGCCGTGGGCCCCAGTTCGCGCAGGTGCTGCGCGGCCCAGCGCACGTTGGGGTATTTGAGGATGTTGGCCAGGCGCACGATTTTGTCGGGCGCCGGGGGGAAGCCCTGCATCAGCTGCAGGGTCACGGGGTTGGTGGCGTCTGGCGGCGGCAGCTGCGGAGCCTGGGCCTGGCTGTCAGGAGCGGCCCCCAGCAGGGTGCAGGCCAAGGCGACGGCGGTGAAGGAGGAGGTGAGGTGGCGATGAAAAGAGCGCATGGTGAGAAGGCCTCGGTCAAGAAACGTGGGATGGGGAAGAACAAAAAAGAAAACGGAATCGGTCGGGCCGATCAGCCCCGCGCGGACAGCAGCGTGCGGATCACGCCCTCGGTGCGCTCGTACTCACCTTCGCCAAAGTGCTTGTAGCGAATGCGGCCTTGCGCATCGATCAGGTAGGTGGCGGGCCAGTACTGGTTGCTGTAGGCCTTCCAGGTGCCGTAGCGGTTGTCCTGTGCCACGGGGTGCTTGACGCCGTGACGGCGCATGGCGGCTTCCACGTTGGCGGTCGGGCGCTCGAACGGAAACTCTGGGGTGTGTACGCCCACCACAGTGAGCCCTTGGGGCGTGTACTGCTCGGCCCAGCGGTTCACATGGGGCAGGGTACGGATGCAGTTGATGCAGGCATACGTCCAAAAATCCACCAGCACCACGCGGCCGCGCAACTGCGCCAGGCTCAACGGTTCGGAGTTGAGCCAGCGCTCGATGCCGGTGAACTCGGGCGCAGCGCCCAAATCGGGCAACGCGGCGGCGGGGCTGGCGGGGCCCGCTGCATACGCCAAGCCGGGGGCCGCCAGTGCAGCGGCCATCGACGCCAGGAAAGCGCGGCGCTCGGAAAAGCGTGGGGAAGAGGGGTGCAATGTCATGGTGAAAGCTCCTTGCAATCGGGTGGGGAGTCGCCCCTTACAGGCCACCCCAGCCCGAGGGATAAAACTGCGTAAGCCAGACGGTGATCTGCCCATCCACCTGCCACAGTATGGCCAGCGCGATGGCAATGACCACCACGCCAAACACCTGCTGCACGCGGTGTGCGTGGCGCGCAATGCGGCGCACATGGGTGGCCGCGGCCTGGCCGCCGTAGGCAATCGCCAGCATGGGCAGCGCGGCGCCGGTGGCATACGCGAGCAGCAGCACGGCGGTGCCTACACCTGCAGGCTCGGTGGCGATGAGGGTGAGGATGGAGGCGAGCACGGGCCCGGCGCAGGGTGTCCAGACCGCGCCCAGGCTCAGGCCCAGCAGCAGTCCGCCCCAGTTGCCGCCCCCGCTGCCCATCCCCAGGCTGGCCATGCGGTTGAGCACGCCGCCTGCATGTTGGCTGAGCCACTGGAACGGCCGGGGCCACACCGTAAGCACGCCAAACACCAGCAGCATCACGGCGGCAAACCGGCGCAGGCCTTCCTGAGACACACCCAGCACCTGCGTGAAGCTGCTGAACAGCAGGGCCACGGCCGCGAACGACAGCGCAAAGCCCAGGGCAATGAACAATGGGCGTGTGCGCTGCGCTGAGTCGGCGCCGCTCACCGAGGCCCCCAGCACCACGGGCAGCATGGGCAACACGCAGGGCGCCCCCACCGTGAGCATGCCGGCGGCCACGGCCAGCCATGGCGAGGTGGTGGCCATGGTCATTGCCCGCTCCCCTGCTCGGCCGCCGGACGGCGCCACACCTGGGTTTTGCCGAACAGCGGAATGCCCACGTACGCGTGCACCAGCAGTTGTTCCGGCTCGGCCGGCGTCAGGTTGACGCGGTAGGTCTTGGCGTTCTCGCGGTTGTAGATTTCGCCCTGGTACTCGCTGCTGCCGCCCTCCGCCGGGCGCAGGCCCGACAGCAGGGTCATGCCCAGCGCAGGCCGCGCGTCGGCCGCCGCCATGTCGGCGCCCGGCGCGCTCATGGAGCGGTTGGCCAGCACGCGCACTACCTTGCCACACAGGGCGTTGCCGCCAGCGGGGTTGCAAGGAGCGATGTTCACTTCCAAATTGCCGCTCTCGGTGATCCAGCGGCCCAGGGGGGCTTTGGGGTGAGCGGTGCCCGGCGCTGGTGCCACAGCGGCTGGCGGCGCTGCCGCAGCCTCTTGCGCGCTGACTGCCTGCGCCAGGCCCAGGGTCAGCAGGGCGGTCACGGCGATAGATGGTTTCATGGCAAGGTCCTCGTGAAGTTCAGGAAGACCTCATTGAAGCCAGCGCAGGTATCGGCGATTTGTCTGGCCAGGGGCTTTTGGTATGCGCGCTTGTCGATGCACCGGGCAGACAAGTTGAGATACATATCTGCCCACCCAGCCCGTACCGCTGCACCACCAAAGCCCGGACAATGGCCGCCATGACGACGACGCCCGCTCCCGACCACATCCTGATCGTCGATGACGACGCCGGCATCCGCGAACTGGCTGCCGAGTACCTGCAGCGCCAGGGCTTGCAGGTGAGTGTGGCCGCCGACGGGCGGCAAATGCGCGAGGTACTGGCCACGCAGCGCATCGATCTGCTGGTGCTGGACCTGATGCTGCCGGGCACCGACGGCATCGCACTGTGCCGCGAGCTGCGCAGCCCGGGCGCGCCGCCGCTGCCCATCATCATGCTCACCGCACGCAGCGACGAGGCGGACCGCATCCTGGGCCTGGAGCTGGGTGCAGACGACTACCTGACCAAACCCTTTGCCGCGCGCGAGCTGCTGGCACGCATCCACGCCGTGCTGCGGCGCACGCGCATGCTGCCGCCCAACCTGGCCGTGGCCGAGCCCGCGCGCCACCTCGCGTTTGGCGACTGGCGGCTGGACACCACGGCACGCCACCTGCTCAATGCCACGGGCGCGGCGGTGGCGCTGTCGGGCGCCGAATACCGGCTGCTGCGCGTGCTGCTGGACCACCCGCAGCGCATCCTCACGCGCGACCAGCTGCTGCAGCTCACCCAGGGGCGCGATGCCGATGTGTTCGACCGCTCCATCGACCTGCTGGTGAGCCGCGTGCGCCAGCGGCTCGGCGATGGCGCGCGCGGCTCGCGCTACATCAAGACCGTGCGCAACGAGGGCTATGTGTTCTGCGCCGATGTGCAAACTGCGGCAGCCGCCGCAGGAGCTGCGCCATGACGTCGCGCTGGTGGCCACGCTCTTTGTTCGGGCGCATTCTGCTGGTGATGGCACTGGGCCTGGCGTTGGCGCATGCGCTGACGTTTGTGCTGGCGTTCACCGAGCGCAGCATGACCATGCGGCGGGCCATGGTGTCGTATTTCGCCAGTGACGTGGCCAGCTCGGTCGCCATGCTGGAACGCCTGCCCGCTGCCGAGCGCACGCAGTGGGTGGACCGGCTGGCGCGCCGCAACTACCGCTTTGCGCTGGTCGAACCGCTGGACGCCCCCGCAGATACATCCCAACTCGCACGCCTGGTCGCCAGCGCTGTGGAAGCCACATTGCCTGCCGACCGGGCCGTGCAGGTGATCGACCCCCATGTACCAGGCACCGAGCTGCGGCTGCAGCTGCGTCTGGCCGACGGTACGCCCCTGGCCGTGGACTTGGATGAGCCCCGGCTGCAGATCTCGCCCTGGGTGCTGGGCGCGCTGGCGCTGCAACTGGCGCTGCTGGTGGGCCTGTGCGCCTGGGCCGTGCGCGCGGCCACGCGGCCCCTGCGCACGCTGGCCGATGCGGCCGATGCACTGGGGGCCGACCGCCCCGCCGTGCCCTTGGCTGAAGACGGCCCGCGCGAGGTGCAACGCGCCGCCGTTGCCTTCAACCACATGCAGCAGCGCATCCAGACGCACCTGCAGGAGCGCATGCAGATCCTGGCCGCCGTTTCGCACGACCTGCAAACACCCATCACCCGGCTGCGCCTGCGCGCCGACCTGCTGGACGACACCACGCTGCGCGACAAGCTGCACGCCGACCTGGCCGAGATGCAGTCGCTGGTGGAAGAGGGCATTGCCTACGCGCGCTCATCGCAAGCCGTGCGCGAGCCCCCGCAGCGCGTGGACCTGCGCGCGCTGGTGGAGAGCATTGCGCGCGACTACGCGGATGCTGGCCTGCCGGTCAAAGTGCTGCAGGCCGTGGATGTGACCTGCGACACCCGCCCCCAGGCCCTGCGCCGCCTGCTGTGCAACCTGGTGGACAACGCGCTCAAGTTTGCAGGCGCCGCCGAGCTGACGCTGGAGGCAGAAAGGCCAGGCCAGTGCCTGGTGCGCGTCATCGATCATGGGCCTGGCATCCCCCCGGCGGACCTCGCCGCCGTGCTGCAGCCCTATGTGCGGCTGGAAGATTCTCGCAACCGGGGCACCGGTGGCACCGGCCTGGGCCTGGCCATTGCCAGCGAGCTGGCCAAGGCCCTGGGCGGCCGCCTGATACTGGGTCCACGCGCGGACGGCGCGCAGGGGCTGGAGGCGCGGGTAGAGCTGCCAGAAGCGCTCCCGGCATAGGCATGCGCACCAGCGCCGCTGCTACAGTGGCCGCTCCGTGGACTCTCAAAAGGGCAACGCCGTGGACACACCTGTCAGCACCCCGCAGAGCGAGATCAGCGCCAGCAACCCACGCATCCGCGTCGGCATCGGCGGCTGGACCTTCGAGCCCTGGCGCGGCAACTTCTACCCAGCAGGGCTTGCGCACAGCAGGGAGCTGCAATACGCCAGCCGACAGCTCACGGCGATCGAGGTCAACGGCACCTACTACAGCACCTTCAAACCCCCCACCTTTGCCAAATGGCGCGATGAAACGCCTGAAGGCTTTGTGTTCTCGCTCAAAGCCAACCGCTTTGCAACCCACCGCCGTGTGCTGGCAGACGCGGGCGATTCGATCGCGCGGTTTGTCGACAGTGGCATCTCGGAACTGAAGCACAAGCTCGGGCCCATCGTGTGGCAGTTCATGCCCACCAAGGCGTTTGATCCTGGCGACTTCGAGGCCTTTCTGGCCCTGCTGCCGCAGCAGGTGGACGGCCTGCGGCTGCGCCACGCGCTGGATGTGCGCCATCCGAGTTTTGCGACGCCCGCGTTTGTGGCGCTGGCGCGCCGGTATGGCTGCGTGCCTGTGTGCACCGACTCCGACCAATTTCCGGCCATCGCAGATGCAGAAGCCGACTTTGCCTACCTGCGGCTGATGCGCAGCCAGGCCGATGTGCCCACGGGCTACACCGCCGATGCCATTGCGCAATGGGCACAGGGCGTGCGCACCTGGACCAGCGGCGAGCGGCCACGCGATGTGTTTGTGTACTTCATCAACGGCGCCAAAGAGCGGGCGCCGGCAGGGGCGATGGAGTTGCTCAGGCAGCTGGGCACTACACCGTCTCGCGCTGTGTGAAGCCCTGCGGCGCCTCGCCACCATCGGGCACGTTGCCCACCACCACGCGCTCGACCCGCGCATGCTCCGGCCCCTGGTGCGCCCAGTCGATGAGGGCCAACACGGCGGGTTCCGGGCCCCAGGCGCAGGCCTCCACGCGGCCATCCTGGCGGTTGCGCACCCAGCCCGTCACGCCCAGGCGCTCAGCGGCCTGCACCATGGACCAGCGATAGCCCACACCCTGCACATGGCCGGTGATCAACAGATGGCGGGTAACGGTGGGGTGAGGTTCTGCGTTCATGGGGATACTGTAGCGCGCGCCTTGTGGGGAGCCCGCTCCAGGGGCACACTGCCAGCACCCGACACCCCATGACCACCACAACCCCCAAGGCCTTGCCCACCATCGACCCCCAGCGCTGCACCGGCTGCGGCTGGTGTGTGGCGGTGTGCCCGCCGCATGTGCTGTCGCTGCAGGTGTTGGGCACGGGGCCCTGGGGCCCCAAGTGCTCCACGCTGCACGACGCGCCGGGCTGCACCGGGTGTGCGCTGTGCGCGGTGCGCTGCCCGTTTGATGCGATCCGCATGGTGCGGGTGGCGGCCACCCAGGCCCGGTGAGGCCGTTGCGCCACAGGCGCACACAGCCGCACACAGGTGCGCATAGGTGCGTACAGGCGGGTTGACAGGCCCCGGCCTGCATCCGGTACACTGCGCCCTTCATGTCGTTCACCTCTCTCCCCATCACCGCCGCACGCGCCACTGCCTTCCAAGGCATGGGCATGATGCCGCCCGCATCCACGCGGGCCAATGGTGAACAGCGGGCACTGGGTGCACGAATGATTACCACCATTACCACCGCGGCCACCTGAGCACGCGCAGGTGGCCGTTTCGGCAGCCACCTGGTGATCGCTCTCTTCTCCCCCAAGACGAATGCACGAAACCCAGCTCTGGCAGCTGGGTTTTTTCGTTTGTTCGTTCGTTAGCAGGAGAAGTCCATGTACCGCGATCCCGTCCAGTCCCTTGAAGCCCCATCGTTGCCGTCGTCTGCCACGGCCCTGCGCCCCCTGCGCGTGGGCATGATTGGCATTGGCACCGTGGGCGAGGGCACCTTCCGCGTGCTGGCGCGCAACCAGGCGCTGATTGCCGCCCGCGCGGGCCGGGGCATCAAGCTGGTGGTGGTTTGCGCCCGCAGCCTGGCCCGCGCCATGAGCGTGGTGGGCAAGGACGTGGCGCTGACCAACGACCCCATGCAGGTCGCCACCCACCCCGACGTGGATGTGCTGGTGGAGGCCGCTGGCGGCACCGGCCCCGCACGCGACTGGGTGCTGGCCGCCATCCGTGCGGGCAAACATGTGGTCACTGCCAACAAGGCGCTGCTGGCCGAGCATGGCAACGAGATCTTTGCCGCAGCACGCCAGCACGGCGTGGCCGTGGCCTACGAAGGCGCGGTGGCGGTGAGCATCCCCATCGTGAAGGCGCTGCGCGAGGGCCTCACGGCCAACCGCATCGAGTGGGTGGCGGGCATCATCAACGGCACCACCAACTTCATCCTGAGCAAGATGCGCGATGAAGGCGTGGGCTTTGCCGAAGCACTGGCCCAGGCCCAGGCGCTGGGCTACGCCGAGGCGGACCCGACATTTGACATCGAGGGCGTCGACGCTGCGCACAAGATCTCGCTGCTGGCAGCCAATGCGTTTGGCATGCCGGTGCGCTTTGCCGATGCGCAGGTGGAGGGCATCACCACGCTGCAGGGCCTGGATGTGGCCTGCGCCGAGCAACTGGGCTACCGCATCAAGCTGCTGGGCGTGGCCAAGCGTCGCAAGGAGGGTGACACCGAAGGGGTGGAGCTGCGCGTGCAGCCCGCGCTGGTGCCCGCCGCGCATTTGCTTGCGCATGTGAACGGGTCCATGAACGCGGTGATGGTCAAGGGCGATGCGTCGGGCGTGACGATGTATTACGGCGCGGGTGCGGGGTCGGAACAGACCGCGTCGGCCGTGATTGCCGACCTGGTGGATGTGGCGCGGCTCGATGGCACCCACGCGGCGCAGCGCGTGCCACACCTGGGCTTCCACCCCCACGCCGTGGACGAGCAACTGGCGGTGCTGCCGCGTGCAGCCGTGCACACACGCCACTACCTGCGCGTGCCGGTGCACAGCGCGCAGCAGATCGAGGCCGTGGGCGCCTGGCTGGCTGCGCAGCAGGTGCCGGTGCTGCAGGTGGCACTGGCGCATGACAAGGCCTTGCCGCTCGGCAGCGGCCCCCAGGTGCTGGTGCTGACCGATGCCGTCGCGCAAGCCACGGTAGATCTGGCAGTACACGCACTGGCCGCGCACCCGGCGGTGGCCGGCCCGGTGGTCACGCTGCGGGTGGAGACGCTGGAGGGGTGAGCACCGCCTGAAAACACGTTGACCCGATTTTTTTGGGCCAAATCGGGCGGTAGCGCTAGTGCATCATGCCTGAGTTGCTATCAATTTTGATAGCCCTGCCGGTTGCATCCCTCACCCCATCAACCGGTCCAGCACCAGTGCCGCCATGTCCTCGGCCGCGCTGGTGCCCTCCGCCATCAGGCCCTGCACCACACCGGCGCGGTCGGTGTCGGTGCGGTTCTGGCTCACCTTCCAGATGCCCTCCCAGCGCTCCACCGCCAGCTCGATGCCCACGATGGCGCGCAGCAGCTTGTCGATGTAGTCGGGCGGTGCGTCGTCGATGCGCCAGGGGTCGGCGCGGTGGGCCTCGTGCTGCTCGCTCAGGGTGTGCAGGATGCCGCGCAGGCGTGCGGGGTCGTCAAACGCGCACAGTGCGCCGTGGGCGTGCACGGTGGCGTAGTTCCAGGTGGGCACCTGCTTGCCGTCCAGGGCCTTCGACGGATACCACGTGGGCGACACATAGGCCTGCGGGCCGTGGAACACCGCCACTGCCTGCTGGGGCAACAGCGGCCACAGCGCATTGGCGCGCGCCACATGGCCGATGAGCGTGCCCTGCGGGCCGCGCGCCGGGTCCAGGTACAGCGGGATGTGATTGACGTGCAACGCGCCTTCGTGCGCAATGACCAGCGTGGCCAAAGGCTGGGCACGTACCAGGGCTTGCTGGGCGGCGGCATCGGCCACCTGAAACTGCCGGTTGGGGTTGGCCATGTCAGCCCCCTTCCACTTCAAGCACCGGGGCGCAGTCGATCTGCGTCTTGACCGAGTTGGCCAGAAAACACGAGGCATGGGCGCGGTGGTGCAGCTCGTCCAGCTGCGCAGCGCTGGGCGCATGCGCCGCGTCAAAGCGTGTGACAGGCCTCAGCTGCACATGGGTGACCACCAGCTGCCCCTCTGCGTTCTTGGCCATGGTGCCCACGGCCGCGTCGGTGTAGTGGTTGAGCCGGTAGCCCGCGCGGCTGGCAAAGTCCATGAACCACAGCATGTGGCAGCTCGACAGCGCGGCGACATAGGCTTCTTCCGGGTCCACCGCCGCCGCGTCGGAGTACGGCAGCGGCACCACATGGGGCGACGACGATGCGGCCACGGTGGTGCCACCATCGAACTGCCAGGTGTGGGCACGGTGATAGCGCTTGTCCAGAAAGTCGTCGTTGCCACGGGACCAGGTGATGGTGGCGGTGTGCTCGGCCATGGGGTGCTTTCAACAGGATCAGGCCGGCAAGCTGCGGCCCGGGTTTTTACAATGGTTCTTCAGTTTATGAGTGCATCACCCCATTGAAAGGGCCAATTCGTGCCCAGCCCCGGAGCCAATCGAACCACTGCCACCCTGCGCCAGCAGGTGTATGCGCAACTGCGCCGCGCCATCGAGCAGGGCAGCCTGCGCGCGGGCACCCGCCTGCCGCCCTCGCGCGAGCACGCCGCCAGCCTGGGCGTGTCGCGCAACACCGTGCTGTGGGCCGTGCAGCGCCTGCAGGCCGAGGGCTATGTAGAAGCCCGCGTGGGCGACGGCACCTATGTGTCGCAGGCCGTGGCCGCCACACTGCCCGCCCCGCAAGGCCTGGTGGCGCCGCCCCGGGGCCTGTCGCGCCGGGGGCAGCTGATAGCCGACACGGCGGCGCGCTGGCGCCCGCCCCTGGCGGCGGCCCAGGCGTTTCGCATTGGCGCGCCCGAGGTCGCCACCTTTCCGTTTGCGCTGTGGGACCGCCTGACACGCCAGGCCAGTTCAGGCCAGCGCAGCCACCGCGCGCAGTACCTGGACCCGGCCGGCGACCCCGACCTGCGCCAGGCCGTGGCGCAATGGCTATGGGCTTCGCGCGGCATCCGCTGCGATGCGGCGCAGGTGGTGGTGTGCTCGGGCTCGCAGCAGGGCATTGACCTGATTGCGCGGCTGCTGCTGGACGTGGGCGACGAGGTGCTGGTGGAAGACCCCGGCTACCCCGGCATCCGCGCCAGCCTGCTGGGCCACGGCGCGCTGGCGCGGCCGGTGGACATGGATGGAGACGGCCTGCGCATCGATACCGCTGCGACGCAGTGGCCCCATGCCCGCATGGCCGTCGTCACACCCACGCACCAGTTCCCCACCGGCGTGTGCATGGGGCTGGCGCGGCGGCAGGCGCTGCTGCAGTGGGCGCGCACGCACGACGCCTGGGTGGTCGAGGACGACTACGACGGCGAGTTCCAGTACGGCGGCGCTGCCCAGCGGGTTCCGGCGCTGTGCAGCCTGCCGGGCTCGGAGCGCGTGTTGTACGTAGGCACCTTCAGCAAGACACTGCATCCCGGTCTGCGGCTGGGCTTTGTGGTGGTGCCGCCCGCGCTGGTGGAGGCCTTTGCCATGGCCCGCGCCATCACCGACCGGCATGCACCGGGCGACACCCAGGCGGTGCTGGCGCGCTTCATTGCCGAAGGCCACCTGCTGCGCCACCTGCGGCAGATGCGCGAGCTGTACCTGCAGCGGCAACACACGCTGCGCGCCGCACTGGCCGAGGCCAGCAACGGCGCCTGGCAACTGGCCGCCAGCGATCGTGGCATGCACCTGCTGCACGAGGTGGCACCCGGCACCGACGACGAAACCCTGAGCCGCCAGGCGCTGGCGGGGGGCGTGATGCTGGCGCCGCTGTCGCGCTATGCGATGCAGTCGGCCCGCCGGGGCTGGCTGCTGGGCTATGCGGGGTTTGACGATACAGAGATTCGCGCGGCGGCCCGCGTGGTGGGCGGCCTCGTGCGTCAGCGGTGATGCGGACGCAGGTGCTTCACCACGCGCCGGGCTGCGGGGCCAGGGCCGTGCCAAGGCCCTCCGTCTGAACCACTGCCTGCGGCTCCACCTTGCGCCACCAGTGCGTGGACAGCGCGGGCGCGCGGATGTCCAGCCGCTCGCCCATGATGGGCGCCACCAGCGGCACCTGCGCTGCCGCCGCGAGGGCGGTGATGCGCTCGAACGGCTCCACCCACGGGTGCAGCGACAGGTCGAACGTGCCGTTGTGGATGGGGAACAGATGGCGCCCCTGCACATCCAGATGGGCCTGCAGGCTCTCCTCGGGGTGCATGTGGATGTCGGGCCAGTCGGCGTTGTAGGCGCCGGTTTCGATCAGCGTCAGATCGAACGGACCGAACCGCTCGCCAATCGCCTTGAAGCCGTCGAAGTAGCCCGTGTCGCCACTGAAGAAGACGCGGACTTGGTCAGCGCCTTGGCCCGCGATCAACACCCACGAAGCCCACAGCGTGCTGTTGCCGTCTGACAGGCCCCGGCCCGAGAAATGCTGGGCAGGCGTAGCCACCAGCTGCAGCCCGCCGATGGTGGTGCCCTGCCACCAGTCCAACTGCTGCACCTTGGCCGCCGGCACGCCCCAGGCGATGAGCCGGTCGCCCACGCCCAGCGGCGTGATGAAGTGCTCCACCTTGGGCGCGAGCTTCTGGATGGCTGCGTAGTCCAGGTGGTCGTAGTGGTCGTGCGACAGGATCACGCCGGTGATGGGCGGCAGCTCGTCAATCGTGATGGGCGGCGCGTGAAAGCGCTTGGGGCCCAGGAACTGGAACGGCGAGGCGCGCTCGGAAAACACCGGGTCGGTCAGCCAGAACTGGCCGTTGATCTTGAAGAGCAGCGTGGAGTGCCCCAGGCGCCACAGGCTCAGGTCGGGCGCGGCCAGCAGGTCTGACCGCATCACGGCGTACACCGGCACGGGCTGGCGCGGCACCGAGTCGTCGGGCTTGCCGGTGGCAAAGCGCCACATCACCTGCAGCGTCTTGAGGGCGCCCAGCGCATGGCGGGGTGCCACGTTGCGAAACTTGCCACCCGCGAACTGCGGCGACAGTTCATAGGCGGCCACCGGCTGGGCGGCGCGGGAAAAGAGGCTGTAGGCCATGGCGATCAGTACAACGAAGGCGACACAAAGTGCCGGGAGCAGACGGCGGCGGCGGGCGATGGAGAGTGACACCGGATCTGCGACATAGAAATTACACTGCACAGTGTAGTTCACTTTTTAGAAAAGTAAACTACCCGGTGTAAAATTTGCGCATGATCGCCTCCCAGCCCACCCCTCGCCTGACCGACCGCAAGCGCGATGCCATCGTGCAGGCCGCTATCGGCGAGTTCCGCGAACACGGCTTCAACGGCACCAGCATGGACCGCGTGGCCGCAGCGGCGGATGTGTCCAAACGCACGGTGTACAACCACTTCCCCAGCAAGGAAGAACTGTTCGAAGCCATCCTGCTGCTGATGTGGGAGCGCAGCCAGTCACCCGACGAACTGGCCTATACCCCCACGCGCCCGCTGCGCGATCAGCTGCTGGAGCTGCTGGCGCAAAAGATGCGCCTGCTCAACGACGCGAGCTTCATCGACCTGAGCCGCGTGGCCATGGCCGACATGATGCACACGCCCGAACGCGCGCGCGGCATCACCGCCAAGCTCTCAGCCAAGGAGGAGGGCTTGCCGCGCTGGCTGCGCGCCGCCCAGCAGGACGGCCGCCTGCGCGGCGCCATGGATGTGCCCTACGCCGCGCAGCAATTGCAGGGCATGGTCAAGGCCTTTGCGTTCTGGCCCCAGCTGGCCATGGGCCAGCCGCCCCTGAGCGCAGCGCAGCAGCAGCAGGTGCTGGGCGATGCGGTGGACATGTTTCTGGGGTTCTACGCTGCGCCCACTCAAGAGGCACACCCCCCCGCAAAAAAGGCCAAGGCTGGTAGCACCGGCAAGGCAGCGGCAGCCCGGGGCGCAACACCTGCCAAGCCCACCGCGCGCCGCGCGCCCGCGCGCTGATCACCGCCACCACTCTGGCCAGATCGCCGGCACACGGGGCGATTTGCACTACGCTCGCCCGTTCTTTCCACGCAGCCTGACACCACGATGCCCATCGCCCCTTACCTCGACACCGCCCCGGTTCTGGACACCGGCGTTTTTATCCACGACTCTGCCCAGGTCATCGGTGACGTCACCATGGGCCGTGACAGCTCGGTGTGGTGCAACGCCGTGCTGCGCGGCGATGTGAACCGCATCACCGTGGGCGTGTGCAGCAACGTGCAGGACCTGACCATGGGCCATGTCTCACACCGCAACGCCAGCAAGCCCGAGGGCTCGCCGCTGGTCATCGGCGACTACGTGACGGTGGGGCATTCGGTCATCCTGCACGGCTGCCGCATCGGCAACGAATGCCTCATCGGCATGGGCTCCATCGTGATGGACGACGCAGTGATCGAAGACCGCGTGATGCTGGGCGCGGGCAGCCTGGTCTCGCCGGGCAAGGTGCTGGAGAGCGGCTACCTCTACATTGGCCGCCCGGCGGTGCGCCAGCGCGCGCTGACCGATGCGGAGATTGCGTACCTGAAGTATTCGGCCGAGCACTATGTTCGGGTAAAGAACAATTACTTGGCGGGCACGCCCCAAGGGGCTCCGGTACCCCCTGCGCCCCCAGCCCACCAGGGATAAAGCCGGGCCGGGATAATCGGGGGTTCCACGACCCTTGCGGCGGCACCGCATCGCCCCATTGCCTGTTTCCACCATGTCTGCCGTCGCCCCCGCTTCCACTGCCCTGCGCGTGCTCTCCGTCATCCCCCCGATGACGCAACTTAACACGCCGTACCCCTCCACCGCCTACCTCACGGGCTTTCTGCGCTCGCGCGGCATGACGGCGGTGCAGGAAGACCTGGCACTGGCGCTGGTGCTGCGCCTGCTCTCGCCCGAAGGGTTGAAGGCCGTGGCCGCCAAGGTGGATGCACTGCCCGCCAAAAAGCAGAGCCCCGCCGTGCAAAGTTTTGCGGCGCAAAAAGACCGCTACCTCGCCACCATCGGCCCGGCCATTGCCTTTTTGCAAGGCCGCGACAGCACGCTGGCCCACCGCATCGTGGGCCGCAACTACCTACCCGAGGGGCCGCGCTTTGCCACGCTGGATGTGTACGTTGATGATGAGGGCGGCGACCCGCTGGGCTGGGCTTTTGGTGCGCTGGGCCTGACCGACAAGGCCAAGCATCTGGCCACGCTGTATTTGAACGACCTGGCCGACGTGCTGCGTGACGCGGTGGACGAGCGCTTTGAGTTTGTGCGCTATGCCGAATCACTGGCGGGTAGCCAGCCCACGTTCGACCCATTGGCCAACGCACTCGCAGCGCCGCCCACGCTGGTCGATGAAATGCTGGAGCAGCTCACGCACGAGGCCATTGCCAAGCACCAGCCCACGGTGGTGCTGCTGTCGGTACCCTTCCCTGGCTCGGTGTACGCCGCGTTTCGCATCGCCCAGGCCATCAAGGCGCGGCACCCGCACATCGCCACCGTGCTGGGCGGCGGCTTTGTCAACACCGAACTGCGCGAACTGGCCGACCCGCGTGTGTTCGACCACTTCGACTACGTGACGCTGGACGCAGGCGAGCGCCCGCTGCTGGCGCTGCTGGAACACCTGCGCGGCGAACGCGGCCGCCAGCGCTTGGTGCGCACCTTTGTCCGAAGCGATGAGGGGCAGGTGCAGTACGTCAACATGATGGAAGCCGACATCGCCTTCGCCGAGGTGGGCACGCCCACCTGGGACGGCCTGCCGCTGGACCGCTACCTGTCGCTCCTGGACATGCTCAACCCCATGCACCGTCTGTGGAGCGACGGGCGCTGGAACAAGCTGACCGTGGCGCATGGCTGCTACTGGAAGAAGTGCAGCTTTTGCGATGTGAGTCTGGATTACATCAGCCGCTACGAGGGCGCCAGCGCTGGCGTGCTGGCTGACCGCATCGAAGCCATTGTGCGCGAGACGGGGCAGACGGGCTTTCACTTTGTGGACGAGGCCGCGCCGCCCAAGGCCCTCAAGGCCCTGGCCACAGAGCTGATTGCGCGCAACGCGGGTATCAGCTGGTGGGGCAATGTGCGGTTTGAAAAAACCTTCACCCCCGATCTGGCCGAGCTACTGGCCGACAGCGGCTGCATCGCCATCTCGGGCGGGCTGGAAGTCGCGTCAGACCGGCTGCTCAACCTGATGAAAAAAGGTGTGTCGGTAGACCAGGTGGCCCGCGTGACCAAGGCCTTCACCGACGCCGGCATCCTGGTGCATGCGTACCTGATGTACGGCTTTCCCACCCAGACGGTGCAGGACACGGTGGACGCACTCGAATACGTGCGCCAGCTGTTCGCCAACGGCTGCATCCAGAGCGGCTTCTTCCACCGCTTTGCCTGCACCGTGCATTCACCCGTGGGCCAAAACCCCGAGGAATACGGCGTGACGCTGGCGCCCCTGCCACCGGGCGACTTTGCCAAGAACGACGTGGCCTTCATCGACCCCACGGGCGTGGACCACGACGCGCTGGGCGCGGGCCTCAAGAAAGCTATCTACAACTACATGCACGGCATTGGGCTGGAAGAAGACGTGCGCATGTGGTTCCCGTTCAAGGTGCCCAAGACGACGGTACGGCGGGACCGGATCGAGCGGGCGTTGGGGTAGCCGATTTAGGTGCTGGTCACCGTTTTCCATTTTTCAAATCGTCACAAGGATTTCGATCCTCTAACAACAGAAACGTCAACAAGCCCCACGGAAAAAATACGATACATGAATGCTTAAAGTATCACCCGAGGGAATCATCAGCGACGGTCGCATCATCGTTCGTCGCTTCCTCAACTTGGAACATGGGCCGTTGAGTTCTGTCGTAGCGCTGGTCCTGCACCAAACAGACTCATCCACGGCCCAGCAAACATTCAACAGCTATGCAAAAAATCCGCACGGCGCGCATTTTCTGATAGACAAGAACGGGCAGGTCTATCAGACCGCGAGTTTGCTGATGCGATGCCAACACGTGGGACGGCATATTCGCTCCCGATGCTTGGAAATCGATAAGCCCTCATGTGACAGCGTGGCGATGGCTCGAATCCAAGCGATGTCATGGTCCAACCATGTCAAAGCGCTGGACGCGCACGAGCGGGCCAAGACATATCCACAGCGCTATCCCATCAACGGCGACTCGATCGGCATCGAAATCGTAGGCCGCAGCATTGACGCAAAAACTTATGAGTCGGTGACTTCTGAGCAAAACAACTCATTGCAATGGTTGACTGGAGAGCTGTATGCCCACTTCTCCATTTCTCAGCAGGACGTATACCGCCATCCCGCCGTCTCTTACAAAAACCCTGGAGAGGCGGCTACCGCCGTTTGGAAATGAAGTTCGCCTGCCTCGCTGCATTGGCAACATTGGCGGCGTTGATCTTAGGATTCTTCATATTCTTTTTTCAGCCTAAGACCATCGTAGGATCTTATAAATTTGTATCCGGCGATTCTGAAGTCTGCCGCCCATCAGACGTGGATTTTTCAGGTGGTGAGATTCAGGATTTTTTTAAGAGTGCCAAAATTGTCAGCAGTCGCCTTATTCACGACGAATTTGATCTCGCACCGTGCTACTTAGAAGGCCGCCTCATTCATCAACTTCGTATTTGCAGTTGGACTTTACGGCCAGATCGCATCGGTACTCTTGAGTGCGCAGGAGACTTTCAATATCTGCTTATTCGAGAGCAAGAAAATATCGCTCCACAGTAGCTGCAGTTCGTGACAAGCAGAACATTTCAGCTGCGCTGATTGCGTCGAGAAAGCCTGCACGTGGCCAACTCAGGCACCCCTCAGCTCCGGCTTCGCTAGGACCTTAGGGCTCAAAAAGAACGTATAGGGCCAATTGGCTCGACCTAATCTTTTTGCTTCTGATAAGCCTGTTGGGCTGGCACCCCTCGATCTGTGTCCCGCAGGCCGCGTTCCAGGTCTTTATAAGCCTGCTCCATCTCGGGGTGGCGCGCGCCGTCGGTCATATCGACGGACTGGTCGCGCTCATGCGGCAGGCAGCCTTCCGGGGCGCTCAAATCCTCGGGGCCGCTGCCGGGCTGCGCAGCGGGCTGTGTGGTGTTCACGCGCCGCTCGGTGCGGGTGGGGACGGGGGCGGAGGGGATGATCTCCTCTTCCTTTCGGGGGGCAGTGGGGGTCGTTTTCATACGGGGGCCTTGGTATCCAACATGAAGTCCCTCCACCCTAGCGGCGCCAGCCATACCGCGCTGTAGGCCCAGGCCCTGCGCTGCTGCGGGCGTGCGGAGCCTGCTGTTACCAGTACAACCACTGCTCCAGCGCATTGAGCACGATCACCACGATCACGCAGAGCAGGAAAAGGATCGCCTTGCGGCGCGCCTCTGGGCTCACCACCAGCTTGTAGACCGTGTACGCGGCGAGCGTGCCCGCAAAAGGCGCCGTGATAGCGGCCCCGGACATGATGATCGCGCCGAGCTTGCCCCAGCCGTCGGTCCCGCCCATGGTCCAGATCGAGTGCAGGACGATCGCGCTCGGAATGGCTAGGCCCCACCACAGCACCCCGGACGCCACCGCCACGCTGAAGTGGTGCGCGAGCAGGCCATACAGCGCCAATGCGCCCAGCACCCCGCACAGGAACGCCAGCCGCTTGAGCCAGAGCGGCAGCGACTCGCCAGAGCGGCGCGCTGGCGTGGCTTCACGGGCCTTCTTGGCCGCTACCGCCGCCTGGGCCCGTTCTTGTTGTAGTTGTTGCTGCTTCTCGGTGGATTCACGGGCGCCGCGCAGAAAGCTGTCCACCGCCGGGTTGTCCACCTGCACGAGGATGCGGGCGGTGCGCGACAGGGCCTGGTCGTGCTGGGGAATGACGGTCTGCAGCGCCGCCCCCTGGCTGAACCAGTGCCCCATCTGCGCCAGCCAGCTGACGCCCGCCGGCGGCAGTCCGTAGCCCCCCTCGACCGCACTGCACAGGTAGTGCTGGGTGCTTTGTGGCGGCACCAGTTGGCGCGTGGTGTAGCGGGGCAGCGCGCATTGCATCCGCGGCGCCACTGGTTGCATGCCGGTTCGGCCCAGCTGTAGCGCGAACTCCGGCAAGGGCAGGGGTTCGGCCAGCATGTTGCGCACGCCCACCCACAGGTACAGCCCCCGAAGCCGCCCGTCCTGCGCCCGCCGCACCCACAAGCCCGGCCCCTCCTGCATCAGTTCAGCCCCCAGCGCATCCAGCTCAGGCGGGCGGGGCACCTCGGGGCCATCGCGATCCCACTCAACCCGCAACTGCTGGGCTTTCAGGAGGCTGGTCCACACGGCCTGGGCACGGCGCTCCAGAAAATAGGGATCCAGCTCCCGGCCATGGGCGATGGCGGCTTCGATGCTGCTCGCTGCGGGCGCCGGCGCACCTTCCAGCGCCCGCAGCCAATCGTCCGCCAAGGCCAGCCGCAGATAAATCGCATCCGCGCCCTGGCCCACGGACTCGGCCGCGCGTCCCCAGGCAAACCGTGCCGGGTCGGTGGGAAGCACTTGCTGCGCGAGCAAGCGCTGGCGCTCCTGGGTTTTGTCTGCCTGCGCCACCGCTGGCAACGTTTTGGGCTGCGCCCCGGCTTCCCCGCCGACCACCAGGCAGATCACCAGCGCCGCCCAGCCCAGCCATTGCGCCAAGGCTTGATGCCATACCCTGGCCCCGTGCAGGCCAAGGCCTGCAGCCTGCGCTCTTCTCCCTCGCATCGCATCCCCTTTTTATGGTGTCCTCGTGCGCGGATTGTGCGGCCAAGGGGTTGCTACAAGGCCAGAATTCGGCCGCATCGCGCGGTCGGCGGCCAGGCCGTCTGGAGCATGCGACACTACTGTATGTCTCAACAGGTGTGGGCCGCGCAGGCCCTTGAATCTTTCGATGCGGTGGTGCAGGCCACCGAGGGGTTTCGCAGCCGCGCAGGCCAGCGGCTGATGGCGCAGCAGGTGGCGCGCACGTTCAGCAGTGCCACGCTGGGCAAGGTGGATGAAGAAAGCGGTGAGGCCGCGCCCACGCGGTCCATTGCCGTCATTCAGGCGGGCACGGGGGTGGGCAAGTCGCTGGCGTATTGCGCACCCGCCATTGCGCTGGCGCTGGCGCGGGGCACGCGGGTGCTGATCTCCACCGCCACGGTGGCGCTGCAGGAGCAACTGGTCAACAAAGACCTGCCCGCGCTGGCCGCGCTGATGCCCCAGCCCTTCAAATTTGCGCTGGCCAAGGGGCGTGGGCGCTATGTGTGCAAGCTCAAGCTCGACCGCCTGGCGGGCACGGGTGAGGCCGAGGAAGAGGCCGACGACGACCTGTTTGCCGAAGAAGAAGCCGCCGCCCGCGCCAAGCGCCCCCGGCATGAGACCGAGGCGCGCATCCAGTTCTATTCCACGATGGCGCAGACGCTGGCCAAAGGCGCGTGGGATGGTGACCGCGACAGCCTGGATACGCCGCCCGAGCCCGAGGTGTGGAGCCCCGTGGCGGCTGAGGGCGCATCGTGCACCGGCAAGCACTGCCCGGCCTTCAGCCAGTGCACCTACTACGACAAGCGCAAGGAGCTGGTGGGCGCGCAGGTGATCGTGGCCAACCACGACCTGCTGCTGTCGTCGCTGGGCGCACGCGTGCTGCCCGAGCTGGACAACTGCCTGCTGGTGCTGGACGAAGCCCACCACCTGCCTGCCACGGCACTGGATCAATTCGCGTGCAGCATGGACCTGTCGCGCATCACCTGGATCGAGCGCCTGTCCAGCCGGGGCCTGCGCATTGGCGCACTGCTGGAGGTTGAAGAGATTGCCGACATCCCCAAGCACTCGGCCCAGCTGCGGCAGACGCTGCAAGACCTGGCGCGCATCGTGATGGATGTGTACGGCGCCCAGCTCAAGAGCCAGCCCAGCGCTTGGGGCCCGGCGCGCGTGCGTGTGCCCCGGGGCGAATTGCCCGAGCCGCTGATTGCGCCGCTGGGCCTGCTGGCCGCGAGTGCCGAAGGCTTCCTCGACGCGCTGCGCGCCATCAGCAAGGCCCTGCGCGCCGAGATGCGCGACAAGCCCGATGAGGCCAAGCGCCTCTCCACGCTGTATGCGCAGATCGGCATGCTGGCCCCGCGCCTGGAAGAGCTGCACGCCACGGCCCAGTTGCTGCTGCAGGATGCGCCCGGAGGGGCGGTGCCCGCCGCCAAATGGTTCACGCTGGAGGTGGATGGCGACTTCATTGTGGTCAAGGCGCACGCCAGCCCCATCCTGCCCGGCACCACGCTGCGCAACCACCTGTGGAGCGCGGTGCGCGGCGCGGTGCTGACATCGGCCACGCTCACCAGCTGCGGGCACTTTGATTTCTTCCTGCGCGAGGCGGGCCTGCATGGCGACGAGGCCACCACCACGCTCGAAGTGCCCAGCCCCTTCAACTACGCCGCGCAGGGTACGCTGATTGCGGCCGAGACGCGCGCCGACCCCAAGAACGCCGCGCAGTTCACCACCGAGATGGTCGATGCACTGCTGCACGACATTGCCCGCGTGGAATACGGCGCGCTGGTGCTGTTCACCTCGCGCGAGCAGATGCGCCAGGCCGTGGATGCATTGCCCACCGCCATGCGCAGCGTGGTGCTGGTGCAGAACGCGCTGCCACGCACGCAGCTGCTGCGCCGCCACCGCGAGCGGGTGGAGAACGGCGAGCCTTCGGTCATCTTCGGCATGCAGTCGTTTGGCGAGGGGCTGGATTTGCCGGGGCGGCTGTGCGAATCGGTGTTCATCACCAAACTGCCCTTTGCCCCGCCCGACGACCCGGTGGGCGAGGCCCGCGCCGAGTGGCTGCGCGCCGTGGGCCGCGACCCCTTCAGCGAACTGGTGGTGCCCGCCACGGCCATCCGCCTGGCGCAATGGGTGGGCCGCGCCATCCGCACCGAAGAAGACATGGCGCATGTGTACTGCTACGACAAACGCCTGACGCGCACCAGCTACGGGCAGCGCTTGCTGAAGGGCTTGCCGCCGTTTGCGCTGGAGCAACGTGCACCGCTGTGAAGCGGTGATACTTTGCCCCCTTCGATTTCATAACCACTACAACAACCCCAGAGAGGCCCCCCATGCCCCACACCGTACCTGCCTGCCCCCAATGTGGCCTGGAGAACACCTACCCCGATGGCAGCAACTACGTGTGCCCCGACTGCGCGTTTGAATGGCCGCAAGTGGCCGATGCAGCAGAAGCCGACGCCGATGCAGGCGACGGCATCGTGCGCGATGCGAATGGCAACCCACTGGCCGATGGCGATGCGGTAATTTTGGTGAAAGACCTCAAGGTCAAGGGCTCGTCGTCCACCCTCAAAAAGGGCACCAAGATCAAGAGCATCCGCCTGGTCGATGGCGCCGACGGCCACAACGTGGACTGCAAGACGGATCTGGGCAGCATGCTGCTCAAGTCAGAGTTTCTCAAGAAGGCCTGATCGGCGCGGGGCGCAGCGCCCCGTGTCAGACAAGCACCCACAGGCATCGGCGCTGCACGCCGACGCCAGGGCCCAGGGAGGGTGCCTAGAGTGCATGGATGGCCGCGCGAACACCCGAATGGCGCGGACCCTTCAACTCCCCACCCCCTGCTGGAGGCCCCATGCACACTGAATCCCCCGCCCACGAGACCCTGTGGAAGCTCATCAAGGACATCCGCTTTGGCATGCTCACGCACCGCACGTCCACGGGCATGCTGCACGCGCACCCGCTGACCACCCAGAACCGGCAGCTGGATGAGCAGGCCGAGCTGTACTTTTTCATCTCGCAGTCGGGCGAGCTGTACGAGCGCCTGTTGACCGACGGCGAAGTGAACGTGTCGTATGCCGACCCGGACGAAGACAGCTATGTGTCCGTGTCCGGCCAGGCACGGTTTGTGGAGGACCGCGCGCTGAAGGAAGCCCTGTGGTCACCCATGGCCAAGGCCTGGTTCCCGGGCGGTGTGTCCGACCCGGACCTGGCGCTGCTCGCAGTGCGCATCCGCCATGCCGAGTACTGGAACGTGGACGAAAGCAAGATGGTGCAGCTGTTCCAGATGGCCAAGGCTGCGATCACCGGGGAGCCCCCGCGCCACCTGGGCGAGCACAAGGAACTGACCTTGTCCTGAGCGGCGCGGAGCGACAGTGTGGGACCTGGTACGCCGCGCCCCCGCACCGGTTTCCGCACAGGATTTATCAGCTAAATCGGCCCGTAGCGCTAGTGCATCATGCCCTTGCAGCTACACAATCAATAGCACCCCATTGACCGAAAGGCGCAACCAGCGTTATCGCGGCGCATTGCGCGCCTTGCGATAGCGCCGGGTGGCCTCGGCCAGCATCGCGTCCTTGGGCAACAGCTGGGTGCCGCCCACCCACAACTCGGTCGGCGTGCCGCTGGCGTCGCGCACGCGGCGCACTGGCTGGCCCGGGCTGGCGTAGGCCGAGGCTTTCTGAACCACGCCGGTGTCGCGCCCGGTGACGGCCAGCTCGGTGGTGGCCGCGTTGAAGGGCACGAACATGGCGGGCGCCACCTGGCACACCACCTTGCCCATGGGCACCAGGTCGCTGGCACCCCACAGGCTCCACCAGCGCCCCGCCCAGGCGGCTTCCCTTTTGCCCGGCGCACCATGCTGCTGGAACGCAAACAAGATGCTGGCAATGCCTTCCACCCATTCGGTGGACAGACCATCCTGCGCGTTGGTGAGCACGGTCACCGTCAAATCGAGCGCGGGGTAGCGCGCCGTGCGCGACAAGAACCCTTGCAGGCTGCCGGTGTGGCCCATCCATTCGCGCGGTCCGGGTGCGCTGAGCATGGTGCCCAGGCCGTAGTGGGACTCGAACAGGTTGCAGGGGTCGCGCCAGCGGCGCTGCGCCATCTCGCGGCGGCTGGCGGGCGAGAGGATGCTGTGCGGACTGTCCGGCGCCAGCTGTGAAAAGAAGCGGGCCACATCCGACGCGGTGGACACAAACCCGGCCGCCGGGGCCATGGCATCGCACGGGTTGTCGCCCGGCACGATCAGCCGCTGGCCGAACGGAAACTCACTGCTGTGGCCCACGGCCAAAGGCGCGCGCCGGGGCAGATGGGGCATGTCGGGGGCGGTCTCTTCCAGGCCTGCGGCGGCAATCACGTGGCGCTGCATCCAGCGCGCGTAGCCCGTGCCGGTCACCTGCTCCATCATCAGCCCCAGCAGCCCGTAGCCGTGGTTGGAATACTTGAGCTGCACACCCGCCTCCAGCGGCGGCTTAGCGCGCAGGTCCGCCAGCAGCTCGGCGCGCGAGAGAAACGGCCGCCGGTCCAGAAACTGGCCGGCGTCGGGACCGTCGCGCGTCACGCCCGCGCTGTGCGACAGCAGCTCGCCAATGCGCGCACGGGCCAGGTCCTTGTGCAGGCCATCGACATAGCGGCCAATGGGGTCGTCCAGCCCGACCTGGCCCTGCTCGCGCAGCAGCATGACGCCCGCTGCCGTGAAGGTCTTGGAGTGCGAGGCAATGCGCAGGCGGTGCCGGGGCGTGAGGGGTTGGTGGGTGCGCATGTCGGCCACCCCCAGCGCCAGCTCTGCCACGATCTCACCGCCGCGCGCAATGGCCACGGAACACCCGGGCTGACGATAGCGCTCCAGTTGCAAGTCCAGCCATTGCGGGAGGTAGTCCAGCGCGGCGCGCAGCCAGGCCGGTGAGGTGGCGTTTTTCTTCATGGCGTGCTCGGCTCCATGCATCCAAAAAAGGAGTGGGGCAGTGTAGGCCACGCACTAGACAGGCACGGTGACACACAGACACCCTGGGCGCACAGCATGGCCTGCGGGGCGGCGGCACAATCCTTCCTTTTCGCACGCAGGCCCATGTCCCCCATCGCCGTCATCGACTTTGAAACCACCGGCGTCTCGCCCGGCCAGGGCGCGCGTGCGACCGAGGTGGCCATCGTGCTGCTGGAGCGGGGCCAGGTGGTGGACCGGTTCCAGAGCCTGATGAAAACTGGGGTGTGGATTCCGTCCTTCATCACCCAGCTCACCGGCATCACCAACGCGATGGTCAATGCCGCACCCGACGCGGCGCAGGTGATGCAGGACGCCGCGCGCTTCGTGGGCGATGCGCCCATGGTGGCGCACAACGCGTCGTTCGACAGCAAGTTCTGGCAGGCCGAGCTGGCCCTGGCGGGGCTGCCCGCGCCACAGCCGTTTGCGTGCACAGTGCTGCTGTCGCGGCGCCTGTACCCCGAGGCGCCCAGCCATAAACTGGGCACGCTGGTGGACTACCACGGCCTGCCGCGCACGGGCCAGGCCCACCGGGCGCTGGCGGACGCCGAGATGGCCGCCGCGCTGCTCGCGCGCATGCAGCACGACCTGCGCACACGCTGGCGCGTGGCCGAGCCCAGCTACACGCTGCTGCAAACGCTGCAGCGCTGCGCCAAGCCCAAGGTGGGGGCGCTGCTGGCGCAGCATGCGGGCGCCTGATCCGACCTGCCCGCTGGGGATGCCACCACACATTTACTATTGAATTGATAGCTGCCAGCGCATGATTCACTAGCGCTTGCGGCACTTTTGACTTGAATCCAGGGCTGACGACCGTTCTCCAGAGCATGCGTCCGCAGGGGCCGCGCAAGTCCCTCCTCGGCGGTTGCAATGGCCTGCTCTGCCGATAATCAATCAGGACTTGCACGACGGCGCTTTGCCACTGATGGCGCAGCCCCGCCTTCGTCCTCATAACCTGTTCACGACGACAACATGAAAGGCTTGGCCATGGGGTATCTGGTACTGGGACTGGTGCTGTTTCTGGGCGTGCACTCGGTGCGCATCGTGGCCGATGGCTGGCGCACGCAAACGCTGGCACGCATGGGGGAGATGCCGTGGAAAGGGCTGTATTCGCTGGTGTCGGCCGTGGGCCTGGCGCTCATCGTCTGGGGCTATGGCCTGGCGCGGCAGCAGCCCGTGGTGCTTTGGTTGCCTCCCATCGGCATGCGGCACGCCGCAGCGCTGCTGACGCTGATCGCCTTTGTGCTGCTGGCCGCCACCTATGTGCCGCGCAATGCCATCAAGGCCCGGCTGCACCACCCCATGGTGCTGGGCGTGAAGGTGTGGGCGCTGGCGCATCTGCTGTCCAACGGCAACCTGGCCGATGTGCTGCTGTTTGGCAGCTTCTTGCTGTGGGCCGTGCTGAGCTTTCGCGCCGCGCGCCAGCGCGACCGGGCGCAGGGCACCGTGTACGCGGCGGGCAGCGCTACAGGCACGGCGGCGGCTGTGGTGGTGGGCGCCGTGGCCTGGGTGGGCTTTGCGTTCTGGGGCCATGCGTGGCTGATCGGCGTGGCGCCGCTGGGGCGATGATCGAACGCCGGGACGACCCGCAACGCAAATGCCGGAGAATCCGCGCTTTGCGTTTTTTCCTTTCTCGCTGAGACCTCTATGACCGAAGCCACCACCCCCAACACCCCCGCCCAGCCGCCCCTGCCCGACCACCTGTCGGTCAACCCCCGCAGCCCGCACCATGTGGCCGCCGTGTTCGAGCACGACATCGGCATCCGCCTGAACGGCAAGGAGCGTTTTGATGTGGAGGAATACTGCATCAGCGAAGGCTGGGTGAAGGTGCCCGCCGGCAAGACGGTGGACCGCAAGGGCCAGCCGCTGCTCATCAAGATCAAGGGCACGGTCGAAGCGTTCTACAAGTGACCGCTGCACGGGCGGCTGATCCGCTCGCCCTCGGTGCCTGGGTGATCCACTGCGATGGCAGTGCCTGGCCCAACCCCGGGCGCATGGGCCTGGGCGCGGTGCTGACGGGCCCCGACGGCACCGTGCAGCACCAGATCTCCGAAGCCACCACCTTCACCGGCTGCAACAACGAGGCCGAGTTGCGCGCGCTGATGTTGGCGCTGCAGTGGCTGGCGCAGCAGGGCATTGCCACATCAACCCAAGTGCACGTGTTCAGCGACAACAGCGTGCTGGTGGAGCAGTTGGGCAGCCATCCCACGGCACCGATCACGCGGCTGGCGACGCTGTTTGGCGAAGCACGCAAGGCACTGCGACGGTTCCCGCAAGCCCGCGTCCTGTGGATTCCCCGCCACCGCAATGGCGCGGCCGATACGCTGGCCCGCGCCGCCCTGGGGCTGGCACCCAAGGCCGCCACGCCGCAAAGCCAGACCATCAAAAAGCGCCGCCGGCGCTGAGCCGCCCGCCCGGCACAGGCCGTCAGGCCGGGTCAAGCCCTGCAGCCGCACGGTAGGCCTGGATGCGCGGCAGCACCGCCTGGCGACGGGCAATGCTTTGCGCAGGCCACAACCCCTCGCGTTCGTAATATTCCGCCACGGCGGGTATCCCCGGCGGCAGCACCACCCAGGGCTGTTTGGAGGCCGTGAAGATGTGGATGTCGGGCGGCAGGTGGTCCGGCACATCCAGCGTGCCCACGCGCACAAACGCCATGACGGGCCCCGCGCCTGCGTAGTGGCTCCAGACCGCCACCTGGCAGTGTGGGCAACGTGCAATCTGCTGGCCCAGGCCGCTTTCTGACGGGGTGTGCACCATCGCCGGGGTGCCTGCGAGCAATTCCACGCGGTCGGCCTCGATCATCGCGTTCAGCGCAAAGGCCGCGCCGCTTTCGCGCTGGCACCAGCGGCAGTGGCAGCAGTGCACAAACAGCGGGGGCGTGAGCAGGCGGTAGCGCACATGGCGACAGGTGCAGCCGCCTTCCAGCGGGTATTCAGGGGCAGGGTGGGGCATGAGGGGGGTGTCCTTGCAGCGGGGTGAGGGTGCGCGCAACACCGGCCTTCAGCCGCAGGCGCGGGCCAGCAGCAGCGCCTTTTCCTGCGCGTTGCGGGTGAGGCTGGCTGCGCGCTCGAACTCGGCCCGCGCTTCATCTCCTCGGCCCAGCTTCGCCAGCAGGTCCCCGCGCACGCTGGGCAGCCAGTGGTAGTGACGCAGCAGGGGGTCGCTGGCCAGGGCATCGACCAGCGCCAGCGCGGCCTCCGGCCCCTCGGCCATGCCCACGGCCACGGCGCGGTTGAGCGCTACGACGGGCGAGGGCGCCACCTGCAGCAGTGCGTCGTACAGCGCCACGATGTGGGGCCAGTCCGTGTCTTGCGCCTGCCGGGCGCGTGCGTGGCAGGCGGCAATGGCGCCCTGCAGGGCGTAGGGTCCCCAGGGCTTGCCAGCGCGTGCCAACTGCTCGGCCTTGTCCAGCGCGGCCAGACCCCGGCGCACCAGGAGGTGGTCCCAGCGCGCGCGGTCCTGGTCCATGAGCAGCACGGGCTGGCCTTGTGCATCGGTGCGCGCGGGCAGGCGCGAGGCCTGGATTTCGAGCAGCGCCACCAGGCCTTGCACTTCGGGCTCGTCGGGCGCCAGGCTGGCCAGCACCCGCACCAGGCGCTGGGCTTCGCCACACAGCGCGGGGCGCATCCAATCGTCGCCCGCGGTGGCGGCATAGCCTTCGTTGAAGATGAGGTAGATCACCTCCAGCACCGAGGCCAGGCGCGGCGCGCGCTCGGCCGCGCCGGGCACTTCAAACGGCACCTGCGCGGCGGTGAGGCTGCGCTTGGCACGCACGATGCGCTGGGCCACGGTGGGCTCGGGCACCAGAAAGGCGCGTGCGATCTCAGCCGTGGTGAGCCCCCCCAGCAGCCGCAAGGTGAGGGCCACACGCGCCTCGGTGGGCAGCACGGGGTGGCAGGCGGTGAAGATGAGGCGCAGCAGGTCGTCGCCAATGTCGTCCTGCTCGGCGTGCATGAGGGTGTCCACCACATCGGGCGCGTACTGGGCTTCGAGCGCTTCGAGGTCGTGGCCCAGGGCCTCGTGCTCGCGCTGGTGCAGGGCCTGCTGGCGCAGGTGGTCGATGGCGCGGCGCTTGGCGGTGGTCATGAGCCAGGCGGCCGGGTTGGCAGGCAGGCCGTCTTGGGGCCAATGCTCCAGCGCGGCCACCAGGGCGTCTTGCGCCAGCTCCTCGGCCCGGCCCACATCGCGGGTCATGCGCGCCACGCAGGCAATGATGCGCGCGGCCTCGATGCGCCACACCGAGTCGATGCTGCGGTGCAGGGCATCGCGGTCGGGCAGTGCAGAAGGTTTCACGCGATCAAGAGGTGTGAATGAATCCGGCGCATTCATTCACAGGTTCTCAGCCCAGCGCCTTGCTGGCATCCACCATGTGCACAAACTCCCAGGTGTGGCCGTCCAGGTCGTCAAAGCTGCGCGAGTACATGAAGCCCAGGTCTTGCGCCGGGCGGGGTGTGGTGCCGCCTGCAGCCACGGCCTTGTCCACCAGCGCATCAACCTCTTCGCGACTGCTGCACGAGAAGCACACCAGCACCTCCGACGTGGTGCGTGCGTCGGCAATCGTTTTGTCGGTGAAGGTTTGATAAAAGCTCTTGACCAGCAGCATCACCAAGAGGTTCTCGCCCACCACCAGGCAGGCGCCCTGGTCGTTGGTGAACTGGGGGTTGAACTCGTAGCCCAGCGCGCGGAAAAACGCCTGCGAGCGGGCCATGTTCTCGATGGGCAGGTTCACAAAAATCTGTTGGTGCATGACGGACTCCTGAAGGATGAGGACGGTAATGGGAAACGGAGGGTTTGGCAAAGGTGGAGGGGCGGTGGACGGCATTCACGTTGCGGGCTTTTGCGCCACAGCCTGCAGGTTGGCCAAGCCCTCCTCAAAGTCCTGCCCCACCATGCGGTCCATGTTGAACACCAGGTGGGCGATCTTGGCCAGGTAGGGCACGGGGCCCTGCATGGCCCAGGTGACGCGGGTGGCCTCTGCGCCTTCGGGCTGCAGGGTGAATTCCACCTGGTTGTGCGCTTCAAAGGGCTTCACAAAGTCGAGCTTCATGCCCACGCGGCGGGGCGCGGTGGCCTCGACGATCTCCATGCTGCCCACGCCCACCTTGTCGCTCTGCCAGGCGTAGCGAGCGCCGGGGCCGCTGGTGGCGGCGCTGTACTGGCCCTGGATGGCCGGGTCCTTGCGTTCATACGGGTTCCAGGTGTTGAACTGGCGCAGATCGTTGACGAGCCCGTACACCCGTTCAGGTGATGCGGAAATCACGCGGCTGCGCTCTACGCGAAAGGTGTCGGGGCGGGTAGCGGCAAACGCCAGCAGCAGCGCCAGGGCGGCCAGCAGCACGAGGGCGATGGTCTTGACCATGTGGGTGTCCTTCAGGCCAGGCATCAGCCGCGCAGGGTTTCGAGGTCGCGGAACTGCTCGACGCCATCCACGCCGGCAAAGTCTTCCATTTCGTACAGCTGTCGCACCTCGATCTCGGCCTCCAGGCCCTCGCCGCGTGGATTGGGAAAGCGGCGGGTCCATTCCAGCGCCTCGTCGCGGCTGCGCACCTGGATGAGTGTGTAGCCCGCGATCAGCTCCTTGGTCTCGGTGAACGGGCCGTCGGTGACGGTGCGCGTGCCGCTGGCGGCATAGCCCACGCGCCAGCCCTTGGCGGAGGGCTGCAGGCCACTGGCGTCCAGCAGCACGCCGGCG
This sequence comes from Acidovorax sp. M14, assembly GCF_049331375.1. Classification (NCBI taxonomy): domain Bacteria; kingdom Pseudomonadati; phylum Pseudomonadota; class Betaproteobacteria; order Burkholderiales; family Comamonadaceae; genus Acidovorax; species Acidovorax sp. M14. The sequence goes on from NZ_CP186263.1 coordinate 51,060, forward strand.
CGTGCCAGTTCTTCGTGGTAGCGGGCCATCGCCGTCATCAGGGCTGCGGTCGGCATGCAGCCTTGTTCGGATTCAGCGGTGGCCTGGATGATGATCATGAAGCGCATGGGGTTCTCCTCGGGGTAGTTAAAAAATTCGGAAGCGCCAACGGTCCTTGCCAGGTGCTTCACTGTGACGACGAATGGGAGCGCCCGAAATCGACATCCCGATGGGCAAGCCCATGTAAAACAAGGGTTAACACCTATCCCGGGCGGTGGGCGCGCGGGGCGGGTGAGGGGCCGCCATAGGGAGACTACTGAGCGCCCGCACTGGGTTTTGCAACCCCTGGTCGATACAATTTGTAAAGATTGATTCATCGATCCTGAGACTTCACCTTCCCTTGCCCCCTGCCAGCGGAGTCCCCAAGGGGGACCACCGCCAGCCCCACGCAGTGCCTTTGCCATGAAACGAGGATCGACCGGTCGACGACGGCCGTACCGCCCAGGGGTGGTCTTGGGGCTGTGCGCTGGCATGGCGGCAGCCCACGCGCAGTCCGACATCGCTGCCATGGCCGACCTGCCGCTGGAGCAACTCATGCAGATGCAGGTCACCACGGCCAGCCGCTATGAGCAGACGGCCCTGGAGGCCCCGGCGGCCGTGAGCGTGGTGACCGCCGATGACATCCAGCTGTTTGGCTACCGCACACTGGCCGACGTGCTGGCCAGCATGCGCGGGCTGTATGTGTCCTACGACCGCAGCTACCACTACCTGGGCACACGGGGTTTTGCCACGCCAGGCGACTACAACACGCGGGTGCTGCTGCTGGTCAACGGTGTGCGCTTCAACGACAACGTCTATGACCAGGCAAGCATCGGCACGGACTTTCCCATCGACCTGGACCTGGTGGAACGGGTGGAGTTTGTACCGGGCCCGGGGTCGGCGGTGTATGGGGCCAATGCTTTTTTTGGCGTGATCAACGTCATCACCCGCGATGGTCGCCAGCTGGGTGGGCCCCAGGTGAGCACCGAGGCCGGCAGCCATGGCTACGCCAAGCTGCGCTTCTCTGTCGGCGCTACCGATGCACAGGGAAGCGACTGGCTGATCGCAGCCACACGCTCCACCGCACGCGGGGCCGACCAGTACTACCCCGCGTTCGATGCGCCCGCCAGCCACCAGGGCGTGGCGCACGGCCTGGACTATGACCGCAGCACCCAGCTGTTCGCCCGCATGCGGCGCGATGGGCTGACGCTGACACTGGCCCATGGCGAGCGCACCAAGGGCATCCCGACGGCAGCTTTTTCGCAGGTTTTCAACGACCCGCGCTCGCGGTACATCGACACCAGCACGCGCATGGCTGCCGAATACACCGCGCAATGGCAGCCCACGCTGGCCTTCACTGCGCGCCTGCATGCAGGGCGCTACCAGTACGTGGGCGACTACGTGTACGACTACCCGCCCGTGACGGTGAACCGCGACGTCGGCACCGGCCAGTGGTGGGGCACAGAGTGGCAGTGGGTGAGCACGGCCTTCGCGCAGCACAAGCTGTCCTGGGGGCTGGACTACCGGCGCGATACCCGCATCGCACAGCGCAATGACGACCTGGACCCACCGGCGCAGTACCTCGACACACGCCGCAACGGCAATGTGCTGGGGGTCTATCTGCAGGATGAGTTTGCGCTGCGCCCCAACCTCACGCTGCACACCGGCCTGCGCTGGGGACAGCAGTCGGGCAGCGCGGGCGCCTTGCACCCCCGCTTGGGGCTGGTGTACTGGTGGGACGCTGCCACCGCCGTCAAGCTGCTGCACGGCACCGCCTACCGCCCGGCCAATGCCTACGAGCGCGACTACCGCGTGAACCTGCCCGGCGGTGTGGTGGATACCACCAACATCCGGTCCGAGCGTGTGCGCACCACCGAACTGGCCGTGGAGCATGCACCGACCGGGGCCACGCGCCTGCTGCTGACGGCGTTCCGGTCGGGGGTGAGCGACCTGATCTCGCTGGACAGCCTGGGCCACTCAGACCGCCTCACGTTCAACAACACCCGCACTGTCAAAGTGCATGGCCTGGAGGCCGAGGCCGAACAACGCTGGGCGGGCGGGCGGCGCCTGCGTGTGGCCTACGGATGGCAAAAGGCGCGGGACCCGTCAACGGACGCAGCGCTGACCAACTCGCCCCGGCACCTGCTCAAGCTGCAATGGTCCGACGTGCTGCACGCGCCTGCGGGCTGGGGCTGGAACCCGGGCCGCTACGCCATCGAGGCCATCGGCATCGGCCCGCGCAACACTGTGCTCAACGCCCGCCTGCCCGGGCATGTACTGACCCACGTGACCTATTCCACACGGATCGCGGACGTGGATGTATCGCTGGGGGTGTACAACTTGTTCAACCGCCGATATTCCGACCCCGCTTCGTTTGAGGTGCGGGAAGACGCGCTCCGGCAGGACGGGCGCACGTATCGCGTCAAGCTGACCTACGCGTTCTGAGCCATGGCCAACACCCAGCGATGGCATGCACTGCTGGCGATCTGCCTGTGGTGGGTGTGCGGGTTGGGCACCAGTGCAGCGCATGCCAATGAGCCCGTGGCCGACCTGGACCTCAAGGCCGCCTATATCTTCAACTTCATCCAGTTCATCGACTGGCCCGACAGCGATGGTGCGCCCGGCAATGACGTCACGGTGTGTGTATCTGCGTTCAGCCCGCTCAAGCGCGCCTTGACAGCCCTTGATGGCAAACAGGCCACCAAGGGCCGCACCGTCCGCGTGCGCTTGCTGGATCTGCCGGCGATTCGTGGCTGCCGCGTGCTCATCGTCCACAACGCGGAAGTGGAACCTGTTCTGCGGCTGCTGCGGACCCTGCCTCCATCCCACGGCATCCTCACGGTGTCGGACGAAATCACCTTTGTGAATCCCGAAATCGTCATCGCCCTGGCCCAGCAGGAAGGACGTGTGGTGTTCGGCATCAGCCCCGACGCCGCCAACAAGGCCGGCCTCGTCATCAGCTCACGGCTGCTGCGGCTGGCCAGGGGAGGCCGGTGAAAACACGCCCCTCTGAAGCCGGCACCGCAGCGCCCGCAAGCCCGGCGACACATCGCCTGCTGTCATCGCGCCTGGTAGTCACCGGCATCCTTGCCGCAGGCATGGCGCTACTGACCGTGGTGCTGGCGCTCACCGGCGTGGACTACTGGAGCACCCGCGCGTCCATGCTGCAAGACAGCCGGGTGGAAGCTGCCATCGTGGCCGACAACATCTCGGCGGCCGTGGTGTTCCGCGACACCAGCACCGCCAACGAAATGCTGGGCGCGCTGCGGTCATCGTCCATGGTGATCAGCGCCACGGTGTACGACAAGGATGGCGTGCTGTTCGCCCACTACGCGCGCGACCGCGACCCGGACTTTCCCACCACGCTGCGTGCCACGGGCTTGGATGGCGCCGCAGAGCGCGCAGGCTGGCACATGCTGGAGATCGCCAGGCCCATCGAGGCGTCTGGCAACACCTGGGGCACGCTGTACATCCGCAAATCGATGGCGGCCTTGTACATGCGCCTGGGTATCCGGTTTGGCACTGCCTTGCTGATCGCCATCTGCGTGATGGCCATGGCCACCGCCATGGTGCTGCGCAGCCGCGCAGCAGTGCGAGATGCAGAAAACCGCCTGCATGAGCTGGCCCACACCGACGCGGTCACCGGCATGGGCAACCGGCATGCATTCAACGAGAAGCTGGCCGCCGAGCTGCAGGGCGCACGTGGCGCAGGCTACCGGGTGGCGCTGGTGTACATCGACCTGGACAACTTCAAAACAGTCAACGACACCTTCGGCCATGCGGCGGGAGACGGGCTGCTGCGCCAGGTGGCCCGACGCCTGCAATCTGTGGTGCGCAGCACCGACACCATCTCGCGCCTGGGCGGCGACGAATTTGCGCTGATCCTGCGGCTGGACATGGATGATGCAGCGCTGGAGAAATACGCACAACGCATCGTCAGCGTTTTCCAGGCCGCTTACACCGAGGTCGGCCAGCAGGTGAATGTGACCTGCAGCGCAGGCATTGCCACGTTTCCGGACGATGCGATGGACATGGACGCGCTGGTGAGTAATGCCGACACCGCCATGTACCGCGCCAAGGAGATGGGCAAGAACCGCTGCGTGCGGTTTGATGCGTCGATGAACCTGGCGGTGGTGCGGCGCCAGGCCATTGAGCAGGCGCTGCGAGCCGAGCTGGAGCAGGGCACCGGTTTGGCACTGCACTACCAGCCCGTGTTCGCCGCCAATGACCAATCAATGGTGGGCGCGGAGGCGCTGCTGCGGTGGACGCACGCGGAGCTGGGGTCCGTGTCGCCGCTCGAAGCCGTGTCGGTGGCCGAGGACTGCGGACTCATTGCCCCGCTGGGCTACTGGGTGATGCGCACCGCCTGCCGCGACGCCGCGCAGTGGAAAGGGGGCCCGCCCCTGCGCGTGGCCGTGAACATCTCGGCACGGCAGCTGGGTGACCCACAGTTTCTGGAACGCGTGATGGACATCCTGCGCGAAGAGGGCCTGCCCGCGCACCTGCTGGAAATCGAGCTGACCGAAACCGTGCTGATGGAAAACATGGAGGCCGGCGCCCACACGCTGCACCGGTTGAGCCAGTTGGGTATTCACCTGGCCATCGATGACTTCGGCACCGGCTACTCATCACTTGCGTACCTGCGCCAGTTGCCCATGCGGCGCTTGAAGATCGACCGCAGCTTTGTCAAAGATTTGCCAGGGCAGGAGCACAGCCGCGCCATCGTCACAGCCATCGTCGCACTGGCACACAGCCTGGGTCTGCAGGTGACCGCCGAGGGCGTGGAAACGCAGGAGCAGGCCGACTACCTGGTGCGGCAAGGCTGCGATGTGCTGCAGGGCTATGTGTTTGCACGCCCCATGCCTGCGCCGCAGTTTCTGGCGCTGCAGGCGAGTGCATCGGCTTGATTCAGTCCACAGCGCCGTGGTAGCAGGGCGCCAGCTCGCGCACCTCTACCGTAGCCCACTCGGCGGCTGGGCATTCGCGGGCGATGGCAAGGGCTTCTTCGCGCGTGGCGCAGTCGATGAGAAAGAAGCCGCCCACCATTTCCTTGGTCTCGGCAAACGGCCCGTCGGTCAGGCGGGTCTGCCCATCGCGCACCTGCAGCCGTACGGCCTGCTCGGTCGAGGCCAGTGACTCGCTGGCGCGCAACAGGCCGCGGGCCTGCAGACCCTCCCCAAAACGCTGCATGCGGGCATAGGCCTCCTGGCCACCGGCCAGGCCCCGCTCGGCACGCTGGCCGTGGGGTTCCATGATGAGCAACAGGTAAGGCATGGGGTCTCCTGAATCGGGGCCGGTCGTGCCCACCCGCACGGACTGCGCCATCGGTGGGGACTGCAAAGGCGCCATGCTAACAGCCTCATTTGCTATATTTTCAATAGCTAATAGGGCAGGTGCGACCAGCGCCATCAGCAGATTTCATGCAGAGGGTTGCGCGCTGCAGCAGGGCTGTGCTATCTTCGTCCCCTATGCAACGCAGCATGCTCCTATCCACCCTATCGCTAGGTCTAGTGCCTGGCCGGGGTCTGCCTGCGTTCGCCACCCTCGTTGCCTGATTCGCTCAGCGCAACACCTGATCTCCCCCTGACCCCGGCCCGCGAACCAGCCTTTGCATACGCAAAGGGCTGCAGGGGATGTCATTCGTTTTGATTTCTTTCGATTCCGATTGACCCGTGCACTGCGCCTTGCTTTGTTGGCGCACTGCACACACCGTTCGTGGAGCCCCTCATGATTGCCAAGCCCGCCACCAAGTACCAGCCCATCGCCCCCATTGCGCTCGCCGACCGCCAATGGCCCAACCGCAGCATCACCCGCGCCCCCGTGTGGCTCTCCACCGACCTGCGCGACGGCAACCAGGCCTTGTTCGAGCCCATGAACGGCGAGCGCAAGATGAAGCTCTTTCACGAGCTGGTGCGCATCGGCTTCAAGGAGATCGAGGTCGGCTTTCCGGCCGCATCGCAAATCGACTTTGACTTTGTGCGCCGCCTCATCGACGAGAACCTGATCCCCAATGACGTGACCATCATGGTCATGACCCAGTCGCGCGAGGACCTGATTGCCCGCACGGTGGAAGCGGTGAAAGGCGCACCCCGCGCCATCGTGCATCTCTACAACGCCACCGCGCCCGCGTGGCGGCGCATCGTGTTCGGCATGAACGTGACGCAGGTGATGCAGCTCATCAGCCACCACGTGGGCTACCTCAAGCAGCTCACCGACGCGCAGCCCGAAACGCAGTGGACCTTGCAGTACTCGCCCGAGACCTTCAGCGCCACCGAGCTCAGCGTGTCGCTCAAGGCCTGCCAAACGGCGATTGCCGCGTGGAACGCCGGCCCTGGCCGCCCCATCATCATCAACCTGCCGACCACGGTGGAAAACGCCACACCCAACGTGTTTGCCGACCAGATCGAGTGGATGGACCGGCACCTCAGCCCCCGCGAGCACATCGTGCTGTCGGTGCACCCGCACAACGACCGGGGCACGGGCGTGGCGGCGGCAGAACTCGCGATGATGGCCGGCGCCGACCGCGTGGAAGGCTGCCTCTTCGGCAACGGCGAGCGCTGCGGCAATGTGGACATCGTGACCCTGGCGCTCAACATGTACACACAGGGCGTGCATCCCAACCTCGACTTCTCGGATATCACCTCGGTGGCGCGCATTGCCGAGGAATGCACGGCCTTGCCCGTGCACCCACGCCACCCCTACGCAGGCGACCTGGTGTTCACCGCGTTCTCAGGTTCGCACCAGGACGCGATCAAGAAGGGCTTTGCGGCGCAAGACCCGAACGCCTTGTGGGAAGTGCCGTACTTGCCCATCGACCCGGCAGACCTCGGCCGTACCTACGACAGCGTGATCCGCGTGAACAGCCAATCGGGCAAGGGCGGCATTGCCTTCTTGCTGGAGCGCGAACACGGCGTGGTGATGCCCCGCCGCATGCAGGTGGAGTTCAGCGCCGTGGTGCAGCGCCAGACTGACGCAAGCGAAGGCGAGATGACGGGCGATGCGCTGTGGGCACTTTTCCAGGGCACTTATCTGCAGGCCCCAGCACAGGCCGCCATCACCTGTCACAGCCACAGCATCGATGAAGACGGCCAGGGCATCGAGTTGGACGTGACCATCGACAGCACCCGGCAGACACTGCGCGGCCAGGGCAACGGGCCGATTGCCGCGACGGTGGACGCACTCGGCCTGCCACTGCGGGTGGATCACTACGAAGAACGCGCCACCGGCACGGGCGCCAACGCCCAGGCGCTGGCGATTGTGGAAGCGGCCATGGACGGCGTGGCGGGCTCCACCTTTGGCGCAGGCGCCAGCCACAACATCGTGACCGCCTCGGTGAATGCCATCGTGAGCGTGGCCAACCGGCTGATGGCACGGCGCACGGCGCCCCAAGCCGTGGTCGTGGCGTAAGCGACAGCCATATCAAAACGATAGCTGCTGGCGCTTGATGGACAAGCGCTGGCGGCACTTTGGGCCAATATCCCCTGGCGGCTGGTGGGGTAGGGCGCTGCGCGCCGCCCCATCCGTTACCCTTCGGTCCATGCGTGCTTTTCACCCCCTGGGCCTTGCTGCCGCCTGCACCGCCGCCCTGCTGGTGCTGGCCGGTTGCGGCACGTCGCGGCCTCCGTCACCTTCTTTCCCTCCATCGGCCTCGGCCCCTTCCCGCACCACGCCACCGCTCACCCCCGAGCAGGCGCACGACATCGCCATCCACGCGCTGGGCCTGGTGGGCACGCCGTACCGCTACGGCGGCAACACGCCAGACTCGGGTTTTGATTGCAGCGGGCTGATCGGCTACGTGTACCGCAACCAGGTGGGCACACCACCGCCGCGCACGGTGGCGCAGCTCAATACCTGGGGCTATCCCATCGACGGCAGCGAGCTGCGCGCGGGCGACCTGGTGGTGTTTGGCACGGGCCGCCAGCCCAGCCATGCGGGCATCTATGTGGGCGAAGGGCGGTTTGTGCATGCGCCGTCCACGGGCGGCACGGTGCGCATGGACCACCTGCAGTCGCGCCACTGGGCGCGGCAGAATGCGGCGTTCCGCAGACCTTGAATTCGGACACCCCCCTGAGCGGCTACGCCGCTTCCCCCCTCTCGCACCGCTGCGCGCTGCGGGCAGGGGGACGACGCACTCGCTGCGGGGCGGCCCTTGCTCTGCGTCTCTGGCCTGGGCCGCGCCGGTATCTGGCAGGTGGCCCAATTCGGCCTGTGACCGGGCTCCGCGACAATCGGGACCACCATGACCCACGCACACCGCTCCGCCACCCCCATCTCCACCCACGACACCACCCGCATTGATGACACGCGCATCAAGGCTGTGCGGCCGCTGATCACACCAGCGCTGCTGCAGGAATGGCTGCCCACGCCCGATGCGGCGCTGACCCTGGTCGAATCCAGCCGTGCCACCATTTCGCGCATCTTGCATGGGCAGGACGACCGGCTGGTCGTCGTGGTGGGGCCTTGCTCCATCCACGACCATGGCCAGGCCATGGACTACGCGCGCCAGCTCAAGCAGCAGGCGGACGCGCTGCAGAACGACCTGCTCATCGTGATGCGGGTGTATTTTGAAAAGCCGCGCACCACCGTGGGCTGGAAGGGCTACATCAACGATCCGCACCTCGATGGCAGCTTTGCCATCAACGAAGGGCTGGAGATGGCGCGTGCGCTGCTGCTGGATGTGCTGGCGCTGGGACTGCCGGTGGGCACCGAATTTTTGGACCTGCTCTCGCCGCAGTTCATCAGTGACCTGGTGAGCTGGGGCGCCATCGGCGCGCGCACCACCGAGAGCCAGAGCCACCGCCAGCTGGCCAGCGGGTTGAGTTGCCCCGTGGGTTTCAAAAACGGTACCGACGGCGGCGTGAAGGTGGCGAGTGACGCCATCCTGGCGGCCAGCGCCGCGCACGCCTTCATGGGCATGACCAAGATGGGCCAGGCCGCGATTTTTGAAACGCGCGGTAACCAGGACTGCCACGTGATCCTGCGCGGTGGCAAGCAGCCCAACTACAGCGCTGCCGATGTGGATGCGACCTGCGCTGTGCTCAAGGCCGCCGGCCTGCGCGAGCAGGTGATGATCGACGTGAGCCATGCCAACAGCAGCAAGCAGCACCAGCGCCAGATCACCGTGGCGGCAGAAGTGGCGCAGCAGATTGCCGCAGGCGACGCACGCATCACCGGCCTGATGATCGAGAGCCACCTGCAGGAAGGCCGCCAGGACATCGTGCCCGGTCAGCCGCTGGCGCAAGGCGTGTCGGTGACCGATGCCTGCATCAGCATGGCGCAGACCGTGCCAGTGCTCGAAGGGCTGGCGGCGGCCGTGCGGGCACGGCGCCAGAAAGCCTGACGGGCACCGCAGCAGCGGTCAGCCCCGGGGCGGGCGTGGGGCGCCGGTGTCGATGTTGCGCGCCGTGGCGAGCAGCGTGGCGCACAGCCGCTCCTGCCCCGCGGCATCCACCGCCCACACATCGGCCGCACAGACGGTGAGCAGGCGCCCCGCATCCACCACACGGCCGCGCGCCCGCAGGCATTCGCCCTGCGCGGGGGCCACAATTTTCAGGGTGGTGTCCACCGTGGCATTGGTCCAGCCGGGCGGCAACACACTGCCTGCCGCGGCCACCGCCGCAAAGTCGGCCACCGCAAACACGGCCGTGGCCTGCAACTGACCGGGGCGAAAGCTGAAGGCCTCGCTCACCGGTATCTCCACCTCCACCCGCCCGGGCTCGGCATGCACAAAGCGCAGCCCCAGCGTGCGGGCCATGGGCATGGCCAGCACCATGCCTTTCAAGGCTTCCATAATGGCTTGGGGTGGGTGGGACTCGGTATAGCTGGACTGGGGTGTCGGTGGAACAGTCATGGTGGTTGTCTCCTGCTGAGGGGGTTGTGCGGGCCCGAGGGCTAGGGCTTGCGGGCTGCCGGGCCGCGCACACGCGGCCAGGGCCTGGCGGGCGTGGTGGCTGGGCCCGAGCGGGTTTGCCGCGCCGCAGATGACGACCGCTGCGGCTGCTGGCGCAACGGGTTGCGCAACCAGGCCTGGTGCGCCTGCACCGTGGATTTTTGGGACTGCAGCGCAGCGATCTGTTGGTCGATGGCGTCCACACGTTCCTGCAAGGCCTGCACCATGTCATCAATGCCCAGGGTACCGGCGCGGTATTCGTCCAGGCGCAGCGCTATCTGCGGCAGGCTGAAGCCCAGCTGCCGCGACATGACAATGAACACCACCTCGCGCCGCATGCGGGCCGGGTAGTCGCGATAGCCGTTGGCCCGGCGGTCCGGGCGGATGAGGCCCAGCCGCTCGTAGTGGCGCAGCGCGTGGACGGACACCGAGGCCTGTTGTGCGAGTTCGGAAATCTGCATGGGGCCACGTTAGCAAGCCTCGCGTTGCGCGAAGGTTGCCTGGGTGACTGCGCAAGGTCAGAACACTGTGTTTTTTTGGGGCAAACCCCCATGGGCGCAGATCGCCAGCAAGGGCTGTGCGGTGTAGCATTCACACTCTTTGCCGCAGTGCCTGTGGCGCTGTGACCCTGAGCGCGCGGTGCAGCCGCATTGCACGCTCCCTCTACTGCCCGATTGCCTTGCCGACGCTACTCCGCCCCGCCACCCATGGCCTGGTCGCACTGACCAGGCTGGGCAGCTGCGTGCGCAGCGGCGCCACGGTGGACTGACCATGCCACCAGCGCAAGCCACCGCAGAGGCCGCACGGCTCCAGGCGCTGCAGTCTTACGCGATCCTCGACACCCCGACGGAAGACAGCTTTGACCAGCTGGCCACCCTGGCCGCGCGCGTGTGCCAGTGCCCTATGGCGGTGGTCAACTTCGTGGACAGCGACCGGCAGTGGTTCAAGGCCGCAGTCGGTGTGCCGTTCAGGGAGACCGAGCGCGCGATAGCGTTCTGCGCACATGCGCTGAGCGGCAGTCGCGAGCCGATGGTGGTTAACGACACGCACAAGCACCCGGTTTTTGCCCACAACCCGCTGGTCACGCAGGACCCCCATGTGCGCTTTTATGCCTGCGTGCCGCTGGTCACGCCCGAAGGGCAGGCGCTGGGCACGCTGGCGGTGTTGGACTCCATCCCCCGGCACATCGAGGCCGAGCAGCTGGAGGGCCTGCGCATACTGGCCGAGCAGGCCATGGTGCAGCTGGAACTGCGCCGCCAGAAGCAGGTGCTGGCCGACCTGGTGCAGCAGCGCGACAAGATGCACGCCGAGTTGCTGGCCCAGAGCGAGACCCTGCGCGTGGCCGGGCAGATGGCCCGCATTGGCGGCTGGATTGTGGAGCTGCCCAGCCTGCAGCTGAACTGGTCGCAGGAGATCGCCGCCGCCTTCGGCATTGCGGGGCGTGTGGGCTCGGTGGAACAGATCATGGAGCTGTACCTGCCCCCGCACCGGCAGGCCATGCAGGCAGCGTTTGAGAGCTGTATCCGCCACGGCACACCGTTTGACCTGGAAGCCGAACTCGTCACACCGGCAGGGCGGCATTTCTGGGTGCGCACCACCGGGCAGGCGGTGCGCGACGCTGACGGCCAAATCATGCGGGTTCAGGGGGCGTTTCAGGACATCTCGGCCCAGCACCAGGCCCGGCAGGCCCGCCGTGAAAGCGAAGAGCGCTTTCACCTAGTCTCACGCGCCACGGCCGACGCGGTGTGGGACTGGAACCTGCACACCGATGCCATGTGGTGGAACGAGGGCATGCAGACCCTGTTCGGCGTGCCGCTCGACCAGTTGCCGCCGGACAGCACCTCGTGGACCTTGCGGCTGCACCCCGATGACAGCGAAGAAGTGCTTGAAGGTATCCATGCCGCCATCGACGGCACGGCCAACCACTGGTCGGATGAGTACCGCTTTCGCCGCCAGGATGGCAGCTATGCCTGGGTGCTGGACCGGGGCTTCCTGATCCGCGACCTGCAGGGTAAGGCCGTGCGCATGGTGGGCGGCATGACCGACATCAGCGCGCAAAAGCTGGCCGACCTGGACGCCCAGCGCGACGCACAGAACCATGCCGAGCTGCTGCAGGTGCAGCAGCGCATCTCGTCGCTGGACATGCCGCTGCCTGAGGTGCTGCAGCTGGTGGCCAGCACCGTGCTGCGCCAGACCGAAGCGCGCGGCGCCATGGTGGAGCTGCTGCAAGGCCGCCAGCTGGTGGCGCAGGCGTCGGCCGGTGACCACGTGCGCCCGGTGGGCAACCTGCTGGCGGTGGACCAGAGCCTGCTCTGGCCCGCGCTCAGCAAGGGCCAGACCGTGGTGTGCAACGACACCGAGGCCGAGGGCTGGGACATGGCGTCGATGCCCCACCGCCACGGCGTGCGGTCGGTGATGGCGGTGCCGCTGCGCAGTGGCGACGCCATCGTCGGGTCGCTCAAGGTCACATCGGACAAGGTCAATGCGTTTTCACGCCGCGATGTGGCGCACCTGGAGATCCTGACCGAGTCGCTGGGTGCCATGGTGCAGCTGCGGCACGTGGCCGGGCAACTGCATGCGTCCGAGCAGCAATACCGCATGCTGTTTGACGAGCACCCGCATCCCATGTGGGTGTACGACCGCGAAACCCTGCAGCTGCAGGCTGTGAACCGATCGATGGAGCGCCACTACGGCTACACCGAGTCCGAGCTGCTGACCATGTCAATGCTGGATCTGTGGCCCGCTGACCGGCGCCCCAACGTCGAGGCCAACATCCGCGCCGTTCCGATGGACCAGCGCAACAAGCCCGTCATCAGCCGCCACATCAAGAAGGACGGCAGCTTCATGGATGTGGAGATCACGGCGGGCAGCATCAGCTTCAACGGGCGCCCGGCCCGCCAGGTGCTGGCCACCGACGTGACCGAACGCCTGCGCACCGAGCGCGAGCTGGCACGCATGGGCCGCGCCCAGCGCCTGCTGAGCGCGTGCAACGAGACCCTGGTGCGCGCCACGTCCGAGACCGCGCTGCTGCAGGCCATCTGCCAGATTGCGGTGGACATCGGCGGCTACCGCATGGGCTGGGTGGGGTTTGCCATGGACGATGAGCGCAAGTCCATCCGCCCGGTAGCCCATGCGGGCTACAACCAGAACTACCTGGAAAACCTGCACCTGAGCTGGTCGGCCGACGATCCCTATGGCCGGGGCCCGGCGGGCATTGCGGTGCGCACCGGCCAGCCGGTGATCGTGCAGGACATCCGCACCGAAGGGGACTTTGCTGATTGGACCGAGCGCATGCTGGAGCATGGCTTTCACGGGGTGATCTGCCTGCCGCTGCGCGAGCATGCGCGCGACCATGCACAAGAGCGCAGCTTTGGCCTGCTGTACCTGTACGCTCCCGACGTGCTGCAGATCAGCCCCGAAGAGGCCGCGCTGCTGCAGGAGCTGTCCAACGACCTGGCCATCGGCATCACCAGCCTGCGCGCGCACAAGGCGCAGCAGCGGCTGCAGGCCTCGGTGCTCAAGGTGGCGGCCGCCGTGTCGGCCAGCACGGGCACCGAATTTTTTGTGCAGCTGGTGCGCAACATGGCCGATGCGCTGGATGCGCAGGGCGGCTGCGTGGTGCGGCTGCTGCCGCAGTCGCAGGGCCAGGCGCCTCGGGTCGTCACGCTGGCGGCCGTGCTCGACGGCCAGATGCTGCCCAACGACGAATACAGCCTGGATGGCACACCGAGCCTGTTGCTGATGTCGCAGCGCACCCATGTGGTGACCGACAAGGTGCAGCAGCTGTACCCCGAAGCCCCCGTGCTGCGCGCGGTGGGTGCCCAGGCCTATGTGGGCCAGCAGCTGTGCAATGCCGACGGCGAGGTGGTGGGCATCGTCTTCGTGCTGTTCCGCCACGCGATTGCGGACACGGACTTCATCACCTCCACGCTGCAGATCTTCGCCTCGCGTGCGTCGGCCGAGATCGAGCGGCAGCTGGCCGACATCCGCATCCGCCACCAGGCCTCGCTGCTGGACAAGGCGCAGGACGCCATCCTGGTGCGCGACCTGGACCACCGCATCATCTTCTGGAACAAGAGCGCGGAGCGCCTGTACGGCTGGTCGCAGCTGCAGGCGCTGGGGCAGTCCATCGAGACGCTGCTGTACGAAGACCCCACGCACTTCCGTCACGCCACGCAAACGGTGCTGGAGCAGGGCGAGTGGACGGGCGAGATCGTGCAGCGCCACCGCGATGGCAGCACCATCGAGGTGGAAGGCCGCTGGACGCTGGTGCGGGGCGACGACGGCCAGCCTCAGTCCATCCTGGCCATCAACACCGATATCCGCCAGCGCAAGGCCAGCGAGCGCGAGATCCAGCGCCTGGCGTTCTACGACGCGCTCACCGGCCTGCCCAACCGCATGCTGCTCATGGACCGCATGCACCAGGCCCTGGCCACCGCGCAGCGGCGCCAGCAGGGCGGAGCGCTGCTGTTCATCGACCTCGACAACTTCAAGACCCTGAACGACACCCTGGGCCACGACCAGGGCGACCTGCTGCTGCAACAGGTGGCGCAGCGCCTGAACACCTGTGTGCGCAGCGTGGACACGGTGGCCCGGCTGGGGGGTGACGAGTTTGTGGTCATGCTGGAAGAACTCAGCCCCAAGCCGCACGAGCTGGCGCTGCACGCCCGGGGCGTGGGTGAAAAGATCCTGGCCATGCTGGCCGTGCCCTATGCGCTGCAGGGCTACCAGTACCGCAGTACGCCCAGCATCGGCATTGCGCCCTTCACCGGCGAGCGCACCACGGTGGGCGAGCTGCTCAAGCAGGCCGACCTGGCCATGTACCAGGCCAAGACGGCGGGCCGCAACACGCTGCGCTTTTTTGACCCCGACATGCAGGCCGTGGTCACGGCGCGCGCGGGGCTGGAAACCGACCTGCGCTCGGCGCTGATGCAGGAAGAGTTTTTGCTGCACTTCCAGCCGCAGATCCACCAGTCGGGCCGCTGCGTGGGGGTGGAGGCACTGGTGCGCTGGGCCCACCCGCAGCGCGGCATGGTGTCGCCCGCACAGTTCATCCCGCTGGCCGAAGAAACGGGTCTGATCCTGCCACTGGGCCGCTGGGTGCTGCACACCGCGTGCAAGCTGCTGGCCAGCTGGCAGAGCGACCCGGCCCTGTCGCACCTGACCATGGCCGTGAACGTGAGTTCGCGCCAGTTCCGCCATGCCAGTTTTGTGGACGACGTGGCCCGCGTGCTGGCCATCACCGGCGCACCCTCGGCCCAGCTCAAGCTGGAGCTGACCGAAAGCCTGCTGGTGGAAGACATGGAAACCACCATCGCCACCATGACCGCGCTGCGGTCGTACGGGGTGGGCTTCTCGCTGGACGACTTTGGCACGGGTTACTCCAGCCTGAGCTACTTGAAGCGCATGCCGCTCGACCAGCTCAAGATCGACCAGAGTTTTGTGCGCGACCTGCTGACCGACCCCAACGACGCCGCCATTGTGGACACCATCATCGGCCTGTCACGCAGCCTGGGGCTGGAAGTGATTGCCGAAGGCGTGGAAACGCCCGAGCAATGCGCGCTGCTGGCCCGCGCAGGCTGCCAGCTCTACCAAGGCTACCTGTTCAGCAAGGCGCTGTCGGTGGACGTTCTGGACAGCTTCCTGCGCACCTCGCAGGCATAAGTGGCGCCCGCCGGGTGTTCCCGGCCCTTGTCCACATCCCAAGCCCCTTAATAACCCCCTAACTCCCTTCTGAGGGCCTCAGGAGGCCCGTGAGCAGCCTGTGGGTCTGTTTCGGCCCCCCTTGGGTCTGCTTTTGCGCCCAAGGCCCTCCACGGCCTTCTGGGCGGTTCCAGATCGCATCTTGGATCCTGGGCCAGCACTGGTACGCCCGGCATGTGGGTGCGGCTTTCATCCACCCCTGCCGTTTGCGTGGACTCAGTTGTCCTCTGTCTTCTTCTTATGTCTTTTATAAATACATAGTCGTAGTAGTAGAGGGCGGCCCGGCGTGTGGACAACTGCATTTTTGCCAGCGCTGGCGCGCACTTAGCCCGTTGCCAACCCTGTGCACCCCGCCCTGCTCCCGTTGTCTCCCGAGCGGGGACAAAAGCGGTGCCACGCAGTTTTCTGTGGATAAGCCCCCGGTTGTGCCAAAACTATCCCCAGTTTTACGCACCGCGCGCATCGGTGGCAGGAAATGGGCCCAAAACGAAGGGGAGCGCCACGGCTTCGTGCCCTGAATGCTCATCAATTGATAGCAAATGAGGGAAACCATGCTCCTTCTCCTTGGCTGCAAGGGTTCGGACCAAGCCTGTGGGACAGGGTCATCCCCCTCTGGCTGAAGGCGGATGGGGTGCCCCAGGTGGCGGAAGCATTGCACCCGCTGGTGCGGCATGAAAGGCATCGCCCCCCACCAGCAACTTCTCTTTGTAGCCTCCAACGGAGTGAGCGATCCACCGGACAGGACCGCCCGGCCGAGCCGTTACTTCCCCATTCCGGCATCAATCGCCTGTCTGTCAGGTTGTCCAATCGGTCGATGGACCCGTCCCCGGAGGTGACAGGTGCCCGGATTGGGGGTTCTGGTTATTCTTTAAAGGCTTTATATATAAATAGCAGTAGTAGTAGAGAACGCCTGTTTGTGTGGACAAGCGCTTTTTCTTCAACGTTGACGCGCACTTGCGTCGCTGCAAAGTATGTGGGGCGGCGCGCGCAAAGTGCGGGGCTCGTCGACAACAACTTTCGGGCGGCGGCGTTTTGTGTGGATAACTGCCTGGTTGTGCCAAAAATGTGCCCAGGGTTATCCACAGCTACATGGGCTTGCGCTCCTTGGCTCGTCTCATGGCCCTGTAAGGCACCCTCAGCGCGGGACCGTCCAAGAAAAAACCCGGCGTTCTTTGTAGAACGCCGGGTTGGCAGGGATAGGAATGACAGAGGGATTTAAAACATTCCCCGGGTGGCGATAGGCTCCAGCGCCTGTCGCCCCAGTTCAGGGCTATGCCTTACTTGGCGGGCGCAGGCGTGGGGGCAGGGCCCGGACGGCCTTCGCCTCCGCGCATGCCGCCATGGTGGTCGCCATGCCCGTGGCGGCCCTCACCGCCCCGCATGCCACCCATGGGGCGGCCGCGGTGGGCTTGGGCATCAAAGGTCTTTTGCTGCTCGGGCGTCAACGTGGCGTAGAAGGCCTTGGTGGCCTCGCCGCGGCGGTCGGCTTCGGCGGCATGCTGGGCGCGCATTGCGCGCATGCGGTCGATGCGTTCCGGCGTGGTCAGCTTGTCCATGTCCTGGCGGTCCAGGCGGGCGGGACGTTCGCCGGGCTGCATGGCGGTGGTGAAGGTGGTCCAGGCCGATTCCTGGGCAGGGGTCAGCTTGAGCTGGGCTTTCAGGTCTGCCAGGCGCTTGGCATGGCGCTGTGCCATGTCGCCGTGGTGGCGTTCATGGCGGCCTTCGGCGGGGGCCTTGGGGGCTGCAGGCGCTGCGGGGGGTTGCTGGGCCAGCACAGGCAAGGCCATGGCGGCGAGCAGGGCAGTGGCGGCAATACGGTGGGAGAGGGGGTGAGAGAAACGGGAGGCCATGGTGGAAGTCCTTTCGCGGTGGTGAGCTCGCTGCAACGACCGTTTCAGCGATTGGAGTCCAGTGTCTGCCGCCCACGTATCGCCACCGTGCGTGTTGGGTGAGGCTGTGTAAAGTTGCGGCGAACGCTTGCAAAGCAGCCTGCAGCATCATTTGGGGCAAATATTGGACGATGCGCTGGTGCCATATGCCCCGATTGCTATTGATTGTGTAGCTTTTTCAGTCCCCCAAGGGCTGTCCGTGTCCCAGCGGCCCGGCGCCAGGGTGGCGACCGCCGACAATGGCGGGTTCTGTGTCCGTGTCGTTGTTCGCAGCGACCCCAACCAAAGGTTTTCCGTGTTCAAGAACATGATCGTGTACCGCATTGCTCCGCAATGGCAGGTCGAGTTGACGCAAGTGGAAGAAGCGCTGGCCAAGGCCCCTTTCCAGGAATGTGGCGCCACGCAGGAGAAGTCGCTGGGCTGGGTGCCCCCCCGGGGTGAATTGCATGGCCCCCTGGTCGAATCGGTGGGCGGGCAGTGGATCCTGCGCTTCATGGTCGAGACCAAGGTGCTGCCCGGCAGCGTGCTGGCGCGCAAGGTCAAGGAAAAGGCCGAACGCATCGAAAAGGAAACCGGCCGCAAGCCCGGCAAGAAGGAAAGCAAGGAGCTGAAAGACGAGGCCAAGCTGGACCTGCTGCCCATGGCCTTCACCAAGCAGGGCTCGATGTGGATCTGGATCGATACGGCCTCGCGCCTCTTGGTGCTGGACACGTCCAGCCAGGGCCGCGCCGATGAAGTGGTGACCCTGCTGGTCGAATCGCTGCCCGGCCTGTCGGTGTCGCTGCTCGACACCCAGACCAGCCCCCAGGCCGCCATGGCCCACTGGCTCAAGGAGCAGGAGCCGCCCGTGGGCTTCACGGTGGACCGTGAGTGCGAATTGAAAAGCGCCAACGAAGAAAAAGCCGTGGTGCGCTACGCCCGCCACCCGCTCGACATCGAAGAGGTGCAGGCCCACATCGACGCGGGCAAGCTGCCCACCAAGCTGGCACTCACCTGGGACGACCGCGTGAGCTTCATGCTCACCGAAGGCCTGCAGATCAAGAAAGTGTCGTTCCTCGACACCGTGTTTGAAGGCACCGAGGCGGACGACGGCGGCTTTGACACCGACGTGGCGATCGCCACGGGCGAACTGGTCAAGCTGATTCCGGACCTGATCGAGGCGCTGGGAGGGGACTCGGAGAGTGGGGTGGCGAGTGCAGCGCAGGCCGTGGCCAGCGACCGGGCGGAAACCGCTCCAGCGGCATCACGGCCACCGATGGCCGCAGAAGTACCCTCTGCCCCGGCGCGCAAAGTGGCTGGGGGTGGGGTGGTGACTGGTCCCCGCGAAGTGCCCGTCGATACCGACCCGGAATCGGCACCGTTCTGACACCGCGGCCCGCCGGGCCATGGTGGCTTCAGCGGCTGCGGCCGCAGGCGGCATCCACCAACGCCGCCAGCTCACGTACATAGGTGTCTTCAATGCCCAGCACCTCGCACTGCTGCACCAGCTGCTCCAGATAGTCCCGGTTGCTGCCAATGCGCCCGCAGGCGGTGGCAATGGTTGTGGCCGTGGCCTGCAGGGACAGATTGGCCCGGTAATGGGTATGGGCTGTGTTGGCGACCAGTACCAGCGCCTGCACCTCGCCCTGGGGCGTTGGCAGGGGCAGCAGTTGCGGGCAGTAGGCGCCGGTGATCATCTCGCGCCGCCACAGCATGCGGGACTCGTCCTCCACCAGCGGCGCCGGGATGCGGAATGCCAGGCCCTCGCAGCCCTGTGGGTCTTCGTCGCCCGTGCGCTGCAAGGTCAGCACCAGGCCCGGGCAATCGGGGGTGCCCCGGCCGATGGTGGTGCTCAAGGCAAAACGGCGTGCAAAGCCGGGCAGGCAGGCGCGGCGCACTTCGCCAAAGTGAAAGCCTGGGTTCCACATCAGCGAGCCATAGGCAAACACCCACAGATCCTGCTGCTGGGCCGTGATGGCGGCAAGCACCTCGCGGCGGGATTGTTCGACCTTGTGGTCTGGCAAGCGCCAGTGGGCGGGCAGGCCCTGGCAGCGCGCCTGGGCGTCCCATTCGGCCAGCACCTCATCGGTAAGGCGCAGGCCCGAGGCATGGGCGGGGGTCAGCCGGCCTTGCAGTTCGGGCAGGTGGAGGAAGGCGTTGTCGGGGGTCATGGGGGGCAGTTCCGTGCGCTGGTGGAGCGTCACGCGTCTTAACGCCGCGCCAGGTCAAACACCAGCACCTCGGCATCATGGCCGTCGTGCAGGGTCAGCGTGGTTTCGCCGTCCAGCAGGGCGCCATCGCCACCAGACAGTGCGATGCCGTTGACCTGCAGCGCCCCGCGCGCTACGTGCACATAGGCCAGGCGTTCAGGGTTCAGCACTTGGGTGGCAGTTTCGCTGCCGTCCAGCAGGCCTGCCCAGATGGAGGCGTCGGCGTTCATGCTTACCGAGCCGTCCTCTCCCCGGCGCGACGCAATGCGCACCAGGCGGCCCCGGCGGTCTGCGGGCGGGAAGTGTTTTTGTTCGTAGCTGGGGCGTATGCCGGTGAACAGCGGCTTGATCCAGATCTGCAAAAAATGGGTGGGCTGGTCGGGCAGCGCATTGAATTCGCTGTGGCGCACGCCCCAGCCTGCGCTCATGCGCTGTACGTCGCCCGGGTGCAGGATGCCGGTGGGAGCCTCCGCCGAATCAGCCCCTGGCGCCCCCGAGGCCGCTGGGCCGCCAGGTTGTTGGCCGGTGCGTTCGTGCAGGTTGTCCTGGTGGGCCAGGGCGCCGTCGAGCACATAGCTCACGATCTCCATGTCGCGGTGCCCGTGTGTGCCAAAGCCTTTGCCGGGCGCCACCGTGTCGTCGTTGAGCACCAGCAGGTTGCCATGGCCCTGGTGGCGCAGGTCGAAGTAGTCGCCAAACGAAAAGCTGTGGGCGCTGTGCAGCCAGCCGGTGGAGGACCGGCCCCGTTCGGAGGAGGGGCGGACGGTGATCATGGGGATTTGTCTTTTGCGCACCCAGTGGTGACACTGCGTGAACTGTAGACGGCCTCGGCGCCGGCATAAACCCGGGGCGGGCAAACGGAGTGTTCTGGAATCGTAACCAATGCCCGCGCAGGGCGGCCGTGGCGCAACAGGGGTTGTGAAGGAGGACCGTCGGATTACCGCCCCACAAACTGCGGGCTCTGGCGCTGGTGAAACGCCTCTACCCCCGCACGGAAGTCTTCGGTGCCTGCACAGTGCACAAAGGCGTCCTTTTCAGCGGCCAGTTGTTCGGGCAGCGTGTGGTCCATCGACGTGCGCATCAGGCGCTTCATGGCGCCGTAGGCCAGCGTGGGGCCGTTGGCCAGGCGCTGGGCGAGGGTGGCGGTGGCGCTGTCCAGCTCGGCGCCGGGCACCACGCGGTTGACGAGGCCCAGGCGCAGGGCATCGTCGACCGTGAAGGCTTCGCCCAGCAGCGCAATCTCCAGCGCCTGGCGCACCCCTACGATGCGTGGCAAGGCCCACGAGGCACCCACGTCGCAGCTGGTGCCCAGGTTGATGTAAGCCAGATTGAAGCGCGTGCCTTCGGCAGCGATCACATAGTCGGCCATCAGCACCAGGCTCAGGCCGGCACCGGCAGCGGCGCCATGCACCTGGGCAACGACCGGCGCATTCATCTGCGTGAGCAACTGCAGCGCGGTATTGAGCGGCGTGAGGATGTCGATGGCGCCCTGCACCGGATCGGCGCGCAGCGTGGCCAGGTCGCCCCCGGCCATGAAGCCCCGGCCGTTGCCACACAGCACCACGGCGCGTACACCGGGGTCGGATGCAACGGTCTGCACAGCGGTCAGAAAGGCATTGGCCATGGGCACATCGATGGCGTTGAGCGCCTCGGGCCGGTTGAAGCGGAGCGTGGCGATGGCGCCGTTGCGCTCCAGCAGCAGGGTCTGCTGTGGGGCGGGCGCGGACGGTGCATTGGAGGATGCTGCAGGGTCTGTGGCGGTATTTTTCATGTCCAATCCGCTTCAAGCGCTAGTGGATATTGCGCTATCAGCTCCTGTTTTGATAGTAAATGGATTCCAACGCGCCAAGCCCTGGGCTATTGGTACAGCGCCTCGATCTCGGCCGCATAGGTTTTGTAGATGCTTGCGCGGCGCACTTTCATCGTTGCGGTCACCTCGCCGTCGTCGTGGTCCAGTTCCTTAGTGAGCAGGTGGAACTTGCGGATCTGCGAGACCTGCGCGAGGCGCTGGTTGCCCTGGTTGATTTCGGCGTCAATGAGACCGCGCACCTCCGGGTGTTCCACCAGCGAGCGGTAGTGCGTGAACGGAATGCGCCGCGCCTCGGCCCACTTGCCCACGGTCTCGTAGTCGATCATCACCAGTGCACCGACAAACTTGCGCGCCTCGGCCACGATGATGCATTCCTTGATGAAGGGGCTGCCCTTCATCGTGTTCTCGATTTCGGACGGCGTGAGGTTCTTGCCGCCGGCCGTGATCATGATGTCTTTCAGGCGATCCACGATCTTGATCTGGCCCTGCTCTTCGCGCACCACATCGCCCGTGTGCAGCCAGCCGCCCACGATGCTGCTGGCCGTGGCTTCGGGGTTCTTGTAGTAGCCCGCAAACACCATGTCGCCTTTGAGCTGCAGTTCGCCGGTGTCGGCAATGCGGTGCGTGACACCTTTCGTGGGCACGCCCACGGTGCCCACCACCACATGGTCCAGACGGTGGCCCGTGACCATACCGGTGGATTCGGTCAGGCCATACACCTCGATGAGCGGCACGCCCAGCACGCGGAAGAAGCGCACCACGTCGGGCGGAATGGGTGCGGCGCCGGTGAGTGCCACATGGGCATTGCGCAGGCCAATGAAGTTCTGCAGCGCGCGGAACACCAGCCAGTAGCTGGCGGCATACGTGAGCTTGTCGGCAGTGCTCCAGGCACTGCGCGGCTTCTCAGCCAACGGCTTGCAGGCGTTGTAGGCCTTGTGGAACAGCGCGCGGCGCAGGCCACCGGTCTCTTGCAGCTTGATGTGGATGGCGGCGTGCAGCTTTTCCCAGATGCGCGGCACGCCCAGGAACATGGTGGGTGCGACCTCGCGCAGGTCTTCCTGCACCGTGCGGATGGACTCGCCAAAGTTCACCTGCGAGCCGATGTACACCGGCACAAAGCTGGTCAGCATCTGCTCGGCCACATGGCACAGCGGCAGATACGACAGGTGCGTGGTCTCGCGCGACAGCTCCAGCCGGTCCACGATGCCAGGCACCACGCCCCGGATGTTGCGGTACGAAATCATCGCGCCCTTGGGCTTGCCGGTGGAGCCCGAGGTGTAGATCATCAGGCCCACATCGTCGAGCCGCTGGCGCGCCAGGGCATCGTCGATGATGGCCTGCTGGCCCGACGCCGCGCCCAGCTGCTCGACCTCGTCAAACGTGGTGATGAACTGGCGCACCTCGGGCGCAAAGCTGCGCAGGCCCTTGGTCTCCATGACCACGATCTTTTTCAGGCGCGGCAGATCGGGCAGCGCGGCCAGCAGCTTGTCGGTCTGCTCCTGGTCTTCGCAGACCATGATCTCGATGTCGGCATGGCCGACCACATAGGCCACTTCGTTGGTGGGGCTGGTGGGGTACACACCCACGGTCACGGCGCCCACCAGGCCCGCGCCCATCTGGGCCAGCACCCATTCGATGCGGTTCTCGGAGATCACGCCCACATGCCCGCCCGCAGGCAGGCCCAGAGCGCGCAGACCCAGGCCGAAGTGACTGGCACGCTGGTGGTACTGCGCCCAGGTGAAGGGCTTCCAGATGCCGAAGTCCTTTTGCCGGATGGCTATGCGCTGCGCGTCGGTGCGTGCGCGCTCGCGCAGCATCTGGGGCAGGGGGAGGTCGGGAAGTGTGCTCATGACAGCCAGCGTTTGCGACGCTTGTAGTGCTTGATGTCCTTGAAGCTCTTGGCCTCGCCACCACCGCCCATGCCCAGATAGAACTCGCGCACATCGGGGTCGTTGGCCAGGCGCTCGGCCGTGCCGTCGATCACGATCTTGCCGTTCTCCATGATGTAGCCCCGGTGCGCCACGGCCAGGGCCACGGTGGCGTTCTGCTCCACCAGCAGCATGCTGGTGCCCCGCTCGGCATTGATGCGCGCGATGATGGTGAAGATGTCTTCGACCAGCTTCGGAGAAAGGCCCAGCGAGGGCTCGTCGAGCAGGATGAGCTGGGGCTGCGCAATCAGCGCGCGGCCAATGGCCAGCATCTGCTGTTCGCCGCCCGACAGGTACCCGGCCAAGCCTTTGCGCCGCTCATGCAGACGCGGAAAGTAGCTGTAGACCAGGTCGAAATCCGGTGTTGCGTCCTTGCGGCCCGTGAGCGCATAGGTCGCGGCCACCAGGTTTTCTTCGACCGTGAGGTCTTCAAAAACGCGGCGGCCTTCCATCACGTGGCTCAGGCCGTTGCGCACCAGCTGCTGCGGCGCCAGGGCCGCCGTGGGCTGGCCATTGAAGTGGATGCTGCCGCTCTCCACCGTGCCATCTTCGAGCGCCAGCAGCCCCGACACCGCTTTGAGGGTGGTGCTTTTGCCCGCCCCGTTGCTGCCCAGCAGCGCCACGATCTGCCCACGTGGCACGGCCAGCGACAGGCCGCGCAGGGCCTGCACCACCTTGTTGTAGATGACCTCGATGTTGTTGACTTCGAGGACGTTGGCCGGGGTTGGCTGGGTCATGGCAAAGGCGGGGTCAGAGCTTGATCCAGTCAGATGCGGCCACCATTTTTTGCGCCTTCATGTCGGCGCGGTACACGCGTCCCACGGGGATGGAGTTGCCACTGATGGTGATCGGCACGCCGATCAGCCCGCCCGTGTCGAAGTCCTTGATGGAGTTGAGCGCGGCCTTGAGGTTGGGGCCGGTGAGCGGTTTGCCCGCATCCAGGCAGCGCTTGGCCGATTCGGTGAACAGCATGGCGGCCAGGAAGCCCTGGATGTAGGCCGTGCTCTGGTACTCGGGCCGCAGGGCGCGAATCTTCTCCAGCATGGGCGCCTTCTCGGTGTCGTAGTAGTAGCGGTAGGGCATCACACCCATGAAGCCGTCGGCGGCGTCGCCCATCTTCATGACGGTGGAGCTGTCCATGGTCCAGAAGGTGCCCATCCACTTGCTGGTCATGCCCTGCTGCTTGCCCTGGGTGATGAACTCAGGGATGGGCGCGAGGATGTAGCCGTGAAAGATGGTGTAGTCGGGCGCTGCGCGGCGCAGCTTGATGACCTCGGTGGACACATCCACGCTGCCGGCGGGCGTCATGATCTTGATGGGCACCGACAGGCCCAGCTGCTTGGCCATGGCTTCGCTGGACTCGATGGGGTCGCGGCCAAATTCCGAATCGGAGTACACGAAGGCCACCTTGGCACCGGGCTTTTCCTTGGCAATGTGCTTGAGCAGGATGCCGAACATTTCGGTGTAGTCGGGGCCCACGAGGAACTGGTTGGGGTACTTCTTGGGGTCGTTGAGTTCGGTGGCAAACGACGCGCCGGCCATCAGGATGTTGCCGTTGCGGTCCAGCTCGGGGTTGATGGTCTTGGAGAAGCCCGTGGAGTCGCCGTAGTACAGGTTGACCTTGTTCTGGCTGGTGATCTTCTTGAACGCAGCCACCGACACATCGACCTTGTAGCCCGTGTCTTCGGGCACGTACTTGACCTTGCGGCCCTTGATGCCGCCCGCATCGTTGAGCATCTTCACGTAGTCGCCCATGCCCGCGTTGATGCCCACGCCCGCAAACGCGAACACGCCGGTGAGCGGGATGGAGCCGCCGATCACGATCTCTTCGGCGCCTTGGGCCAGCACCGACAGCGGGCTGGTGAGGGCTGCGGCACCAGCGGCTCCGAGCAAGAGTTGGCGGCGCTGGAAGGAAGTGCGTTGTGTGTCCATGGTTGTCTCCTATAGGTTTAGTTGCGGAAAGGCCAGAGATGGAAGAAACGACGGACGCGCCGCCACACTTCGGCCAGGCCATGGGGCTCGAAGACGAGAAAACCAATGATGAGCAGGCCAAAGATGACCGTGCGCACGGGCGAGAGGAACACGGTGAGTTCGCTGCCGCCGGGCATCAGGTCCACCACGAGCTTGAGCAGCTCGGGCACCATGGTCATGAACACCGCACCCAGAATGCCGCCCAGGATGGAGCCCATGCCGCCGACGATGATGGCCGCGAGGAAGAAGATGGACATGAGCAGCGGAAAACTCTCGGGCGTGACCACGCGAAAGAAGTACGCCCACAGCCCGCCTGCCACGCCCGCGTAGAACGACGAGAGCCCGAACGACAGCAGCTTGTAGCGCAGCAGCGGTATGCCCAGCACCTCGGCCGAGATATCGCGGTCGCGAATCGCGATGAACGCGCGGCCTACGCGCGTGCGGAACAGGTTGGCCGCGCCCAGCAGCATCAGGATGGTGACCGGCACGATGAGCCAGTACAGCCTGAACGACGTGTCGAGCGCCATACCGAACAGCTTGGCGGGCGGCACGCTCAGGCCGCCAGTGCCGCCGGTGAACTTCCAGTTGGCAAAGATGAAGTGCGCAATGAACGATGCGGCAATGGTGGCAATTGCCAGGTACAGCCCCTTCACGCGCAGCGAGGGGATGCCCACCACGATGCCGCCCAGCATGGCGACAAAGCCACCGGCCAGCAGGTTGAGCACAAAGGGCGTGCCCACCTTGGTTTCCAGCACGGCCACGGTGTAGGCGCCCAGGCCCATGAAGGCCGCCTGCCCCAGGCTGACGAGGCCTGTGTAGCCCGTGAGGATGTTCAGGCCCGTCGCGCTGGCCACATTGATGCTGACCAGGCAGGCCAGGTACAGCCAGTAGTCGCTGGCCATGAAGGGGAATAGCACCAGCAGCGCGGCGCCCACGGCCAGCCACACCTTTTGCGTGCGCGAGTCGAACAGCGCTGCGTCGGCGATGTAGGTTTCCTTGAGGGTTCCGATGCGCATGGGTCCGGCCTTAGAGTCTCTCGATTTCGTGCGTGCCGAACAGGCCGTACGGCCGCACCAGCAGCACCGCCACTAGCACGATGAAGGTGGCCAGCAGCTTGTATTCGCCGCCCAGGTAGGCCCCGGCCAGCGCCTCGATCAGGCCGATGAGGATGCCGCCGACGAGCGCGCCCAGCACGCTGTCGAGCCCGCCCACGATGACGACCACCAGCACCGACAGCCCGAAAACGCCCATGCTGGACGAGATGCCGCCAATTGAGCCAACGATGATCCCGGAGATGGCTGCCAGCATGGCCGAGGCCACCCAGGCCAACGAGAACACACGCGGCACGTTGATGCCCACCGAGTACGCGGCCGCCTGGTCGCTGGCGGTGGCACGCAGGGCCACGCCGCCGCGCCAGAAGCGGAACACCACCAGCACTGCCGCGATGAACACGATGGCGATCACGGCACCCCAGAACACCTTGGGCGCGAGGAATGCATCGCCCACCATGATGGGCTGCGTGGGCATGAAGTCGGGCAGGCGGCGCTGGTCTGCCGTCCAGATCATTTCCACCAAGCCCACCAGCACCGAGGCCAGGCCCACGGTGACCATGAAGACGGAAATCGGCGGCTCGCCCAGTAGCGGGCGGATCATGGTGCGCTCGATCACCGCGCCCAGCAGGCCCGTGCCTAGCACGGCGGCCGGGATGGCCAGCCACAGCGGCAGCGCGAACATCGACGCGAAGGTGAAGAACAGGTAGGCCCCCACCATCAGCAGCTCGCCAATGGCAATGTTGACCACGCGCGTGGCCTTGTAGACCATGACGAAAGCCAGTGCGGCCAGTGCGTAGAGCCCGCCACCGGCGATGCCGGTGAGGCTGATCTCAAACAGGTAGGCCCAGTCGAAGTTGCCAGTCATGCGGTGCTCACCCCCTGCAGCTTGGCGCGCAGGTCGCCCACGTCGCCCGCGCCCAGGTAGGCGCGGATGACTTCGGGGTCCGCCTGCACCTGCGCGGGCGTGCCCTGGGCAATGACCTGGCCAAAATTGAGCACCACCACGTGGTCCGACAGGTCCATCACCATGCCCATGTCGTGTTCGACCATGAGCACTGTCACGCCCCATTCTTCGCGCACATCGAGGATGAAGCGCGCCATGTCTTCGGTCTCTTCGCGGTTCATGCCGGCCACGGGCTCGTCCAGCATCAGGATCTGCGGCTGCATGGCGAGGGCCCGGGCCATCTCCACGCGCTTTTGCAGGCCGTAGGGCAGGGCCGAGACGGGTGCGTGGCGGATGTGGTCGATTTCGAGAAAGTCGATGATGCGCTCCTCGATGTCGCGGCGCAGCGCGGCCTCTTCGCGGCGCGCGCGGCCCAGGTAGAACAGCGCGTCGAGCACGTTGGTTTGGAGGTGCGCGTGGCGGCCGAGCTTGATGTTGTCGAGCACCGTCATGCCGCGAAACAGCGCGATGTTCTGAAAGCTGCGGCCCAGGCCCAGCTTGGCGCGCTGCGGTGCGGGCACGCGGGTGATGTCCTGCCCCTGAAAGCGGATGGAGCCCTGGCTGGGCCGATAAAAGCCCGAGATGGTGTTGAACAGCGAGGTCTTGCCCGCGCCATTGGGGCCGATGACGGCGGTGATGGAGCCAGGCTGCACATCAAACCCCACGCCGGTCAGCGCCTTGACGCCACCGAACGCCAGGGTCACGCCCTGCACCTGCAGCAGGGGCGTGGCAGCAGCGGGGCCGGAAGGGGTTGTCTCCATTGGCTTTCTAATACGGGTTGACTGCAGCTTCTGACAGAAATTTCGATGGAACCCAGCGCAAATTTCCTACTTGTGCGTAAACTGTTTACTCGCAAGTAGATTCTGGAAGCCGCGACCCTCATCAGCATCCGTACTTTCCCGAGGAACTGCCATCCATGCCCCACGCCAAAGTGGCAACCCGCCGCCGCAGCGCCACCCCCACCGCCGCAGCGCCGTCTTCTGCACCCGCTGCCACACAGGTCAAGCTGGCCAAGCCGGTCAAAAAACCCGCGAAGGTTGGGTCGGCCCCACCCGCCCCTGCGCCAACCCCGACCGCTGCGGCGTCTCCCTGGCCCCCGGTGTCGCACCGCGAGCGCCAGCGCGAGGCCAAGCGCAATGCCGTGCTGCAGGCGGCGGCCCAGTTGTTCAACGAACGCGGCTTTCATGCGACCTCGCTCGACGACATCGCCGCGCGCCTGAACGTGACCAAGCCCACGCTGTACTACTACGTGAAGAACAAGGACGAGATCCTGCTGCAGTGCGTGAGCAAGGGCCTCACGATGATGCTGGAGGGGATCGATGCCTCGCGCGCTGCGGGCGGCAAGGCCATCGACCAGCTCATGACCTGCATGCAGGTGTATGCGCGCATCGTCACCATGGACTTCGGCATGTGCCTGATCCGCGTGGGCGACGAGCAACTGCCCCCCGAAAGCCGCAAGGAGCTGCGCCGCCTCAAGTCCGCCATCGACCAGGAGTTTCGCCGCCTCGTGGCCGAGGGCGTGGCCGAAGGATCGCTGCAGCCCTGCGACCCGAAGATGACGGCCTTTGTGATTGCCGGAGCGCTCAGCTGGATCGGCCGCTGGTACCAGCCCGATGGCGAATACACGCCCGAGCAGGTGGCGCAGCAGTGCATTGCGACGCTGTGTGATGGGGTGTTGCGGCGGCCTGCGCAGACTCCGGTGTCAACGGCCGAGGCGGGGACTGCGCCTGCGTTGCCAGCACGCCGGAAGGCGGCCGTTGGCAAAGCCAAACCCCCTGCGCGGTCGGCGGGCGCCTGAAGGGCCTGGCAGCGCAGGTTTCAAGCAAAAACTGCCCCAAGCGCTAGTGGAATATGCCCAAACAGCTATTGATTTGGTAGCGTTTTGCGCAAGGCCCGGGGTGCGTGTTGCTCTGCCTGCCCGGAGGCCAGATCGTCCAGGATGGGGCAGTCCGGCCGGTCGTTGCCCTGGCAGCAGGACACCAGCGTTTGCAGGCTGCGCTGCATGGCCTGCATCTGGGCGATGCGTTCGCTCAGATCGTCGATGTGCTGCTGGGCGATGCGCTTGACCTGGCTGCTGGCGCGGCTGCGGTCGTGCCACAGGCCCAGTAGTTCAGCGATTTCTTCCATCGAGAAGCCCAGGTCGCGGCTGCGGCGGATGAAGTGCAGGGCGTGCACATCGGCCTCGGTGTACTGGCGGTAGCCGCTGTCGGTGCGGGCCACGCCGCTGATAAGGCCCAGCGATTCGTAGTGCCGCACCATGCGCGCCGAGATGCCGGCGCGCCGGGCTGCGACACCGATGGGCACAGGCCAGGCGATGGCGCGGGGCGCTGCGGCCTTGGTGCGCGCGGTCGGCGCGGTATTGACGGACTGGGGCGTTGTCATGGTGTGGCCCTCGTTGGGGTGTGTGGTGGCGCGGCGCTCAGAGGCAGAAGACTCTCAGCCTCTCAAGCCGCGACGGTGTAGCCTTCTTCGGCAATGGCGGCGGCCAGGGCTTCGCGGGGGGCGGTGCTGTCCACGTCCACCTTGCCGCTGGCGCGGTCGATGCGCACCTGGGCGTTGGGGTCTACCTGCTGCACGGCCTGGGTGACGGCGCGTTCGCAGTGGCCGCAGGTCATGCCCTGTACTTGGAAGGTTGTGGTGTTGGTTGCCATGGTGTGTCCTTGTTGGTTTGGAAATGTGGCCGTGGATGCGACCGAAGCGAATGTTGAAGCTTGACATCGTGGCAGAGTCAAACACTGCGCAAGACACTCATGATGTGAGGGTTGATCAAGATCAATGCTTGACCTTGCCATCACGTCAAGGATCAGCATCCCTGCCATGAACACCATTACCACCCCCCCCAATACCGCGCCCGGGTCTGTGCACTCGCTGGACCTGGGCATTTCTGGCATGACCTGCGCAAGCTGCGTGGGCCGTGTGGAGCGCGCGCTGCGCAAGGTACCGGGCGTGCAGGAGGCCTCGGTCAACCTGGCGACCGAGTCTGCGCGCATTGCCTTTGTCACGCAGGTGGGCGCTGACGCTGCCGCCATGGAGGCGGTGCTGCGCCGCGCGGTGCGCAATGCGGGCTACGAGCCGCGTGCGGCGGGGCAGGACGAGGCGGTGGAAGACCTGTCGCCCTGGGCGGGGTTCCTGCCCGTGGGCATTGGCCTGCTGCTGTCGGCGCCGCTGGTGCTGCCGATGATCGGGGACCTGTTCGGCCAGCACTGGATGCTGCCTGCCTGGATGCAGTTTGCGCTGGCCACGCCGGTGCAGTTCATTCTGGGGGCGCGCTTTTACAAGGCGGGCTGGCATGCGGCCAAGGCGCTGAGCGGCAACATGGACTTGCTGGTGGCGCTGGGCACCAGTGCGGGCTGGGGCCTGTCGATGTGGCTGTGGCTCACAGCGCCCACGGACCACCCGGGGCATGTGCCGCACCTGTACTTCGAGGCGTCGGCCGTGGTGGTCACGCTGGTGCTGCTGGGCAAGTGGCTGGAGGCGCGCGCCAAGCGCCAGACCACGGCGGCCATCCGCGCGCTGCATGCGCTGCGGCCGGATGTGGTGCATTTGCTCACCAAGCAGGGCGAGGTGGATGTGCCGGTGTCGGAAGTGCTGGTGGGCGACCAGCTGGTGGTGCGGCCGGGCGAGCGCATCCCGGTGGACGGCACGGTGCACGAGGGCCACACGCAGGTGGATGAATCGATGCTGACCGGCGAACCCCTGCCGGTGGCGCGCGACGTGGGCGCGGCGCTGACGGGCGGCTCGATCAACGGCGATAGCCGCATCGTGATGGCGGTGACGGCCGTGGGCGCCGAGACGGTGCTGGCCCAGATTATCCGGCTGGTGGAAGACGCCCAGGCGGCCAAGGCGCCCATCCAGCGGTTGGTGGACCAGGTGTCGGCCATTTTTGTGCCGGTGGTGCTGGTGGTGGCGCTGGTGACCCTGGCGGGCTGGCTGGCCATGGGTGCGGGGCTAGAGGCGGCGCTGATCCACGCCGTGGCCGTGATGGTGATTGCCTGCCCCTGTGCGCTGGGGCTGGCCACGCCGGCTGCCATCATGGCGGGCACGGGCGTGGCGGCCAAACACGGCATCCTCATCAAGGACGTGCAGGCGCTGGAGCTGGCGCACAAGGTGGACACGGTGGCCTTTGACAAGACCGGCACGCTGACCGTGGGCCAGCCCCGGCTCACGGCGTTTGAGGTGGTACCGGGTCTTCATGAGGCGGCAGTGATGGCAGCCGTGGCGGCGGTGCAAAGCGGCAGCGAACACCCGCTGGCGCGCGCAGTGGTGGCGGCTGCGGGCGAGCGGCAGATTAACGTGGCCACCGCGCAGGACGTGCGCGCCGTGCCCGGGCGCGGCACCGAGGGCGAGGTGGACGGCCAGAGCTACCTGGTGGGCAGCCTGCGCTGGATGCAGGAGCTGGGTGTGGGCCTGGGCCCGTTGTCAGACCGCGCGGAAGCGTTGCAACGCGAAGGCGCCACGGTGTCCGCCGTGGCCCAGCGGGACACGGAAGGGTTGGCGCTGCGGGCATTGATGGCCTTTGGCGACGAACCCAAGCCGGGTGCGCGCGAAGCGCTGGCGGCGCTGAAGGCGCGCGGCATTCGCACGGTGATGGTGTCGGGCGACAACCGGGGCGCCGCCGAGGCCATGGCGCGGCGCCTGGGGCTGGACCCGGCTGCGGGCGAGGTGATGGCCGAGGTGCTGCCGGGCGACAAGGCGGCCAAGGTGGCGGCGCTGCAACAGGGCAGCGATGGCAAGCACCATGAGCGCCGCCGGGCCGCCCCAAGGCGCGAAAGCCCCCTCGGGGGGCAGCGACCCAGCGCAGCGGCGGAGCGTGGGGGCCATATTGTGGCGATGGTGGGCGACGGCGTTAACGATGCCCCGGCATTGGCTGCGGCGGACGTGGGCATGGCGATGGGCAATGGCACCGATGTGGCCATGCATGCGGCGGGCATCACGCTGATGCGCGGCGACCCGATGCTGGTGGCGGCGGCGCTGGATATTTCGCACCGCACGGTGATGAAGATCCGCCAGAACCTGTTCTGGGCGTTTGCATACAACGTGGCGGGCATTCCGCTGGCGGCGCTGGGGTATCTGAACCCGGTGGTGGCGGGCGCGGCCATGGCGCTCAGCTCGGTCAGCGTGATGGCGAATGCCCTCTTACTCAAGCGGTGGCGCATGTGATAAATACGTACAGCACGGTCATCGATGTCTGGCAAACTGCAACGATTTGTTGCGAATCCGTGGCCTCGGGGGAGGTGCGGTCACCGCATCGGCATAGCTATATCAAGGACGACAGATCATGAATCTCTTCTCGCTCATGCGGCAGTTCACCATACGTTTGCGCATGCTGGGCGCCATTGGCGTGGTGCTGGGCCTGCTGGGGCTGCTGGGTGGCGCGGGCATGCTGGGCATGTTCCGCATCAACGACATGAGCCAGAACTTCATGGACCACTCGTTCGCCAAGGTGAGCAGCATGGCCGAGCTGCGGGGCGAGATGGGGGCCATCCGCCAGTACGAGAAGGACATGATCATTGGCTACGAAAAGCCCGAAGCCGTGAAGGCCGCCCATGCCAAGTGGGTGGAGAGCCAGGACAAGGCCAAGAAGATTGCCAACAAGTTCCTGGAAGGCGGGGAAGACTCTGACAACGCGGTGGTGCGCAACATCGTCAAGCGCCTGGACAGCTACCGCGAGCTGTTTGCGCACGTGGCGCGCCAGCTGGAGGCGGGTGGCTACGACACCGCCACCATTGCCAACCGCATGAGCGGCAAGGCGGTGGCCGAGTTTGCCGAGGCCGACAAGCTGATGGCCGAGCTGGACTCGGTGTTGCGCGCCGAGGTGTCCAAGTCGGTGGCGCAGCAGAGCGAGGTGTCCAACCAGACCAAGTGGCTGTTTGTGCTGGCGGTGCTGATCACCGTGGTGGTGGTGGTGCCCACCACGCTGATGAACATGAACTCCATCTGCAAGCCCCTGGAAGAAGCGCGCAAGATGGCCCAGGCCATTGCGGGCGGCGACCTGTCGCAGCACATTGCCGCCGAGGGCAAGGACGAAGTGGCCGACCTGCAGCGCGCGCTGCGCGACATGCAGCAAGGCCTGAGCGCACTGGTGGCGCAGGTGCGGGATGCCAGCGGCAACATCGCCACGGCCAGCCAGGAGATCGCCACGGGCAACCAGGACCTGTCGCAACGTACCGAGCAGACGGCCAGCAACGCGCAAGAAGCTGTGTCTTCGCTGTCGCAGCTCACGTCCACGGTGCAACAGACGGCGTCGTCGTCGCAGATGGCGAACCAGCTGGCCGCGTCGGCCTCGCAGATGGCCACC
Source organism: Acidovorax sp. M14 (assembly GCF_049331375.1). Taxonomy (NCBI): domain Bacteria; kingdom Pseudomonadati; phylum Pseudomonadota; class Betaproteobacteria; order Burkholderiales; family Comamonadaceae; genus Acidovorax; species Acidovorax sp. M14. The sequence goes on from NZ_CP186263.1 coordinate 84,750, forward strand.
CACGGTGGCGGCGTGGTGCAGCAGGCCGTGGCCAGCATGCACGAGATTTCGACATCGAGCCGCAAGATCGGCGACATCATCGGCCTGATCGACTCCATTGCCTTCCAGACCAACATCCTGGCGCTGAACGCGGCCGTGGAAGCGGCCCGCGCAGGCGAGCAGGGCCGGGGCTTTGCAGTGGTGGCCAGCGAGGTGCGCAGCCTGGCGCAGCGCAGTGCGGCGGCGGCCAGCGACATCAAAGGCCTGATCCAGAGCAGCGTGACGGCCGTGGACGGCGGCGTGCGCCACGTGGAAGAAGCCGGCACAGCCATGAAGGACATCGTGAGCAGCGTGCAGCGCGTGGGCGACATCATTGGCGAGATCACGGCCGCAGCGTCCGAGCAATCGGCCGGCATTGGCCAGGTGAACAGCTCGGTGGGCGAGATCGACCGCATGACGCAGCAGAACGCGGCGCTGGTGGAAGAGTCCGCCGCCGCTGCCGAGTCGCTGCGCGAGCAGGCCGCGCGTCTGTCGCACGTGGTGCAGCAGTTCCGTCTGGCCGAATCGGCCGGTGGCTATGGCCACGGCGGCGCAGTGGCTGCCCCCTATGCAGATCAGGCGCCCCAGGCGCTGGCTGCAGGCCCTGCGCAGGCACGCCTGACGCACTGACCGCACCAGGCCTTTTGTTTCGACGAGCCCCGCTGGCCTGGTCTGCGGGGCATTTTTTTGTGGGCGGTGCTGCCCGGCGGTTTATTGACCTGCGTCATGGGCGCACCGGGGAGCGCGTGGCACCCTTGGGGCCTTGTTGAACCTGGGGAGTGCGCCATGCCGTCGATCAGTCTGCGAACCATTCGCGAGGAGCATGCGTCGCTCGCAGCGGTGCTGCACTCGCTGCGCCTGATGCTGGACCAGGGCCCAGGTGACGAGCCCGCTGCGTTCTTTGACGTGATGCGGGCGATGCTGTTCTACATCGATGAGTTTCCCGAGCGGCAGCACCACCCCAAGGAGTCGCAGTGGCTGTTCCCCAAGGTGGCCGAGCGCTCACCCCAGGCGGCCGAGGCCATCGCCCAGCTGGAGCGAGACCATGCCGGCGGCGAGGCCGCGGTGCGCGAACTGCAGCACCTGCTGCTGGGCTGGGAGCTGATGGGCGATGCGCGCCGCGAGGCGTTTGCGCTGGCGCTGGAGCGCTACATCCGCTTTTACCTGGAGCACATGCGCTTGGAAGAAACCGTGGTGCTGCCCGCCGCGCAGGAGGCCCTGCAGCCGGGCGACTGGACCGCCATCGACGCGGCCTTTGCCAGCAACACCAACCCGCTGGCCCCGGGCAAGCCGCGCGATGCGGCGTATGACCGGCTGTTCACCCGCATCGTGATGCGCGCGCCGAGCCCGATCGGGCTCGGTTCACCCTCTTGAGCGGCTGCGCCGCTCGGTGGGGACTCAGGCGCTGAGCGCCGGGTAGTCCGTGTACCCCTCGGCGCCACCGCCGTACAGCGTGGCGCGGTTCACCTCGTTGAGCGGGGCGTTGGCTTTCAGGCGCGCCACCAGGTCGGGGTTGGCGATGAAGGGGCGGCCAAAGGCCACGATGTCGGCACCGTTGGCCAGGGCGGCATCGGCCAGTTCGCGCGTGTAGGCGTTATTGACCATCCAGGCACCCTTGCCACCCGCTGCGCGGTAGGCGGCCTTGAGGGCGGCGTAGTCAAACGGGCGGCCTTCCACTTCGCGCGGGCCGCCGGTGGCGCCTTCGATCACGTGGATGTAGGCCAGGCCCAGGGGCGCCAACTGGCGCACCACATGGTCGAACAGCGGCTGCGGATCGGCGTCCACGATGTCGTTGGCGGGGGTGACGGGCGACAGGCGGATGCCGGTGCGGCCGCCGCCGATTTCCTCGACGATGGCGCGGGTCACTTCCAGCAGCAGGCGAGCGCGGTTGGCAATGCTGCCGCCGTAGTCGTCGGTGCGCTGATTGGCGCCGGTCTTGAGGAACTGGTCGATCAGGTAGCCGTTGGCTGCGTGGATTTCCACACCGTCAAAGCCCGATGCAATCGCGTTGCGTGCGGCGTGGCGGTAGGCCTGCACGATGCCGGGGATCTCTTCGGCATCGAGTGCGCGGGGCATCGAGGTGGGTGTGAAGGTGGGCACGCCGTCTTTGATGAGCACGGTCTTGGTGTTGGCCTGCACGGCCGAGGGTGCGACGGGTGCAGCGTTGCCCGGCTGCAGGTCGGTGTGCGAGACACGGCCCACGTGCCACAGCTGCACCACGATCTTGCCGCCGGCGTCGTGCACGGCGCGGGTTACTTTCTTCCAGCCGTCCAGCTGCTCGGTGCCATAGAGGCCCGGCACATCGGCATAGCCCTGGGCTTGCGGGCTGATGGCCGTGGCTTCGGAAATGATGAGACCGGCACTGGCGCGCTGCGCGTAGTAGGTGGCGACCAGGTCGGTGGGGATGGCCTCGGGCGAGCGGTTGCGCGTGAGCGGCGCCATGGCAATGCGGTTGGCCAGCTGGAGGTCGCCCGCGCGGGTGGGTTCAAACAAAGAGGTCATGGTGAGAAGTCCTGGAGAAAGGCGATGTGCCAAAAAAGCAGGCCTGCAGCTTAATGCTGCAGCGCAAAACGTGCAGCACACTGGCGTCAACAAGGGCTCCGGTTTTGTGTTAACCCCGTGCTGTCCCGGCGGCGCAAGCGGCGCGGGTGCGGTTGCATGAGAATGGACCGCCATGCCCTCGCCACCGCCACTCGCATCCCTTTCCATCTCTCCGTTGCGTAGCCTGTGGCTCGCCGTGGCCCTGTCGATGGGGGCCGCCATTTCGCTGGGCATCACGCGGTTTGCCTATGCCCTGTTGCTGCCGCCCATGCGTGAAGACCTGGGCTGGTCGTACACGCTGGCCGGCGGCATGAACACGGCGAATGCGCTGGGCTACTTGCTCGGTGCTCTGGCCACGCCCTGGCTGTTGCGGCGCGCAGCCCCTGGGGCAGTGCTGCTGGTGGGCGCGGTGATGGCCACGGTGTTCATGGGCCTGAGCGGGTTTTTTACGCAGGCAACGCCCTTGCTGGCGCAGCGCCTGCTGGCTGGTGGGGCCAGTGCGCTGGTGTTCATTGCCGGGGGCCTGCTCGCGGCGCGGCTGGGTGCGCAGGTGCCGGGGCGCAGCGGATTGCTGCTGGGCCTGTACTACGGCGGCACGGGCTGGGGTATCAGCCTGTCGGCCTTGCTGGTGCCTGCGGTGCTGGGCGTGGCGCCTGCGCCGCATGGCTGGACCTGGGCCTGGTGGGCGCTCGCGTTGGCCTGCGTGGCGGCCACGCTGGCGCTGCTGTGGCCGGCGCGCGTGTTGAGCGGGCTGGCTGCACCTGTGGCGGCTGCATCTGGGACCACACCGTCGGCTGCAGCGCCCGACCGCGTGCGCTGGCGGGCCTTGGCCCCTGCGCTGCTGGGTTACGGCCTGTTTGGCGTGGGCTACATCGGCTACATGACCTTTGTGGTGGCACTGCTGCGCGAGCAGGGCCGGGGTGCGGGCGAGGTGACGCTGTTCTACGCCCTGCTGGGGCTGGCCGTGGTGTTGTCGTCGCGCATCTGGGCCGGGCTGCTGGACCGCAGCCGGGGCGGTGAGGCCCTGGCGCGCCTGAATGCGCTGCTGGGTGTGGCCACCATCCTGCCTGCCATCACGGGCGCGTGGCCGGTGGTGCTGGCCTCGGGGCTGCTGTTTGGCGGGGTGTTTTTGTCGGTGGTGGCATCGACCACGGCGCTGGTACGGCACAACCTGCCGCAGGCGCTGTGGGCCAGCGGCATCAGCGCGTTCACCATCGTGTTTGCGGCCGGGCAGATCGTGGGGCCCACGGTGGTGGGCTGGATCGCCGATGGGCCCGGGGGCCTGGCGCGCGGGCTGGTGTTCTCGGCCTGCGCGCTGTGGGTGGGGGCGCTGGTGGCTTGGCGGCAGCGCCCCTTGTAGCCTCAGCCTTACTTCAGCAGCCCTTCAGCCTTCATGGCCGCCTGCACTGCGGGGCGGGCGCCCACGCGTTCGCGGTAGGCCGCCAGGTTGGCCAGGCCGGAGATGTCGAGCTTGGTGGGCTGGGTCCAGTTGGTCACGGTGAACAGGTAGCCGTCGGCCACGGTGAACTGGTCGCCCATCAGGTACTGCTTGCCGGCGAGCTGGCTGTCCACCCACTGCAGGCGCTGCAGCAGGCGTTCGCGCACCATGGGCTTGTACTCCTCGGGGGTGGCGGGGTTGAACAGGGGGCTGAAGCCCTTGTGCAGCTCGGTGCCGATGAAGGTCAGCCACTCTTGCAGGCGGTAGCGCGCCAGGGTGCCGTTGGCGGGCGCGAGTTGCTTGTCGGGCACCTGGTCGGCAATGTATTGCACGATGGCCGGACCTTCGCGCAGGCGCTCCCCGTTGTCCAGCTCCAGCACGGGCACATAACCCAGCGCATTGATGGTGTAGTAGTCGGTGCCGTCCTGCAGCTTGTGGCTCTTGGTGCTGGCCAGCACGGGGGTGTAGGCCAGGCCGGCCTCTTGCAGGGCGATGTGGGGGGACAGGGAGCAGGCGCCGGGGGAGTAGTAAAGCTTCATGGATCGGTCCTTGAAAACGGTCGGGAACCGCCGATCCTATGCGCTGTGCCGGATTCTTGCAGGCGCCGGTGCGCAACCCCGGCGCCCGCTGCGTGGTGCGGCGGGGACGGGTTGCGTCAGCTGTCGTATCCAGGCAGGTCGCGCTGCACTTTGCGCAGCAGCGCGGGCCAGGCAAAGGCACCGCCCAGGCCGCCGGTCTGCACGCGCATGGCCTGGGCCACGCCGCTCACGATCTGCGGGTTCACCTGCGTCAGCTCGCCGCCCGCTTGGGCATCGATCTGGATGCGGCAGGTGTTCTCGAAGGTGTACATCGACAGGAAGGCGTCGGCAATGGTCTTGCCCACCGTCAGCAGCCCGTGGTTGCGCAGCATGAGGAAGTTGGCTTCGCCCAGGTCGGCCTGCAGGCGCGGCTTTTCTTCGTCGCGGAAGGCCACGCCTTCGTACTCGTGGTACGCCAGCGAGCCCAGTACAAAGGTGCTTTGCTGGCTGATGGGCAGCACGCCGCCCTTTTGCGCGCTCACGGCCACGCCAGCGCGGGTGTGGGTGTGCAGCACGCAGCCCGCCTCGGGCCGGGCTTCATGCACGGCGCTGTGGATCACGAAGCCAGCCGGGTTCACGGGGAAGGGCGATTCGTGCAGCTTGTTGCACTGCATGTCCACCTTGATCAGGCTCGACGCCGTGATCTCGTCGAACATGAGGCCGTAGGGGTTGATGAGGAAGTGGTGCTCACCCGCGCCCGACACCGACTCGGGCAGCTTGGCGCTGATGTGGGTGAAGACCAGGTCGCTCCAGCCGTAGAGCGCCACCAGGCGGTAGCAGGCGGCCAGATCGCAGCGCAGCTGCCATTCGTCAGGGCTGACGCTGCCCTGCAGCGAGGGGATGTTGAGCATGGGTGGGTGTCTCCGGTGTTGTGGGTGGGAAGACACCACTGTAGGGCGAGGCAGTGGCCGGGTCTGTCAGGCAGGCTACACCCGTGGCCATGTGTGGGGTGTTTTATGCTTCACTATTGATAGCACTAAAGGCAATATCCACTAGCGCTACCAGCCAGTTTGACCCGGTTTTTGGTGTCTGTTGCCTTTGGCAGGCTCCACGGGCCGATGTGCCTTCCTCCGGTCCGTACCCCTCATCTGCCAGCGCTCAGCCGGCCTGCGGGATCGGGGCGCGCATGCCCGCGTTCAGCAGGTTCCAGGCGTTGATGATGGCGATGGCAAAGCCCAGGTCGGAAATCTCGGCGTCGGAGAACAGGGCCTTCAGCTTGGCGTATTCGTCATCGCTCGCGTCGCTGTGGGGCGTGGCTGTGATGATCTCGGCCCAGCGAAACGCGGCGCGTTCGCATTCGCTGAAGAACGGCGCCTCCCGCCAGCCGGCCACGGCGTTGAGGTGGCGCGGGTCGGCGCCGTCCTTGACGAGCGCGCTCCAGTGCATGTCCATGCAGTAGGCGCAGCCGTTGATCTGCGAAACGCGCAGGAACACCAGTTCGGCCAGCCGGGTGCCCAGCGGGCCTTTCTTGATGGTTTCTGAGACGTTGACCAGGCCCATGAAGGCTTTGGACGACAGTTGGTGGTAGGGGAGGCGGGCGCTGTGTTGCGACATGGAAATCTCCTGGGCGATGGCAAAGGGTTGTTGATGACGGTCGTGGAAGACGGCGCTGGTGCGGGGCCTTGTGGCGATGTCGCCATGTGGCTGCATTGCCGTCTTCCATACCCATCAAGACGCTGCGCCGTGCCGGGTTGTGACAGGAGGCCTGCTTTTTTCTGCCCTGGCGCGCCTGCCGGGGCCGCCTGCGCAGCGGTTCGCACGAACGGCGCTGTGCCCGTGTCTTTACAGCGGCAGCGTGGCGGGGATGCCCGCCAGCTTGTCCGGGTTGCGCACCGCGTAGATGGCCACGATGCGCTCGCCATCGGTCACAAACGCCTGGGCCGACTCGATGCGTCCGTCCACGTAGCGCAGCAGGCCCGGCTCGCCGTTGATGAGCGCCATGCGGTAGACCACCTGCGCGCCCAGGCGCCGGAACAGCGCCCAGTAAAGGTTGGTGATGCGGAACGGCCCCACCAGCGGCTTGGGGAACGAGGGCACCACGCCGCCACCATCGCCGATGAGCTGGGCGTCTTCACTCAGCAGCGCCTCAATGGCATGGCGGTCGCCACTCTGGGCGGCTTTCATGAAGCGCTGCAGCAACTGGTGGTGCACCGCCTGCGGCACCTCGAAGCGGGTGCGCGCCTGCTGCACGCGCTCGCTGGCGCGGTGCACCATCTGGCGGCAGCTGGCCTCGGTCTTGCCCAGTTGGGCGGCGATCTCGGGGTAGTCGTAGTCGAACACTTGGCGCAGCAAAAAGGCCGCGCGCTCCTCGGGCCCCAGGCGTTCCAGCACGTACAGAAAGGCCACCGACAGCTCGCCCGCCAGCTCGGCGGCCGACTCGGGCGTGTGGGCGTCCAGCTCCACCAGCGGCTCGGGCAGCCACCAGCCCACATAGGCCTCGCGCTCGGCCTTGAGCGCGCGCAGCCGGTCGATGGACAGGCGCGTGACGATGGTCACCAGCCAGGCCTCGGCCGACTGCAGGGTGCTGGCGTCGGTGCGGCTCCAGCGCAGCCAGGCGTCCTGCAGCACATCCTCGGCATCGGCCCGCACGCCCAGCATGCGGTAAGCAATGCCAAAGAGGCGAGGGCGCAGGGTGGTGAACGGGTCGGTGGTGGTCATGGCAATGGCGGCGGTGGAGTGCTTCAGTGAAGCACAGACGGCGCACACCGGTGGTTTGTGACAGCCTCGCTTGCAAACTACTATTTTGATAGCTGCTGGCGCATGTGGCACTAGCGCTTGGGGTCACTTTGGGGCTTGAACCGCCTGCAACGTCCCTCGGAGGCCCTGCAAGACCGACTATGAGCGCGGGGCCGGTTGCGTGAGCGATTCCAGCTGCGACAGGTAGTGCAGAGCCTGTGCCTGGCTGCTGCCACACATCTCGGCCGAGGGCATCAGCCCTGCACACACTGCCGGGCGCTCAGGTTGGCCAAAGATGCGGCAGCGCGCATCGTCCCCCAGCTGAATGCATCGCACCCCCGCCGGCTTGCCCAGCGGCATGCCGGGGATGGGCGAGCTGATGGAGGGGGCAGTGCAGCAGGCGCCGCAACCGGGGCGGCAGTCCACGGGCGGACCGCCTTATTGGCCGCCAGCGGGCTGCAGGCGGCTGGCGCCCCACAGCACCTGGTCCACCACGGCACGCACGCGGTCGCGGTGGGCTGGCTGGATGAGGTTGCCGCTGTCGTCAAACGCGCTGCCGGCCGAGCCCAGGGCAAACGCCTTGGGCGCCAGCCAGCATTCGGCATTGATCAGCAGGGGGGCCAGGTGGCTCTGCGAACGCAGGCCCCCCAGGGCGCCGGGCGAGGCGCTGAGCATGCCCACAACCTTGCCGCGAAAGCTCTTGCCGCCGTCCTGCCAGTCCGGGTTGCCCTTGACGGGGCTGGAGGCCCAGTCGATGGTGTTCTTGAGCAGGGCGGTGTAGCTGCCGTTGTACTCGGGCGAGCAGATGATCCAGGCCGGGTGTTGCCAGAGGATTTCCTTGAGGCGGATGACATCGGCGGGCGTGCCCTGGGCTTCGAGGTCGGCGTTGTACAGCGGGATGTTGAAGTCCGACAGCTCCATCAGCGTGACGCTGGCCCCCGCATCGCGCGCGATGGCGGCAGTGGCGTGGGCCAGTTTGCGGTTGAAGGACTGTTGGCGGGTGCTGCCCGCGAAGATGAGAAGTTGGGTGGTCATGCGAACCATTGGAGCACAAAGCCGGGGCAGGAATACTGCAAGCTGCCGCTCTCCGTCGCGTGGGGGTGGGTGCTTGTTTCACGTGGAACATCTGCCCCAGGCAGCGGTGGCCATCCGCACTGCGGACGGTTGGTGCAGCCGCTGTGCCCAGGGCTTTGCACAAAAAGCATGCAAAGGTGGGAAAATCGCGGGTTTCCCCTTGCACCCTTGCCGCCTTGATGGGCCGGTGGTGGCGCAGCCCGCCGCCGTGCGACCCGCTCTTGTGGGGCCGTCGCAGGACGGCAGACGGTTTTGAATGTCGGGCCCACCGTGGCCCCGGAGTGTTCCCCATGTTGTACCCCCAGGAATTTGATGTGATCGTTGTCGGCGGTGGCCATGCTGGCACCGAGGCCGCGCTGGCCGCCGCGCGCATGGGCAGCAAAACGCTGCTGCTGACCCACAACATCGAGACGCTGGGGCAGATGAGCTGCAACCCCAGCATCGGCGGCATCGGCAAGGGCCACCTAGTGAAGGAAGTGGATGCGCTGGGCGGCGCCATGGCGCTGGCCACGGACGAGGGCGGTATCCAGTTCCGCATTCTCAACAGCAGCAAGGGCCCGGCTGTGCGGGCCACGCGGGCGCAGGCGGACCGGATTCTGTACAAGGCCGCCATCCGCCGCATGCTGGAGAACCAGTCCAACCTGTGGCTGTTCCAGCAGGCGGTGGACGACCTGATGGTGGAAGGCGACCGCGTGGTGGGCGCCGTGACGCAGGTGGGCATCCGTTTTCGCAGCCGCACCGTGGTGCTCACGGCGGGCACCTTTCTGGACGGCAAGATCCATGTGGGCCTGAACAACTACGCGGCTGGCCGGGCAGGGGACCCGCCGGCGGTGTCGCTGTCGGCACGCCTCAAAGAGCTGAAGCTGCCCCAGGGGCGCCTGAAGACCGGCACGCCGCCGCGCATTGATGGGCGCAGCATCGACTTCTCAAAGTGCACCGAACAACCAGGGGACGGCATGCCCGGCGGCGTGAACGAGGGTACGGTGCCCGTGTTCAGCTTCATGGGCAATGCGCAGATGCACCCCCAGCAGGTGCCCTGCTGGATCACCCACACCAACGAGCGCACGCACGAGATCATCCGCAGCGGCTTTGACCGCAGCCCCATGTTCACCGGCAAGATCGAGGGCGTGGGCCCGCGCTACTGCCCGAGTGTGGAGGACAAGATCAACCGCTTTGCGGACAAGGACAGCCACCAGATCTTTCTGGAGCCCGAAGGCCTGACCACGCACGAGTACTACCCCAACGGTATCAGCACCAGCCTGCCGTTCGACATCCAGTACGACCTGGTGCGCAGCATGCCGGGGCTGGAGAACGCGCACATCCTGCGCCCCGGCTATGCCATCGAATACGACTACTTTGACCCCCGCTCGCTCAAGAGCAGCTTCGAGACGCGGCAGATCCAGGGGCTGTTCTTTGCCGGGCAGATCAACGGCACCACCGGCTACGAAGAGGCGGCGGCCCAGGGCCTGTTCGCGGGCATCAACGCCGCGCTGCAATGCCGGGGCGACGCCCCTTGGCTGCCCGGCCGCGACGAGGCCTACCTGGGCGTGCTGGTGGATGACCTGATCACCAAGGGCGTGACCGAGCCCTACCGCATGTTCACCAGCCGGGCTGAGTTCCGCCTGCAGCTGCGCGAGGACAACGCGGACATGCGCCTGACCGAAGTGGGGCGCCAGATGGGTCTGGTGGATGACGCGCGCTGGGATGCTTTCAGTCGCAAACGTGATGCAGTTTCACGTGAAACAGAGCGCCTGAAGGCCACCTGGGTGAATCCGCGCAACCTGCCCGCCGCTGAATCCGAGCGCGTGCTGGGCAAGAGCATTGAGCACGAGTACAACCTGTTCGAGTTGCTGCGCCGCCCGGATGTGAGCTACGCCAACCTGATGTCGATGGACGGTGGCAAGTACGCATCCGCCGATGTTTCACGTGAAACCCTGGGCGACTTGAGCGAGCCGGTGGTGGAGCAGGTGGAGATTGCGGCCAAGTACGCGGGCTACATCAACCGCCAGAAGGACGAGGTGGAACGCGCCGCACACTTTGAAAAGCTGCGCCTGCCGCCCGACCTGGACTACATGCAGGTCACGGCCCTGAGCATCGAGGCGCGCCAGGTGCTCAACCGCCACCGGCCCGAGACCCTGGGCCATGCCTCGCGCATCACGGGCATCACGCCCGCATCGATCTCGCTGCTGATGGTGCATTTGAAGAAGGGCGGGTTCAAGGAGTTCGTCGTGGCACCGGCAACGCCCACCAAGGCAGAAGGCGAAGTGGCGGCATGACGATGGTGGCGAACAGCAACAACGACAGCCTGCGCCAGCAATTGCAAGCCGGGGCGGACGCCTTGGCGCTGGGCCTGAGCGATGCGCAGATCGGGCTGTTGCTGGACTTCCTGGCGCTGCTACAGAAGTGGAACAAGGTCTACAACCTGACCGCCGTGCGCGACCCGCAGGAGATGATGACGCACCACCTGTTGGACAGCCTGGCCGCCGTGGCGCCGCTGCGTAGGCATGTCGCAGTTCTGCAGCAGGGTGGGGTGGCGACGGTGAAGCTGCTGGATGTCGGATCGGGCGGTGGCTTGCCCGGCGTGGTGTTTGCCATCTGCTGCCCCGACGTGGATGTGAGCTGCGTGGACACCGTGGGCAAGAAGGCCGCGTTCATCCAGCAGGCAGCGGTGGCGCTCAAGCTGCGCAACCTGCATGGCGTGCATGCGCGGGTCGAGACGCTGGCCGCGCCGTTCGACCTCATCAGCTGCCGCGCGTTTGCCTCGTTGCCGGACTTTGTGACCTGGTCGCGCAGCGCACTGGCCGCGCCCCATGGTGTGTGGCTGGCCATGAAGGGCAAACACCCCGAGGACGAAATTGCCGCGCTGCCTGCGGATGTGGCGGTGTTTCACGTGGAACAGCTCGCGGTGCCGGGCCTGGATGCCGAGCGTTGCATCGTCTGGATGAAGCCCGTCTGATCACCCGGACCACCGGGCTGCCGACTTTTCGGCAGCCGAAGCAGGGGGCTCGCGTAAACTCGGCTGCTCACCCGGGTGCATCTTTGCACCGCACCCTCCCCGCGCACCAGGAGAAACCATGTTCGGCATCGCAGACTACGGCGCCTTTGTCGCTGCCATTGTGTTGTTCCTGCTCATCCCAGGTCCGGGCAATCTGGCGCTCATCACCTCCACCAGCAAGGGCGGCATCCGGGGTGGTTTGGCTGCCACCATGGGTGTGATCGCGGGTGACCAGGTGCTGATGTGGGCGGCGGTGGCTGGGGTGGCCACGCTGCTGGCCACGTACCCGGCGGCCTTCAACGCCGTGCAGTGGCTGGGCGCGGCCTACCTCGCGTGGCTGGGCTTCAAGATGGTCACGGCCAAGCCGGGCGCCCAGCCCATCCTGAACATCGAGCCGCGCCACTACTTCAAGCAGGCCGGGCTCATCACCTTGCTCAACCCCAAGGCCATCGTGTTCTACATGGCGTTCTTTCCGCTGTTCGTGGACCCGGCCCGGCACCAGGGCATGCTGACCTTTGGCGTGATGGCGGCCACGGTGGCGGCATTGACGTTTCTCTATGGCCTGGTCGCCGTGCTGCTCACCCACCACCTGGCCGAGCGCATGCGCGCCAACCCGCGCATCGGCCGCGTGCTGGAAAAGATCGCGGGCGTCTTCCTGATCGGCTTTGGCATCAAGCTGGCCATCTCCAAATAACACCACACGAACTGCAGCACCCACATGGCCAAGATCTTTTGCGTTGCCAATCAAAAGGGTGGGGTGGGCAAGACCACCACCACCGTCAACCTCGCCGCCGGCCTGGCCAAGATCGGCCAGCGCGTGCTGATGGTGGACTTGGACCCGCAGGGCAACGCCACCATGGGCTCGGGCGTGGACAAGCGCAGCCTCGACCTCACGGTGTACGACGTGCTGCTCGAATCCGCCTCGGTCAAAGAGGCGGCCGTGCTGTCGGACAAATGTGGCTACTGGGTGCTGGGCGCCAACCGCGAACTGGCGGGCGCCGAGGTGGAGCTGGTGACGCTGGAGCACCGTGAAAAACGCCTCAAGGCCGCGCTGGCCGAGGCGGATGCCGACTTCGACTTCGTGCTCATCGACTGCCCACCGTCGCTCTCCATGCTCACCCTCAACGGCCTGTGCAGCGCCCACGGCGTGATCGTGCCCATGCAGTGCGAATACTTTGCGCTGGAAGGGCTCACCGACCTGGTCAACACCATCAAGCAGGTGCACGCCAACCTCAACGCCGACCTGCAGATCATCGGCCTGCTGCGCGTGATGTTCGACCCACGCATCACGCTGCAGCAGCAGGTGAGCGACCAGCTCAAGGGCCACTTTGGCGACAAGGTGTTCAACAGCGTGATTCCGCGCAACGTGCGCCTGGCCGAGGCGCCCAGCTACGGGCTGCCCGGTGTGGTGTTCGATCCGCTGGCCAAGGGCAGCCAGGCGTTTGTCGAGTTTGCCGAGGAGATGGTCGCGCGCGTCAAAACCATGCCGGCGGCAACGGCTTCCATGGCAAAAATGGCTGCTGGCGCCTGATAGGAAAGCGCTGATAGCTATTAAATTGATAGTAATGAAGCCCACCACCATCCTGCTGCTGCCCGGCTGGCAGAACTCTGGCCCCGACCACTGGCAAAGCCGCTGGGAAGCCCAGCACGGCGACCAGCGCGTGGAGCAGCACGACTGGATGCGCCCGCTGCGCGGCGACTGGTCTGCGCGCCTGGAAGAAACCGTGGCCGATGCCGAGGGCCCCGTGGTGCTGGCGGCGCACAGCCTGGGCTGCATCCTCACCGCGTGGTGGGCGGCGCACACCCGCCATGCGGCCAAGGTGCGCGGTGCGCTGCTGGTGGCGCCGGGCGATGTGGAGCGGCCCGACTTGGCCGCGCAGATCCACGGCTGGGCGCCCATTGTGCGCCAGCCCCTGCCGTTCCCGGCCGTGCTGGTGGGCAGCCGCAACGACCCGTACTGCAGCTTCGAGCGCGCCGAAAGTCTGGCCCAGGCCTGGGGTGCGCGGTTTGTGGACTATGGCGAGCGCGGGCATATCAATGCCGAATCCGGGCTGGGTGACTGGGACGAGGGGCGCGGCTGGCTGATGCAGCTCGCCACCCCGGCATGAGCCGCTGGGCTTTTTGGCGCAAGCGCCCGCCGGTGGTGGCGGACGGCGCTGTCCCTCCATCTCGGCGGGTCACGGCTGACTTCTACTGGCTTGGCGACGCCTTGCAGGTGGTGCTTGCCTGGCTGCTGCCCAGCAGCGCGGTGGTGGTGGGCGCGCTGGGGCAGTTCATGCTGGCCCTCGTGCTGCTCGCGGTGGCCTTCGGTGTGTGGTTGCGCCTGTGGCGCAGTCGCAAGCGGCGCCGCGTGGCGAGCCGCTCCGCACTGTGACGTTTTGAACCCTGGCCAACGACCCATGACCAAGATCAGCCTGTCTGCCCTTGCCGACCAACTGCCCCGCGCCTGGAACTCCACGGTGGTGGGCCGCGCTGCGGGTGCCAACCTCAAGGTGCTGCGCATGGATGACGCGGCCTACCCCGATGAGTCGCACGACTTTGACGAAGCCCTGCTGGTGCTGGACGGCTGCATGCGCCTGGACCTGCAAGGGCAGGTCACCGAGGTGAACGCGGGCGAGGTGTTCATCGTGCCCGCAGGCGTGCCCCACGCCGTGGCGCCCGGCAGCCGCGGCACGCTGGTCATCATCGACCGCTGAAGATTTCCCTCTCCCCATTCCTTTTCGAGAAGAAGACATCGCATGGTCACCAAAAAACCCAAGGGCCTCGGCCGAGGCCTCGAAGCCCTGCTGGGCCCCAAGGTCGAAGACAAAGTGGAACAGGCCCAGGCCGCCGAGGCGGGCCTGCCCAGCAGCCTGCCACTGAGCGAACTGGTGCCGGGGGTGTACCAGCCGCGCACGCGCATGGACGAAGGCGCGCTGTACGAGCTGGCCGAATCCATCAAGGCCCAGGGCATCATGCAGCCCATCCTGGTGCGGCGGCTCACGGGCGGGGAGCGCGCGGGCAAGTACGAAATCATTGCGGGCGAGCGGCGCTTTCGCGCCTCGCGCCTGGCGGGCCTGGCCGAGGTGCCGGTGCTGGTGCGCGATGTGCCCGACGAGTCGGCAGCCGCCATGGCGCTCATCGAAAACATCCAGCGCGAAGACCTCAACCCCCTGGAAGAAGCCCAGGGCCTGCAGCGCCTGGTCAAGGAGTTTGGCCTCACGCACGAGCTGGCCGCACAGGCCGTGGGCCGCTCGCGCAGCGCGGCCAGCAACCTGCTGCGCCTGTTGAACCTGGCCGAGCCGGTGCAGACCATGCTGATGGCGGGCGACATCGACATGGGCCATGCGCGTGCGCTGCTGGCGCTGGACCGCGCCGCACAGATCACGGCCGGCAACCAGATCGCGGCCAAGAAGCTGTCGGTGCGCGAGGCCGAGGCGCTGGTCAAGAAGATCGGCGCCGAGTTCAGCCTGGTGCCGCAAAAGCCCCAGAAGGAAAAGTCGCGCGACTTGAAGCGTGTGGAGGAAGAACTGTCGGACCTGCTCATGGCCGAGGTCGAGGTGCGCGTGAAAAAGCGCGTCAAGCGCAACGGCCGGGTGGAGGACATGGGCGAGCTGGCGATCCAGTTCGGGTCGCTGGAGGCGCTCAACGGGCTGATCGACCGCCTGCGCGGTTGACCCGCTCGTCGCTCCGGGGCGCGGCGTTGTCGCCGCGCAAGATGGCGTGAAATAGCGCACAGAAACGGTTTCCACAAGTAACTTGCACGGGCAAAATGCGTCCTTGCGGGCCTACACTGCGCTGCGTTCAACACACCCGGGTTGACCGTAAGGCCTCTTCACAGGGCGGCGACGAAGCCGCTTTGCGGCCCACGATGGTTTGCCGGGTGATCCACGTATCTCCTGGAGCAGACCTGATGACAACCCCTTTGCGCTACCTGACCCCCGCCTGCCTGGCCGCCG
Source organism: Acidovorax sp. M14 (assembly GCF_049331375.1). Lineage (NCBI taxonomy): Bacteria > Pseudomonadati > Pseudomonadota > Betaproteobacteria > Burkholderiales > Comamonadaceae > Acidovorax > Acidovorax sp. M14. The sequence goes on from NZ_CP186263.1 coordinate 100,008, forward strand.
GCCTGTGCATTGCCAGCCTGGGCGCCCAGGCCCAAAACACCAAGGCTCCCAAGGTGCAGCTGTGGATGGACCTGTCCACCGGCACCATGGCCGGCATGCCCGAGATGGACAGCCTGCCCGGTGGCGGCGGCATGCTCGGGGGCCTCATGGGGGGCATGGGCGGCGGCGCAGCGCCGGGCATGGGGGGCGGCAGCAACACCTCGTACGGCAACGCACGCGCCATGTCCATCATGCCGCCGCGTGTCATCGACATCGCTTTGCACAACAGCCTGCGCCCCGGCGTAGAAGCCAGCCAGTCCATCCCGCCCGGCATGCGCATGGGCGAGTCCCTGCCTCTGATCCCCCCGCGCGCCCAGCCCACCCAGACTGAGCCGGGCGAAGTGCCCCGTGAGTACCAGCAACAGCAGCCCAAGGGCCGAATCCTGCTGTACTGGGGCTGCGGTAGCGCGGTGCGTGCGGGCCAGCCCCGCGTCATCGATCTGGCACGTGCCAAGCCCTCCGACTACGCCCAGGCCTTCGCGGGCCGTGCCGTGCCGGACCGGGGCCCGCGCGTGGGCCAGGCCTATGCGCTGTACCCCAACGAACGCAACCAGGTCAGCCTGTCGCGGGACAGCTCGGTGGTGGGCGAGCACCAGGTGCGGGGCGACGGCGTGCCTGCCTCGATGAAGTTCACGCTGGGCGCTGCGCAAGACCTGATGCCCGCTATCGACCTGCGCACCACCGGCAAGCCGCAGGACAGCATGGGCACCAGCTGGCAGCCGGTGCGCAATGCGCGCGCCTACTACCTGCACGCCATGTCGCAAAGCGGGGACGACCTCATCATGTGGTCCAGCGCCGAGACGCCCGACACCGGCATGGGCCTGTTTGACTACCTCTCGCCCGCCACCATCGACCGCTGGCTCAAGGAGCGCGTGCTGCTGCAGCCCGAGACCACGCAATGCGCGATTCCCCAAGGCATCTTTGCGGGCGGCGGGCGCGACGCCACACCCATGCTGCGCATGATGGCCTACGGTGGCGAAAGCCACATCGTGTACCCACCCCGCCCGGCCGACCCCAAGGCTGCGTGGGAGCCTGAATGGTCGGTGCGCGTGCGGGTGAAGTCGCACACCATGGCCATGCTGGGCGAGGAGATGCAGGGGCGCCGTGGCGGCATGGGCGCAGCACCCGCTGCACCGTCGGGCGGCACAGGCGCTTATTCCAGCGGCATGGGCGGCGCGCCCGCAGGCCAGCCACCGGCAGGCGACGGCGGCACGGACGCGGGCAACGTGGTCAACCCCGTCAATCTGCTGCGCGGCATTTTTGGCCGCTGAGAACGGAGAACCATGTTCGCCCTGCGCATGCCCTGGCCCCTGCCCGCATTGGCGGCGTGGGCGTGCGCGTGGCTGATCTTTGTGGCGCTGCAGCGCGCGGTTCCACCGGTGGCCGCCTTGCTGGTGGCCTGCCTGCTGGGCACGGCTGCCAGTGTGCTGGGCGACAGCTGGTGGCGGCGCGGGCTGATTGCCGCCGGGTTCCCTCTGTCGCTGGCGCTGCTGGGGGCGGCCAGCCTGCCCACGTGGGCGTGGCTGGTGCCGCTGTCGTTGTTGTTGCTGGTCTACCCGCTCAATGCGTGGCGCGATGCGCCCCTATTTCCCACGCCGCGCCATGCGCTGCAGTCTCTGGCCGTGCAGGCACCGCTGCCGCTGGGCGCGCGCGTGCTCGATGCAGGCTGTGGTTTGGGCGATGGCCTCAAGGCGCTGCGCCATGCCTACCCCGCCGCACAGCTCGACGGGCTGGAGTGGAGCTGGCCGCTGCGCCTGCTGTGTGCCTTGCGCTGCCCTTGGGCCCGGGTGCAGCGGGCCGACATGTGGAAGGCCGACTGGAGCGCCTACCAGATGGTGTACCTGTTCCAGCGGCCCGAAAGCATGGCCCGCGCGGCCGCCAAGGCCCAGGCCGAGCTGGCGCCCGGTGCCTGGCTGGTGAGCCTGGAGTTTGCGGTGCCCGGCTGGCTGCCCAGTGCCCAGCTGCGTGCGCCCGGTGGTCGGGTGGTGTGGCTGTACCGCATGCCGCGCCAGCCGCAGGAGGGATGACATGCACACCATGCAATCCATACGCCCGCACCTGTGTCCGTCTGTGTCGCCGGCCCCACACGGTTACAGAAAAGATACAAGCTTTTGCTACATTGCGCGGCTGGCTACAACCCCATACACAACAACCAAGAAACTCACAGCCAGAGGGGGTCGCACACAGCACGTAACCGCGCCGGGAGGGGGCGCACGGGCTGCCAGCACCCGCCTTGACCGGACTTCCACCATGCGCGCCGTATTCGCTGCGCCCTCCTTTGGGCGGGGCTGTTGCGCGGCTGCGCGTGGGAAGCGCGGGGTGTTTCTGGTGAGCAACCGACCGATCTGCAAGGAGCATCCATGACCGCCCACCCATCCCGTTTCCGTCCGCGCCTGCTGTGGGTGCTGGCGCTGAGCGCTGCCCTCACCGGCTGCGCCACCATGCAGAGCCACGACAAAACGGCCACTGACATGCAGACCGCCGGGCGCAGTGGCGGCATCCCTGCCGCGCTGGCCAGCCTGGAGAGCACGGCCAAGACCGAAGAAGAAAAAACGGCGCTGCTCTTCAACATGGAGCGCGGTGAGCTGCTGCGCATGGACCGCCGCTACCCCGACAGTACCAACGCCTTCCTGCTGGCCGACAACAAGGTCAAGGAATGGGAAGAAACCGCCAAGACCAACCCCTCCAAGCTGATGGGCACCGTGGGCGCGGCCCTGGTGAGCGAGCGCCTGAAGGTCTACGAAGGCCAGGACTATGAAAAGGTGTGGCTGACCACGCGCCTGGCGCTCAACCGCATGGCCGTGGGCGACTTTGAAAACGCCCGTGTGGACATCAAGCGCACGCACGAGCGCGAAGCCATCATTGCCGAGTTCCGCGCCAAGGAAACCCTGGCGGCCGAAGAAGAGGCCAAGTCCAAGGGCGCCACCTCGGGCGGCAAGGAGCTGAATGGCTACCCGGTCGAAACGCTCAACGACCCCGAAGTGCTGGCCCTCAAGAACGGCTACTCCAACGCGCTGTCCCACTACCTGGCTGGCTTCCTGTACGAAATGCTCAACGAGCCTGGCCTGGCTGCGCCCGGCTACCGCAAGGCCATCGAGCTCAAGCCCGATACCCCCGTGCTCGAAGAAGGCCTGCGTGGCCTGGACAACCGCACCGGCTTCACCTGGAAGCGCCGCCAGCGCATGACCGACGTGCTCTTCATCGTCGAGGCCGGTGACGCGCCTGCACGCAAGCCCAAGGCCTTCACCATCCCTGTGCCCACCGGCCGGGGCATGGTCACCGCCAGCATTTCGTACCCCGTGATCGAGCCCTCCAAGGACGCGCCCCTGACGGTGGTGTCGGCCGCCGGCACCGACCTCAAGCTCGAAAAAGTGGTGGACGTGAATGTGATGGCCCGCCGTGCGCTCAAGGACGAAATGCCTGGCATGGTGCTGCGCGGCTTCACCCGCGCCGTGGCCAAGGGCGTGCTGCAGAACGAGCTGCAAAAGCGTGGCGGCCTCATCGGCGGCCTGATTGGCGCCGCAGCCTCGGTGGCCACCGAGCAGGCCGACGACCGCATGTGGCGCATGCTGCCCGGCCGCGTCTATGTGGCCCGTGGCTACCTGCCCCCTGGCGAACACACCGTCTCCATCAACGGCCGCCAGTTGCCCCAGCCGATCAAGATCGACGGCCAGTACGCCCTGGTGCCACTGCGCATGTATGACAACAGCGTGCTGATCGGCGACGTGGCCATGCTGGGCCAGCTGCCCACGGTGGCGGCGGCACCCCAGCCGGCTCCTGCCGCAGCAGCGGCACCCGCGGCCCCGGTGCGCACCACCAACAACAACCGCGCCCGCACCGTGCCCTCGTCCACCGTCAAGCCCACCGCCGCCCAGCCCGCAGCGGCCGCCAAGAACTGACCCCTGTTTCTGACCCCATTCAAGGAGCCTCTGGCATGAGAACCCGTTTTGTCCCCGCCGCGATCCCCGCCGTGCTGTGCGCGGCCCTGATGACCCTGGCTGGCAGCGCCAGCGCCCAGCTGCATGACCCCGCCACACCGCTGGCCGTGGCAGCCAAGGTGGCCCTGCGCGGCGAAGCCAACAGCATCGCCGTGCGCGAGATGCGCATCGTGCGCAAGAACGACATCTTGGTGGTGCAGGCCGATATGGCCAACATGGGCCGCACTGACCGCACCGTGTTCTACCGCTTCAAGTGGCTGGACAACGTGGGCAACCAGGTGGGCGACGGCGAGTCCTGGAAGCAGATGACCGTGCTGGGCCTGGGCCAGCAGACCGTCAAGAGCGTGGCCCCCACCAGCGCCGCCGTGGACCTGCGCCTGGAAATGAATGTGGAGCCGCGCTGATCGCGCCGCGCCAATCCCTGTTTGAGTGAGGAGTAAAACCATGACAACCAAGAACCGCATCCAGCGCAGCGCGCTGATCCTGGCCTTTGCGGCCAGCACCCTGGCCCTGTCGGCCTGCCAGAACCTGTCGTCGCCCACCGTGCGTTTTGACCGCCAAGTCAATTACGGTGATGCCAAGGCCGTCGAGCTGGTGACCAACGAATTCGGCTCCACCGACCTGCAGATGATTGCCGAGAAGATGACTGGCGGCTTGCTCGAAACCGGCATCTTCCAGGGCCGCCCCACGGTGACCATTTCCACCGTCAAGAACAAGACCAGCGAGTACATCGACACCACCAACGTGATGAACTCCATCCAGACCGCGCTGGTCAAGTCGGGCAAGGTGCGTTTTGTGCGCTCCATCAACGAGATGCAGGCCGGTGTGGACGAGCTGCAGCGCCAGAACCAGAGCGGCCTGTACAAGCAGGGCACCACCGCCAAGGTCGGCCAGATGACCGCCGCCAAGTACAGCATGGAAGGCGAGCTGACCAGCATCGTCAAGCAGAACAACACGACCAAGGACGTGTACTACAAGTTCACGCTGAAGCTGTTTGATGTGCAGGAAGGCACGATCGAGTGGCAGGACGAGAAAGAAATCAGAAAGACCAGCAAGCGCTGATCTGCCCCAAGGAGCACACCATGCAACGCAGAATCACCCTCCACACGGCCCTGGCCGTGATCGCGGCCACCACGCTGGCCTGGGGAACGGGCGCGCAGGCGCAGCAGCCCGGCGCCGCACCCAAGATCGCCGTGACCGATCTGGCCTACGCCCAGCGCGTGTCCGAATACTTCATGGCCGGCACCTACCAGCGCAGCAGCCAGATGAGCGCGCAGGGCAGCCAGGGCGGCAGCCACAGCCACGGCATGTACGGCGGCGGGGGCTCGTACTCCGGTCAGCAGTCCATGCAGGCGTCCGAGCAGGCCAGCGGCACCTATGTGGCAGGCCGCTACAGCTACATCGAGCAGCGTGAACTGGGTGGCTACACCAACGACATCAAGGGCGCCATCCTGCAGGGCACGTACTTCCGCCTGGTGCAGGGCAAGGGCTTTGACGCGGGCAAGCCCCAGCCCAGCAAGGCCGAGCAGGTGCTCAACCAGGTGCAGGGCGGCAAGATGGCCACGCCCCAGGCGCAGCCCCAGGTCAACGACGTGATCACCCGCATCAAGAAGGGCGAGTTCAACGGCGCCGACTACGTGCTGTTTGGCGTGGTGTCCAGCATCGAGTTCACCGATGCGCTCTCGCCCCTGCAGGGCACTACCAGCGCCACGCGCCAGTACGGCCTGCAGCTGCTGGCCGACTTCTCGCTCATCAACACCAAGACCTACGAGATCAAGGCCGCGTTTTCCGCCCAGGGCGAAGGCAACGACACCAAGATCCTCTCGATCCGTGGCGACATTGCGCCCCCCAACCGGGCCAAGGTGATGCGTGAAACCTCGCTGTCGCTGGCGCAGGACGTGTACCAGCAGCTTGCGGTGCAACTGGGCTACACCGACGCGAATCTGGCGCGCGGCGTGCGCCCACCGGTGGTGTACCAACAGGGCGGCCAGCCCATGCCCGTGCCGCAACCGCAGCAGCCTGAGCAGGTGCTGATCCTCAAGTAAGCCGCAGTGCGCCCCACCGTGCACCCGCAGCCCTCGCGGGCCCCGGCCCGTGCTGTGCCTGCCCTCCCCAAGGCCAGCCCCGCGCTGGCCTTTTTTGCGTCTGCCGTCCTGGCCTTGACGCTGACTGGTTGCGTGGCCCCGCACGCACATGGGGGCGCGAGTGCGGCACAGCCGGACCCTGTGATGCCCGCCATAGAACAGGGCCCGGCGCCGGGCGCTGGGTTCCTCCAGCGGGCCGTGCCGGGTGCGGGCGGCGCCGTGCTCCAGACCCTGCAGCGCGCGGAGCGCACCGCGCCGCTGCGCTACCGCGTGATCGTCATCCCCGGCTCGGGCTGCGCGGGCATGGGGCCCATTGCGGACCGTTACTTTGCCGGCCTGCTGCACGCGCAGGTGCTGGTGCTGCACAAGCCGGGCGTAGACCCCGGAGCTCGCACCGCCCCCGCCGACTGCCCGCACAGCTTTGTCTCGCTGGACCGGCATTCCACTTGGCTCGCACACGCCCGTGCGGCCCTGCGTGCCGATGCCCTGTTGCGCCCGGGGCAGCCCGCGCTGCCGCAGCTGCTGGTGGGCATCTCTGAAGGGGCCGAGCTGCTACCTGCGCTGGCCCGCGAGGTGCCGCACCTGGCCGGGCTAGTGCTCATTGGCGCCAGCGGCCTAGACCCGCAGGAGGCGGGGGCACTGCAGGCTCGCCGCGTGGGCGCAGAGAGCGACTGGACCGCGCTGGGGCAGCTGGTGGCGGGTGCCCCGCACGACAGCGTGGTGGTGCAGGGGCGCAGCCTGGGTTACTGGCGCGACCTGTCGAACTGGCCCGTGGCGCAGCCGCTCATCGACGGCCCCTGGCCGGTGTTGCAGGTGTGGGGCGGGGACGATGCGCTGGTGCCTGCCCAGGCCTACGAACGGTTTGCGCAACGGGCAGCTCCGCGTTCACCCGCCGGGTGGTGCGCGCGCCGCATGGAGGGCGCAGACCATGGCCTGCAGCAGCCTGCGGCGAGCGGTGAACCTCGGAGGGACGGTCTGCAGCAGGTATGGGCCTGGCTGGAACAGTGGGCACGCGCGCCCCAGGGCGGGCTGTGTGCACCGCTGCAGCGCTGAGCGCCCGGAGCTCACCGGGGCCGGTACATCCTGAACAACTGCTCCGGCCCCACCGTGAAATAGTCCGCCGGGCCGCCGCCGCGCAGGATGTGCCCCGCATTGGCGGTGTCGTAAACACCGTCTTTCAGCAGCGCCTGATCGATGTGCACGGCCACCACCTCGCCCAGCACCAGCCAGGTGTCCACCGGGGCCCCGTCCACCCCCTGCAGCTGCAGGATCTGCGTGCTGCGGCATTCAAAGGTGACCGGGCTTTCGGCCACGCGCGGCGGGCGCACGCGCGTGGAGGGCAGGGGGGTGAGGCCGGTCAGGTCGAACTCGCTCACTTCAGGTGGCACAGCGGCGCAGCTCTGGTTCATCACCTCGGCCAGGTCGCGGGTGGCCAGGTTCCACACAAACTCGCTCGTGGCCTGCACGTTGCGCACCGTGTCTTTGTACCCAATGCTGGCAAAGCCCACGATGGGCGGCACGTAGTTGAAGGCATTGAAGAAGCTGTAGGGCGCCAGGTTGGTGGCGCCCGTGGCGCTTTGCGTGGAAATCCAGCCAATGGGGCGCGGCCCCACAATGGCGTTGAACGGGTCGTGCGGCAGGCCGTGGCCCTGGCGGGGTTCGTAGCTGTGGAAGGTGCGTGCGGGCGGTGGGGTGGTCATGGACTCGGCAGGGTGGGGCGATAACAGACCGCAACCTTAACGGCAGTTGCGGCGCACTGCAGCCACTGGGACATCAGAATGCTCATTTTTTGATAGCTGTCCAGGCATGTGGTTCTATTGCATAGCGGCAATATGAGCCAATATGAGCCAATATGAGGCAAGCATGGGCCTGCAAAGCCTGTACAGAACCTGGCGCATGAGGCCCGGCGCCTTGGCTGCACGAAACGCACGGGGCTACGGGACCACGGCCGCCGGCTGCTGCTGCCCCAGAAACCGCCCCGGCGGCTGCCCCACCGACTTGCGCACCATGGCGCTGAAGGCGCTGGGGCTGTAGCCCAGTTCGGCGGCGATCTGGCCCATGGGCATGCGGCCGGCGGCCAGCGACACGGCCTTGGCCAGGATCACCTGCTGGCGCCACTGGGTGAAGGTGCTGCCCAGCTCGGAGCGGAACAGGCGCGCCACGGTGCGCGGGCTGGCGCCGGTGTCCTGCGCCCAGTCGGCCAGGGTGTCGTGGCGCGTGGGGTCGGCCAGCACGGCTTCGCAGAGGTGGCGCAGGCGCTTGTCCTGGGGCAGGTCCACGCCCAGCTTCACGGCGGCGGCGCGGGCCAGTTCGCCCCTGACCAGGGCGCTCAAATGCTGTTCGCGCCGCAGGTCGGCGGGGCTGATCGCGGGGCCGCCGTCGGGCGCGGTGGGCATCTCGCGCACCAGGGCGCGCAGCAGGTCGGACACCTCCAGCACGCGGCACTGACGCCAGGCGTCTTCCTGGTCGCGCGGCACACCGGGGCCGCAGCGACCCCGGGGCTGGTGGAAGTACAGCGTGCGCAGGTCGGCGTCTTCGACCATGGTCACGGCATGTTCCACGCCGGGCGGAATCCACAGCGCGCGCGAGGGCGGCACGATGTAGGTGCCGTGGTTCACCGTGAGCCGGATCACGCCCGTGGTCGATATCGCCACCTGCGCCCACGGGTGGCTGTGGGGCATGACCTGCGTGTCGGCGGCCAGCCAGCGCAGCTTGGCGCGCACCGGGCGGGCGGCTGTGGGCACAAACAGCTCGGGCGTGAGCGAGTCCACGTACGACATGCCGCGCGGCTTGCCGGCAGGCGCACGGGACACGGCCTGGGCCGCAAAGTGTTCCACCCCCGGTTCGGCGGGCGCGGCGAGTTCAGTGGGCGGGTTTGGCATGTTTGCGATAGAAGTTGTCTGCCTATCGTAAACCTGCCGAGGCCATGCTGCCTAAGATCGAGCCCATGACTGCTTCCACCTCCGGCGCTACCGCCACCACTGTCAACCCCGTCCCCCTGCGGCAGGACGCTCGCACCATCGGCCTCATCGGTCTGGCCCACGGCAGCTCGCACTTCTTCCACATGCTGCTGCCGCCACTGTTCCCGTGGCTGATCGGTGAATTCGGCTTCAGCTATTCCGAGCTGGGGCTCCTGGTCTCCGTGTTCTTCGTCATCTCGGGCGTGGGCCAGGCGCTGTCGGGCTTTCTGGTGGACCGCGTGGGCGCGCGGCCGGTGATGTTTTTTGCGCTGTCTAGCTTTGCGGCCGCAGGCCTGGCGGCGGGCACGGCGCAGGGCTACACGGGCCTGCTGCTGGCGGCGGCTTTGGCCGGGCTGGGCAATGCGCCGTTCCACCCGGTGGACTTCACCATTCTGAACAAGCGCGTGTCACCGCAGCGCCTGGGGCATGGCTTTTCGGTGCACGGCATCAGCGGCAACCTGGGCTGGGCGACGGCGCCGGTGTTCATGGCGGGCATTGCCACCGCCACCGGCTCGTGGCGCGCGGCCTGCCTGTGCGGCGGCCTGCTGGCCCTCACCGTGCTGGCCATCATGGTGTGGAACCGCGACGCGATTGACGACCGCCAGGGCGCCTGGGCGCACCAGGCCAAGGGCGGTGGCGGTGCGGCGGCGGAGAAGCCCGAGCACCCCATGGCCTTCCTCAAGCTGCCCTCGGTGTGGCTGTGTTTCTCGTTCTTCTTCTGGAGCACCTGTGCACTCAGCGCCATCCAGAGCTTTGCCAGCCCGGCGCTGCAGTCCATGTACGGCCTGCCGCTGAGCGTGACGGCCATGGTGGTCACGGGCTACATGCTGTGCGGCGCGGCGGGCATGCTGGTGGGCGGCTTTCTGGTGGGCCGTGTGCAGCGGCTGGAGAAGATCATCTCCGTGTGCCTGCTGGGCTCGGCCGCGTTGCTGGTGGTGGTGGCCTCGGGGCTGCTGCCGGGCATGGTGGCGCTGGTGGTGGCCTCGGTGGCAGGGCTGGGCACTGGCCTGGCCGGGCCTTCGCGTGACATGCTGATCAAGCGCGCTGCCCCCCCCGGCGCCACGGGCCGCGTGTATGGCACGGTGTACTCGGGGCTGGACCTGGGCTTTTGCCTGGCGGCCCCGGCGTTTGGCGCCATGCTGGACCACGGCATGACGGCGGGCATCTTCTACGGCTCGGCCGTGACCCTGGGCCTGAGCGTGGTGTCGGCGGCGCTGGTGGGGGTGGGTGTGGCCGCACGGGCGGCGCGGCCCGTGCCTGCAGCGGCCTGAAGGGTCCGGGGGGGAGGGGATACGCACGGCGGCCAGCACGCCGCGCGGGCCTGTGTTGCAATCGCGGTCGGTGGCGCCGGGGCCCTGGTTCGCAGAGCCTAGTGTGGTGTTGCACGCTATCTGGCACTTAAAAACCGCGTCTTTTCGGCCAGGGCTGCGTTGCAAATCCTCGCGATACCTCCGGGTATCGCTGCGGTTTGCGCCTTGCCCTGACCAAAAATCCATCGGTTTTCAATGTGCCATCCAGCGCGCAACACCACACCAGAGCGGCGCCCTTTGTTTTCAACACACTTCCAGGACCCCGCCCATGACGAACCCCATGTACAACGCCAGCATCCCCGTCTTTCGCCAGATGCTGGGCTCGCTCCAGGACATCCTGGCCAAGACCGAGGCCCATGCCACGGCACGCAAGATCGAGCCGGACGCGCTGCTGCAGGCCCGCCTCTTTCCCGACATGTTCCCCATGGCCCGCCAGGTGCTGATCGCCTGCGACTTTGCCAAGGGCGTGGCCGCGCGCCTGGCCGGTGTGGAGGTGCCTTCGCTGCCCGACGCCGAGCGCCCCGGCTTTGCCGACCTGAACGAGCGCATCCGCACCGTGCTGGCGTTCATCGACAGCCTGCCGCAGGCCGCGTTTGCCGAGGCCGCCACGCGCCAGATCACCATCCAGCCCGGCACGCCGCGCGAGAAGCAGTTTGTGGGCGAACACTACCTGCTGCACTACGGCCTGCCGCAGTTCTTCTTCCATGTGAACGCAACCTACGCCATCGCACGCCACAACGGCGTGGAGCTGGGCAAGCGCGACTACATGGGCAAGTTCTGACCCTGGGCCCTGTCCCGGGGCGCCAAGGTGCCCTGGGGGCTGCCGTGCGGGCCAAGCATGCAGAATGGGCCAAAATGACCCGTAGCGCTAGTGAAACATGCCTGATGTGCTATCAAAATAGTAGTATTGGACACGACGCCCAGCGCGGACAAAAAAGAGAACGGAGACCCGACCCATGCCCACCCCCCATGCCACACCACGCACCCTGCCAGCCCTGGCGCTGGCCGGCGTGACCTGCCTGCTTTCGGCCTGCGCGCCGGTGCCTGTACAACCACCAGCCTCGGCGCCGGTGAGTGCCGCTGCTGAGGCTGCGCCCACGGCCACCCCGTGCCCCAAGGACCTGGCGCCCATCGCCCGCTGCCTGTCGGGCAAGGATTCGGCCGGTGCGTACTATCTGGTGGCGGTGCCGCAGCAGTGGAACGGCCACCTGGTGCTGCACGCCCACGGCGGCCCGGCCCTGGGCGCGCCGAAGATGGAGCGGTCGGTGGAAGACCTGGAGCGCTGGGCCATCATGGTCCGCGCGGGGTACGCGTGGGCGGGCAGCACCTTCCGCCAGGGCGGCGTCGAGGTGCGTGCCGCCGCCGAGGACACCGAGCGGCTGCGCCAGATCTTTGTGCGCCATGTGGCCCAGCCGCAGCGCACCATCCTGCACGGCCAGTCCTGGGGCGCCAGCGTGGCGGCCAAGGGGGCGGAGATGTTCCAGACCACGGCCGACGGCAAGCGCTCCTACGACGCCGTGCTGCTCACCAGCGGGGTGCTGGCGGGCGGCACGCGCTCGTACGACTTTCGCACCGACCTGCGCGTGGTCTACCAGTACCTCTGCAACAACCACCCCCGGCCCAACGAGGCGCAGTACCCGCTGAACATCGGCCTGCCTGCCGATGCGGCGATGACGCAGGCGGACCTGGCCGCGCGCGTGAACGAATGCCTGGCGCTGAACAAGCCGGTGGCCGAGCGCACGCCCGAGCAGCAGCGCAAGGTCCAAACCATCGTGGACGTGATCCGCATCCCGGCCAGCTCCATCCAGGGCCACATGAACTGGGCCACCTTCCACTTCCGCGACGTGGTGCAGCATCGCACGGGCGGCGCCAGCCCGTTTGGCAACCGGGGCGTGTTGTACCGGGGCTCGCCCGACGATGCCGCGCTGAACGCCGCCGTGCTGCGCTACCGGGCCGACCCTGCTGCCGTGGCCCGCTTTGCGCAGGACACGGACCTGACCGGCCGCATCCCCGTGCCGGTGCTCACCGTCAAGGGCGTGGACGACCCCACGGCCTTTGTCGAACTGGACGCGGCCTTTCAGGCCACCATGGCGCAAGGCGGCAGCGCGGAGCGCCTGGTGCAGACCTTCACCCAGCACAACACCCACAGCTACCTGAGCGACCCCACCTACCCCACGCTGATGACCGCGCTGCTGCGCTGGGTGGACGAGGGCGCCAAGCCCACGCCTGAGGGCATTGCCCAGCAGTGCCCGGCCAACGAGGCGCGTTTTGGCAAGGGCTGCGCCTTTTTGCCGGCCTATGTGCCCAAGCCCTTGAGCAGCCGCGTGGCGGACCGCGACCGTCCCTGAGAACGTGGCTCTGGGGGCTGCGCGGCAGACGGAGCATCGACTGCGGCGCACGGCCCTCGGTGGTCGCGCTAACTCCCTGGTCCCGAAATAAAAAAGGCCCCGCACTGCGGGGCCTTTGCGTTGGAGCGGCCGAAAAGGATCAGGCCACCGAAGCCAGCGCCTTGTTCAGCGTCTCGCTGGGGCGCATCACGGCGTCCAGCTTGGCCACATCGGGCAGGTAATAGCCACCGATGTCGGTGGGCTGGCCCTGCACGGCGTTCAGCTCTTGCACGATCTTCTGCTCGTTCTCGGTCAGCTGCTTGGCCAGGGGCGCGAACTTGGCGGCCAGTTCGGCGTCCTCGGTCTGCGCGGCCAGCTCTTGCGCCCAGTACAGGGCCAGGTAGAACTGGCTGCCGCGGTTGTCCAGCTGGCCGGTCTTGGGCGAGGGGTTCTTGTTGTTGTCCAGCAGCTTGCCCGTGGCGGCATCCAGCGTCTTGGCCAGCAGCTTGGCGCGGGGGTTGTTGTTCTTGAGGCCCAGGTCTTCCAGCGACACGGCCAGCGCCAGGAACTCACCCAGCGAATCCCAGCGCAGGTGGTTTTCTTCCACCAGCTGCTGCACGTGCTTGGGGGCCGAGCCGCCCGCACCGGTTTCGTACATGCCGCCACCGGCCATCAGCGGCACGATGGACAGCATCTTGGCCGAGGTGCCCAGTTCCATGATGGGGAACAGGTCGGTCAGGTAGTCGCGCAGGATGTTGCCGGTGGCGCTGATGGTGTCCAGGCCACGGATCACACGTTCCAGCGTGTAGCGCATGGCACGCACCTGGCTCATGATCTGGATGTCCAGGCCGGTGGTGTTGTGCTCGTGCAGGTACATCTTGACCTTGGTGATCAGCTGCGCTTCGTGCGGACGGTACGAGTCGAGCCAGAACACCACGGGCATGCCGGAGTTGCGGGCGCGGTTCACGGCCAGCTTCACCCAGTCGCGGATCGCGGCGTCCTTGACCTGGCACATGCGCCAGATGTCGCCTTGCTCCACGTTCTGGCTCAGCAGCACTTCGCCAGTGGCCAGGTCGGTGATGTTGGCCACGCCGTCTTCAGGGATCTCGAAGGTCTTGTCGTGCGAGCCGTATTCTTCGGCCTGCTGCGCCATCAGGCCCACGTTGGGTACCGTGCCCATGGTCTTGGGGTCGAACGCGCCGTGCCATTTGCAGAAGTTGATGATCTCCTGGTAGATGCGGGCGAAGGTCGATTCGGGCATCACGGCCTTCACGTCCTTCAGGCGGCCGTTGGCGTCCCACATCTTGCCGCCGTTGCGGATCATGGCGGGCATGGAGGCGTCCACGATGATGTCGTTGGGCGAGTGGAAGTTGGTGATGCCCTTGGCCGAGTCGACCATGGCCAGCTCGGGGCGGTGCTCGTGGCAGGCGTGCAGGTCGCGCTTGATCTCGTCGCGCTGGCTTTGCGGCAGGGTCTCGATCTTGGTGTACAGGTCCACCATGCCGTTGTTCACGTTCACGCCCAGTTCCTCGAAGGTCTTGGCGTGTTTGGCGAACGCGTCCTTGTAGAAGATGCGCACGCAGTGGCCGAACACGATGGGGTGGGACACCTTCATCATCGTGGCCTTCACGTGCAGCGAGAACATCACGCCCGTCTTGCGTGCGTCTTCGATTTCCTTCTCGTAGAACTCCAGCAGCGCCTTCTTGCTCATGAACATGCTGTCGATCACTTCGCGGTCGAGCAGGCTGACCTTGGGCTTCAAGACGATGGCCTTGCCGCTCTTGGTGATCAGTTCCATCTTCACGTCACGCGCCTTGTCCAGCGTCATGGACTTTTCGCCGTGGTAAAAGTCGCCAGCGTGCATGTGCGACACGTGCGAACGCGAGGCCTGGCTCCACTCAGCCATGCTGTGCGGGTTCTTGCGGGCGTATTCCTTCACGGCCTTGGGGGCGCGGCGGTCGGAGTTGCCTTCGCGCAGCACCGGGTTCACGGCCGAGCCGGTGCACTTGCTGTAGCGGGCCTTGATTTCTTTTTCTTTGTCGTCCTTGGGCTGGTCCGGGTAGTCGGGCAGCGCGTAGCCCTTGGACTGCAGCTCGGCGATGGCGGCCTTCAGTTGCGCGACGGACGCGGAGATGTTGGGCAGCTTGATGATGTTGGCATCGGGCTGCAGCGTCTTCTTGCCCAGCTCGGCCAGGTTGTTGGGCACGCGCTGTTCTTCGGTCAGGTAGTCGGGGAACTCACCCAGGATGCGTGCCGCCACCGAGATGTCGCTCTCCAGCACGTTGATGCCTGCCGGCGCCGCAAACGTGCGGATGATGGGCAGGAAGGAAGCCGTGGCCAGACGGGGTGCCTCGTCGGTCAGGGTGTAGATGATGGAAGGTTGCTGGGTCGTCATGGCTTGTCTCACGAAACAGAGTAGGTAGATGCCCCCGGCTGCGTCGCAGCGGGGCCAAACGCGGATGCTCTCTGATTCTCCTTGCTCGGGGCTGTCACAGCCCGCTGTTTTTGCAATCGAATCTCACAATGCAAAATTATCATAAGCCCAGGGCACTTTTTTTCACCAAATAGGTGGTAATCACCCTGCGCTCCCCTGCAGTTTGATCGTCTTGGCGCCCGCGCGCCACCCCCTGCAGGCCCTACGACAAAGTCCCTGGAACAGCCACCACCCGGCCAGGCAACACCGCAAACTGCGCCCAGTGCGCGGGCAGGGTGTCGGGCGCCGTGCCGGTGAAGGCCCCGAAGGCGGGCAAGACCAACTGCCCGTCACCCCATCCAAAACAGGGCGCTCGCAGTGCATCTCGCGCTGGGCCGCGCAGCCGCAGCGTGGGGTGCAGGTGCCCGGCAATCACCGTGTGGCCCGCCACGGCCTGCGGGTGGTGGCAGGCCAGCACCCGCGCATCGGCACAGGGCAACCAGGGCTCGTTGACCAGCGCCAGAGCCAGCGCCGCCGGCGGGTCGCCCGCGTGCTGGTCGTGATTGCCGCGCACCAGGGTCATCGCCACATGCGCATGGCGCTGGCGCCACGGCAGCAACTGCTGCCACAGCGCATCCGCCGCGCCGCTGCGCGCGTGCAGAAAGTCCCCCAAGAACACCAGGTGGTCGGCACCGGTGGCCGCCAGCAGTGCATCGAGCCGCGCCAGGTTGTCGGCCGTGGTGCCATGGGGCACCGGCTGGCCCGCGCGGCGGAAGGTGGCCGCCTTGCCGAAATGCACATCCGCCACCATCACCATGCGCGCGGCGGGCCACCACAGCGCGCGCTCGGGCAACAGCTGCAGGGCCGTGCCGCAGGGCAGGGTGATGGCGTGCGCACCCATGGGGAGCGCAGGGACGGCCTGCGTCTCGGGGATGGATGTGTGAAAGGGAAGCGTGGTCATCGTGCTCAGAATCCGTGGCGTCCGCGGGCGCGGCGGGGGGCGTCCCCAGCCGCAGCCTGGCGCGCGCGAGATGTGCGGGGCCCAGAGCTGTCGGGCAGGTCCCACGCCATGTCCGTGGATGGTGCGGCGTGCTGCGCCAGGTGCGTGCCCGTGGTGGCGTCGGCCGCTTGCTCCAGCGCCTGCACCATGCGCGCCAGCCGGTCGGCCAGGGTCTCGGTGCTCAGGCGCTCGCGAAAGCGCTCCACCATCAGCGGCAGGGCGAATGGGGTGGGGCGTTCCAGCGCGTGGATGGACAGGGTCTGCGCCTGCATGCCGCGCAGTGTGTGCGCCAGGCGGTCCATGTCCAGCTCGTTCGTCAGCAGCTCGGCACGGGCCTGGGCCAGCAGCAGGTTGCCCGGGTCGTACTGCGCAAACACGTCGTAGTACAGCGACGACGAGGCCTGGAGCTGGCGGCTGCTGCGCTGCTCGCCCGGGTGGCTTTGAAAGATGAGCCCGGCGATGCGCGCGATCTCGCGGAAGCGCCGGCGTGCCATCTCGGTGGCGTTCAGGCTGGCCAGCACTTCCTCTTCCAGCCCGCTACCGATGGTGGTGTGCGTGCCCTCGCCAATCAGGCGCGGCAGCAGCGTGGCCCAGTCCACGGGCTTGGCCGACAGCAGCTCCAGCCCGTAGTCGTTGACCGCGATGGAGAAGGTGTTGGGCACCTGCTGCGACGCGCGCCAGCCCAGCAGACCGGCCAGGCCCAGGTGGACCAGGCGCCCCGCCAGCGGGTACAGGTACAGGTGCCATCCCTCGCGCGTGTGCAGCGTCTCGGCCACCAGGCGGCCGGGTGTGGGCAGGGCCGACCAGGCCTGCTGCAGCTCCAGCAGCGGCTGGGCGCAGCGCATCTCGGGCGTGGTGAACTTGCCACGCTCCGCCTGGGCGAGCTGCTCGAACATCGCATCGGCCAGCGTGTTCGACAGGGGCATGCGCCCGCCGCTCCAGCGCGGCAGGGCGGCGCTGCCCTTGGGGGCTATGCGCACATAGGCCGTCATCTGCTGGGTGCGCACCAGCTCCAGCAAGCGACCTGCAAACATGAACACATCGCCCTTGCGCAGCCGGGCAATGAAACTCTCTTCCACCGACCCCAGGCGCCCGCCGCTCACAAACTGCACCTGCATGGCGGCGTCGCTCACGATGGTGCCGATGTTGCTGCGGTGGCGGCGCGCCAGGCGCGCATCGGGCACGCGCCACACGCCCTCGTCGTCCGGCACCACGCGGTGAAAGTCCGGGTAGGTGGCCAGCGATGCGCCGCCCTGGCGCACGAACTGCAGCGCCCACCGCCAGTCGTTGTCAGTCAAGGCAGCGTAGGCCGGTGCGCGGCGCACTTCGGCCAGCAGTGCATCGGGCACAAAGCCGCCGCCCAGCGCCACGGTCACCAGGTGCTGCACCAGCACATCCAGCGGCGCACGCGGCGTGTGCCGGTCTTCGATGCGGCCCTGTGCCAGCGCATGGCGCGCGGCGGCGGCCTCCACCAGCTCCAGGCTGTGCGTGGGCACCAGCGTGATGCTGGAGCTGCGCCCCGGCGCATGGCCCGAGCGGCCCGCACGCTGCACCAGCCGCCCCACGCCCTTGGCCGAGCCGATTTGCAGCACCTGCTCCACCGGTAAAAAGTCCACGCCCAAGTCCAGGCTAGATGTACACACCACGGCCTTGAGCTGCCCGGCCTTGAGGCCTTGCTCCACCCAGTCGCGCACCTCATGCCCCAGCGACCCATGGTGCAGCGCGATGGTGCCCGACCAGTCGGGTCGCGCCTCCAGCAGCGCCTGGTACCAGCGCTCGGCTTGCGACCGGGTGTTGGTGAATACCAACGTGGACGCCGCCGCTTCGATCGACTGCACCACCTGCGGCAGCAGGCTCAGCCCCATGTGGCCCGCCCACGCAAAGCGATCGGCCCGCGCGGGCAGCATCACCTGCACCTCCAGCCGCTTGTCGATGCGGCCCTGCACCAGCACGGCGGGCGATGGCTGCGGTACGCCGGGCACAGATGCAGGCAGCAAGGTGTGCAGCGCCTCCTCCAGGTTGCCCAGCGTGGCCGACATGCCCCACACCTGCAGCGCCAGGTTCCAGGCCGACAGGCGCGCCAGCGCCAGCTGCACCTGCACGCCGCGCTTGTTGCCCACCAGCTCGTGCCACTCGTCCACCACCACCAGGCGCACGCTGGCCAAGCGCTCACGCGCATCGGCGCGGGCCAGCAGCAGCGAGACGCTTTCGGGCGTGGTCACCAGCAGCGTGGGCAGGCGGCGGTCTTGCGCAGCGCGCTCGCCGCTGGCGGTGTCGCCGGTGCGCAGCCCGCTGGTCCAGGTGGGGGCCAGGTCGGGCAACGGTGTCTGCAGGGCGCGCAGCGAATCGGCGGCGAGTGCGCGCATGGGCGTGATCCAGAGCACCGTGAGCGGTGGTGCCGCAGCGCGGCGCGTGCGCAGTGCGGTGCGGGCGTTGGGTGCTTTGGGGGCTTCTTCGGGCGCAGGTGCAGCATCCGCCTGTGCCAAGTGCTGCAGCGCGCCCAGCCACACCGCATAGGTTTTGCCCGCGCCCGTGGTGGCGTGCAGCAGGCCCGAGCGGCCTTCACCCATCGCACGCCACACGTCGTACTGGAAGCCAAAGGGCTGCCAGCCCCGCGCCGCCATCCAGGCGGCTGCGGCACTCGGTGCCACCGGGGTCAGGGCCTTGCGCGGGCGGCGGGTGGTGCTCATGCCGCCACATCCTGCCCTGGCAGCAGCGCCATCAGCGTTTGCAAGGTATCGGCCTCGGCCACGGGTTTGTCCTGCCGCCAGCGCAGCATGCGCGGAAAGCGCACGGCAATGCCGCTCTTGTGGCGTGGGCTCTTCGCAATGCCTTCAAAGCCCAGCTCAAACACCAGCGTCGCGTCCACACTGCGCACGGGCCCAAAGCTCTCGCGCGCGGTCTTGCGGATGATGGCGTCCACCTGCGCAATCTCGGCATCCGTGAGGCCCGAATAGGCCTTGGCAAAAGGCACCAGCTGGCGCTCCGGGTCGTCCTGCGGGCCGGTCCACACGGCAAAGGTGTAGTCGGTGTACAGGCTGGCACGGCGGCCGTGACCGCGCTGGGCGTAGATGAGCACCGCGTCCACGCTCATGGGGTCGATTTTCCACTTCCACCACACGCCCACATCCTTGGTGCGGCCCACGCCGTACTGCGCGCTGCGGTGCTTGAGCATGAAGCCCTCGGTGCCCATGCTGCGCGCGGCCTCGCGCTGGCGGGCCAGGTCCGGCCAGTCGGCGCCGTGCTGCAACTCGCTCAGGCGTAAGGTCTTGTGCGGTGCGGGTGCGATGGTGGTGTCGTCAGGCCGTTGCAGCGTGGCCTCCAGCAGCGCGCGGCGGGCTTGCTGCGGCTCTTGGCGCAGGTCTTGCCCTGCGTGTTCGAGCAGGTCGTAGGCCACCAGTACCACGGGCAGTTCGCGCAGCAGCTTCGGGCCCAGGGTCTTGCGGCCCAGGCGCTTTTGCAGGTCGGCAAAGAGGCGGGGCTGGGGCTCGCCCGGCAACCACACCAGGATCTCGCCATCGACCACCGTGCCATCGGGCATCTGCTCCATCGCGGCCTCGGCCAGTTCGGGGAAGCGGTCGGTCACCAGCTCTTCGCCGCGCGACCAGATCCACACCGCACCGCCCCGGCGCACGATCTGCGCGCGGATGCCGTCCCACTTCCATTCCACCAGCCAGTCACCTGGCGTGCCCAGCAGTGCAGGCATCTCGGCCACGGGCTGGTTGAACGGGTGGGCCAGGAAGAAAGGGTAGGGCTGGCCTGCATCGGCAGCATCCTGCGTACTGGCATCGTCGTCCACCGGCGCGATCAGCGCCTGGTAGTCGCTGGCCTGCGGCTGCCGGCCGATCTGCGTGTAGCCCATCAGCCGGTGGGCGATGCGCTTGGGGTCCAGCGCGCTCACCGTGGCCAGCGCCTGCGTCACCTGCAGGCGCGACACCCCCACGCGGAAGTTGCCGGTGATGAGCTTGAAGTACACAAAGCGCTGCTCGGGCGCCAGCATGTTCCATTGCGTGCGCAGACGGATATCGGCGTCACCCTGCGGCAGGGCGCGCAGGGGCAGCAGCTGGGCCATCCATTCCGCCAGTGTCAGTTCGGTGGGCTGGGTGGGCGGGGGCAGCAGCAGGGCCAACGTTTCGGCCAGGTCGCCCACGGCCTGGTAGCTTTCCTCGAACAGCCACTCGGGCAGGCCCGCAGCCTCTTGCGCCAGCACCTTGAGGCGCTTGGTGGGCACCATCTGGCGGGGTTTGCCGCCTGCGAGAAAGTAGGTGGCCCAGGCCGCATCGGCGGGCGGTGCAGCACGAAGGTACGCCACCAGCGCTGCGAGTTTGGCCGACTGCGCGGTGGTGGCGTCGAGCGCCTGGAACAGCTGGGCAAAGGCCTTCATGCCGACCCCTCGGGTGCGGGCTCGCTGCCTGCTTCGGGCGCGGAACCTGCATCGTCCTCATTGTCATCGGCGCCGTATTCGGTGGCGAACACCTGGGCGTCCAGCCCCTGCTCGCGCAGCCAGCGCACCATCACGGCCGTGCTGCCGTGCGTCACGATGACGCGCTCCGCGCCCGTGGCGCCAATGGCTTTTTGCAAGCTGGGCCAGTCGGCGTGGTCGCTCATCACAAAGCCCCGGTCCACGCCCCGGCGTCGGCGTGCGCCGCGCACCAGCATCCAGCCGCTGGCAAACGCGTCAGAAAAATCACCAAAGCGCTTGAGCCAAGGGGTGCCAGCGGCCGAGGGCGGCGCCAGCACCAGCGCGCGTTTCAGGTCGGCCTTGGTGAGGCCCGGGTCCGTCACGCGCAGCGTGGGTGGCAGGTCTACACCGGCCGCTCGGTACACGGCGTTGAGCGGCTCCACCGCGCCATGCACCACAATGGGCCCGATGCTGGCATCCACCCCGTGCAGCAGCCGCTGCGCCTTGCCAAAGGCATACGCGTACAGCACGCTGGCCCTGCCCGCCGCTGCATTGGCGGCCCACCAGGCATTGATGTCGGCAAACAGCGCGGGCTGGGACGGCCAGCGGTAGATGGGCAGGCCAAAGGTCGATTCGGTGATGAAGGTGTGGCAGCGCACCGGCTCGAACGGCGGGCAGGTGCCATCGTCTTCCAGCTTGTAGTCGCCCGAGGCCACCCACACCTGGCCGCCGTGCTCGATGCGCACCTGGGCCGAGCCCAGCACGTGGCCCGCTGGGTGCAGCGACACGCGTACGCCATGGTGGTCGATGACCTCGCCATAGGCCAGGGTCTGCAGATCAATGCCCGCGCCCAGCCGGTTGCGCAGCGTGCCCGCGCTGCCGTGGTGCGCCAGGTAATGCGCCGAGCCCATGCGTGCGTGGTCTGAATGGGCATGCGTGATCACGGCCCGCTCCACCGGCCGCCAGGGGTCGATGTAAAAGTCGCCAGGCGGGCAGTACAGGCCTTCGGGGCGGTGGACGATCAAGTCATTGCGTAGCATGCGTGTGGCATCGTAGGCGGCAAGGCAAAGTCGGTGGGGCCGCCCGGGTTTGCGCGGCGGGGTGTTGCAGGCATTCTGGGCGTTCAATCTGCTGCATGCGCCGGTTTTATATGCCTCATTTGCTATTAATAATGAAGCGTTTGGTCTGCGGGGTAGTCCCGCTGCCGGAGCGTGCCCTCCATCATCCCGTTGTGGGTTGCGCCGTCTGCAGGACTGCGCCGCGTTCTGCGTACCTGCGTCTGTCTTTACTGCAGAACACCACGCCCGTAGGATGGCGTCGCCTGCGGCGCTGGCCCGCAGCCGGGGATTCATCCATGCGCTTGTATCCGTCGTATCGGTCGCTTTGTGCCCTGCTGGGCGGATCGGCCATGGCCCTGTGCGCTGCAGGGGGCGCCGCCCAGGCCCCTGCCGATGGCCCGCCGCGCACCAACGCCTTCAACGACCCTTTCGTTCAGGTGACCCATGCCATCGCCCAGTGCCCCGTGCCCGAGGGACCCCTGTACACCGAGGCCGAGGTGCGCGAGCTGGCGCATGTGCGCTCCCAGCATGGCGGCAGCTGCCACCGCGTGGGGCGCTGTCGCCTGCCCAACTCCTACCTGTACGACGCCGAGATCATCCCGCGCGTGCAGCGCTACATCCAGCAGGACGGCCGCTTTGACGACACCAGCGTGTGGGTGCTGGGCGAGCGGCGGCTGGTGACGCTCAAGGGATGCGTGCAGTCGCAGGTGCAGTCCGACGCGCTGGAGAAGGCCGTGTGGCTGGTAGACGATGTGATGGGGGTGATCAACCTGCTGCAGGTGGGGACAGCACGCGACAACCTACGTTATCCGGCCTTGCCGCCGTGAGGCCGGAGATTCGTTGCAACCGGTGCCGCGCTCGCATGGGTTGAGCAGAGTTCACGGCCAGTGGGCGCAGCGCTGTGAAGCGCTACGGCCCTTCAGACAAACAAGGTGGACAGCATGTGCACCGGTACAGGTAAGCCGGGCGTGGAGCCGGTTGCTTCGAAGAAGTCCGCGCCTTGCTGGGCTGGACGGATCGAGGAAAAGATGGGCGGAAAATGAGGCTGTGTAATGTGGTGCTTGGTTTTGCATTCTTCGCAGGCATGCAGCTTGGGTACAAATTGGCGGTTTTTGCGTGAACCCACTGGGCCCAGCGTGTCCCAAACAACGCGCGAAGCTTCTGCCGATACTGGCTTGCAGTGGTTGCGCCAGTCCACGTTGCCGAGTACGGCCACATAAAAGCCGAGCAGGTTTGACACCAGATCTTCTTCGCTGAAGCCGCTGTCCGTGAAGGCAGACAGCGAGGCCTGCACGTCTTCAAAGCCGAGGGAAACTTCCTTGAAGATTGCCAGCGCCACGGAGCGCTGGGTGGCTAGCGGCAGTCCCTTGCGGATGAAGTAGAACTTCGTGAAGTCGCGCGAGAGGCCGAATTTGCGCATCCCCTGGCGGTACATCACAAGATGGTGGTCCGGCTTGCCTGTGACCTGCAGGCCGCGCTCCAGCGAGACGTCCTTCCACAGGTACGCGGCGCTCGCATGGCGGTTGGACGGCTTCTCGACCGACACCAAGTGGCCAATATCGATCCAGCCGCAATTGCATGTATAGATCAGGCGATTGGGAATGTCCGAGCGAGATGACATGGGGGTTCAACTGGGAAGTGGGGGAAAGGAAGCGCCTGGCACGAAGGGCGATGTCTTGGGCTAATCAATCGAAGTGGGTGATTTCAAAGCGGATCGACCGGGATCCCCCCTCGCTGTCGTCGTAGGTGGTCAGCAAGACCAGATCGTGCTTGGCAGAGGTATATTGCGCCTCCCGCAGTCCAGGGGAGACGGTGTGCTTGTTGCTGGCCACCATCGGTTCATTGCCCTTGGTACTGACGGAGTACAGAGCCAAGTTTTGTAGTTGCCGAGTCATTTCGCCCCACACTGCACCGGCGGTTGCAGGCGGTACCTTGAAGCTCAATTGCGATTGGGCTGGCTTGTTCCCATCACCGACCGAGCCGAAGTATTCGCGGCCCTGTGCCCCGTCGGGCACCTGCAAATTGCGGATCAGCGATGAGATGCCTAGGTAATACACAGGCGAGCCCGGCTTCGTTACGTAGTCCTCCACGACGAAGAGATAGCCCAGCGTGGCCATTGCCGCCAGCGCAAGGGCAGTGGTCGTAACGCCAGCAAATCGAAAGACAGCGCGACGGGAAAGCCCTGGCATGGTGGGATCGGGGTAGTGAAGCGGAGGATCGGTGATTCTGGCCGTGAAACTCCACGGCATGGGTGTAAGAGATGTAATGGACCGTATGCAGTGTCGATTGGTGGCATGTAATGTGCGTGCACCAAGCGTCGGTCCACTCGCCCACCGGGACTCATCCCAGGGATTTCCATCTCCGCAGAAGAGAGCAGGTATTGCACATTGCGCTCTAACAACAATGTGGAGGTTTGTATGAGCTTGCGTTTTGATCGCTCTCCGCTGCTATCCGGCCCTGTAACATCGGCCGTGCTGTCGTGCATGCTGCACAGCATCGCTGTAGCAAAACCCTTCAAGTGGTCCGGCTCCAGCGACATCCAGACCATGGACATCCATTCGCAGAACAGCGCTCTGGGCAACGGCATCCATGCGGCGGTGTATGAATCGCTGGTGATGTTCAACAGCCGCACGCTCAGGGTGGAGCCGCTGATGGCCACGTCGTGGCAGCCGGTCAGCCCCACGCAGATGCGCTTCAAGCTGCGCCAGGGCGTGAAGTTCAGCGATGGCTCGCCCATGACGGCGGACGATGTGGTCTATTCGCTGCAGCGCGCGATGAGCAAGACCTCCACCTACGCCATCTACACCCAGAGCATGGACCGCATTGCCAAGGTGGATGGCGAGACCATCGACATCTTTCTGAAGAACCCCAACCCCGTGCTGCTCAACCAGCTGACCGAGCTGCGCGTGATGAGCAAGGCCTGGGCCGAGAAGAACAACGCAGTGGAGCCCAAGGACATCAAGGCGAAGGACGAAACCTATTCGCACCGCAATGCCATGGGCACCGGCCCGTTCGTGCTCAAGGAATGGGTGCCCGACCAGAAGATCGTGTTCGCTGCCAACCCGGGCTGGTGGAACGCGGGCAAGGCGGAAGGCAACGTGACCGAGATCACCTACCTGCCCATCAAGTCCGAGGCGACGCGCATTGCCGCGCTGCTGTCCGGCGAGGTGGACATGGTGCGCGACACCAGCATCCAGGACCTGGGCCGCATCAAGGCCAACCCGAACCTCAAGGTCATGGAGATGGTGGAGAACCGCACTGTGTACCTGGCCATGGACCAGTTCCGCGACGAGCTGCCCGGCAGCAACATCAAGGGCAAGAACCCGCTGAAGGACCTGCGTGTGCGCAAGGCGCTGTACCAGGCCATCGATGGCGCGACCTTGCAGCGCGTGACCATGCGCGGCATGTCCAAACCCACCGGTGCCATGGTGTCGCCCCTGGTCAACGGGTGGACCGACGCGGTGGACAAGCGTCTGCCCTACGACCCCAGTGCCGCCAAAGAGCTGCTGACGCAGGCCGGCTACAGCGATGGCTTTGAGGTGGACTTGGCCTGCAGCAACAACGCCATCGTGCAGGACGAGCAACTGTGCCAGGCGATCACCGCCATGTGGTCGCGCATCGGCGTCAAGGCCAAGCTGCGCACCATGCCCGCCGTGAGCTACTACCCCATGACCCAGCGGCACGAGGCCAGCATCGCGCTGCTGAGCTGGGGCGTGCCTACGTTTGATGCGCTGTACACGCTGCAGTCGCTCACTCGCACCAAGACCACGGGCGGCGACGGCAACTACAACCTGGGCCGCTACAGCAACGAGCGCATGGACTACATCGTGGACCGCGTGAAGACCGAGACCGACCTGCCCGTGCGCAACCGCCTGCTGACCGAAGGCCTGCAGCTGCAGAACGACACCGTGGCCCACATCCCGCTGCACAACCAGATGCTGGCCTGGGCCATGAAGAAAAACGTGGAGCTCGTGCAGCGGCCGGACAACCGCATCGACTGGCGTTTGATCAAGGTGAACTGAGTCGCTTCCTGAGGTGCTGGTCTGCGCCCGGCCCACGGCGCAAGTCTGCGTCAGCGCGCAGGTTGCAGCATGATGATTGCCATGCCGGCCAGCGCCACCAGCACCCCCGCCACATCCCACGGCGTGGGGCGGATGCCATCTACCGCCCACAGCCATACCAGTGCCACCCCGATATAGACCCCGCCGTAGGCCGCATACACGCGGCCTGCGCCAGTGGTTTCGTGCAGCGTCAAGAGCCAGGCAAATAGCGCCAGGCTCGCGGCAGCAGGCAACAGGAGCCACGCGGGCTTGCCTTGCTTGAGCCAGAGCCAGGGCAGGTAGCAGCCCACGATTTCAGCGAGGGCCGTGGCGATAAAAAGCAGCAGGGTATTCAGCATGGTGCGGGGCCTTGTGCGGCGCTGGGGTTCGGGGCATCCGGGTGGGTGGCCAGCCACTGGCGCAGCGCCAGCTCGCCCTTGGGGGTGAAGTGCACCACGCGCGAGTCCTGAGCGCGGTGGGCCCATCCCCCATCGAAGAGGCACTGCAGCAGCGCCGCGCCCAGGGCGCCGCCCAGGTGGTGGCGGCGCTCGCTCCAGTCCAGGCAGGGGCGGCACACCATGCGCCGTTGCTGCCCCAACGTGGACGTGTCGATCCCCACGTGCGCAAACCACTGCGCGCCAGCGGGCGTGATGGCCGACCCCTGGGGTGTGGCCTGCAGCATGCCCTGGCGTACCAGTGCTTCATAAAACTGCACGCCCACCTCGCCCGCCAAGTGGTCGTAGCACATGCGCGCGCGGCGCAGCGCAGGCTCCCGGGGGCTGGCGCGCAGCCGCACGGCACCGGCGCGAAACGCCACGTTCATCAGCGACTCCAGCAAGTGGGCTACATCCCGGTCCGCCAGCCGGAAGTAGCGGTGCCGGCCCTGGCTCTCCACGGCGATCAGGCCCGCATCCAGCAGCTTGGCGAGGTGGGCGCTGATGGTCTGCTTGGTCACGCCTGCAATGTCGGCCAGCTCGGTGGCCGTGAGCGCGCGGTCTGCCATCAGGGCGGTGAGGACTTCGGCGCGTGCGCTGTCGCCGATGAGCGCGGCAATGCGCGCGATGTGAGGGCCGTCTTTCATGGTTCGATCTTGGGCGAACCATTGATGGCCGTCAACCGCCTATCGTGAAGCCCTTGTCCACCAACCTCTCCTGAACGCCATGATCACATGCTTCATTCGCTACGAAATCGATCCCTTTCAGCGCGAGGCGTTTGCCGAATACGCGCGCCGCTGGGGCCAGATCATTCCCCGCTGCGGCGGCCATCTGCTGGGCTACTTCCTGCCGCACGAAGGCAGCAACTACGAGGCCTGGGGCCTGATCGGCTTTGAGTCCCTGGCTGCCTACGAGGCCTACCGGGCCCGACTGCGCGCAGACCCCGAAGGCCTCGCCAACTTTGCGATGGCGCAGGATAAGCGCTTCATTCTTCGCGAGGAGCGCACGTTCACACAGGGGGTGGAAGGCACATTGGGCTTGCCCGCGCACCCGCAGGAGCGTGCTGCATGATGGCTGTGATCTTTGAAGTTCAACCAGCACCCGGCCAGCAGGACGCCTACCTTCAAGCGGCTGCAACGCTGCGTCCGCTGCTGGAGCAAGTGGATGGCTTCATTTCCATTGAGCGCTTTCAGAGCCTGACTGAGCCTGGCCGTCTGCTGTCGCTGTCCTTTTGGCGCGACGAGGAGGCCGTGGCCTGTTGGCGGCAGATGGAAGCCCACCGTCACACCCAGCGGCTGGGCCGCGCCAGCATCTTCCGTGACTACCGTTTGCGTGTGGCCGCTGTGGTACGGGACTACGGCATGTACGACCGGGAAGAAGCGCCGCCGGATTCGCGCGCCACGCTGGAAACTGGCATGCCGTAGTTCGTTGCATTCGGCCGAGAGTACGCGACTCGCCTCGTGATCTTCACGTTAGCGCCCCGCACTCATCCAGCAGCGGCAGGCCGGGTGGTCGGTGCAACTCCATGCCCGTTTCTGCGCTTTCTAGATGCGCGGGCACATCTTCTCAGTCACTCTGCGTTCTGATCTCATGACCGCCTTGGCTCGCCATGCTGAAAAAGGGCAACAAACGAACGACGATGTTCACCAGGGACTTGTTGGCGCTACCGCCGTTGATAGCCAGCAGCGCGATCAGTTCATGCAACAGTGCGCTGGCATGTGCGGATGAGATACGGGGATCGTCGTAGTACGCCTCCCATAGCGCTGAAAGTGCCGGGAACTGAGGAGCGTTGGCCTGGGCCAGTGCAAAGATGAACTCTTCCTGGTGCTGGATGGCTTCGTGCTGGCCGTTGGCGTACATGTCAAATGGCATAGGCTTTTTGTGCACTGTGAAAACGCTCTCGGAGGGGCGCAACAACCGTCAGGTGAGGGTTTTGGTGCTATGCACGCGCAGGCTCGGTAGCCATGTGCGCGTTGATTTCTTTGGCAATGCGCCCCAGGGTCAACCACACCGTACGGTCGCGTTGGTAAGGCATGGCGGCGGCCACCGGAATACTGGTGTGCACCAGCCCTGAAAGTATGTTCTTTCTTTCGTCCTTGGGAAGAATGGCGACGTGTTGATAGGGCTGATAAGAGGTCTTTGAAAGCACCAGCGTCGCATCGCTCACGGTAATCTGAGCGGGCATCTCTGATGGCGAGGCAAAGCGCTGGCCGAGGACCGAAAAGACGGGGTCCACGCTGTTCTCCAGCTCCGCAAACCCCACCAGCACCAGCAAGGCCGAGCCTCCCAGGGGCAGGTCCAAGGAGAAAACCGTTCCCACAGGGGATGAGGTCCGGATCTTCTTTTGTTTTGGTGGTGAAACCTGGATCGGCTTTTCAGGCGGTTGGGGCGTGTGGAGGCGGGCCTCCAGTGCCTGAAGGGTTTTGCGGCGCGACGCGACGTCGCCAGGTGCATCCCGCTCCCACACATCGACATCCCCACCCGACTGCAGCAGCGAAAGGGCTTTGTCTTTCAGTGCCTGATCTAGTCGCCCATAGCGCCATGCGGTGTCGGCCAGGGCAAGGTATACAAGGCAGGCGATTTCCGGGTTTGCGAGCAGGTCGCCGTAGCGGGCCAGGATCTTCTGGCAAGCTTCCTCGGCAGAGAGTCCGTGCGTCAGGTGCCGGACATAGTCGTCGCGAACATCACAGCTTGTGTCGTTGGCAAAGAGACCCCCTCCCCAAGCACCCACGTTGACCTCTCTTGTTGTTCATTGATGGTGCGGAGATGCACCCGGTGGCACCCCCGCCATCTTTTTGCGGCTCGATCGGCCATGGGTTCCGCCGTCCCGGGGGACGGCCCCATGCCATCACATCGCAAAAATCTTGCCCGGATTCAGGATGTTCTTCGGGTCCAGCGCGCGTTTGATGGCGCGCATCATGTCCACCGCGCCGGTGCCGGTTTCGTCCAGCAAGAAGCCCATCTTGTGGATGCCCACACCATGCTCACCGGTGCAGGTGCCGCCCATGCTCAGGGCCCGGGCCACCAGGGTGTGGTTCATGGCTTCGGCCTTGGTGCGTTCCTCGGCGCTGTTCGGGTCGATGAGGTAGCCGAAGTGGAAGTTGCCGTCGCCCACGTGGCCCACGAGGAAGTAGGGGATGCCGCTGGCTTCGACCTCGTCCACCGATTCGAGCAGGCAGTCGGCCAGGCGGCTGATGGGCACGCAGGTGTCGGTGCTGATGGCGCGACAGCCAGGGCGGCTTTGCACGGCGGCAAAGTAGGCGTTGTGCCGCGCGGTCCACAGGCGCGTGCGTTCTTCGGGCGTGCTGGCCCATTCAAAGGCCTGGCCGCCAAATTCGCTGGCAATGTCTTGCACCATCTCGGCCTGTTCTTTCACGCTGGCGGGCGAGCCGTGGAACTCCATCAGCAGCATGGGTTCCTCGCGCAGGGTCAGCTTGCTGTGCGCGTTCACCATGCGCACGGTGTGGTGGTCGATGAGTTCCACGCGCGCAATCGGCACGCCGATCTGGATGATCTGGATGGTGGTGCGCACGGCCGCTTCGATGCTGGGGAAGGAGCAGATGGCGGCGCTCACCGCTTCGGGCAGCGGGTACAGGCGCACGGTGATCTCGGTCATGATGCCCAGCGTGCCTTCGCTGCCCACCATCAGGCGCGTGAGGTCATAGCCCGCGCTGCTTTTCTTGGCGCGGGTGCCGGTGTGGATGACTTCGCCGCTGGCGGTCACCACCTCCAGCGCCAGCACGTTCTCGCGCATGGTGCCGTAGCGCACGGCGTTGGTGCCGCTGGCACGCGTGGCGCTCATGCCGCCAATGCTGGCATCAGCGCCAGGGTCGATGGGAAAGAAAAGGCCCGTGTCCTTAATGGCTTCGTTGAGCTGCTTGCGCGTGATGCCGGGCTGCACCGTCACGGTGAGGTCTTCGGCGTTGATGCTGAGCACCTGGTTCATGCGGCTCACATCGATGCTGATGCCGCCCTGCACGGCCAGCAGGTGGCCTTCGAGCGACGAGCCCGCGCCGTAGGGGATCACGGGCACGTCGTACTGGCTGGCCAGCTTGACCGCGTCGGCCACATCTTGCGTGCTTTCGGCAAACACCACGGCGCTGGGCGGCGGGGCCTGCAGCGAGCCCTCGTCGCGCCCGTGCTGCTCGCGCACGGCCTGGGCCAGCGAGCACTGCGCGCCGAAGCGGGCCTGCAGTGCATCGATGAGGGCCTGGGGCACGTCGCGCAGTTGGATTTCGGGCAGCAGGTGGGCGGCAGCGGTGGGGGCGTTCATGGTGTGTGTCTCCGGTGGGTGCGGTCAGTGAGAAGCATTCTAGGTTCGGCCCCGTGGACAGGTCCTGGCTCGCCCAGCTTGAGCCCGGGTGGGGATGCGGGTATTTACGGGCTTGTGGGTCTGCGTCTGCATAAATACATTACGTTTGAAATGTATATTGTGAAAGCGTCATGAACCACCGTGTTTCCCCCAAGGCCGGGACGCGCCGCACCCATGCCGAGCGCAGCGCCGCCACGCGCCAGCACCTGATTGCCACGGCCATCGACGTGATCCAGCACCGCAGCCTGGAGGAGATGTCCATCCACGAGCTGGCCAAGTCGGCGGGCATGACCTCGGGCGCGGTGCAGCACCACTTCGAATCGAAAGCGGTGCTGATGATGAATGTGCTCAGTGAGCTGATCGAGTCCACCGTGCGTTCGGGCGAGCTTTGGCCCAGCCCGGCGCTACCAGCGCGCGAGCGGGCGGCGAAGTTTGTGCAGGCGGTGTGGATCCTGGTCTATGCGCAGCCGCGCTTTATCGTGGCCTGGAACATCTACCTGGGCTGCCGCAACCAGCCCGAAGTGCTGGGCCACATTGCCGAGCTGCGCCAGAGCGTGCAGGCGCGCATGCACGAAGGCTTCTTCGGCGCCTTCCCCGAACTGGCGACAGAGCCCGACCGCGATGGCCTGCTGGGCCTGGTGCTGTCGTCGCTGCGCGGGCTCGGGCTGTTGCAGCTGTTTGCTCCCGCACCGCCCTCCGTGCCCGATGCCGCCCAGCAGGCGCAACTGGACTGCCTGGCCGAATGGATCGCCACCCGGTGCGAAGCCGCTGCTGCGCCTCCAAAGGCGCGCACACGCCGCCGCTGATCCCCCATTTGTCTATTTGTCTATTTGTCTGCTTGTTGTGGTGTGCGGCATCTCCCGCCTGCACGCCACGCAACGCGTACATCTATCGAAAAAAATCACCAGGAGACACACCATGACCTCAGCATTCACGCGCGTTCCACGCACGGTCGCGCTGGCCGCACTCGCCTGCCTGGCCGGTGGGGCCCTGGCGCAGCAGCCCGCAGCCTACCCGGCCAAGCCCATCCAGCTCATCGCCCAGCAGCCGCCGGGCAGCGGTTCGGACGCGATGACGCGCGTGTGGGCTGATTGCGCCGCGCGCGAGCTGGGCCAGCCCGTGGTGGTGCAGAACAAGCCCGGGGCCAACGGCATCCTGGCCGTCAACTACCTGAAGGCCCAGCCTGCAGATGGCTACAACCTGCTGAGCATCGGCATGTCGCAGATGACCATCACGCCCTACGTCTACAAGCAGCAGCCCTACGACCCGCTGCGCGACTTTGACGGCGTGGCCGTGCTGGGCACGTCACCGCTGGTGCTGGCCGTGCCAGCGGGGCAGGGCATTGCCAGCTTGGCGGATCTGCAGAAGCTGGCGCGCTCCACGCCGGGCGGTATCAACTTCGGTTCGCCGGGCAAGGGCAGCCCAGCGCACCTGCTGACCTCTGCGCTCATCGAAAAGCTGGGCGTGCCTGGCACCCATGTGCCCTTTGTGGGCGAGGGCGCGGGCCTCACCGCGCTCATGGGCCAGCAGATCCATGCGATGACGCTGGTGATTGGCACGGCGGCCGCGCAGGTCAAGGCGGGCAAGCTGGTGCCGCTGGCGCTGTTTGGTGCGCAGCGCTCGCCCTTGCTGCCCGATGTGCCCACCATCGCCGAGGCCCTGCCCGCCGCCAGCGACCTGGCGCGGCCCGCGTGGATTGCCGTGGTGGCCAAGGCAGGCACGCCGCCCGAGCTGCTGAACCGGCTCAATGCCGCCACAGAGAAATGCCGGGGCGGCGATGCGCAGTACAAGTCCCGCCTCGAAGCCATGAACGTCACGCTCACCGCTACCGCACCGGCCGATGCACGCGCCTGGGCGGCGCGCGATGCGGCCGTGTGGCGCCCACTGATCGACAAGCTGGGACTGGCCACCGAATGACGGTGGGCACCGCAGAGCCCCGGGTCACGTTGACCCACGGCGGGCAGCTGCGCGGCCTGTGGGAGGAGGGCGTACGTGTCTTCCGTGGCATGCCCTACGCGCAGGCGCCACGCGGCGCGCTGCGGTTTGCGGCGCCGGTGCCTGCCTCGCCATGGTCCGGTGTGCGCGATGCCACTGCGTTCGCGCCCATGGCGCCGCAGCTGCCCCGCGCCGCGCGTGCCGCTGCGCCCATGCTGGGGGGCGACGACTGCCTGGCCGTCAACGTGTGGGCGCCGCCCGCTGAACCTGGCGCGCATATGCCCGTGATGGTGTGGGTGCATGGCGGCGGCTTCTTTCGCGGTGCGGCCAGCGAGCCCCTGTACGACGGCGCGGCGCTGGCGCGGCGGGGCGTGGTGTTGGTGTCGGTGCAGTACCGGCTGGGCATAGACGGTTTTTTGCACTTCGACGGCGAGGAGCAGGCTGCGCCTGCCAATCGCGGCCTGCTGGACTTGATGTTGGCACTGCAGTGGGTGCGGGACCATATCCACGCCTGGGGCGGCGATGCAGCGCGCACCACCGTGTTCGGCCAGTCGGCCGGTGCCGGGGCCCTGGCCTGCCTGATGGGCATGCCCGCGTCGCGCGGGTTGTTCCAGCGCGTCATTCTGCAAAGCCCCAGCGTGGCCTGCCAGACCTTGGAGGAAGCCGCCGCCGCGCGCCGCGCCGTAGCCACGCTGGCCGGGGTGGAGCCCACCCTGACTGCATTGGAAGGAGCGCCGCAGACCGCCGTGCTGCACGCTGTGCACCGGCTGGCGTCCGAGCCTGCGCTGCGGCAGCAGCACGGGCTGGGCGGGCGCAACTTCTTTCCCCTGCGGCCCGTGGTCGATGGCCAGGTGCTCACCGCGCCGCCGCTGGAGGCGCTGGCGCAGCAGTGGGCGGCCCAGTCGCCCGACCTGCAGGTGCTGGTGGGCAGCAACGCGCAGGAGATGCGCCTGTACCACGTGCCCGGCGGCGCCATCGACCGGGTGACGGAGGCGCAGGTCCATGCCTTTGCGCAGGACGTGGGCTTGAGCCCTGGTGCCGCCGACGCCCTGCGCCACCTGCTGCCGCCCGCGCAGCAAACGGCCGGGGAGTGGCTGTGCGCGTTGCAGTCCGACTACTACTACCGCGTGCCCGCGCAGCGCATTGCCGCGCTGGCCAGCCAATGGGCCCGCAGCGCCCATGGTTATGAATTCACCTGGCCCTCGCCGCAGTGGCGCGGGCGCCTGGGCGCTGCGCATGGGGTGGAGTTGCCGTTTGTATTCGGCAATCTTTACACGCCCACGGGGCAGGAGCTGGCAGGGCCCGCGCCGCCCATTGCGTTGTCCGAGGCGCTTCAGCAGCGCTGGGTGGCGTTTGCGCGGGATGGCAACCCTGGATGGGCGCCGTATGCCGGCGCACAGCCGCCGGTCGAGCATGTGGGCGAGACACTGTTCTGTGCGCCCCACACGCAGCCTGAGCGGTTCGCGCTGTGGGAGGGCGTGCTGTAGCGATCCGCTCACTGGGATCCCTCGCCGGGGGGTACCACAGCAGCAGCTGGCTCGCTACACTGGGCCGGCGCTTGTGCGCGACCAACCAACTACAGAGAGAGGGATTGCCATGGCTTCAGCCAGTGTGGGAGATTGCCTGTCGGGTGCCTGGGGCACCTTCAAGAAAAACGTGCTCACCCATGTGGTTTGCACCTTGCTGGTGATGGTGGTCGCCGGCATCAGCGCGGGCCTGTTGGCCGGGCCCATGATGGTGGGCTACATGCGCATGATCGAGCGCGAGACGCGCGGCGAAGCGGTGCAGATCGGCGATGTCTTTCGGGGCTTTGATGACTTTGTGCCCGCGTTTGTGGCGGGGCTCATCAGCTCGCTGGTCGTGTCGCTGGGCTTCATGCTGTGTTTCATTCCCGGCCTGCTGATCATGGCGCTGCCCCCGGTGGCGTTGTTTCTGGTGGCGCGCGGTGAGCGCGACGGTGTGGCCGCTTTCAGCCAGGCCTGGAGCATCGTGACCAAGAACCTGGGCTCGGCGTTCTTCTGCTCGCTGGTGCTGGGCATCGTGGGCTCGCTGGGTTTTCTGCTGTGCTGGGTGGGTGCGCTGCTGACGTTGCCGTTGTCCACCATCGGCTCCTACTACATGGCACGCCAGCTGGTGGGCGATGAACCGGTCGCATTGCCTCCCCTCTGACCCCGGACCCGCCGTGGTGCCGGTGGGCGGCACGCCCGCCTGGCAGCCGCTGGATAGGAGCGCGCGGCGGCTGCGGCTGGTGTTCGGCCTGGGCTGGCCGCTGGCCATGGCCGCCACACCCTGGTGGCTGGGGCAGGATGGGCTGGGCATGGGTTGCGGGTTTCGCGCGCTGACGGGCATGCCCTGCCCGCTGTGCGGCGGCACCCATGCCTGTGCAGCCCTGGTTCAGGGCGACTGGGCGGCCGCCTGGGCCGCCAACCCGGGCGCGCTGGTGCTGCTGCTGTGGCTAGTGCTGGTGGCGGGCCAGGCGGTGGTCGAAGGCGCCCAGGGCCGCCGCCGCGTGGCGCGCTGGCCGTGGTGGCATCCGGCAGTGCTGGCGGCAGTGGGGGGCGTGCTGGTGCTGTCCTGGCTCTCGCGCCTGGCTGGGCTCGCATAACGGCTTGCTGGCCCCTGAGGGCTTTGTTGTTTCCCCCTGAGCAAGGGCGATAGTTTTGTGTGGCCGTTGGGGCGCCGTACGTAGATAGCGGCCCGCCAACGCCAACGCGTGCGCACCACATCCATGCACCAGCATCCCCTGGTATCGACCTAGCGCAGTCCTGTGCATCGTTGCGGGGCAGGCCGCCCCCATGGTGCACAGCCTCCGTGCGCCAGGCTGGTGCATTGAGCTTGTATACCAGTTGGCACGGAACCTGCGATACCGCAGGCAATGACCACCGCCACCGAGATCAGCAATCGCATCATCGAAGCCGTGATGGCGCAAAAACTCGCCCCGGGCTCCCGCCTGGGCGAGCAGCAGCTCGCCATGCTGTTTGACTGCAGCCGAACCATCGTGCGCGAGGCGCTCACGCGGCTGGCCACACGCGGCATCGTCACCGTGAGCGCGCGGCGCGGCTGGTATGTGATTGAGCCCTCGCAGGACGAAGCGCGCGAGGCTTTCGAGGCGCGCCGCGTCATCGAGCTGGGCCTGCTGCACCAGCTCAAGTCGGTGGACAAGGCGGCCGTGCGCCAGCTCAAGGCCCACCTGCAGCGCGAAAAGGCCGCGCTGGCCGGCAGCGACGTGGGGGCGCGCAGCTTCTTGCTGGGCGACTTCCACGTGTGCCTGGCCGAATGCCTGGGCAACAGCCTCCTGGCCGACACGCTGCGCGATTTCACCGCGCGCACCACGCTCATCGCCATGCTTTATCAGTCGTCGCACGACGCAGCGCAAAGCTGCGAAGACCACGTGCGCATCGTCGAGGCGCTGGAGGCCGGCGACATCGCCCGCGCCGAAGCGCTGATGTCCGAGCACATCGGCACCGTGCAATCGGCCCTGCGCCTGCAGGCCAGCAGCGACCCGCTGGCCGGGCTGCGCGACGCCCTGGCGCCGGTGCGCAAGAGCCCGGCCCCACCTGCCAAGGCGACCACAGCGCCCAAGGCCCGGCCCCGCAAAAGTACCGCTTCCTCTGCGTCCGCCAAAGACACCCCCACCGACCCGTCCCCCTACCTAGGAGCCTTGCTATGACCACCCACCGCGCACAGTCTTCCACCCGCCGCCTCACGCTGGGCGTGCTCGCCGCCGCCGGCCTGTCGGCCGCCTTGCTGGCGCCCGCCGCCCACGCGCAGAACGCGCTGGACAACATCCTCAAGGCCAAGGAAATCAAGATCGCCATCCCCACCGACTACCCGCCCTATGGCTTTGTCGGCACCGATCTCAAGCCCCAGGGCCTGGACGTGGAAATGGCCCAGTACATCGGCACCAAGCTGGGCGTGAAGGTGGAACTGATCCCCGTGACCAGCGCCAACCGCATCCCCTACCTGCAGACGCAGAAGGCGGACCTCGTGATCTCCACCCTGGGCAAGAACCCTGAGCGCGAGAAGGTCATCGATTTCACGGCCGCCTATGCGCCGTTCTTCCAGGCCGTGTTCGCCAGCAAGAGCCTGAACATCAAGAGCTTTGCGGACCTGGCGGGCAAGAGCGTGGCCGTGACGCGTGGCGCGATGGAAGACCAGGAACTGGCCAAGGTGGCGCCCCCCGGCGTGGACGTGAAGCGCTTTGAAGACCACGCGGCCAGCATTGCGGCCTTTGTGTCGGGCCAGACGCAGGCCATTGCCACCAGCGCATCGACGGCGGGCACCATCATGGTCAAGAACCCCAACCTGCAGACCGAATACAAGCTGCTGCTCAAGGACAGCCCCAACTTCATCGGCGTGGCCAAGGGCGAAGACAAGCTGCGCCTGCGCGTGAACGAAATCATTGCCGAGGCGCGTAAGTCGGGCGACATCGACAAGCTGTCGAACAAGTGGCTGGGCCGCCCTGCGGGCGACCTGCCTCTGTGATGCTGCGCACCGGATGACCTGCTGAAACCCAAGGGCCTGTGGCGCGACAAGCGCCGCAGGGCACAAGCATGCTGATTGCGCTCGATTTTTCTGCCGTCCTTGCGTCGTGGCCGCTGCTGGTGCGCGGCGTGGTCTGGACCATTGGCCTCACCATTGTGGGCACTGTGTTGGGCCTGTTGCTGGGCACGGCCTGCGCCTGGGCGCGGGCGCGCAACCTGGGCCATCGGCCCACCGCGCTGCGCTGGGCCGTGGCCAGCTATGTGGAGCTGGTGCGCAACACGCCGTTCATCGTGCAGCTGTTCTTCATCTTCTTCGGGCTGCCGGCCCTCGGGCTCAAGCTCACGCCCGAGGTCGCGTCGGTGCTGGCCATGGTGATCAACCTGGGTGCGTACTCGGCCGAGATCATCCGCGCTGGCATCGAAGCCACGCCGCGCGGGCAGATCGAGGCCGCGCAGAGCCTGGCGTTCACGCCGGGGCAGACCTTCCGCCGCGTGGTGCTGCCGCCAGCGTTGCTCAAGGTGTGGCCCGCGATGGTGAGCCAGATCATCATCGTGATGCTGGGCTCGGCCGTGTGCGGGCAGATCTCCACGCCTGAGCTGAGCTACGCCGCCAACCTCATTTCCAGCAACACCTTCCGCGCGTTCGAGGCCTTCATCCTCGCCACGGCGGTGTACCTGGTGCTGTCCATGTTGACCCGCCGCCTGCTGATGTGGGTGGGGGCGCGTTTCTTGGTCGGGAGGTAAGCCGCTATGGTCGAGTTTTCTCTCTGGGACATCCTGCGCAACCTGCTGCTCGCAGCGCGCTGGACGGTGTCCCTGTCCCTCATCGCCTTCATCGGTGGTGGCCTGGTGGGTCTGGTGCTCCTGGTGCTGCGCCTGTCCAAGCTGCGCGGCGTGGACCGCGCGGTGGGCGCCTATGTGCAGGTGTTCCAGGGCACGCCGCTGCTCATGCAGCTGTTTCTGGCGTACTTTGGCATTGCGCTCTTTGGCATCAAGACCTCGCCGTGGACGGCTGCTGCGGTGGCGCTCACGCTCTATACCAGCGCCTACCTCACCGAGATCTGGCGCGGCTGTGTGGCCTCCATCCCCAAGGGGCAGTGGGAGGCCGCGCAAAGCCTGGCGCTCAACTTTGGCGAGCAGCTGCGCCATGTGGTGCTGCCCCAGGCGCTGCGTATTGCGGTGCCGCCCACGGTGGGTTTTCTGGTGCAGGTGATCAAGGGCACTGCACTGGCCTCGGTCATCGGCTTTGTGGAGCTGACCAAGGCGGGCAGCATGATATCCAACGCCACCTACCAGCCCTTCCTCGTCTACGCCTGTGTGGCGCTGCTGTACTTTGCCCTGTGCTTCCCCGTGAGCCTGGTGGCGCAATCGCTTGAAAGGAAACTCCATGGCAACCGCCGTTGAAACCACCCCGGTCCCCGCGCACGACGGCATCGTGGTGGGCGAGCCCCCCATCGTGGACATCACCGCCCTGCGCAAGTCCTACGGCAGCAACGAGGTGCTCAAGGGCATTGACCTCAAGGTGCAGCGCGGCGAGGTGATTGCCATCATCGGCAAGAGCGGCTCGGGCAAGAGCACGCTGCTGCGCTGTGTGAACGGGCTGGAAGAGTTCCAGGAAGGCGCGCTCAGCGTCAACGGCCAGAAGCTGCTGCACGACAGCCCCACGGCCATGCGTGCGCTGCGCCAGCAGGTGGGCATGATCTTCCAGAGCTTTAACCTGTTTCCGCACCTCAGTGTGGGCCGCAACATCATGCTGGCGCCCACATTGGTGAAATCGCGCGATGCCAAGGCGGCCGAGGCGCAGGCGCGCCAGCTGCTGGCGCGCGTGGGGCTGGCCGAGAAGTTTGACGCCATGCCCGACCAGCTCTCGGGCGGCCAGCAGCAGCGCGTGGCCATAGCCCGCGCGCTGGCCATGGAGCCGCAGGTGCTGCTGTGCGACGAGATCACCTCGGCGCTGGACCCTGAACTCGTGGGCGAAGTGCTGCGCGTGGTGGAGTCGTTAGCGCAAGAAGGCATGACGCTGATGATGGTCACGCACGAGATGGCGTTTGCCCGCAAGGTGAGCGACCGCGTGATCTTCATGCACCAGGGGCGTGTGCATGAGCAGGGCGCACCTGCTCAGCTGTTTGGCAGCCCGCAGACGCCGGAACTGCAGCAGTTTTTGTCGTCGCTGCACGACTGAAATCGATCTGTCGCTGTTCGTACGCACAAAGGCCTGCCCGCGCCCTGGAGTTCCAGCGCGGGCAGGCTTTGCATTTTGGTAGTTGCGCCTACTCAGGCCTCTGGCTCAGGGCAGGCAAGCGGGGGGGCAGGGTCAGGACTGCACCCCCTTGTCAAATTCTGCGCGGGACAGCGATCCGTTCTTGTCCGTATCGAGTTCCTTGAAACGTTGGCTGATGGCTGGCAGCGTGGCGGCCTCTTGTGCGCTCAACTGGCCGTCCTTGTTGCTGTCGGCCTTGTCAAAGGCGGCAGCGGCAGCGGTGGAGACGCCGCCACTGCTGGGCCCCACCGAAAAACCTGAGCCTGACTGTGCAGTG
Source organism: Acidovorax sp. M14 (assembly GCF_049331375.1). Taxonomy (NCBI): domain Bacteria; kingdom Pseudomonadati; phylum Pseudomonadota; class Betaproteobacteria; order Burkholderiales; family Comamonadaceae; genus Acidovorax; species Acidovorax sp. M14. Next base: position 139,281 of record NZ_CP186263.1, read on the forward strand.
CTCTTGCTCGCAGGGCCGAATTGGGGAGGAGAGGAAGAGGAGGAGGTCTGTGCCTGCAAGGCACCCACACCCCCCAGGGAGAGCGCGGCGAAGAGCATCACGCTGCGGGTGTCGAACGAGTAGTTGCGTCGTTGCAGTGCTTTCATGAAGCGAAGCTCCTTTGAAGTTGAACAGGCTTGCATTGCACCGCAGCCAGCGGCCCCACGCCAGCACTCTTGCCTGCTGTTGCCTCGCTCTACATTTGCCTGCGCTGTGTAACGCGGCGGCCGTGTTTTGTGTCTGGGCGCGCGGCGGATGTAGCCAAAAGTAGGCGCAAACCAGGGCCTCGTTCCGCGCTGCGCCCTACGCGCCGGGACGATGGGGGGATGACCGGCAGGCCCGTGCGTGTCCTACAGCGTCTGCCCGCACTCCTTCCAACAATGAACTGCATGTGTCCTGCGGGACGCTGTTGTTCAACTTCCACCAAGGAGCCATTCCATGCAAAAGCAAACCGTTCTCGCCGCACTCGCTGCCTTCGCCTGTACCGCCGCACTGGCCCAGGCACCTGCCAACAACACCGCCCGCCCACCCTCTGAAGTGAACCCCACGGCATCGGGTGGTGTGGCAGCCTCTGCGGCCCAGAACAAGGTCGACCAGCGCGCCAGCCGCAGCACAGCGGCTCCCGCTGACCCCGCAGCCGGCAATGGCCGTGCAGCCCCAGTGGCAGAGATCAACCCCAGCGCAGCCGGCGGCAAGGCCGCTGCCAAGGCCGATATGCGCGTGAACGCGCGGCTGATGGACACCAATGGTGATGGCATGGTGTCGCGGGCTGAATGGGATGCCTACCACGCACAGGCCTGGAACCAGATGCAGCCCACCAACACGGGCGTGTCCACGGCAGACATCGATAAATTGAACCGCACGTCGGCAACCCACTGATGACCCCGGCGGCTTCGCCCGCCAACTGTGGGGAAACCTGTGGGGAAACTTCTCCACACCCCCAAGCGCCCCTGCGTCCCGCCGCGCAGGGGCGCTTCTTTGGTATCTCGACCGTGCGGGCAAAAGGGGATGGCCGCTCGGGGGACAATCCGGCATCTTCCGTTTGCTGACCCGCATCCATTCACATGGCCAACCGACTTTCACAGATCGCCACGCGCACCGGCGACGCCGGCACCACCGGCCTGGGCAACAACCAGCGCGTCTCCAAAAACAGCCTGCGTATCCACGCGATGGGCGATGTGGACGAGCTCAACTCCCACATCGGCCTGCTGCTGTGCGAGCCCATGCCCGATGAAGTCCGCACCCTGCTGGTCGAGGTGCAGCACCAGCTGTTCAACCTGGGCGGTGAGCTGTCTATCCCGGGCTTTGAATTGCTCAAGGCCGAAGCCGTGCTGGCTCTGGACGAAGCCTTGGCCCACCACAACGCCGCGCTGCCGCGCCTGCAGGAGTTCATCCTGCCCGCAGGCACGCGCGCCGCATCGCAAGCGCACATTTGCCGCACCGTGGCCCGCCGCGCCGAACGCGCCGTCGTCGCTCTGGGCAACGAAGAGGCGCTGAACGACGCGCCACGCCAGTACCTCAACCGCCTCTCCGACCTGATGTTCGTGCTGGCCCGCGTGCTCAACCGCATGGATGGCGGGGATGACGTGTACTGGAAAAGCGAGCGCTTGGCGCAGCAGAATGCTACTGAATAAATAGCGGCTAGCGCATATTCATCTAGCGCTTGGAGCCGATTTCATCAAACAACACCTCCAGCTTTTGCCACGGGCGCGTTGCCAGACCAGGACCGCCGCGCAAGGGCCGCCCCGCCGCGCTGGCGGTGTCCCCCTTCCCGGAGCGCGCTAGAGATGCGAGAGAAGGGGGAAGCGGCGAAGCCGCTCAGGAGGGGGATGACCCCTACCGGGGGGCAAGGATCGCCATGGTGAGGCGTGACACGCAGGTCAGCTCGCCCGCTTCATTGTGCAGATCGATGTGCCACACATGCGTGGTGCGGCCGATGTGTACCGGCTTTGCAGTACCCGTCACCCAGCCGCTGGTCGCAGAGCGCAGGTGGTTGGCGTTGATGTCCAGGCCCACGGCGCGGTAGCCCTCGGGCAGGGCGTAGTAAGCGCCGGTGGAGCCCATGGACTCGGCCAGCACCACGCTGACGCCGCCGTGCAGCAGGCCAAAAGGCTGGATGGTGCGGTGGTCCACCGGCACGCGGGCGCGCAGAAAGTCGTCACCCACCTCGACAAATTCGATACCCAGGTGCTCTACGGCGGTGTTGCGGTTGGCGGCCTTCAGCAGGGCCAGGTCGATGGGTTTCTTCCAAATGGGCATGGTGTTCACGGGGCAGGGCCAAGTCAGTGCAAGCCACAGATTGTGCCAAGGCCCGTGGCGCCGCCCTGTGCCGCAGGCGCCTAGGAGCCTGTCCGACTTGGAAGTCGTCGGCTGCGAATCGGCCGCAGCGGTCCATTTTTTACCGTCTTTTTGCCCCATAGCTGGGCTATGGGTCTGCAAATCCGGCAAAAACTGTCCTCGCTGGGGCCCATTCTCGCTATCGACGCTCCAAGTCCGACAGGCTCCTAGCCTCAGCCCACAAACTTCCCGTTGGCGCCCATTACCCCCAGGTCCAGAAAGCGCGAGCCCACGTATGGCGCGCCGCTGGCGTAGTCGATGGACAGGCCGCCCAGGTCGTTGCTACGGATGCCTGCGAGGGCGTTGCGCAGCTTGGCGCGGGTCAGGTCGCGGCCGGCGCGCTCCAGGCCCTCGGCCAGCACGCGGGCGTTCACATAGCCTTCAAAGCTGCGGGCCGAGAACTCCTGGTAGCCCAGTGCGCGCATGGCCTTCTGGTAGTCGCGCACCACGGCATAGCTGGTGCGGGCCGCATCGGGCAGCACCATCGACAGCGCGATGCCCGAGGCCTTGCCGCCCAGCTGGCGCAGGTTGTCGCCCGACAGCGCCACGCTGGTGGCGGCCAGCGGCGTGCTGGGCGAGACTTTCTTGAACTCATTGACCAGGGTGGCGGTGATGTCGCCCGCCGTGCCCAGCAGTACGGCGTTGGGCTTAGCGGCCACGGCCTTGCCCACCACGTCGGCCACCTGGGCGCCTTGGGCGTCGAGCTTGAAGGCCTTGGGCGCGGGCTGCTTGGCGGCCGCCATGGCCTTGGTCACATCGGCCAGAAACTCGCGGCCAAAGGCGGTGTCCTGGTACACGACGGCCAGCTCGGTGATGCCCATGGACACCAGCTTTTGCGCCAGGCGCTGGGCCTCGTCGGTGTAGCTGGCGCGCACGTGGAACACCGAGCGGTACTCTGCCTTGCGCAGCGAGGTGGCGCCGCTCTGGGGGGCTACGTAGGGGATCTGCGCCTCGTCCACCAGCGGCAGGATGCGCTGGTTGTTGGCCGTGCCCATGCAGGAGATCAGCGACACCACGTTGGCGTCGGCAATCAGCTTGCGCACGTTCTCTTCCGATCGCGCGGCGTCGTAGCCGTCGTCCACGGCCAGCAGCTTGATCTCGCGGCCGTGGATGCCCTTGGCGTTGGCCTGGGCCAAGCCTGCGTCCAGCCCCTGCTTGAGTTCCTTGCCCAGGCTGGCCAGGGCGCCGGTCGTTCCCAGCGAGCAGCCAATGGTCACGCTCTTGGCGTCCATGGGGTCTTGCACGCCCACGGCGCGCGACGAGGTGGCAAGCAGCAGGCCGGCGCTGGCGGCCACGAGGGATTGGGTGAACTGACGGCGTTGCATGGTCACAAAAAAACTCGCAGGCAAAAAAGCCACCAGCCCCGGATGGGGGCTGGTGGGGGGTGGACAGGGGGAGGTCGATAGACCTAGGGTTAACCCTGATTTTATCTGCCCAGGCTGCCAATTGGCTGTCAAAGGCCTGCAGGCCCAACACGGACCGCTTTAAGCAGCGCTGGCAGGGCCTGCAGGTGCGCGCATGCTGCCCGTCTCCACATACCGCTGGTGCCACGACAGCGCCTCGTTCAGCAGGTGCGGTGTGTGCTGGCCTACGGCGCCGCGCTTGGCGCGGGCCACATAGTCGTGCAGCGCGGGCCGGAAGTCCGGGTGCGCGCAGCGGTCGATGATGATCTCAGCGCGCTGCGAGGGCGAGTGCCCGCGCAGGTCGGCCAAGCCTTGCTCGGTGACGAGGATCTGCACATCGTGCTCGGTGTGGTCCACATGCGAAGCCATGGGCACGATGCACGAGATGCTGCCGTTCTTGGCCAGCGAGGGCGTCATGAAGATCGACAGATACGCATTGCGCGCAAAGTCACCCGAGCCGCCGATGCCGTTCATGATGGCCGACCCCATCACATGCGTGGAGTTCACGTTGCCGTAGATGTCGGCCTCAATCATCCCGTTCATCGCGATCAGGCCCATGCGGCGGATCAGCTCGGGGTGGTTGCTGATCTCCTGCGGGCGCAGCACGATGCGCTGCTTGTAGTAGTCGATGCGGTCGTTGAAGTCCTGCATCGCTGCGGGGCTCAGCGACAGCGCCGTGGCCGAGGCGCTGGCCAGCTTGCCCGAGCGCAGCATGTCCAGCATGCCGTCCTGCAGCACCTCGGTGTAGGCCGTGAGGTTCTCGAACGGGCCGTTGTTCAGCCCTGCCAGCACCGCGTTGGCGATGTTGCCCACGCCCGACTGCAGCGGCAGCAGGTCTTTGGGCAGGCGGCCCTTTTTCACCTCGTGCTGCAAGAACTCGATGATGTGGCCCGCGATGCGGTTCGAGGTGTCATCGGGCGCGGCATACACGCTGTTGCGGTCGGGCTGGTTGGTCATCACCACCGCAATCACCTTGTTTGGGTCGCAGCGCAGGTACGGCTCGCCAATGCGCTCGTCGGGCCGTGTCATGGGGATGGGCTTGCGGTGTGGCGGCCGGTCGGTGCCGTAGTAGATGTCGTGCATGCCCTCCAGCTGCGGGTTGTGCCAGGCATTCACCTCCAGAATGATCTTGTCGGCCTGGTCCAGCCAGGTCTTGTTGTTGCCCACCGAGGATGACGGGATCAGTCGCCCGTCGGGCAGCACGCCCGCCACCTCGACCACCGCCACATCCAGCTTGCCCAGAAAGCCAAACCACACAAACTGCGCCACGTGCGACAGGTGGATGTCCACATACTGCATCTGCCCCGCATTGATCTGGCGGCGCACTGTGGGGTCGGACTGGTAGGGCAGGCGCATCTCGATGCCGTCCACCTGGGCCAGCGCACCGTCCAGCTCAGGCGCGGTGCTGGCGCCTGTCCACAGCCCGATCTTGAAGCCATGGCCCTGCGCGTTCAGGCTTTCGATGCGGCGCGCCAGCGCGCCCGGCACAGCCTTGGGGTAGCCCGCGCCGGTGAATCCGCTCATGCCCACATGGGCACCGGCAGGGATCAGGGCGGCCGCCTCGTCGGCGGTCATGGTGCGGGAGAGAAAGTCGGGGTACAGCACCCGATCGGCCAGGGACATGAACAAGCTCCGCAAAAAGAAAAAGGCCACCCGCCCGGTGAGCGGATGGCCCTGTGGACAAAACCCAGGATGCTAGCCTTCGTTCCTTACAAATTAAGGGTTAACCCTTACAAATGCCATCAGGCCGGACCACATCCACAGATTACGCCGCTTTGCGGTTGAGCAGTGCGTACAGCAGGATCGCCCCGAACGTGGCCGTGCCGATGCCGCCCAGCGCAAACTGGCCGAACTTCAGCGTGAAGTCGCCCGTGCCCAGGATGAGGGTGATGGCCGCCACGATGAGGTTCTTGTTCTGCGAAAAGTCCACCTTGTTGTCCACCCAGATCTTGGCGCCCGCCACCGCGATCAAGCCAAACACCACGATGGACACGCCGCCCATCACCGGCAGCGGAATGGTCTGGATCAGCGCGCCGAACTTGGGCGAAAAGCCCAGCACCAGCGCAAACACACCCGCCAGCAGGAACACAGCGGTGGAGTAGATCTTGGTGGCCGCCATCACGCCGATGTTCTCGGCATAGGTGGTCACGCCCGTGCCGCCCGCGCTACCGCTGACCATGGTGGCAATGCCGTCGCCGATGAACGCGCGGCCCATGTAGCGGTCCAGGTTCTGGCCCGTCATGGCCGTCACGGCCTTCACGTGGCCCAGGTTCTCGGCCACCAGGATGATGGCCACGGGTGCGATCAGCAGCATGGCATTGGCCTCGAACACCGGCGCAGCAAAGTTGGGTAACCCAAACCACGCGGCGTTGGCCAGCGCGGACAGGTCCATCGGCTTGCCCAGGCCCAGGCCGTTGGTCAGCACCGCGTAGATGATGCTGGCCACGATCAGCCCCACCAGAATCAGCAGGCGCTGCACCATGCCGCGCGTGAGCACGGCCACCAGGCCCACGCTCACAAAGGTCACCACCTGCATCCAGCTGTCAAAGTTGCTGGCCGCCATGTTCTTGATGGGGATGCCCGCCAGGTTCAGCCCGATCACCGCCACCACCGAGCCGGTGACCACGGGCGGCATGAAGCGCTCGATCCAGCCCGTGCCAATGGCCTGCACCAGCGCGCCGATGAGCGTGTAGACCAGGCCACACGCAATGATGCCGCCCAGCGCCACGCCGATGTTGGCGTTGGCTCCCTGGCCTGCATACCCCGTGGCCGCGATCACCACACCGATGAACGCAAAGCTCGACCCCAGGTAACTGGGCACCTTGCCGCCGGTGACGAGGAAGAAGATCAGCGTGCCGATGCCGCTCATCAGGATGGCCACGTTCGGGTCAAAGCCCATCAGGATGGGCGCCAGCACCGTGGCGCCAAACATCGCAATCACGTGTTGCACGCCCATCACCGCCGTCTGCGGCCAGGGCAGCCGCTCGTCCGGCGCGATCACGCCGCCTTGTTGCAACACCTCAGCGCTTTTCACGCGCCAGTTCATGAATCCCATCTTGTTGGTTCCTTGTTGTTGAGGCGCGAATGCTAGTGGATGCGGATGGCCTTGCCGTGAACCTGCGCGTCAGTTGCCAGGCGTTCACCCGCGTTGTGCCGGGTTAGCATCTGCGCCAACCTCTGCTCTGCCTGCCACAGCCACCGCCGCCATGCACCCTCAGCCGTCCTGTCCCTCTTGCCGCCAGCCCATGGAGGCGCACCGGTTCACCAGCAACCAGGGGCACACGCTGGAGCTGGACATTTGTTTTGCCTGCCAGGGCCTGTGGTTTGACCGGCACGAAAACCTCAAGCTCTCGCCCGTGTCGGTGGTCGAGCTGTTCCGCCTGCTGCACGAACACCGCACCGACCAGCACCAGCCCCTGGCCGAGAGCATGGCCTGCCCGCGCTGCAACACCAGCCTGGCCAAAGGCTTCGACGTGGTGCGCAGCGGCCGCTACATGATCTACCGTTGCGGGCGCCAGCATGGCCGCTTCAGCAGCTTCTCGTCTTTCATGGTCGAAAAGGGCTTTGTGCGCCACATGACGCGCCCCGAGATCGACGACCTGGCCCAACGCGTGGGCGCCATCTACTGCACCAGCTGCGGTGCGCCCGTGGACATCCGCAAAGACCACGCTTGTCCCTATTGCCGCGCCGCGTTCTCCCTCATCGACCCCCAGGCCGTGGTGCGCGCCATGGAGGGTTATGCCGCCGCCAGCGCCAAGGCACCGGTGGCGCCAGCATCGCCCGTGGACATTGGCGACGCCCTGGTGGCCCTGGAGCGCGACCGCGCCCGGGCCGAGCGCGAGCGCCAGAAGCGCGCATTCACCGCGGCCAGCAGCGATGCCAGCGACAACTCGTTCACCGGCGATCTGCTGGCGGCCGGGGTGGCGCTAGTGTGGGCGCTGATGAAGGACTGAGAACGTGAACACGTGCTGAGGGGCCCGTCAGCGCATTGACATACCGCAGTACGCGCTGCGGTCATTCACGACAGACTGAGGCCGACCCTTCAGAATGGTCGCAGGCCCTTGCCCTGACCTTGGGCCTCCGCATTCCACCCAACCGTGGCGCCCGCTGCCACCGGAGGAGCGCCCCGTGCCGCAGTCCCTTGCCCGACGCCGTGTTGTCCGACCGCCGCGCAGCGCTGCGCCCGCAGAAGGCGTGACCCGCTGCGCTGTCAGCCTGCCGTTGCAGCGCGCGCAGCTGCCGCCCGTCCCCAGCACCCTGCTCATCCCGTTGGCGGCGCGTGCCCATGGGGGCCGCTATTTCCCCTGGCTGGACTGCCGCGACGCCGTGGCCCGGGCACTGCTGGCGCAGATGGATGCCGATGTGAGCGGTACCCTGGACGATCTGCACACGGTGCTGCATGTGCTGTGGCGCACCCGGGCCATTCAGGAGGCGGGGCGCGCCTTTTTTGCCACGCACCCGCAGGCCCTGGGCGTCAACCTGGGGTGTGGGCTGACCCACTATTTCCAGTGGCTGGACGGGGGGGCCAACCAGTGGCTCGATGCCGACCTGCCCGAGGTGATGGCGCTGCGCCGGCCGCTGCTGCCTCCGCCGTGCCCGCGCATGCGCCACGCCGATCTGGACCTGTCACAACCCGGCTGGTGGCAGCGGCTGGGGCTGCCCACGCAGCGCAGCGCCACGCCGGTGCTGCTGGTGTGCGAAGGCGTGCTGATGTACCTGCCGCCCGCACAGGTGCACGCTGTGCTGGCCGAGTTTGCGCAGCATGCGCCGCCAGGCTCGCGCATGGTGCTGGACGTGATGACGCGCCGGGCCGTGGGCTGCGCGGCCCGCCACGCCAGCGTGCGGGCTACGGGTGCAGAGTTTCGCTGGGGCGTGGGCCGCATGGCGGAGCTGGAGGCTGTGCACCCGCGCCTGCAGTTGCTGCGCGAGCAAAGCGTGGCGGAGGGCTATGGCTGGCCGGGTATTGCCATGGACCTGCTGTGGCGCCCGTGGCTGGGTGCGCCGCTGTATGGCCTGGCGACGCTCGGAATCAGGGAATGAAGTCCCCCTGAGTCGTCTTTGGCGAAGTGCCCGCAGAGTGCCCCACCCGTTACCCGCACTGCGTCAGTTGCAGGGTAGGGCGCGGCTACGGCCTGAGCGCCAGTGCGCGCATCCATTGGGGTGGCTGGCCCGTCAGCTGCCCCACGATGGCCGCCTGCAGCGGCGGCAGGCGCCGCGCGCCTTGCAGCACCAGCTGGCGCAGCAGGCGTGGCACCGGGCGGGCGTCGGTGTACAGCCGCACGATGGCGTTGGTGCCCTGGTAGATGGGCCAGGCGTGGCGGTGGTGGCCCTGGGCGTAAGGGGCCAGCGTGTCGGCGCTGCCCATGTCCTGCCCGCGCTGGCGCGCGCTCACCAGCGCGGCCGTGAGCCGCTCCACCCCTGCCAGGCCCAGGTTGTAGCCATGGGCCGTGACCGGGTGCATGCCCACGGCGGCGTCGCCCAGCAGCGCGCAGCGGTGGCCCGCAAAGCGCTGGGCATACACGGCGACCAGCGGGTAGGCGTGGCGTTCGCCCACCAGCGCCATGGGCCCCAGCCGGTCGTTGAATTGGGCCTGGACCTGGGCGGCAAAGGCCTCGGGGCTCTGGGCCATCAGCGCCGCCGCGTCGGCCGCACCCGCCGTGACCACCACCGAGCACAGCGCATGCCCCGCCTGTGGGTCATCGGGCAGGGGCAGCACGGCCAGCGTGCGGTCGTAGCCAAAGCATTCGTGGGCCACGTTGCCGTGGGGCAGGGCGTGGTGCATGCGGCAGACGATGACGGTGCGGCCAAAGTCACTCATCTGCGCGCCGATGCCCAGCTGCCGGCGCGTGGCCGAAAAGCGGCTGTCGGCGGCGACCAGCAGCGGGGCCGTCAGGCGTTGGGGTGGGGCGTCAGGGGTACCAGCCGGCACATAGTCCAGCTCTGCATGCCCGGCCAGCGTGGCTGCGCGCGTGACCTGGGCCTGGGTGACGATTTGAACCCCCGGCGTGCGCGCCGCCACGGCGTAGGCAGTGCGGCGCAGCGCATGGTTGGGCACGATGAAGCCCAGCGCGCCGGGCGCTGCAGCCTCTGGGGTCTGCGGGGTGTTCAGTTGCAGCGCGCTGTGCTGGCCCAGCGGGCCGTCGTGTACCTGGGCTTCGCAGATGGTGCCCACTTCATGCCCGGCCAGCAGGCCCCAGCTGCCCAGGCGCTGCAATGTGTCGCGGCTGGGGTGGGTCAGCGCGATCTCGCGGCCGTCCGGCGCGGGCGCGGCCAGCGCGCTGTCGCTCTGCTGCTCGACCACGGTGGCGGAGAACCCGGCTTGCGCCAGAGAGGTGGCCAGCGACAGGCCCGCCGGGCCTGCGCCGACGATGAGCACGTCGCTGTGGTGGGTGGTCATGGCGGGATGAATACAGGGTGACAAGGTGCCCGCCCCGGGATGGGGGGGCCGCGCGCCATTGTGGGCGGGCGGGTTGGGGCACGCTTTGCCCTGCGTCAAGCCATGGTGTGGTACTGCTATCTAAACAATAGCTACTCAGGCATGTGTTTCTAGCGCCTGGGGGCTAAAACCTGCATAACTCAGTCTTTGGCAGCCTTGCGCGGGCTTTTGGCGGACTTCTTTTTGGCCGGGCCCGCCTTCTTGCCGCGCAGGTGTAGCACCCACGCCACCAGCAGCCACAGGTAGCCCGCCGGGATGCTGTACGCCGCAAAAGCCGCCAGCGAGAGTGGTGGTGCGGTGATGGAGCGCGGGTTGGCGATCGTCTCCAGCAACTGGCGCGTGCCGGTGCCCAGCGTGGGCGTGGCGTGCTGGCTGCCCGAGCGGGCCATGAGCGCGCCCATGAAGGTGAAGAACTCCATCAGCAGCGCACCGATCAGAAAGCACGCCAGCAGGGCCATCAGCTGTGCAAACGCCCGCCGGTTGCCCTTGGCCAGGAACACGATGGCCGACACCAGCCACAGCGCGGGCAACAACAGGACCAGGGCGGGCCAGGCGGACAGGAGAGTGGACATGGGAGACACGGCAGGTAGCAACAGGCAGCAGGGGCCGCTGGTGCGGGCACCAGCGATTCATCGGCAGGGCGCCTCCAGGAAGGCGGTCGAGTGCGGATGATAGAGGCTGCCTGTTTCCGGCTGATTCCCGCGGGTCGCGCGACCTGTCTGCCACCACCGGCCGACGCTTACGCCGCCACAAAGTCGGCCACGGCCTGCAGCACCTCTGCCTGCTGCAGGATCTTGCGGTGCCCCAGCCCCTCGGTGGCCAGCAGCGTGGCGCCGGGGATGTGGTCGCGGTAGGCCTCGCCGTCGGCAAAGCGGTTGATGCGGTCGCCCCGGTCGTGCACCACCAGCGTGGGCAGGGCAATGCGCGGGCCCACGGCCGGGGGCTCGAACTGGCGCATCAGGATGCCTTCGCGCGCCTCGATGCGCCGCTGCATGGCCGCGCGCGTGCGTTCCGACAGGCCGAACACCTGTGCGAACAGGCGCGTGTACTCGTGCGGCGAGGCGGGCGGCGCCAGCAGCACCAGGCGCCCGGTGGCCAGACCCCGGCTGGCCGCGTGGGCCGCTGCGTTGGCCGCCAGCGAATGGGCCACCACGGCGCGGGGCGCCGAGTCCTGCGCGTGCAGGCGGGCCGTGGTGTATTCGATGGCGCGGGCGAACTGCGGCAGGTTGCTCACGCGGCCCCGGCTGCCGCCGTGCGCGGGCAGGTCCACCAGCGCCGGGCGCAGGCCGCGCGCGGTCAAGGCGTCGGCCAGCGGCAGCATCTGGCGCGCATGGCCGCCCCAGCCGTGCAGCAGCAGAACCGTGGGGCCGTGCGGCTGGGCCTGGGGCAGGTAGAGCGTGATCTCGGCGTCTTCAAACGCCAGGCGCTCCGTGCGCCAGTGGCCTGGTGGCGCGGGGTTGCGGCCAGGTTTGCGCAAGGGCAGGGGCGTGCCAAACAGGCGGTAGGCCGCGCGCACGGCCAAGGTGGGCCACAGGCGTTCGGCCGTGCCCAGCGCCGCACGCAGCAGCCGCATGCCGGGGTGCTCGCCATAGAAGCTGGACGTGGCCTGCAGCGCGGCGGATGGAGAGGTGTTCATGGTGGGACTCCAGGAGGGAGATGGGGTAGATGGGGGAGGTGGACCGGGCGGACGGTCAGTAAAAGATCCAGTCCCGGTTGCTGCGCGGGAGGCTGGTGAGGGTGCTGCGCAGCGACCGGATGGCGCCCACTGCGGCCGCGATGGCGGCGATGCCCAGGATGATCAACATGGTGGTTCCTTTCTTCGCACGGTTGTGCGAAATTGGGGCATAAAAAAACAAGAGCACTCCCTGGCACACCACCGCGTATCAAGCGGGGGAGGGGAGGTAACTCTTGACGAGGCGCGCCCAGGACGCCTCGGTGCGTGCCGCTGCCTGCGGATCACGCAGGAAGCGAACGTCGTGCAACAAGCCCATGATCAGGCCATAGATCTCGCCCACCAGCTGGTCGGGGGATGTGTCGGCCGCCAGGTGCCCGGCCTCGATGGACTGGATCACGGTGCGGCGCAATGCGGCGCGCCAGCGGGTGATTTCAGCGTGCAGGAGGTCGCGCAGCTCGCCCTCGCGGTCGTCCAGCTCGAAGGCGCCTGCGGTGTAGATGCAGCCCGTGAAGGCCTCCACGTCGCGCGTGCGGGCAATCCAGCGGCGCAGGATCTCCTGCAGGCGCGGCAGGCCCTTGGGCTGCTGCATGGCGGGTACGAACACGTCGGCCAGAAAGCGGCGTCCAAACTCCTCGATCACCGCTTTTTGCAGCGCCTCGCGCGAGCCGGCCCGCGAGAACACGCCGCTCTTGGACAGGCCCACGCGGTCCGCCACGGCCTGCAGCGTGATCGACTCCAGCCCCTCGGCCGCAGCCAGGTCCAGCGCCGCGCCGACGATGGCGGCGCGGGTGAGTTCGGCTTTCTGGGTTTTGGCGTCCATGGGCGCAATTTAGCACGATTGTGCGAAATAACGCAATCCCCGCGCTGTCAACCGGGCGACGGGTGTGGCTGGCCTCTGCCGGGCGCCGCTGGTACGCTGCGTCGCCATGGAGACAACACACAACACCCCGCCCTACATTCCCCAGATCCGCCTGTACCAGAACTGGCTGCGCGACCAGCGCGGTCTGCAGTTCGACAGCTACGACGCGCTGTGGCGCTGGTCCACCACCGACCTCGACGCCTTCTGGCAAAGCATCTGGGACTACTTCCAGTTGCAGTCGCCCACGCCCCACACGGCCGTGCTGGCAAAGAACACCATGCCCGGCGCGTTGTGGTTCCCCGGTGCGCAGGTCAACTACGCACGCCAGGCGCTGCGGCATGTGGATGCCGCCCACGCGGCGGGCGTGCCCGCCATCATCAGCCGCAACGAAAAGGGCCAGCACCGCGAGCTGAGCTGGCCCGAGTTGCGCCGCCAGGTCGCGTCGCTGGCGCTGCACCTCAAGGCCCAGGGCATCCAGCCCGGCGACCGCGTGGCTGCCTACCTGCCCAACGTGCCCGAGGCCATGGTTGCCTTCCTGGCCACGGTGAGCATCGGCGGCGTGTGGAGCATCTGCGCGCCGGACATGGGCACGCATGCGGTGCTCGACCGCTTCCGCCAGATCGAGCCCAAGGTGCTGATCGGCGTGGACGGCGTGAGCTATGGCGGCCGCGACCACGACCGCCGCCCCGTGCTGGCCGAGCTGCGCGAGGCCCTGCCCAGCGTGCAGCACGCGGTGCTGCTGGGCAATCTGGATGCTTCTGTTTCGATAGCTGGCTGGGCAAGCTGGACTAGCGCTACCGCCCGAAACGATGCAGAAACGGCTGCCTTCGAGCCGATGTGGCTCCCGTTTGACCACCCTCTGTGGATCGTCTATTCCAGCGGCACCACCGGCCTGCCCAAACCCATCGTGCACGGCCACGGCGGCACGGTGCTGGTGGCGCTGCAGCTCAAGGTGCTGCACAACGACATCGGCTGCAGCTACGAGGCCAACAGCTTTGGCGAGCGCTACCACTGGTACAGCTCCACCGGCTGGGTGATGTGGAACGCGCAGCTCAGCGGCCTGCTGTCGGGCACCACCTGCGTGATCTACGACGGCAACCCTGGCGGCAGCAAGGACCACCCCAACTGGGGCGTGCTGTGGCGCTTCGCGGCCGAGACGGGCGTGACCTTCTTCGGAGCGGGCGCCGCGTTTTTTGCCAACTGCATGAAGGCGGGGATCACGCTCAGCGACTATGGCGACCTCACGCGTGTCCGCGCGCTGGGCACTACCGGCTCGCCGTTGTCGCCCGAGGTGCAACAGTGGGGCACGGCGCAGTTTGAAGCCATTGGTACGCACGACATCTGGTGGAACAACATTTCAGGGGGCACCGACTTTTGCGGCGCCTTCATCGGCGGCAACCGCGAGATGCCGCAGGTGCCCGGCGAGATGCAATGCCGCATGCTGGGCGCGGCCGTTCAGGCGTGGGATGCCGAAGGCCGCCCTGTGCAGGATGCGGTGGGCGAGCTGGTCTGCGCGCAGCCGATTCCGTCGATGCCGCTCTACCTGTGGGGCGACAAGGACGGCAGCCGCTACCTGTCGAGCTACTTCGACATGTACCCCGCAGGCCACGGCCGCCAGCCCGGTGGTGGCGATGGCCCCGCGAGCATGGGTGCGGTGTGGCGGCATGGCGACTGGCTCAAGATCGGCGCCAATGGCGGCTGCGTGATCTATGGCCGCAGCGACGCCACCATCAACCGCCACGGCCTGCGCATGGGCACGAGCGAGATTTACAGCGCGGTGGAGGCCTTGCCCGAAGTGCTCGACAGCCTGGTGGTGGATCTGGAGTACCTGGGCCGCGAGAGCTACATGCCGTTGTTTGTCGTGCTGCGCCCGGGCTACGGGCTGGACGACGCCCTGCGCGCTCGCATCAACGGCGCCGTGCGCACAGCGCTGAGCCCACGCTTTGTGCCCGACGACATCTTTGCGGTGGCCGAGGTGCCACGCACGCTGAGCGGCAAGAAGCAGGAGTTGCCGATCAAGAAACTGCTGCTGGGCCAGCCCATCGAGAAGGTGGTGAACAAGGACGCCATGGCCAACCCCGGGTGCCTGGACTGGTACGTGGGGTTTGCGGCACAGCGGGCGAGTGTGCTGCAAAAATAATAGCTGCTAGCGCTTATTGAATAAGCGCTAGCACCTTGTTTGGATGCAAGAGTGAGTGCGGCACCTAGGCGCGCTGCGCCTCACGGGGTCAGTCCAGCTTTGCGCCCGATGCCTTGATCAGTCGCTCCCACACCGGGCGCTCCTTGTTCATGGCTGCGGTGAACAAAGCCGGTGAGCTCTTTTGCACGTCAAAGCCCATGGCCGTGATGCGCTGGGCCACATCGGGATGCTCGGTGGCTTTGCGCACCTCGGCCGCAACGCGCTCCAGGATGGCGGGCGGTGTGCCTGCAGGGGCTCCAAACGCCAGCCAGCCCGCCACGCGGTAGGCCTCGTCGTTCAGGCCCTGCTCGCCCAGTGTGGGCACGTTGGGCAGCGTGCCCATGCGGCGCTCGCCGCTCACGCCAATGGCCTTGAGCTTGCCGGCGTCGATGTGCGCCTTGACTTGCAGTGCACTCGCAAAAGCAATCTGGATCTGCCCGCCGAGCAGATCCTGCACCATGGGCGCTTCGCCCCGGTAGGCCACGTGGCTCATGTCGGCGTTCTGCGACTGGCTCATGTACGCACCGGCCAGGTGCGGGTAGGCACCCGTGCCGTACGAACCGTAGGCCACCTTGCCTTTGTTGGCGGCGATGTATTTCAGCAGCTCAGGCCCCGTGGCCACCGGCACGCTGGGGTGGGCCACCAGCACCAGGGGCGCGATGGCGATCTGGTAGATGGGCGCGATGTCCTTCTCGGGGCTGTAGGGCAGCTTGGTGTACAGGAACTGGTTGGTGAGCATGGAGTTGCTCAGCGCCAGCAGCAGGGTGTAGCCGTCCGGTGCGGCCTTGGCCACCGCGTCGGTGCCAATGATGCCGGCCGCGCCGGGCTTGTTGTCGATGACCATGGGCTGGCCCAGGCCCACGGCCATCTTCTCGGCCAGCACGCGCGCCAGCACGTCGGTGGCGCCGCCGGGGGCGAAGGGCACCACCACCTTGATGGGCTTGTTGGGGTAGGCAGCCTGCGCCCAGGCGGCGGTGCCGGTGCACGTGGTGGCAGCGGCCAGCGCGGCGGCGCCGAGCCAGGAACGGCGGGTGAGGGCGTGGAAGGGCATGGGTTTGTCTCCTGTCATGGTTATAAAAATCACTCTGCGGGCTCCGCGATGCATGGTGGCGGGCCGGGGCCTGGCTGTCACGCCATGGGCTTATGCGGTCTGGGGGCTCCCTGCGGCGGGGGCGGTGGTGATGCGCACGGTGAGGGGCAGGGGCGCGAGCAGTTCGCGCAGGCGGGCCTGCAGCGCGTCTGCGCCGGGGCCTGGGGCCACGGCCACGCGCACGGCGTTGTCGCCCTCGGGCTGTACCTGGGGGCGGGGGCAGCCTGGGGCTTCTGCGCACACGCTATCCACCAGCGCCTGCACCGTGTGGCAGGCGGCGCGCTGGCGCAGCTCGGGCTTGTAGATCTTGCCCACGTTGGTCACGGGCATGGTCTCCAGCACTTGCACCCAGCGCGGTCGTGCCACGGCCTCGTCCACGCGTTCGGCGGTAAAGGCCATCAACTCTGCTTCGGTCACCTGCTCGCCGGGCCGCAAGGTGGCGTACACCACGGGCAGTTCGCCCGCATAGGCATCGGGTGCGCCCACGGCGGCGCACAGCTGCACGGCGGGGTGGGCGCCCAGTGCGTCCTCGATCACCTTGGGGTCGATGTTGTGGCCGCTGCGGATGATGAGGTCCTTGGAGCGGCCGCTCAGGTGCAGGCGGCCCTGCTCGTCCACAAAGCCCAGGTCGCCCGTGGCCAGCCAGCCGTCATGGGTGAAGGCCTTGGCGGTGTCGGCCGCGTCGAGGAAACCGGAGAACAGGTTGGGCGACTGGAACAGCACCATGCCCGGCTGGCCGGGCGGCAGGTCCTGGTCCGACGCATTGCCCTGCGCATCCAGCGCCACCACGCGCAGCTGGGTGTGCGGCAGCCGCCAGCCCACGCAGCCTGCGGGCGCGTTCACGCCGGGGGGCGTGATGGTGGAGATGCCCGCCATCTCCGTCATGCCCAGGCTTTCGTGGATGTGCAGGTTAAACAGGCGCTCAAACCGCGCCGCCAGCTCGGGCGCCAGGATGGCCGCGCCGGTGCGGCAGTAGCGCAGGGTGGAGATGTTGACCCCGTCCAGCGGCACATTGGCCAGCGCCGCCAGCACCGTGGGCACGGCCGAGAGGTAGGTGCAACGGTAGCGCTCCACCAGCCGCCAGTAGTTGGCAATCACCTCGCGGTTGCGGAACAGGCCGGTGGTGGGGATGATGGTTTCCACCCCCGCCGACAGCGCTGCCAGCGAGCCCGGCAGCACGCCCGCCACATGGAACAGCGGGTAACCGTTGATGCCCACATCCTCGGGCCGGATGCCCTGCATCTGCACGCTGCCCCAGGCGGTGAACACCTGCGCGCCATGGCTGTGGCGGGCCAGCTTGGGCGCGCCGGTGGTGCCGCCGGTGTGGAAGTACGCGGCGATGTCCGTGGCTGCGATGCGGCGGCCGCTCACCAGGTGGTCGCTCGGGTGCTGGTGTCGCGCGGCCAGGTCCAGCACGCCAGCGGGCAGGGCGGGCGCGGCACCCGGCGCCTCATCGTGCGGTGCCACGCGCAGCACCGTGGTCAGCGTGGGCACCAGGGTGCGCAGGCGCAGTGCTTTGCTCCAGTAGCCCAGGTCACCCTCTGCGCCGTAGGCAATCAGCACCTTGGCGCGGGCCAAAGTCATCATGGCCGCGATCTTCTCGTCGGTGAGCATGGGGTTGAGCGGCTGCACGATGCCCGCCGCCTCGCCGCCCCACAGTGCCAGGTGGTATTCGAGGCAGCCGGGCAGCAGCACGGCCACGGCGTCCTCGGGTCCCACGCCCAGGTGGTGCAGCAGGTTGGCCGTCTGGTGGATGCCGGTGAGCAGCTGGGCGTACGACCAGCGGATGGGTTCGGCGGCAGGGTCTGCGGTAGGCAAAAAGGTCAGCGCCGTCTTGTCGCCAAACGCCGCCGCCGAGTTCACAAAAATCTCGTAGGTGCTCTGCACCGGCAGCGCCTCGGCCAGGGGGCGGGCTTCGATCCGCTGCACATCCTGCAGACTGCGCACCGGGGCACCGGGGGCAAAAGGCAGGTGGAGCGGGGGCATCTGAGGGAGGCGCATGGCGTGTCTCGGGTCTTATCTCGGGTCTTATCTCGGGTCTTGTGGGGGAGGTCGGGTCAGTCACAGGGCGGATGCGGCATCGTCCTACCCTGTCGCGCCCGCCGCGTGGCCACAGTCTGTCTGTGTGCCGGCGCAAAAGCAGTCACGCAGATGTCAGAGAGGGTTAACGATCCCCTGCGGTGCGGCACACCCATAATGGACCTTGTCGATTGCCACTGCGCGCGCCGCCGCGCGCCCTTCCTCCATGAACACTCCGCAGCCGCCCAAACGTTTTTCGATGATCCGTGAGTTCCACCTTGCCGACTGGTTCACGCTGGGCAATGCGGTCTGCGGCGTGGGCGCGCTGTTCTCGGTCATGTCGTACCTGGAGACCAGCAATGTGGTGCATGTGTACTTTGCATGTGCCCTGGTGCTGGCCGCGTTGATCTTTGACGTGCTGGACGGCCGCATCGCCCGCTGGCGCCAGAAAAGCTCGGCCATGGGCCGCGAGCTGGACTCGCTGGCCGACGTGATCTCGTTTGGCGTGGCCCCGGCCATCATTGCCTACGGCTGCGGCATGCAGGGCCTGTACGACCGCATCGTGCTGGCCTACTTCGTGGCCTGCGGCGTGTCGCGCCTGGCGCGCTACAACGTCACCGCCGAAACGCTGTCGGGCGACGACGGCAAGGTCAAATACTTCGAGGGCACGCCCATCCCCACCTCCATCGTGCTGGTGGGCCTGCTGGCCATGGCCGCCTGGCTGGGGGCGGTGCGCGAGAACCTGTGGTTTGGCAAGCTGCTGATCGGCGGCTTCACGCTGCACCCGCTGGTGCTGCTGTTTGCGCTGTCGGGGTCGCTGATGATCAGCCGGATTCGCATTCCGAAGCTCTGAGCCAGTCGCTGGGTCGTCCCCTGTTTCTGCACGTTGAACCCCATGGCACTTCAAAAAATCGCAGCGTTCTCCGACGGCACCCAGGGCGGCAACCCCGCCGGCGTGTGGATCGGTGACCAGCTCCCCACCCCCGCCGACATGCAGCGCATTGCTGCCGAAGTCGGCTTTTCTGAAACCGCGTTTGCCGCCCCGTTGGGCGATGGCCACTGGCGGGTGCGCTACTTTGCACCCGAGAGCGAGGTGCCGTTTTGTGGCCACGCGACGACTGCCCTGGGCGCCGCGCTCGCGCAGCGCGAGGGCGACGGCGTGTTTGCGCTGTCGCTGAGCCAGGCCGAGATCACGGTCGAAGGCCGCCGCACGGGCGATCTGGTGCAGGCAGCGCTGCAGTCGCCTCTCACGCGCAGCGGGCCTGTGCCTGCGGGGCTGCTGGCCGATGCGCTGGCCCTGTTTGGCCTCAGCGCGGCCGATCTGGACCCGCGCATTCCGCCCGCGCTCATCCACGGCGGGGCCGACCACCTGGTGCTGGCCCTGCGCAGCCGCGCGGCGCTGGCGGCCATGCACTACGCGCTGGATGCGGGCCGCAGGCTGATGGTGAACGCCAAGCTGGTCACCATTGTGCTGGTGTGGGTGGAGTCCGACCGCCTGCTGCACACCCGCAATGCCTTTGCCTCGGGCGGCGTGCTCGAAGACCCGGCCACCGGCGCCGCCACTGCCGCGTTGGCGGGCTACCTGCGTGACCTGGGCTGGCCGCACGGCGGCGCCATCGATGTGGTGCAGGGCGAGGACATGGGCATGCGCTCGCGCCTGCGGGCTGAGATCGGGCCCGTGCCCGGCAGCTCCATCCGCGTGTCGGGCACGGCGCGGTGGATGGGGGATGGTGAATGATTTTTGCTATTGAAAATATAGCTGTTAGCGCATGATGCACTAGCGCTACCTCCCGATTTGTGCAGAAATCGGGCAAAACGGGCACGTGGGGGCCTTGTACTCCCGGCCCGGCCTCCCGCTCAGGCGCTGATCTCGTCCTGCAGCCACTGCACAAAACGCAGCGTCTCCGGCGATGGGTCCGGCGCCATGCCCAGGTAGTGCCGCGTGAGCGGCAGCCGCAAGCTGGGCAGCGGCGACACCAGCCGCCCCGAGGCCAAGTCGTGGGTGATCAACGACACCGGGGCCACCGCAAAACCCAGCCCATCCACGGCGGCCTGCAGCACAAAGTGCAGGTGGTCAAACTGCAGGCAGCTGGCGGGCTGGAGCCTTGGCGCGTTTACCAGCTTCTTCCAGCTTTCCCAGTCCTTGCTGCGCGATTTGGACAGCAGCAGCACATGGGCTGACAGCGCCTCGGGCTGCGCCACCGGGCGCTGGGCGAACAGGGCAGGCGCGCCCACCACCAGCGCCTCGTCCTCCAGAAACGGCTGCACCTGCATGCCCGGCGGCCAACCGCGTGGGCCGCGCCGCAGGGCCAGGTCGAAGGCCTCGGTGGCATGGTCTGGCGCCAGGGTGCTGGTGATGACCTGGGGTTCGATGTCCGGGTGCTGGGCCACAAAGCCGGGCAGCCGGGGGATCAACCAGCGCACCGCAAAGCTGGGCCGCACATTGATCTTGACGCTGCGCAGCCCGGCGTCGCCCCGCAGCGCCTGGGCGGCGGCGCCGATCTGCGCGAGCGCAGGGCCGACCTGCGCGTGAAACTGGTGGCCCGCTGCGGTGAGCAGCACCTGCCGCGTCTTGCGCTCGAACAGGTCCACGCCCAGGTGGGTCTCCAGCGCCTTGATCTGGCGGCTGATGGCGCTGTGGGTGACGTGCAGCTCCAGCGCTGCGTGGGTAAAGCTCTGGTGCCGCGCCGCCGCCACAAAGGCACGGACCGCGTTCAGCGGGGGCAGGCGGGGTGGCATGCGGGGGATTTTCACATGCGGGGGTGGGCACTCTGCGGTTATTGCCGCAGCGGTGCAGGCTGCCAAAGCACCCTGTGGCCTCGTCGGATCAAGGTATCCCAGCCCGGCGCGCATTAGACTGCCTGGATCGAATGGCCCACGCCGCCTCTGCCGGCGGTTGGCCCCACCCCTGCACCTTGCCCATGACGCTCGACCTTGCCACTTTGCTGGCCGCCACCATGGCCGCTGCGACCGCCCAGGCGCTGCCGATTGTGTTTGTGGCCCTGCGTGCCCGCTTGCATCGGGGGCTGGCGTTGTGGGGGCTGGGGCTGGTGGTCAATGCGCTGTCCTACCCGGCGTTCGGCCTGCGGGCATTCGGCTGGACCGAAGTGTCGATCCTGGCAACCAACCTGCTTAGCGGCCTGACGCTGGTGCTGCACACGCTGGCGATCGCGTCGTTTCAGCGGCACCGCGCGCAGCCTGTGCGCTCGGCGCTGGTGTGGTTGCCGCTTGCCGTCAACATGGTGGTGGTGCTGTGGTTCATGCGGGACGACCATTGGCGCAACATCCTGGTCGCCGGCATCCAGAGCGTGATGGCCGGCATGTTGCTGTACCAGGCCTGGGGCCCCGCGCTGGTCGAGCGGCGCCTGACGGGCCGCTGGGTCCTGATTGCCGGCTGCGCGGGCTTGGCGCTCACGCTGGTCGTGCGCACCGCTTACATGGTGTGGGCGTCCGATTGGGATGCCGTCTACAACGTGCCGGGCCAGGTGCAGGGGCTGACCTATTTTGCGGTGATGGCCGTTCTGTTGGTCAACAGCATGGGCTTTGTGCTGATGCAGATGGAATTTGCCCTGGAGCAGCAGCACGCCCTGGCCACGCACGACAGCCTCACCGGTCTGTACAACCGCAGTGCCCTGCAAGACCTGCTGCCAGCGCTGGGCGCGCGCGCTCGGCGCCAGGGGGAACCTTTGGCTTTCCTGATGCTCGACATCGACCACTTCAAGCGCGTCAACGACACCTATGGCCACCTGGCCGGAGACGCCGTGCTGCGCGAAGTGGCGCTGCGCATTCGCCAGCGGCTGCGCCAGGCCGACGTGGTCGCCCGCTATGGCGGAGAAGAGTTTCTGGCAGTCTTGCCTGCCACCGACCAAGCCGGTGCGCTGCGCCTGGCGGAGCACGTGCGCAAGGCCATCGAGTCGCCGCCCGTGCGGCTGGCCAACGCCATGGTGCCGATCACCCTCAGCGTCGGCGTGCACGCCGGCATTCCAGACGATTCCCCCCGGGCCCTGGACGCGCAGATCGGACTCAGCGACGAGGCGCTGTACGCCGCCAAGAACGCGGGCAGAAACCGCGTCGAATGGCGCTAGGGCCGCTGCGCAGGTTGCACTGCCTCAGCCCGCAGGCCTCCGGTTTACCAGCACGATGCCCGCCGCCACCAGCACCAGCGCAGCCACCAGCCCGGGTGTCACAGGTTCACCCAGCCACAGCGCGCCAAACAGCAGCGCAAACACGGGCGTGAGAAACACGAACACCGAGATCTTGGTGGCTGGGTAGTGCGCCAGCATCCACATCCAGGCCAGATAGCTCACAAACGCACCCACCAGCGCCTGCACAAGCAGCGAACCCCAGGCAAAGCCGCTGAACTGCCAGACCCAAGCCTCGCCCAGGCCCAGCGACAGCACCGGCAGCACCGCGGTGCTCACCGCCACTTGGTAGAAAAGCTGCTTGGCAGGCGCCACCCTCGCCAGGGGCGTGGTGCGGATGACCACCGTGGTCAGCGCCCACATCAGGCCTGCAGCCAGCCCCAGCAGATCCCCCAGCCAGCCTTGTGGCAGCGCCGTGCTGGCGTGGCCCAGCAGCCCGTCGCCCAGCGCCAGCCCCACGCCCACAAAGGCCGCGGCCAGGCCCAGCCACTGCCAGCCCTGCAGGCGCTCACCGGGGATGAAACGCGGCAGCAGCAATGCCACCCAGAAGGGCGACGCATACAAGAACACCGTGAGCCGCGACGCGGTGGTGTACTGCAGGCCCAGATAGATACACGCAAACTCGCCGGCAAACAGCGCCCCCGCCAGCAGTCCGGCGCGTGTGGCCCCGGCGGGCTCGCCCACGCCGGAAAGGCTGACACCACGCCACAGGCACCAGGCTGCCACGGCCACCGTGGCCAGCGCAAAACGCACAAAGGCCTGGAACACCGGCGCCACCTCGGCCACCGTGGCCTTGACCAGCACCTGCTGGAAGCCCCAGAACATGCAGCAGGCGAGCAGCAGGGAGATGGCGAGGGCGTCGATGTGTGTTTTGCGGGTGGAAGGCATCGGTGCATTATCAAAGGGCGCGCCTGCTCTGCCGGTCGCCTCGGTGCATTCGCTGGCCGCCTTGCGGGCCCCTGCGCACATCGGAAAGGTGCATACGGACGCTTACACAGGCCCACGGTACACTTTGCGCCTTCTGAAACAGGTTCCCGCGCTCCTTTTCCTATCCCCTCATGGCCCTTACGACGGCGGCGCAGTCCCGCTCCAGCTTTGACCTCAAGAGCGCCTCGCTGCCGGTGGTGGCGGTGCTGCTCAAGACCACCGACGCCGCCCAGTTCGCAGCCGACCTGGCCGAGCGCGTGGCCGATGCCCCGGGCTTTTTCGACAACGACCCTGTATTGATCGACCTGGCGCCCGTGCGTGAGGCCGAAGCGCCCATCGACTTTGCCGCCATCGCAGCCGCGCTGCGCGAGCACAACACCCTGCCCGTGGCCGTGCGCGGCGGCAGCCCCGCCCAGATGGAGGCTGCGCGTGGTGCAGGCCTGGCCGCAGCGCCCGATGCGCCTCCGGCGCGTGCCGAGGCGCCCGCGCCGGTGCAGGAAGTGGTGCGCGAGGTGATCCGCGAGGTCGAGGTGGAAGTGGTACGCGAAGTGCCCATACCCGGCCCCGGCACCGTGGTGGTGGACAAGCCCTTGCGCTCCGGCCAGCAGGTGTATGCGCGTGGCGCCGATCTGGTGGTGATGGCCGTGGTGAGCTTTGGCGCCGAGGTGATTGCCGATGGCAACATTCACGTCTACGCCCCGCTGCGCGGCCGCGCGATTGCCGGTGCGCGGGGCAACACCGAAGCCCGCATTTTTTCGACCTGCCTGGAGCCGCAACTGGTCTCCATCGCAGGCATCTACCGCACCACCGAGACCGAGCTGCCCGCCGAGGTGCGCGGCAAGCCGGCCCAGGTGCGGCTCGAAGGCGAGAAGCTCCTGATCGAGCCGCTCGCCTGAGCCCCCATTTCATTCGTACCAACCCACAGAGAATCAGCAACACATGGCCAAAATCGTCGTCGTGACCTCCGGCAAAGGTGGCGTGGGCAAGACCACCACCAGCGCCAGCTTTGCCACCGGCCTCGCCCTGCGCGGCCACAAGACCGCCGTGATCGACTTTGACGTCGGCCTGCGCAACCTGGACCTCATCATGGGCTGCGAACGCCGCGTGGTGTACGACCTCATCAACGTCATCCATGGCGAGGCCAACCTGAACCAGGCGCTCATCAAGGACAAGCAGTGCGACAACCTGTTTGTGCTGGCCGCCAGCCAGACGCGCGACAAGGACGCGCTGACGCAAGACGGCGTGGAAAAGGTCCTCAAGGACCTGGCCGCGATGGACTTTGAATACATCGTCTGCGATTCGCCCGCGGGCATCGAAAGCGGCGCGCTGATGGCCATGCACTTTGCCGATGAGGCGCTGCTGGTGACCAACCCCGAGGTGTCTTCGGTGCGCGACTCCGACCGCATCCTGGGCATGCTGGGCAGCAAGACCAAGCGCGCCATTGAAGGCGGCGAGCCGATCAAGGAACACCTGCTCATCACGCGCTACAACCCCAGCCGCGTGCAGGACGGCCAGATGCTGAGCCTGGAAGACATCCAGGACATCCTGCGCATCAAGCTGATCGGCGTGATTCCCGAATCCGAAGTGGTGCTGCAGTCCTCCAACCAGGGCACGCCCGCCATCCACGCTCAGGGCAGCGACGTGAGCGAGGCGTACAAGGATGTGATCGACCGCTTCCTGGGGCAGGACAAGCCACTGCGTTTCATTGACGCCGAAAAGCCCGGCTTCTTCAAACGCCTGTTCGGGAGCAAATAGCCATGGCTTCTTTCCTGTCCTTCCTGCTCGGCGAGAAGAAAAAAACCGCCAGCGTTGCCAAGGAGCGGCTGCAGATCATCCTGGCGCACGAGCGCAACGGCCGCAATGCGTCCGAGCCCGACTACCTGCCCGCGCTGCAACGCGAGCTGGTGGCGGTGATCTCCAAGTACGTCAAGATCAACCCCGACGACCTCAAGGTGCACCTGGAACGCCAGGACAACCTGGAAGTGCTGGAAGTCAAGATCGAGCTGCCCGATACCGTGCGATAGGCCGCCACGGCCACCGGGCCGCGTACTCCCATCGCGCCCCGGCATCGCCCCAGACCCTGCCCCGCAACCTTGCGCGGCAGGGTTTCTTTTTGGGCTGGCGGGGCCTGATTTGGCCTGACAATTGCTAGATGTACTAGGGTAATCCCTAATCTCTCGGCAACAAGGCTCCTGTGGACACAACCTGGAAACTCAGCTGGCAGCGCGCACGCAACCACGAAGGCGTCACGCGTGGCGCGCGTGCCTTGGTCGCCCTGGCCGCCGTGCTGGCCTATGGCTGGTGGGCCGACTGGCAGGCCGAACTGATGCCGGTGCTGCTGGGCGTGATCGCCAGTGCACTCACCGAAACCGACGACAGCTGGCGCGGCCGCCTGCGGGCGCAGTGCCTGGCGCTGGCGTGTTTTGGCCTCATGGCCGGGGCCGTCTGGGCGGCGGTGTCTTGGCCCTGGGTGCTGATGGGGGTGATGGCGCTGCTGGCCTTTGGCATCACCATGCTGGGGGCGCTGAGCGAGCGCTACCGCGCCATTGCCTTTGGGTCGCTCATCCTGTTCATCTATGCGGGGCTGGCCGCCCACAGCAGCCGTGCGGGCGCGGGTGACGCGATCCCCCGCATGCTGGCAGGCGCGGCCTGGTACGGCGTGGTGTCGGTGCTGTGGCATGCCGTGCTGCCGCGCGCGCCGGTGCGTTACCGCCTGGCCAAGCTCTACGCCATGCTGGGCGAATACCTGCGCCTGAAGGCGCTGTTGTTGGAGCCGGTGCGGGATGTGGACCTGGAACGCCGCCGCATGGCGCTGGCGCTGCACAACGGCCGCGTGGTGGACGCCCTCAACGCCACCAAGGAAAGCCTGATCAGCCGCATGGGCCGGGGTACGCCCCCGCTGTGGTTACAAACGGCCATGCACCAGTACCTGGCGGCGCAGGACGTGCACGAGCGCGTGAGTTCGTCCCACGAGCATTACGACCTGCTTGCCCAGTCGTTCTTTCACAGCGACGTGCTGTACCGCTGCCAGCGGGTGCTCACGCTGCTGGGCGAGCAGGCGCTCAAGCTGTCGGTGGCGATCGAGGCACAGACGGTGCCCCAGCACTGGGGCGTGACGGCCCGTGCCATCGAGGACATGCAGGCTGCCGTGGCGCACCTGGCGTCCCAGCCGCAGTCCGTTGGTGCCGCGTCCCTGCCTGCCCAGTCCCGTGCATTGCGGTCGTTGCAGGCGCTGGCCGACAACCTGACCGCACTGGCCGGGGTGTTTGCCGGTGCGCTGGCGTTGCCTGCCCACACCGCGGAAGCGGCGGTGGACTACGCCCTGTTTGACCGCGAGCCGCGCAGCCTGCGCGATGCCTGGGCGCGCCTGCGCTCGCACTGGCAGCTGCAGTCCCCCTGGCTGCGCCACAGCCTGCGGCTGAGCCTGTCCCTCATGGTGGGCTTTGCCCTCATGCAAGCCACGGCCGACCCGCACGGCTACTGGATCTTGCTGACCATTGTGTTCGTGAGCCAGCCGCAGTACGCGGCCACGCAGACGCGGCTGATGGAGCGCGCCAAGGGCACGGCGATGGGGCTCGCGCTCGGGTGGGCGGTGATCCAGCTGTTTCCGGGCGAGCTGGTGCAGGCCGCATTGCTGGTGCTGGGGGGTGCGGTGTTTTTTGGGGCGCGGCACACCCGCTACACCCTGGCCACGGCGGCGGTCACCACCTTGCTGCTGCTCAGCTTTCACCAGATGGGCGCGGCCAGCGGCGTGATCTCTGCGCGCCTGCTCGATACCGTGGTGGGCTGCGTGATCGCGGCCGTGGCCTCATGGCTGGTGCTGCCGTCGTGGCAGTCGCGCCACTGGCCCCGGCTGGCCGCCCAGGTGCTGCAGACCCAGGCGCTGTACCTGCGTGAGATCCTGGCGCAGTACCAGGGCGGCAAGTGCGACCACCTGGCCTACCGCCTGGCCCGGCGCAATGCCCACAACGCGGATGCCGCGCTGTCCAACTCGTACAGCGCCATGCTCAAGGAGCCCTTGCATGTGCGTGGCAACGCCGAGGTGGTGGGGAATTTCCTGTGTCTGTCGCACACCCAGCTCAACTACCTGTCGGCGCTGGGCGCCCAGCGCGGTGGCGCAGCCGCTCAGCCCATGGACGAGGCTACGCGTGAGCTGGCGCAGAGCCTGCTGGCGTCCCTGCAGCAGCTGGCGCTGGAACTGGAGCGCGCGCAGCAGTCCGGCCGGGTGCGCAAGACCCACAGCGCCCCTGCAGTGGCCCAGGTGCTGCGCGAGTGGGGCACGGTACCGGCAGCGCCCAGCGCGCACAGCCTCATGGCAGCGCAGCTGCAGCTGGTGGGCAAGGTGTTTCCGCAGCTGCAGGCGCAGGCGCGCCAGCTGGTGACCACGGAATAGGTTGGGCGGATTGCGGCGCGGGAGTCGTGCCGCAGCCAGGTCAACGTGCGTGCTTGGCGAACTTGCCCGCAAACGCCTGGGCAATGCTCAGCCCGCGTTGCCCCGCGACCAGCGTCGCGGTCTGCCCGGCGGCGATGGTGCCGGGCCGGTCCACCGACAGGTAGTAGCCGCAGCAGCCCGCCAGCGCCATGGCGCGGCCGGCCTGGGCAAAACCCATCACGGCATTGAACTTGAAGCAGGGCTCGCGGGGGGCCGTCACGCGCAGCACGCAGTCCGGGAAATGCCACTCGTCGCCCACAAACACCTCATGCTCCAGCGGTCCGTCAATGGTGAGGTTCTCGCCCATGAAGCCCGGCGGCAGCGCTTCGTCGAACAGGCTCACGCCCCGCTCGCGGCGTTGGGCCTGCCAGAACGCATAGTGCGCAGCGGGGTAGGCATACACCGCCTTGGCCAGACCGCCGTGCACGCTCAGGTCGGCCTGCTCGTCGCCCGCCAGCCCCAGTGGGCCCACAGACACGGGGTCGGTGACGGATGTTTTGCCGATGGCGGTGAGCACCGACCGCTCGCCCACCTTCAGGCGGCGGGCGGAGCCGACGTTCACGTGGCGGACGACGATGGCGGGCGCCGTCACAGCGGGTGCTCGGTGTAGAACTTGCCGCCGTGGTACAGCAGGGGCGATGCGCCCTCGCGGTGCTCGCAGCGCTCCACCTCGCCCACGAAGATGGTGTGGTCACCCTCCTTGTACTGGCTGCGGTTGAAGCATTCGAACGTGGCGGCGGCACCGGCCAGCAGCGGCGCGCCGCTGATACCGGGACGGTGCTCCAGGCCGGCCCAGCGGTCAATGCCGCGGGTGGCGAACCGTTCGGCCAGGTCCTTCTGGTCCGCTGCCAGCACATGGATGGCGTAGTGCGAGCCGTTGGCAAACGCCGGCATGGTGCTGGCGCCGTGCGACAGGCTCCACAGCACCAGCGGGGGCTCCAGCGACACCGAATTGAACGAGCTGGCCGTGAGCCCCACCAGTTCACCCGCCGCATTGCGGGCGGTCACGATGGTCACACCCGTGGCGAACATGCCCAGCGCATTGCGGAATTCGCGGGTCGAAAAGCTCGGCGGCAGGGCGAGGGCGGGGCGGGGGAGCGAAGGGTTCACAAAAGCGGCGCCAGCGGTGGCGGCGTGGGGGCAAGCGACAGGACCTATTATCAGGCGCCACCCTCCGCCGCGCTGTTGCGGGGTTTACATCTGCTTTTCACCGCATGGCCGCATTGCTTCCCACCTTCACCACCCTCGGCTCCGGCCCCACTGTGCTCATGCTGCACGACGCGGACGGCGACCACCTCACCTTTGCGCCCCAGGTGGAGACCCTGGCCACCGCCGGCTACCGGGCCGTGGCCTGGGACATGCCGGGCTATGGCCGCAGCGCGCCCGTGGAGCCCTACACCTTCAAGGCGCTGGCACAAAGCTGCCTGGCGCTGATCGAGGCGCTGCGCTGCGGCCCCGTCACGCTGGTCGGCCACGGCATGGGCGCCATGGTGGCGCTGGAGGCCGCCGTGCGGGACGCGTCCCAGGTGCGCCGCATGGTGCTGTGCGCGGGCGGTCCGGCGCTCGATGCCCAGGCCGTGCAGGATTGGGTGGCACCGCGCGAGCAGGCCCTCAAGGCCCTGGACGCGGGCGGCAGCATGGAGCAACTGGCCCAGACCCTGGTGCCGCAGTGCATCGGCACCGGCGCCCTGCCCGAAGGCGTGCGGCTGGCGGGCCACGCGCTGGGCCAGGTGTTCCCGGGCGCTTACCGCAGCGCCCTGGAGGCCCTGCCCACGTTTGACCGGGGCGCTGCCGCGCTGGCGCACCTGACCATGCCGGTGCTGCTGGTGGGCGGCGATCAGGACCGGTGCACGCCCCCGGCAGCCCTGCAGGCGCTAGCCCAGGTGTTGCCCGATGCGCAAACGGTGCTGCTGCCGCATGTGGGGCATTGGCCCCAGCTGGAAGACCCCGAAGGCTTTGACGCAGCGCTGCTAGATTTTCTGGCCCAGCGGCGCACGCTGCACTGACCCTTTGGACCTCGCTTTGCCCGGCCGCCGCGCCGGGGCATGAACGCTGCCTTTTTTCTCCATGTTGTTTGCCCTCAAGAAAATTCTGTCTGCGCTGCTGCTGCCGCCGGTGTCCAGCATCGTGCTGGCGCTGTTTGGCCTGTGGCTGGCGCGCTACCACCGCCGCACGGGCAACACGCTGGTGGTGTTGTCGCTGTTGTCGGTGCTGGTGCTGTCCTGGCCGCCGGTGTCGGACGCGCTGGTGCGCAGCCTGGAGCGCTACCCCGCCGTCACGCCGCGCCAGCTGCCCGAGGCGAAGGTGCAGGCCATCGTGGTGCTGGGCGGCGGTGCCGACACCGTGGCACCTGAATACGGGGTGGACGTGCTCAGCCGGGGTGCGCGCGAACGGGTTCGCTATGCCGCCTACCTGCAGCAGCAGACAGGTTTGCCCATCCTGGCCACGGGGGGCTCCACGGGCGGCACACGGGCCGAGGCGCTGGTGATGAAGGATGTGGTGGAGCGGGAGTTCAAGGGCCGGGTGCGCTGGACCGAAGTGGAGTCCCTCGACACCCGCAACAACGCCACCAGGTCGGCCGTCCTGCTCAAGGCTGCGGGCATCGAGCGCATTGCGCTCGTCACCCACGGCTGGCACATGGTGCGTGCCGCCCGGGACTTTGAGCAGGCCGGGCTGCAGGTGCTGCCGGCGCCCATGGGCTTCAAAGGAGGGCAGGCGCGCAAGCTGTATCGCGTGCTGCCGCGCGCCTCGGCGCTGTCCGACAGCAGCCTGGCGCTGCATGAGTGGCTGGGCATCTTGGCCCAGCGTGCTTCGCTGGACCGCTGAGATCAGCCAGCAGCGGGCGTAGCCAAGAAGCGGCTGGCCGCCTCCACCGCCTGCGCATCGGCCTGCACGGCGCCCGGGGGGCCGCCCTTGCCCCACAGCGCACCGCCCCAGGTCATTGACAGGAACTGCGCACACAGCGCCACCGAATCGATCATGGGCTGGGCCTTGTTGCGGTCGCCGCTGGTGGTGATGAGCGACAGCGTCTTGCGGCCCATGGCGTCCTTGAAGTCCAGGCCCGGCACGCGCATCCAGGCGCTCCAGTGGTCAAGGTAGGTCTTGAGCGGCGAGGGGATGCTGTACCAGTACACCGGCGCCACCCACACGATGTGGCTGGCGGCCAGCGTGGCGTCCAGCAGGGTTTTCATGTCGCCCTCAGGCGGTGCGTAGGTGCCGGTGGTGTGGCGCTGGTCCACAAAGGGCGGCAACTGCATGCGCGCCAGGTGGTGCCAGGTTTGCTCCGTGCCCGCAGGCAGGGCGGCGGCGGCTTGCCGCGCCAGCCATTCGGTGTTGCCGAGGTGGCCGGGTTCGCGGGTCGAGGTGGTGAGGAAGAGGTAATGGGGTGCAGACATGGCCGGCATCGTAGCGGCACCGGCCCGTGTCTGCAGGCGCGCTGTGGGCGCCGCCTATCAGGCCGCGACCACGGTGCGCGGCGCGCGCACGGCTTCGGCTCCCAGAAAGCCGAAATTCATTGCAGGCTGCTCGCCGCTGATCAGCTCGGCCAGGGCCTTGCCCGAGCCCGCACCGTGCGTCCAGCCCAACGTGCCGTGGCCCGCGTTCACCCAGAGCTTGCCCACGCGGGTGCGGCCGATGAACGGGATGTTGGTGGGCGTGGCGGGGCGCAGGCCGGTCCAGTACTGCGGGTTGCCGCCTTCCTCGGGCGTGCGGGTGTCGCACACGCCGGGCAGGATGGCTTCGATGCGGCGCGAGAGCATGTGGCAGCGGGCGCGGGCCAGGGAGCTGTCGAGGGTCAGGTCCCAGCCATTCAGTTCAATGGTGCCCGCCACGCGCAGGAAGTTGCCCAGGCGGCTCATGGCGATCTTCTTGCCGTCGTCGATGGTGGAGACCATGGGCGCACCCTCGGGCTTGAGCAGCGGGAAGGTCGCGCTGTAGCCCTTGCCGGGGTAGATCGGCAGGTCCACGCCCACCCTGCGCAGCAGCGGCGCGCTGTACGAGCCGCAGGCCACCACAATGGCGTCCGCCTTCAATATGAAATCTTTTTTGCCGCTTGCGCTAGTGGAATTTGGCATGACTGCTACTGAATCAATAGCATTGCCAATCTTGTTCAGACGCAGCACATCGTGGCCGTACAGGAACTGCACGCCCCGTGCCGCGCAGCGGCGGGCCAGTTCCTGGGTGAAGACCCGCGCATCGCCGCTCTCGTCGGTGCTGGTGTAGGTGCCACCGGTGATCTTGTCGCCGTAGGCCTTGAAGGCCGGTTCGATCTTGAGCAGCTCGTCGCGGCTCACCAGGCGGCGCTGCACGCCGTGCTTGCGCATCAGCTCCACGGCATGGCCTGCGGCGTCGAACGATTTCTGGTCGGTGTAGAAGTGGGCAATGCCGCGTTCGAGCCGGTTGTATTCGATGCCCGTGGTTTTCACCAGGTCCTTCAGCGCGGCGTGGCTGTAGGCGCCCAACGCCACAATCTGCTGCACATTGCGCTCGAACGCCGCATCGTTGCACTGCGCCAGGAACTGCAGGCCCCAGCGCCATTGCTGCCAGTCCATCTGCGGGCGAAACAGCAGCGGCGCTTCTTTGTCGAACATCCACTTGAGCGCCTTGAGCGGCGCCTCGCGGTTGGCCCAGGGCTCGCAGTAGCTCACCGAGATCTGCGCGGCGTTGGCAAAACTGGTTTCGAGTGCTGCATCGGGCTGGCGGTCGATCACGATGACTTCGTGACCGCGTTCCAGCAGGTGCCACGCTGTGCTGATGCCGATGATGCCGGCGCCGAGAACAATGGTTTTCATATGCGGAATGCCTTGTGAGCCTTTGCGTGCCACACGCCCCAGTGCGGGACACGATGGGGCGCAGTGTGCGCGACATTGCATTCAACTAAAAGCAAAATTAAACTTACTCCAAAAACATCAGCGCACCTAATAAATAGCGCTGAGGAGACAACCCTCTTTTGTTCGAGTCCGAGACCATGAGCACCTACGATCCCGCCGCCCTGGAATGCCTTGCCGCCATCGTTGAAGAGGGCGGCTTCGAGCGCGCTGCGCAGCGCCTGAACGTCACGCAGTCGGCCGTCTCGCAGCGCCTGCGTGCGCTGGAGGCGCAGGTGGGCTCGGTGCTCATCGTGCGCAGCCGCCCGCTGCGGCCCACGTCGGCCGGGCAGCTGCTGCTCAAGCACACCAAGCAGATGCGCCTGCTGCGCGCCGACCTGGAGCGCGACCTGCAGGAGCTGGCGCCCAGTGCGCCAGGGGGCTCGCGCGAGGACGAGCGCATTTCGATCGCCATCAACGCCGACAGCATCGCCACCTGGGCCATGGGCGCGCTGCACGATCTGGTGCGCCAGCGCCTGCCGCTCGAAATCATCGTGGACGACCAGGACTTCACCCAGGAATGGCTACGCTCCGGCCAGGTGCTGGGCTGCGTGACCACGCTCAAGCAGGCACTGCGTGGCTGCAAGATGGTGCCGCTCGGGGCCATGCCCTATGTGGCGGTGGCGTCGGCCAGTTATGCGGAGCAGTACCTGCCGCAGGGGCTGACGCCCCACAACTTCCGCGATGTGTCGTTTTTGTCGTTCAACCGCAAGGACGACATGGCGGCCGAGTTTGTGGCCCGTGCGTTCGGGCTCAAGCGCGTGGCGCTCAACCACCTGTTTGTGCCGGGCTCCGAGGCGCAGATGCGCGCGGTGGCCGCTGGCTGGGCCGTGGGCGTGGTGCCAGAACTGCTGGCACGGGGTGCCATTGCCGATGGCAGCGTGGTGGATCTGGCCCCCGGCCGGTCGCTGCCGATCCAGCTGTACTGGCATTGCTGGAACCTGGAGTCCGAGCTGCTGGATGCGTTGTCGTCGGCACTGACGAGCGCTGCGGCCCAGGCGCTGGTGTCCTAAGAACCTGTTCAAAGGCCGTCTGGCTGCGCCCCTGCGGCGGGGCGCGCGGCACGTTTTGTGCTGTCAAAAACGTGAACGACGTAGTTGCATTGCAACTTCGTCATTTATTTTTTTACTGCAATGTATAAAATGGACGCCATGCAAACGCCGCAACCCAAAGTTTCGTTCAAGGAGCAGATGCACCAGGCCCGCGAGGATGCCATCCTCCAGTCTGCCTGCCGCCTGCTGGGTGAAAAGGCCTTCGATGCCATGACCATGGACGACGTGGCCAACGCCGTCGGCATCGCCAAGGCCAGCCTGTACAAGCATTTCTGCAGCAAGGAAGAACTGTGCAGTGCCGCCATGGTGCAGATCCTGGGGCGCGTGCAGACCTACCTGGCGGGCCTGCCCGCCGACATGCCGCCGCTGGAAAAGCTGCATGCGCTGGTGCGCTGGTCGCTGGAACGTCTGCTGACCAACGAGATGCCCCTGCTGCCCAGCCGCAACTCCACGCTACGTGCCGTGCTCATGGCCAACAAGGACTACCTGAACGGGCTGGTGGCGGTGAGCGACCAGATCGGGGAGTGGATCACCCAGGCCCAGGCCCAGGGGGTGATCAGCCCCACGCTGCCGCCGCTGGTGGTGCTCTACACGCTGTATGCGCGCGCCTGCGACCCGGTGGTGAGCTTCCTCAAGGAAGGCGGGCAGTATTCGGACGCCGAAATCGTGGACCTGGTGGTGCGCACCTGTTTTGACGGGCTGGCAGCGCGTTGACTGGGCGGCCCAATCAACCGCACTCATAAAAAAAGCCCGGCGTGCCGGGCTTTTTGCTGTGTGGGTGCTGCGCCGGTGGGGCCGCGCAGCAACTGGGGCCCTGTCACTTCGGCAGGATCACCTTGTCCACCACGTGGATCACGCCATTGCTGGTGAACACGTCGGCCGTCACGATGTTGCTGGTGCGCATGTTCTGGTCGGTGATCACCAAGCTGGAGTTGATGGTGAAGGTCTGGCCCTGCACGGTGGTGATGGCGGTGTTCACAGGCACTTCGGCCTTGAGCACGCGCGCGGGCACCACGTGGTAGGTCAGCACCTGGGTCAGCAGGGTCTTGTTGGCCAGCAGCGCGTCCTTGGTCACGCCCAGCTCGGTGAGCAGCGCCGCAAAAGCGGCGTTGGTGGGGGCAAACACGGTGAAGGGGCCAGCGCCCTGCAATGTGCTCACCAGCCCGGCGGCCACTACGGCCTCGACAAGGATGCTGAAGTCCGGCAGGGCCGAGGCAGTGGCCACGATGTCCTTGTCGGCGGGCAGCAGCACCTTGTCCACCAGATGCACCACGCCGTTGCTGGCCTGGATGTCGGTGCTGGTGATGGTGCTCACGCGATTGCGGCCGTCGGTGATCTTCAGGCCGTTGTTCGACTCGATCTTGAAGAAGCCACCCGACACCGGCGTGATCGCTTTGCCCAGGGGCACATCGGCCCGCATCACCTTGCTGCCCAGCACGTGGTAGGTGAGCACGGCAGTCAGCAGGGGCTTGTTGGCCAGCAGCGCTTCCTTGGTCACGCCCAGTTCGGTCAGCAACGCGGCAAACGCTGCGTTGGTGGGCGCGAACACCGTGAGCGTGCCCGTGCTCAGCGTGGGCGCGAGGCCCGCAGCGACCACGGCTTCGACCAGGATGCTCAGCTCGGGGGTGTTTTGGGCCAGCTCGACGATGTTGCGCTGGGGCTCGTCGTCTCCGCCCCCACAGGCTTGCAGCAGGGAGGTGCTGGCGCCCAGGGCGGCAGCCATCAGGACGGTGCGGCGATTGAATACGGTGTTCATGGCGGCTTCTCCTCGTGAATGGATGGTGGGTGAAAAGAGCGGTGGTGCCGGTGGCTTACTTGGGCATCAGCACCGTGTCGATCGCATGGATCACGCCGTTGCTGGCGGCCACGTCGGTGGCAACGACCTTGGACTGGTCGACCATCACGCCCATGCTCGTGCTCACGGTGAGTTCCTGGCCTTGCACGGTCTTGACCTTGCCGGCCTTCACGTCGCTGGCCATGACCTTGCCGGGCACCACGTGGTAGGTCAGCACCTTGGTCAGTGCGACTTTGTCAGCCAGCAGGCCGTCCAGCGTGGCCTTGGGGATCTTGGCGAAGGCTTCGTCGGTGGGAGCAAACACCGTGAATGGGCCGGGGCCCTTGAGGGTGTCCACCAGACCGGCGGCCTGCACGGCGGCCACCAGGGTCTTGAAGTTGCCCGCTTTCACAGCGGTATCGACGATGTCTTGCGCCATGGCGCTGAAGGTGGCGCCAGCGGTCAGAGCGAGTGCAATCAGGGTCTTCTTCATGGGTCGTTCCTCTCGGTTTCGATGGAATTGACACGCCAAGATGGGCGTGGCGCGAATGTATAACCATTTGGTACGAAAGTAAACTGATTGGTTATTCAATAACCCTTTAGTCGTAACGAGATGAAAAAAAGCCCTGCAAGGCAGGGCTTTTGGGTGGGCGTTGCGCCGTTGTGCGCTGTGGACCTGTGCGCTCAGCGAACGATCAGCAGCGGCACCTTGCTGTGGGCCAGCACCTGGGTGGTCACCGAGCCCATCACCAGCGTGGCGATGGCGCCATGGCCGTGCGAGCCCATGACCAGCAGGTCGAACTTGCCGGTGTCTGCCACCTTGGCAATGGTCTCGCCCACCGCGCCGACCTTGACGCTGCGCTTGGCATCCACCCCGTGGCGGCCCAGGAACTTGCATACCGGGGCGAGGATTTTTTCGGCTTCTTCGGCGTGGTAGTTGTCCACCACTTCCTTGCCCAGCGCGGCACGGGCGCGGGGAGGCAGCGGGGCCTGCACCGTCAGCACGGTGTAGGTGTGGGTGCCGCCCAGCAGTTCTTCGTGGGTGGCCAGGTAGGCCAGCATTTTCTTGGTGTAGGCGCTGCCATCGACAGCAAGCAGGATGTTCATGGTGTTCTCCGAAAAGGGATGGGGCAGACTACTCTGCGCGGGTGCCTGTTGTCTTGACCTGGGTCATGTTGTTCTGTTCGGCGCGTGGCGGATTCGTACGAACCGCATGCTGATCATACGGTGACCACGCAGCGCGGCTGAAACGCTGCCTGCTCGCCCTTGCGCGCGTAACCGAGCGGGTTGGCCACCACCCGACACTGCCAGGGCGATCCATCGCTGCGCTGGCCCTGCGCGGTGTAGTCGCTGGGCGCGTGCAGGTGGCCATGCAGCCACAGCGGGGTGTGCATCAGCAGGTCGTCCAGTGCGTTGCAA
This sequence comes from Acidovorax sp. M14, assembly GCF_049331375.1. Lineage (NCBI taxonomy): Bacteria > Pseudomonadati > Pseudomonadota > Betaproteobacteria > Burkholderiales > Comamonadaceae > Acidovorax > Acidovorax sp. M14. The sequence continues at coordinate 175,929 of NZ_CP186263.1, forward strand.
AACCCTGCTGTGCCAGGCACCAGGCCGTAGCGGGGGTCGGCGCTGCGCAGGCTGGGTGCAAAGTGGGTGACCACCACGGTGGGGCCGTCAAAAGGCTGCTGCAGCACATCGCGCAGCCACTGCTGGCACACCAGCGCCTGCTCGCGCATGGGTTCGGCCAGAAACGGCTCTGCGTGGCGCGTGCCCCCGGTCTTGCGCAGGTAGAAGTTGGCCGCGCGAAAGGCTTTGTCGCGCAGCTTGAGCCGGCGTGTGAGGTCGGTCGTGCCCTCATGGTCGGCCAGTGCGTCGAAATCGCTCCACAGCGTAGTGCCGACAAAACGCACGCCTTGCAGCACCTGGGTTTCACGCTCCAGCCACACAATGCCCAGGCGCTCGCAGGTCTGGCGCAGCCGCAGGTGCGCGGCATCGAAGTCCTGGGCGTCGTATTCATGGTTGCCGGGCACGAACAGCACCGGGGTCGGCCAGCCCCCATGCTGGGGCAGCGGCGAAAACCGGGCCAGGCCGAAGTCGTCGTCGCCCAGTTGGGAGCCTTGCTGGTAGGAGCCCACATCCCCCGCCAGCACCAGCACGTCGGCGCCGGGAGCGGGTTCGGGCACAAAGTGCGGGTGAGCCTCCAGGTGGAGGTCAGAGAGAAGCTGGATATTCATCAGACTGGAGGGCAGATGGGTGCAGTCTACGGCGTGCCGTGCAGGTCCTGCCCAGGGAAGGTGCGCCGCGCTGACCGCGCGAGGGCTTGCAGCAGCCAGGTCATCGCGGCCTGCTGGGGGCCGCGCCGGCGCCACAGGGCGTCTACGTGTACGGCGGGCACATCCAGCGGCAGGGCCCGTTGCACCAGGGCGTCGGCAATGCCGGTCACCGGCACAAAGTGGCGTGGCAGCACGGTCAACAGGTCCGAGCCCGACACCACCCGCCCTGCCGTGAAAAACTGATTGACCGTGATCACCACCTTACGCTCGCGGCCCAGCGACGCCAGGGCTTCGTCGATGAAGCCAAAAGGGCGGCCCGAAAAACTCACCAGCATGTGCCGCGCGGCGCAGTAGGTGTCCAGCGTCAGCGGGGCGTCGGCCAAAGGGTGGCCCTGGCGCATCACGCACACGTATTCGCCGTCGTACAGCCGGCGGCTTTCAAAGGCCACCACGCCGCCTGATTGCGCCCGCGCGGTGAGGTCGGCCAGCGCTGCGGGAAAGTAGCCCACGGCCATGTCGGCCGCCTCTTCCTCCAGCAGGCGCCGGGGGTCGCGTGTAGTGAGCGGCAGCACGCGGATGGAGATGCCAGGGGCTTCGCGCTCGATGATTTCCACCAGGGCGGGCACCAGCGTCGCCGCCGTGGCATCGGCCATGGCCAGCACAAAGGTGGACTCGGCGGTCGCCGGGTCAAAGTGACCGGGCGCCAGGGACTCCTGCAAATGGGCCAGGGCCTCGCGCACCGGCGGCCACAGGGCCAGGGCGCGCGGTGTGGGCTCCACGCCCTGGCCACTGCGCACCACCAGTTCATCCCCCAGCACCTCGCGCAGGCGCCGCATGGCGTTGCTGACGGCCGGCTGGGTGATCGAGAGCTTGTGCGCCGCACGGGTGAGGCTGCGCTCTGCCATCACTTCGTCGAAAACGCGCAGCAGGTTCAGGTCCAGGGTGCGGAAGTTCAGGGGTGTCATAGTTGGTTATCACCATTATGAATATCCATGATTCAAAATATAAACTTGAACATGCAAAGGGTAAACCCTAATATCACCCCATCGCCCGGCAATCTCGCCACAAGCGTTAGAAAAGGGAAACCGAAATGACCGCCTTTGCACACGTTGAGTACCCCACCGAACACCCCGGCGTTGTCCGCGCCGAAAACGCCGCTGCAGCCCTGAAGGGCGCTGCTGCCCGCTTTGATGGCGCCCGCGGCGCTGCCACCCTCCTGCTCGCGGCCGTGGTGTCCGCACTGCTGGTGGTGGCCAACCAGGTGATCGACACCTGGAGCGAAGGCCACCTGCTGGCCGCCTGGATGGTGCTGTGGCTCGTGGCCTTCGCCGCGCTGGCCCTGCTGACCAGCCCCGCCCGTCGCGCCGGCGTGGCGCTGCGCGGTTCCGCGCTGGCCTGGGCCGAAAGCCGTCGCCGCGCCGCTGAAGACCAGCGCACCTGGCAAGTCGCCCTGAAGGACCCCCGGATCATGGCGGAACTGAACCATGCGATGGGCATCCCCACCGTGGACAGCATCCGCAAGTACTACTGAGGGCATTGCGCGGCACACGCTGCGCAACCCATCCAATTCAAAGCCGTGGCAGACGCCACGGCTTTTTTTATGCCTCGTTCGCGATGCACTGCTCCTGATGCTCCAGGTCATTGCTGTTGCTGCAACGCGGTGGCGAAAAAAAGCCGCCCCGCGAGGGCGGGACGGCTTTGAGCGGGAAGCTTCCTGGATCGGACGGTCGTATCAGGCCGCCAGGCGCTTTTCCAGTTGCGCCTTGGTATCGAGCAGCGCTCGGGGCAGGTGGTAGGCCAGCTGCTCAAAGTGGGCGGTGTGCAACTTGAACTCTTCCGTCCATGCGGCCTTGTCGATGCTGGTCACAGCGTCGAACTTCTGGGCACTGAAATCCAGACCGGTCCAGTTGATCTCGGCGTACTGCGGGGCCACGCCAAACATGGTTTCCTGGCCTTGGGCCTGGCCTTCGATGCGGTCGATCATCCACTTGAGCACGCGCATGTTGTCGCCATAACCGGGCCAGACGAACTTGCCGGCTTCGTCCTTGCGGAACCAGTTCACGCAGAACACCTTGGGCAGCGCCTTGCCGGTGGCGGCAATTTGGCCTTCCATGTTCAGCCAGTGCTGGAAGTAGTCGCTCATGTTGTAGCCGCAGAACGGCAGCATGGCGAACGGGTCCCGGCGCACCACGCCCTGGGCGCCAAAGGCGGCGGCGGTGGTTTCGGAACCCATGGTCGCAGCCATGTACACGCCTTCGGTCCAGGTGCGGGCTTCGGTCACCAGCGGCACGGTGGTGGAGCGGCGGCCGCCGAAAATGAAGGCGTCAATGGCTACGCCATTGGCATCGTCCCACTGGGGGTCGAGCGCTGGGTTGTTGGTGGCAGCCACGGTGAAGCGCGAGTTGGGGTGCGCAGCCTTGGCGCCGGTTTCCTTGGCGATCTGGGGCGTCCAGTCCTTGCCTTGCCAGTCGATCAGGTGGTCGGGCAGCTTGCCAGTGTCCTTTTCCATACCTTCCCACCACACGTCGCCGTCATCCGTCAGGGCCACGTTGGTGAAGATCACGTCCTTGTCCAGGCTGCGCATGCAGTTGGGGTTGGTGTGCATGTTGGTGCCGGGGGCCACGCCAAAGTAGCCAGCCTCGGGGTTGATGGCGTACATCTTGCCGTCGGCATGGGGCTTGATCCAGGCGATGTCGTCACCGATGGTGGTGACCTTCCAGCCGGCAAAGCCCGCCTCGGGCGGCACCAGCATGGAGAAGTTGGTCTTGCCGCAGGCGCTGGGGAAGGCCGCAGCCACGTGGTACTTCTTGCCCTCGGGGTTGGTCACGCCCAGGATGAGCATGTGTTCGGCCAGCCAGCCTTGGTCACGGCCCATGGTGGAGGCGATGCGCAGGGCCAGGCACTTCTTGCCCAGCAGCGCATTGCCGCCGTAGCCCGAGCCGTACGACCAGATCTCGCGCGTTTCGGGGTAGTGCACGATGTACTTGACCTTGGGGTTGCAAGGCCAGCTAGTCGTGTCCTTCTCGCCTTCGGCCAGGGGCGCGCCCACGGTGTGCATGCAGGGCACGAACTCGCCTTCCACGCCCAGCACGTCGTACACGGCCTTGCCCATGCGGGTCATCAGGCGCTGGTTGACGGCCACGTAGGCGCTGTCGGTAAGCTCCACGCCGATGTGGGCGATGTGGCTGCCCAGCGGGCCCATGCTGAAAGGCACCACGTACATAGTGCGGCCCTTCATGCAGCCTTCAAATAGAGGCTGCAGCGTGGCGCGCATTTCAGCGGGGGCCATCCAGTTGTTGGTGGGGCCGGCATCTTCCTTGGCGGCCGAGCAGATGTAGGTGCGGTCTTCCACACGGGCCACGTCCGATGGGTCAGACCAGGCCAGGAAGCTGCCAGGGCGCTTGGCGGGGTTCAGCTTCTTGAAGGTGCCGGCATCGACCAGCTGCTGGCACAGGCGGTCGTACTCTTCCTGGGAGCCATCGCACCAGTAGATGCTGTCGGGCTTGCACAGGGCGGCCATGTCGGCCACCCAGGCGAGCAGCCGGGCGTTTTTGACGTAAGCGGGGGCGTTGAGATTCAGGCCCTGCATCGTGGGTGCGTTCATCGGGGAGCTTCCTAAGTTGAAAAAACGTTTTTCCAAAGGAAGCGGACCGAACGGGTCACGGCGAGGCCTGGCGCAATTGCGGTGCTGAGCGCTGCCTTTGAAAAAACGGCTTTCGTGCTCAGTCGGCGGGCGGGAGCGTGTGTCAGCCCCACGGGTGGAGGCTAGTTCCACGGATTCCGCGGGTCGGCTGGGATGTCAATTTTATGAATCTGCCACCCATTTGTCTGTCAGACAGGGGTCAAAATCATGCAAAAATAACATAGGTTTATGCATGGTTCTTGCCCCATCTTCGTGGACTTTGGGGCTAGGCGGTCGTGGCACCGCTCCAGCGCTCATAGCCGCTTTTGCGCAGCGCGCAGGCCGGGCAGGTGCCGCAGCCGTAGCCCCACGCATGCAGCGTGTCGCGCACGCCGTGGTAGCAGGTGTGCGAGTCGTTCACGATCAGATCGACCAGTGTCTGCCCACCGAGGGCCCGGGCCAGCTCCCAGGTCTCGGCCTTGTCCAGCCACATGAGTGGGGTATCGAAGGTGAAACGCTGTCCCATGCCCAGCGACACCGCGACCTGCAGCGCCTTGAGCGTGTCGTCACGGCAGTCGGGGTAGCCCGAAAAGTCGGTCTCGCACATGCCGCCCACCAGAGTGTGCAGGCCACGCCGGTAGCCCACGGCGGCCGCCAGCTGGAAGAACAGCAGGTTGCGCCCTGGCACAAAAGTGTTGGGCAGGCCGGCGGCGGTCATCTGGATCTCGGTGTCGCTGGTCAGGGCGGTGTCGCTGATGTGGCCCAGGACCGCCAGGTCCAGCATGTGGTCCTCGCCCAGCCGGGCGTTCCACTGCGGAAACTGCGCGCGCAGCGATGACAGCACCGTCTGCCGCGCCTGCAGTTCGATATGGTGGCGTTGGCCATAGTCAAAGCCGATGGTTTCGACATGGGCAAAGTGCTCCAGGGCCCAGGCCAGGCAGGTGGTGGAGTCTTGGCCTCCGGAAAAGAGGACGAGTGCGTGTCCGGGTCTCATGGGGGTTCTCCTGGTCAAACGAGGATGGGAGTGGGGGCTGGACGAAAAAAAACCCCGCACTGCGGGGCTGTGGTGGAGGCCTGCCGGAGCGGTCAGGCCATCATCACGGCGATGAACGCCAGCAGGAACATCATGATGCCGCCCACCACCGGCAGCACGACGGGGACCACGTGAACGACGTTTTCCACAGGGTCGTTCGATGGTGTTGCGGGGGCGTGCGAGTTGTTGTGGTCAGACATGGTGGGCTCCAGATGCTTAAAACTTGCGCAATTCTAGCCGCGAGAACCTGTGCAGGGGCAAAACCCTGTGGTCTCTATGAACAGGCTCTCAGATCAGGTCGGCCTGCATGCCCGCCGCCCGCAGCTGTCCCAGCACCTCATCCACATGGGGCTTGCCCCGGGTTTGCAGCACCAGTTCGATCTCCACGTTCTGCGCGGCCAGCATGGTGAAGGCGCGCTGGTGGTGCACTTCCTCGATGTTGGCGCCCGCGTCGGCCACGGTGGCGGTGATGCGCGCCAGCACGCCGGGCACATCGCGTGCGCTGACCTTGATGCGCGCCAAGCGCCCCGAGCGCACCATGCCGCGCTCGATGATGGCCGCCAGCAGCAGCGGGTCGATGTTGCCGCCGCACAGCACCAGGCCCACGCGCTTGCCCTGGAAGCGTTCGGGGTAGCGCACCAACGCCGCCAGGCCGGCGGCGCCTGCGCCTTCGACGAGGGTCTTTTCGATCTCCAGCAGCATCAGCACCGCCTGCTCGATGTCGCCCTCGTCCACCAGCACCAGGTCGTCCACCAGGCGTTTGACGATCTCCTGTGTGATCTTGCCCGGCGTTCCCACGGCAATGCCCTCGGCTATTGTTGACGTGCCCTGCGGGTGGTGCGTGCCCTTGACGGCGTTGACCATGGCCGGAAAGCGTGCGGTCTGCACACCAATGATCTCGATGCCCGGCTTGAGCGCCTTGGCGGCCGTGGCCACACCCGAGATCAGCCCGCCGCCGCCCACGGCAATCACCAGCGTGTCGAGGTCGGGCACGGCCTGCAGCATCTCCAGGCCCAGAGTGCCCTGTCCCGCAGCCACGCCTTCATCGTCATACGGGTGCACAAAGGTCAGGCCCTGCGCGTCTGCCAGCGCATAGGCATGGGCGCGGGCTTCTTCCAGCGTGTCGCCATGCAGCACCACCTCGGCGCCAAATCCGCGCGTGCGCTCCACCTTCACGCCGGGCGTGAAGCGCGGCATCACGATGACTGCGCGCAGGCCCAGGCGCTGTGCGTGGTAGGCCACGCCCTGGGCATGGTTGCCGGCGCTCATGGCCACCACGCCGCGCGCACGCTCCTCGTCGGTCAGCAGCGTGAGACGGTTGCAGGCGCCGCGCTCCTTGAAGGACGCGGTGAACTGCAGGTTCTCGAACTTGAGGAACACCTGCGCACCCACGATCTGCGAGAGCGTCTTGGATTCGACACAGGGGGTGTCCAGCACCTGGCCTTGTAAGCGGGTGGCGGCGTCGCGGATGTCTTGAAGGGTCAGCATGGGCCGATTGTGGCGCAACCCGCGCCGGTGGAGCGCGGCGGCAGGTGCTGGCCGAAAAATGGAGTGAAAAGTGCCCCAAGCGCTAGAGGATCATGCGTTAGCAGCTATCAATTTTGATGATCTATTTGAGACCCAGCCTGCGCGCCAGCTTGTGCAGGTTGCTCGCGTCCACCTCCAGCGCACGCGCGGCCTGGGCCCAGTTGCCCTGGTGGCGCGCCAGCGCCTGGGTGATGGCGTGCCGCTGGCAAGCATCCACGGCGTCGCGAAGCGGGCTGCCGGCTGTGTCCGTCGTGGAGGCAGTCGCGGGTGGCTCTGTGGCCTGAGCGGGAGCACTCGCGTCCAGCGGGGCAGGGGCCGCGCTGGCGGCGTGAGCGTCCAGGTCCAGCAGCACGGGCTCCAGGGTCACGATGTCGGTGCGGCTCACGCCCCGGCTCAGCGCCTTGAGGGCGGCCCGGCTGATCACATGCTCCAGCTCGCGGATATTGCCGGGCCAAGGGTATCGGCGCAGCGCCTCTTGCGCTCTGGCCGACAGCCGCAGGCTGCGCAGACCGAGGCGCGCACGGTTCAACTCCAGAAACCGGCCCGCAATGAGCAGCACATCGTTGCCCCGCTCGCGCAGCGGCGGGATGGGCACGGGGTACACGGAGAGCCGGTGGTACAGGTCAGCGCGAAAGTCGCCCGCAGCCACCTGCTCGCGCAGGTTGCGATTGGTGGCGGCGACCACCCGCACGTCCACACGGCGTGGCCGGTCGGCGCCCAGGCGCTGGATTTCGCCGTTCTGCAGCGTGCGCAGCAGCTTGGCCTGCACGGCCAGCGGCAGCTCGCCCACCTCGTCCAGGAACAGCGTGCCGCCCTCGGCGGCCTCAAAGCGCCCGGGCCGGTCGGTCACTGCGCCCGAGAACGCGCCGCGCACGTGGCCAAACAGCTCGCTCTCGGCCAGCGACTCCGGCAGCGCCGCGCAGTTCACGTGCACCAGCGGGCACGCAGCGCGTGGCGACTGGCGGTGCAGCAGGCGCGCAAACAGCTCCTTGCCCACGCCGGTTTCGCCCAGCAGCAGCACGGGCAGGTCCGAGCCCGCCACCACCTCCAGCTCGTGCAGCAGGCGCAGCAGGGGCTCGCTCTGGCCGACGATCTCCATGTCGCCCTCGCCCGCGCGGGTGGTGCGCTCATCCTCGGCGCCACGGGTGTGGGGGGCGCTGCGCAGCGCCTGCACCTCGCGCTCCAGCCGTGAGATGCGCACGGCGGCCTCCACCAGTACCTTGCAGTCGGCCAGCGCAGCGCGTGCAGCCTCGCCAAAAGTGCCGGTCTGCAGGGCGTCGAGCGTGAGCACGCCCCAGGGCTGACCGTCCACCTGCAGGCTAATGCCCATGCAGTCGTGCACGGGCAGGGGCTCGCCCACCAGGGTGTCGAGCAAGCCGTCGTAGGGGTCGGGCAGGGTGCTGTCGTGGTCAAAGCAGGTCACCTCCCGCCGCGCCAGGATGGCCGCGAGCCGCGGGTGCTGGCTGACGGCAAAGCGGCGCCCCAGCGCCTCGCGCACCAGGCCGTCCACGGCGACGGGTCGCAGATGGTCCTGTTCCAGCTGCAGCAGCGCCACAGCGCCGCAGTGAAAGCGGGCGCGCAGGTGGTCCACCAGCCGCTGCAGGCGCACGGCCTGCGGCAGATCGGTGGACAGGTCGGCCAGCAGGGGTTGGTGATCCATGGTGTTTTTTACCTCGTATGGGTGAATTTAACCCCAATCCACTGGGGTAATAAATACCGTGAACTTTATAAGTAATTGATTTTATTGGGCGCCGCCGTTGGCCCGGCGCTTGCGATAGGGGGGTGGATCGATTCACTCGTCACCTCACCATGATCTTCACATCCTGTCCACCTGCGGCCTGCCTGGCCCTCCGGGCGGTCCATCACGCCGCCTGTCTCGCTGTGGCCCGCCCTCGCTGGCCCCGCCCGTTCGCCGTTTCATCGAAGCAGGAGGCCCGCCATGGGTAACTACCGCAAGCTCTGGTTCACGCTGATCGGCGTGCTCATCGTCACCTTCAGCCTGCTGGGCTACTACGGCGCCGAGGTGTACCGCACCGCACCGCCCATTCCCGCCAAGATTGAAACGGCCGGGGGCGAAGTCCTCTACACCCACGACAGCATCCTGGACGGCCAGACCGCCTGGCAGTCGGTGGGCGGCATGCAGCTGGGCTCCATCTGGGGCCATGGTGCCTACCAGGCCCCGGACTGGACGGCCGACTGGCTGCACCGCGAGCTGCTCAACTGGCTCGACGTCGCGGCCGAGCGCGCGCACGGTAGGCCTTTTGCAGACATCGACGCCGCCGCGCAGGCTGTGCTGCGCGACCGCATGAAGACCGAGTACCGTACCAACACCTACAACCCCGAAACGGGCGTGGCCATGGTGTCGTCCACGCGGGCCGATGCGATCGCAAAAACGGCGCTGTATTACGACCAGCTTTTCAGCGATGCGCCCGCGCTGCACAAGACCCGCGAGCATTTCGCGATGAAGGAGAACACCTTGCCCAACGCCGAGCGTCGCGCGCAGATGATGGGCTTCTTCTTCTGGACGGCCTGGGCCGCCGCCACCGAGCGACCGGGTACGACAGCAACGTATACCAACAACTGGCCGCACGAACCGCTCATCGGAAACAAGCCTACCGCAGAGAACATGGTGTGGTCGGTGATGAGCGTGGTCGTGATGATGGCGGGCGTGGGCTTCCTCGTGTGGGGCTGGGCGTTTTTGCGCAAGCACGACGAGGCCGACCCCGAGCCGCCCCGCCAGGACCCGTTGGCACGTGTGCCGCTCACGCCCTCGCAGCGTGCCCTGGGCAAGTACCTGTTCCTCATCGTCGCGCTGTTCAGCTTCCAGGTGCTGCTGGGCGGTTTCACGGCGCACTACACGGTGGAAGGCCAGCAGTTCTACGGCATCGACGTGTCGCAGTGGTTCCCGTACTCGCTGGTGCGCACCTGGCACATCCAGAGCGCGCTGTTCTGGATCGCCTCGGGCTTTTTGGCGGCCGGCTTGTTTCTCGCTCCGCTCATCAACGGCGGCAAAGACCCGGCGTACCAGAAGCTGGGCGTGGACATCCTGTTCTGGGCGCTGGTGGTCGTGGTGGTGGGCTCGTTCGCGGGCAACTACCTGGCCATTGCGCAGATCATGCCGCCCGAGTGGAACTTCTGGCTGGGCCACCAGGGCTATGAATACGTGGACCTGGGCCGCCTGTGGCAGATCGGCAAGTTCACCGGCGTGGCCTTCTGGCTGGTGCTGATGTTGCGCGGCATCCTGCCGGCGTTCCGCCAGCCCGGCGACAAGAACCTGCTGGCGCTGCTTTCTGCATCGGTCATCGCCATCGGCCTGTTTTACGGCGCCGGCTTCTTCTATGGCGAGCGCACGCACCTGTCGGTGATGGAGTACTGGCGCTGGTGGGTGGTGCATCTGTGGGTCGAGGGCTTCTTTGAAGTCTTCGCCACCACGGCGCTCGCCTTCATTTTCTCCACGCTGGGGCTGGTGTCGGTGCGCATGGCCACCACGGCCAGCCTGGCCTCGGCCTCGCTCTTCATGCTGGGCGGCGTGCCTGGCACCTTCCACCACCTGTACTTTGCCGGCACCACCACGCCGGTGATGGCGGTGGGCGCAGCCTTCAGTGCGCTTGAAGTCGTGCCCCTGGTGGTACTGGGCCACGAGGCCTGGGAACACTGGCGCCTGCAGCACCGCGCGCCCTGGATGGCGCGGCTGCGCTGGCCGCTGATGTGCTTCGTCGCCGTCGCCTTCTGGAACATGCTGGGCGCGGGCGTCTTTGGCTTCATGATCAACCCGCCCATCTCGCTGTACTACGTGCAGGGCCTGAACACCACGCCCGTGCATGCGCATGCCGCGCTGTTCGGTGTTTACGGCTTCCTGGCGCTGGGCTTCACGCTGCTGGTGCTGCGCTACATCCGGCCGCAGCTGGTGTTCAGCGACCGGCTCATGGCCACGGGCTTCTGGTGGCTCAACGCGGGCCTGGTGCTGATGATTGCCACCAGCCTGCTGCCCATCGGCCTGTTCCAGTTCCACGCCAGCGTGAGCGAAGGCCTGTGGTACGCCCGGGGCGAGGCCTTCATGCAGCAGCCCTTCATCCAGACGCTGCGCTGGGTGCGCACCTTCGGCGACGTGGTCTTCATCGTCGGCGCGCTGGCCGTGGCCTGGCAGGTGGTGAGCGGCGTGTTGGGCTCGCGCGCACCGGCCGTCCCTGCGGGCGCCACCCTGGCGGAGACCCGCCGCTGACCCGCGCCGTGCGCTGCCACCACAATCCCCGGCGGCAGCGCAGGCCCTTATTCATCCCACAAGGAGCGAACATGAACCTCGACAAATTCAAGCACCAGCACACCGACATCCTGCGCAGCATCGCCACCTTGCGCGCCCTGGCCCATGCCGGAGTGGAGGCCAACGCCACGGCCATCGCCCAGGGCATCGTTGCGATGAGCGGCACCATCAAGCTGCACCTGGCCGTGGAGGACCAGGTGCTGTACCCCGCATTGCAGCGCGGCGGCAACGCCGAGCTGGCGCGCATGGGCCGCCAGTACCAGAGCGAGATGGCCTCCATTGCCAGCACCTACGACGCCTTCGCGCGCCGCTGGAACACGGCCGACAGCGTGCGCCGCGATGCCGAGGGCTTTCGCAGTGAAGCCAATGTGGTGCTGCGCCGCGTGTTTGAACGCATGCAGCGCGAGGACCACGACTTTTATCCGCGCATCGAAGAGGATGAAACCGCTGATTGCCATTGAACCGCGGCTTTTCTAACCCATCGCATGCCGCAACATGCGCATGAACCATCGGAAGGGCCTAAAGACACGGCCAATGCGACGGCATTTTTCCCTGCATTCCACTCGGCTAGGTTCTATCAAACCGCCTGCGGTGTTTGTACTGGATCGTGAAAACCAACAATGCAGTTCTCACCGCTGCCTCCAGCCCAAGCCTGCCTGTAGCAGCCCCCTCCTCCGTGCGCTGTTCGCAGCGCTGGGGGAGTGCCGGGGTTGCCCCTGGCGGCAATCTGGCTCAGTTGAGAGAGCCGCCAGTCGCAATGTTCTCCATATGAAACCGTAGCGCAGGATGTTCAACCACAGACTGTTGTTCGTCCGATTTGTAGACGAGACCCGTGCCGACGCCCTGCGGCGTTGTCAGCCGGCGAACAGACAGGAGTTGTTGCGTTCCGGTGCCAGAGCGCTGGGAATAGCCTTCACCTTCATTCACGCTGTAGGCAAAGACATAGGATCGTTGCAGTTGACCTTGCGCGTTGATCTTGATGCACAGCACGTTACCTGCCAATCCGCCGGAGGTCTGGTGCTCACACCCGAAAAGTCCGTCTGAGGTTGCGACAAGGCCATTTCCCGTGGAGGTAGGGCCCAAGTTGCTGGTCAGCTGCGCGGCATCCGCGACAAGACCTTCCGAGCCTAAAGAGGTCAATGCCCAGATGCCCACAAGGCTGGATGCTGCAAAGGCATACCCAAAATTGAACCGGGAGATGGCTTTCTCAGATTCACCCGGGAGGGTGATGTAGCCCGTGGCTCCGCTGGTGAAACGGAATCGCACCGTGCCGACGTTGCCCGCCTCTTTTCCTGAAAGTGGGCCGCTACCCAGATAACGTCCCCCTGTGTAACGAATCAAGGGTGCTGCGACCTGATCATTCGCTATCTTGCCTGTTGCCAAATAGAAGGTAGGCTGTCCGCTGCTTTCGTAGGCATACATCTGCATCACGAACGTGTCGTTCTGCACGTCAATCGCCAGCCCCCGCCCTGGCTTGCCATCCAGTTCAGAGCTCACTACCCAGGTCCCTGCCTGTGGTGCAAATGCTTGCGCCAGGCCCGCTCCCGATAGCAATACGACAGCCATCAATTTCTTGGAACGCATCCCTCTCTCCCTCTCTTGAATACAGCAGTGGTGGTTAGACAATCCAACCGAATGTATCCCCTTTCAGTGGCCGCACAGCAAACTAAATTGCCAGCAGATGCAGGGGGACACGCGTCGCTGATGTGACAGAAATCAGCGACCTTCCACCACCCTCAGCACCTCCGCTCCATACGCCTCCAGCTTCTTCGCCCCCATGCCACTGATGCCCTGCAGGTCGTCCAGGGACGCGGGGTTGCGCTCGGCAATCGCGGCCAGCGTGGCGTCGTGAAAGATCACATACGCGGGCAGGTTGTGCTCGCGCGCCACCTCGGCACGCCAGGCCTTGAGGTTGATGAAGCGAGCTTGGGCATCGGGCCCCAGGTTGGCGGCAGCGGCGGGCGGTGCCGTGCTGCGGCGCGTGCGCTTGGCGTGCGCGCTGGCCGTGGATTCGCGCAGCAGCACGGGCACGTCCCCCTTGAGCACGGGGCGGGAGCCTTCGGTAAGGCTCAGCGTGTCGAAGCTGTGGCCGCTCTCCAGCATCACTTTTTGCAGCCCCACGGCCCCGGTGGCCAGCAGCTGGCGCAGCACGCCGCGCAATTGCGCTTCGGAATAGTCCTTGCCCACGCCGAAGGTGGAGAGTTTGTCGTGCCCAAACTGCTTTACCTTGTCGGTGTCCTTGCCGCGCACGATGTCCATGATGTGGCCGGTGCCAAAGCTCAGGCCGCTGGCCTGCTGCACGCGGTAGATGGTGGACAGCAGCTTGCGGGCGGCATCCGTGCCGTCCCACACCACAGGCGGGTTCAGGCAGTTGTCGCAGTTGCCGCAGGGCGTGGAGTGCTCGCCAAAGTAGCCCAGCAGCCGTACGCGCCGGCAATCGGTGGCCTCGGCCAGGGCCAGCAGCGCATCGAGCTTGCCGCGCATCACCTGCTTGAACTCCTCGCTCGCGGGGCTCTCGTCGATCATGCGGCGCTGGTTCACCACGTCCTGCAGGCCGTAGGCCATCCAGGCGTCGGCATTCAGCCCGTCGCGGCCTGCGCGGCCGGTCTCCTGGTAGTAGCCCTCGATGTTCTTGGGCATGTCCACATGCGCCACAAAGCGCACGTCGGGTTTGTCGATGCCCATGCCGAACGCGATGGTGGCCACCATCACAATGCCTTCCTCGCGCAGGAAGCGGTCCTGGTTCTGCTGGCGCACCTCAGCAGGCAGGCCGGCGTGGTAGGGCAGGGACTTGAGGCCCGCGTCCACCAGTGCGGCCGACATCTCCTCCACGCGCTTGCGCGACTGGCAGTACACCACGCCCGCGTCCTCCGGGTGCTCGCGCTCGATGAAGCGCAGCAGCTGCGCCAGCGGCTCCTTCTTTTCTTCGATGCGGTAGCGGATGTTGGGCCGGTCAAAGCTGCTCACGAAGTGCTGCGCGCCCTCCAGCTGCAGTCGCTCCACGATGTCGGCGCGCGTGAGCGCATCGGCCGTGGCCGTGAGTGCAATGCGGGGAACGCCCGCATAACGCTCATGCAGCAACGTGAGCGCGCGGTATTCGGGGCGGAAGTCGTGGCCCCACTGGCTCACGCAGTGCGCCTCGTCGATGGCGAACAGCGACAGGTGACCGCCGTGGTACAGGCTATCGAGCAGACCCAGGAACCGGGGCGTGTTCAGCCGCTCGGGCGCGGCATACAGCAGTGTGATGTCGCCAGTCTGCAGCCGCAGCTCCACGTCCTGCGTCTCGTCATAGCTCAGCGTGGAGTTGAGAAACGCGGCAGACACCCCCGCCTCGTGCAGCGCGCCCACCTGGTCGTGCATCAACGCAATCAGGGGCGAGACCACGATGGTGACCCCACGCCCCTGCTGCTGGCGCACGATGGCTGGCACCTGGTAGCACAGCGACTTGCCGCCACCCGTGGGCATGAGCACCAGCGCATCGCCGCCGGCGATCACATGCTCGACGATGGCCTGCTGGGGACCGCGAAACTGCTCGTAGCCAAAAACGTCCTGCAAAACGGCATGGGCAGGGGACAGTGCGGGGGACAGGCGAGGAGACAAACGAATACTCTGAAATTGATAGGTGCCAGCGCATACGAATCCAGCGCTTGGTGCCAATAAGGCCAAAATCCTTTGCCGTGCCTGGGCTTGGCCCCGTGCGCGGCAGGCGCATATTGTGCGCTGCAAGAGGGCGAGGGGCTGGCTTTCTACAATAGCGCCCTATGCAAGCCCTCCACTACACGCGCGCCGCGCAACTGCCCGACATCCTCGCCCAACGCATCGTCATCCTCGACGGCGCCATGGGCACCATGATCCAGCGCTTCAAGCTGGGCGAGGCGCAGTACCGGGGCGAGGGCTACACCGGGCCGGATGGCGCGGGCGACCGGTTCAAGGACTTTGCGTACGACGTGAAGGGCAACAACGAGCTGCTCAGCATCACCCGTCCCGACGTGATCCGCGACATCCACGAGCGCTACCTGGCGGCCGGGGCCGACCTGATCGAAACCAACACCTTCGGCGCCACCACCGTGGCGCAGGAGGACTACCACATGGCCCACCTGGCGCGCGAGATGAACCTGCGCTCCGCCCAATTGGCGCGCGCTGCCTGCGACAAGTATTCGACGCCCGACAAGCCTCGCTTTGTGGCCGGAGCCCTCGGCCCCACGCCCAAGACGGCCAGCATCAGCCCCGACGTGAACGACCCGGGCGCCCGCAACATCGACTTTGAAACCCTGCGCGCCGCCTACTACGAGCAGACCGAAGCGCTGGTCGAAGGCGGCGCCGACGTGCTGCTGGTCGAGACCATCTTCGACACCCTGAACGCCAAGGCCGCGCTGTTCGCGATTGACGAGTTCTTTGAAAAGAGCGGCGAGCGCCTGCCCCTCATCATCAGCGGCACCGTGACCGACGCATCGGGCCGCATCCTGAGCGGTCAGACCGTCACCGCCTTCTGGCACAGCGTGCGCCACTCGCGCCCGCTGGCCATTGGCCTGAACTGCGCCCTGGGCGCCACGCTGATGCGCCCCTACATCCAGGAGCTGAACCGCGTGGCCGAGGACACCTTCATCAGCTGCTACCCCAACGCCGGCTTGCCCAACCCGATGAGCGACACCGGCTTTGACGAAACGCCCGAGATCACCAGCCGCCTGGTGCACGAGTTCGCGGCGGAGGGGCTGGTCAACATCCTGGGCGGCTGCTGCGGCACCACGCCAGACCACATCGGCGCCATTGCCAAGGCGGTGGCCGATGTGCCCACGCGCAAGATGTTCTACCCCGCAGAAGCCTGAATTTGAGTCAAATCGTCCTCTAGCGCTTATTCAATAAGCGCAAGCAGCTATAAAAAATGTAGTAAATGCCGTACCAGCGCAGTGCGGCAGCCCATTGCAAGGCGCCGCCGGGTGCGGCAACCTTGCAATCCCCCTTCATTGCGCATCCCCGTTTCGCCGTTTGGTCCGTTCACCCCATGCTTGATACCGCCACCCCGCCCGCCTCTTCC
The DNA here is from genome assembly GCF_049331375.1 of Acidovorax sp. M14. NCBI lineage: Bacteria > Pseudomonadati > Pseudomonadota > Betaproteobacteria > Burkholderiales > Comamonadaceae > Acidovorax > Acidovorax sp. M14. The sequence goes on from NZ_CP186263.1 coordinate 192,093, forward strand.
TTTGTGGAGGGCGACGACGCAGCCGCAGCGGCTGCCAAGGCCGCCGCGCACGCCGCGCTCAAGCTTGAAAAGCGCCTGGTGCGCCAAGTGGCCCAGGCCATTGGCGACTTTGGCCTGATCGAAGACGGCGACAAGGTGATGGTGTGCGTGTCGGGCGGCAAAGACAGTTATGGAATGCTGGACGTGCTGCGCATGCTGCAGCAGCGCAACGGCAACAAGTTCGAGCTGATCGCCGTCAACCTCGATCAGAAGCAGCCAGGCTTTCCGGCCCATGTGCTGCCCGAGTATTTGACGCAGGTGGGCGTGCCCTTCCACATCGAAACGCAGGACACCTACAGCGTCGTCAAGGAGCACATCCCCGAAGGCAAGACCATGTGCAGCCTGTGCAGCCGCCTGCGCCGGGGCATTCTGTACCGCGTGGCCGATGAGCTGGGGGCCACCAAGATCGCGCTGGGCCACCACCGCGACGACATGCTGCAGACCTTCTTTTTGAACATGTTCTTTGGCGGCAAGCTCAAGGGCATGCCGCCCAAGGTGCAGAGCGACCGGGGCGACCACCTCATCATCCGCCCGCTGGCCTATGTGGCCGAGGACGACCTCACACGCTGGGCCGAGCACCGCCAGTTCCCCATCATCCCCTGCACCCTGTGCGGCAGCCAGGAGAACCTGCAGCGCAAGCAGATCGGCCAGATGCTGCGCGACTGGCAACAGCTCTACCCCGGCCGCATCGAGAACATGGCCGTGGCGCTGCGCAACCTGGTGCCCTCGCACTTCATGGACCCGCGCCAGTTCGACTTCAAGGGCCTGGTGCCCAACGGTGTGCAGGACGCCGATGGCGACAAGGCGTTTGATGCCGAAGACCTTCCTGCGCAGGCCGTGGGCATGCTGGGCGGCCTGCCGCTGATGCCCCGCTGAACCTGACCTCTGACGATTTTTAGATTGGGCCACCCCATGACCACCCTCAAAGCCCCCGAACTGCTCCTGCCCGCTGGCTCGCTCGATAAAATGCGCGCCGCCTACGACTTTGGTGCCGACGCGGTGTACGCCGGGCAGCCGCGCTACTCGCTGCGCGCGCGCAACAACGAGTTCCGCCTGGAGCAGATCCGCCAGGGCATTGACGAGGCCCACGCACGCGGCAAGAAGTTCTTTGTGACCAGCAACCTGATTGCGCACAACGACAAGATCCGCACCTACCTGCGCGACATCGAGCCCGTGATCGACTGCAAGCCTGACGCGCTCATCATGGCCGACCCAGGCCTCATCATGATGGTCAAGGAGAAGTGGCCGGAGACGGAGATCCACCTGTCCGTGCAGGCCAACACCACTAACTGGGCCACGGTGAAGTTCTGGCAGAAGATGGGTGTGTCTCGCATCATCCTCTCGCGCGAGCTTGCCCTGGATGAGATCGAAAAAATCCGCCAGGAATGCCCCGACATGGAGCTGGAAGTGTTCGTGCACGGCGCGCTGTGCATTGCGTACTCGGGCCGCTGCCTGCTCAGCGGCTACTTCAACCACCGCGACCCCAACCAGGGCACCTGCACCAACGCCTGCCGCTGGAATTACGCCACGCACGACGCCGACATCGACCCCACCACGGGCGAAGCCATTGCGCAGAAGATGGAAGGCGATTTCAACTTCGAGGCCGCGCAGCAAAAGGCCGAGCAATCGTTCTCCACCACCGGCAGCGGCCAGCGCCACCCCAAGGCCGACAAGGTGTACCTGATCGAAGAAGCAGGCCGCCCCGGCCAGCTCATGCCCATCATGGAAGACGAGCACGGCACCTACATCATGAACAGCAAGGACCTGCGCGCGGTGGAGCATGTGGCGCGCCTGACGCAGATCGGCGTGGATTCGCTCAAGATCGAGGGCCGTACCAAGAGCCTGTACTACGTGGCCCGCACTGCCCAGGTGTACCGCCGCGCCATCGACGACGCCGTGGCAGGCCGCCCGTTCAACCCCGAGCTGCTCATCGAGCTGGAAGGCCTTTCCAACCGCGGCTACACCGGCGGCCTGCTGGAGCGCCGCCCCAGCAACGACTACCAGAACTACATCAGCGGCCACTCCGTCACGCAGCGCAGCCAGTACGTGGGTGAGGTACTGGGCACCGAGGGCCTGGCCGAAGCGGGCCTGTCGGGAGACTGGGTGCTTGTGGAAACCAAGAACCACTTTGCCGTGGGCGACCTGATCGAAGTGGTGCACCCCAGCGGCAACACCACCGTGCGCCTGCAGGAAATGCGCAACGTGGAAGGCCAGCCCGTGCAGGTCGCCCAGGGCAGCCCGGTGCGCGTGTGGATTCCGCTGCCTGCGCGCTACAGCGGTGCGCTGCTGGCGCGGGTGATCGAGTCGCAACCATCCACAGCCCAGCCAGAGCCTGCCTTGGCCGCCTGATTTTTTTGAGAACGCCCCGGGGGTTCCCGCATGACAACACTTTTTGAATGCAGCCCCCGCCGGGTGGTTGCGGCTGCTGTGCTTGGTGTGGCTTTGTCCGGCGGTGCCAGCGCCCAGGCTCCCACCGTCGCCCCCACCGTTGCCCCGGCTAAGCAGCGCTACGTGCAAGGCTCCTGGGTCAACCTGCGCGAGTCGGCCCAGTCCTCAGCCCGCATCGTGGCCCAGGTGCCTGCCAACACCGTGCTGCAGCAGCTCACCGAGCGTGATGGCTGGTGCGCCGTGCTCTACGCAGGCGATGCGCGGCTGGGCCCGCCCTTGCCAGAGCCGGTGCAAGCCCACATCGCCTGCAACCTGCTGGCCGACCAGCCCCTGACCCTGGCGCAGGCGGGCAAGGATGCTGCTCGCGCCTTCTGGGTGGCGCCGTCGGCCAACCGCATGCGGGCTTACGGCAACGCCCTGCCGCGCCCGGCTGCCTTGCAACTGCCCGCGCTGGCCAAAAGCCATACGCCGGAGATGCCCGTGCAGTACCCCCTGCGCCCCGAATGGGAGGCTGCCAAAAAGCTCATGCGCGGCGGCGTGTTGCTGCGGCCCGAGCAAGAGATTGACCGGGGCCGCCCTGTCAACCCGCTGGACGGTGTGAAACTGGCCACCCGTGCCGTGGACCACATCCCGGCCGTGGCGCCCCTGGCCGCACTGCCCACGCTGCCTGCCATTGCCCCGTCGTACTTCCGCAGCCACGCCAGTGTGGCGCTGCTGCACGAGACCGAGGCCGATGGCCTGGCAGCCGTGGCGGGCACGCGCATCAGCGTCATCCCCACCAAGGAACCCTACGGCAGCTTCAACCGCCACAGCGGCCCGGAGATCGAATTCGTGACGGGTTTTTGGGACGTGGGCGGTGCCGATCTGGCCTTTGCCCCAGCGCTCACGCTGTACGCCATCACGCACCAGGGCCTAGTGGGCGCCCGCACCTTGGGCCGGCGGTATTGGGACATCAGCAACGCCGACCACTATTGCGGTGGCCACTACCCGGGCAAGGGCTTTGACGACCCGCGCAACGACGAGACCACTGCCGTGCGCGGCTATGCCAAGGTGTCAGATTCCGCTGAAGTGCTGGTGCGCCTGGTGGTGCCCGGCAAGCTGCCGCCCGATGCGGTGAAGGTGCGCTCCAGGCGCTACGCCACCAGCTGGATGATCCCTGCAGAGCCGCCCGAGCGGCCCAAGCCGCAACGCAAGAACACCGCAGTGCTTGTGCACCAAATTGACGTGGACCACGACGGCGTGGCCGACATCCTGCGCATCGACACCCCCTCGCCGGGCGGCATGAGCTTTGAGCCCATCTTTGAATGGCGCTGGTACCTCAATATCAACGGCCAGTGGTTTCCGGCGGGGTATTGGGTGGATCAGGAGTGCACGTGACTGCGTGGTCGGCGGCTATCGGCCAGAAGCAGACCTTCAAGTGCGAACCTGCCGTCATGAACAAATGCACTTTCCCTGCATTTTCCGCTTGTATACGGGGGAAATCCTTTCAAGGGCTACACACTTGGCTGTGCGCTCTTGCGTCAATGCTATCGGCGCCGCTGAGGGGGCCGGCGTCTCGCAATGACACCTAACGCGGCCATAAGCAGGCCCAACACGCCCAGCGCAATGTTCGAGAGGGTAGGGATTTTGCGGGCATTCTCAGGGTCGTACACGACCATGGTAATCGACACACGCTGAAGACTGCGCTGTCCGTCGGGTCCGCTAGCCACGCAGATGTCGGTGGTGTAGGTGCCGGGGGTCAAGGCTCCAGCACTGGCGGTCAGCTGCACTGTTGCGCTTCCGTTGGCCGGAGCAGTGCCGGAATCTCCTGATGTGGCTGCAAGCCAGGCCGCACCACAGTTTTCGGACTGGTTCAGACGCATGGCCAGCCCGGGGAATCCGTTGTTCGGTTGCCAACTACCGGTTCCCGTAGAGCTGACGGTCAAACTGGCAAAGCCTCCAGTGCCACGCCCCGAACCGTACCAAGCAATGCGATTCGCAAAGGTTCCAACAGTGTTGACCACTAGCCAATAGTTGCCAGGAGCGAGCGTCAGAGCCTGCCCAGCAGCAGCCAGATTGAGCTCTGTACGGGTTACCGAAGGAGATCCCCCGGTGACGAACGAGACACCTGGCCCTGTAGGCAACGTGGTGAAGCTCCAGATCGCTGGACCTGGCTGATTGTGGGGATTGCCAGCAGGCACGCCACCTGCGTCCGGGTACACGCTGAACGTGAGTGTCTGCGCAGCGACATCCAGAGGCTGCGAGCTCACCACAAAGCTCTGAAAAACGATCGACGCAACCGATGTGCTCGACGCCAGTGAAAAATTATCGGCTGCCAGCTGGGCTTGTGACCCCGCAGTAGCGGGGTCTGTGTATATCGTTGAACGAAGCCCCCCCCCGACCCCCTGGCTGTCGGCCTCGTAAAAAGGCATCAGTACCGTCCCCGACGCCCCAACACGGTAGCCCAACGTTGCGGCGCTGGCGTTGTTCAAGGTAAGCGACTGGGTGCCGCTGCCACCCAGAGGCCAGTAATCGTGGGCGTGGGCAAGGCCACACTAAGGGTCTGCGCCCAGGCGGCTGAGACTACGTAGCCCTGGACACCCAGGATGGCGGCACACGCTGCGATACGGTCCCAGCGGAGGGGTAATAAGGTGCGGGATTCCATCGGTTCCTCAAGCAACAGACCCCACCGTCAGAACGAAGGCAAAGGCCAGAGGATGGTATTCATGGCACCAATGTTTGAGCGGTTAGATACACCTCGTTTCACGAATCGCAGATTTGTAACTTCTCTGCCGCGCAACGTAGATGGCGTTCAAGGTTCAATGTTTTGAATCAATGACAGCTTTGGGAGACTGGATTGACCGGCCACTTCGGACCCAAAGCCGCCTCGGAAATTTGCCGTGGGGTGACGGGTCGCTCAACCCGGCAGGGCAGCCTCCCTCAAAGCGTCCCATCCTCGTAGACATCGCAGTCAAACCCCTTCAACACCGCCAGCGCAGGCACCGCAAAGCGCTTTTCCTGGCTGGCCTTGAGCCGTCCCTTGACTCGCTCAGAAGTAATGAACTTGCCGCTCAGGTAATTGACGCTGCTGCGGCCACCGTCCTTGCCTGAAGTCCAGACAGTCTCTTTGCCGATCAGCTCAAAGTCGCCGCGCCGCGGGTTGAAGCGGAATTGCAGGGTGGTGGATCCCAGGTCGTCCCCCTCCGCCTTGTCCACCGCTGTGACCCACAGCGATGCGCCCTTGGCCTCCAGGCGGAAGAACTTCTGGGCACGGCAGTAGCTGGCGGAGGTGGACAGGGGCGTGTACTGGCCGCCCGGCGTTCCCGCCAGAACCACAAGGCGGATTTCCATGGGCCGGTCCGAGGGGCCGTTGACTTCGTTGAGGAGCAGGGCGATGTCCGGCACGCCGTCTCTGTTCCAGTCGCCGGTGGTGGAGGTCCATTCCACAAAGGTCTGCTGCGGAAACAGCGCGGCAACGGCTACCTCGGGGCGGGCGTAGGTGGCAGGCTGTGCGTGGGCTGGGGGCATCGCCGTGCTCAGCAAGGTGAGCAGACCGGTGATGAAGGGCAGGGCGTGTGGGATGCGTGGCATGAATGGCTGAACCTGTGGGGAAAGTGACCGGAGCTGTGGTGAGGGGAGTGCCGCCGTCGCGTCACTCCACCCAGGCCTGGAAAGCCCGCTTCCAGTGCTTGAGCTCGTAGCGCTCGCCGTCGTAAGAGACAGTGGCGCTGAGGGACTTTTTCTTGTCGCTGCGGTGGGCCGTCAAGCGCAGGTCGGCAAAGCCGTGCGAGGCCGTGGGTGCTACCGAGATCATGATGTTGGTTTCGGTGCGTGGGGCCTCTTCGCCCCCGCAGCGGTTGCCGCTGCCGTAGGTCCAGTGCCGCATGGTTTCCGTCAACACGGGGCGCAGGGTTTTGTCTGCGATGACGAAGAGCGTCAGTTCATCGTCAAAGCCGCCTTCGTAGGTGCAGCGGTCGCGGAAGGTTTGCAGGCGCACCCCGAAAGCGCGGACGGTGCCGGAGAGTTGGTAGCGCGCTGTGTCCAGGCTCAGCGAGGAGGCTGAGACCTCAGACGCCGCGTCTTCCGGAATCACGCCCTTGTAGGACGCCGCGATGCGCCCCGGATGATCGATGACGGCCAGCAGCAGCTGCTTTTCATACTGGGAACCCGCATCGTAGGCAAATGCCGCGAGCACTTTGGATGGGTCTGCAGGCCACTCCTTGCACACGCCCGCCACAATGAGCCCGCCGTTTTCCCCGCTGGGGTACATGCCGTCGGCGGGATAGGCAAAGTGCTTCAGGCCAAAGTGCCGTGCCAGTTGCTGGACGATGGTCTGGCTGCAGCGCCCGGTAGGGTCATTGGGTGCGGGCTGAGCTTGGGCGGCTATGCACAAGCTGAGGGTGGCGCAGAGCAGAAAGGCTTGGGCTGCGTGGCGGGTTCGCATGGTGTTGTAATGCAGCTTGATCAGAGGGCGCTGAACAGGTCACTTCGCATGTTCGAATGTCTCGGCTGGCCGCGCAAGCTTTGCGTGCGCTGGGGGCTGATCTCTGTCGCTTCGTGGCCGTGCCACAAGGAACGTGTTCAAAGTCCGCTCGCACAAATCATTGCGAATCCACTCATCCTCTTTGACCTGGTTGCCGCAACAACGCCCCTAACACCAGCGCTTCGGCCACCACCTCTAGTCCCTCTTCCAGCGTGGCCAGCAGCGATGGCAGCTCGGGCAGGCTGGGCCCACGGGCTTGCACCTCGGGCCATTGGTCCACGCCAATCGCCAGCCAGCCTACGGCCAGGCCCGCCCACAGCAGCGCGCGGGTACCGGTGTGCCACAAGGCGCGGTGCAGCCAGGCCACGGTGAACAGGCCCACGACCGCCACGGCGAGCATGGGGGCTTCGCGCACGGGGGCCCAGCGGCAGGCGTCGGTCCATTCCTGGCAGCGGAACTTCCACAGCTCATGCAGCATGAACTGCTCGTCCAGTGCCAGCACAAAAAACGCAAGTGCCAGCCAGGCGCCCAGCCGCCGGGGCAGGGCGCGGTCCCCCACCATCCGCAGGGCCGTGATGCTGAGCGCCAGCAGCAGCGCACTCGACAGCCACGACACCGGCGAGCCGTCCGAGCGGAAGGCGCGTTCCCATTGCGGCGCATACATCCACACACTGATCAGCAGGAAGCCCAGCACGGCCGTCAGCAGGGCGGCCGCAACGCCTGTGTGGGGCGTGGGGTGGCGATCAACAACGTGGGGGCGGGCAGTGATGTGCGGCGGCATGGTGGGGCTGTGGTTGCGCGCCGAGGGGTTGCACGGCAGGCGGCGGAGCCGAATTGTGGGCAAAAAATTCCGGTAGCGCTGGACTTTATTGCACCCTTTGCTATGTAGTTGATAGCTGATGCGCTTGGCAGGCCTGCTCGCACCACGGCCTGTTCACGCCGCGCGAATCACTACAGAATCGGGCATCCCTTCCCCAGGCAGCCCGGCATGACCCTCCCTATCGATCCGTCCCGCACGGCATTGCCGCCCGTGGCCCAGTTTCTGGCCGAGGCGGCGTTGCAGCGGCAGACGGCGTTGCTGGGGCTGGACAAGCCCAAACCCGCTGCACCTACCGCCCCCGCGCTGTTGCACACGGCAGACCTCAGCGCCCCGCCGCCCTCGGTCACCTCACCCAGCCCGCCCGGCGGGCCGCTGCCTACACCGGCAGACCAGGCCAGCATCTCGCCCCAGGCACGCGAGCAGTTGGCGGCGGGCTTTGATCCGCGCCGGGCGGGTGGGGCCGATGGCAATTGGCCGGGCGCAAGGGGCGAGGGCGCCGGGCGGGCTGCGTCAGCGGGGGCGTCGGCGCTGCTGCCGCGTGGTGCCCCCACGGCTGCGCCAGCCAATGCATCGGCGTCCGCAGCGTCCGCCACGGGCGGTACCGCCTGGCCTGCGTCGGGCCTCAGCGCACCGCTGCTGCGGATGGTGAGTGCCCTGGTGGCACAGGTCACCGCGCAGGCCGGGGTGCCGCAGCGCGTGGTGGCCGCGCAGCCCTGGCCCATCGGCATGGCGCAGGCGCTGGAGAGTGGTGCGCTGGATGCCGACCAGCCGCCGCTGCAAACCTGGCTGGTGCGCCAGGGTGTGGTGGCGACGCCTGAGGGGCCGCGTGGGCTGGCGCTCACCTTGCGTGCCCCGGTGCCCTGGCTGGCGGCCCAGGCGCCGCCCGCCGCTGCGGGCGCGGCGGCGGTGCCAGCTGGCGCAAGCCTGGGCGTGGGCGCCAGCGCTGCGGGTGGTGCGCTGCAGGTGCCTTTTGCGGGCGGGGGCCAGGCGTTGCAATCGGGGGTGATGGCCTTGGTGTTGCAAGGCATGGATGCTGCCGCGCCGCGCACCAGCGCGCTGCTGGTGCTGGACCTGCAACCGCAACTGGCTGCCACCGTATATGGCCGCGACATGCTGCAGCAGGCCACCGGCCGACTGGACCCTTGGACCCAATTGGCCGTGCTGCAGGCCAGCGGCCAGGTGCCGCGTGAGGACGCGCGCGGGCGCAACGGGGATTCGGGCCTGTGCGAAACCGTGGGCTGCCCTTACGCCGCGCGGGCCGAGTGCGTGCAGCCCTTCTGCCTCGCGATGCGCGGTGTGCTACCGCCCGAGCCCGTGGGGCCAGCGCCGTCTGCCTGAGGGCGCATCCGGAGGCTCTCTAACTCTCTGAGGACCCTCTGCACGAGTCACCGCGCCGTGTGCATCTGCGGCCTCGGGCGGTCTGCGGCGTTGCAAATCCTCGCAATAGCTACGGCTATTGCTGCGTTTTGCGCCTTGCAGCCCCTCCCGATCCGCAGTGCCCACTTGCCGCTCGATTCGTGCAGAGGATCCCTAGCGGCTGTGTGCGAAGTCGTGCCCACCACTGGGCAGCGTGCGGGAGGGCGCCCACGCAGGGCGGTTGGTGTGTTCGCTCTGGCGTGCAGGGGTTGCTACCACTGCGGCCACTGCGGTCGTGCTGGCCGCCTCCGCCATGACGGCAGCGCCCACGCTACGCACCAGGTCTGCATGGCGGGCGCGGGTGATGGGGTAGGCCAGCAGCAGCGGAATGGCCAGCACCAGGCACAGCGCCGGCAGCAGGCCCGTCATGGCCGTGATGCCTTGCAGCGCCTGGGCAGACTGGGCTACGTTGGGCACATAACCGGTCAGCTCCAGCATGCCGGCCACCAGCACCGTGGCCAGGGTGCGAGCCAGCTTGTCGACCAGGCCATACAGGCCGTAGTACATGCCGGTCTGGCGCTCGCCCGCCTGCATGTGACCGTGGTCGATGGTGTCGGGCACCATGGCAAACGGCACGATCCAGTGCGCACCCATGCCAATGCCCACCACCACCAGAATGCCCGTCACCAGGGCCTGCTGGCCTGGGCCCACCCAGTACAGCGCTACCAGCCCCGCGCAGCAGAACACCAGCCCGAGGATGTAGGCCAGGTTCTTCTCCCAGCGGTCCACCACGCGCTTCCACACGAACAGCGAGATGCCCACCACCGCAAGCAGGATGCCCATGAAGCGCGGCAGGTCGCCCTTGTCGCCCTGCAACTGGTAGATGACGAAATACGCGAGCGAGGCCTGCACCAGCGTGAGGCCCAGGCGCACCAGCCCGGCTGCGCTCACCAGCATCACAAACGGGCGGTTGCGCAGCGTGGCCAGCAGGGTACTGCGTACCGATGTCCAGCCGGGTGTGGCTGCTGGAGGGTTTGGGGCCGTAGGCGATAAGTCGCCGGTGGTGGCGGGCTCGCGCACGCGCCAGGCCACCACGGCCACAGCGACCCCGGCGGCCAGCCCGAAACAGGCGCCGGCCAGTGCGTAGCCCGTGCGTGCATCGGGCGCGGCCCGTACCAGCAGGGGCATGAACACGCTGCCCGCAAAAAACCCCAGCAGGGCACCCATGGATGCAAAAGCCGTGAGGCTGGTGCGCTCGTCGTAGTCCTGCGTCATGTTGGCGGCCATGGCCTGGTAGGGCAGCTGCACCAGCGTCATCACGGTGTCGAACAAGGTGTAGGTGACGGCGATCCACACAAACGCTGCCCAGGGGCTCAGGCCCGGCGGCACCATCCACACGGCGGCAGCCACCACCGCCAGGGGCAGGGCGCCGTAGATCAGGTACACGCGGTGGCGGCCATGGCGAGAGCGCGTGCGGTCGGTCAGCCAGCCAAACAACGGGTCGTTGATGGTGTCCCACACCTTGCCCACCAGCAGCGCCGCACCGGCCACGGCGGGGGGCACCAGGGCCACGTCGGTGTAGAAGATCATGAGCAGGAAGCTCATGGCCGCAATCAGCATCTGCAGGCCGACATTGCCTACGGCGTAGCCGAGTTTGGTACCCAGGCTCAGCCGGATCTGTGGGGTGGGCTGCATGTTCATGGGCGCTGTCATGGGTGTGCGGAGGCCATGACTTCAGGTTGGGGCGCCGTCCCCATCGGGCCCGCCACAGGCTCTGCGCGTGCCGTGTGCGCCGCACCGCTGCGCGGCGGCATCGCCTCCAGCATCAGGCGCACCTCGCGTCGCAGCATCTTGTTGAGGAAGCTGCGCGGAATCTCGGTGACCAGGCGCACATCGTCGGGCCTCATTTCGGGCGGCAGGTGCTGCATCAGAAACTCCGCCAGGTCGTGCTCCAGGGCCTGGGTGCCCCGGTCGTTGCGCCAGTTTTGCCGCAGGCTGGCCACCAGCACGGCGGCGGGGCCGTGCTGCACCAGGCAGGCCTCCTTGACGGCCGGGTGGCAGTGCGCCACTTCTTCGATCTCGCGCGGGTTCAGCGCCTGGCCATTGCGCACCACGCGGTCTGCGCTGCGACCCAGCACATGCAGGTAGCCGGCGGCGTCGAAGTAGCCCAGGTCTCCCATCACCACCCAGCCGTCGCGCAGAGTTTCGCTGGTCTTTTCCGGGTCCAGCCAGTATCCGTCAAACCGCACCGGCGTCTGCACGGTGATCAGGCCCATCTGGCCCAGGGGCAGCGGCACAAAGTGTTCGTCGCGGATGACCACGTCCACACCCGGCATCACACGGCCCACGGTGGAGAGGATGTCGTTGCCCAGTGGTTGGCCCTGCGCGTCCACGTGCTCGTGGGGCAGCAGCCAGGTGATGGGGGGCAGGGCCTCCAGGCAGCCGTAGCCCTGCTGAAAGATGGGCCCAAAGCGGCGGATGGCCTCCGCAATCTTGGGCGCGGGCATCATCTCCGAGCCGTACGGCACATGGGTCAGCGACGACAGGTCGTACTGGCCCAGCGTGGGCTCGTCCAGCAGGTCGATGATGGCCGAGGGCGACAGGAAAGCGCGCGACACGCGGTGCTTCTGGATCAGCCCAGCCAGCGTGGTGGCGCGGAAGTCCTCGGGCATGACCAGCGCCGCACCCGCCAGCAGCGTGGGCAGCACCAGGCCCGAGCCCGGGCCGGTGAGCGGCAGGCCCAGCATGTTCACGTCCGGCCCGTCGGCGGGCGGCTTGAAGTCAATGGCGCGCGAGATCAGGCGCACGCTGTCCAGGTACTTGCGGTTGCTGTAGCCGATGGACTTGGGCAGGCCCGTGGTGCCCGAGGTCATGTGCAACGCGAACACATCGTCCTCGTGTACATCGGCCGTGCCGGCCGACGGGGTCTGCTGCGCCAGGGCGCGCTCGTATTCGTCGCCCAGCGCCAGCATGCGCAGGCCAGGCAGTTGCTCGCGCACGGCCTGCAGGATGGGCGTGCTCAGCAGCGGGTCGTGGATGAACACCGTGGGCTTGACGCGGCCCATGGTGGTGAGCGCCGCATCGGCCGGCAGGTGCTTGTGAAAGCTGGCAAAGATGGTGCCATTCTCGAACGTGGCCAGCCGGGTTTCGTACTGCTCGCCGGTTTCGGGCAGCCAGGTGAAGACCACGTCGCCCTTCTTCACGCCCTGGGCCTGCATCCATGCCTGCAGGCGGTACACGCGGTCTTGCAGCTGCGCGTAGGTGAGGGTGCCGCGCCGGTCGATCAGCGCAGGTTTGTGGGGGTGCAGGCGGTACGCCAGGCGGGCCACGGAGCGCGCGGTGCGCAGGCGGCTGAGCAGAAAGCGCGCCAGCAGGCTGCGCAGGGATGGAAGGGCCACCGGAATCTCCCGAAGACGGCGTGAATGCGAAGTCCAGGCAGTTTTTCACGCAAGGTCCGGGGCAAAGATCACCATTTGTATGTGTACGTATCTTTTGGTTTCTGAGGCCGCTGCGCGGTCGTTTTGGCCTCTTGAACGGCTGGCGCATGGCATGGTCGCGTCGCCATGGCGCAACAGCCGCAGGGGGTTGGGCGGGGTAAGGGCAAAGAAAAACCGCCAGGGCTGGATCGCAGCGGCTGGCGGTGGTCTGACGGCCTCCCCCGGGTAAGGGGCGAGGCCGAGGGGGTGGGCGGCGAGGGCTTATGGATACAGACCGCGCATTTCGCGGGCGTGCAGGATGCGCTGGCAGGCCACGATGAAGGTGGCGGTGCGCAGGCTCACCTTGTGCTCTTGCGCCACTTGCCAGATGCCCGCAAAGGCCTCTTGCATGATGCGCACCAGGCGGGCGTTGATCTCGTCCTCGCTCCAGAAGAAGCTGGAGAAGTCCTGCACCCATTCAAAGTAGCTCACCGTCACGCCACCGGCGTTGGCGATCACGTCGGGCAGCACCAGCACGCCCTTGTCGTTCAGGATGTCGTCGGCTTCGGTGGTCGTGGGGCCGTTGGCACCTTCGATCACCAGCTTGGCCTTGATCTGGCCCGCGTTGTCCTTGGTGATCTGGCCTTCCAGTGCGGCAGGGATCAGGATCTCGCAATCCACGCCCCAGAACTCTTCGGCCTTCATCACTTCGGCGCCAGCAAAGCCGCCCACGCCGCCACGGGTCTTCACGTGGGCCAGCAGTGCTGGCACGTCCACGCCCTTGCTGTTGAAGATGGTGCCGGTGTGGTCCTGCACAGCCACCACCTTGGCACCGGCTTCGGCAAACAGCTTGGCGGCAATGCCCCCCACGTTGCCGAAGCCCTGCACGGCCACACGGGCGCCGTCCAGCGCCAGGCCGGTCAGCTTGGCGGCTTCCACACCCACGGTGAACACGCCGCGGCCGGTGGCTTCCACACGGCCCAGCGAGCCGCCCAGGTCCACAGGCTTACCGGTGACCACGCCGGTGGCGGTGGCGCCCACGTTCATCGAGTACGTGTCCATCATCCAGGCCATGACCTGGCCGTTGGTGTTCACGTCGGGTGCGGGGATGTCCTTGGACGGGCCGATCAGCAGGCCGATTTCGCTGGTGTAGCGGCGCGTCAGGCGCTCCAGCTCACCCATCGACAGCTTCTTAGGGTCCACGCGGATACCGCCCTTGGCACCGCCGTAAGGCACGTTCACCGCCGCGTTTTTCACCGACATCCAGGCCGACAGGGCCATCACTTCCGAGAGCGTCACGTCCTGGTGAAAGCGCACGCCACCCTTGCCGGGGCCCCGGCTCAGGTTGTGCTGCACGCGGTAGCCTTCGTAGTGGGCGATGGTGCCGTTGTCCAGCTCGATCGGCACATCCACGATCAGGATGCGCTTGGGACGCTTGAGCGTTTCCACCCAGCGCGCCAGGTTGCCCAGGTAAGGGGTGACGCGGTCCACCTGCTGCAGGTAGTTGCCCCAGGGGCCGAGGTGGTCGGCCTGCAGGTACGAGGGCAGGGGGTGGGATTGTGCGGCGGGGGCGCCGACAGGGTTTGACATGGTGAATTTCCTTGTGGGATCAGTTCAGGCTGCGAAGCTTATGCTTGGGCTGGGGCACTGTCCAAGGCCGGTGTGTTTGTGGGTTATGCATTTGACGCATAGTTCGGCAAAGACGCATTCCATGCTGCGGTGCGGCAATGCGCGGGCGCGATAGTGGCCGCTGGCTCCGGCCCTTGCCCGGCACCGGTTGCCCCTAGACTCAGCCAGCCCGGCGCAGCACCGGGCGCTGCGCCAGGTCCCCCAGAAAGCGGGGGCCACGAAAAAAAAGAGAGGGAAATCATGAGCGTGACCCAGACCCCCTGCCCGCAATGCCAGGCGCCCAACCACCCGACGGCGCGCTGGTGCGTGAAGTGCGCCCACCCGCTGGAGGCAGAGGCGCCCCCCGCCGCCCCGGCGCCGATGGAATTTGTGTTCGATGACGATGAGCACCCCACCGGCACCCCGCCGCGCCAGCGACCCATGGCCTACGCAGGCGCCGCCGTGGCTGTGCTGGCCGTGGCGGGCGCCGCAGCCTGGTACCTGCTGGGGCGACCCAATGCTGCGCCGCCCGCGCAGCACGCCCCGGCTGTCGCCGCGCCAGCGGCCGCGCCCAGCATCCCGGCCATTGCCGAGTCCGCACCCGCGCGCCCCGAGCCGGTGGAAGAAATCATCGAATCCCAACGCGCACGCCCGGCGGCCACTGCATCTGCACCAGACAGCGCCACTGCCGCCCCCTCGCCCGCAGCCGCAGCGGCAGCCTCTGCACCGCCGTTCACCCCCGTCACCGTGCCCCGCGTGGCCGACGCGGCATCGTTGCCCGCCACCAGCAAGCCGCGCACGGCGGCACCAGCCGACGACGCACCCTGGCCGCCCCCCACAGCACCCGTGCCGTCGCCGGGCGACAGCCTGGCCCGCCTGCGCGGCGCGCTGGCGCAGTGCGCCGCCATGAGCAACGAGCTGTCGCGCGCAAGCTGCCTCACCCGCACGCGGCAGAACTTCTGCGGCGACGCCTGGGGCCGCATCCCCGAATGCCCGCCGGGCCAGTGACGACACGCGCAGTGTTTGTCCACACCGCGCGCCGCCGTGTCCGCTGTGGGGCGGGGCCTATTCGATGCGGATCTTCTGCAGCGCAGGGTCGCCCGGCGGGTAGCGCAGGTCCAGGCTGGTGAGCACCTCGCGCACCAGCGTGGCGATCATCAGGTTGCGGTGGGTCTTGGAGTTGGCAGGCACGATGGTCCACGGCGCCCAGGGCGTGTGCGTGGCGGCCAGTAGCATTTCGTAGGCCTTCTGGTACTGGCTCCACTGCTTGCGGGCCTCGATGTCGCTCATCGAGAACTTCCAGTGCTTGGCCGGGTCGTCCAGGCGCTCCTGCAGGCGCTCGCGCTGCTCGTCAGCGCTGATGTGCAGCATGAACTTGAGCACGATGGTGCCGGTGTGCGTGAGCATGCGCTCAAAGTCGTTGATGTGCCCAAAGCGCTGGTGGTGCTGCTCGGGCGTGATCCATCCGTTGACGGCGGGCACCAGCACGTCTTCGTAGTGGCTGCGGTTGAACACCGTGATCTCGCCCGCACCGGGCACCTTCTGGTGGATGCGCCACAGGTAGTCGTGGGCGCGCTCGGCCTCGGTGGGGGCGCTCCAGCCCACTGCGTGCACGCCCAGCGCGCTCATGCGGCCAAACACGCCCCGGATGGTGCCGTCCTTGCCCGATGTATCGGTGCCCTGCAGGATCACCAGCAGCTTGTAGCGCTTGTCGGCGTAGAACAGGTTCTGCAGCGTGTCCAGCTCCTGCGCGATGGACTCCGTCACGGCCTTGTCCCTGAGCTTGTCGCCCAGCGAAAACGGTTTGGCCGACGGGTCAAAGTCCTTCAGCGACACCGTGCGGCGGTGTTTGCCGGCCTTGCGCCGCTCGGGCTGGCCGTCGGGCCGCCTGTCATCGTCATGCTGCGGCGCGTCCGGCTGCCATTGCGACCAGCGCTGGGCCACATCTTTGTTGCTGCTGTGAAACGGGTGGTTCATGCGGGCTCCAGGATGGGCCATCGTACGTCAGCGGCGCGGGCGCAGTATCCTCTTCTTTCAAAAATCAGACGCTACCAAAATCATAGCTATTGGCGCATGATTCACTGGTGCTTGAGGCCTGTGGGGCTTGAAACGGGCCACAGAATCCGCTCAGCGCGCCCCATGCGCCATGCGGTAGGCCAGCGGCGTCTGCCCCGTGGCCTGGCGGAACGCGCGGTGCAGTCCGGCCTCGCTGGCAAAGCCCAGGTCTTCGGCGATGCGCTTGAGCGGCAGCGGCGTGTCGCACAGCGCCTCGCTGGCCTGGCGCAGCTTGATGCGGCGCATCCACAGGGCCGCCGTCAGGCCCGTGTGGGCCTGCACCCGCCGCGCCAGTGTGCGGGGCGAGAGGCCCAGCGCCTGGGCCAGCGCGGGCAGTCGAAGGTTGGTGGCGGGGCTGCGCTGCACCCACAGCATGGCGCGGCGCAGGTCGGCGTCTGCCAGCGTCATCAGATCGTGCCCGGCAAATGCCGGGTGCGCCGTGCGGGGGCGGGGCAGCATCAGCAGCTCCTGCAGGTCGTTCAATGCCTGGGGTGGCAGGCGGGCGGCCAGCGCGTGCAGCATCAGCGGCAGATAGCCGTTGGCCCCGGCGGCCGTGGTGGCGGTGGGGCCGGCCACCAGCGGCTCGTCAAAGCGCCAGTCCACCTGCGCAAACTGCTGCTCCAGCGCGGCGCGCAACCACCAGGTGGCCGTGGCGCCCTGGCCGCGCAGCCGCCCGCTGGCGGCCGCCAGCACCACGCCCGCGCAGTAGCTCCACACCTGCGTGCGCCGGGGCAGTGCGCGCAAGGCCTGCACCACCGGGGCCAGCTGCTGCAGCGGCTCCTGCAGCTGGTCAGGCGACGAGAGCCACAGGCCCGGCACCAGCACCACATCGGCCTCAGCCTGCTGCAGCGCCACGGTGGGGGCCAGCGCGGGGCCCTGCCAGGTGGGCACGGGCGACAGGTCCACCCCCGCCCAGCAGATGTCCATCACGCTTCTCTGCGCACGCAGGTTGGCGGCGCGTGCCATGTCCGCCGCCGCAAACAGGCCGGCGGGCATGCAGCCCGGGTAGACCAGCAGTGCCACGCGCAAGGGCGGCTGGGGTGTGGAGGATGTGGAAACCATGGGTGGCACAAAAGCGCAAGAAATTGTCAATCTGCGCCATTTTCGCGGAAGGCCTGCTTTTCAACAATGGCAACACCTCCTCCCACTGAAAGCACCCCATGCTCATCACCCAATTGCGCAATGCCACCGTGCTGCTGGAGTTCCAGCACGCGGGCCGCCCCGTCGGCCTGCTGGTGGACCCCATGCTTGCGCCCCGGGGCAGCCTGCCCGCGCTGCGCTACCTGGGCACCCGACGCCAGCGCAACCCCCTGGTGGACTTGCCCGCCGAGGCCGACGTGGCGCTGCAGCGCGTGACCCACGCGCTCATCACCCATTGCCAGCGCGGGCACTTTGACCACTTGGACCGCGCGGGCAAGCAGTTTTTGCGCGAGCGCCAGATTCCCGTCTTCTGCATGCCGCACGACGCCGCCTACCTCGCGCAGCGCGGCCTGCAGGTGCAGCCGCTGGCGGGCGAGGGCCGCCAGCCGTTTGCGCTGGGCGGGCAGGTCACGCCCGTGGCCTGCACCCACGGCCGGGGCTGGGTGGCGCGCTTGATGGAGCACGGCCACGGCTACCTGCTGGAGCTGCCGGGCGAGCCCAGCGTGTACCTGGCCGGAGACACCGTGCTGACGCCCCCGGTGCGCGACTGCATGCAGCACCTGCAGCCCGATGTGGCCGTGCTGCCCGCCGGTGGCGCCCGGTTTGACCTGGGCGCCGACATCCTGATGGACGCCGCCGAGGTCGCGCAGGCCGCCGCGCTGACGACCGGCGCGGTGGTCGTCAACCACC
Organism: Acidovorax sp. M14; assembly: GCF_049331375.1. Taxonomy (NCBI): domain Bacteria; kingdom Pseudomonadati; phylum Pseudomonadota; class Betaproteobacteria; order Burkholderiales; family Comamonadaceae; genus Acidovorax; species Acidovorax sp. M14. The sequence goes on from NZ_CP186263.1 coordinate 210,067, forward strand.
TGGAGGCCCTGGACCATTGCCCCACCACCCGCGCCCAGGTGCGCGCCCTGGCGCAGCATGGCGGATGGGCGCACCGCCTGTGGGTGCCTGAGGACGGCGAGTGCCGGCACTACCCCGTGCCCACCGTCAAAAGCGATGCTATGAATTCAGTAGCTGCAGAGGCATGATCGACTAGCGCTACCGCCCGAAAAGGCTGCAAATCACGCCAGCTCGGCCTCCAGCGCCCGCTGGTCCCGCATCAGCGCCACAAAGCGCGCAGCGCCCAGACCCAGTGGGCGCTCCTTGGACCACACCACGTCCACCCACAGCGCGGCGCCGTTGCTCAGGTTCTCGAACGGCATCTCCACCAGCCGCCCCGCCTCGATGCGCGATTGCACCAGCGCGCGCGGCTGCCAGCCCCAGCCCATCCCGGCTTCGATGAGGCCCAGCGCGGCCAGGTGGTTGTCGGTGCGCCAGTGGTGGCGGGCAAACACAAAGCGCGGGTCGGTCTGCGCCAGGTCGCGGCTGGCCACCACGATCTGGCGTGTGGTGGTCAGGTGCTCCTCGCGCAGCATGGCGCCCTCCGGTGGGGCACCCCGTGCCTGGGCGGCGGCGCGGGCGGCCACCAGCACCGGGTGCTGCGGCGCCATCACCGCCACCAGGGTTTCGGTGCCCACTTCCTGAAAGCCCTCGCGCCCGTCGATGCTGGGCCGCTCAAACACCAGCGCCAGCTGCGCGCGGCCGCTGTGCAGCAGCGCCAGCGCATCCACCTGCGGCGCGGCCAGCACCTCGATCTGCAGCAGCGGGTGCTCTTGCGCCAATGCCGCCAGCGCCTCCGTCCAGCGCGCGGCCAGCAGCTCGGGCGCGATGGCCAGCGTGAGCCGCTCCTCCAGCCCCTGGGTCAGCGCCAGCGCCTGGGCGTTGAGCTGCTGCAGCTGCCCCGCCAGCAGCCGGGCCTGGGGCTCCAGCGCGCGGGCGGCGGCGGTGGGCCGGGGCTCGCGCCCGCTGCGGTCAAACAGCTGCACATCCAGTTCGGCCTCCAGGTGGGCAATGGTCATGCTCACGGCCGAGGGCACACGCGACAACGCCCGCGCGGCGGCCGAGAACGAGCCGTGGTCGAGCACGGTCAGAAACACCTGCACGCTGTCGGAGTTGAAGGCCATGGTGGTTTGATCTATCAGTAAAACTGAAATAAGCTGACTTTATGTGTCAGTGTGGCGAATATAAAGTACAGGCCATGGACAAGACACCGACTCTTTTTGGCCTGCAAGGCGTCAAGCGCCGCCTGATCTATGTGACCCTGTACGAACTGATTGCCATTGGCGCCGCCACGATGGGCCTGGCGCTGCTCACGGGCCAGGGCGCTGGGCATTCGAGCGTGGTGGCGGTGGCGGCCTCGGCGATCGCCATCGTCTGGAACATCGTCTTCAACTGGGCGTTCGAGCGCTGGGAGGCGCGCCAGCCCGTGCGCGGGCGCAGCGTGGCGCGGCGCGTGGCACACGCCATCGGGTTCGAGGGCGGCCTGGTCTTCACGCTGGTGCCGCTGTTTGCCTGGTGGTTCGGCGTGAGCCTGTGGCACGCGTTTGTGATGGACCTGGGGCTCATCGTGTTCTTCCTTGGCTACACCTTTGTCTTCAACTGGGTGTTTGACCACCTGTTCGGCCTGCCCGCATCGGCCATGGCGGCGTCGTAGCAAGGGTCCAAGACCCGCTTCTTCAACCAATGTCAACCGCCGTTCTTCGGCGGGCAGGGGCGCTCAGCCGCCACCCATAATCGGCCCCATGAGAGGGGCGTTTTTGTTGTTGCTGCTGCGGGGATTGCCGGGCCGGTGGGCTGGCGTGGCGGTGTCCTGCTGCGTATTGGCAGGCTGTGCCAGCAACGCCCCCACGCCGCGCGGCGAGGTGAAGGGCTCGCCCACCCATGCCGCCGAAATGGCCCAGTCCGACGCCAACCGCATGGCCACCCTGGCCATGCAAGAGAACCTGGAAGGCCTGCTGCGCCTGGCCGACAAGCTCTACCGCCGCAACCCCGCCGAGTGGCGCAAAGGCACCGCCACCAGCCGCGAGCAGGCGCTGGAGCAGCTGCGCGCCGCCGTGTTGCAGCGCCAGCCCTGGGCGCCGCTGCAGGGCCGCCGCGACATCGCCGCCATGGCGCTGGCGCTGGCGCCCGAGTTCGGGGGCGATCGTGTGGCGGCCTTCATCCATGCCACGGCCGACATGATCATCACCGCCCACGGCGGCAAGACGGAGTTCTTCTTGCTCGACGGCATGGATGCCCAGCACCTCTACAACGCCGCACGCAACGTCGAGACCGCCGTGTGGCTGCTGGCGCAGCGCCGCAACGCCCAGGGCCAGCCCCTGCTGCTCGCCGACGAGATCGGCGCCCAGGGCCGCAACCTGAGCTTCGAGCGCGAGTTCGGCAAGATCATCGCGCGGCTGGACCTGCTGGCCGCCTTCACCACCGAAAAGTACCGCCGCGCGGCCATCAGCTATGTGCAGGGCATTGTGGGCGGCACCTTCCTGCAGTTCCTGCCGGTGCGCTGACCCGGTAAAATCTGCCCCTTGCCCAAGGAGCGTTGCAGCGGCCCCACCGCCATGGTGAAGCCGTCAGGCTTGGGCACTTCACAAGCTATTCAAGCCCCACCGCAACGACGCTCACCTGTTTTTCTGCTGCCCCTGCACAGGTGAGTCCTATGTCCGCGTCTGCCCCGTCCCTGCCCCCCATGAAGCTGTCCGGCCTGGAGCCCGTCTCCATCGGCGAGGGCACGCTGTTCGTCAACATTGGCGAGCGCACCAACGTCACCGGCTCCAAGGCGTTTGCGCGCATGATCCTGAACGGCCAGTACGAAGAAGCCCTGGCCGTGGCGCGCCAGCAGGTGGAAAACGGCGCGCAGGTCATCGACATCAACATGGACGAGGCCATGCTCGACAGCAAGGCCGCCATGGTGCGGTTTCTGCAACTCATCGCGTCCGAGCCCGACATCGCCCGCGTGCCCATCATGGTCGATAGCTCCAAGTGGGAGGTGATCGAGGCCGGGCTGCGCTGCATCCAGGGCAAGGGCATCGTCAACTCCATCAGCATGAAAGAGGGCGTGGAGAAGTTCAAGCACGAGGCGCGCCTCGTCAAGCGCTACGGCGCTGCCGCCGTGGTGATGGCGTTTGACGAGGTGGGCCAGGCTGACACCTACGCCCGCAAGATCGAGATCTGCGAGCGCGCCTACCGCGTGCTGGTGGATGAGGTGGGCTTCCCGCCCGAAGACATCATCTTCGACCCCAACATCTTTGCCGTGGCCACCGGCATTGAAGAGCACAACAACTACGCGGTCGATTTCATCGAAGCCACGCGCTGGATCAAGCAGAACCTGCCGGGCGCCAAGGTCTCGGGCGGTGTGTCCAACGTGTCGTTCAGCTTCCGTGGCAACGACCCCGTGCGCGAGGCCATCCACACCGTATTCCTGTACCACGCCATCAAGGCCGGCATGGACATGGGCATCGTCAACGCCGGCATGGTGGGCGTGTACGACGACCTGGAGCCCACGCTGCGCGAGCGCGTGGAGGACGTGGTGCTCAACCGCCGCCCGGACGCGGGCGAGCGCCTGGTCGAGATCGCCGAGACGGCCAAGAGCGGCGCCAAGGACGAGAGCAAAAAGCTCGAATGGCGCGGCACGCCCGAGCACCCCAAGACCGTGGGCGAGCGCCTTTCGCACGCGCTGGTGCACGGCATCACCGACTTCATCACCGAAGACACCGAAGAGGCTTACCGCGAGATTCTGGCCAAGGGCGGCCGCCCGCTGCATGTGATCGAAGGCCCGCTCATGGATGGTATGAACGTGGTGGGCGACCTGTTCGGCGCGGGCAAGATGTTCTTGCCGCAGGTGGTGAAAAGCGCGCGCGTGATGAAGCAGGCCGTGGCCCACCTGATTCCCTACATCGAGGAAGAAAAGCGCCAGGACGAGCTGGCCGGCCGCGACGTGCGCAGCAAGGGCAAGATCGTCATTGCCACCGTCAAGGGCGACGTGCACGACATCGGCAAGAACATCGTCACCGTCGTGCTCCAGTGCAACAACTTCGAGGTGGTGAACATGGGCGTGATGGTCCCCTGCCACGAGATCCTGGCCAAGGCCAAGGTCGAGGGGGCGGACATCGTGGGCCTGTCGGGCCTCATCACCCCCAGCCTCGAAGAGATGCAGTACGTGGCCGGCGAGATGCAGAAAGACGAGCACTTCCGCGTCAAGAAGATCCCGCTGCTGATCGGCGGCGCCACCACCAGCCGCGTGCACACCGCCGTCAAGATCGCGCCGCATTACGAAGGCCCCGTGGTCTACGTGCCCGACGCCTCGCGCAGCGTGAGCGTGGCGCAAAGCCTGCTGGGCGACGGCGTGCAGAGCTATGTGGATGAGCTGAATGCCGACTACGAAAAAGTGCGCACCCAGCACGCCAACAAAAAGGCCACGCCCCTGTGGCCCCTGGCCAAGATCCGCGCCAACAAGACGCCGATCGACTGGTCGGCCTACCAGCCTGCCGTACCCCGCGCGCTGGGCCGCCGGGTGTTCAAGAACTTCGACCTGGCTGAGCTGGCCAAGTACATCGACTGGGGCCCGTTCTTCCAGACCTGGGACCTGGCCGGCCCGTACCCCGCGATCCTCACGGACGAGATTGTGGGCGTGGAAGCCACGCGCGTGTTCGCCGACGGCCAGGCCATGCTGAAAAAGATCATCGAAGGCCGGTGGCTCACCGCTAGCGGCGTGATGGCGCTGCTGCCCGCCAACAGCGTGGGCGACGACATCGAGTTCTACACCGACGACACCCGCACCGAGGTGGCCATGACCTGGTATGGCCTGCGCCAACAGGCCGAAAAGCACACCATCGACGGCGTGACCCGCCCCAGCCGCTGCCTGGCCGACTTTGTGGCGCCCAAGGAGAGCGGCATTGCCGACTACGCAGGCCTGTTCGCCGTCACAGCGGGCCTGGGTGTGGAGAAGAAGGAAAAAGCCTTCATCGACGCGCTGGACGATTACTCCGCCATCATGTTCAAGAGCCTGGCCGACCGCCTTGCCGAAGCCTTTGCCGAATGCCTGCACCACCGCGTGCGCACCGACCTGTGGGGCTACGCGGCGGGCGAGCAGTTGAGCAACGACGAGATGATTGCCGAGAAGTACCGCGGCATCCGCCCCGCGCCTGGCTACCCCGCCTGCCCTGACCACAGCGCCAAGACCGACCTGTTCCGCGTGCTGAACGCCGAAGAGATCGGCATGGGCCTGACCGAAAGCCTGGCCATGACGCCCGCCGCCAGCGTGAGCGGCTTCTACATCGGCCACCCCGAGGCGGTGTACTTCAACGTCGGCAAGATCGGCGAAGACCAGCTGCACGACATGGCCGAGCGCCGGGGCATGGATGAGAAGGTGCTGGAGCGGCTGCTGGCGCCGAATCTGTGATGCTATGAATGAAATAGCTGCTAGCGCTTGACCAACAAGCGCTAGCGGCCTATTTGATTCAAAAATCGGCCATCAAACCGCGCTCTCCGGCAGCTTCGCAATCACCTTGATCTCGAACTGAAAGCCGTACAGCCAGGTCACCCCGATGCCCGTCAGCGTGGGGTGGGGCGCCTCGCCCCAGAATTCGGGCACGACGCCCCAGACGGTCTCGAAGTTCGCCTCGGGGTTGACCACGAACATCGTCACATCCACCACATCATCAAACGTGCAGCCCGCTGCCTGCAGCACGGCATTGAGGTTGCTGAACGCCAGGCGCACCTGCGCGGCCAGGTCGGGCTCGGGCGAGCCGTCTTCGCGGCTGCCCACCTGGCCGGACACAAACAGGAAACCGTTGGCCCGCACGGCGGGCGAATAGCGGTTGCGCTCGTACAGCGCCTGGCGGCCTGCGGGAAAGACAACATCACGTTGGGGCATGGAAATCCTTTCGTTCTGCAGGGCAGAGGGTTGCGATGCAGGCACTGTAGAAGCGTGCGTTGTTCTGATAAACAGGCTAATCTGCGCACCACTGTTCCTGATCACCAAACAATGGCGGGCATGTCGCCCGTTCGGCGCGCCTCAACCAACTACACGCCATGGACCGTTTTGACGCCCTGCAGGCCTTCGCCCGCGTTGTGGAATCCGGCAGCTTCACCAAGGCCGCCCTCACCCTGCACCTGAGCCGCACCACCGTCACGCAGCTGGTGCAGCAGCTCGAAGCCCGCCTGCGCGTGAAGCTCCTGCACCGCACCACCCGGCGCGTGCAGGTCACGCCCGACGGCGCTGCGTACTACGAGCGCGTGGTGCGCCTGCTGGCCGACCTGGACGACGCCGACGCCAGCGTTTCCACCGCCGCCGCCGCGCCCCGGGGCCGCCTGCGGGTAGATGTGCCCAGCCCCCTGGCGCGCCTGGTCCTCATCCCCGCGCTGCCCGCGTTCCACGCGCATTACCCCGACATCCTCCTGCACATGGGCGTGAGCGACCGGCCCGTGGACATGGTGGGCGACAACGTGGACTGCGTGGTGCGCGGCGGCGCGATCACCAACCCCGCGCTCGTCGCACGCCATGTGGGCGACCTGCAATTGCGTGTGTACGCCGCCCCCAGCTACCTGCAGCGCGCAGGCACGCCCGAGCACCCGCAGGCGCTGGAAGGACCTCACCATCGCACCGTGGGTTTTCTGTGGGCGCGCACCGGCCAGCCTCTGCCTTTCGAGATGCGCCGCGGCACCGAACACGTGCGCGCCCAGGGCCACGACATCTGCGCTGTGGACGACGGCAACGCCTACCTGGCCGCAGGCCTGGCGGGCCTGGGCGTGCTCTGGCTGCCCGACTACATGGCCCGCCCCCACGTGGCCACCGGCGAGCTGGTGCCCCTGCTGCAAGACTGGACGCTTGCGCCCATGCCGCTGTACGTGGCTTACCCACCCCAGCGGCACGTGAGCGCCAAGGTGCGGGTGTTCATTGAATGGGTGGCGGGGTTGATGGCGCTGCATGCGCCGCTTCAGCGTACTTCGACGACGCTATAGGAAACCTTCGACCACAGAAACCGTTCATGGAATGCCGGAAGAGACTGCCTGCCCGGCAGGCGCTTGCACACGCCATGCGCACCGCATTGATAGCGCGTGTCCATCAATGTCGCGTTCTGCCGAGGGCTATGCTCCGTTATTCACAAGAGAGTGGGAAGGCTGGGATGGAAAAAGGGACGGGAAAATCAATCGTGCTCATGGGAGCGCTGATGTGGATGGGGGCATGCGCCATGGCAGCAAACTGGGCATTTGAATTCAAGCCAGTCAATGCGCAAAAGGCAATCTATTCTGGAGGTTTGGGTGACCCAACGGCGCCCACAGCCCACGACGCCAAAGTGTCATTCCATGTGCAGGGTAAAGCGGCCCGCGACTTGTTTGACCGCATGGGGCCCGATGTGAAGACTGAGTGCGGGTCCGACCCGAAAACGCGGGTACGAGCCCGGGACCGACTTCAGTGCATCCGCTATTCCCCTTCCGACTACAGCTGCTATTTCGGCTTTGATCTGAAAGACGGGAAAAGCATCGGGGGCAACATCTGCTGAGCAAAGCCAGACGACTTGCAGTTCAGCACGGTGCCCTGTGATCAGGGTGGGACCAAGGCGTTATCGCCTCAGTGCGACCCCGACCCACCCGCACTCTCCGCCATCTCCAGCTGCATCATCACCATGTTGACCAGCGTGTGCACCGACGGCCGCCCGGTCTCGATCACGTAGTGGGCGGTCTCGCGGTACAGATGGTCGCGCTGGGCGTAGAGGTCGCGCAGTTTGTCCATGGGGTTGCCGCCTTGCAGCAGGGGGCGGGTCTTGTCGTGTTTGACACGCTTGAAGATTTCTTCGGGCGAGGCGCGCAGGTACAGCACGTTGCCGAACTGGCGCAGCACCTCGCGGTTTTCGGGGCGCAGCACGGCGCCGCCGCCGGTGGACAGAACCATGCCGCCGGGCTGGCGGGCCACGTCGGCCAGCACCTGGGATTCGATGTCGCGGAAGCGGGCTTCGCCCTCGGCCTCGAAGAAGCTGCGGATGGTGGTTCCCAGGGTCTGTTCCAGCCGGTGGTCCAGGTCGATGAAGGGCACACCCGCCCGGTGGGCCAGTTGCCGGCCGACGGTGGATTTGCCCGAGCCGGGCATGCCGACCAGTGCGCAGCGAATCTGCATAGGTTCAAAAAAGAGGTCTGGGGGACGGGCTGCGCACTGCGGGGGGCTGTGTCGCATGCCGTGACTGGACGCCGAGTGTAAGCCTGCCCCTGCGTACCGCATGTCCGGCACGCCCTTAGCAACTGGCGCGACCCAGACCAGTGGACGCCGAGCAAGGGCCGCCCCGCAGCGAGGGCGTCGTCCCCCTGCCCGCGCGCAGCGCGAGAGCGGCGGTGAAGGAGCGAAGCTCCTCAGGGGGGTGTCCTAGTCACAGTGCGGCGTACACCAGCGCCGGATACAGCTCGCACAGATACCGCAGCTGGCCGGGCGCTTGCGTGAGCAGGATGGCGAACAGGTCTTCTGCAGGGTCCACAAAAAAGAAGGTGCCGCCCAGGCCGCTCCAGCTGTAGTGCCCGGCCGATCCGGGGCGGGTGGCCTGGCCGGTGGCAGTGCGCACGGCCACGCCCAGGCCAAAGCCGTAGCCGGTGGGCAGGATGTCGCCCGCTACGGGCAGGTTGCCCAGGTGGTCGGCGGTCATGAAGTCCACGGTGGCGCGGCCCAGCAGGCGAACGGGGGCACCAAGGCCATTGGGGCCGTCGGACCCGGGGGCGGTGCCCCGGCCCAGCATGAGCTGCAAGAAGCGCGCGTAGTCGCTGGCGGTAGACACCAGCCCGCCACCGGCCGACTCGAACACGGGCGGAGCGGTCACGTCGATCAGTGGCATGCCGATGCCGGTCTGCGGGTCGCGCTCAAAGGATTCGGCCAGGCGGTGCTGCTGCGCGGCGGGCACCGAGAAGCCCGTGTCGTGCATGCCCAGCGGGCCGAACACGCGGCGCTGCAGGATGGCGCCCAGGCTCTCGCCCTCGATCACCTCCAGCACCGCGCCCAGCACGTCGGTGGCGCGGCTGTATTCCCAGCGGGTGCCGGGCTGGTGCACCAGGGGCAAGGGGCCCAGTGCCGCGACCAGGTCCGCATTGCTGTGGCGGCGCGAGCCGACGCGTGCTGCGCGGTAGGCGTCGGGCACGGTGCCGGCCTCCCAGGCATAGCTCAGGCCGGCGGTGTGGCGCAGCAGGTCATGCACCGTGGCCTCGCGCTGCACGGGGGCGGTGGTGCCGGTGGCTTCGTCGTACACGCGCTGGCCGGCAAACGCGGGCAGGTAGTGCGCCACGGGGTGCGACAGCAGCAGGCGGCCTTCTTCCATGAGCATCATCGCCACCAGCGAGGCGATGGGCTTGGTCATGGAATAAATGCGGAACAACGTGTCCGGCGCCATGGCGGGCACCGCCGATTCGGCGCTGGTCGGGCGCTGGTGGCCCACCGCCGTGTGCAGCACCGTGTGGCCCTGGTGGTGGATGAGGGCCACGGCACCGGGCAGCAGGCCCTGGTCCACATGGGTTTGCAGCACGGAGCGCAGGCGGGCGAGGGCAGTGGGGTTCATGGCAGTGGGAAGTGGGTTTTGAGGTGATTTTGGCTGGTTGCGCTAGTGCACATTGCGCTAGTAGCTATCAAAAACAGAGCGTATGACGCAGGCCTTCCATGGTGGCTTCAGGGGGGCGCACCGGCCGCGCGGCTGCGCTCCTGCTCCTGCAGCTCGCGCCACTGCACCTTGCCCGTGCCGGACTTGGGCAGGCTGTCCACCAGCTGCACGATGCGCGGGCTTTTGTAGGCGGCCATGTGTTCGTGGCTCCAGTCGATGATGGACTGCTCGCTCACCTGGCCCTTGAAGGCGTCGCGCAGCACGACCAGGGCCTTGACCGTCTCGCCCCGGCGCTCGTCGTGCGCGGCGATCACACACACCTCCTGGATGGCAGGGTGGGCGTACATCATGGCCTCGACCTCGGCGGGCCAGACCTTGAAGCCCGACGCATTGATCATGCGCTTGAGCCGGTCCACCATGAAGAAGTAGCCGTCCTCGTCCACCTGCGCCAGGTCGCCCGTGCGCAAAAAGCGCTTGCCGTCCAGCGTCACAAAGCTGTCGGCGGTGGCCTGTGGGTTGTTCCAGTAGCCCTGCATGACCTGCGGGCCGTGCACCACGATCTCGCCAATCTCGCCCGGGGGCAGTTCGGCGAACGTGGCCGGGTCCACCACACGCGCATCTACGTCGAACACCGGGATGCCCAGGCACTGCGGCTTGGGACGGTGGGGCGGGTTGATGTGGGTGGCGGCCATGGTCTCGGACATGCCGTAGCCCTCCACGTAGTCGAGCCCGGTCAGGTCCTTCAGCCGCTGGGCCACGGCCTTGGGCATGGCTGCGCCGCCGCCGCGTATGGCCTGGATGCTGCTGATGTCGTAGTCGGCGATGCGCGGGTTGGCCAGAAAGTCCACCACCATGGTCGAGATGGCCTGCCAGATGGTGACCCGGTAGCGCTGGATGAGCTGTGCGGCCGCATCGCGGTCCCAACGCGGCAGCACGACCACGGTGGCGCCCACAAACAGCGGCCCGTTCATGCTGCCCGACAGGCCGGTGACATGGAACAGCGGCAGCACCGCGAGGTAGGTCGAATCCTGCGTGCGCGCAAACCACTGCACGCCGCCCACCAGCGTGCTCATGGCGCTGCGGTGCGTGTGCATGCAGCCCTTGGGGTGGCCGGTGGTGCCCGAGGTGTAGGGCATCACGCAAAGGTCGTCGGGCCCGGTGGTGATGGGGCCGGGGGTGCGCTGCTGCGCCAGCATGTCGCTCCACAGCGCGACGCCGGGCGCATCAATGGCTTGGCGCGGAGCGGAGACGAACGCGGGCACCGGCAGGTCGGTGGGCACCTGCAGGTAGTCGCTATACGCGGCCACGATCAGGTGCTGGAGTTTGCCTTCACCGCCGGCCACATCCACCAGCGGCTGCGCCTGCGCGTGCAGGTCCTGCGGCACAAAGGCCACGGTCGCGCCGCTGTCGTGCACGTAGTGGCGCAGCTCGTCGGTGCGGTTCATGGGGTTCACCGGCACCACCACCGCGTTGGCGCGCAGGATGCCGTAGAACGCCAGAATCCACTGCGGGCTGTTCTGCATGTACAGCAGAACGCGGTCGCCCGCCTTCACGCCACACACCTGCTGCAAGAAGCCCGCGATGTGTTCGGCCTGCTGCTGGAACTGGCGGAAGGTCACCAGCGTGTCGTAGAACACCAGAAACGGCTTGTCCGGGTAGCGCGCGGCCGACACCTCGGCGTTGTGGAACAGGTGCGTCTGCGGCAGCGTGAGGTGGCAGGGCAGGCCGGGCGGCCAGTGGGCGAGGTGGCGGTCGGACATGGGATGGGCCTCTCTTCTCAGTGGTCGATTCGGGCATTGCGCTATGCAACTGGCGCGGCCCAGGCGAGGGACGCCAAGCAAGGGCCGCCCCGCAGCGAGAGCGGGGGGAAGGCGCGCAGCGCCTCAGGGGGGCTTCAAATCAAGCTGGCGCCACCATCCACCACGATGGACTCACCTGTGATGTGCCGCGAGGCATTGGACGCCAGGAACACCACCGCGCCCTTGAGGTCCTCTTCGCCGCCAATGCGGCGCAGGGGCGTGCGCTCGATCATCGCAGGGCCCAGCTTTTCGATGAGGCCGCTGGCCATCTTGCTGGGGAAAAAGCCGGGGCAGATCGCATTGACGCGAACGCCGTAGTGCCCCCATTCGGACGCCAGCGTGCGCGCAAAGTGCAGCGCGGCGGCCTTGGAGGTGTTGTAGGCAATGGTGTTCATGCCCGGAGGCGTGCCCTTGAGCGCGGCCACCGAGGCCGTGACGATGATCGAGCCCTTGCCGCGCGGAATCATGCAGCGCTTGCCCACTTCGCGCGAAAGGAAGAACGGCGCGCTCACGTTCAGGTCCATCACCTTGTGCCAGGCGGCGTCGGGGTAGTCCTCGGCCTTGGCGCCCCAGGTGGCGCCCGCGTTGTTGACGAGGATGTCGATGGTGCCAAAGCGCTCGACCACCTGGTCCACCAGGCCGGGGATGTCCTCGGTCTTTTGCAGGTCGTTCACCACCGTCAGCACCTCGTAGCCCATGCCTTCCAGGTGCTTTTTGGCCTCGGCCAGCTCATCGGCCTTGCGTGCGGTGATGGCGAGTTTGGCGCCCATTTCGCCCAGGGCTTCGGCCATCTGCAGGCCCAGGCCGCGCGAGCCGCCGGTGACCAGGGCGACCTGGCCGGTGAGATCGAAGAGTTGCTTGACACTCATGGAGAAAACGCTTTCGTGCAGAGAGAGGGTGAAGGTGAATGAATGCCCGATCCCGGGTCCCGGTGGCTCGTGGCGCGCCGGGTGGGGCGAAGGGGGGCAGGGAAGGCGGCGGTGGCCGCCGTGCAAGCTGGTCGGTCAGCGCTTCATGCTAGCCCCGCGTCCGCCCGGTGTAAAACCGCCGCTGTCACCTTTGAAACTCTGTGCGATGACGCCTTTGTCGCCGCCTGTGGGATGGCGCCTACCCCCGCTTGCGGCCACGGCGGATGGACGGATGCGCGCCCCGGCCCTAGGCTCGCAGGGATGAACGAGTCTTCCCCGCCCCTGGCGACAGCCACCCCTTGGCTTGCCCGCATGGCCCAACCCCTGCAGCCGATGTGGCGCCTGGTGCAGCCGTTCTGGCGTGCGGCGCAGATGTGGCTGGACGCCGACGGGCTGCGCATGAGCGCGGCCATGTCGTTCTACGGCATGTTGAGCCTGGCGCCCCTGCTGCTGTTGCTGGTGGGCGTGCTGGGCTGGTGGGTGGACCGCGGCTACCTGGAGAGCAGCCTGGTCGCCCAGGTGCAGTCGGTGATGGGCCAGCAGGTGGCCGACGTGGTGCGCCAGGCCCTGGCCAGCGCGCAGGCGCCTTCAGAGGGGCGGCTGGCATCGGTCATCGGTTTTGTGGTGCTGGTCTCGGGCGCCACCGGGGTGTTTGTGGAGTTGCAGTCTGCGCTGGAGCGGCTGTGGCGCCGCGACGATGACACGCCGCCCCAGCGCGCCGCGTGGTGGCGCATGGCGTCGCTGCGGCTGCGGGGGCTGGCCTATGTGCTGGCGCTGGGGTTCTTGCTGCTGGTGTCGCTGGCACTGTCCACCTTGATCCACCTGCTGGCGGGTTGGGCCGGGCAGCATCTGGCCGCAGGCCACCTGCCTGTTTTGGCGCCCCTGGCGCCGCTGCTGCAGCTTGTCAACGAAGCCATTGCCTTCGGGCTGGCCGTGGCGCTGTTTGTGGGGCTCATGCGCATTGGTGCGGGCCCCAAGCCGTCGCTGCGCTACCTGGTGATGGGCGCCGTGGTGGGGGCCTCGCTGTTCACGGTGGGCAAGCAGCTGCTTGCCTGGTACCTGTCCACCGCCGCTGTGGTGTCGGCGTACGGGGCGGCGGGCTCGCTGGTGGTGCTGCTGATGTGGATTTACTTTTCGTCGGCCATCCTGCTGTTTTCTGCGAGTTGTGCGCAGGCGCTGGAGGATGCCTTGCATTCCGGCCCCCGCCGGCCAGCGGCCTTGGCGCGCTGGGCTGCATCCGCCCGGGCACGGGTGCAGGAGCTGTAAATGTTGGCAACAGCGCCCAGAACACACATGGGTTGGCACAGGCCTCGCCGAGGCCGATGTCGCGACGGCGCCCGGTGCGCTATCAGGCTGGGGCAGCAGGGGCTCTGCGCCAGGACCTTGGGCACAAATGCTGCCAAAAGAGGTTTACCGCTGCTTACTGCCGCTTACAAACCGGCCACACCACAGCGTCCGCCGCTGTGTACCTTTCGCTCATCTGGTCCGTTGAAACACCACGGCCCCATCCCGTAGCGGGCGCACAGCGCTTTCTTTACACACCCGCCCCTGCGGACTTCTCCGATACGAACAAGGAAATGACTATGAACCTGACGGTTTCTTCTCCCACCCCGCCTGCTTCGATCCCTGCTGCGGCCCCCGCCGGCCCGGCAATCAAATGGATGTGGGCAGCCATTGGCGCACTGGGCGTGAGCGTGCTGGCCCTGGGCGCCACCTTGGTGATGCAAAACCGGGCACCGGCGGCAGCCGATGCGGCAGCCCCCGCCACCCTGGCAGCGGCCCCCCGCACGCCTGAGTCCGAGATCATTGAAGAAAGACGCGCCCAAACGCCGGTCTCATCTGCCCAGAGCGCTATGAATAGCGGAGCAAACTACCGTCCGCAAACGGGCGGCAGCGCAGGCCGATCGGGCGACATGGCGGGCGGCATGGCCCCCGGGGGTGTGGCCCAGCCCGTGCGTGCGGCGGCGCCCGTGTGCCGCAGCTGTGGCCGCGTTGAATCAGTCCAGGCCGTTCAGCAAGCCGCGCCCGCCACGGGCGTAGGCGCTGTGGCCGGTGGCGTGCTGGGTGCCGTGGTGGGCAACCAGATCGGCAAGGGCAGCGGCCGCACCGCCGCCACCGTGCTGGGCGCAGTGGGCGGTGGTTACGTGGGCCACAAGGTTGAAGAGCGCACCCGCACCCACACGGTGTACCAGGTGGCGGTGCGCATGGAAGACGGCTCGCTGCGCCACTTCCAGCGCGCAGAACCCACGGCAGTGGGCACGCCCGTGGTGCTGCAGGGCAAGGGCTTCCGCGTGGACCAGGGCGGCTCGGCCCGGGCGGCAGACCCCTATGCGCAGCCACAGCCCCAGCCAGGGGCTGTGCGGGTGTCGGACACCTACTGAGACCGTCGCTTCCCTCCAAACAAAAGCCCGCCAATGCGGGCTTTTGTTTTTGTCGCTGTTGGTTGCTGGTGGATGGTTGGCGGGTTACAGCACCACCGGGATTTCGGTCGCAGGCGGCGTGTTGCGGCTGCGGCCGCAGCGCACCAGGCCATCGATCATCACCATGCCAATGCCCGGGATGTCGCCCAGCTGCACGCTCTCCAGCAGCGTGGCGCCAGCGGTGTGCTGGGCACGGTCCATGAACACAAAGTCCGCCGCGCGGCCCACTTCGATCAGGCCGCAGTTGAGGTTGCGGATGCGCGCCGTGTTGCCCGTGGCAAAGCAGAACACCAGCTCGGCGGGGATGTCGGCAAAGCTCGACAGCAGCGCAATCATGCGCAGCATGCCCAGCGGCTGCACGCCCGAGCCCGCCGGGCCGTCCGTGCCCAGAATCACGCGGTGCGGGCACTTGAGCTCGATGGCTGCGCGCGCCGCCTGGATGGCGATCCTCTCGTTGCCGTTGTGCACCAGCTCGATGGCGCGCGATGACTTCTCGCACAGCTCGCACACGTGCTTCCAGGGCAGCGAGGTGTGGCCGCCGTTGATGTGGCCGATCACGTCGGCATCCGCCTCCAGCACCACGTCCTTGTCGATCAAGCCCGAGCCCGGAATGGACGGGCCGCCCGTGTGGATGGTGCTCTGGATGCCATGCTTGCGCGCCCAGGCCACCATCTCCTTGGCCTCGTAGCCCGCCTTGACGGAGCCCAGGCCCACTTCGCCCAGCAGCGTCACGCCCGCGTCTGCCATGTCCTTGAAGTCCTGCTCGGTCATGCCTTTTTCGATGACCGGTGCGCCCGCGATCACCTTCACCCCACCAGGGCGGAAGTTGTCGAACGCACGCTGCGCGGTGATGGCCAGGGCCTTGAGGCCCACGATGTCCTTGGGGCGGCCGGGTAGGTGCACTTCGCCGGCCGACACCATGGTGGTCACGCCGCCGTTCATGGTCGATTCGATCCAGCCGATCTGGTTCTGGCGCGGCGTCCAGTCGCCAAACACCGGGTGCACGTGGCTGTCGATCAGGCCCGGCGCCACACAGGTCTGGCGCGCGTCGATCACGGTGTTCGCGTGGTCGGTATCGCAGTCCTTGTAGCGGCCCACGGCCACGATGAGGCCGTCATTCACCACGATGGTGTCGGCGTCGAGGATGGGGCGGTCCAGGTCGCCCGACAACAAAAGACCGATGTTCTGGATGACGACCTTGCCCGATTTGCCGCCTGCTGCTGCTTCTGCCATGGATTCTCCTCGTGGGGTGGTGGGCGGGGCGCCACGCGGCACTCCGCAGGGAACAATCTCTTGTCGATTCAGGCCGTTGCTGCCGCCTTGCCCTTGGGCAGGTGGGGGCCGGGCGCCACGGTGCGCAGCACGGTGTCGATGACGAACGACTCCCAGTGCGCCAGCGCGTCGGGCGTCTCCAGGTCTTCACCCAGAAAGGCCGACAGCGTGTGCCGGTTGGACATGTAGAAGTAGCCCGTGGCTGCGATCAGCAGGTACACATCGCGCGCCGACACGTCCTTGCGGAACAGGCCCTGCGCCTGGCCGCTTTCGAGCACGCGGCGGATTACCTCGATGGCGGGCGATGAGTATTCGCGGGCCCGCATCGACTTGGAGATGTGCTTGCCCTTGTGCAGGTTCTCGGTGTTGAGCAACGTGATGAACTCGGGGTTCTTGCGGTAGTAGCCCACCACAAAGCGGATCACGGCCTGCAGTGCCTCTACCGGTTTGGCGGTGTCCAGGTCCAGTTTGGATTCGGCATCGTTCATGCGCCGGTAGGTTTCCTCCAGCACCTCGATGAACAGGCCTTCCTTGCTGCCGAAGTAGTAGTAGATCATCCGGTCGAAGGACTTGGCGGCCTTGGAGATCTTCTCCACGCTGCCGCCTTCGTAGCCGTAGCGGGCGAACACCTTGGTCGCCGCTTTCAGGATGTTGTCGCGCGTGGTCTGTGCGGCCTGCTCGCGCACGCCCGTCTTGCGGGCAGAGGCTGCGCGGGGGGACGCGGTCCGGGTCTTGGTGGGAGTGGCAGACATGGCGGGTCCTGGTGGATGGCGCGGGCCCCGGGAGTGGAGCCCGCCGGGGATCACTGCTCTGCGAACGCGCGTTCGATCACGAAGTCGCCAGGCTTCGTGGTGTTGCCTTCATTGAAGCCGCGCTCTTCCATCATGTGCTTGAGGTCGCGCAGCATCTCGGGGCTGCCGCAGATCATCACGCGGTCTTCGGCGGGGTTGAGCGCAGGCAGGCCCAGGTCGCGCGCCAGCTGGCCGTTCTCGATGATCGTGGTGACGCGGCCCTGGTGCTTGAAGGCCTCGCGCGTCACGGTGGGGTAGTACTTGAGCTGCTTGCTGACCATCTCGCCCAGGAACTCGTGCTTGGGCAGTTCTTCGGTGATGTAGTCGTGGTAGGCCAGCTCCTTCACCTCGCGCACGCCGTGCACCAGGATGACCTCTTCGAACTTCTCGTACGTCTCGGGGTCGCGGATCAGGCTCAGGAACGGTGCCACGCCCGTGCCGGTGGAGAGCATGTACAGGCGTTTGGCGGGCAGCAGGTAGTCGATCAGCAGGGTGCCCGTGGGCTTTTTGCCGACCACGATGGTGTCACCCACCTTGATGTGCTGCAGGCGCGAGGTCAGCGGGCCGTCGGGCACCTTGATGGACAGGAACTCCAGATGCTCTTCGTAGTTGGGGCTCACGATGCTGTAGGCGCGCAGCAGGGGTTTGCCGTTTTCGCCGCGCAGGCCAATCATCGTGAAATGGCCGTTGGAGAAGCGCAGCGCGGTGTCGCGCGTGGTGGTGAAGGAGAAAAGGCGGTCCGTCCAGTGGTGGACCGTCAGGACGCGTTCGTCAAGAAAGGCGCTCATGGTGCGTTAGATGGAAAAGTTGGAAGCAAATAAGGAATTTGGCTGAAGAGCAGGGCCCCATGCGCTCTACAGCGCAATGTTCAGGCCTGAAAGCTTGTGGCTCACAACCCTCCATTGTTCCGCATCTGGCAAAGCCGCTTTTCTTTTGGTGATTGTGGGGAGCGTGGGCGCCAGCTTTTTGTTGAACTGCAGAAAGATTTCCATGCCTTCGGGCAGGTCGTCTTCGGCATAGATGGCGTTGGCCGGGCACTCCGGAATGCACACCGCGCAGTCGATGC
This sequence comes from Acidovorax sp. M14, assembly GCF_049331375.1. Lineage (NCBI taxonomy): Bacteria > Pseudomonadati > Pseudomonadota > Betaproteobacteria > Burkholderiales > Comamonadaceae > Acidovorax > Acidovorax sp. M14. Next base: position 227,907 of record NZ_CP186263.1, read on the forward strand.
ATTCGTCTGGGTCAATGACCAGATATTCCGGCCCCTCCTTGAAGCAATCGACCGGGCACACATCGACGCAGTCGGTGTACTTGCACCGAATGCATGCGTCCGTCACAACGTGCGTCATTTTGGGGCTCCTCGTGCACCGTTTTTGGGGGTGCGAAAACACCATTGCAGAGTCTGGTTGATTCCGCTACATTGACATCGAATGTAGTGTTCACAACATTTAAGTTAAGTGAATGCTACACAAAATGCAATGCGCGTACAAGCACTTGCAACAATGCAATGAATGGGTCGCCACGATGACTGAACACACCAAGACCGATGGGCTGCCGGGTATGGATGCGCCAGAGTTGCCGCAGGTGCTGGAGCGCGCCCGGCCGCGCAACGAGCGCATGAACGCCGCCAAGGTCGAGTGCAATGCGTGTCCGGTGCTGTGCCAGATTTCCGAAGGCCGCGCAGGCGCTTGCGACCGCTACGCCAACCAGGCGGGCGTGCTGGTGCGGCTGGACCCGGTGGTGTTGCTGCGCAAGACGCTGGAGGCAGGCGAGGCCACGCTGGTGCCATTTGCGGGCCGCGCTGAGGCTGCAGAAGGTGCTGGGACCGAAGTGGCTCCTGAACCCGCATGGAACGGCGCCCTGCTGCTGTCGGAAGAGGTGTTTGTGACGGGTGTGGGCTCGTCTACCACCTACCCGGACTACAAGCCCGCGCCCTTCATCGTGGGCTCCCAAACCGATGGCGTGGACATGGTCACCGTGGTGACCGAGGGCATCTTCAGCTACTGCAGCTTCAAGGTGAAGATCGACACCGACCGCTTCCTCGGCTCGGAGCAGGCCAACGTGCGCTGCAAGGGCGAGGTGGTGGGCCATGTGACCACGGCCGAATACGGCTCGCAGATGCTGTCGCTGGGTGGCGTGCACCATCTCACGGGTGGCACCAAGAAGGAAGGCCGCATCACCGCCGAGATGATGCAGGCCCTGGGCAACAAGCAGGCGGTGGAGTTCACCATCGACGGTGGCTCGCAGCTCATCATCCAGGCCGGCCGCGCGCCCATCGTCAACGGTGTGGCCGAGCAGCGCATGCGCGTGGGCTGCGGCTCGGCGGCCATCGGCATCTTTGCGCGCCAGTTCTTTGGCCATGCGGATGAGGTGGTGGTGGTGGACGACCACATCACCGGCGTGCTCACCGAGCACCAGGCGGGCCGTTGCCTGGACATGAAGCCCTCGGGAATCCAGATGCGCGGGCGCAAGTCCACGCCGGGACGCTACTTTCAGGTGGCCAACCCGGGCACTGGCTGGGGCGGCACCGACATTGCAGACCCGCTGTCCATCATTGAGGGCTGGGACGAATCCGTCGCCTGGCCGGGGCTGCGCCTGTTGATGACCTCCACCACCGGAGAGCACGCCTCCTGGTACGTGCTGGACGCGCAACTCCACCCGGTGGAGGCCGAGATGCCCACCGAAGTGCGCCGCATCGTGGACCGCATCGGCGAAAACTGCGAGCCCTCGCTGGCCTCCGTGCTGTTCCTCGGCGGTGCAGGCGGCAGCCTGCGCGCAGGGGTGACCGAAAACCCGGTGCTGCTCACCCGCTCCATCAAGAACGCGCTGGTCAATGTGACCTGTGGTGGTGCCCCGGCCTATGTGTGGCCGGGTGGCGGTATTACCGTGATGGCCGACGTGCTGCGCATGCCCGACAACAGCTTTGGTACCGTGCCCACGCCCGCCATCGTGGCGCCCATCGAGTTCAGCATGCGCCGTGCGGACTACGAAGCGCTGGGTGGACACACCGAGCAGATCCGCAGCCTGCGCGACGTACTGGAGCGGGGCGCGTGGCACAACGACGGTGCTCCGCAGGCGCGCGTGTGGCAAACCTTGCCCGCGGCCAACCCTTGGCCGCTGGGTCGTCCTCCCCTGCTGGGCTAAGTGAGCCGTGCCGTGAACGCTTGCCGCAAGCTCCTGTCCGACGGCCGCTGGCATTTCCAGCATGGCCCGATGGACCTCATCCTCCATGCCGAAGGGGCGCGCGACGTCGTGGCCCTGGCGCATGAGCGCGCGTGGCAGCGTTTTGAAGGCCTACTGCAGGAGCTGGTGAATGAACTCCCGGGCCTGCGGGCGCCGGTGAGCGAGCGTTGCGCCTTGCAGGGCGTGGTGGCGCGCCGCATGTGGGCCGCCTGCAGCCCTTATCGCGCAGGTTTCATCACATCGATGGCGGCGGTGGCGGGCGCGGTGGCGCAGGAGATTCTGACCTGCTACGAACAGCCGGGCATAGACCGCGCCTGGGTCAACAACGGCGGCGACATTGCGCTGCACCTGGCGCCGGGCCAGTCGGTCACGGTGGGGGTGTACGCTGACATCGCCGCACTGAATGCTGCACAGTTGCGCAACGGCCTGGTGCTGGATGGGCAGATCCGCATCGACAGCGCCATGCCGGTGCGCGGTGTGGCCACCAGCGGCTGGCGCGGGCGCAGCCAGTCGCTCGGCATTGCCGACAGCGTGACGGTGCTGGCGCGCACGGCGGCGCAGGCCGATGCAGCGGCAACCATCGTGGCCAACGCGGTGGATGTGGCCGATGCGCGAATCGTCCGGAGGCCAGCGTGGCAGGTGCGGGACGACAGTGACCTGGGTGCCATTCCTGTCACCGTGGATGTCCCTGCCTTGCCCAAAGAGCTGGTGGGCCGGGCCTTGCACCAGGGGCTGCAAAAAGCGCAAGAATTGCAGTCCAGCGGCCTGCTGTGGTTTGCACTGCTGGCCTGTCAGGGGCAGTTTGTGGCGACCTCGGCGCCTCAGGCGCTGGCGGATGCGGTGTGGCCCCGGAATGCAGCGGTGGAATCGGAAGTTGGTTCAGTATTTGCTTAACGAATTGCACAGGTCTCCAGAATGATCCAGATACGACGCGTTTTTACCCATCTTGAGGAAATCCGGCACGAATTCGGGCCGGTGGCCGATGTGCCGCTGCTGCGTGGTGCCATCGGCGCGGTGCTGACCAACCCGTTTGCGGGTCGGTACGAGCCCGACATCCTCCCCATGATGGACGCGCTGCAGGATGTGGGGCTGGATATGGCCCAGCGCCTCCTGAAGGCCATGGGCGTGCCGGCCGAGCGCATCGAGACCTATGGCAAGGGTGCCATTGTGGGCGCGGCGGGTGAGCTGGAACACGGCGCGCTGTGGCATGTGCCCGGTGGCTACGCGATGCGCGAGCTGCTGGGATGGAAGGGCGACCGCAACGCCTACGCCAAGGGCCAGGCCGAGGAGAAGACGGGGCAGCCCGCCAACGCGCTGTCCATCGTGCCCTCCACCAAGAAAGTGGGCGGCCCCGGTGCGGCGCTGGATGTGCCCCTGACCCATATCAACGCCAGTTATGTGCGCAGCCATTTCGACGCCATCGAAGTGCGTGTTCCGGGCGCGCCCTCTGCCGATGAGATCGTGTTCATACTCGCCATGACCACGGGCCCGCGCATCCACGCTCGCGTCGGTGGGCTCAAGGCGGCAGACATCAGCCAGTGGAACGGCCTGCGCTGAGCCGCACGCCAGCCCGCACACCCTCGAACAAGACAAGACCCCAAGGAGCCAAAAAATGCCAGCCAAGATTCGAAAGATCATCGTCCAGACCGACGAAGTCCGCGTGGAAATGGGGCGTGATGTTCAGCCCCCGGTGCGCAAAGCGCTGGCCATTGCCGTGATCGAGAACCCCTGCGCAGGCCGCTATGTGGAGAACCTCGATGAACTCATCGCCATCGGTGAGGAGCTGGGCGGCCTTCTGGGCGCTCGCTGCGTGCAGGCCCTGGGCATTGAACCCGGCCAGGCCCAGAGCTACGGCAAGGCCGCCATCGTGGGCGAGGCGGGCGAGCTGGAGCACGCCGCCGCCATCCTCCACCCCAAGCTGGGTGCCCCCCTGCGTGTGGCTGTCGAGAAGGGTGCCGCGTTGGTCCCATCCAGCAAGAAGATGGGCGGCCTCGGCACGGCCATCGACGTGCCCCTGGGCCACAAGGACGCCGCCTATGTGCGCAGCCATTTCGACGCCATGGAAGCCCGTGTAGCCGATGCCCCGCGGGCCAATGAAATCGTGGTGGCCGTTGTCGTGACCGACAGCGGGCGGCCGTTGCCACGTGTCGGCGGCCTCACGGCCTCTGAAATAAAAGGCGTCGACGGCCTGCGCTGAACCCGGCGCGCGTACAACACACACCTGTCCTGTCTCACCCCCGTTCGATCTCTCTCCAACCATCCTTCAGGAGTCTCCCCATGACGATGCGACGAAACCTCATGCGTGCCACGGCTGCGGCTGCATTGGCCCTCACCCTGGCCCCTGTGTTTGCCCAGGGCGTGATCAAGATTGGCGAGGTCAACAGCTACAAGGCACAACCTGCTTTCCTGGAGCCCTACAAGAAGGGCATGGAGCTGGCGGTCGATGAGATCAACGCTGCGGGCGGCGTCAATGGCAAGAAGATCGAACTGATCACGCGCGACGACAACGCCAACCCCGGCGACGCCGTTCGCGTGGCCGAAGAGCTGGTGTCGCGCGAGAAGGTCGATGTGCTGGCGGGCACCTTCCTGTCGAACACCGGCCTGGCGGTGGCCGACTTCGCCAAGCAGAAGAAGTTCTTCTTTCTCGCAGGCGAACCGCTGACCGACAAGATGACTTGGCAAGGCGGCAACCAATACACCTTCCGCCTGCGCCCCGGCACCTACATGCAGGCCGCCATGCTGGTGCCTGAGGCCGCCAAGATGAAGAAAAAGCGCTGGGCGGTGGTCTACCCCAACTACGAATACGGGCAGTCTGCGGTGGCGGCCTTCAAGCAACTGCTCAAGGCCGCCCAGCCCGACGTGGAGTTTGTGGCCGAACAGGCCACGCCACTGGGCCGGGTGGACGCCGGCAGCGTCGTGCAAGCGCTGTCCGATGCCAAGCCCGACGCCGTTTTCAACGTGCTGTTTGGCGCGGACTTGTCGAAGTTCGTGCGCGAAGGCAACACGCGCGGCCTGTTCAAGGGCATCGAGGTGGTCAGCGTGTTGACGGGCGAGCCCGAATACATGGACCCCCTGAAAGACGAGGCCCCCAACGGCTGGCTGGTGACCGGCTATCCCTGGTACGGCATCAACACCCCCGCACACAAGGCGTTCGAGCAGGCGTACCAGGCCAAGTTCAAGGACTACCCGCGCCTGGGTTCGGTGGTGGGCTACAGCATGATCAAGTCGGCCGCAGCCGGTATTGCCAAGGCCAAGAGCACCGACACCGACAAGCTGGTCGCAGCCTTCAAGGGTCTGCAGGTAGACACCCCGTTCGGCAAGATCACCTACCGTCCTGAAGACCACCAGGCCACCATGGGCGCGTTTGTCGGTCGCACCAAGAACGAGGGTGGCAAGGGCGTGATGGTGGACTACGTCTACCTGGATGGTGCCGATGCCAAGTACCAGCCGTCCGCTGCCGACGTGAAGAAGTCACGAAGCGCTGATTGATTTCCTCTGAGTTCTGAGGCGTCTGCCGCGCCTCGGTACCCGCAGACGCTACCTGCAGTCCGGCACCGCCCGGTTCTGCGGGTGCTGGCTGGAGTACGGCCGGCTTCTTTCACGGCCTTCGCGCTGGCAAAAAATGGTGTGAACAGGCCCTACAGGGTGTATCGAACATGAGTTTTTCGGGTTTCATCGTCCAGCTCATCAATGGGTTGGCGAGCGCGTCGTCGCTGTTCCTCGTGGCGGCGGGTCTGTCGCTGATCTTTGGCGTGACGCGCATCGTGAACTTTGCCCATGGCTCGTTCTTCATGGTGGGCATCTACGTCGCGTATTCGCTGGTCGAGCGCTTGAGCGGTGCCCTGGGCTTCTGGGTGGCCTTGCCGCTGGCCGCGCTGATCGTTGGCGTGCTCGGGGCGCTGATCGAAGTGGTGCTGCTGCGCCGCATCTACAAGGCGCCCGAGCTGTTCCAGCTGCTGGCCACGTTTGCCCTGGTGCTGGTCATCAAGGACGCGGTGCTGTGGCTTTGGGGCCCCGACGAACTGCTGGGCCCGCGCGCGCCGGGCCTGTCGGGGTCCGTGAGCCTGCTGGGGCGGCAGTTCCCCAGCTACGACCTGTTCCTCATCGTGGTCGGTCCGCTGGTGCTGGGCGCCGTCTGGCTGCTGCTCACGCGCACCCGGTTTGGAACGCTGGTGCGCGCCGCCACGCAAGACCGCGAGATGGTGAGCGCATTGGGCGTCAACCAGGCCTGGTTGTTCACGGCCGTGTTCGCGCTGGGCGCGATGCTGGCAGGGCTGGGTGGCGCACTGCAGCTGCCGCGCGAGCCCGCCACGCTGGAGATGGACCTGCACACCATCGGTGCCGCCTTCGTGGTGGTGGTGGTGGGCGGCATGGGTTCCATCCCGGGCGCGTACGCCGCAGCCCTGCTGATCTCCGAGATCAAGGCCATCTGCATCTGGCTGGGTGTGGTCGATGTGTTCGGCCTCAGTGTTTCGTTTTCCAAGCTGACGCTGGTGGTGGATTTTCTGGTGATGGCGGTGGTGCTGGTCTGGCGCCCGTGGGGCTTGTTCGGCCGGCCGCAGGCACCCAGCCGCTACGTGGGCATGCAGGAGGAGCCGCTGCGTCGGCCAGGCAAGGCCTACTTGGTGGCGGCTGCCGTGCTGGGCCTGCTGCTGGCAGCAGCACCGGTGCTCACGGCGCAGTCGCCGTACACCACGGTGCTGCTGATCGACCTGCTGATCGCAGCGCTGTTTGCGGCCAGCCTTCACTTCATCATGGGCCCTGCGGGCATGCACTCCTTCGGCCATGCCGCCTACTTCGGGCTGGGCGCCTATGGCGCGGCCCTGTTGGTGCGCTCGCTCGGGCTGCCCATGGAGCTCGCACTGGTGGTGGCGCCGCTGGTGGCCGCCGCCGGGGCGTTTGTCTACGGCTGGTTTGCAGTGCGGCTGTCGGGGGTGTACCTGGCCATGCTGACGCTGGCCTTCGCCCAGATCACCTGGGCCATCACCTACCAGTGGGACAGCTTCACGGGGGGCAGCAACGGCCTCACAGGCGTGTGGCCTGCGGCCTGGCTGGCAGACAAGCGCATGTACTACTGGCTCACGCTGGTACTGGTGGGGGCAGGGGTGTGGTGGCTGCGCCGCGTGTTGTTCTCGCCGTTTGGCTATGCGCTGCGCGCGGGGCGCGACTCTGTGCTGCGGGCCGATGCCATTGGCATCGACGTCAAGCGCATGCAGTGGGCAGCGTTTGTGGTGGCGGGGACGGCGGCAGGGCTGGCAGGGGCGCTGTATGCGTTCTCAAAGGGCAGCATTTCGCCAGAGTCGCTGTCCGTGGGCAAATCGGTGGATGGGTTGGTGATGGTGCTGCTGGGCGGCATCCAGACGCTGGCAGGCCCGGTGGTGGGCGCGGTCACCTTCACCTGGCTGCACGACACCGTGGCACGCAACACCGACTACTGGCGTGCCATGCTGGGCGCCATCATCCTCATCCTGGTGCTGCTGTTTCCGCAGGGCATCGCGGGCACCATCAAGCAGATTTTTGACAACATGCGCAACGCCAAGAACACCAAGGAGGGCACGGCATGAGCCTCCTCAAAGTCACCGGTCTGGGCAAATCGTTTGGCGGCGTCAAGGCGGTGGATGGCATCCACTTCGAACTGGCGGCTGGCGAGCTGCTGGCGCTGATTGGCCCCAACGGCGCGGGCAAGTCCACCACCTTCAACATGGTCAACGGCCAGCTGCCTGCCGATGCAGGCTCCATCCAGCTCAACGGCCAGGAGCTGGTGGGCCGCAAGCCCCGCGACATCTGGCGCATGGGGGTGGGCCGCACCTTTCAGATCGCCGAAACCTTTGCGTCGCTGACGGTGGTGGAGAACGTGCAGATGGCACTGATCTCCAACGACGGTCTGCTGTTCTCCCTATGGCGCAGGGCTGCCGACCACAAACGCGAAGACGCTCTGGCGTTGCTCGACCAAGTGGGCATGAAGTCGCAGGCCGACCGGCCCTGTAGCGTGCTGGCCTATGGCGATGTGAAGCGTGTGGAGCTGGCGATTGCCATGGCCAATTCGCCCAAGCTCCTGCTCATGGACGAGCCCACCGCCGGCATGGCGCCCAAGGAGCGCAACGAACTCATGGCGCTGACCAAGCAGCTGGTGATCGACCGCCACATGGCCGTGCTCTTCACCGAGCACAGCATGGACGTGGTGTTTGCCTATGCCGACCGCATGATCGTGCTGGCGCGCGGGCGACTGATTGCCGAGGGCAAGCCGCTGGAGCTGCGCGACCACCCCAAGGTGCAGGAGGTCTACTTCGGCACCGGCAAGACGTTTGAGAAGAAAGCCGCAGCCAATGCGGAGGCGGCATGACCATGACGACCCACAACCCCAAAGAACTGCTGCTCCAGGCCAAGGGCCTGCAGGCCTGGTACGGTGCCGCGCAGATCCTGTACGACGTGGATCTGGACGTGCGCCGGGGCGAAGTCGTGGCCCTGATGGGCCGCAACGGCGCAGGCAAGTCCACCACGCTCAAGACGCTGATGGGCATGCTGGCCAAGCGCAAGGGCAGCATCCAGTTCATGGGCCGCGACATCTCCAAAAGCGACCCGCACGGCGCCGCGCGCCTGGGCCTGGGCTTTGTGCCCGAAGACCGCCGCGTGTTCACCGACCTCACGGTGATGGAGAACCTGGAAGTGGGCCGCCAGCCCGCCCGCACCTGGCCCGACGGCACGGCTGCCCCGGTGTGGACGCCCGAGCGCCTGTTCAAGCTTTTCCCCAACCTGGGCGAGATGCCCCAGCGCCCCGGCGGCCGCATGAGCGGCGGCGAGCAGCAGATGCTCACCGTGGCTCGCACGCTCATGGGCAACCCGTATCTGGTGCTGCTCGACGAACCCTCCGAAGGTGTGGCGCCCGTCATCGTGGAGCAGATGGCGCACATGATCCTGGAGCTGAAAGAGCAGGGCGTGAGCATCCTGTTGTCCGAGCAGAACATGCACTTTGCCGAGCTGGTCTCCGACCGCGCCTACGTGCTCGAAAAGGGTCAGATCCGTTACCAGGCCAGCATGGAAGAGCTGGCCGCCAACGAAGAGGTGCGGCGCGCCTACCTCAGCGTGTGAAGCAGAAGTTCCCCGGCCCTGGCCCTACCGGGCCATGGCCGATGTGTCAGTGCGTTCCCAACCGGAGTGTTCACCATGCAAACTGCGCAACGTCGTCGCTTTCTTCTTCAATCGGCCGCGCTTACCGTGGCCGGAGCCAGCTTCCCCGCCAGCTGGGCGGCAGGCAAGATCAAACCCGGTGAGCGAGCGGCGCTCATCGTGGTCGATGTGCAGAACTGTTTTATCCCCGGCGGCACGCTGCCCGTGGCCAAGGGGGATGAGGTGGTGCCCGTCATCAACCGCATTGCCACAGCGTTTGAAAACGTGGTGGTCACGCAGGACTGGCACACCCAGGGCCACGCCTCTTTTGCCAGTGCTCACGCGGGCAAGAAGCCGTTTGAAACCACCCAGCTGAGTTACGGCCAGCAGGTGCTGTGGCCCGACCATTGCGTGCAGGGCACCGACGATGCCGCCCTGCACAAGGACCTCCAGGTGCCCAAGGCCCAGGTGATCCTGCGCAAGGGCTTTCACCAGCATGTGGACAGCTACTCGGCCTTTGAAGAGGCCGACCGCAAGACCTCCACCGGCCTGGCGGGCTACCTCAAGCAGCGTGGCATCAAGACCGTATTTGTCACCGGCCTGGCCACCGACTTCTGCGTGGCGTGGACGGCGCTGGACGCCAAACGCCTGGGCTTCGAAACCTATGTGGTCGAAGATGCGACCCGCGCCATCGACCTCAACGGATCGCTCGACGCGGCCTGGAAAAACATGAAGGCCAAGGGTGTCAAACGCATCCAGTCCAGCGACATCGATGTCGCCTGACGGCGCACCGCCCCGGTGCTTCGGCGCCGGGGTTTGACGGATTCACAACACCCCGCAGAAATGGTTGCGCAGCCGCTCCGCTTGCAGGGAAACTTGCGCACTTGATGTAAGGAGCGTTTCATGAAATTTCGTGGGATGGAGGAGGGGGGCATCGACCGCCGTGTGATGCTGACAACCCTGGCTGCCGCTGCTCTGGGGGCCGCAGGCCCGGCAGCCGCCGAGACCGGGGTGACAGACGCCCGCATCAAGGTAGGGCAGTCGGCCGTGTTCACCGGCCCGGCCAAGGATTTTGGGGTGGACTACAAGGCTGGCATTGCGCTGGCGTTCGACAAGGTCAACAAGACCGGCGGCGTGAACGGGCGCACGCTGGAGCTGGTGTCGCACGACGATGCCTACGAGCCCAAGAAGACGGCCGAAAACACGGCCAAGCTCATTGACGAAGACAAGGTCTTCGCCCTGATCGGCTACGTGGCCACCGGCAATCTCATCGCCGCCATGCCCCTGGCCGAAAAGGCGGGCGTACCCATGTTCGCGCCGCTGGTGGGCACCACGTCGTTCCGCACCACGCACAACCGCTACCTGTTCCATGTGCGCGCCAGCTACGAGACCGAGCTGCGCAAGATCGTGGGCCACCTCGCCACGCTGGGCATCAACAACATCGCCGTCATCTACCAGAACAGCGCGTTCGGTAAATCCAACCTCGACACCTGCCTGCAGATCGCCCAGGGCCTGAAGGTCAAGGTGGTCGATTCCGTGCCGATGGAGATCGCCGCGACCGACGCCAAGCCCCAGGTCGCGCAGCTCACCAAGGCCCAGCCGGGCGCGGTGGTGATGATCATGGCGGGCAAGATGGTGGAGGTGTTCTTGCGCGATTACCGGGCCGCAGGCGCAGCCTCGCCGCTGTACACCATCTCGGTGGGCATCACCGATGCACCGGGCTCTGCGCAGCGCCTGAACGGCGGCATCGAAGGCCTGGTCACGGCCAGCATCGTGCCCTCGCCGCAGGCCAGCCGTCTGGCCATCGTGGCCGACTACCGCAAGGACCGCGCGGACGCGGGCGAGAAGATCGACAGCTACACCATGCTGGAGGGCTACATCGCCGCGCGTGTGTTTGTGGAAGGTGTCAAACGCGCAGGCAAAGCGCTCACGCGCGAAGGTTTCATCAAGGCCATGGAAGACATGGGCACCACCAAGATCGGCGACTTTCCGCTGGTCTACGGCCCGAACAACCACAATGGCTCCAACTTTGTGGACCTGGAGATGTACACGCGCAGCGGGTCGCTGCGACGCTGACTGAGAACAACCCACCGAGACATGCACCCGCCCGCTTCACCCTCCCCGGTCGTCGTCAATGGCCAGCCGTTGGCCCTGCCGCAGAGCACCTTGGCCAGCGCCACGCTGCTGCACGTGCTGCGCAACGACCTGTCGCTCAACGGCCCCAAGTACGGCTGCGGCCTGGGGCAGTGTGGTGCCTGCACGGTGCTGTTGGATGGCGTTGCCGCGCGGGCCTGCGTGATTCCGGCGCACGGCGTGGCGGGCCGCGAAGTGACCACGCTGGAAGGGTTGCCGGCGCGCTGCCGCAGCACCGCAGGACTTCACCCGGTACAGCAGGCCTTTGTGGATGAGCAGGCCGCGCAATGCGGCTATTGCCTCAACGGCATGGTGATGATGGCCGTGGCCTTGCTGGAGCGCAATCCTGACCCCGACGAAGCAGCCGTGCGCCGCGAGCTGTCGGGCAACCTGTGCCGCTGCGGCACGCATGTCGAAATCATCCGCGCCGTGCTGCGCGCGGCCCAGCTGATGCGCGAGGCCCAGGCATGAACACGCCTCCATCCCTGCGCGCCCACAGCCCGCTCACCCGCGCCGACTTCCATGCCGCCCAGGGCGTGCTGCTGGTGGTGCGCAACCCGCCGCCCGCGCCACCGCCCGTCAAGGGCCAGCCCGCGCTCGTGGCGGGCAACCCGGCCGAGGGCGTGGAGATACTGATCGCCGTGTGGGACGACGGCAGCGTGACCGCACTCAACGGCCATGTGGACCTGGGCACCGGCATCCGCACCGCACTCGCGCAGATCGTGGCCGAAGAGCTGGATGTGCCCTTGGCGCAGGTGAACATGGTGCTGGGCGACACCACGCGCGCGCCCAACCAGGGCGCCACTATTGCGAGTGCGTCCATCCAGATCCACGCCAAGCCCCTGCGCACCGCTGCCGCGCAGGCGCGCCACTGGCTGGTGGCGCAGGCCGCAGAGCGGCTGGGCGTGCCGGTGGAGGCACTGCAGGTGCGCGCCGGGGTGGTGCAGGTCACTGCAGACCCGTCGCGCCAAGTGGCCTACGGCGCGCTGCTGGCGGGCGCGCACACCACGCTGGAGCTGGTGGACGCCACACCCACCAAGGCCGCCGCCGATTACACCGTGGTCGGCCAGTCCGTGCCACGCGTGGACATCCCCGCCAAGGTCAGTGGCGAGCTGGTGTTTGTGCACGACATGCGCGTGCCCGGCATGCTGCACGGCCGCGTGGTGCGCCCGCCGTATGCGGGGGCCGACCATGGCGACTTCATCGGTAACACGCTCGAATCGGTGGACCAGCAGTCCATCGCCCATATCCCCGGCATCCGCGCCGTGGTGGTGATCCGCGACTTTGTGGGAATCGTCGCCGAGCGCGAGGAACAGGCCGAGCAAGCGCTGCGCGACCTGAAGGTGCGCTGGAAGGACTGGCCCGGCTTTCCGCGCCAGGACAGCGCCGAGGCGCTGGAACAGGCCATCCGCGCCAACCCCGCCACGCAGCGCCGCCTGGTGGACGAGGGCGATGTGGATGGCGCCCTGGCCGCGCTGTCTGCCAACGGCCAGCCCATGCCACGCACCTATGTGTGGCCGTACCAGATGCATGGCTCCATCGGCCCGTCGTGCGCGGTGGCCGAATGGCGCAGTGATGACAGCACAGGCCGCCCGCGCATGGCGGTGTGGGCGGGCACGCAGAACCCCCATGTGCTGCGCGCCGACCTGGCCCGCCTGATGGGCCTGGCCGATGTGGACATCGACCTCATCCGCATGGAGGCCGCAGGCTGCTATGGCCGCAACGGTGCCGACGATGTAGCGGCCGATGCGGCACTGCTCTCGCGCGCCTTGGGCGCCCCGGTGCGCGTGCAGCTCACGCGCGAGCAAGAGCATTTGTGGGAGCCCAAGGGCACAGCCCAGCTCATGCAGGTGCGCGGCGGCCTCAAGGCCGATGGCACCGTGGCGGCGTACGACTTCGAAACGTCCTACCCCTCCAACGGCGCGCCAACGCTGGCCCTGCTGCTCACCCGCACCATCGAGCCCGTGGCCCAGGCCTATGAGATGGGCGACCGCACCGCGCGCCCGCCCTACCAGTACGACAACCTGCGCGTGGCCGTCAACGACATGCCGCCCATCGTGCGCGCGTCGTGGCTGCGGGGCGTGTCGGCACTGCCCAATTCGTTTGCGCACGAATCGTATGTGGACGAACTGGCCACGGCGGCGGGTGTGGACCCGGTGCAGTTTCGCCTGCAGCTGCTGAACGACCCGCGCGCCGCCGAACTGGTGCAGGCCACGGCCGAAAAGGCGGGCTGGATTCGCCGCACCGGCCCGCAGCAGCGTCCGCTGGAGGGTGACTGGGTGCAGGGGCAGGGCTTTGCCTACGCCCGCTACATCCACAGCAAATGGCCCGGCTTTGGCGCCGCCTGGGCGGCATGGGTGGCCGATGTGGAGGTCAACAAAAAGACCGGCGAGGTGCATGTGCGCCGCGTGGTCGTGGGGCACGACGCGGGCCTGATGGTCAACCCCGCCGGTGTGGAGCAGCAGGTGCACGGCAACGTGCTGCAGACCACCAGCCGCGCGCTCAAGGAGCAGGTGACGTTCGAGCCCGTCAAGCAGGCCGTGGACAACCGCGAATGGGGCAGCTACCCCATCCTGAGCTTCCGCGAAGTGCCGGTCATCGAGGTCATGCACATGCCCCGGCAAGACGAGGCGCCGCTGGGCTCGGGTGAGTCTTCGTCCGTGCCGGGCACAGCAGCGATTGCCAACGCGATTTTTGATGCGACGGGTGTGCGCTTTCGCGCGCCGCCGTTCACGCCCGAGGTGGTGCGTGCCGGGCTCAACCCCTTGCCCAGCGGCGCAGGCGAGGCGACTGCAGGCAGCACCCCACCGACCGAGCAGGCCGAGGTCTTGCCCACGCTGGAGCTGCCCGCGCCCACCGTGCCCGCCAGCGCCACCTGGCCTGCAAAACGCAGCCCCTGGGCCCGCGCCCTGGCTCTCGTCGCCGGTGGCATCGCCATGGGTGCCGCGCTGCTGGGCTGGCGCCCCTCCATCGCGCCCGTGGTGCAGACGGCGGGTGCGTCGGTCTACAACGCCGCCACCATCGAACGCGGCCGCCTGCTGGCCGCTGCGGGTGACTGCGCGGTGTGCCACACCGCCCCCGGCGGCACGCCCAACACGGGCGGCCGCGCCATGGAAACGCCATTCGGCAAGGTCTACACCACCAACCTCACGCCCGACGCCGAGACCGGCATCGGCCAGTGGTCCTTCAGCGCCTTCCAGCGCGCCATGCGCGAAGGCATCTCGCGCGATGGCAAACACCTGTACCCCGCGTTCCCGTACACGTCGTTCGCCAAGATGAGCGACGATGACCTGACCGCGCTGTACGCCTACCTGATGGCGCAGCCCGCAGTGCGGGCCGAGGTGCCGAAGACCCAGCTGACCTTCCCCTTCAGCGTGCGCCCCCTCATGGCGGGCTGGAACGCGCTGTTCCACGACGCCACGCCGTTCAAGCCGGACCCAACCCGCCCAACTGAATGGAACCGGGGCGCTTACCTGGTGCAGGGCGTGGGCCACTGCGGCGCCTGCCACACGCCGCGCAACGCGCTGGGGGCTGAACAGGGCGGGGCGGCGTTCCTCTCCGGCGCCATGATTGATGGCTGGGAGGCGCCTGCGCTCACCGGCCTGTCGAAAGCGCCCGTGCCGTGGACGGCCGATGCGTTCTACGCCTACCTGCGCCACGGGCACAGCCCGCAGCACGGCAGCGCCTCTGGCCCCATGGCGCCCGTGGTGCGCGAGCTGGCGCATTTGCCTGACGACGACATCCGCGCCATGGCAAGCTACCTGGCCTCGTTCACCGCGACAGACGCTGCTACCCAGCCAGCCACACAGCCCGTGTCTGACCCGCAGCGCCGCGCGCAAACCGCCGTGACCCAGGCCGCCGCGCTGGCCCCGCAGCCCGGCCAGGCCCAGCGCCTGTTCGACGGTGCCTGCGCCGCCTGCCACCACGATGGCGACGGCCCGAAGCTGCTGGGCGTGAACGTGCCCCTGGCGCTCAACAGCAATCTGCACAGCGACCGGCCCGACAACCTGCTGCAGGTCATCGTGCACGGCATCCGCGAGCCCGCCGCGCGCGACATCGGCTTCATGCCCGGCTTCGGCCACGCGCTCAGCGACGCGCAGATCACCGAGCTGGCGGGCTACATGCGCCAGCGCTACGCCCCCGGCCGCCCGGCGTGGCGCGATGTGCCCGAGGCGCTGGCCCGTGTGCGGGCGGGGCCTGCGCATCCGTAGCCTGGCGATCTCGCAGACCCCCTCTGGGCGATCGTCAACACGGTTTTGGAGCCTTTTGGTGCTGAGGCGCTAGTGGAATATGCGCAAGCTGCTATCAAAAATAGAGCGACCGCAGGTGCAGTGTTCGGCCCGACAATCGGGCTGCACCACCGTCCAGACACCATGACACCTGCCATGTCTTTGCCATCGCACAGCGCCTTGCGCACCCCGCACCGGCGCGCGCAGCGCATCGGCGGTGCCGCAACGCTGGCCCTGTGTTGCCTGGCCCTCACGGCCTGCGGGCCGGAGGTGCAGGGGTCGCCCAAGCCGCCCCCGGCGTTTGGCCCCGTGCAGAGCAGCTGGTTTGGCTGCCCGTCCCTGCAAGGGGTGTACGCCTGGCCGCCGGTGGAGCCCGGTGGCGTGCGGGGCAGCCTGCCGTTTTTTACCGGCTCGGCCGAGATGCAGGTCTGGGTGCAGCAGCAGCGCGGCGAAACCACGCTGCGCACACGCACCGTCAACCGCGCGCGCAACGTGCGCACCTCGCTCACCCGGCAGTGGAGCCTGGTCACCTACAGCGGCGCACAGGCCCGCTGTAGCTCCGGCATGCTCGACCTGGCTCCGCAGACCGCGCCGTCCGGCAACGAGCCCGGAACCTCTGGCAAGCTGCAGGGGTTCAGGCTGGCCCTGCTCAAGGATGGCGGCTTGGCCGTGGGCAAGCGCACGCTCACCACGGGCAACAAGGGCTCGTACTTTTCGTGGGGCGGGCAGTCTTACGGCAGCTACGACGCACCGGATGTGGAGACCTGGACCTGGTTCAAGCTGGCCCGCACCGCAGCCGGGGACAGCGAGCCGCCGGTCATCGACGCCTACGTGCCCGGGGCCACCTCTCCTTAGGCGTTTTGCCTGCAGGGCGGCGCGCCAAAAAGCCCGCGAACTTCACCGTTTATCGCGCTACCGCCTGCGTTGCCATCTCGGCACAGTGGCATCGGGGCTTGGTCCATGGTGGGGCAGGCCCGGGCGCCCGGCTCTTTTTTGTTGTGTCAGGCGCCCATGTCATCGGCCAGCCACGCGGCGGCCGCCCACTGTTGCCGTTCAAGGAGAAGACCATGCCCGCTAGCGAAATTGAAATCCACGCGATCGTGCTGCGACTGCTGCGTGAAGGCTATACCGCCCTGACTGCCGCCCAACGCCGGGTGGTGGACACGCTGATGGCGGTGTGCTGACGCCCGCCTGCGGGCTGTTCTAGGGCTCCACGGGGCCGTTCGCAATCCGTTTGGGGCCTTTGGGGCCGGATGCGCCAGTGCCCATTGCCTGGGTTGCTATCAAAAATGTAGTGATTGCGGCTCGGCCTGCATCGCCTGCGCAATCAGGCGCATGTCGTGGTCGCTGATGGCAAACAGTCCAAAGCGGAACTTGCTGCCCCAGCGCTGGCGGTCGTCCACAAACTCGAAATCGTCCAGCAGCGGCGCAATTGCCGCCTCACGCGCAGGCACATAGGCCACATCCCGCCGCGAGGGCACAAACCCGCCGCCCATATCAAACGCATACGGCGCGCCCGGCAACACGATGCCGATGGAAACAAACGCCTGCAGCCGGTCCTTGCCGCCCATGGTCACCGTGGGCGCGTAGTACGCAACACGGTCGCCGGGCCGTATGCGCTGCAGCGGCGCCACCTTGCCATGGCACACCTGCATGTAGCCCGCGCCCGGCGTGGCGCAGCCCCGGCGGGCGTGCTGGGCGCAGGCCACGGCGATCCAGTTGCGGCGCGTGGCGGCTGCAGAGGTCGCTGCCGATACAGGTATGTCGTTGCGCGCAGGCTCGGCATCCGGCCAAAGGGGGTGTTGCAGCAGGGCGTCGGTCATGAGAAAAGCTCCTGGTCAAAGAAGCCACCGATGGTGCGGGCCTGCTGCTGACACCGCAGTGTCAGTACCTTTGCAGCATCCCTGTGCGCAGCGCAACGCCTCAGACCAGCTGCCCCCACTGCCACAGCGCAAACCCGCCCAGCAGCAGGGCCGACGCCCGGTTGATGCGCAGGCGCCAGGCGGGCGTAAAGCGCTGCCGCTGGTAGGCAATCGCACTGGTCAGCAGCAGCCACCAGGCGGCAGAGCCCACCAGCACACCTGCCACCATCCACAGCGGCGACGGCAGGCTGGGCCGGCCGCCGCCCAGCGAGCCAAACACCGCAATGAACGACACGATGGTGGCCGGGTTGGCCAGCGTCAGCGCAAACGTGCCGGCCGCCAGGCCCAGCAGGCCGCGCGCGTCGCGTGCTGGTGCGGCGTTGTGGTCCACTGGCGCGTGCCAGGTGCGCCACGCCAGCACCAGCAGCAGTGCGCCGCCGCCCAGCGCCAGTGGCGTCTTGGCCTGGGTCAGCCCGTCGATCAGCCAGCGCACGCTGAAGGCGCCCACGGCGCCATACACCGCATCGGCCGCAGCGGCGCCCAGGCCCGTGGCCAGCCCGGCCGCCAGGCCCCGCTCCAGGGTGCGTTGCATCGTCAGCAGGCCAATGGGGCCCACAGGGGCCGCGATGAGCACGCCGATGACGGCGGCTTGCAGAAACACGGTGAGTGAGGTGAAGTCCATGCACCAATGCTAGGGCGGTGGCTGGCGGTGGAGAATGCAGGAAATTCGGCGAATCCAGAAATTGGTTTCGGTTTTTTCTGTGCCAACCGATAAAGGCTTTTATGGAAGTCGATGACAAAGCCTGGCGCCTGATCAGCGCGCTGCAGGCCGATGGCCGCGCCTCGCTCAAGGAACTGGCCGAGGCCGTGGGCCTGTCGGTGCCCGCCACGCTGGAGCGCCTGCGCCGCCTGCAAGAGGCGGGCGTGGTGCGCGGCGTGCATGCCGACATCGACCCCGCCAAGGTCGGCTACGGCGTGCGCGCCGTGGTGGGCATCAACGTGCCGCAGCCCGGCAAGAAGGCGCTGATCGACAAGCTGCGCCAGTCGCCCCAGGTGCTCGAATGCCACCACGTGAGCGGCAACGACTCGTATGTGATGCAGGTCGTGGCGCGCGACCTGCCCGATCTGGAGCGCTTCTTGGGCGACATCAACGGCTATGGCGAAACGCGCACGTCCATCGTGTTCTCCACGCCCATCCCGCTGCGTGGACTGGCCCGGCCGGAGGCGGGCTGACCCACACTTCAGAACGTGATCTTCACCGACGCCGCACTGCGCTGCGCGTCGCCATGGAACACGGCCTCGATGTTGTTGCCGTCCGGGTCCAGCACAAACGCGGCGTAGTAGCCGGGGTGGTAGGCGCGCTCACCCGGTGCGCCGTTGTCCTTGCCGCCATGGGCCAGGGCCGCCTTGTAGAAGGCATCCACCATCGCCCGGTCCTGCGTCTGAAACGCCAGGTGCGTGCGGCCTGTCAGGTGCCCCTGTGCGGCCACGCTGTCGGCGGTGGAGACAAACAGCTCATCCGCCCAGAAGTAGTCCTCGGCCGTGCCGCCCATGGGCACGTTCAGTGCGTCGAACACGGCCGTGTAGAAGCTGCGACTGGCGGCGAGGTCGCGCACCACGAGCTGAATGTGGTCGATCAGCCGGCCTCGGTGCAGTTCCTGTGTTTCCATGGGGTCTCCTTTCGGTGAGAGGGTTCGGTGCCAGGTCTCAATCGGGCGCATGCAGCCCGACACGGTTGCCATCCAGGTCATGGATGTGCGCAAAGAACCCCATGCCCGGTGGCAGCGCCTGGCGCGGCAGGGCCACGCGGCCGCCTTGGGCCACCGCGCGGTCCAGCGCAGCATCGAGCGAGGGCGATGCGTCCAGGTACACCAGCGTGCCGCTGCCCGACACCTGGGGCGCCGTGGGGCCCATCATCAGCGCACCGCCCGCGCCATCGGCCTCGGGGTCGTAGGCAAACACGGCGCCTTCGCTCGGGCCCATGTTCTCGCGGCGCATGGGCTGGCCCAGCACGGCCTCGTAAAAGGCCTGGGCGCGGTCCAGCTGGGTGGTGGGGATTTCAAACCAGGCGATGGCGTTTTTCATGAAAGGCTCCTTGTCGTTCAATGGGTGATGGAAAGAAAGAAGCCCCGATGGTGAGCGGGGGCTGCTGACAGCGGCGTGTCAGCAGCCTGTCACGCTGCATCACACCGCCTGTGCGGGCGCCGACGCCGCCACCTGCGCCCGAAACGCACGCGGCGATAGCCCCGCATCGCGCGTGAAGGCGCGGGTGAAGTACGCCGGGTCGGCATAGCCCAGCGTGTAGGCAATGGTGGCCACGCCCAGGTGGGTGTAGGCCAGGTTGCGCCGCGCCTCGCGCATCAGGCGCGCCTCAATCAGCCGCTGGGCCGACACGCCCGTGGCAGCACGCGCCACGCGGCTCAGGTGCGTGGGCGACACGGCCAGCGCCCGCGCGTAGTCGGCCACCTGCCAGTGCTCCAGAAAATGCGCCTCGATCAGCGCCTCCAGCCGCTGCACCAGGCTGGACTCTGGCGCGTGGGTGTCGTCCGGGCTGTGGTCTTCCATCGCGCGCGCTACCCAGCCCAGCAGCGTGGCGCTCAGGCCCCGCAGCACCAGCGCACGCGCCTTGGCGCGGCCCGAGAACTCTTGCCAGACCTGGCCCATGGCCTGGTGCAGCTGTGGCGGCGCAGGCGCCACGGCGGGCCGCGCCAGGTCGCGCCGCACATCGCCCACGCGCACAAAAATCTCGTCCATCAGTTCATCGGCCAGCGTGGCCACCCAGCCCTGCGTGTGCTGCGTAAAGCGAAACGCGTGCACATGCCCCTGCGGCACGTTGATGAGCGCGCCGGCAAACAGCGGCACCCGCTCGCCATCCAGGTGCGCCACGCCCCCGCCCGAGGTGATCAGCAGCACCTGGTGCAGCCGCTGGTGCCGGTGCGGCGCCAGCTCCCAGTCGTGCAGTGCCGACCGCTCGGCAATCGTCTCGCAGTGCAGCACATCGGGCAGGTGCTGCGACTCGCCAAACAGGCTGTACGAGCGGATGCCATCGATGTTCGAAAAGTGCATGTTCTGGATCAATTTGCCCATTCAAGCCGGCGACTGTGCCACGTATCTTTACCAGGCCCGTTTGATCAAGGTCATGAACCACCCCACACGCAAGGAGACATCCATGAAAACCCAGGTTTGCATCATCGGCGGAGGCCCCTCGGGCCTCATGCTCTCGCAGCTCTTGCACCTCAAGGGCATCGACACCATCGTGCTGGAGCGCCAAAGCCGCGAATACGTGCTGGGCCGCATACGCGCAGGCGTGCTGGAGCACGGCTTTGCTGCGTTGATGCGCGAGGCCCAGTGCGGCGAGCGCATGGACAAGGAAGGCGAGATCCACGACGGCTTCATCATTGCCCACGACGGCAAAATGGACCGGGTCGATTTGCACAAGTACAGCGGTGGCAGCTCGGTGGTCGTCTACGGCCAGACCGAGCTGACGCGCGACCTGTACGAAGCGCGCGACCGCATGAAGGGCATCGTCATCCACAACGCCGAAGACGTGCAGCCCCACGACCTGAA
Organism: Acidovorax sp. M14; assembly: GCF_049331375.1. Classification (NCBI taxonomy): domain Bacteria; kingdom Pseudomonadati; phylum Pseudomonadota; class Betaproteobacteria; order Burkholderiales; family Comamonadaceae; genus Acidovorax; species Acidovorax sp. M14. The sequence continues at coordinate 248,757 of NZ_CP186263.1, forward strand.
AAGCGCCAACCCGTACGTGACCTACCGCAACGGCGACGAGGTGGTGCGCATCGACTGCGACTTCGTCATCGGCGCCGACGGCTTCCACGGCGTGAGCCGCAAGTCCATCCCGCGCGACGTGCTCATGGAGTATGAAAAGGTCTACCCCTTCGGCTGGCTGGGCGTGCTCTCTCGCACCAAGCCCGTCTCGCCCGAGCTGATCTACGCCAAGCACGAACGCGGTTTTGCCCTGTGCTCGCTGCGCTCGCAGGTGCTGAGCCGCTACTACATCCAGGTGCCGCTGACCGACAACGTGGAAGACTGGTCCGACGAAGCCTTCTGGGCCGAGCTGAAACGCCGCCTGCCCGCCGAAGTGGCCGCGAAGCTCATCACCGGCCCCTCCATCGAGAAGTCCATCGCCCCCCTGCGCTCCTTCGTGGCCGAGCCCATGCGCTACGGCAACCTGTTCCTGGCCGGCGACGCCGCCCACATCGTGCCGCCCACCGGCGCACGCGGCCTGAACAGCGCCGCATCCGACATCTACTACCTGTACCACGCCATGGTCGCGCACTACAAGGATGGCGATAGCACCGGCCTCGACAAATACTCCGAAAAGGCCCTGGCCCGCGTGTGGAAGGCCCAGCGCTTCTCGTGGTGGATGACGACCATGCTGCACACCTTCCCCGACTCGCTGGCCTACGACCAGAAGCTGCAGGACACGGACCTGGCGTATCTGTTCTCGTCTGAAAAAGCGCTCGGGTCGTTGGCGGAGAACTACGTGGGATTGCCGTTCTGAGCACGTGGCAGTAGCACCGCCACCCCATCCAAGGCCTGCATGGGGTTCTCTTATGCAGGCCTTTTTTGTTTGTGACCGGTCGGCGTTGTGTGCAAGTGACGCTCCGTCTGCTCACGCGGCGCGCCCCACGGCCTGCCCATTGCGGCCCCCTGCGGGCACCATGACAACGCCGATTTCCATGCAGCCGCCCTGCACGGCAATTGCCATCTGCTACGCAAAATTTAGGCAGAACTGATGCTTACGCCCGCACAGCGGGCACGATAGCATCGCACCAAGTTTTCAGATCATTGGCCCCGTGCTGTCGATGTGCAATTCGACGATGGCTTGAACACGATGAAGCTGCTGACGCAGCGCTTTGAGGCACTGCACTTGACGGTAGTGGGTGCCCATCAGCAACCAGGAAAGCCATCACAAATGGATTGGGTCCCGATAGTCTTCATCACCTTCAAGGTGTTCGTGTTTGGCACCTGCATGTTCTACGCCATCAAGTGGCATCACGACCAAGGGAAGAAGGCGAAAGAAGAAGCGAGCAGATTGCAGACGCCAACTGACCGCACGCCGGGCGCTTCGGAATAGGTAGGCAATGCTCCGCGTTCATAGGCCCGGCGCTTCCCCTGGAAGGTGACGACTACGCTGCACACTTTCCTAGAGTTGCTATGCCAACGACCAGAAGCTGCAGGAAGCCTTTTCATGTGACCGTACCGGTCCCCCTATGTACCCCTGCTAGCGGTCGTTCAGTCGGGCAGCTCGGCTACGACTCTCTTGGCTCTTGGCTTAGCATCTAAGACTAGGCGAAAAGGTGCGTCGAGCTGAATGTCCGAAATTAGATTAAGCATGTTTGGACTGCTCTGTGGGATATGCGGCACCCTCTCGCTCGGACACTCCGGAGCGAATGACAAGGGGAAGATATGGCGACGAAAACTAAGATGAGTTCGGTTGCGATGACAGGATCGCTATTCGAGGAGAACTATCTTGTCCGCACACTCGGACGCATAGCTCAGGACTCCGAGGTCGCGCTCACGGAACTTGTCGCCAATGCGTGGGATGCAGGCGCCTCTCTTGTGGATTTGACGATCCCTCCGACCAATGCGCTTGTATTGACGGTAGAGGACGATGGGCATGGCATGACCGCGTCTCAGTTCAAGGGGCGTTGGATGAAGCTGGGCTACGACCGCATCAAGCATCAGAGCACGATGGTCGAGTTCCCGCCGGAACGCAAGGGCTGGCGTCGGAAAGCTTACGGCCGTAATGGTGTGGGGCGCCATGGGCTGCTGTGTTTTGCCGACCATTATTCGGTTGATACTTGGCGCGAGGACAAAGGGGCAAGTTTCGACATCGGCACCAATAGTGAGGAGAACCCTTTCAAGATCGAAAAGGAGGGGGCTTTTATCAAAAAAGGCCACGGTACGAAGGTCTCTGTCGTCGTCATGCGGCATCTGCCGGACCCGGACGCCATCCGCGCGATTCTGGCTGCGCGCTTCGTCCATGATCCGCAGTTCGTTGTTCGGGTCAATGGGGAGTCCGTTGCCCTGGCGGATCAGACGGGCCTCATCGAACAGACGCCATTGCAGATCGACGGATGCCCAGGAGCGGAGGCCTATGTTGTGGACTCGACGCGGTCGAACAGGTCAACGCTCTATCAAGGCATCGCTTTCTGGGTGAATGGCCGTCTTGTCGGTATGCCGAGTTGGGTAGTCGGATCTGAGGCCGTGATTGATGGCCGCGCCCGCTTTGCGAAGCGTTATTCGATCGTTATTAAGGCCGATGATGGTTGGCTGACCGAGGTCGAGCAAGACTGGGTTCGATTCAAAAGTAACAAGAAAGTCGATGCTCTTTTCGAGGCTGCTCGCGAGTACGCCAAGAGGGTCTTCGCGCAGCTCTCTGCGACGTTGGTTGAGGAAAGCTCCGAAGAGGCCCTCGTCAAAAACCGTGAAGACTTTAAGGAACTCTCACCGTTGGGCCGTGCCGAGGTCGCCAGCTTCGCTCGCGATTTGGTGAAGTCCACGCCCACCGTTTCACAGGACGTTCTTTCCGCGGCGGTGCAGGCATTGATTAATATCGAAAAGGCCCGTGGCGGCGCAGCTTTACTCGAAAAGCTCACAAGGCTTGATGAGTCAGATATTGAAGGGCTTGATCGGCTGTTGAGCCAGTGGACCGTCCGCGATGCGCTTTCGGTGCTTGACGAAATTGATCATCGCCTAGCGGTGATCGTGGCTATCGAGAAACTTGCTGGCGATGAAACTTCCGACGAGCTACACACTTTGCATCCGCTGGTGACGCAGGCCCGATGGCTGTTTGGCCCCGAGTTCGACAGTAGTGAATACTCATCCAACGTGAGCTTGCGAACGGCCGCCGAGAGAATCTTTAAGAAGCGATTGTCCAGCGAAGCGTTCATAAACGCCAAGCAGCGTCCCGACATCATGACCCTTGCCGATGCGACTTGTTCGATCGTCGGCACGGAGGGTTTCGATGCTGCCGACCCAACGCTCACACGGATTCAAAACGTCCTGATTATTGAGTTGAAGAAAGGACACTCCGCGATCGGCCGAGAGGAGATGAACCAGGGCAATGGCTATGTGCAGGACTTTCTCGGCAGCGGCGCACTCGATGGTACGCCGATGTTCCGCGCTTTCGTTGTAGGCCACGAGATCACGGCGAAGACCACCCGTGAAATTGAACTCAAGGAAGAGGGTGTCCTGCGCGGGCGAGTGCAGGCAGTGACCTATGGCCAGCTAACACGGTCTGCTCATCAACGGCTGTTCCGTTTGAAGGAACGTATTCCCGCCCGGTATGAAGACGTGTCTGGCGCAGATCTGTCTGCGAAGGTCATGCAGACCCCGTCGCAGGCTAATCTTTAGTAGCCATGCCGCCATGTTCTTCCCAAGCGGCCGTAGCGTCGTCGGCAGCCATTTTTTTTGCACCTGTCACAGCAACCTTACATCACACGTCTTGTGAGCAGGAGGTCGCTATCGCCCTCCGCCCAACATTCAATGTGAAGGAACTGCTGTATGAATCGCGCTGTCTGGTTCAACGTATCGCCCGAGGGTGCCAAGGCCATCGGGACGCTGCACCACTTCGTCACCCAGGGCACGGGCCTGCCCAGCTTGCTGACGCACCTGGTCTTTCTGCGCGTGTCGCAGATCAATGGGTGCGCGCACTGCATTGACATCCACACGCGTGACCTGCTGGCCGAGGGCATGTCGGTAGAGAAGGTGGTGCTGGTTCCTGTGTGGCATGAGGCGGCGTATTTGTTCTCTGAGCAGGAGCGCGCTGCGCTGGCCTGGGCCGAGGAGGTGACCCGCGTGAGCGAGACGCACGCCTCCGATGAAGCCTATGCAGCCGCGCTGGCTGTGTTTGGCGAGAAGGGCCTGGTGGACCTGACGCTCACGATTGCCGCCATGAATGCCATCAACCGCATGGGCGTCAGCTTTCGCATGAAGCCTCGCGCCAAGGCGTAAAAGGAAATGAAAAAGGGAAGCCCGGCTTGTGCCGGGCTTCCCGCTTTTCAAGCGCTGAACTGATTACTTGCAGCTGAAACTGCTCGCGCTCTCCACATCCCCCGTGCCGTTGTAGCGGGCGACCTTGGGATACACGCACAGCGGCCGGGTGCGGTTGGCAGACCAGCTGGCGGGCAGCTCGGTGTTGACCACGTTGGCGCCTGCGCCGCGTGCCTTGGCGGTCACGCTGTCGGGGGCCTTGCCTTGTTCCACCCAGGCGACCAGCGGGGCCAGCATGTCGAACTGGTCGGTGGCGGGGCCGCCGGAGCAGTGGTTCATGCCGGGCACCAGGAACAGGCGGGCAAAGGCGTCGGCCTTGCCGCTGTGGTTGGCCTGCAGGCGGTCCATCCAGTTCGCGGTGTCCATGGGCGAGAACACGCCGTCGGCCACGCCGTGGAAGACGATCATCTTGGCGCCCCGGTTCTTCAGGGTGCTCAGGTCGGTCTCATTGGGCGGGGTCATGTACGACCAGGGCGACTCGGTGTATTGCGCCGTGGTGGCGAACATCTTGGGGTAGTCGGTCTCCATGCTGAAGTTCAGCGCGTACTGCATGCCGGGGATGGCGGTGAACGCGGCCACGGTGGAGGGGGGCGAGGTGAAGATGAAGGCCACGGCACCGGCGTCACGCGTGGCGGGCGAGCCAAAGTGCCACGACGCAAAGTTGGCGCCCGCAACGCCGGGGTCCCACCAGGTGCCGGTGTACAGCGCTTCGCCCTTGCTGTTCTTGGGGCCGGTAAAGATGCTGGCCAGCACGCCCTTTTGCTCGCTGGTGATGCAGCTGCCGTCGCGCGCGCCGGTGCAGGTGGGCACGTCGGTCTGCAGGTTGAAGGCGGCCTGGCAGGCGGCCACATCGTTGACCTGGCCGTCGGCCACGCCGTCCAGTGCGTCGCACTTGGCGACGATCTTGCTGCTGATGAGCTTGAACTCGGCCGGGCTCACGGCGGTGGTCAGGTCGGGCAGGCCGCTGGCGTCCTTGGTGGATACCTTGGCGTATTGCTGGGCCTTCCACAGCTGCGTGGTGGCGGCCTTGGGCAGGTGAAAGCCGGGGTTGCCCGCCAGGATGCCGTCGTACTGGTCGGCATAGCGCGATGCGCCCACCATGGCGTGGCGGCCGCCGTTGGAGCAGCCGGCCAGGTACGAGCGGTCGGGCGCCTTGCCATAAGCGCTCTTGATGAGGTTCTTGGCCATGGGGGTGAGGGTGCCCACGGCCTGGTAGCCGTAGTCCAGCCGGGCCTGCGGGTCCACGCCAAAGAAGGGCGTGGGCGCGCCGTGGCCTGCGTCAGAGCTGAGCACCGCAAAGCCTTGCACCAGGGCGGGCGCCACGGGGGCGCCACCGCTGACCGAGCCCAGCGCGGTGACCACGCTGCCGTCCAGGCCGCCGTTGGCCTGGTGCAGAAAGCGGCCGTTCCACTCTACGGGCAGGCGCATCTCAAAACCAATGGCGTAGCTGGCGCCGTCCACGGGGCCGGTGCGCTCTTTCATCTTGCCTTTGACGAGGCAGTGCGCAGGCGCCTGGGTGGTCACGCCCTGCACGGTGATGGGGCCTGCGGGCACTTGTTCGGCCGAGGTGATGCGCGTGTCGGGCAACGCCAGGCTGCTGGCCAGCGTGGCGCACGACTGCAGGGTGGCCGGTGTGGCGGCGGAGAGCTGGGGCAGGGCGGCATCGGACGAGCCGCCACAGCCCATGAGCAAGGCGGCGGCTGCGGCCGAGAGCGCCAGGGGTTGGTGGGCACGCATCCGGTTTCTTCTCATCTTCAAGCGCATGGTGTTGTCTCCTATGATTTTTCGAGGCGCAGGACAGCCCTCAGCGCGGCCTCAACACGCTGTGGGAGGGAGATCGATGGAAGGTGTTTTGCTACTGAATCAGGAGCTGTTAGCGCATATGTTTCATGCGCTTGCGGCCTCCTGGGGCCTGAATTCAAACGCCTGGGCAATGCGCTGGCGCAGGATGGTGGTGCGCAGGTCGAATTCGGGCAGCACCCACTGGGCGAAGGCCTGGGCGGGTGGGGTCCAGCGGTCTGTGGCGGCAGTGGACTGCTCGGTGCGGTGGGGACGGGCGGCGCTGATCTGGGCCCAGGCCCATTCCAGCAGCACCAGCGCCACGGCGCGCAGGTAGTCGTCGGCCACCCAGTAGGGTAGTTCGGGGTCGGACTGGGCGGCAATTGCCAGGGTCTGCGTGATTTCCACCAGGGCATGGCGGCGCGTGCTGGCGGCGGGGCTGGGCGCTGCACCGGGCAGGCTGCCCAGCAGGGCGCCCAGGCCCTGGCCGCCATCGGCCAGCACCTTGCGCACCAGCAGGTCGATGGCCTGGATTTCGTTGGTGCCCTCGTAGATCATGGCCACGCGCGCGTCGCGCACGATCTGCTCGATGCCCCATTCACGCACATAGCCGTGGCCGCCAAACACCTGCAGGCAGGCGCTGGCGCCGTGGAAGGCCTGGTCGGTGAGCGCGGCTTTGAGCACGGGCGTGACCAGCGCGCACCAGCGCTGTGCGGCAGCGCGTTCGCCCGCGTCGGTGCTGTGTTTGGCCGCATCGAGCTGCAGGGCCGTGTGGTACGCCAGCACGCGGCCGCCGTCGATCCACGCGCGCTGCGTGTGTAGGATGCGGCGGATGGCGGGGTGGTCTTGAATGAGGCTGGTGTCCTTGGCGCCGGGGGCGCGCATCTGGCGGCGCTCGGCGGCGTAGGCGCTGGCCTTTTGCCACGCGGCCTCCAGCAGGCCGATGCCTTGCAGGCCCACGTGCAGGCGTGCGGCGTTCATCATCACGAACATGGCGTTCAGGCCCTTGTTGGGCTCGCCCACCAGCCAGCCGGTGGCGTCGTCAAAGCGCATCACGCAGGTGGGGCTGCCGTGCAGGCCCATCTTTTCTTCGATGCGTTCGCAGACCACGGCATTGCGTGTTCCATCCTGAAGCACCTTGGGCACCAGGAACAGCGACAGGCCCTTGGGCCCCGCCGGTGCATCGGGCAGGCGCGCCAGCACCAGGTGCACGATGTTGTCCGTCAGGTCGTGCTCGCCGCCAGAGATAAAGATCTTGCTGCCGTTCACCCGCGCGCTGCCGTCGGGCTGGGGCACGCCGCGTGTGCGCACCATTCCCAGGTCGCTGCCGGCGTGGGCTTCGGTCAGGCACATGGTGGCCAGCCATTCGCCGGTGGCGACCTTCTCCAGGTACTGCGCCTTGAGTTCGTCGCTGGCGTGGTGCTTGATGCATTCGTACGCGCCGTGAAGCAGGCCGGGCGCCATGGTCCAGCCGTGGTTGGCACCGGCCAGCCATTCAAAGAGCACGCACTCCAGCACCGCAGGCAGGCCCTGGCCGCCTTCGTCGGGCGCGCAAGACAGCGACGGCCAGCCGGCTTGCCAGAAGGCCTGGTACGCATCGCGAAAACCTGCGGGGGTGTGCACCTGCCCGCCGTCAAAGCGGCAGCCTTCTTCATCGCCGCTGCGCTGCAGCGGGGCGATGGCGCTGTCCACAAACTTGGCCGCTTCGTCCAGCACCTGGGCCGCCAGGTCGCCATCGGTATCCGCAAACGGCGCCAGGCCCTGCCAGCGCGTGGGCGCCTTCAGCACGGTGGTCAGCAGGTGCTGGATGTCGGCAAGGGTCTGGCGGGCTTGCATGGTTTGCTCTCTTATTGGTAGCTGTCTGCGCTTATTGAATGGGCGCTAGCGGCTGATTTCTTGTATTTTTTGCCATGCGGCAGCCCGGACTGGGGGCAGTCCGGAACTGCGGCGCAGGAGGGATCAGGACTCTGCGGTGAAGCCGATCTTCTTGATCAGCGGACCCCAGCTGTCGTACTCGGCCTTTTGCCAGCGGGCCTGTTCTTCAGGGGTGGAGCCGTGGGGCATCAGGCCCACGATGGCCAGGCTGTCGATGACCGACTTTTCCTTCAGCGCGGCGTTGATGGCGGCGTTGGCCGCAGCAATCACCGGCTTGGGCGTGGCGGCCGGTGCGTAGAAGCCAAACCATTCTTCGGTGGTCAGCTCAGGGAAGCCCTGTTCGGCAAACGTGGGCACATCCGGCACGTAGATGGAGCGCTTGGGGCCCGAGGTGGCCAGGATGCGCAGCTTGCCCGCCTTGTAGTTGGCGATGAAGTCACCGTGCGGCGTGACCATGGCCGCGACCTGGCCGCCCACCACGTCCGTCACGCCGGGGATGGAGCCACGGTAGGGCACATGGCGCAGGTCCACACCGCTGTTGATGCCCAGCAGCGCGCCCAGGAAGTGGGGCGTGGAGCCCGCACCGGGCGAGCCGTAGCTGGCGTCCTTGGGGTTGGCCTTGGCCCATGCCAGGAAGTCCTTCACGTTCTTCACGCTGGCGGGCACCATGGGGCCCACGGCCAGGCCGTGGTGCATGATGGCTGCGATCGACACGGGCGCGAAGTCCTTGTCGGTGTAGTTCATCTTGCTGTAGATGTGCGGGTAGTTGGCCAGGGCCGACACCTGCGCCACGGCCAGCACCGAGCCGTCGGCGGGCGCTGCCTTGAGCGTCTCCAGCGCAATGCGGCCGCCTGCGCCGGGCTTGTTTTCCACCACGCCAGGGTTCTTGCTGAACGCGCTGCCGGCCCACTTCTCGGCCACGCGGCGGGCCACGGTGTCGCCCGAGCTGCCGGCGGGGAAGCCGAAGTACACCTTCACCTGGTCCACCTGGGCGTTGGCGGCAAAGGGGTGGAAGGCGCCCAGCGCGGCGCTGGCGCCAAGGGCCTGAACAAATTGACGGCGGGTGGTGGTCATGCTGATGTCTCCTGGTGTGTGTCTGACGGAAATCTCGGGGGTCAAGCTGGAGCGCTTTCGCGCCCTCTTGTTATTTACTGATGTGTGGCGCTGATCGTTTACCGGGGCGCCATGCGCAGGGCGCCATCCAGGCGAATTACTTCGCCGTTCAGGTGGCCGTTGGTCACGATATGGCAAGCCAGCTCGGCAAACTCTTCGGGTTTGCCCAGGCGTGGCGGGAAGGGGATGCTGGCCGCCAGCGACTGCTGCACGGCCTCGGGCAGCTCTTTCATCAGCGGCGTGGCAAACAGGCCGGGCGCCACGGTGCACACGCGGATGGCGTGCTGCGCCAGGTCGCGCGCCATGGGCAGCGTCATGCCGGCCAGACCCGCCTTGGAGGCGCTGTAGGCCTGCTGGCCCACCTGGCCATCAAAGGCGGCGACGGATGCGGTGAACATCATCACACCGCGCTCGCCGTTGTCCAGCACGGGCAGCTTGCTGCAGGCGGCGGCAAACAGGCGGCTCACGTTGTAGCTGCCGATGAGGTTGATGTTGATGACGCGCACAAAGTCTTCGAGCGGGGCGGCGCTGCCGTCGCGTTGCACCACGCGCTTGGCGCTGCCAATGCCGGCCACGTTCATGAGGATGCGGGCAGGGCCGTGGGCGGCAGCGGCCTTCTCCAGCGCGGCGGTCACGCTGGCGGCGTCGGTGATGTCGCAAGGGCAGGCCACGGCGCAGCCGTCTCCAAATTCTTTGCCAATGTCTGCGGCCACCTTTTCGGCCAGCTCGGCATTGCGGTCGAGCACTGCCACTTTGGCGCCCAGGCGGGCCAGTTCGCGTGCGGTGGCCTCGCCGAGGCCCGATGCGCCGCCGGTCACGAGGGCGGGTTGTCCTTGAATCTGCATGGTGGTCTGTCCTGTTCGGGGTGGGGTTCAGGCGCCGGGCTTGAGGATGCCCGGTGCCGTGTCGTCGTGCAAGGCCGTGACGAGCGCATCGCGGTGCTTGAGCACGGCACGCTGGTTGACGGAGCCCTTGTCGGTGATCTCGCCCTTGTCGATGGAGGGCGGCTCTGCCATCAGCAGCGCGCGGGCCACGCGGCTGGCGCTGCCGGTGGCTTCGCGGGCCAGCCCGTCCAGCACCGCCTCGATGCGCTGGCGCACGGCGGGGTGGGCCACCACGTCGGCCCAGGGGGCGTCCGGGCCCAGGCCGGCGACCTCGCGGCAGGCGGGGGAGGGGAACAGCAGGGCGCCGACTTCCTTCATGTTCAGGCCGGTGAGCACCACGTCCTGGATGTAGGGTGCGCCCGCCACGATGATCTTGGCGCGCATGGGGCCCACGCTCACGAAGGTGCCGGTGGAGAGCTTGAAGTCTTCGGCAATGCGGCCATCAAACGCCAGGCCGCGGTGGATGTTGTTCTCGTCGATCCACTTCACGGCGTCGCCGGTGCACAGGTAGCCTTCGTCGTCAAACGCATCGCGTGTGGCGGCATCGGAGCGCCAGTAGCCGGGCGTGACGTTGGGGCCGCGGTAGCGTACCTCGGTCTTGCCGTCCACCTCCACCAGCTTGAGCACCATGCCGGGCACAGGCGCGCCGATGTGGCCCGAGCGCACGTCGGGGCTGTTGCAGAACATGGCCGAGGGGGCGGATTCGGTCATGCCCAGGCCGGTGCACATCACGATGCGCTCGCCAATGGCGGCCTCTTGCGTGGCGTGCAGGCTGTCCCACACGGGCTGGGCCAGGCCAGCGCCCGAGTAAAAGAACAGGCGCACGCGCGACAGCAGGTTGGCGCGCAGCTGGGCGTCGGTCTTCATGGCCTCGGCAATCATTTCAAAGCCGGTGGGCACGTTGAAGTACACCGTGGGGGCGATCTCGCGCAGGTTGCGCAGGGTCTCGCCAATCAGCGCAGCGGTGGGCTTGCCGTCGTCGATGTACAGCGTGCCGCCGTGCATCATCGTGAGGCCGAAGTTGTGGTTGCTGCCGAAGGTGTGGTTCCATGGCAGCCAGTCCACCAGCACGGGCGAGGCCTCGGCCAGCACGGGCAGCGACAGCGAGATCTGCTGCAGGTTGGCGCACCACATGCGCTGGGTGTTGATGACCGGCTTGGGCATCTTGGTGGAGCCGCTGGTGAACAGGAACTTCACGATGGTGCCGGGGCCGGTGGCGTGCATGGCAGCGTCCACCGCCGGGGTGGCGGTGGTGTGGCGCAGGCTCTGGAACGTGCCGGCCTTGCGGCCCTCCAGCGCGCCCTGGGCCAGGATCACTTCGACATCGGCAGCCACGGTGGCCGCGATGGCCTTGCCGTAGCGCGCGCCGTCGGCGGCAAACACCAGTCCGGGGGTGAGGGTGTCGATGACGTGGCGCAGCTTGTCGTAGTCCTGGCTCACGGTGGCGTAGGCGGGCGACACGGGGCAGTAGGGCACGCCGGCGTAAATGCAGCCCAGCGCCAGCAGCGCGTGCTCGATGGTGTTCTCGCTCAGCACCACCACCGGGCGCTCGGCGTTCAGGCCACGGTCCAGCAGGGCCTGGCCGATGCTGCGCGCGGCGTCCAGCGCCTGGGCGTAGCTCACATGCTGCCAGTCACCCGTCTTGCCGCCGGGCAGTTGCTCGCGGCGTGCCAGAAAGCTGTGGTCGGGCGTGGTCTCGGCCCAGTGCACCAGGTAGTCCGTCACGCGGCGGGCAAAGGCGCCCAGGGGCAGGTCCGCCTGCAGGTAACGCACGCCCGGCGCACCTTCACGCAGGCTGACGCGGGTCACGCCGAAGGTCACGGGGCGGTAGCGGGCCGGGGCGGTGGGGGTGGAGAGGTCGCTCATAGGGGTTCCAGCAGGGGCAAGGGGTGACTGGGGGCGGGCTCAGTCCTTGCGGACCTTGGCGGCGCGGCCTTCCAGGAAGTCGGCGAGGCGGGACTTGGCTTCGGGCGCGCTCTGGGCGATGGCCGCCATCATGGCTTCGGTGAAGAAGCCCTGGTCGGCGGGCTGCTCGGCAATGCGGGGCAGGGCGTGCATCAGCGCGTAGTTGGTCAGCGGGGCGTTCTGCGCCACGCGCACGGCCAGCTCGAAGGCCTTGGCAAAGGCCTGGCCTTCGGGCACGAGGTACTGGGCAAAGCCGACCTTTTCGCCGTCCTGCGCGTTGTAGACGCGGCCGGTGAGCATCATGTCCGTCATGCGCGCAGCGCCGATGAGCTTGGGAATGCGCACCGCGCCGCCGCCGCCCACGAAGATGCCGCGCGAGCCCTCGGGCAGCGCGTAGAAGGTGGACTCGTCGGCCACACGGATGTGGCAGGCGCTGGCCAGCTCCAGCCCGCCGCCCACCACGGCGCCGTGCAGCGCAGCAATGACCGGCACGGGGCCGTACTGCACACGCTCCAGCGCGGCGTGCCACATGCGCGAGTGGTGCAGGCCTTGGCCGGCGTCACGCTCTTTCAGCTCCGACAGGTCCAGACCGGCGCAGAAATGGGGGCCGTCGCCATCGATGACAGCGGCGCGCACGGTGCTGGGAATTTTCTCGAACAGGTCGCGCAACGCGAGGATCAGGCCGTCGTTCAGCGCGTTGCGCTTGGCCGCGCGGGTCAGGCGGATCACGGCCACTTCCTGGTGGTCGCCGCGCAGCTCGAAATGGATGTCTGGATGGGTCATAGAGGCTTTCGTGTTGGTTGAATTGTGGTTATAGTTCATAACCAATTCAAGCAAGCCAAGCCCGTTTTTTATTGGTGTTTACCCTTGATCTGCGTCACGCGCCGTGGCGCATGCTGGGGTCTGACGCCGCACCGGCGGGCGCCAACCCAGGAGACACGCATGGACCACGCCAATCTGATCGCCATCGACATCCACACCCACGCCGAGGTGAGCTGCTGGAACCCGTTTGACAACTACGGCGAGGAATACGACCGCGCCGCCGACAAGTACTTCAAGAACGGCCGCCGCCCCACCATCGCCGAGACGGTGGCCTACTACCGCGAGCAGAAGATTGGCCTGGTGATGTTCACCGTGGACGCCGAGTCCAAGATGGGCCGCCGTCGCATCCCCAACGAAGAGATCGCCGAGGCCGCCAAGGCCAACAGCGACATGATGACGGCCTTCGCCAGCATCGACCCGCACAAGGGCAAGATGGGCGCGCGCGAAGCCCGCCGCCTGATTGAAGAGTTCGGCATCAAGGGCTTCAAGTTCCACCCCACGGTGCAGGCCTACCACCCCTACGACAAGATGGCCTGGCCCATCTACGAGGTGATTGCCGAATACGGCATGCCCGCTATCTTCCACACCGGCCACAGCGGCATCGGCAGCGGCATGCGCTGCGGTGGCGGCCTGCGGTTGGAGTACAGCAACCCCATGCACCTGGACGATGTGGCGATTGACTTCCCCGACATGCAGATCGTGATGGCCCACCCCAGCTTTCCGTGGCAGGACGAGGCGCTGTCGGTTGCCACGCACAAGCCCAATGTCTGGATCGACCTGTCGGGCTGGAGCCCCAAGTATTTTCCGAAGCAGCTGGTGCAGTACGCCAACACGCTGCTGAAGGACCGCGTGCTGTTCGGCAGCGACTACCCGCTGATCACGCCCGAGCGCTGGATGAAGGACTTCCAGGAAGCGGGCTTCAAGCCCGAGGTGATGCCCGGCATCCTGAAGGGCAACGCCGTGCGCTTGCTGGGGCTGGACAAGGCCCAGGCGACTGCGGCACCGGCCGCCTGACGCACCGCAACGGGCGGTGGCTGCCCGCTCAGTCGTAGACTTTTTGCAGCAGCCGGATCAGCGTCTTGCGCTCGGCCGCCGTCAGGCGGTTGGTAGCGTCTTCTTCCAGTTGCGCGGCCGTCTGCTCGGCCTGCGTGGTCAATTCCACCCCGGCGGGCGTCAGGTGCACGCCCATGGCACGCCCGTCGCTCGGGTGTGGGCGGCGCTCGATCAGGCCGCGCCGCTCCAGCGCCGCAATCAAGCCCACCATGTTCGGCGGCAGCACGCTGAGCGTGGCGCACAGCTGGCGCGAGGTGATGCCCGGGTTGTGCGCCACCAGCGACAGCACCGAGAAATCCACCACCTTCAGGTCGTACACGGCCATGCGTTCCATGAACACGGCAATGATGGACAGCGCCGCGCGCCGCGTGTTGTAGCCCACCAGCGTGCGCAAAAAGCCGGTGTCCACGGGCTCGCCGGCGGGCGCTGCGGTGTCTGCAGGGGTGGGAACCGAGGGGGATTTCTTGGAGGAACGGACGCTGGACATGGGGGGAGATTGTGCCGGGCGCCCGGCGCCCTGCCACCGGCGAGCAGCGCCCAGCGGCCGCAGCGGGCCCTCTTTTTGATCGAAATCAGCCGCAGGCGCTACTGAAACATGCGCCAGATGCTATCAATATGATATCGGCCTGCGCCACCGCTCCGCTTGGGCGTGCCACGCCGCCAGCGCCACTCACGCCGGGCTGCGCAGCACGCGGCGGTATTGCACGGCCTCTGCGACGTGGCTGACCTCGGTGGTCGGCGCGCCCGCCAGGTCCGCGATGGTGCGCGCCACCTTCAGCGCCCGGTGCGTGCTGCGGGCCGACCAGCCAAGGCGCGCAGCAGCGGTGTTGAGGAACTTGGCGGCCGCATCGTCCAGGTGCAGGTGGGCATCGATGGCCTGGCCCTGCAGCGCCTGGTTGGTGCAGCCCTGGCGCGCCAGGGCCAGTGCGCGGGCCTGCTCCACCCGGGCGCGGATGCTGGCGGTGGATTCGCCCGCAGCCGCCTGCACCAGCTGCTCGGCGGGCAGGGCGGGCACCTCCACATGCAGGTCGATGCGGTCCAGCAGCGGCCCGCTGAGCTTGGCCTGGTAGCGGTGGACCTGGTCGGGCGTGCAGCGGCAGGCGCGCTGAGTAGAGCCCAGAAAGCCGCAGGGGCACGGATTCATCGCCGCGATCATCTGGAACCGGGCCGGAAACTCCGCGCGTTGCGCCGCCCGGGCGATGGTGATGTGGCCGGTCTCCAGCGGCTCGCGCAGCGCCTCCAGCGCAGCGCGCGGGAATTCGGGCAGTTCATCGAGGAAGAGCACGCCCTGGTGGGCCAGCGAAATCTCGCCCGGTCGGGGTGGCGAGCCACCGCCCACCAGCGCCACCGCGCTGGCCGTGTGGTGGGGCTGGCCCGTGGGGCGCACGCCAAAGGTCTCGGGCCTGAAGCGGCCCGCCAGGCTGGCAATGGCGGCGCTCTCCAGCGCCTCGTCCACCGTCATCGCCGGCAGCAGCCCGGCAAAACGCTGCGCCAGCATCGACTTGCCCGAGCCCGGTGGCCCGGCCATCAGCACGCTGTGGCCCCCGGCCGCTGCAATCTCCAGCGCCCGCTTGGCACCGGCCTGGCCCTTTACATCGGCCATGTCGGGCCCGGTGGTGCTGGCGGCGAGCGCGGTGGCCTGCAGGCGCGTCCAGCCGTCGTTGGCCACGTCGGCATTGCCGCCGGCCGTGCTGCCGGGTGGCAGGAACGCGCGCACCACATCCAGCAGGTGGCGGGCGCGCACCACGCGTGCGGCGGGCACCAGGGCGGCTTCTTCGGCGCTGCCGGGGGGCAGCACCAGCTGGGCGTCGATCTGCTGCGTCTGCAGCGCCAGGCTGGTGGCCAGCGCGCCGCGCACGGGGCGCAGTTCGCCCGACAGTGACAGCTCGCCCGCAAACTCGTAACCCGCCAGGCGGCTGGCGTCCACCTGCCCGCTGGCGGCGAGGATGCCCAGGGCGATGGGCAGGTCAAAGCGGCCCGAGTCCTTGGGCAGATCGGCGGGGGCCAGGTTGACGGTAATGCGCTTATTGGTCGGAAACTCCAGCCCCGCGTTCTGCAGCGCCGAGCGCACACGCTCGCGGGCTTCTTTCACCTCCACCTCGGCCAGCCCGACCAGGGTGAAGCTGGGCAAACCGTTGGCCAGATGCACTTCGACGGTGACTGCAGGCGCCTGCAGCCCCAGAAGGGCGCGGCTTTGCACCAAAGCAAGACTCATGAAGCGATTTCTCCCCAGATGGGTGCGTTTTGTAGGTTTTTAGCGCGGCCTACGGGGCGTCTGCACCAGTTGAGTGCAGCGCTCCGAGCGCGGTCACCGCCACTGTACTGGGGATTGTTGTAACGCAACGCAACCGTGCGGCGCCCTGTGCACCTTGGCGTGGCACGGTCCGTGCTTAAAGCACTTGTCCCTACTTTGTCCAACCGGAGGAAACATGACCCGCGCCATCATCAAGACCCTGGGCGTTGCCCTTGTTGCAACCCTTCCCATGCTGGCCAGCGCCCAGCTCACCGCCAACGTCAGCCTGACCACGAACTACAAGTTCCGCGGCCAGGACCAGGACACTTCCAAGGTCAAGACCGTCAAGCCCGCACTGCAAGGCGGCTTTGACTACACCTTCGGCGAAACCGGCTTCTACGTGGGCAACTGGAACTCCAGCGTGGACTGGCTGTCCGGCAACTCGCTCGAATCCGACCTGTACGGCGGCTACAAGTTCAAGGCCGGCGGCGTAGACCTGGACGTGGGCCTGCTGACCTACATCTACCCCGGCAACAGCGCGGGCAACACCACCGAAGTCTATGGCGCTGCCACCTTCGGCCCCGTGACGGCCAAGTACTCGCACACCCTGTCCAAGGACTACTTCGCTTACGCAGGTCCTGGCATGAAAGGCCGCAACACCGGCTACCTGAACCTGGCGTTTGCCCAGGAAGTGGCCCCCAGCACCACGCTGAAGGCATCGGTCGGTTTCACCCGCTTTGGTGGTGACATCACGGCCCCCAACTTCATGGATTACAGCCTGGGCGGCTCGTACGACTTCGGCGGCGGCGTGTCTCTCGGCGCTGCCGTGGTCGGCGCCACCAAGAAGGCCTTCTACGGCCCGGTCAACAAGTCGCGCGTGATCGTCACGCTCACCAAAACCCTGTAAGTCTCAATGGGCGCCGGTGGCGCCCATTCCGGAGGATCTGAAAATGAAAATGGTGACAGCCATCATCAAGCCCTTCAAGCTCGACGAAGTGCGCGAAGCGCTCTCCGACATCGGCGTGCAAGGCATCACGGTGACCGAAGTCAAAGGCTTTGGCCGCCAAAAGGGCCACACCGAGCTGTACCGCGGTGCAGAGTACGTGGTGGACTTTCTCCCCAAGGTCAAGATCGAGGCCGCCGTGGCCGACGACCTGGTGGACCGCGTGATCGAGTCCATCGAGACCGCAGCGCGCACCGGCAAGATCGGTGACGGCAAGATTTTCGTGACCCACCTGGAGCAGGTGGTGCGCATCCGCACTGGCGAAACCGGCAAGGAAGCCCTGTAAGGGCGAGGCCGCATCCCATCCAAGAAGAGAAACGCCATGAAAAAACTGCTTGCTTCCTTCATTCTGGGGCTCGGTCTGCTGACCATGGGCAACCTGTCCATGGCCCAGGCGCCTGCCGCCACCGAGCCCGCCGCCGCAGCCCCCGCGGCTGCAGCACCGGCCGCTGATGCTGCTGCACCTGCAGCTCCCGCAGCCGCTGCCGCGCCTGCCGCAGAAGCCGCCGCCGCACCGGCAGCCCCTGCGGCCCCAGCGCCCAAGGTCGATTCCGGCGACACCGCCTGGATGCTGACCTCCACGCTGCTCGTGATCCTGATGACCATCCCTGGCCTGGCTCTGTTCTACGGCGGCCTGGGCCGCAGCAAGAACATGCTGTCGGTGCTGATGCAGGTCTTCGTGGTGTTCTCGCTGATCTCGCTGCTGTGGGCCATCTATGGCTACAGCTTGGCGTTCTCGGGCGAGGGCAAGTTCTTCGGCGGCTTCGACAAGATCTTCCTCAAGGGCGTGACCCAGGAGACCTTTGGCGCGCTGACCACGATTCCTGAGTACGTGTTCTTCGCGTTCCAGGGCACGTTTGCCGCCATCACTGTGGCACTGATCGTGGGCTCGTTCGCCGAGCGCATCAAGTTCGCTGCCGTGCTGATCTTCTCGGTGCTGTGGTTCACCTTCAGCTACGTGCCCATGGCCCACATCGTGTGGGGCGGCGGCCTGCTGGGTGCTGACGGTGCTCTGGACTTTGCGGGTGGCACCGTGGTGCACATCAACGCCGGTATCGCTGGCCTGGTGGGTGCATACATGGTGGGCAAGCGCATCGGCTTCGGCAAGGAAGCCATGACACCCCACAGCCTGACACTGACCATGGTGGGCGCCTCGCTGCTGTGGGTGGGTTGGTTCGGCTTCAACGCTGGCTCTGCCGGTGCTGCCAACGCCAACGCTGGCCTGGCTTTTGTGAACACCGTGCTGGCCACTGCCGCCGCCACGCTGTCCTGGATCGCTGGTGAAGCGCTGCACAAGGGCAAGGCCTCGATGCTGGGCGCTGCCTCCGGTGCGGTGGCTGGTCTGGTGGCCGTGACGCCTGCTGCAGGCTTCGTGGGCCCCATGGGTTCCATCGTGATGGGCCTGATCGCTGGTGTGGTCTGCCTGTGGGGTGTGGGTGGCCTCAAGCGCATGCTGAACGTGGACGACGCGTTTGACGTGTTCGGCGTGCACGGCGTGGGCGGTATCCTGGGTGCCATCCTGACCGGTGTGTTCGCTTCGCAAAGCCTGGGTGGCACGGGCGGCCTGACGCCTGACACCTTCGCCATGGGCGCTCAAGTCTGGGTGCAGGTCAAGAGCGTGCTGTTCACCATCGTCTGGTCTGGTGTGGTGGCGTTCATCGCCTACAAGATCGCCGACCTGCTCGTGGGCCTGCGTGTTTCGGAAGAAGCCGAACGCGAAGGTCTGGACATCACCTCGCACGGCGAAACGGCGTACAACCGCTGATCGCTCTGCGCCCCACGCGCTGCGGTGTCTGGTGGCACCGTGGCGTCGCAATAAGAACAAGCGAGTTACTCCTCTGGTTATTTCAGCCCGCCGACCACCGGCGGGCTTTTTTCGTACCGGTGGGTAGCGAGTGCGTGGGGGTGTGGGACTGGCGGGGACAAACGCGCCCCGTGGCATCCGCCAGTCCTTTGCACACCCGCTGTTCAAAAAATTCACGCTCCTCCCCTGCCGTGTGGCCGACCGCTGCCGCTACGATGCACGGATGGACTTCTCCCTCGCCCCGATCACTGAGCGCGTGCGCGCTGCCGCCGCCGACCAGACCCCGTTGCGCATCCGTGGCGGGGGCACCAAGGACTTCCATGGCCTGGCGCTGCACGGCGAGGTGCTCGACACCCGGGTGCTGCGCGGCATCGTGAGCTACGAGCCCAGCGAGCTGGTCGTCACCGTGCGCGCTGGCACCCCGCTGGCCGAGCTGGAGGCTGTGCTGGCCGAACAAGGCCAGTGCCTGCCCTTTGAACCTCCGCATTTCGCCAAGACCCCTGCAGCCGCCGCCACCGTGGGCGGCATGGTGGCGGCCGGCCTGTCGGGCCCGGCCCGCGCCAGCGTGGGCGCCGTACGGGATTACCTGCTGGGCGTGACGTTGCTCAACGGCAAGGCCGAGCTGCTGACCTTTGGCGGCCAGGTGATGAAGAACGTGGCGGGCTATGACGTTGCGCGCCTCATGGCCGGCGCCTGGGGCACGCTGGGCCTGCTGACGGAGGTGAGCCTCAAGGTGCTGCCCGTGGCGCCCGGCGAGGCCACGCTCCTGTTTGAGGGCATCAACCAGGCCGACGCTCTGCGCAAGCTGCACGCCTGGGGCAGCCAGCCGCTGCCCCTCAATGCCAGCTGCTGGGTGCAAGACGGTGGTGTGGGCACGCTCTATGTGCGCCTGCGCGGCGCCGTGGCGGCGGTGGAGGCCGCGTGCAAGACCATGGGCGGCACACGCATGGACAACGCCACCGTGGCCGCCGACTGGACCGCCTGCCGCGAGCAGACCCTGCCGTGGTTCACCGACCGGGCCACGCGCCCCGACCATGCCCTGTGGCGCCTGTCCGTCCCCGCCACCGCGCCGGTGCTGGCTTTGCCCGCCGGTGCGCAGCCGCTGGTGGAATGGCACGGGGCGCTGCGCTGGGTGCAGGCCCCCGAGTCGGCAGGCGACGCCCTGCGCGAAGCCGCCCGGGCGGCGGGTGGGAGTGCTTCTCTTTTTGTAGCTGCCGAGGTAAATAAATCCGGCGCCAGCGGTGCTTTTGACTTGCAACCCAAGGCGCTGGAGCAAATCCACGCCCGCCTCAAGCACAGCTTTGACCCTGCCGGCATCTTCAACCCCGGCCGCATGGCGCGGGCCTGGTAGGCAAGCCAACCCCCCGCTCACAGCCACCACCGCCACCCTGGCCATGCGACGCCTTTTTCACCTCACCGGACACCACCGCACGGTTGCGAGCAACCAGGTGCTGGGCCTGCTGCTGGCGTTCAACGCCGGGGCGGTGAATGCCGGGGGGTTTCTGGTGGTGCACCTCTACACCTCGCACATGACGGGTTTCCTGTCGTCGCTGGCCGACAACCTGGTGCTGGGGCAGATGAAGCTGGTGCTGGGTGCCGTGGGCGCGCTCTGGGCCTTCATGTCGGGGGCGGGCACCACGGCCATCATGGTCAACTGGGCGCGCCAGCGCAGGCTGCGCAGCACCTACGCGCTGCCGCTGCTGCTGGAGTCCGTGCTGATGCTGCTGTTTGGCCTGGTGGGCGCCATCACCCTCAGCTGGCCCACGCCTTTTGCGGTGCCACTCACGGTGCTGCTGCTGTCCTTCATCATGGGCCTGCAGAACGCCACAGTGACCAAGATGTCCTCGTCCCAGATCCGCACCACCCACATGACGGGCGTGGTGACCGACCTGGGCATCGAGATGGGCAAGATGCTCTACTGGAACCGCACAGGCACCGCGCCCGAATCGCAGGTGCGTGCCAACCAGGCCCGGCTGCGGCTGTTTGCCGGGCTGGTGGGCATGTTTCTGGTGGGCGGCATTGCGGGAGCTGCGGGCTTCAAGCACGTGGGCTTTGTGTTTGTGGTGCCGCTGGCGCTGGTGCTGCTGGCCCTGTCGCTGCCCCCGCTGTGGGCGGACCGTGCCCGGCTGCGCCAGCCCTGGCGCAAGGCGCTGGCGCTGCAGACGCCGCACGATCCGCCGCTGGACCCGCCGACAGCGCGCTGAACCGGCCCCTCTTTTTTGTTCCTTCGCCCAGGCATGCCCGATGCAAACCCAGCTCTCCCCTGAATACCGCGCCCGCGCCGATGGCCTGGAGGCCGAATCCATCCTGCGCAAATGTGTGCACTGCGGCTTTTGCACCGCCACCTGCCCCACCTACCAGCTGCTGGGTGACGAGCTGGACGGCCCGCGCGGCCGCATCTACCTCATCAAGCAGGTGCTCGAAGGCGCCGAGCCCACGCGCAAGACCCAGATGCACCTGGACCGGTGCCTCACCTGCCGCAACTGCGAAAGCACCTGCCCGAGCGGCGTGCAATACGGCCACCTGGTGGACATCGGTCGCAAGATCGTCGATGAAAAAGTGCCCCGCCCCGTGGGCGAAAAAGCCCTGCGTTGGGCGCTGAAGGAGGGCCTGCCTTCGCCGCTGTTCGCTCCTGCCATGAAGGCAGGACAAATGGTGCGCGGCCTGCTGCCCGAGGCGCTGAAGGCCAAGGTGCCCGCACTGCAGGCCGCTGGCGCCTGGCCCACGCGTGAGCATGCGCGCAAGGTTCTCATGCTGGCGGGCTGCGTGCAACCGGCCATGATGCCGAACATCAACACGGCCACCGCCCGCGTGCTCGACGCGGTGGGCATCCAGACCGTGATCGCATCCAAGGCGGGCTGCTGCGGCGCCGTCAAATTCCACCTCAACGACCAGGCTGGCGGCATGGCAGAGATGCGCGCCAACATCGACGCCTGGTGGCCGCTGGTGGACGCAGGTGGGGTCGAGGCCATCGTCATGAACGCCTCGGGCTGCGGCGTTACCGTCAAGGAATACGGTCACATCCTGAAGGACGACCCACAGTACGCGACCAAGGCCGAACGCATCAGCAGCCTCACGCGCGACCTGTCGGAGCTGCTGCCCGCCATGCTGCCCGAGCTGGCCACCAAGCTGCAGGGCAGGGTCAACCAGCCGGACACCCTGTATGCCTACCACCCCCCTTGCACGCTGCAGCACGGCCAGAAGCTGCGCGGCGGGGTGGAGGCGCACCTGAATCAGCTGGGCTTCAAGCTGCGCACCGCACGCAACGATGCCCACCTGTGCTGTGGCTCGGCAGGCACCTATTCGGTGCTCAACCCCGACCTGTCGTACCAGCTGCGCGACCGCAAGCTCGGCGTGCTTGGCGAAGCCTTCGGCAACCAGCCGCCCGACATGATCCTGTCTGCCAACATCGGCTGCATCACCCACCTGCAAAGTGGCACGGGCACGCCTGTGCGGCACTGGGTGGAGGTGCTGGACGAGGCGCTATTGGGGCCGTGACCTCGCAGCCTCGCGGTTGGCTGTGTGACCAGCCGCTACCATGGCGCCCCAAACAGCTTAGAAAGGGGAGGCCATGCGCTTCGAGGGGACGCTCACTCGGTGGAACGACGACCGGGGTTTTGGCTTCATCACGCCCATCCCGGCAGGCCAGGATGTGTTCGTGCACATCTCGGCATTTGCGCGCGACGGCCTGCGGCCGCAGCTGAATGAAACGCTGAGTTTTGAAATCTCCCTGAACCAAGACGGCAAGAAGCAGGCGGTTCGAGTGCGCCGAGACCGGCCCGCTGCCGCTTCGCCCACTGCGGCCCCGTCCCGGGCGCGCCGCGACATCGGCCGCGAACCCTCTGAGCCCCGGGGGCTGCCCATGCGCATCGTTGTCTTTGTGGTGGCCTGCGCGCTGTTGGCGGCGGCCTACTGGCATTTTGACCGGCGTACGCAGCGGGCTGCAGCGGTCCGTGCTGAAGCGGCGGCGCAGGCGCTGGAGACACCGCAGCAGCACGCCCCCGCTGCCCCGGCGCAACCGTTGGCCACCTCGTATCGCTGTGACGGTCGCCAACACTGCTCACAGATGACATCGTGCTCCGAAGCCAAGTTCTTCCTGCAGAACTGCCCTGGGACCAAGATGGACGGGAATGGCGACGGGGTTCCGTGCGAGCAGCAGTGGTGTACCCATCCACTGGCAAAGTAGCGCGTCCCCAGGGCTGTTTGGCGCCCGCAACGCCAACACTGGCATGATCGAAGGTTTTGTCGCCCTCCATTTGCCCCCGAACCGCATTGCCATGACCGACTCCGCGTCCACACAAGAACAACCCCACGCAGCCCCTGCCAGCGCCCCGGCCGCACCGGTGGTGTCCGAGGCTGCCGTTGCCGTGGCAACCCCCGAGTCCCCGGCAGCGCCTGTTGCCGAAGCCGGTGCGCCCCAGCCGCAGCGCAAGGGCGGGTCCCGCCGTGGTGGCCGCAACCGCCGCAAGCCCGAGGGGCGCCAGGCGCCTGAAGGAGTGGCCGAAGGCAGCCCCCAAGCCGCAGCACCTGGTGCGGCCCCGCGCGCACCCCAGCGCGTGCACCCTGCGCTGGAGCAGCTCGCAGCGCTGTACCCCCACCTGTTCGGTGCCGTGTTCCGCCCGCTCAAGCGCGGCATCTTCCAGGACATCCTGGCTGCACACCCCGACCTGTTCGAGCGCGAGGCGCTCAAGGTGGCGCTGGGCCTGCACACCCGCTCCACGCGCTATCTGCAAAGCGTGGCGGCGGGCGACAAGCGGCACGACCTGCAAGGTCAGCCCGTGGAAGACATGGCCCCCGAGCATGTGCACCATGCGCTGCTGGAGGTGTACCGCCGCAAGAAGGCACGCGCCACCGAAGACCTGCTGCCCAAGCTGCGCAACCGCATGATGGCCGCGTTCGAGGCCTCGGGCCTCACGCGCGAGGCCTACACCGGGCTGGTGTTGAGCCGCGACGATGCCGCCAACGCCATCCTGGAAGAGGCTTTTGCCGAATGGTCGGCCCGCAACGCCAAGGACGAAGCCCTGCTGCGTGCCTTTGAGGCCAGCGGCCAGACGCTGGAGGCCTTTGCCGACATGTACGGCATGGTGCCCCGCACCGTGGGGCAGCAGCTGGAGCGCGCCCGCCGGAGGGCGGCTGCTGCAGCCGCCGCCGCAGCGGCTTCGGCTTCGGCTTCGGCTTCGGCTTCGGCTTCGGCTGCTGTGCACGCGGACAGCGCCTCCACCGCAGCCTGACCGGCCTGTGCCCTGTGGGGGGCTGCGCAACGCTCCCCAGGCCTTCTCTCGCCACTACCCGCTGGCGCTGGTTCCGTCCCCTTGTCTGCGCCAGCGTGTGTCACGTTCCGTGACAACGCTGCCGACAGGCTACTGACACCATGTTGTCAGCAGCCGGGCTGCAACATGCCGGGCCCGACACAGAGAGAGAGGAGCTCGACCATGACAACCATCCCCATCCCCACCCGCACTGCGGTGGCTGCGTTCCACGTTGTAGGACTGACGGTGCGCACCTGCAACCGCGACGAGAGGGACCCCGCCACCGCCCGCATCGGCGCCCTGTGGGACCGCTTTTTCAGCCAAAGCTGGGAGCGCACACTGCCCGGCCGTGGCGAAGAGGGGCGCATCTTCGGCGTCTACAGCGGCTACGAATCCGACGAACACGGCGCCTTTGATGTCACCGCCGGCGTGGCCGTGCCGCCACCCGTTGCCCCGGTGCCTGGGGCCGTGCAGATCGCGGTGCAGGCGGGCGACTATCTGGTGTTCCACGGCCACGGCACAATGCCGCAGATGGTGATCGATGCCTGGGGCGAGGTCTGGCGCTATTTTGCGGCCCACCCGCAGTTGCCCCGGCGATTTGGCACCGATTTCGAGCTGTACGAAGGCCCGGACCGCGTGGCCATTCATATCGGCATCGCCGCCGGTGCGCCGCGTGCGTGACCCCATCCAACCAAAAGCCTCATCCATGAACACATCTGCCGCCGCCCTGACGTTCTACACCCACCCCATGTCCCGAGGCCGTACCGCGCGCTGGATGCTGGAGGAGTGTGGTGTGCCCTACGACACCGTGCTGCTCGAATACGGTACCACCATGAAGGCCCCCGACTACCTGGCCATCAACCCCATGGGCAAGGTGCCTGCACTGCGGCACGGGCAGGCGGTGGTCACCGAGGTGGCGGCCATCTGTGCCTATCTGGCCGACCTGTTTCCCGACAAATCGCTGGCCCCGGCTGTGGGCACGCCAGCACGCGCTGCGTACTACCGCTGGTTGTTTTTTTGCGCCGGTCCGCTGGAAAGCGCCGCCACCGCCAAGGCGCTGAACCTGCTGGCACCCGCCGAACGTGCGGCCATGGTGGGCTACGGCAGTTACGCCGATGTGATGAATACCCTGGAGCAGGCCGTGAGCCAAGGGCCGTACCTCTGCGGCGACCATTTCACCGCAGTGGACCTGTACGTGGGCGCGCACCTGATCTGGGGCATGCAGTTTGGCACCATCGAACGCCGCCCGGCGTTCGAGCGGTATGCGCAGCCGTTCATGCAGCGCCCCGCGTTCGTGCGCGCTGCCCAGATCGACGATGCGCTGGTGCAGCAGAGCAAAGGCCATGGCTGAGTTTTGCGACCTGATACGGCCCAAGCGGTCGGCGGCAGCCCATCCCCTGGGCCACGTTCATGCGCCGCGCTGACCGCCTGTTCCAGATCGTCCAGCTCATCCGGGGGCGGCGCCTGTCCACCGCCGCCTTCCTGGCCGAGCGGCTCGAAGTCTCGGCCCGCACCATCTACCGCGACGTGGCGGACCTCCAGCACCAGGGCGTGCCCATTGAGGGCGAGGCCGGTGTGGGCTACCGCCTCGGCGCGGGCTTTGACCTGCCGCCGTTGATGTTCAGCCAGGGCGAGGCCAATGCCCTGGTGGCGGCGGCCCGCCTGGCCCAGGCCTGGCTGGACGCCGGCCTGGCCCGCGAGGTGGAGATGGCGCTGGGCAAGATCCTGTCCGTGCTGCCCCCGGCGGCACGGGTCGCGGCCGAGGCGCAGGCGCTGTACGCGCCCTCGGTGGGGCTCGACCCCCGCGTGCAGTCCCACCTGCAGGCACTGCGCGAGGCGGTGCACAGCCGCCACATGGTGCAGATCGACTACGCCGACGTGCACGGCCGCCCCAGCCTGCGCCGCCTGCGGCCGCTGGGCTGCTTTTACTGGGGCAAGGTCTGGACGCTGTCGGCCTGGTGCGAGCTGCGCAATGACTTCCGTGGCTTTCGCATCGACCGCATCGTGGACCTGGTGGTGCTGGAGGAGCAGTTCCGCCAGGAGCCTGGGAAAACGCTGGCGGATTTGTTGCGCAAGGTCGAGGCCGAGATGGAAGTCCCACCGATGCGGGCAGGTGATGCTCCAGGGGTGCCGCCTGCAACGGCCTGATTGCGGAGCCCCAAATCATTTGCCGCGCTACGCCGTGGCGACTAACCGGGCTGGGCAGGACGGGCTCCTTCTCCAATGATTTGAGCCCCTTTTTATCAATGCATTAGACGGAGTGCGCGCATTACCACAGGTGCGTTGGCGCATTTTTTCTCTGTTGCAAGATGTCTTGAAGATTCCTGTTTGGTAACCGAAGTTACTTTTTGCGTTAATTTCGCTGTATTAACGGTGTTTAGTGTCAAAAGAAAATACCTTGCCTGCAGCTATCATCCGCCGCACTTTGCACTCATCGGCCGGACAGTCTGCAGCACATGAAACGTCGCGTCACCATTCAAACGCCTCTGGGCGACCAGCTCAAATTCAGACAACTCCAAGGCCTGGAAGAGATCAGCCAACTCTTCACCCTGGATGTGGACTTGCTGAGTGAGAGCAAAAGTGTGGATCCCAAGGCGTTGTTGGGCAAAAACGCCACCATCATCGTAGAAACAGAGGGCGGCGGCACCCGCCATATCGACGGCATCGTCACCCGCTTTGGCATGCAGGGGCAAGACCATCGCATGTATTCCTACCGGGCGCGGCTCAGCCCCTGGCTTTGGCTGGCAACCCGTAAAAGTGATTTCAAGATATTCCAAAATAAAACCGTTCCAGAAATCATTGAAGAAGTTCTGGGTAAATACGGCTACCCCATCGATAAAAAGCTGACCCGCAGTTATCGCACTTGGGATTATTGCGTCCAATATAACGAAACGGATTGCCAGTTTGTTTCTCGCCTCATGGAGCATGAGGGTATTTATTATTACCACCAGCATTCAGCGGGGCAGCACACACTCACGCTGGCTGACGATATCGTGGCGTCGCACAGTCCCCTTCCTGGCGCGGCCTCCATTCCCTTCTATCCGCCTGAAAAGGCGGCCATCGCTGACCGCGAAAGCGTTTATGCGTGGGAGCTTGCTGAGGAAATCAAACCGGGCCGTCATTACAACGACGACTACGACTTCAAGAAGCCCAAGGCGGATTTGTCGAACATGCGCAAAGATCCCCCGGGTCACGCGCATGACAGCCACGAGATCTACGAGTGGCCCGGTGGTTATACCGAATATGGAGACGGCGAGGCGTATGTGAAGGTGCGCCTGCAGGAGAACCTGACTCGCCAAAGCATCGTGCAAGGTAAATCCAGTTGCCGCGCGCTCACCCCCGGCTACACCTTCAACCTGGAAAACTACCCGCGCGAAGACCAGAACCAGCAGTACCTCATCACCTCGGTGCAATACCATTTTCAGGAGAACCCTGAGGTCAGCAGCGTAGCCAAGCCCACGCCTAAAACCACCAAGGATGAGGTCGGGTCCATTCAACGCTTTGTGCTGAAGGCGCAACCCACCAGTTTGCCGTTCACCCCACCCCGGGTTACGCCCAAGCCCCGTAGCCAGGGCCCCCAGACGGCCGTGGTAGTGGGCCCACCCGGTGAAGAAATCTGGACCGACAAATACGGACGTGTGAAGGTGCAGTTCCACTGGGACCGCATTGGCTCCATGGACGAGAACTCCAGCTGCTGGATCCGTGTGTCGCACCCCTGGGCAGGCATGAAGTACGGCGGCATCTTCACGCCGCGCATCGGCCAGGAAGTCATCGTGGACTTCCTCAACGGCGACCCTGACTACCCCATCGTCACTGGCCGCATCTACAACGCAGACCAGATGCCACCGTGGGAGCTGCCCAAGCACAAGACGCAGTCAGGCTTCCAGACCAACTGGAGCAAAGGCGGCGGCGGCAAACACATGCTGCGGTTTGAGGACCAAAGAGGTATTGAGCATATCGAGCTCTCTACCGACCATGGCAATACGCATTTGCACATGGGCTACCTCATGAACCAGAGCACCGAGGCCAAGCGCAGCTATGGCTTCGAACTGCGCACGAATGAATGGGGGGCGATACGCGCGGACAAAGGCTTGTTGATCACCACGTATACGCAGGACTTCAAGCAGAAGGTGGCGCATGACAATCCAGATGGCTTCGATGGCCTGGGTGAAGGCCTGGCCAATACGGCTTCGCTGATGGAGGAAGCAGGCGAGGCCGTCGCGGCCATGAACAGCGCCATCGAAGCCCTCAATGGCCTGAAGACATCGCACATGGTGGAGCTAAGTTCGGGAATCGCCGCGATGACCGGTGGCAAGGCTGCCATGGCCACGTTGTCGAAAGCGGCAGCTGCCATTGCTGCGCTCTCCAGCGACGGAGGAGGGGGTGGTGCAGGGGCGGAAACGCTCATGCCCACGAATACCGACCCGGCGATGCCGCAGTCGCAGGCGCTGCGAGAGCTTTCGAAGGACATCAGCAAGCCGGTGGTTTCGATCGTGAGCCCCGAAGGGCATTCGATGATCAGCCCCAAGCCCATCGTGATCAGCTCCGGGCAGAGCGCCTCCATGCACGCCAAACAGCACATCACGCTGTCCAGCGGCGCGCAGCTCACCCAACTGGCCAAGAGCGGCATGCTGACCCACGTGTCCGAAGGTGGTCAGCGCAACACCGTGTCCAAGGGCGACATTGCTTCGGAAGCCCAGACGGGCAACATGAACCTCACCGCCCAGCAGAACATCACCCTGGCTTCCAAGCAGGACACCGCCACCGTCGTCGGTGACCAGAACGTGAACATCCAGGCCACGAAGGATTCTGTGCTGGTGAAGGCGGCCAAGCATATCCGGCTGCAGGCGGGCGAGAGCATTACGCTGACCATCGGCGAGGGAGAAGGCGTCGCTTCGCTCAAGCTCACCGACAAAGGCGAAGTCGTCATCAAGGGCAAGAACGGCCTGATCAAGCTGAGCGAGTTGCTGGACGTTCACGGGGCGCCTATCCAGCTCAACTGCTGAATCAACCCCCTGCGCAGCAGATTTTTTTCGCCAGTACGACTGCATCACCACCAAAGAACCTTCGCATGCAATTCCACCTCAACGAAGGCAGCTTCACGCTGCCTGACGGCCTTCGGGACAACAGCATGAACATGCTGCTGACGGGCCACAGTGGCCTGGACCTGAGCCTGATCATCACCCGGGACAGGTTGGAGCCTGGCGAATCCTTCGAGGCCTTCGTAGACCGCCAGATCAAGGCGGTGACGCTGCAGGTCAGCAAGTTTTCCATCCAGGAAAAACACGCGCAGAAGGCTCCCGACAGGGACCAAACCATTGCCGTGGAACTAGCCCAGCAGTTCACGCAGAACGGCCAGGTCATCTACCAGCGGCAACGCACGTGGTTGTTGCCGGACGCCGCCAGCGTGCTGGTGCTCACGGCGGCGTCTGCCGCGCCCATCACCGACGCGCAGAAGAATGCCTGGCTGGCCATCTGCGCAAGCTTCCAGCCGCGCCACTGAACCTGGCAGCGCCGGGTTGTGAGCCCGCGTCCCGGGAGCCGCTCTGACGCACATCGACGGACATCGGCACTCGTTGACGCCGCAGCACCCCATGGCGCAATCCTCCAGCCGCCACCACCCCTCGTTCCACGACCTCCTTCGCCCATGAGTCAGTTTCCACCAGCGGCCCGACTGGGCGACCCCATTGCCCACAGCAACGCCAACGCACGCCTGCTGGCCAAGGTGGTGGGCATAGCCGCAGGCGCTGCCGCGCTCGGTGCGCTGTGCGCTGGCACCATCGCGGCGGGGGTGACAGCGGGTGTTGCGGCCGTGGGCACCGTGGTCACGGGTGGGCTGGCGGCGCCGATCCTCGCGGGAGCCGTCGTGCTGACCGGAGCGCTGGCCACCCTCGCTGTCAGCATGGCGGGGGGCGCCATTGGAGAAAAAATTGCCGATTGGCTGGTCCCTGAAACCTGGGATGTGACCGGGGCCATTGCGACCGGCTCACCCGATGTGTTCGTCAACAGCATTCCCGCTGCGCGGGCCACCAATGCGGTACCGCTGGACGAAGTGGTTTGCGGCAAGCACACCATCACGCCCGTCAACCTGATCGCGCAGGGCGCGGCGGTCGGGCCCAAGCAGACCGTCATCAATGAAGCCCTGGCTGCCCGCAAGGGCGACAAGGTCGTGTGCGGGGCCACCATTCATGCTGGCTCGCCCAACGTCTTTATTGGTGGGGCTCCTGAGACGGTGCGTGACTACGACGACGAGGTCAATCCACTGCTGCGGGCGGCACTGTTCATTGCGGAGGCGCGAAATCTCCTGAAGAACATCAAATGTCTCTGGAAGCTGGTCAAGGATCCGAAGGCGCTCGTCAAAAACGCGGAATGCATGTTGAAGGCTGCGCAAGCCGCAGGCTCCGCGGCCATGACCGTGCCGGCCATCCTGGGCAACCCTGTGCACATCGCCACGGGCGCCAAGCTCCTGGCCGATGGGAGCGACCTGGACTTCGTGCTGCCAGGCGTGCTGCCCGTGGCGTGGCAGCGCATCTACAACAGCCTGGACGAGCGCAGCGACGGCCCGCTGGGCCGCGGCTGGAGCACACCCTACACGGTGCAGCTGCACCTGGACCACGATCCGCAGGGCCGGTCCGCCGTCACCTACTACGACGCAGATGGGCGCGACATACAGTTCACCCGCCCGGCGCCGGGGCAAGGCCTGTTCAGCGTCGCTGAGGGGATCGGCGTGCTGTGCAGTGAAGGCGGCGACTACGTCGTCGTCACAGCCGAAGGCATGTACCAATGGTTCGGCCAGGCGCCCGCCGGGAGCGTGGGTGATGCTGCGGCGGTGGGCGTATTGCACCTGCAGCGCATTGAGGACCGCAACGGCAATTACCACGCGCTGCGCTACGGTGACGACGGTGTGCTCACCCACGTGGCGGACAGCGCAGGCCGGCTCCTGGAGTTTCTGTATGTTCCGGGCACTGCCCGGCTTCAGCAGATTCATCTGCGCGTGGGCGCTGATGGCGAGGCTGCGCAGGCGCTGGTGAACTACTGCTACGACGCCGCAGGCCAACTGGCCGAAGTGAGAGACCGCGCAGGGCAGACGACGCGCAGGTTTACCTATGCAAATGGCCGCATGGCGAGCCACCAGCTGCCCGGTGGCTTGCTATGCAGCTACGAATGGCAGGAGTTTGCCCAAGGCATCGGCAATCGCCCTGGCCCCCATGCGCGCGTGGTGCGGCACTGGACGGACGACGGCGAAGCGTATGCCTTTGAATACGGCCTGCATGGCGACGGCAGCGGCAGCACCCAGGTCACCGACGGCCTGGGCCGCCGTCAGCAGTGGCACTGGAATGCCGACCATGAGATCACCCGCCACACGGACGCTCTGGGCCACACCACCACGCAGGTGTGGGGCACCACCAAAGAGCTGCTGGGCCATACGGATGCGCTGGGGCGATCCACCACGTACACCTACGACGACGCTGGCAACCTCACCTCAGAAACGGACGCCCTGGGACGCACGCACCGCCAGCGCTGGAGCCCCGGCCCGGCCAGCCTGCTGGTCGCGACGGAAGACCCCGGCGGCGGAACCTGGCGCTACCAGTACGACGACCACGGCAATCTGGTGGCGGAGACCGACCCTCTGGGCCACGTGACCCGCTACGCGAACGACGACCGAGGCCTGCCCGTTCTGGTGACCGATGCCCACGGCGGGCGCAAGCAGCTGCGCTGGGATGCCAGGGGCCTGCTGACCGCCTACACCGATTGCAGCGGCAAGACCACCCGCTACACGTACGACGCGCAGGGCCACCTTCACCAGGAAATCGACGCCCTGGGCCAGTCCACCGTCTTCGAGCGCGACCCGCTGGGCCGGCTGTTGCAGCTGACCCTGCCGGACGGCGCGCAGCACCAGTACCGCTATGACGCGGCGGGCCAGTGCGTGATCGCCACCGATGCGCTGGGCCATACCACCAGCTACAGCTACAACCAGCGTGGCCAGCTGACTGGGCGCTCCAAAGCGGTTGGCGCACTCACCAGCAACATCCAGCTGGGGTATGACGCGGCACGGCGTTTGTCGGCGCTGGTCAATGAAAACCGCCAGGCGTACCGGTTCGCTTACGACGCGGTGGACCGCCTGGTGGCCGAGACCCGCATCGACGGCACCCGGCAAGTGCTGCACTACGATGCAGCCCACCAGGTCGTCGGCGTGACCGAACACCCCATGCCCCAGGGCCAGGGCGACGCCGTGCCGGGCCACGCCGAGGTGCAGCCCATCCACACCCAGTTGGTGCGCGATGCTGCGGGCCAGCTGGTTCAGAAGAACGTCTACACACCCAGTGCGGCCGCGCAGGCGGGCGCAGCCGCAACGCAGGCGCCGCCCGAGCTGCAAGCCCGGATCGACTATGCATACAGCCCCACCGGCGACTTGTTGACGGCGCAACACAGCACGCCTCTGGGCGAAGTCGTTGCACAGCACACCTGGCAATACGACGCTTTGGGCCAGGTACTGCAGGAAACCGCCGGGCACGCCGTACAAGGTCAGCAGCGCAGCAGCGCGCTGCACCACCAATACGACGCATTGGGCAACCGCATCGGCACCAGGCTGCCGGACGGGCGCGCGCTGAACCACCTGTACTACGGCAGTGGCCACCTGCACCAGATCAATCTGGACGGTGCCGTGCTGGCCGACATCGAGCGCGACGACCTGCACCGCGAGGTGCTGCGCACGCAAGGCCGCCTGGCCAGCCGTTTTGCCTACGACCCCGTTGGGCGCAAAGCGGCGGCCTGGGTGCGGCCAGCCATGCTGCGGGTAGGGCGCGGCATCGGCACCGACCCAGGTGCTGATGGCCCGTGGAGCCCCCACAGCGCAGACT
The DNA here is from genome assembly GCF_049331375.1 of Acidovorax sp. M14. Lineage (NCBI taxonomy): Bacteria > Pseudomonadati > Pseudomonadota > Betaproteobacteria > Burkholderiales > Comamonadaceae > Acidovorax > Acidovorax sp. M14. The sequence goes on from NZ_CP186263.1 coordinate 281,610, forward strand.
GGAGCCAGCGCCTGCAGCAGCGGCACAACGCCGAAGACGTGCTGCTCAAACGCTACTGCTACGACGGGAACGGAGAACTCACCAGCGTGGAGCACAGCCAGCAGGGGCATACCCTGCACCGCTACGACCAGGGCGGGCGCATCACGCAGACGCTGTCGAACCATCCCGAGCGCAGCGAACACTTCCACTACGACCTGGCGGGCAACCGCATCAGCGCGCTGGAGGAAGGCAGCCTCAGCAGCCAGGGCCGAGGCTGGGTACAAAACAACCGCGTCAAGGTGCTGCAGGACAAGCGCTACGACTACGACGGCTTCGGCCGGCTGATCAGAAAACGCATCGGCAGCCACACAGAGCAGCACTACCGCTACGACCACCAGCACAGGCTGACCCAGGTGGCGGTGGTACGGGCGGGCAAAGACGGCCAGCCACAAAGCCAAGTCTTCAGCTACCAGTACGACGCACTGGGCAGGCGCATCGCCAAGACTGACAGCTTTGGCACCACGCACTTCACCTGGGACGGAATGCGGCTGCTGCAGGAAAGCCGGGGCGGGCAGACGAGCACCTACGTCTACGAGCCGGGCAGTTACGTACCCCTGGCGCGCATCGACGGAAGTGGCGGCATAGAGCCACACGCTGCGGCGGCGCATGCGCTGGGCGGAGGATCAGACAATGCACAAGGCAAGCAAGCCAGCGTGCCCACGACCAACCCGGGCTGGAGCGACCGGTTCAACGTGGGGGCGGCGGCGAACGACGGGCCCACCAATGGCTTTGCCAGAGCGGATGCAAAGACCACAGCCGCAGCCGCAACTCCAACGGTGCAGGCAGCGCAGGTGTATTACTTCCACACCCAGCCCAACGGCCTGCCGGAAGAACTGAGCGACAACAGCGGCCACTTGGTGTGGACAGCGCAGTACAGCACGTGGGGCAGTACGGTCCGGGAGGAATGGCAAAGCTACGACGAAGCGGGAAGACCTGTTCAGCGGCTGCAACAGCAGTCAGCGAACCAGACAGTCCAGCTTCAGCAGAACCTGCGGATGCAGGGGCAGTACCTGGACAGGGAAACGGGGCTGCACTACAACACGTTCCGGTACTACGACGCGGACCTGGGGGCGTTTACGACGCCGGATCCGATTGGGCTGGCCGGTGGCCTGAATTTGCACCGATACGCCCCAAACCCTGTCAATTGGATTGATCCATGGGGGCTCAGTCCATGCCGAGATCAGGCAGGGCGTTTTAGGCGTGCGCAGACAGCTTCCGAGGAAATGAGTGGCTTACCACGTATGGCTGGACGAAGTCCAGGAGAGATTCGAAAGATCTTGCGAACGCGCGGATACACAATGACGCCCGCTCGCAGTGGAGGAGAAGTGTGGACAAAATCCCTCCCAGATGGAAATACTGCTAGCGTTCGCATCGATCCAAGAAACATGCGGTCACCGCCTCACTATGCCGATGCCCGCCCGCATGTGCATAAGGAAACTGTTCCTTCCTCTCAGGTGACTGGAGGGAATTATTCGCGGGGGGCGTCGACCCATACCGATACAGGCGGAGCTTCTTCGCGGGGCAGTAATCCGAATCACAATGCTGATGTGCATATTCCAATGCGTCCTGGGAGACCGCCTTTTAACTAATATCATGGACTATCTTAAGATTTATGACGAAATCACAAAAAAAATCAACAGTGGAGATGGCGATCTGGAGCTTGTTAATCGCTTAATAGATATATATGAGTCTTCATTGGTTGACCATGAAATAAGGGACTCTATACCATTATATGTAACTGATAGAGGAAATTCGGATACAATAAATTATATCAATAAGAAAATATTGGAATCGACCGATGATTTTGTAAAAAAAGAGTTCAACGAATGGATTCTTTATATTGAAAATAAGCTAAAACATGGCGCTGCTGATGGGGGTGTATAAATGGTTAATTTCTGGAATTAATTAACAGTTAATGCAAATAAAACGACGCCATAATAGCGTTGCTTGTGAAAGCGCATCGGCAGCCACACGGAGCAGCACTACCGCTACGACCACCAGCACAGGCTGACCCAGGTGGCGGTGGTGCGGGCGGGCAAAGACGGCCAGCCACAAAGCCAAGTCTTCAGCTACCAGTACGACGCACTGGGCAGGCGCATCGCCAAGACTGACAGCTTTGGCACCACGCACTTCACCTGGGACGGAATGCGGCTGCTGCAGGAAAGCCGGGGCGGGCAGACGAGCACCTACGTCTACGAGCCGGGCAGTTACGTACCCCTGGCGCGCATCGACGGAAGTGGCGGCATAGAGCCACACGCTGCGGCGGCGCATGCGCTGGGCGGAGGATCAGACAATGCACAAGGCAAGCAAGCCAGCGTGCCCACGACCAACCCGGGCTGGAGCGACCGGTTCAACGTGGGGGCGGCGGCGAACGACGGGCCCACCAATGGCTTTGCCAGAGCGGATGCAAAGACCACAGCCGCAGCCGCAACTCCAACGGTGCAGGCAGCGCAGGTGTATTACTTCCACACCCAGCCCAACGGCCTGCCGGAAGAACTGAGCGACAACAGCGGCCACTTGGTGTGGACAGCGCAGTACAGCACGTGGGGCAGTACGGTCCGGGAGGAATGGCAAAGCTACGACGAAGCGGGAAGACCTGTTCAGCGGCAGCAACAGCAGTCAGCGAACCAGACAGTCCAGCTTCAGCAGAACCTGCGGATGCAGGGGCAGTACCTGGACAGGGAAACAGGGCTGCACTACAACACGTTCCGGTACTACGACGCGGACCTGGGGGCGTTTACGACGCCGGATCCGATTGGGCTGTCGGGCGGATTGAACCTGCACCAGTATGCGCCCAACCCGATTAGCTGGATTGATCCTTGGGGATGGGAGAGATGCGGGACAAGCCATCCGTTGAAATGGAATGGTTCACGCGATAGAGAAGGGCTCACTCGTAAAGATCATGTCAGACGACATGGGGCGGATATTCCTGGCAGAAATGTGCCCCATGGGGTTTTTTCAGGAAATCCAATAAATCAGACTGCGCAAGCATGGAAAATTGCGAAGGAACAAGGGGTTCAACCAGTGGTGCAGCCAAACGGCAATCTGGCTTACACAATTCCAATGCGCAATGCAGGCATACAGGGTGGAAATCCTGCTCACCCCGATCATGGAAAAATTCTGAACAATGTATTGATTATTACCAAGCCAAATTCTAATCAGATTGTTACCTCATATCCTGTTCTTTAATTGTTATGGAAAAAGTCCACTTTATACATCAAGATTCCAATCACGTAGAAAGACGCAGCGATGGTCTCGCTTTTGTAATTGCGCCAAAACTGGCAGGAGAAGGGGTTTGTGTTTATTGTGACGAATATGATTCTTTCGCTTTGTCAATAAGTGACTTTGAAAGGAATAAATTCATTCCTATGTCGAGGTCAATAAATTTTCGATCTGCGCAATTGGCGGAAATATGCGGGCATGGTCTTGCGGAATCCGTTGATTTGATTAGTGCATATGACGCTGAAAATAATCAATCAAAATATATATATGTGACTGCGGATCACTCTGTTGGCATAAATAAAAAGCGTGCTTTTTATTTTTTTAAGAGCGGAGGCGGAGCCGAGATAGGGATTTTTTGTAAAATCCCCGAATTTTTCGATGAAAGAATCTATTTCTATTCGGTACCAGCCGGCTGTTTCTGGCGAAGCTTCGGCGATTTTGGGGTGTGTGCTAAGGCGATAAAATTTAAAAGTGATAGCATCTCACCAGCCTCTTTGTCGAATATATATGAGGCTGGATATTTGGATCTGGTGGTTGGGGTAAAAGACTTCTTGCCCGCTCATGGAGAACTTGTGGAAAGCGAATCCATCAGTTTTGACAAGGTGTCTGAGAGTCGTGGGGGCTGATGTGGTGATGCAGGATGGCATGAATCGATGGAGTTGCTATTAATAGGAGATTTAAAATTTCGCCGATTCTGGAAATACTGTTCAGTCGATTTTGATACCTTTTCATTAATAAATAGACAACCACAAGATAGCACTACCGCTACGACCACCAGCACATGCTGACCCAGGTGGCGGTGGTGCGGGCGGGCAAAGACGGCCAGCCACAAAGCCAGGTCTTCAGCTACCAGTACGACGCACTTGGCAGGCGCATCGCCAAGACCGACAGCTTTGGCACCACGCACTTCACCTGGGACGGAATGCGGCTGCTGCAGGAAAGCCGTGGCGGGCAGACGAGCACCTACGTCTACGAGCCGGGTGGCTACGTGCCCCTGGCGCGCATCGACGGAAGTGGCGGCATAGAGCCACACGCTGCGGCGGCGCATGCGCTGGGCGGAGGATCAGACAATGCACAAGGCAAGCAGGCCAGCGTGCCCACGATCAACCCGGGCTGGAGCGACCGGTTCAACGTGGGGGCGGCGAACGACGGGCCCACCGATGGCTTGACCAGAGCGGACGCAAAGACCGCAGCCGCAACCGCAACTCCAACGGCGCAGGCAGCGCAGGTGTATTACTTCCACACCCAGCCCAACGGCCTGCCGGAAGAGTTGAGCGACAACAACGGCCACCTGGTGTGGACAGCGCAGTACAGCACATGGGGCAGTACGGTCCGGGAGGAATGGCAAAGCTACGACGAAGCGGGAAGACCTGTTCAGCGGCTGCAACAGCAGTCAGCGAACCAGACAGTTCAGCTCCAGCAGAACCTGCGGATGCAGGGGCAGTACCTGGACAGGGAAACGGGGCTGCACTACAACACGTTCCGGTACTACGACGCGGACCTGGGGGCGTTTACGACGCCTGATCTGATTGGGCTGTCGGGCGGATTGAACCTGCACCAGTATGCGCCCAACCCTGTTGGGTGGATTGATCCTTGGGGGTGGTCAAGGGAATGCGGCGCTGGAACCACGCCAAATAAGAAGTCCGCGCTGATCAATCCGCAAGCCGTTGATCCGACACGTAGTTCTGCTCATTGATGGGCACAGGATTTGCAAGGTATGGTTTTGCCCGTATCTGTTTTCTTGCAAATTCCTCTGGGGTAGTCCATGGGTCCAAAGCCTTCGCAGCCGCACTCCGGTGAGTTGTTTCGCCCAAGGCTGGACGAGCAGCTCAACATGCAGCACCCACTGCTCAGGCTGGCCGCGCTGATCGACTGGGCCGAGATTGAGCGCACGTTCGCGGTGTCGTTCACTTCCGGGCGGGGCCGTCCTGCCTTGCCTGCGCGCCTGATCGCCGGGCTGCTGTATCTGCAGCACACCTTCGACGCCTCCGACGAAGCGGTGGTCAACACCTGGGTGGAGAACCCGTACTGGCAATTCTTCTGCGGCGAGACCTACCTGCAGACAGAGTTGCCCATCGATCCGAGCAGCCTCACGCGATGGAGAAAGCGCATTGGCGAAGAAGGCGTGGAGACACTGCTGGCCGCCAGCATCGACGCCGCCCGGCGCGGTGGTGTCATCCAGAAGTCCAGCACACAGCGGGTGATCGTAGACACCACCGTCATGCCCAAGGCCATTGCCCACCCCACCGACAGCCGCCTGCTGGACAGGAGCCGCCAGCACCTGGTGAAGGTGGCCCAGGAGCAAGGTCTGCAACTGCGCCAGAACTACAACCGAGTGGCCCCTCGCCTGGTCGCGCAGATCGGGCGCTACGCGCACGCCAAACAGTTCAAGCGCATGAAGAAAGCTGTGAGGACGCTGCGCACCCGTGTGGGCCGGGTACACCGCGAAGTGCAGCGCCAACTGCACATGCTGCCTGAAGTGGCCAAAGCCAAGGTCCAGGACCTGCTGCAACGCACAGGCCGCATCCTGAGCCAGCGCACGAAGGACAAGAACAAGCTGTACGCCCTGCACGCGCCCGAGGTGGAGTGCATCTCCAAGGGCAAGGCCAGGACACCCTACGAGTTCGGCGTGAAGGTCAGCATCGCCACCACGTTGATGGAGGGGCTGGTGGTGGGCATGAGGAGCATGCCGGGCAATCCGTATGACGGCCACACGCTGGCCGAGACACTGGAGCAGGTGGGCATCCTCACCGGCACGGACAAGCCGCCGGCCACGGCTATCGTGGACAAGGGCTACCGTGGCGTGAAGGTTGAGGGCGTGAGCATTCTGATGTCAGGGCAAAAGCGTGGCATCACCAAGACCCTAAATGCCATGATCAAGCGAAGAAGCGCCATTGAGCCTGCTATCGGGCACATGAAGATGGACGGGCGGCTGGGGCGCAACCCGCTCAAGGGTGCGCTGGGCGATGCGCTGCACGCGGTGATGTGCGGTGCCGGGCACAACCTGCGCTTGATCCTGGCCGCGCTGCGGCTTCTATGCGCCCGATTCGGGCTGTCGTTGCAGGCGGTCATCGCAGCACTGCTCGTCGCTCCCGGTAACCACCGCCCCGTCTGTTGCTGAGAACGGAATTGTTCAGGACGGACTAAGAAGACGAGTTATGACGGCGTTAGTCGAAGAGATGCACTGCGCCAAGCAAAGAGAGATGCTGGCATCCCTAATAGTCAGCAGCCGATCAAAATTTCTAGAGATCAACTCGATGACGGCAGAGGAAACACGATTTTAATTCAAAGGGACAGCCTGTTACAGCGCGAGAGTATCACTACACCACTAAAGACGGAAAATCAGTTGTTATTCAAGAGCACGGCCTTGGGCATACAAAAGCCACAAAGGGTCACGGTGCTGAGCCACATTTTAATGTGCGGCCGATAGCGAACACTAGAACTGGAGATGTCAAAGGAACTCATGGACATTACAACTTCTAAAAACTCGAGTATTGATTTAATTGAATTAATTCAAAAAAATCAATTTTTAAGAAAAATATTTCCGAATGGATTCGGTGATGAGATTTTTTTCGGTCAAATTTCCCTGGATGTAAATGGCAGAATTCTGTTGGGGGTTCATATAAAAACAAAGCCAGTCATTGAAGTTGAAAAGTGGGGGTTGTGGGGTGATGATTATAATGTCGTGGTCATAAGTCTTCTTGGAAAGACAGCAGGTGACGTCATCGTGAAAAATCATCATTTTTTAAGCTATGCACCTTTTTTTGTGAAAATGAAAGATCAAATTCTTGAAATTTGCCAAGCCGATAGAAATTTCGAGATAAATCTTTCGCTTGAATATTTGATTTTTCAAGGTTGCGATGTATATATCGATACGCCTACGGACTAGAGTGGCTAGCTGTCGTATCACGGACGATCATATGGTCGGTTGGGATACACATCCGGCCCCTCTTGATACCACTGCTTGATAGCCAGGATAGGTGTCTTGCCGTCCAGTGCTGACTGTGGCAACTGGTGGTTTTACAAGGTTATCCACCGCTGGCGCGCCGTCATGCTAGCGGGGCCGGCACGGAGCAAGGGGGGGCTGGAGCCACCCAAGAGCCGACGCAGCAGATCCAGGAATCAAAACGATAGCGGCCAGTGCTCTACCCACGTGCGCTGAAAACCAAAAACTCTCCAAATCATCAACGGCGAAAGCGCAATACTGGGCCACACTGGAAACCCAGTCGTAACGACAAGCCATCCCTTGAACTGGCACACAAGGGACTTCAGCCTAGACCTCGTTTTGCGAGGTGTGCTACTTCCACACCCAGCCCAACGGCCTGCCGGAAGAGCTGAGCGACACCAGCGGCCATTTGGTGTGGACAGCGCAGTACAGCACGTGGGGCAGTACGGTCCGGGCGGAATGGCAAAGCTACGACGAAGCGGGAAGACCTGTTCAGCGGCTGCAACAGCAGTCAGCGAGCCAGACAGTGCAGCTTCAGCAGAACCTGCGGATGCAGGGGCAGTACCTGGACAGGGAAACTGGGCTGCACTACAACACGTTCCGGTACTACGACGCGGACCTGGGGGCGTTTACGACGCCGGATCCGATTGGGCTCGGTGGTGGCATCAACCTGCATCAATATGCACCCAATCCGATCGCGTGGATTGATCCTTGGGGTTTAAGTCCCGTCTGTCGAATGACTGGGGTAGGCCACAGCAAAGCAAGCGATTTGCCTGTTGTTCGGCCTGGAACGAAGCAATGGGATGCTGCGGTGCAATCGCTAAAAAATGGCGGCAAGGGGGATATTCGAGTCGCGAATGCAGCAGATGCGAAAGCATTGCTTACGCAGGCACGAGGCAACATGGATCGAAGAAAAATGTATTCTAATGATGGAGATTACAGCAAGGGCTACCAAGTTCATAAACCTCAGCCAAGAGCTGATCGTGGCGGAAATCGACTGCCTGCGAAACAGCGTTGGAATAAGGGTGAGGTTGACGGTGGTGTAGGGAACGATCGACCTCACATAAAGTGGAAAGATCAAAGTGGGCGAGATCAAGGCCACATATTTTTTGATGACTGATATGCAGTTGCCTGGAGAATTAATCGAGATAGGACAGTCAGTCAGATTGCATAAAGTATTTCTCTATAAATATTTTAGAGGATCTTATGTGACTAAGAAGAAGTGTTTCGACAGGGCTACTATGAGTCATTCAGGCAAAGAGACCTGGAGTTTTAATTTTTCTGGGCCGTATCTTTATGACAGCTCGATGCGGCTGGTCGGAGATCGCACAGTGCTCGATCAAAACTTTTTTCAAAAGGAAAAGCAGGTATTCTTGTTCGAAGGGGGCAGATTTAATAGAAAAACTCCTCCTAAGTTTTATTGCACAAATCCAAAACAAGCCAGTGCCTTCCTGCGAGAAGAGCGTTCAATGGCTTGTTACAGCAGCGATGTGTTGTATGTGGTGGCAGGGAGTTTTGATTGGTTTATTCACGTTCGTGCCTCTTTGAGGGACGAACCGCTCGATGATTCGGATTACGTATATCACATTTGCACCAGAAAGCCGATAAATGTAGGGTGAAAATGTGCTGTTAATATCTGCTATTTGGCATGTAGTCATGTCAATTTAAAAGGCTTGTCTTGAGTCGCTGGCCTTGTGACATGGAGAGGGCAGACAAAAAGTAGTACCCAACAAGAACGCACAGTAGGCAGATTAGTTCAACTTATCACTCTGTGAATGCAGTCGCTAACGACGACCCAATCAGAGTGCGAAGTGAACGTGCGCAAGATAGCCGCGAAGCGAGACCGCCGGTACCGAAGTCGCCGGGCGCACAGGGGTACTACCTCCACACCCAGCCAAATACCCCTCGGAAGAGTTCAGCGATAACAACGGCAACTTATTGTGGACGGCGCGGTACCCTACCTATGGCTGCACGGTCAGCGAGCAATGGCAAAGTTCTAACACAGCAGGTGCGTCGCAATTTCAACCCGTAGGCCAGGCGATATCGCTGCAGCAGAACCTGCGGATGCAGGGGCAGTACCTGGACAGGGAAACGGGGCTGCACTACAACACGTTCCGGTACTACGACGCGGATCTGGGGGCGTTTGCGACGCCGGATCCGATTGGGCTGTTGGGCGGATTGAACCTGCACCAGTATGCGCCCAACCCGATTAGCTGGATTGATCCTTGGGGGTGGAGCTGTTCTTTTGATTCAAAAGCTAACCGGTGGAGAAATAATGAAACGGGTCGTTTTTCTCAACGTCCGAGTAGTCCTGCTGATTTGGTGAGAAATGGACGGATGAATTATCCTGATATCCAGGTTTGGGCGCGACAAGGTGGACTGCCTAACGTATTTCATCCAAATCCAGCGAAATTCCCCTCCGGTGGTTTCAAGCACGAAAGTGCGCCTTATAGTATTCAGTCCGTCCTGAACAATTCCGTTCTCAGCAACAGACGGGGCGGTGGTTACCGGGAGCGACGAGCAGTGCTGCGATGACCGCCTGCAACGACAGCCCGAATCGGGCGCATAGAAGCCGCAGCGCGGCCAGGATCAAGCGCAGGTTGTGCCCGGCACCGCACATCACCGCGTGCAGCGCATCGCCCAGCGCACCCTTGAGCGGGTTGCGCCCCAGCCGCCCGTCCATCTTCATGTGCCCGATAGCAGGCTCAATGGCGCTTCTTCGCTTGATCATGGCATTTAGGGTCTTGGTGATGCCACGCTTTTGCCCTGACATCAGAATGCTCACGCCCTCAACCTTCACGCCACGGTAGCCCTTGTCCACGATAGCCGTGGCCGGCGGCTTGTCCGTGCCGGTGAGGATGCCCACCTGCTCCAGTGTCTCGGCCAGCGTGTGGCCGTCATACGGATTGCCCGGCATGCTCCTCATGCCCACCACCAGGCCTTCCTTCAATGTGGTGGCGATGCTGACCTTCACGCCGAACTCGTAAGGGGTGCGGACTTTGCCTTTGCTGATGCACTCGACCTCAGGCGCGTGCAGGGCGTACAGCTTGTTCTTGTCTTTCGTCCGTTGGGTCAGGATGCGGCCCGTGCGCTGCAATAGGTCCTGAACTTTGGCCTTGGCTACCTCAGGCAGCAGGTGCAGTTGGCGGGTAACTTCACGATGCACCCGTCCCACACGGGTGCGCAGTGTGCGCACGGCCTTCTTCATGCGCTTGAACTGCTTGGCGTGCGCATAGCGTCCAATCTGCGCGGCCAGCCGCGGTGCCACGCGGTTGTAGTTCTGGCGCAGCTTGAGCCCGTTGTCCTCGGCCGCCTTGACCAAGTGCTGGCGACTCTTGTCCAGCAGTCGGCTATCGGTGGGGTGGGCAATGGCCTTGGGCATGACGGTGGTGTCTACGATCACCCGCTGTGTGCTGGACTTCTGGATGACACCACCGCGCCGGGCGGCGTCGATGCTGGCGGCCAGCAGTGTCTCCACGCCTTCTTCGCCAATGCGCTTTCTCCATCGCGTGAGGCTGCTCGGATCGATGGGCAACTCTGTCTGCAGGTAGGTCTCGCCGCAGAAGAATTGCCAGTACGGGTTCTCCACCCAGGTGTTGACCACCGCTTCGTCGGAGGCGTCGAAGGTGTGCTGCAGATACAGCAGCCCGGCGATCAGGCGCGCAGGCAAGGCAGGACGGCCCCGCCCGGAAGTGAACGACACCGCGAACGTGCGCTCAATCTCGGCCCAGTCGATCAGCGCGGCCAGCCTGAGCAGTGGGTGCTGCATGTTGAGCTGCTCGTCCAGCCTTGGGCGAAACAACTCACCGGAGTGCGGCTGCGAAGGCTTTGGACCCATGGACTACCCCAGAGGAATTTGCAAGAAAACAGATACGGGCAAAACCATACCTTGCAAATCCTGTGCCCATCAATGAGCAGAACTACGTGTCGGATCAACGGCTTGCGGATTGATCAGCGCGGACTATTCATGGTCATGGCGCAAACCCTGTTGCTGCTGCGAACTTTCCGGGGTCGAACGCTGGCGCTGGCCCAATCGCTAGCATTAAAGGCCCCGCTGGCAATAACTATAGAACTGATGGAACGTGGGGTCCATTTGGCGCCGACTAAAATGGCGCACATATTCCTTTGGATGGCTCCCCGTTTTAATTGGAGGCAGTCGTGAGTGATCTAGTGAAAAAATATGCGGCCTTGCCAACTATCATGGACTACGAAGATGAAATGGCTGCAATTAAAGATTTGATTGCTGTTGGTGCGATAACTTTGGTGAAGAATAAAGAAGGACTGATATTTATTCTTTCAAAAATCGAAGAGAGTCATCAGCATAACGGTGTTTTTGAATATATAAATACTGATTGGATGATTTTTCGACAGTTTGTGAATTTATTGCAAGATATTAATTTGCTGGAGCCTGAGATGGGTATTAATATGGATAATATGATTTTTACTTTCTCTCGCCCAGGCTTTGATTGAGAAAGTTTGATAAAAATCTTAGACACGAATTAGTCGGCATTAGACGGATCGTCCACACCCATGCGACTTAGCCCGTGCGCAGCGAATACTTCCACTATGATCTGGCGGGCAAAGACGGCCAGCCACAAAGCCAGGTCTTCAGCTACCAGTACGACGCACTGGGCAGGCGCATCGCCAAGAGCGACAGCTTTGGCACCACGCACTTCGCCTGGGACGGAATGCAGCTGCTGCAGTAAAGCCGTGGCGGGCACACGAGCATCTACGTTTACGAGCCGTGCAGCTATGTACCGCTGGCGCGCCTGGACGCAGATGGCGAAAGATCCGAGCAGTGCGGGCTGGGCACCACCCTAGACGCGCAGCAGCCAAAAACATCAAAAAACCATAGCTGTTAGCCAAGGCCAGTGAATCGCAAGCGGCCAAAAACACCAAGACTATTCCCAGCAACCAGCCAACGACACACTGGAAGCCCGCTACTGGCAAGCACTCAACTTCAAGGGCACAGTGCAAAACACCGGCACAGATGGTCTCAGCGGGAATGCCAAGCTGTGCGAGGTGTACTACTTCCACGCCGACCAGGTCGGCCTGCACGAAGAGCTCAGCATCGCTCGCAGCCAGATCATCCGGCAGAGAGTTTTGGCGGGGCCGCCGCTACTACTGCGATCTACGACGAAGCAAGCGGGCGAGACGCGGTGCTCTAAATATCCTAATCATTGACGCCCTGATGCAGCGCCGCGCGCCCGCGCTGGCCGTAAAGTAACCAGCCGAGCACGCCTCCCGCACGGGCTGCCAAGCAGGTGTCCTGCCGCAGTGCTACGTGGAAGCAACGGCAAGGAAGAGCTGGCCCCGAACGCAGGGCCAGCAAAACCAGTTCACCGAGTGGCTGCGCCGGGTGCAGCGCATGCGCAACCGGTTTGGGTGCTGGCTGCGGTGCTGATGGGGCCTGTGGGGCTTGCCTTTTCCGCGAGTTCAATGCGGCCCGTGTGCGGTGTAGAGGCCGTAGCAGTGCCCTCTTTCACCTCCATCTTGACCGCGTGCATGGGCTGCGTGGTGTTGTACTTCACGCGGATGGATTTAGCGGGCACGCCCAGCTTGATGAGTTCGCGGCGTACCGCATTGGCGCGCATCGTGGCGATGTCGCGCGCATCGATGGGGGCCTCGCGCTTGTTGCAGTAGCCGGTGATTTCCAGGCGTTCGTTGGGGTCGCGGCTCTCTGCGAACTTGGCCAGAAGCGCCAGGGTTTCTGGCGAGAGTTTGACCTGCGTGGCTTTGAACTCGGCGACGATGCCGTCCTCTGGCAGGCGTGCGGGTTGGGCGATGGGCTCAGGCGCTGGCTGCTCGACAGGGGCGGCGACAGTCTCGGTCGCAGGCGCGGCGGTGGCGACTGGCTCTGTTGGCGCTTGAGGGGTGTCAGCGCAACCCGCCAAACCCGATGCCAGCGCTAGCGCCAGTGCTGCGCAAGCCATGGCTCTGGCTGGTCCGGGCACCGAGGCGATAGGGCAATCGAGTGCGATATGGGGTCCCGTGGCGTGGCAAATGAATGACATCAGAAAAGCTCCTTCAAGATAACGATGTGTGTGGCCTGGCGGCGATGGTTCGGGTGCGGTACTTGCGGTACTGGAAGGCAGCACGCGGCCATGAGCTGCCGAGCGCGTGTGCTCTTTTAAGTGCGGTCCTTGCCGGGGCAGCGGTGATCAGGCACTCACGCTCCTGCATGGGCGTGCTGCATGCTGCGCTTTGGTGAACTGAGTAAGCCTTCAAAGGGGGCGGGCAGCCCGACGGCTTTGGGCGAGTGCCGGATTGGCTATCAGCGTCGTCGCAGTAGCGGGCACGAAGGCCGCTTGAGCCGAGGCCCGCCGGATCACTGGGTGCAGGCTTCGCACTGAGCAAGGTGCTGCTGACGCCTGCGATTTCCAGGAATCGGAACTTGCAGGTCAGCGATGCAGCGGCCATGGCGGCGCGCTGCCATGCGGCAGCGAAAGCAGGCAAAGGGGCTCCCTCCAGTAGCGAACAGATGGCGTATGCGTTCGTTGGAGTGGGCGGTCTGATGCCACCCTGCCTCACTCGGGGTCAGCGCGATGGGCGCTGCTTCTCCGCGAACGGGCCAGAGTGTCGCTGCAGAAAAGGCCGATTGACGCCGCAGCGGGGGGTTTGGCAACCGCTTGATTCAGGTTTCACAAATACCAACATTCGCACTCAACAGGGGTACGAGCGTTAAAAGTGAAAGGGCGCTAGGGCGCTGCAGACAGCGCTGATGGGTGCCGATGAAGGCGATCACCCTGCGGCCAGCGCCGCCTCAATATCCCCCGCCAGCTTCTTCGGTGCATCCTGCGGCGCATAGCGACGGATCACCTGGCCGTCCTTGCCGACGAGGAACTTGGTGAAGTTCCACTTGATGGCCTTGCTGCCCAGCAGGCCCGGGGCTTCGGCGGTAAGCCACTGGTACAGGGGCGAGGCGTTGGTGCCGTTCACGTCGATCTTGGCCATCATCGGAAAGCTCACGCCGTAGTTGAGCTGGCAGAAGCTGGCGATCTCGTCGTTGCTGCCGGGGTCCTGGGCGCCAAACTGGTTGCAGGGGAAGCCCAGCACGACGAGGCCTTGGTCCGCGTATTCTTTGTGCAGTTCTTCCAGTCCGCCGAACTGGGGCGTGAAGCCGCAGGCGCTGGCGGTGTTCACGATGAGCAGTACCTTGCCCCGGTATTGGGACAGGGGCACGGACTGGCCGTTCATCTGAAGGGCTTCAAAGTCGTAGATGCTGGTGGGCATGCGGGTTCTCCGGGTGGGGATGACGGGCCATCGTAGCCCCAGCTGCAGAGGCCTGTGTGCCTGCGGGTCAATCCATCAATGAGGGCCCGCAGCACCCGGCCGGCGGAATTGCAGTGCGGCCAGCAGCGATGCCAGCAGGATCAGCGCCCCGCCCAGCACGGTGCGCGTGTTCAGCGTGGCAGCACCCAGCAGGGCCGATGACACGCTGGCGAACATCACCTCCGACAACATCACCAGCGCCGTGGTGCCTGCCGCGAGCCGCGCAGCGCCAAACTGCAACGCCCAGTTGCCCAGCATCAGCACCCCGGCCAGCAGCAGGCCGGTAACGATCCAGGTGGCGTTGGCGGCAGGGAAGGGCTCCACCACACCCACTTGCAGGCCGATGCAGGCAACCGCCAGCGCCATGAGCATGCAGCCGCCAAACATCGCAAACATGCGCGCGGGCCCCGGCACGGTGTGCAGGCGGCGCAGCGTGACGTTGGTCAGCGCGAACATGAAACCGCCCAGCAGCGCCAGAGCGTCGGCCAGCGACAGGTTCTGCAGCAGGCGCGAAGCAGGCGCGCCCTCGGGCAGCAGCACCAGCACCACGCCGCAGAAAGCCAGCGCCAGGCGCAGCAGCGCCGCAGGGGTAGGGCGCTCGCCCAGCACCTTCCAGGCCAGCAGCACGGCCCAGGCGGGCATCAGATAGAACAGCAGGATCACGCGCACCACGTCACCAATCGTCACGGCCCAGTTGAAGGCCACGTTGTTCAGGCCCGAGGCCAGCGCCAGCAGCCACAGCTGCGGATGCGCGCGCACCTGCTGCAAGATGCCGGGGCGCCAGGCCAGCAGCGCCAGCAGCACCACCGCATACATGCAGGCCGTGGCCCACAAGGGGTGCAGCCCCGCCTGGTGCATGTGCTGGAAAGGCCACCACGCCAGGCCCCAGACAAAGGCGTTGAACAGCAGGGCAGCGAAGGGGAGGGGAGAGTGCATTGAAGGGAAAAAACAGGCGGTAGCGCTGGTGGAATATGAGCTGATAGCTATAAATTATGTAGCAAACGGTTGCATGCTGCACAGCCAGTTAAAACTGGCACGCTTCAAGGCCCGTGCACCCGTGGAGCTGGCTTTGCCAGGCCACTGGGTGCGTCCCCCTCCCGCGCAGCGAGAGAGGGGGAAGACGCGCAGCGGCTCAGGGGGAGCCTTCCATAGCTCCAGGCTACCGGGTGCGTCCCCCTCGGGGGAAGCGGCGCAGCCGCTCAGGGGGGCTTCTCAGTGATGCGTATCGTGCCGCGCGATGTCCAGCAAGTGGTTCACCTCGTCGCGGTGGTTCACGCAGTTGCGCTGGTGCCAGCGGCGTATGACCCACATGATGCCCGCCACCACGAGCCCGAAGGTGGTGATGGCACCGAACACCGACAGACCCAGCTTGAGCGACAGGCTGTAGAACGCCCCCAGCCCCAGGATGCAGGCCTGCTCGTTGAAGTTCTGCACGGCAATCGACCGGCCCGCGCCCATCAGGTTGTGGCCCCGGTGCTGCAGCAGTGCGTTCATGGGCACCACCAGGTAGCCGCCCAGGCCGCCCAGCACGATGAGGAAGGGGATGGCCAGCCAGATGTTGCTGATGAACACCATCAGGATCAGCAGCAGCCCCATCGCAATGCCCAGCGGAATCACGCGGGTGGCCATGTCCAGGCGCATGCGCATGGAGGCCACCACGGCACCCACGGCCGTGCCGATGGCCACCACACCCGTGAGGGCGGAGGCCTGCGTGGTGTTGTAGCCCAGGGCCACGGCCGCCCAGGCCAGCACGATGAACTTGAGGTTGCCGCCCGCGCCCCAGAACAGGGTGGTGGTGGCCAGCGAGATCTGGCCCAGCTTGTCGCGCCACAGGCGGCTGTTGCAGGCCCAGAAGTCCGGCAGCAGGTTGAGGGTGTTGGCCAGCACGCTGCGCGAAGGGTCGGTGCGCAGGGGGCGCATCTCGACGCCCGTGTGCGGGATGCGGGTGTTGAACCACGCGGCCAGGGCATACACGGCGATCAGCGCGGCAATGGCGGCCTCGGCGGGCGTGTCCACACCGGTGTCGATCAGCGGAAAGTCAAAGCCCAGCAGCAGGCCCGACAGCTGCTGCCCCACCAGCTGGCCGCCAAACAGCACGCCCAGGATGATCGATGCAATCGTCAGGCCCTCGATCCAGCCGTTGGCCTTCACAAGTTGGGAGGCGGGCAGCAGCTCGGTCAGGATGCCGTACTTGGCGGGCGAGTAGGCCGCAGCCCCCAGGCCGACGACGGCGTAGGCGATCAGCGGGTGAGAGCCGAACAGCATCATCAGGCAGCCCGCCACCTTGATGGCGTTGCTGACGAACATGACCTTGCCCTTGGGCAGCGCATCGGCAAAGGCGCCGACGAAGGGGGCCAGCACCACATAGAACAATGCGAACATGGGCACCAGGGCCGCGCGCTGCCACTCGGGGGCGCCTCCGGTGCGCAAGAGTTCCACAGCGGCTACGAAGAGTGCGTTGTCGGCCAGCGAGCTGAAAAACTGCGCCGACATGATGGTGTAAAAACCGCGCTTCATCGAATGGCTGGTGAGAGCATCAGTTGGGCTGATGCCCTGGTAAATGTGAGGAATCGTAGCGAGGGACAGGCGGTTATATCACGCGGATAAACGGCCACAGTGCCAGAATCCGGCGCTGGTCCCCCGGTAAATCCCTCGCTTCATCAGGTCTGTCCCATGCCCCGTCCCATTGCTGCCACCATCCACACCACGGCCCTGCACCACAACCTGGAGCGCGTGCGCCGGTCGGTGCCCGACGCCAAGGTCTGGGCGGTGGTCAAGGCCAA
Organism: Acidovorax sp. M14; assembly: GCF_049331375.1. NCBI lineage: Bacteria > Pseudomonadati > Pseudomonadota > Betaproteobacteria > Burkholderiales > Comamonadaceae > Acidovorax > Acidovorax sp. M14. Next base: position 298,872 of record NZ_CP186263.1, read on the forward strand.
TGCCTACGGCCATGGCATCGAGCGGGTGTACGAAGGCCTGCGCGGCGCCGACGGCTTTGCGCTGCTGGACCTGGCCGAGGCCGAGCGCGTGCGCCACCTGGGCTGGCGCGGGCCCATCCTGCTGCTCGAAGGCGTGTTCGAGCCGCGCGACCTGGAGCTGTGCTCGCGCCTGGGCCTGTGGCACGCGGTGCACTGCGACGAGCAGATCGACATGCTGGCCGCGCACAAGACGCAGGTGCCGCACCGGGTGTTCCTCAAGATGAATTCGGGCATGAACCGCCTGGGCTTCACGCCCGAGCGCTACCGCGCCGCGTGGGCCCGACTGAATGCGCTGCCGCAGGTGGACGAGATTTCGTTCATGACCCACTTCAGCGACGCCGATGGCCCGCGCGGCATCGCGCACCAGATGGCGGCCTTCAACGCCGCCGCGCAGGACTTGCCCGGCGAGCGCAGCCTGAGCAACAGTGCCGCCACGCTGCGCCACGCGCAGGATGCGGGTGTGCGTGCCGACTGGGTGCGTGCGGGCATCGTGGTGTACGGCAGCGCGCCGGACTTCCCCGAGCACAACGCCAGCCACTGGGGGCTCCAGCCCACCATGACGCTGTCCACCCGCCTCATCGCCACGCAGCAGCTGCAGGCGGGCGACACCGTGGGCTATGGCTCGCGCTTCACGGCCGATGGCCCGCTCACCATCGGCATCGCCGCCTGTGGCTACGCGGATGGCTACCCCCGCCACTGCGACACCGGCACGCCGGTGCTGGTGAATGGCGTGCGCACGCGCCTGGTGGGGCGGGTGAGCATGGACATGGTGACCGTGGACCTCACGCCGCTGCAGCAGGCCGGTGTGGACGTGGGCTTTGGCAGCGAGGTCACGCTCTGGGGCCGCGCCAGCAATGGCGTGGTGTTGTCCATCGACGAAGTGGCGCAGGCCGCAGGCACCGTGGGCTATGAGCTGATGTGTGCCCTGGCGCAGCGCGTGCCGGTGGTGGTGGACGGCGGGGCCTGAAGCCCCCTCATTGGCGTGCGGCAGGGCGCGGTTCGCGCACAAGTTCACGCCGCAGGGCCCGCCGGTGTGGGGCGCGGCCTGAAACTGGTGTGAAATGGGGCCGTCTGTTTGCCGCCGCGCGCAGCGCGCTCCTTCCATGGCCACACCCCGCAGCAACTCCTCCAGTTCCAAGAAAAAAGGCAGCTCCACTTGGCGCTCGGTGCGCATGCCGCACCACGGTGCGGTCGCGCGCACCCTGCAACAGCGCTACAGCCTGCGCTGGCACGGGTTGCTGATCGGCAGCTTCACGCTGCTGCTGATGTGGGCCACCTCGCACCTGCAGATGGTGCTGGGCGTGGATTCGCTGGCGCTGCGGTACTTGATCACGTTGTCGGTGGGCTACATCGGCTATCTGCTGGTGCTGCGCGCCTGGGCGGCACGGCTGGTGCGGAGGGACGGGCCATCGGGCGATGGCAGTCTGGATGTGCCCGACATCTCCTGGCCCAGCGGCAATGGCCCCTCCGGGGGCGGCCAGGTGCCCCTGCCGCGCACCGGTGGGGGCGACTTTGGCGGCGGTGGTGCATCGGGGGACTTTGGGGGCGGGTGGGCGCAAGGCCTGTCCAGCGGGGGCTCCAGCAGCGACTCCAGCGTGCTGGGCGACATTGCCGGGGGCGCGGCCGATGCGCTGGGCAGCGCCGACGAGGGCGCAGTGGTGGTCGTGCCCGTGGTGGCCATCTTTCTCATCGGCGCGGCGCTGATCCTGGGCGCGGGCTCGCTCGCCATGCTGTTCTTTGGCTGGGATGTGCTGCTCACGGTGGCGGTGGAGATCGCCTTCTCGGTGGCCACGGCCCGCGCCGCCGTGGGGGTGGAGCGCGAGGGCTGGCTCAGCGCCGCTGTGCGCCTGACCTGGAAGCCCCTGCTGGGCGCGCTGGTCTGCGCCGTGCTGCTGGGCGCCACCATCGACCACTTCCTGCCCCATGTGCATTCGCTGCCCGAGGCGTTGCGGGTGATCCAGGGGCGCTGATTTGCTCCTTATTTGATAGCTGTCAGGGCATATTGCACTAGCGCTTGAGGCAAAAATCCCTTCAAAGAGCGTCGGAAGCGCCTCCGAGGGGCCCCTAGCGCGAGGACCGGCCCCTGCCGTGGCCGCAGTCCTCGCCAGTCTCCAGCGGCGGCAGCGCATCCAGGTTGGTCCGCACCCGCGCCAGCAGGGCCAGCAGTTGTGCCTGGGTGGCGTCGTCGCAGCCCGCCAGGACCTGGGCCGACAGGGTTTGCCGCGCGGCCTGCAGCGCCTGGTATAGCGCCTGGCCCTCGGCGCTCAGCGTGAGGCACAGGCTGCGCCGGTCCTCGGCGTGGGGCTGGCGCTCCAGCCAGCCCTTGTCCTGCAACAGGCCCAGCATGCGCGCCACCTGGGCCTTGTCTGCGCCGCTGTGGCGCACCAGTTCTTTTTGCGTGGCGCCGGGGTGGCGGCCAATGAAGTTCAGCGCGCGCACCTCGTTGAAGGTCAGGTCCGGGTGCACGGAGGTCATCGCGCGCACCATGCGCGCCCGGTAGGCGTGCATCAGGTCGTGCAGGGCTTCAAACACATCAGGGCGGGCACGTGGGGGCATGGCGTGGCTATCGGTTGACAAAGTCAACTGAATGGCGGATGATTTCGTTGATTAAATCAACATTTTACGCCATGAACGCACCTCTGCCCCTGGCCGCCACGGCCCCCTCCCTCGCCATCGAGCGCATCCGCCACCCCTTGCAGGGCCGCCACCTCCAGGTGGTGCGCCGCACCCAGGTCAGCCCCGGCTTTGTGCGGCTGACCCTGGCCGGCCCCGAGCTGGCGGGGTTTGTGACCGCCGGGTTTGACGACCACCTCAAGCTCATCCTTCCCTCACCCGGGCAGGATCGCCCCACCTTGCCCACGCTGCAGGACGGCCGCCCCGTGTTTGACGGCCCCCGCCCCGTGCTGCGCGACTACACCCCCGCGCGCTTTGACGCCGCTGCGGGCGAGCTGGACATTGAAGTGGCCCTGCACGACGCCGGCCCCGCCACCGACTGGGCCGCCAGCGCCGCCGTGGGCCAGTGGGTGGGCATTGCCGGGCCGCGCGGCAGCATGGTGGTGCCCACGGGCTTCGACTGGCACTGGCTGCTAGGCGACGAAACCGCGCTGCCCGCCATCGCCCGCCGCCTGGCCGAGCTGCCCGTCAGCGCGGTGGCCACAGTGCGCATCCAGCTGAGCAACCCGGCCGACCAGCGGGTGTTGGCGAGTGCGGCGCAGGTGGACCTGCAGTGGGTGAACGCACTGCCTGCCGCCGTGGAGGCGCTGTCGCTGCCGCCCGGCGCGGGCTTTGTCTGGGCCGCGGGCGAACACAGCGACATGGCCGCCGTGCGCCGCGCCGTGCTCGCCAAGCCGGGCGTGGACCCGAAGCGCATGCGCATCTCCGCCTACTGGAAACGTGGGGCGGCGGACCACCACGAGGACCTGGTCAGCGCAGCAGGGTAAGCGCCGCCGCCCGCTGCACAGCCTGGGTGACGTGCTGCAGCGCCTGCACGTTCAGGCGCCAGCACTGCCAGTACAGCGGCACATCCACCGGCTTGTTCGCAATCAGCTCGACCAGGGTGCCGGTCTTCAAGTCGTCCTCCACCAGCGGGTCGGGCGTCATGCCCCAGCCCAGGCTGGCGCGGGTGGCTTTGACGAAGGCGTGCGCCTCGGGGAGCCAGTGCACGGGCGGTGCGAGCTTGCGGCGCGTGATGCGGCTCACAAAACGCGCCTGCAGCGCATCCTTGCGGTTGAACACCAGCATGGGCGCTTGCGCCAGCGTGGTGGCGTTCACCCCTTGGGCAAAGTGGCGCTGCATGAAGGCCGGACTGGCCAGCGCGCGGTAGCGCAGCGTGCCCAGGGGCAGCACCTGGCAGCCCTGCACGGGCTGCGGGTCGGCCGTCACGGCGGCCATCACGCGGCCCTCGCGCAGCAGGTTGGCGGAATGGTCCTGGTCTTCCACATGGATGTCGAAGGTGATGGCCTGCCCCTCGGCCGCCTGCGCCATGGCGTGGGGGAACCAGGTGGCCAGCGAGTCGGCATTCACGCCAATCGCCAGCCGCGTGGCGCTGTGCTGTCCGCCGCCAATGGTGGCGAGCGCGTCGGCCTCGCTCAGCGCCACCTCACGCGCGTGGCGGTACAGGGCCTGCCCGGCTTCGGTCGGCGTGCAGGGCGTGGCGCGGCGCACCAGCACCTGGCCCACGCGCTCTTCCAGCAGCTTGATGCGCTGCGACACCGCCGAGCGCGTGACATGCAGCACCGCCGCCGCGCGTTCGAAGCTGCCCTCATCGATCACCGTGGCAAAGGCGTTGAGCTGGGCGGAGTCGAGTTGCATGGGTGGTTAGCCATTTTGACGGATCGTTAAAAAGTATAGCTGGCGTCAACGCCATGCCTTCACCAGAATCCGTGCCCATGGTTTCCACTGCCTTCGTCCACGGTTTCACTTCCACCGCCATGCTCATCATGGCCATCGGCGCGCAAAACGCGTTTGTGCTGCGCCAGGGCCTGCGGCGCGAGCATGTGATGCCCGTGGTGCTAGTGTGCGCGCTGTCGGACGCGGTGCTGCTGCAGGTAGGCGTGTGGGGCATGGGCGGCGTGTTGCTGGCCCGGCCCGAATGGGCGCAGCTCATGCGCTGGGCGGGCGCCTTGTTTTTGCTGGTCTACGCCGCACAGACCGCAGCGCGCGCTTTGCGCCCCGGCCAGTTGCTGGTCGCCACCAGCGGCCCCGGTACCAGCCTGCGCACCACCCTGGCCACCGTGGTGGCACTCACCTGGCTCAACCCGCATGTGTACCTGGACACCGTGGTGCTGCTGGGCACCATGGCCACGCCGTACCCGGCCTGGGGGCGTGCGCTGTTTGCCGCAGGCGGCTCGCTGGCCAGCGCGCTGTGGTTCTTGTTGATCGGCCTGGGCGCCCGTTGGCTGGCGCCGCTGTTTGCCACCCCGGCGGCGTGGCGGGTGCTGGATGGGGTGACGGCGACCACCATGCTGGTGCTGGCGGGGGTGATGGCTCTAAGCTAAGAACGATAAGTTCGTTCCCATGCAGCGTTGCTTGGGGGATAGTGCGGTCATTCAGCATTTTTTGGCGTTTTTGCCTATCCTCCCGTCCATGCGCTTCAAACACCTTCTCCTGGCCGCCGCCGTTGTTGCGGCCCTGCCCCTGGCCGCACAGGCCAAGACCTTCCGCTGGTCCCGCTCGGTGGACATTTCCACCTGGGACATCCACACCCAGAACGTGGGTGTGAACAACACCATGCACGGCGCGGTGTACGACACGCTGGTCGAATACAACAGCAAGACCTTTAAGCCCGAGCCGTCGCTGGCCACCGAGTGGAAGCTGATCAAGCCCACGCAGCTGCGCCTGACGCTGCGCAAGGGCGTGAAGTTCAGCGATGGCAGCGAGTTCACCGCGGACGACGCCAAGTTCTCGCTGGAGCGGGCCAAGGCCAAAAGCTCCAACTTCGCCGTCTACACCCAAGGCATTGACCGCGTGGAAAAGGTCGATGCCTACACCATCGACATCCATTCCGATCTGCCCAACCCGGTGCTGGTGAACCAGCTCACCGAGCTGCGCATCATGAGCAAGGCCTGGGCCGAAAAGAACAAGTCGGTCGAGCCCAAGGACATCAAGACCAAGGATGAGAATTTTGCCCACCGCAATGCGCTGGGCACTGGCCCCTACCAGCTCAAGCAGTGGACGCCCGACCAGCGTGTGGTGCTGGAGCCCAACCCGCATTGGTGGGGCAAGGGCAAGTACCCCACCAACCTGACCGAGATCGTCTACACCCCCATCAAGGCCGACGCAACGCGCACAGCGGCGCTGCTGTCGGGGGAGGTGGACTTTGTGATCGACCCCAGCCTGCAAGACCTGGCGCGCATCAAGCAGACGCCCACCCTGCAGGTGCTGGAGGGGCCGGAGTACCGCACCATCTTCCTGGGCCTGGACCAGTTTCGCGACGAACTGCCCGGCTCGGACGTGAAGGGCAAGAACCCGCTCAAGGACCTGCGCGTGCGCAAGGCGCTGTACCAGGCCATCGACATCCAGTCCATCCAGCGCGTGGTGCTGCGTGGCCTGGCCCAGCCCACGGGCACGCTGATCGCCAACCAGGTGAACGGCTGGACCAAGAAGGCCGATGTGCGCTACCCCTACGACCCCAAGGCCGCGCAAAAGCTGCTGGCCGATGCGGGCTACCCCAATGGGTTTGAGGTGGACTTTGCCTGCAGTGCAGGCCGCTACATCAACGACGAGCAGCTGTGCCAGGCCATCACCTCGCACTGGGCCAAGGTGGGCGTGAAGGCCAAGCTGCGCTCGCTGCCGTTTGCCACCTACTTCCCGATGATCCAGCGCAACGAAGCCAGCATCTACCTGCTGGGCTGGGGCGTGCCCACGTTCGATGCGTTCTACAGCCTGCAGTCGCTGGTGCGTTCGCCCGGCGCGGGGGGCGATGGCAACTTCAACCTGGGCCGCTTCTCCGACCCGCAGATGGACGCGCTGATCGAGCGCGTGAAGAAGGAAACGGACACTGCGACGCGCAATGGCCTGATCGAGCAGGCGCTGATCAAGGAGCATGAGCTGGTGTCGCACATCCCGCTGTACAACCAGGTGATCCCGTGGGCGGGCACCAAGAAGGTGGAGATCATCCACCGCGCGGACAACCGCATCGACTGGCGGTATCTCAAGGTGAACTGATTCAATTTGCCAACAAAAAAGCCCCGGCGCTTCTGACCCGAAGCACCGGGGCTTTTTTGCGTCCGCAGGCGGCGTATCAGGCCATTGCGCGCTGCACGGCGGGGCGCTGCAGCATGCGCTGCGTGTGCGCGAACACCTTCGGGAACTGGGCGATGTCCACGCCGTCGCTCTTCAGCCAGGTGCCGATGGTGAACAGGTAGCCGTCGGCCACGGTGTATTGCTCGCCCATCACCCAGGGGCCCTGTTCCGCCTGCGGCAGGTAGTGGCTTTCGATGAGGTTGAAACACTCCGTCATGTTCTGCGGCACCTTGCGCTGCATGGCCGTCTGCGCCTCGGGCTCGTCGGCCCAGCGGCTGGCGCGGGGGCGGTGGGCATGGGCGATGTGTACGGTGGACGCGAGGTAGCTGTGGAACTCTTGCAGGCGCGCAAAGCCGTAGGCGTCGGCGGGCGCCAGGCGTGCTTCGGGAAAACTCTGTGCCACATAGGCCAGCAGGGCAGGGGTCTCCGTCAGCGTGCCTTGCGGCGTGGCCAGCGCGGGCACGCGGCCCTTGGGGTTCACCGCCAGGTACTCGGGTGTGCGTTGCTGGCCAGCGGCGAAGTCCACGCGCACCAGGTCGTAGGGGGCGCCCGCCTCTTCCAAAGCGATGCGAACGGCCTGCGCGCAGGTGCCGGGGGTGTAGTACAGCGTGAGTTGGGTCATGATTAAATTGCTATTAATTAGATAGCTGCCTGCGCATATTTCACTAGCGCCTGCAGCCGATATTGCTTGAAATGAATCAGTACAGGCCGCGTGTGCGCGCCATCAGCCGCACCAGGCCCAGCAAAGCGTCGGTGTGGGGCGTGGGCGTGTGGGTGATCTGCCCCAGCTCGCGCACGGCGCCCACCAGGGCGTCGATCTCCAGGGGCTTGCTCGCTTCCACATCCTGCAGCATCGAGGTCTTGAACGCGCCCAGCTTGCGCGTGACGGCGTGGCGGTCCTCGGGCTGCTGGTCGATCGGCAGCCCCAGCTTTTCGCCAATGGCCTTGGCTTCCAGCATCACGGCGCTCACATAGCCGCGCACCAGGTCATCGTCCAAGATGCGGTCGGTGGTGGCACCCGTCAGGGCACTGATGGGGTTGACCGTGAGGTTGCCCCACAGCTTGAACCAGATATCTTTCTGGATGGTGGTGCTCACCTCTACATCGATGCCGCCGCGCTGCAGCGTGTCGGCCAGTGCTTGCAAGCGCTCGCTGCGGCTGCCATCGGGCTCGCCCACGATGAGGCGATTGCCGAAATGTTGTTTGACGAAGCCCGGCGCCTCCAGCGAGCAGCTGGTGTGCACCACGCTGCCCAGCACATGGCTCGTCGGGATAGCGCTGGCGATCACGCCGCCCGCGTCCACGGATTCCACGGCACGCCCCTGCGCCGCGCCGCCAAAGCCATCGAGGAACCACCACGGCACGCCGTTCATGGCGGTGAGCACGATGGTGTCGGGGCCGATCAGCGGGGCCATGGTACGCGCCACGTCAGGCAGGCCCGGCGCCTTGACGGCGACCACTACCAGGTCTTGCACGCCCAGGGCTGCCGGGTCGCTGTGGGCCGTGACGGCCACCTGCGCCAGCGTGCCGTCGGGGCGGCGCAGGCGCAGCCCTTCGGCTTGCAGGGCGCGCAGCGTGTCGCCCCGCGCTACCATGCTGAGGGTGTGGCCCGCTTGCGCCAGGGCCACGCCCAGCCAGCCGCCGATGGCGCCCGCGCCGTAAATACATGCTTTCATGGATGTCTGTCCTTGGGTCTGGAAGAAGAAAAGTTCGTTCAGTAGCCTGCGGGCCGGTTGGGGGCGGCGTCTGGCGCGCTGCGGTAGCGTGCCAGCAGCTCCTGCGCAGCGCTCACCAGCAGCATGGTGTCCACGCCCACGGCCACAAACAGCGCCCCGGCCGCCAGCCATTGGCGCGCCTGTGATTCGGCGGTGGCCAGGATGCCCGGCGCCTTGCCCGCGCGCAGGATGCGGGTGATGCCGTCGTGGATGGCGACTTGCACATCCGGGTGCCCCGGGTTGCCCGGGTGGCCCATCGAGGCCGACAGGTCGGCCGGGCCGATGAACACGCCGTCCACACCGGGCGTGGCGGCAATCGCGTCGAGGTTGGCCATGGCTTCCACGGTCTCGGCCTGCACCAGCAGGCAGATCTGCTGGTTGGCCTCGTGCACATACTGCGGGTAGGCCTGCCAGCGCGACGAGCGGGCCAGCGCGCTGCCCATGCCGCGCACGCCTTCGGGCGCGTAGCGTGTGGCGCGCACCAGTTGTTGGGCCTGCTCGGGTGTATCGACCATGGGCACCAGCAAGGTTTGTGCGCCGATGTCCAGGTACTGTTTGATGAGGGCCGTGTCACCCACCGGCACCCGGGCGATGGGGTGGGGCGCCTGCATTCCGGGGGGCAGGGCGCTGGTGGCGCTGGCGATGGCCTGCAGCTGGTGCAGGATGGAGCGCAGGTCGTTGGGCGCGTGTTCGCCATCGACCAGCAGCCAGTCGTAACCGGTGCCCGCGAGGATTTCGGCGCTGTAGCTATTGGCCAGCCCGAGCCAGAGGCCGATTTGCGCCTGGCTTTGCGCCATGGCCTGTTTGAAGCGGTTGGTGGGTGTCTGCAATGTCAACTCCGTGCGGTGCCAAGCCCTCCATCGTACGGGCTGATGTCTTTGTGTGCGGGGCGGGTCGCTATAGTCGGCTGCCCCTGCTTTTGCGTTCGCCCACCGACACCTGCCATGGCCAAAGAAAAAACCACGTTCACCTGCACCGAATGCGGCGGCACCAGCCCGCGCTGGCTGGGCAAATGCCCGTCCTGCGGCGCCTGGAACACCCTGATCGAGCAGGTGGCCGAGGCCGGGCCAGGCAAAAACCGTCTGAGCACGCCCCAAGGCTACGCGGGCCTGGCCAACGCGCAACCCGTGCTGCCGCTGGCGGCCATTGAAGCGCAGGACGTGGCCCGCACCCCCAGCGGCATCGACGAGCTGGACCGCGTGCTGGGCGGCGGCATTGTGGAGGGCGGCGTGGTGCTGATCGGCGGCGACCCGGGCATTGGCAAATCCACCCTGCTGCTGCAGGCCATGGACGCGCTGCAACGCGCGGGCCTGCCCACGCTGTATGTGACGGGTGAGGAAAGCGGCGCGCAGGTGGCGCTGCGTTCACGCCGCCTGGGCATCGAGGGCAGCCAAGTGCAGCTGCTGGCCGAGATCCAGCTCGAAAAGATCCTGGCGACGGTGGACGCCACGCAACCCGCCGTGGTGGTCATCGACTCCATCCAGACCACGTACTCTGACCAGCTCACCAGCGCGCCGGGGTCAGTGGCCCAGGTGCGCGAATGCGCAGCGCACCTCACGCGCATGGCCAAGGGCACGGGCATCGCCGTGATTCTGGTGGGCCATGTGACCAAAGAGGGCGCTCTGGCCGGGCCGCGCGTGCTGGAGCACATGGTGGACACGGTGCTGTACTTCGAAGGCGATACCCACAGTCAGTTCCGCCTGGTGCGCGCCATCAAGAACCGCTTTGGCGCCGTCAACGAGATTGGCGTGTTCGCCATGACCGAAAAGGGCCTCAAGGGCGTGAGCAACCCCAGCGCCATCTTTTTGAGCCAGCACTCCGAGCCCGTGCCCGGCAGTTGCGTGATGGTGACGCTGGAGGGCACACGCCCCCTGCTGGTCGAGATCCAGGCGCTGGTGGACAGCGGCGGCCCCAGCCCCCGGCGCCTGTCCGTGGGCTTGGACAAGGACCGCCTGGCCATGCTGCTGGCCGTGCTGCACCGCCATGCGGGCGTGGCCTGCATGGACCAGGACGTGTTCGTGAACGCGGTGGGCGGTGTGCGCATCAGCGAGCCTGCGGCCGATTTGGCGGTGATGTTGTCCATCACCTCCAGCCTGCGCGGCAAGGCGCTGCCCAGGGGCTTCCTGGCCTTTGGTGAGGTGGGGCTGGCGGGCGAGGTGCGGCCTGCGCCCCGGGGGCAGGAGCGATTGAAGGAGGCTGCCAAGCTGGGCTTCAGCGTGGCCGTGGTGCCCAAGGCCAACGCGCCCAAAAAGCCCATCGAGGGCCTGACCATCCACGCTGTGGAGCGGGTGGAAGAGGCCATGGACGTCGTGCGCGGGCTGTAAGCAATGCCCACAGCCGCACACCGTTGAGGCCGTAAGACAATCTCAGCCTATGAATTTGCGCAATATCCTGGTGCCCCTGGGGGCGGTGGCCCTGATCGGTTTTGGTTTCTCGGCCTATGGCTGGGCGGGCGTGGCGGCGGTCGTGGGCGGGCTGGTCATGTGGGCGCTGCTGCACTTCACGCGGCTGGTCAATGTGATGAAGAAGGCCGCCAAGCGCCCCATTGGCTACGTCGGCAGCGCCGTGATGCTCAATGCGCGGCTGGCCGAGGGCGTCAACCTGATGCATGTGGTGGCCATGACGCAGGCGCTGGGCGAGCTGCTGTCGGCCGAAGGTGCCGACCCGGAGATCTACCGCTGGACCGACGGCACCCGTTCGCACGTGACCTGTGAATTTCGCCAGGGCAAGCTGGTGAAGTGGACGCTGGAGCGCCCACCGGCAGACGCTGACACCCCCGCCCAGGGGGCGTAGGCCTCGACCGGGTTCCGGCGGGTTTGCTGCGCTGCACGGGCGGGCTGCCGTTCCTGGCGGGCTGGGGGCCCGTAAAATCCTGCTTTTGCGACCCACAGCAACCAAAGGACACCCATGAGCCCCGTAGTTCCCTCGATGGCCGACCGTGACGGCAAGATCTGGATGGACGGCCAGATGGTCGATTGGCGCGACGCCAAGATCCATGTGCTGACCCACACACTGCATTACGGCTGCGGCGCCTTCGAAGGCGTGCGCGCCTACAACACCGCCAACGGTACGGCGATCTTCCGCCTGGAAGAGCACACCGACCGCCTCTTCAACAGCGCCAAGATCCTGCGCATGAAGATCCCGTTCACCAAGGAAGAAGTGAACGAGGCCCAGAAGGCCGTGGTGCGCGAAAACAAGCTCGAATCCTGCTATCTGCGCCCATTGACCTGGATCGGCTCGCAAAAGCTGGGTGTCTCGCCCAAGGGCAATCAGATTCACCTGATGGTCGCTGCCTGGGCCTGGGGCGCTTACCTGGGTGAGGAAGGCCTCAAGCGTGGCATCCGCGTCAAGACCAGCAGCTACACCCGCCACCACGTCAACATCACCATGACGCAGGCCAAGGCGGTGAGCAACTACACCAACTCCATCCTGGCCAACATGGAAGCCACGGACGACGGCTATGACGAGGCCCTGCTGCTGGACAGCTCGGGCTTTGTGTCTGAAGGCGCTGGCGAAAACATCTTTGTGGTCAAGAACGGCGTGATCTACACACCCGACCTGTCGGCCGGTGCCCTGAATGGCATCACCCGCAACACGGTGCTCCACATCGCCAAGGACCTGGGCCTGGAGATTGTGCAAAAGCGCATCACGCGCGACGAGGTGTACATCGCCGACGAGGCCTTCTTTACTGGCACGGCCGCTGAAGTCACGCCCATCCGCGAACTTGACCGGATCGAGCTGGGCAGCGGATCGCGCGGCCCGATCACCGAAAAAATCCAAAGCGCCTTCTTCGACATCGTGAACGGCCGCAATCCCAAATATGCCCACTGGCTGACGAAAGTGTGACAACCCCCTGAGCCGCTGCGCGGCTTCCCCCTTCTCTCGGCTGCGCCGGGACGGGAGACGGCGCCAGTGGCCGGGCAAAGCCCTTCCACGGCGTCCGCTGGCCGAGGACGTGGCCAATTTCAAGCACCGCACCCCAGAGTGCGCCAAAGAGAACCCAACCCTATGTCACAAGCTACCGTAGAACTCCTGGCCAAAGACCTGAATGCCCAAGGCGGCGTCTTCTGCCCCAGCCCCAAGGCCGACATGAAGCTGTGGAACAGCCACCCCAAGGTGTACCTGGACGTGGCCCGCACGGGTGAAGCCAAGTGCCCGTACTGCGGCACGGTGTACCGGCTGAAGGCCGGAGAGCATGTGCACGCTGGCCACTGACCGGTTGATGGGTTGATGCCAGTTGCAACCGGCGGCGCAGCGGCGCCGCCCACGTTGACCGTGGCGGTGCTGACCCTCAACGAGGCGCACCGCATCGAAGCCTGCCTGCAAAGCGCCGCGTTTGCCGACCAGTTGCTGGTGGTGGACAGCGGCAGCACCGACGACACCGTGGCCATTGCCCAGCGCCTGGGCGCGGAGGTCCACAGCTACCCCGACTGGAAGGGCTTTGCCGTGCAGCGCAACCGGCTGCTGGCCCATGCGCGGGGTGACTACATATTCTTCCTGGATGCCGACGAGGTGATGACACCGGCGTTCGCCCAGGAACTGCAGGCCATCGTGCGCTCGGGCGCGCAGGCCGTGTGGACCATCCGCTGGCGCATGGTGGCCTACGGGCACGAACTCAAGTACTTTCGCTCGCAATCGCAGATCGAGCGCTTGTTCGTGCGCGCCATGGTCCGCGAGTTCACGGGCGTGGTGCACGAGCAGGCCGAACTGTTGCCACCACCGGGCGGTGGCGCCGTGCCGCGCCGCCTGATCGAAGCGCGGCTGCTGCACTACTCGCGCACCACCGTGCGCGGCAGCCTGGAAAAGCTCACGCAGTACGCGATGCTCGGCGCTGCCAAGCGGGCCGCGACTGGCAAGAAGGGCGGGGTGGTGCGCGGCCTGGCCTCGGGCACCAGCATGTTCCTGCGCCTGTATGTGTTCCGCCTGGGTTTTCTGTGTGGCGGGGCCGGTTTTTTGTATTGCCTGTTTGTGGCGCTGGAGGCGTTCTTCCGGTACGCCGCCCTGGAGTACGACCACCAGCAACTGAGTGAGAGCGTGCGCCGTTGACCAAAACTGACGATCTTTTTGTGCGCCTGTCGGGTGTGGCGGCGTTCATGGTGCCGGGCCTGGCGCTGTGGGTGCGCTCGGGCTATTCGTGGGGCGCGGTGGTGTTGCTGTTGTGCAGCCTGGCCACCGCCGGAGTGTGGCTGCGGCGCCGGCCAGGGCGCGATGCCTGGCTGCTTTTTGGATCCATCGTGGCGATGGGCACGGTCTGGGCGCTGGATTTTGACCCGGCCCAGGGCAGCTGGTCCAACCTGGACCGGCCCGCCAAATACCTGCTGGCGCTGCCGTGCCTGCTGTACGTGCTGGCCTATCCCCCGCGGGTGCGTTGGCTCTGGGCCGGTATTGCCGTGGGCGCCTGCGGGGCGGGCCTGATCGGCCTGTACCAGGCCCTGGTACTTCACCTGCCACGCGCCAACGGCTTTACCAATGCGATCCAGTACGGCGGGCTCAGCCTGCTGCTGGGGTTGATGTGCTCGGTGGCGCTGCTGGCGCTGTGGGACCGCTGGAAGCCTTGGCAACGTGCGGGCTGGGCGGTGGGCATTCTGCTGGGCCTGGAGGGGTCGCTGCTGTCCGAGTCGCGCGGGGGCTGGGTGGTGTTGCCCATGGCGCTGCTGCTGTGCGTCTGGCTACAGGGGCGCACCGGCCAACCCCGCAGGGCCATCGTCGGTGCCGTGCTGGTTGTGTTGGGGGCGGTGGGCCTGATGGCCTTCAAGGCCAACGAGGTGCGCCTGCGCGTGGATGAGGCGCGGCAGGAGATCACGCAGTACGAGTCGCGGGGCGACGCGGCCAGTTCGGTCGGCCAGCGTCTGGCGCACTGGGGCCTGGCCTGGCGCATGGGCCTGGATCGCCCCTGGACCGGCTGGGGCCGTTACGGGTACGAGGCCGAGAAACAGCGGCGGGTGGCTGCGGGCGAGGCGCATCCGATTGTTTTGCAGTTCAGCCACGCCCACAACGAGTTGCTGGACATCTTTGCCAAGCGCGGCATCCCGGGCGTGGTGGTCTTGCTGATTTTTTATGGGGTGCCGCTGGTGCTGTTCTGGCCCACGCGGCGCCGCGTGTTCCCGGGGGCTGCGGGCGTGCTCGATGCTGAAGGACTGTGCCTGCGCATGATCGGCGTGCTGCTGCCCGTGTCGTATATGGGCTTTGGCACCACACAGGTGTTTTTGGGGCACAACAGCGGCACCATGTTCTACCTGTTCATGGGCATGCTGGTGCTGGCCATCCTGCAAGGCCGCGAGCGCCTGCGGCTGCAAACGCCCGGGCAAGCCGCCTCCCTTTCCTGAAGGACCTCTGCCATGCACATCCTGCTGGTCAACAACTCCCCCATCCCGGTGTACGGCTACGGCGGTACCGAGCGCGTGATCTGGGACCTGGGCAAGACGTTGGTGCAGCAGGGCCACCGCGTGAGCTATCTGGTGCCCGAGGGCTCGACCTGCGACTTCGGCCAGGTGCTGCCCATCCGGCCGGACGAACCCTGGGAGGGGCAGATCCCGGCCGACGTGGACATCACGCACTTTCAGTTCAACCCGCGCTCCGAGCTGTCCAAGCCCTACCTGGTGACTGAGCACGGCAACGCCCGCAAGCCCAAGCCGCTGCCGCGCAACACGGTGTTCCTGTCGCGCGACCACGCGGCGCGTTATGGCTCCAGCGAGTTCGTCTACAACGGGCTGGACTGGGCCGGTTATGGCCCGGTGGACTTTGACCGCCCGCGCTCGCACTACCACTTCCTGGGCAAGGCGGCCTGGGGCGTGAAGAACGTGCGCGGCGCCATCAAGGTGGCCAAGATGGCCGGGGTGGAGCTGGACGTGCTGGGCGGCAACCGCATCAACTTCAAGCGCGGTTTCCGCTGGACGCTGTCGCGCAAGATCCACTTCCACGGCATGGTGGGCGGCACGCAGAAGACCAGCCTGCTCAACGCCTCGCGCGGGCTGATCTTTCCGGTGCGCTGGCACGAGCCGTTCGGGCTGGCGGTGATCGAGAGCCTGTACTTCGGCTGCCCCGTGTTTTCCACCCCCTACGGCGCCTTGCCCGAGCTGGTGCCCGTGCACTGCGGCGTACTGTCAGACCAGGCGTCGGTGCTGGCCGAGGCGGTGCGGGGCAACCGCTTTGACCCGCGCGCCTGCCACCAGCATGTGGTGGAGCACTTTGGCGCCGAGCGCATGGCGCGCAACTACCTGCGCATGTACGAGCGGGTGCTGGCGGGCGAAACCCTCAATGCCCAGCCACCCATGATTCAGGGCCCCGCGCGCGAGCTGCCCTGGCGGCAGTGAGGCATTCTCTGAGGTGCTTCGCGCCTTCCCCCTCTTCTGCGGGAGGGGGATGCCACCCGTGGCCTGGCAGAGCCAGCTCCACGGTGGCACGCGCGTAAGCGCGCGGCCATCCCACCCTTGAAGGGATTGGCCTAAGCGGCAACGATGGTGTCCACCAAGTGATTTAGATGGACACCATGAATGAAGCCACGAAGAAGACCCGTCGGAGGTACGACGCCGAACTCAAGCAGCAGATCCTCGCTCAGTGCATCGAGCCGGGTGCATCGGTGGTCAGTATTGCCCTGTCGCACGGCATCAACGCCAACGTCGTGCACACATGGCGCCGTCAAACTGGTGGCCCGCTGCCGTCACTGCAGGCGCCTGCATTTGTTCCGGTGCCGCTGCCGCCCCGGGGTGTTTGCCCTTGCACCAGACATCCGCATCGAGCTGCACCGTGGCCTCACCAGCGTCTCAGTGACCTGGCCTCTGGCCGTAGCCGAGCAGTGCGCCATGTGGATGCAAGATCTGCTCAAGTGATCCGGATGGATGCCCTGTGGCTGGCGACCGAGCCGCTGGGCATGCGAGCGGGCACCGAGACGGCGCTGGCGCGTGTGGTTTCGGTCTTCGGCGCAGCGTGCTCGTACCATGCCTATGTGCCTGCGATCAAAGGCCCAGCAGCGCTCGTGCGACGTACCCCGCAATACGCGGGTTCTCCCTCAGGCGCCGTGTGCTGTAGCCGTACCAGGCTGCGCCAAAGGGGACGTAAATGCGCACCGCAAACCCCTGCTGGCGTAGTGAGTCGCGCAACGGCTCGCAAACACCCAGCAGCATCTGGAATTCGAAAGCTGATGGGTCGGTGTCGGTCTTGCGTGCCAGCGCGATCACTTGGTCTATAAGCACGGTATCGTGCGTCGCGACTGCAACGAAAACGCCAGCCGTGAAGCAGCGTGCGACGTGAGCGAGGAAATGCGGGTTGATTGCCGCGCGATCATCGTCCGATCCATCGACGAGGTGCTCTGGCGCCTCGCGGTAGATGCCCTTGCAAATCCGCACGCTGCTGCCAGTGGGCAACAGGCGGTCAAGATCGCCAGGTGTGCGGCGTAGGTAGGCCTGAAGCGCGAGCTCAACGTGCGGGTGACGTAGCTTTAGAGCCAAGAACAGATCGATCTCGCGCTGCGTGCAGGTCGCGTCCTCCATGTCGAGGCAAACGGCATTACCGAGTCGGCCAGCTGTAGAGAGCACCTCGTCGAGTAGTGCTTGGCAGCGCTCGACATCGAGCAAGAGACCAAAGGCACTCGGTTTGACCGACAGTGTCGATCGCACCCCGCTGGCGTGCACAGCTTCAAGCACCTGCAGGCTGTCGTCGGTCGCGCGCCGCGCCTGTGCCAACGACGAGGCAGCCTCGCCGAGCACATCGAGCGTCGCAATAAAGCCGTTGGTATTGAGGAGTCGAACGCGCGCGAGGGCTTCGTCGAGCGTTGCGCCTGCGATATAGCGGCGCGAGATCTTGCGCACCAGGGCGCGGGGAATCCAGGGGATGGCGCGAACGGCCATCGCATTGAAAAAAGACATGAGAACTCCGTGAACGAACCATGGGGTCATGACCGGGTGGACGCAAGGACGATCGCACTTTTGGCGGTCGAGACCCATCTGCCTACACAACGGCGACTGTTGGTAGGCTTGATGCAGCGAGCAGCCGCGTGAGCGGCTGCGTCTCTGCGAGTGATCAACGGTTGGCCAGCGGAGGCCAGGCGGCTGCGTACATGGGGTTCTGGGAGTGGTCGGCACATGCGTATGCATGCCCGAGTCAGGCGATTCTAGTCGGCCGAACGAGGCGCTATCACTTGGTCAAGATGGAAGCGCTGGTTGCTTACATGGGGCCTATGCGGCGGCGGTGATGCAGCGCTGGTTGTCGCGTGTGTTGCTGCTTGTCCTGCGGGGCTGTCTGAAAGGCTTGCAGGAGTCGAATGCCCATGCTGTGGGCCTGCTGGGTAAGTACTTGGTGCGCCGCGTGGCGGGTCGATCTCAGCCAAGGCCTGCGCGGCATTTGAAGCTGCATCCGCATATGGCTTACAAGGGGTAGTGGGGCTTAAGTTCGGTGGATTGGCTCACGTATGGGTCAACATGTGTTGGTCGGTCGCTTACGCACGTGCTTTACAGCGCGCCAGTTTTTAGCGCCCTGCTCATATCGGGGAGGCTACTGCGCGGCTTCTATGGAGTTTTTGGCCGCAAGCGCTAGTTCAATATGCTCCTGATGCTATAAAAATGATAGTTATTGGTGGCCGATAGTGGAGTTGCCACGCGGCGCGGTAGCCTGCTGCCACTCCTGGGCCAACAACGCCACCAGCTGCGCCGCTGGCATGGGCCGCACCTGGGCCACCCCCTGGCCTGCCCACAGCGACAGGCAGTCGGCCTGGCCCGCCTGGGCGGCCGCGCGGCGCAGCGCGCCGGTCAGCGCGTTCTGCACGGGGTAGGGCGGCACGGTCGCTTCGTCGGATTGCAGGGCTTGCATCATGCGGTTGACGATGCCGCGCGCCGGCCGGCCCGAGAAGATGCGGGTGGTGCGCGTGTCGGTGGCCTGGGCGCGTGTCAGGGCCTCGCGGTAAGCGGTGCCAATGGCCGACTCGGGGCAGGTGAGGAATGCCGTGCCCATCTGTACCGCCTGGGCGCCCAGCGCCAGGGCGCCCGCAATGCCGCGCCCGTCCATGATGCCGCCCGCAGCAATCACCGGGATGGACAAGGCCTGCACGCATTGCGCCACCAGCGGCAGCGTGCCCACCATGCTGGCCGCAAAGTCGGCCAATGACGGCGCCGCGCCGGTGGCGCCGGGCTGGGTGGGCGTGAGGAACGTGCCCCGGTGTCCCCCGGCTTCCATGCCCGATGCGCAAACCGCATCCGCGCCCACGGCGGCCCAGGCCTGCGCCTCGGCCAGCGTGGTGGCGGTGCCGATCACGTAGCTGCCCACCGCCTGCAGCCTGGCCACCTGCGCCGCCGTGAGGATGCCGAAGGTGAAGCTCGCCACCGCCGGGCGTGCAGCGACGAGGGCGTCGAACTGCGCGGCAAAGTCTTCGCACCACTGGGCGGGCCGCTCGGGCACCAGGCCGAACTCGGCATAGAGCGGCGCTAGGCGCTGCAGCGCGGCCTGCACCGTGGCGTCGTCGGGCGTGGGCGTAGCCTGCACAAACAGGTTCATGCCAAAGGGCCGGTCGGTGCGGCGGCGCACTTCGGCGGCGGCCTCGGCCATGGCGGCGGGCGAGCGCATGCCGCAGCCCAGCATGCCCAGGCCACCGGCCTCGGACACGGCGGCGGCCAGTGCGGGCGTGTCCGACCCGGTCATCGGGCCCTGGATGATGGGCAGCGCAAGGCCCAGGTGGGTGGTGAAGGCGGCGGGCATGGGGCTCCTTGTGCGATCTGTGGAAAGGGGGTCAGTTGTATGCAGTGGGACGGGGCGCTTCGCTGGTGGTCAGTGCGGCGTGTAGCGCGTCCAGCGCGGGCGACTGGTAACCGCGCCGGCGCACCAGCACCGTATCGCAGGTGGCCAGGGGCACCAGGCGCAGGGCAGGCGGTTCGCGCATCAGGTCGATCACGGCCTGGGGCACCACCCCCGCGCAGCGCCCGGCAGCCACGCAGGCCAGGATGGCGTGGTATGAGGCCAGCTCCAGCACGCGCGGCGGGCTGCCGTCCTTTTGCTGCAGGAAGGCCTCGCCCATGCGGCGGTAGGTGCAGCCGGGGCTGAAGGCGGCCAGGGTGTCCAGCTGCAGGTCCTGGGGCGTGTGCACGGGCGGGTGGTCGGCGGGCAGGGCCAGCAGCAGGGCCTCGGCAAACACGGCGGTGCGCTCCACCGGCGCCTCGGCGTCGATGCCCGGCGGCGGCCAGGCCACCAGTGCGCAGTCGATGGTGTGGGCCAGCACCTGCTCCACCAACTGGCGCGAGGGGGCGGTGGACAGTTCCAGCACCAGCCCCGGCCATTGCGCATGCAGCCGGGCCAGCGGCTGCGGCAGGCGTGCGGCGGCCGTGCTTTCCATGGCGCCCAGGCGCAACCGGCCGCCGGGCTGGCCGGGGTGCACCGACTGGCGCGCCTCTTCGGCCAGCGCCAGCAGGCGGTCGGCATAGCCGCGCAGCGCCTCCCCGGCAGGCGTCAGCACCATGCGTTTGCCCTCGCGCAGGAACAGCGTGGCGCCCAGTTGCTCTTCCAGCTGTTGCACGCGCGTGGTCACGTTGGACTGGACGCGGCCCAGCCGCTCGGCCGCGCGGGTGACGCTGCCTTCCTGCGCCACGGCCCGGAAAATTTCGAGGGCTGCAAAATCCATCATGATTCTTGTTATGAGATGATTAGTAAAAAATAAATCTCAAAACAGAATCATAGACTGGAAACCGCCCGCATGGAACCGCGCACCGCCCCCCAAGACCGCCCCCTGTCCGTAGCGCTGGCGGGCATGGCCGCGTTGGCCGTGGCGATGGGCGTGGGCCGGTTTGCCTTCACGCCGCTGCTGCCCATGATGCTGCACGACGGCGTGGTCACGCTGGCCGGCGGCAGCTGGCTGGCCACAGCCAACTACCTCGGGTACCTGATCGGGGCGCTGGCCTGCATGGCGCTGCCCTGGGTAGCGCCCCGTGCGCGGCAGCGGTGGCATGCGGCGCGGCTGGCGCGCTGGGGGCTCGCGGCCACGGTGCTGCTCACCTTGGGCATGGCGCTGCCGCTGCCGGGCACCTGGCCCGCGCTGCGGTTTGCGGCCGGGGTGGCCAGTGCGCTGGTGTTCTTGAACGTCTCGGTGTGGTGCATGCTGCGGCTGGTGGCGCTGGGCCAACCCGCGCTGGGCGGGTTGATCTTTTGTGGCCCGGGGCTGGGCATCGTGCTCACCGGCCTGTCGGCCAGTGCCATGGTGGCGCTGCAGTGGCCCGCCGCAGCGGGCTGGGCGGTGTTCGGGCTGCTGAGTGTGGGGCTGTGCACCGCCATCTGGCCCGTGCTGCGGGGTGTGGCGATGCCCGGGTCGGCCGCGGCATCCGGCCTGGTGGTGGACGGCTCCACCCCCGGCCACGGATTCTGGGCGCGCGCAGGGCTCACACTCGCCTATGGGCTTGCGGGGCTGGGGTACATCGTCACCGCCACGTTTTTGCCGGTGATTGCGCGTGCGGCGCTGCCTGCCGGATCGCCCTGGCCCGACCTGTTCTGGCCGCTGTTTGGTGCCGGGGTGGCGCTGGGCGCAGCGTTGTCCACCCGCACCCCAGCCGCGTGGGACCGGCGCTGGCTGCTGATGGCGGCCTACGTGGTGCAGGCCGGGGCCATCGCGCTGAGCCTGGTGTGGCCGGGGCCTGTGGGGTTTGCGCTGGGCAGCCTGCTGCTGGGCTTGCCTTTCACGGCCATCACCTTCTATGCGCTGCAGGAGGCGCGGCGGGTGTGGCCTGCGGCGGGCGACAGTTTTCCGGGGCTGCTCACTGCGGCCTACGGCATCGGTCAAATCGTGGGCCCGCCCATGGTGGCGTGGATGCTGCACCACGCGGCCACGCAGGGGCAGGGCTTTGTCTACGGGCTGGCCGTGGCGGCCGCAGCACTTGGAGTGGGGGCGGTGCTCTTCGCCGCCATGGCCTGGCGCTGGCCCCTGGCGCCCCGCTCGGCGGCGCGCTGATTCGCACGCCGGTTCCCGTCTCGATCAGTGCGTGGACGGTGCCAGCGGCAGCGCCAGCACAAAACACGCGCCGCTGTCGCCGTCAGCCCGGTCTTGGCAATGCACGGTGCCGTTATGGCGCCCGGCAATCGACCGCACCAGCGCCAGTCCCAGGCCCACACCGCCCGCGCGCTCGCTGGCGCCCGGCAGGCGGTAGAAGGGCTCGAAGATGCGCTCGCGCTGGCTGGGCGGCACGCCCGGGCCGTGGTCGCACACATGCACCTCGGCGCGGCCCTGGCGGCGGTGCACCACCACCGTGATCTCGCCCGTGCTGTAGCGGCGTGCGTTCTCCAGCAGGTTGCGGATGGCCCGGCGCAGCAGCTTGGCCACGCCACGCACTTCCAGCGAGTCGGGGCTGGCGCTCACATCCAGGTCTGCGTCCACGCGCGCGCATTCCTCGGCGGCCAGGCCAATCAGGTCCACCAGTTCCACCGTGCCCACGTCGGCCTCGCGCGCATCCAGGCGGCTGGCCAGCAGGATCTCGTCCACCAGCTGGTCCAACTCGGCGATGTTGCGCAGGATCTCTTCGCGGAACGCAGGCGAGGGCTGCTGGCCGCCCATCAGCTCCAGCCCCATGCGGATGCGGGTCAGGGGCGAGCGCAGCTCGTGCGAGGCATTGGCCAGCAGCGACTTGTGCGACTTGACCAGGGTTTCCACCCGCTCGGCCGCTGCGTTGAACTGCCGTGCGAGGTCGGCCACCTCGTCCTGGCCTTGCTCGGGCACGCGCACCGACAGGTCGCCCTCGCCAAACTTCTTCACGCTGCGCTGCAAGGCCTCCAGCCGCTGCGTGAGGCGGCGGATGATGGGGTACACCCCCACCGCCACTGCCAGGCCCACGATGCCCAGCAGCCACAAGAAGCCGAAGGGCGGCCGGGTCCAGAACGCGGCCTCGTCCTGGCCGGGGCCACCGGGTCGGCCGCCGTTGCGGCCCATGCGCGGCTGGCGCGGCGCCATCTGCAGGGTGAAGATCTGGCCGTTTTCTGCCTCGATGTGGAATTCCACCACCTCGCCCGGCTCGGACGGCTGGCGTGTGGCCATACCGCGCAGCACCAGGTTGCCCGACGGGTCGCGCACCGCCATCTCGCGCGAGGGCGGCACAAACGGCTGGTTGTTCTGGGCCTTTTGCTCCTCGGCGATGCGCCAGGCCCAGCCCACGGTGAGCGTCAGCACCGCCATGCCGCCGACCACGGCGAGCCAGATGCGCAGATAAAGGCGGCGGGAGAAGGGGTTGGACAGGGACATGCGTGGTGCGTGGGGCGGCAGCGCAGGCAGCGGGTGCCTGCGTCAGCGATCAATCCTGCTGTTTGGCAAACACATAGCCCACGCCGCGCACCGTGAGGATGCGGCGCGGGTTCTTGGCGTCTTGCTCGATGGCCGCTCGAATACGGCCCATGTGCACGTCGATGCTGCGGTCAAACGCCTCCAGCTCGCGGCCGCGCACCGCCTCCATGATCTGGTCGCGGGTGAGCACCCGGCCCGCGCGCTCGGCCAATGCCACCAGCAGGTCGAACTGGTACGAGGTGAGGTCCGCTGCCTGCCCCGCCACAGTCACGGTGCGCGCGTCGCGGTCAATCTCCAGCGTGCCAAAGCGCAGCACCTGGGTGGCAGCGGCCGCACCGCCGCCGTCCGTGCGCCGGCGCAGGATGGCGCGGATACGGGCCAGCAGCTCGCGGGGCTCAAAGGGCTTGGGCAGGTAGTCATCAGCGCCAAGCTCCAGCCCGATGATGCGGTCCATGGGGTCGCCCTTGGCGGTGAGCATGAGCACCGGCACCTGCGCCGCGTTGCCTTGCAGCGAGCGGATGCGGCGGCACACTTCTAGTCCATCCATGTCGGGCAGCATCAAATCCAGGATCACCAGGTCGGGCAGTGGGCCCGCATCAGGGCCCTGCAGCTGCGCCAGGCCACTTTTGCCATCGGCGCGGTGCGTGACCTGCAGGCCCGACTGGCCCAGGTACTCGCCCACCATCTGCGCAAGGCGGGCGTCGTCTTCGATCATCAGCAGTTGGGAGCTCATGGGGGCAGTGTAGTAGCGAGGCTTTGAAACGGTCTTCATGGTCCGGTAGAGCCGTCTCCCCGTGTTGAAGCCCCCGTAAAGTTCCGGTAAACCGGGTGGCGAGAGGCTTCAGGATTTGCTATTGATTGAGTAGCTGTCTGGGCATATGAATCAGGCGCCACCGACCTTCTGGATGCGCGATGCCAGCCACACCAGCACCAGCACCGGCAGCCCCAGCAGCGCCGTGGAGGTGAAGAACTGGGCGTAGCCAAACGCATCCACATAGTCGCCCGAGAAGCCCGCCACAAACTTCGGCAGCAGCAGCATCATGGAGCTGAACAGCGCGTACTGCGTGGCTGAGTAGCTCACGTTGGTCAGGCTCGACAGGTAGGCAATGAACGCGGCCGAGGCGATGCCGCTGGCCAGGTTGTCGGCCGAGACCACGGCGATCAACGCCGTCACGTCGTGCCCGTGGCCGGCCAGCCAGGCGAACAGCAGGTTGCTGGCCGCGCTAAGGATGGCGCCCAGCATCAGGATGCGCATCACGCCAAACCGCATGGACAACACGCCGCCCACGAAGGCGCCAGCGAGAGTCATGATCACACCGTAGATCTTGGTCACGGCGGCCACTTCGTCCTTGGTGTAGCCCATGTCCACGTAGAACGGGTTGGCCATGATGCCCATCACCACATCGCTGATGCGGTAGACGGCAATCAGCGCCAGGATCAGCGCCGCATGCCAGCCATAGCGGCGCAGGAAGTCGACAAACGGGGCCACCAGCGCGCCCTGGATCCACTCGGCAGCGTTCTTGGCGGGAGGCAGCGCCACGGGCGCGGGCTCGCGCGAGAACAGCACGGTGACAATGCCCACCACCATCGACGCGGCCATGGCCAGGTACGCGGCCTGCCAGGCGCCGTTCTGGTACGTGGCGGCACCTTGCGCGAGGATCTGGCCAACAGCGGGCGCGACCTCGGAGCGTGCGGCAATCCACAGCACGCCAGCTCCGGCCCAGATCATCGCCAAGCGGTAACCCGTCTGGTACGACGCCGCCAGCGCGGCCTGGTGGTTGGCGTCGGCGGATTCGATGCGGAAGGCATCGAGCGCGATGTCCTGCGTGGCCGACCCAAATGCCACGGCCAGGGCGCACCACACGATGGGCCCCAGAGTCAGGCGCGGGTCAGCCAGGGCCATACCCACCAGGCCCGCCACCACCACCAGCTGTGCCAGCAGCAGCCAGCTGCGCCGCCGCCCCAGCAGCCGTGTGAGCACCGGGATGGGCATGCGGTCCACCAGCGGCGCCCACACCCACTTGAAGCCGTAGGCCAGGCCCACCCAGCTCAGGTAGCCGATGGTGCTGCGGTCGATGCCCGCCTCGCGCAGGCGAAAGCTCAGCGTGCCCAGCACCAGCAGCAGCGGCAGCCCGGCCGAGAAGCCCAGCGTGAGCATGCGCAGGCTGGCGGGCTCCAGGTACACGCGCAGGGTTTGCAGCCAGGGGGTACGCGGGGGCTTGTCCGGGGCGGTAGCGGGAGCGAGGTTGGGGGTGGAAGATGTGGAGGTGTCTGACATGGGCGAGCGGGGGTTTTGTCTATCATCGCCGACGCACCCTTGTAGCCATCCTGTCAGCCTCCATCTGCGCGGCAGGCTCTGGTGTGTTGTGTGCCAGCGCTGCTCATTATTCCTTCTGGATTTGCCTTGTATGTGTCTTTTCTGCCCCGCTCCCTCCGTCGCGCAGTCGTCCCCCTGGTCCGCACGCCGCGCGTTCCTGCTGGCGGCGGGTGCCGCAGCGGCCACGCCGGTGATGGCGCAGGTGGACGTGGGCTCGTCCTCCAGCCTGCGCAAGCTGGTGCCCGCCGAGACGCTGGAGCAGTCTGCCGCGCAGCAGTACCGCCAAATGCTGGAGCAGGCCCGTGCCAAGCGCGCGCTGGCGCCCGACAGCCACCCCCAGCTACAGCGCCTGCATGCCATCGCCAAGCGGCTGATCCCGTACGCCACGCCCTGGAACGACCGCGCCCGCCAGTGGCGGTGGGAGGTCAACCTGATTGGCAGCTCGCAGATCAATGCGTTTTGCATGCCCGGCGGCAAGATTGCGTTCTACACCGGCATCCTCGACCAGCTCAAGCTCACCGACGACGAGACTGCGATGGTCATGGGCCACGAGATGGCCCACGCGCTGCGTGAACATGCGCGCGAGCGCATCGCCAAGACGCAGGGCACCAACCTGGCTCTGCGCCTGGGCTCGCAGCTGCTGGGGCTGGGCGACCTGGGGCAGGCGGCAGCGGGCTTGGGCGGGCAGTTGCTCACGCTGCAGTTCAGCCGCTCGGACGAAAGCGAGGCCGACCTGGTGGGGCTGGAGCTGGCCGCGCGCGCGGGCTACCAGCCATCGGCCGCCGTGAGCCTGTGGCAGAAGATGGGCAACGCCAGCGGCAGCAAGCAAGGCGGGCTGGCATTTTTGTCCACCCACCCTTCAGGCCCTGCGCGCATCCGCGAGCTGGAGCTGAACGTGCCCAAGGTACAGGGCCTGTACGAGGCCGCGCGCCGCAACGGTTGAACCGCCGAGCCAGCGTATCTAAGGCAACGCTGAACAAGTCCCTCGCGCACCGCGCACCCCTGCTTTGGGCGGTCTGCCGCGTTGCAAATCCTCGCGATAGCTACGGCTATCGCTGTGGTTTGCGCCTTGCATCCCATCCCAAATCAGGGTGCGCGCCACTGCGGGGACTTATTCAGCGTTGCCCTAAGCGCTGGCCGCCACTGCGTCGGTGGCGTTTTCACCCGCCAGCTGCACCCGGTTGCGCCCCGCGTGTTTGGCGGCATACAGCGCCTGGTCTGCGCGGGCGATGGCGGCCTGCAGGTCGTCCGGCCCGTGCACCTGGGCCACGCCAAACGACAGCGTCAGGGCCAATGGCTCAGGGCCGACGGGCAGCGGTGCCTGGGCCACAGCGGCACGGATGCGCTCGGCCGTGGCGCTGGCGGCGTCCAGCGGACTGGCGGGCATTAGTGCCAGAAACTCTTCGCCGCCCCAGCGCGCCAGCACATCGCCCTCGCGCAGGTTGTCGGCCAGCACCTGGCCCATGGCCACCAGCACCTGGTCGCCCACGGCGTGGCCGTACTGGTCGTTCACGCGCTTGAAGTGGTCCACGTCGCACAGCAGCAGCGTCACGGGCGCGCCGCTGCGCTGGCTGCGCTCCAGCGCCTCGGTGGCCTGTGCGTCAAAGTGGCTGCGGTTGGCCAGGCCGGTCAGCGGGTCGCGCGTGGCCTGCTTGCGCAGGCGCGCCTCGGCGATCAGGATGGTGCGGCGGTAGAACGCCGACAGCGCTGCCGACATGGCAAACACCACGCAGATGTGCACCCAGTTCACGATCTTCACGCTGCGCGCGGGCAGCGGGTCTAGCGGCCCCACGGCGTCGCTCAGCATGTGCAGGCCCAGGTAGTAGGCCAGCAGGGCCAGCACCATGGGCGTGGCATAGCCGCGCGTGTTGGCGATCACGATGGCGGGGATGAACATCAGCAGGTAGTAGTGAAAGCCGCTCTCCCAGCCAATGAGCAGCGAACCCAGGGCCGAGTGCCCGATCACCTCCAGCCAGATCAGGGCCAGCGCGGCGGTGTTGTAGCGCTTCTGGATGAGCCGGTAGGCGCCCAGGTACATGGCAATGCTCAGCACATTGATGGCCGCCAGCGGCATCGAGCCCAGCCAGAGAAACAGCAGGATGTAGCCCGCGTCGATGGTGGCAGCGGTCAGCGCCACCCGCTGCACCATCGCCCAGTAAGCCTTGCCCGCGAGGCTGGAGCCGCGCTGGGGTTCAAGCGGGGGGCGCGATGCGTTGGATGGGGTCATGGCACAGGGGTATGGGCGGCCCGCAGGGGTGGCAAACCACACCATCGTAGCCCCCCGGCGGTGTCGGAGGTGCGGCGAACTGGCCGGTATCCCGGGGCCTGATCGCCGCTGCGCCCCCAGCGGCGCGGAGCACGCCCCAGAGGCCTGCGACGGCCTCCTGCAACCCATTTCAAGCCCAATCAGCCAGATGCGCTAGTGCAATATGCCTGAGGTGCTATGAATACAGGAGCATTGGCGATCAACGCTCAGGTCCCGCCCACGTAGGGATTGCTTTGCCGTTCGCGCCCGAAGGTGCTCTCCGGTCCGTGGCCGGGGATGAACACCGTCTGGTTGCCCATGGGCCACAGCCGCTGCGTGATGCTGTCGATGAGCTGCTGGTGGTTGCCCTGGGGGAAATCCGTTCGGCCGATGCTACCTGCAAACAGCACGTCGCCCACAAACGCGCGGTCGATCTGCGGCGCGTGGAACACCACGTGGCCGGGCGTGTGGCCAGGGCAGTGGCGCACGTTCAAGGTCTCGTTGCCAATCTGCACCGTGTCGCCGTCTTGCAGCCAGCGTGTGGGGGTGAAGTGCTGCGCGGGCGGAAAGCCGAACATCGCGCTTTGCTGCGGCAGCCCGTCGATCCAGAACTGGTCGCCAGGGTGGGGTCCGACGATGGGCAGCGACAGGCGCTGGGCCAGCTCGCCCGTGCCGCCGGCGTGGTCGATGTGCGCGTGGGTGAGCCAGATCTGCGACAGCGTCAGCCCGTGTTCTTCCACTGCGGCCAGCAAGGTGTCCAGGTCGCCCCCCGGGTCGATCACGGCGGCCTGCCGGGTGGCGTCGCACCAGACGATGGAGGCGTTCTGCTGAAAAGGAGTGACTGGGACGGTGAGGTAGCGGAGCATGGGATGGAGGCAGTAAGCCCAGCGCCCGTCACGCCAGTGCCGCTATCCCCCACAGGGTGACAGCGGGCTGGCGGGGTGGCGGCAGGGCCGGAAGGCAACAGCCGCGAGTTTCGCACAGGGCCTGTGCAGCGCGCGGCTCCCATTGGCGGCCGCTTGGCCGCTTCGGGCCTCAGTCGGCGTCCACAGGCCGGCCCAGCAGCCGGTTCACGGCGGTGCGCAGGCCTTCCAGCGACGTGGTGTTGAGCACGAACACCACGAAGCCCTCGATCTGGCTGCTGAGCAGCTCAAAGCGGATGTGCAGGAACACCACCAGGTGGTTCTGGATGCGGGTGCCCAGGATGGTGCGGCTGTCGCCCATGTCGAACCGTGGCGGGCTCAGCTCGAACTCGTGGCCCAGCAGGTCGGACAAGGCGGCGATGCAGGCATTGAGCATCACATTGCCCACCTCGGTCAGCGCATCCTGTTCGATGGCGCTCAGGTCTTCGCGCGGCACGTTCTGCCCGGCGACGATGCGCACGATCTCCAGGCTGCGATGCCCCGGAAAGATCAGCAAGGCATCGCCATTGAGCACGCCGCGAAACGGCTGGCGCACGCCATACATAGGCTGGCCCTGGGTGCCCAGCTGCTGCGCGGCCTCGCTCACGGTGAACACGCTCACATGCGGCACCGACAGCAGCACCTCGTCGCGCAGCAGGCTGCCCATGGCGGCAGCGGCCTTGCCCACGCCGATGTTGAAGATCTCGCTCAGGGCATCGATCTGTTCGGCGTCTAGCTGAATGGGCATGTCAGGCTCCTGCGAGGGCGGCGAGCTGTTGGGCGGCTTGCGCGGTGATGGGCTTGGCGATGAACACCATGCCGGCTTCTTCGATGCGCTCCTGCACCGCAGTCTGCACATTGGCCGTGAGGATGGCAATGGGCACCTGGGGCAGCAGCTGGCGCAGCGCCAGGGCGGCTTCCAGGCCGTTCATGCCGTGCATGTTGAAGTCCATGGAAACCAGGTCCACAGGGCTCTCGCGCACCTGCTGCAGGGCTTCTTCGCCGCTGCTGGCGTGCACGATGGTCCAGTCGGGGTGGGCCTGCAGCACCAGACCCTGCAGGATCAGGCGGGACATGCGGCTGTCATCCACTATCAAAAGGCGAAGGCTCATGGCCGTTGTGTCGTGGGTGGAGATCAATGGGCGGGAAGTGCGGCCTCGTGGGCCAGCACCCGGTTGCGGCCGGTGGCCTTGGCGCGGTACAGCGCCGCGTCGGCATCGGCCAGCAGCGGCTCGATGCCCGTGTGGTGGCGCTCGCTGGCAGCCATGCCGATGGAGATGGTGAACGTGACCGGATGCCCGGATGGCGACACCAGCCCCAGCTGCGCGATGGCGCCCCGGATGCGCTCGGCCACCTGGCGGGCGCTGTCGGCACTGGCGTGGGGCAGGAGCGCGGCAAATTCCTCGCCCCCAGGCGGCCGAGCAGGTCTGCCTCGCGCAGGGCCTGGCCGATGGCGTCTGCGCAGGCGCGGATGGCGGTGTCGCCCATCTGGTGCCCATGCTGGTCGTTGATGCGCTTGAAATGGTCGATGTCGATCATCAGCACGGTGCACGGTTGCCCGTGGCGGCGGCAGTGGTCGAACAAGGCCGTGCTGCGCTCCATGAACGCTCGGCGGTTCAGCAGCCCGCTGAGTGCATCGCGTGTGGCCAGCTCGCGCAGCTGGGCCTCCAGGGCCTTGTGGGTGCTGATGTCAAAGCCCCACAGCAGGTGGGCCAGCCGGCCCTCGACATCGATGAGGCGTGCCGACAGCGAGCTCCAGCGCGGAGCATGGGTGCCGATCTGGGCCTCCATGGCATCGACCTGGCCGTACTGGTCCAGCGTCTGCATAAAGCGCTGGCGGGTATCAGGGTCGTGCAGCAGGTCGGGCAGGAACAGGGTCTGGGGCGCGGCCGGGAGGCCCAGCCGCTCGGTCAGCCGGTGGTTGATGAAATGCACGCGGCCGCTCTCGACCTCGGCCAGCAGCACATCGCTGGGGCTGGTGTCCAGGATGAAGCCCAGCAGCGCACGGCTTTCTTCGAGCTTGCGTGTGCGGCGGGCCACGCGGTCTTCCAGCTCCCGGTTGGTCTGCGCCAGTTGCCGCGATGCGGCGGCGGCGGCGCGTGCGTCCTGCACCAGCCGCGCAATCAGCAGCGTGGTGCCCACCAGCAGGGCGCTGAGCACCACGCTGAGCACGATGAAGCGCTGGTGCAGCTGCCGGCGCGCCTGGTCTGTCTGCTGGGTGCTGAACAGGTGCACGGTGGCCACCGCCTGGCGCAGGCGCTCCAGCAATGCGTCGGACTGGCGGGTGATGTCCTCGGCCACGCGCAGCGCTTGGGGTGGTGCGGCGGTCGGGTTTGTGCGCCGCGCTGCGGTGCTGCCGGATTCGTGGGGCTTGGTGTTCGTGTTCGCGCTGGCCAGTGCCGACCAGCGCTCGACCTGGGTGCGCAAGTTGTCCAGGCCTTGTGCGGTGTCCGGCAGCGCATCGCGCAGCTGGGTGCTCACATGCGGTCCACGGCCCGTGGTGTCCAGCGTGCTGTAGAGCACGTCCAGCCGGTCGATCAGGTCTTGCGCGCTGGCCTCGCGGGCCCGCAGCTGGCGTGCCAGCAGGCTCACCCGCGCCAGCTCGTTGTGCACGCTGGCGATGTACCAGAGGTCGTTTTGCTGGTGGGGCTGCGCAAGGTCCTGTGCCTGGCGCAGCGTCCACCACAGGGCCACCGACGTACCCAGGGCCATGGCCACCACCAGGGCGAGCAGCCGGTAGGCCGTGCGCGGGCTGCCGGTGGTGGGCGCCTGCGGCTTAGCGGACGGAGACGGCATGGACCTGCCAGATGGTGCGGTTGACGTAGTCCTGCCCTTGCTGCAGGGCAGGATGGGCATCGAACGGGTAGATCAGGATCAGCGGCCCCTTGTCGCGGATGCCCATGCGCTGGCCGTCGCGCCGGTAGGCCAGCACGGGGTTGTAGCGGAGCAGGTCGCTCCAGTGGATCTCGACGGCATAGTCGTTCAGGGCCGTCAGCACGATGCGGCTGCGCTCGCTACCGCCAAGCTGCTCGACCAGGTGGCGCAGCGGCACACCGGTCCAGCGGTGTTCGCCCGCCAGGCCCAGCGCAGGGGGCAAGGCGGTGGTGATGTCGCGCGCTGGCAGCCGCTCCAGGGCCTGCAGGTCGCAGGCCTGTGCCGGGCCGTCGCCCGCAGGCTGCAGTCGCAGAACGCTGCGGCCCTGGGGGGCGGGGCACACCGGAGCGGGGTGGGCCCACAGCGGCAGGCACAGGCTCAACGGGCCCAGTAGGGTCACCAGGGCAGTGCCTGTGCGGGCCCGCAGGAGAGCCAGAAATCGGAACAACATCGTCACCACTTTCACATCCCACCAGCACGGCAGGGCCCGGAATGGCTCCAGGTACGGCGGCTGGTACGGCTTGACTATGCCCGTGAAAGCAGGAAAACCGGCCGCCGTCCAATGGAAAATTGCCGCAAGATGGGTAGTTTTGACAATTGTTGACGGTATTTGCCGGTGGGTTGGCGGCCAACATGCCGCTGTCGGGGCTACAGGTTGGTGGCCGCAACCACTTCGCTCATGTCGGTCAGGCCCTGCAACACCTTTTCGATGCCGTCCTGGCGCAGGGTGAGCATGCCGGCGGTGAGGGCGGAGTGCCGGATGTCCGAGGCCGGGGCCCGGTGGCGGATGTGCTGGCGAATGGTTTCGTCACTCATCATCAGCTCGTGGATGCCCAGACGGCCGTGATAGCCGTGGCCTTCACATTTGGCGCAGCCTACGGGGCGCCACATCCGTAGCTCGCCCTGGGCACCGCCGTACTGCTGGCGCCAGCGCCCGATCTGCGCCTGGCGCGCTTCGGCGGTGTTGTGGGTGCCACTGTCCAGGTACTGCGACGCCAGGCCCGTCAGCATCTCGTCGTCGGCCACGCGCGGCTCGCGACAAGAGGTGCACAGGCGGCGCACCAGGCGCTGCGCCAGGATGGCCAGCAATGAGTCCGAAAAGTTGAACGGGTCCAGGCCAATTTCGAGCAGGCGCGCAATGCTTTCGGGCGCGGAGTTGGTGTGCAGGGTGGACAGCACCAGGTGCCCAGTGAGCGAGGCCTCGATGGCGATGCGCGCCGTCTCTTCATCGCGCATCTCGCCGATCATGATCACGTCCGGGTCGGCGCGTAAAAAGGTGCGCATGGCGGCGGCAAAGGTCCAGCCGATGCGCGGGTTCACCTGCACCTGGCGCAGGCCCTCCTGGGTGATCTCGATGGGGTCTTCGGCCGTCCAGATCTTGCGGCCTGCGGTGTTGATGTCGCGCACCACCGAGTGCAGCGTGGTCGTCTTGCCGCAGCCCGTGGGGCCACACACCAGCACCAGGCCATAGCTTTTTTGCACCACCGCGCGCAGCGCCAGCAGGTTGGGCTGGCTCAGGCCGATGTTCTCCAGCGGCAGCGGCTTGGCACCCGCCAGTAGGCGCAGCACCACGTCCTCCAGCCCGCGCGAGGTGGGCACGGTGACCACGCGCAGCTCCACCGGCGGGCCACCAAAACGCGCAAAGTCGATCTTGCCGTCCTGCGGTTTGCGGTGCTCCGAGATGTCCATGCTGGCCATGATCTTGATGCGCGCCACCATCGCGAAGCGATAGCGCGCGGGCAGCTCCAGGTAGGGCACCAGGTCGCCGTCGATGCGCAGGCGCACGCGCACGTTGTGCGGGGCGGGTTCGGTCTCGATGTGGATGTCCGACGCCCGGTGGCTGATGGCCTCGTCGATCACCGAGTTGATGAGCCGCACCAGGGTGTTGTCCGACTCGCTGATCACGTCGGCCTGCTCGGTATCGGCGTCCGGCGACGCGGTGGCCAGGTTGGTCAGCAGCTCCTGCGAGGTGGCACGTGCGCCGGCTGCCGCTCCGCCCGCGTCGGCAGGGCGGGTGCGGTAGGCCTTGTGGATGGCGGGCATCAGCGTGCCGGGCGATGCCCGCAGCGGAATCAGACGCCGTTGGGTCAGAAAGCGGATCTCGTCGATCAGCACCCGGTCCCAGGGGTCGGCCATCAGCAGCACCAGGGCGTCATCGCGCGCGATCAGGGGCAGCACGGATTCCCGCTCCGCCACGGCGCGGGGGATGAGGGCCAGGGCCGACGCTTCGGGTGTGATGTCGCCGGGGTGCACGGTGTATTCGCCCAGCCAGGTGGCAATCACGCTGCGCAGCTGGTCTTGGGTGAGCGCTCCCCGGTCCACCAGTATCTGGCCGATGGGCCGCTGCACGCCGTTGCCGCGCTCCTCCTGCTGCGCCTGCAGGCCCTCTGCAAGGTCCGGTGTGGACAGCAGCCCCGCGTGCACCAGCGCCTCGCCCAGGTGCCGCGCCTTGCCCACCGTGGGGTGGGGGGTGGAGATCTGGCGCCACAGCGCCTCGGCGCTTTGGGGGCGGAAACTGTGGGCGGGAGGCGGGGCGGAGGTGCTGGCGTCGGTCATCGGGGCAAAGGGGCTGGGGCGGGGCTTATAGGGTCAGTGCGTAATCCACCGTGATGGGTGCGTGGTCCGAGAACTTTTCGCCCTTGTAAATATGTTCAGCGCGCGCCAGCGCCGCGATCGCAGGGGTGGCCAGGTGGTAGTCCAGCCGCCAACCCACGTTGTTGGCATAGGCCTGCCCGCGGTTGCTCCACCAGGTGTAGGCGGTGTCGGTGGCGGTAGGTTGTAACTGACGGTAAACGTCTATGATGCCGCCGCCTTCATCAGTTGTGTGCAACAACTTTGTCATCCAGGCGCGTTCTTCGGGCAAAAAACCACTGTTCTTCTGGTTGCTGCGCCAGTTTTTGAGGTCGATTTGCTGGTGCGCAATGTTGATGTCGCCGCACAGGATGAAGTCGCGCTCGGCCTTCAGGCGCATGAGGTGGGGGTGGAATTCGGCCAGAAAGCGGAATTTGGCCTGCTGGCGCTCTTCGCCGGACGAGCCGCTCGGAAAGTACGCACTGATGATCGACAGCTTGCGGGCGGGCGTGTCAAAACGCAGCTCGACATATCGGCCTTCTGCATCGAACTCGGTAGACCCATAGCCAACGACTACATCCGATGGCTCGTGCCGCGTGTAGATGCCCACGCCCGAATAGCCCTTTTTCTGGGCAAAGTGAAAGTGCCCCTGCAGGTCCGCGAGGCGCTCGAACCGGTTGGCCATGTCGGCCGCCTGGGCCTTCACTTCCTGCACGCAAATACAATCCGGCCGCGTGGCTGCCATCCAGCTTTCCACGCCTTTGCTGGTGGCCGAGCGGATGCCATTGAGATTGAGGCTGGTTAACTTGAACAAGGATTTCCCCATGGTGGATGTTGGCGTGCAAACCCCCGAACAGGGCCAGCTGGCGCAGGATTTCGTGCGTTTTGCGGTGGAGTCGGGCGTGCTGCGGTTTGGCGAATTCAAGACCAAAGCCGGGCGCCTGAGCCCCTATTTTTTCAACGCCGGACTGTTTGACGATGGCCGCAAGATTGGCCGGCTCGCGGAATTCTATGCAAAAGCCCTGCTGGCCAGCGGCATCGAATTCGACATGGTGTTTGGGCCCGCCTACAAGGGCATTCCGCTGGCTGCCACCGTGGCCGTGGAGCTGGCGCGCCTGGGGCGCAACGTGCCCTTTGCCTACAACCGCAAGGAGGCCAAGGACCATGGCGAAGGCGGCACCCTGGTGGGCGCGCCCCTCAAGGGCCGGGTACTCATCGTGGACGATGTGATGTCGGCCGGCACCGCCGCCCGGGAGTCCATCGCCATCATCAAGGCGGCAGGCGCCACGCCCCATGCCGTGGCCATTGCGCTGGACCGCCAGGAAAAAGCCACCGAGAATGGCCAGGACGTGGACCACAGCGCGGTGCAGTACGTGCGCAACCAGCTGGGCATGCAGGTGTGTGCCATTGCACGGCTGGCAGACTTATTGCTCTTCCTGGAGCAAAACGGGGAAGAGGGGATGCGTTCCCATCACGAAAAGGTGCTGGCCTACCGCCAGCGATACGGCGTCAACGAGGGGTAGACGGATTGAGCAAATCGGCGTGGATCGTGGGCGGGGTTCTGTTGGCCACCCTGGGCGCTGATTTGGCGTGGGCGCAAGCCCCCAGTCCGTCGGGTGGCATCTACACGTGCGTGGACCGCAATGGCCGGCGCCTGACGGCCGACCGTCCGATTGCTGAATGCCTGGACCGCGAGCAGCGCGAACTCGGGCCCTCGGGCATTGTGCGGCGGCAAATTGGCCCTTCGCTGACCGAGCAGGAGCGCGCCGCGCAAGAGGCCCAGCGCCGCAAGGAGGCCGAAGCCCGTGCCCGCGAGCTGGAGGAGCGCCGCCGCGAACGCGCACTGACCGCCCGTTACCCGGACAAGGCAGCACACGATGTGGAGCGCGCTGCGGCCATCCAACTGGTGGACGATGTGACCGCCACTGCCGAAAAGCGCCTGGTCGAGCTGACACAGCAGCGCAAGGCCTTTGACGTCGAGATGGAGTTCTACAAGAAGGACCCCAGCAAGGCGCCGATGTCGCTGCGCCGCAAGATTGCCGAGAACGAAGAGAGCATTGCCGAGCAGCAGCGGTTCATTGCCGGGCAAGACCAGGAAAAGCGCCGCGTGCACCAGCGGTTTGACGTGGAGCTGGCCCAACTCCGCAAGCTGTGGGAGGCGCAGCGCATGCCCCTGCCGGGCGCAACGCCCGCCAGCGATGCCGCTGCACCCGCCGCCACGCGATAGGGCCATGCGCTGAGAGCGCTCCCGTCGCCTGCGCCGTTCACCAGTAGATCCAAACAACAAAGGGCCTCGCGGCCCTTTGTTGTTGGTGTTGCCGCCGATCGGCGTGCGTCAGCCCGCCAGCTTGGCGCGCAGCAGCTCGTTGACCTGCGTCGGGTTGGCCTTGCCCTTGCTGGCTTTCATGATCTGGCCGACCAGTGCGTTGAACGCCTTGTCCTTGCCCGCACGGAACTGCGCCACGTTGTCGGGGTTGGCGGCAATCACCTCGTCGATGATCTTCTCCAGCGCGCCGGAGTCGTTCATCTGCTTGAGCCCCTTGGATTCGATGACGGCGTCCACGTCGTTCGACTCCCCGGTCCACAGCGCATCAAACACCTGCTTGGCGGCGTTGTTGGAGATGGTGCCGTCGGCAATGCGGCCGATCAATGTGGCCAGCTGCGCTGCAGTCACAGGAGCCTGCTCGATACCGGTCTCCGCCATGTTCAGGCGGCGCGACACCTCGCCCATGATCCAGTTGCTGGCCAACTTGGGCTGGCCGCAGGCCTTGGCCGCCGCCTCAAAGTACGCTGCCATCGCCTTGCTCTGCGTGAGCGTGGTGGCGTCGTACTCGGGCAGGCCATAGTCCGCCACAAAACGTGCCGCCATGGTGCGGGGCAATTCAGCCATCTGCGCCCGTTCTTCCAGCACCCACTGCTCTGAAATGTGGAGCGGAGGCAGATCGGGATCGGGGAAGTAGCGGTAGTCCGCAGCATCTTCCTTGGTGCGCATCGCACGCGTTTCGCCCGTGTCAGGGTCGAACAGCACGGTGGCCTGCTGGATGGCGTGGCCGTCTTCGATCTGCTCGATCTGCCAGCGGATCTCATAGTCGATGGCCTGCTGCATGAACTTGAACGAGTTCAGGTTCTTGATCTCGCGGCGGGTGCCCAGCGGCTGGCCGGGCTTGCGCACCGACACGTTGGCGTCGCAGCGGAAGCTGCCTTCCTGCATGTTGCCGTCGCAGATGCCGATCCAGGTCACGATCTTGTGCAGTTCCTTGGCATAGGCCACGGCTTCTTCGCTGCTGCGGATATCGGGCTCGGTCACGATCTCCAGCAGGGGCGTGCCGGCACGGTTCAGGTCGATGCCCGACTGGCCGATGAAGTCTTCGTGCAGCGACTTGCCGGCGTCTTCTTCCAGGTGGGCGCGTACCAGACGCACGGTTTTCTTTTCGTCACCCAGGAAGAACGACACCTCGCCGCCCTGCACCACTGGGATCTCGAACTGGCTGATCTGGTAGCCCTTGGGCAGGTCAGGGTAGAAGTAGTTCTTGCGCGCGAAAATGCTCACGGGCGCAATGTGGGAGCCGAGGGCCAGTCCTAATTTGATAGCGCAGGCCACGGCCTCGCGGTTCATCACGGGCAGGGTACCGGGCAGGGCCAGGTCCACGGCGCAGGCCTGGGTGTTGGGCTCGGCGCCAAAGGCGGTGGCGGCGCGGCTGAAGATCTTGCTCTGGGTGGCGAGCTGGGTGTGGGTTTCGAAGCCGATGACGACTTCGTAGCCATGGATCAGTTTGGCGGTCATGTCAGAAGCCCTCCGGACGGCGGAGGTGGAAGTCGGTGGCTTGCTGCAGGCGGTGCGCAGCATTCAGAAGGCGGGCTTCCTGGAAGTAGTTGCCAATCAGCTGCAGGCCCACCGGAAGCGGCTTGCCGACTTCCGCTCCTGAGCCTTGCATGCCGCCATCGCTAAAACCACAGGGCACGCTCATGCCGGGCAGGCCGGCCAGCGAGCCGGGCAGCGTGAAGATGTCGGCCAGGTAGTCGGCCAGCGGGTCGTTGCCGTGGTCGCCCAGCTTCCAGGCCACGGTGGGTGCCACGGGGCCGGCGATGATGTCGCACTCCTTGAACGCGTTCTGGAAGTCGTCGGCGATCATGCGGCGGATCTTCTGCGCCTGCAGGTAGTAGGCGTCGTAGTAGCCGTGGCTCAGCACATAGGCGCCGATCATGATGCGGCGCTTGACCTCATCGCCAAAGCCTTCGGCGCGGGTCTTCTTGTACATGTCTACCAGGTCGGTGTAGTCCTTCGCGCGGTGGCCGAACTTCACACCGTCAAAGCGGGAGAGGTTGGACGACGCCTCGGCCGGGGCAATGATGTAGTAGACCGGGATGGACAGCTGCGTGCGCGGCAGGCTGATGGGCACGAGCTTGGCGCCGAGCTTTTCGTATTCCTTGAGTGCGCCATCCACGGCGGCACGCACATCGGGTGCCAGGCCTTCGCCAAAGAACTCGGCGGGGATGCCGATGCGCAGGCCGTCGATGCTGTCATTGAGCTTGGCGCTGAAGTTTTCGGCCGGCACGTCCAGACTGGTGGAGTCGCGGTCCGGGTCGGGGCCGCACATGGCGGACAGCAGCAGCGCGCAGTCTTCGGCCGAGCGGGCCATGGGGCCCGCCTGGTCGAGGCTGGAGGCGAAAGCAATCATGCCGTAGCGGCTGGCGCGGCCATAGGTGGGCTTGATGCCGGTGATGCCGCAGAACGAGGCGGGCTGGCGGATGGAGCCGCCCGTGTCCGTGCCGGTGACGGCCGGGGCCAGGCGCGCAGCCACGGCCACTGCGCTGCCGCCGGACGAGCCGCCCGGAATGCGGTCGGTGGCCCAGGGGTTGCGCACGGGGGCCGGGGCATCAAAGCCCACGGGGGCGACGGCCGAGTTTTCGTTGGCCGAGCCCATGGCGAACTCGTCGCAGTTGAGCTTGCCCAGCGTCACGGCGCCCGCATCGGCCAGCCTGGTGACCACGGTGGCGTCAAACGGCGACTGGTAGCCCGCGAGCATCTTGGAGCCGGCGGTGCTGGGGAAGCCCTTGGTGACGAAGATGTCCTTGTGCGCAATCGGCACGCCCGCCAGGGGGCCTGCCGTGCCTGCGACAATGGCGGCATCCTGGGCGCGGGCCTGGGCCAGGGTGATGTCAGGGTTTACGGCCACGTAGGCGCCCAGGTTCTGGTGGGCTTGTGCGCGGGCGAGGAAATGCTGGGCGGCCTCGACGGCCGAGACGCGGCGCTCGCGCAGTTCGGTGGCCAGCTGGGCCACGCCCAGGTCATGCAATGCGGTGGAAGTCATGCGGCGGGGTTCTTACTCGATCACTTTGGGCACGAGGAACAGGCCTCGTTCGACGGCGGGGGCGCTTTGTTGGTTGGCTTCGCGCTGGTTGGGCTCGCTGGCTACGTCGTCGCGCAGGCGCAGCTGCACGTCCTGGATGGCGGCCACGGGGTGGGCCAGGGGCGTGACGCCCGAAGTATCCACAGCCCGCATCTGTTCCACGATGTCAAAGAAGCCGTTGAGCTGGGTGAGCATGCGCTCACTTTCGGAAGGTGTCAGCTCAAGCCGCGCCAAGTTGGCAATGCGGCCGATGTCCTGGGGGGTCAGTGCCATAGGGAGGAAAATCTAAAGAAACCAGACGTAAAGCTGTGATCCGGCCCGCGCCGGAGGGAGTTATTCACAGGGGATGGGGTATTATCCCGGCTTTGCCGCAAAGCTCCCGGAATGGGAGTCAATTGCGTGAAAAAAGCCAATAAACACCCCCTGAAATACCTGGCGATGGCAGGCCGACGCGCATGCCGTGCCCGAGAGGACTTTTGAATGTTCGGAGCTTTCCGTCGGTACTTCTCCACCGACCTGGCCATTGACCTTGGCACAGCCAACACCCTCATCTTCGCCCGCGACAAAGGCATCGTCCTCGACGAACCCTCCGTCGTCGCCATCCGCCACGAAGGCGGTCCGCACGGCAAGAAAGTCATCCAGGCCGTAGGCCACGAGGCCAAGGCCATGCTGGGCAAGGTGCCCGGCAACATCGAGGCCATCCGCCCGATGAAGGACGGCGTGATTGCCGACTTCGTGATCACCGAGCAGATGATCAAGCAGTTCATCAAGATGGTGCACCCGCGCACGCTGTTCACCCCCAGCCCGCGCATCATCATCTGCGTGCCCTGTGGCTCCACCCAGGTCGAGCGCCGCGCCATCAAGGACGCCGCCGAGGCCGCAGGCGCCACGGCGGTCTATCTGATCGAAGAACCCATGGCGGCCGGTATCGGCGCCGGTCTGCCCGTGTCGGAAGCCTCCGGCTCCATGGTCGTGGACATCGGCGGCGGCACCACCGAAGTCGGCGTGATCTCGCTGGGCGGCATGGTCTACAAGGGCAGCGTCCGTGTGGGTGGTGACAAGTTCGACGAAGCCATCATCAGCTACATCCGCCGCAACTACGGCATGCTGATCGGTGAGCCCACGGCCGAAGCCATCAAGAAGAACATCGGTTCGGCCTTCCCGGGCTCCGAAGTGCGCGAGATGGAAGTCAAAGGCCGCAACCTGTCCGAAGGCGTGCCACGCAGCTTCACCATCTCCAGCAATGAAGTGCTGGAAGCCCTGACTGACCCGCTCAACCAGATCGTCTCGGCCGTGAAGAACGCGCTGGAACAAACCCCCCCCGAGCTGGGCGCCGACATTGCCGACCGCGGCATGATGTTGACTGGCGGCGGCGCACTGCTGCGCGACCTGGACCGCCTGCTGGCCGAAGAAACCGGCCTGCCCGTGCTGGTGGCCGAAGACCCGCTGACCTGCGTGGTGCGCGGCTGCGGCATCGCCCTGGAGCGCATGGACCGCCTGGGCAGCATTTTCACGAGCGAGTAAGCCGGCAGGCCTGTATGCTGCAGGCACTTTTTTTGCGCTCCGAATTGCATGACTGCCTCTGCTCCAATGCTTGTTTCTGAGCACCCGCCCGTGGAGCCCGCTCCCCGCGGCAGACACTGACCGCTGCGCACCATGCCCCTGGGTACTCTGGAGCGCAGCGCTCCCCCTTTCTTCAAACAGGGCCCTTCGGCCCTGTCGCGTTTGGCCGTGTTCAGCGCGCTGGCACTGTTCCTCATGGTGGCCGACGCACGCTTTCAGATCACCGGCCCCTTCCGCCAAGCTGTGGCTACGGTGCTGTACCCGGTGCAGTGGCTCATGCTGCAGCCGGTGGAATTTGCGAGCCACGGGCGCAGTTATTTCCAGTCGCTGCAAACCGCGCAGGAAGACCTGGACGCTGCCCGCAAGAAGATGACCGTGATGGGCCAGCGCGCCAACCAGGCCGACCAGCTGGCCATGGAAAACCAGCGGCTGCGCAAACTGCTGGAGCTGCGCGACCGGCTCCAGACCCCCGCGCAGGCGGCCGAGGTGATCTACGACACCGCCGACCCCTACACGCGCCGTGTGGTGCTGGACCGGGGGCAACTGGGCGGCGTGGAACTGGGCGCTCCCGTGATGGACGAGGCCGGCGTACTGGGCCAGGTGACCCGCGTGTTCCCGCTGGTCAGCGAAGTCACGCTGCTGGTGGACCGTGATCAGGCGATCCCGGTGTTGAACATCCGCACCGGCGTGCGGGGCGTGGCCTACGGCGACCCGGTGGCGGGCCATGGTGGCGGCATGGAGCTGCGCTTCATGCCCGCCAATGCTGACATCCGCGAAGACGACCTGCTGACCACGAGCGGCGTGGATGGCTTGTACGCCCCCGGCCTGCCCGTGGCACGCGTGGTGAAGGTGGAGCGCCGGGCCGACTCTGCCTTTGCGCGCATCTACTGCGCGCCACTGGCCCAGGTGCAGGGCGCGCGCCACGTGGTGGTGCTCAAGCCGCTGGGCGACAACGAATTGCCCCGCCCGGATGCGGCCCCGGCCGCGCCTGCGACCAAACGCGGAGGCCGCAAATGAGCCTCTGCCTCACCCTGATGACACCGATACAAGGAGGCCCGCGATGATCATGCCGCGGGGTGAGCCCCTGTTGATGCCGGTTAACCCGGTGTTCATCTGGGCCAGTCTGGCTGCGGGCCTGGCCATCAATATGCTGCCGCTGGGCCGAGTGGTGTGGATGCCCGATCTGCTGATGGTGCTGCTGGTGTTCTGGGGTGTGCATCAGCCCTTGCGCATTGGCATGGGGGCAGCGTTTGTGCTGGGCCTGTGCATGGACGTGAGCCAGTCTGCGTTGCTGGGGCAGCACGCGCTGT
This sequence comes from Acidovorax sp. M14, assembly GCF_049331375.1. Lineage (NCBI taxonomy): Bacteria > Pseudomonadati > Pseudomonadota > Betaproteobacteria > Burkholderiales > Comamonadaceae > Acidovorax > Acidovorax sp. M14. The sequence goes on from NZ_CP186263.1 coordinate 340,742, forward strand.
CCTACACCGTGCTGTCGTTCGGCGCCATCGCCATCCACCGCCGTTTGCTGTGGTTCAGCGTACCGTCGCAGGCGCTGCAGGTGTTTCCGTTGTTTGCGATTGCCCATGCCATCGAGTTGATGCTGCGCATGGCGGCTGGCGGAATTTTCCCGGGGTTCTGGAGCTTTCTGGCCCCGTTCCTGGAGGCGCTGCTGTGGCCCCTGGCCAGCTGGGTGCTGCTGGCGCCCCAGCGCCGTCCGCCTGACAGCGACCAGAACCGGCCTTTGTGACATGACGCACCGTATGAGCTGCTTCGCGTCGTTATGCTGTGCTGCGCCCCTGGCGCTGGTGTGGCGCCCGGGAGTTCACGCATGACCGAGGTGCGCAGCAGCGAAGCCGACGCCTCGCGGTTCCGGGTCCGCGCCGTGGTGGTGGGCCTGGTGGTGATGGCGGCGTTCTGCCTGGTGGCGGCGCGTCTGGTGTACCTGCAGGTGGTGCGCCATGAGGACCTGGCAGCCCAGGCCGAAAGCAACCGCACGGCCGTGGTGCCCATCGTGCCCAACCGGGGGCTCATCCTGGACCGCAATGGCGTGGTGCTGGCCACCAACTACTCGGCTTACACGCTGGAGATCACGCCCTCGCGCGCGGGGGTGCTGGACGAGACCATCGACGCCCTGTCCAAGGTGGTGGACATCCAGGCGCGCGATCGCCGCCGCTTCAAGCGGCTCATGGAAGAGTCGCGCAACTTCGAATCCCTGCCCATCCGCACCCGCCTGACGGATCAGGAGGTGGCGCGTTTCACCGCCCAGCGCTACCGCTTTCCGGGCGTGGACATCAAGGCGCGGCTGTTCCGCAACTACCCGCTGGGCGATGTGGCCAGCCATGCCATCGGCTACATCGGCCGCATCAACCAGACCGAGAAGGCGCGCATCCAGGACTCGGAAGACGAGGCCAACTACCGGGGCACGGAGTACATCGGCAAGCTGGGCATCGAGCACAGCTTCGAGTCGGCCTTGCATGGCGCCACGGGCGTGGAGCAGATGGAAACCTCGGCGGGTGGGCGTGCCGTGCGCAAGCTCTCCAGCCACGCGGCCACCCCGGGCGACAGCGTGATGCTGTCCATCGACATCAAGCTGCAAAAACTCATCGAAGACCTGTATGGCACCCGCCGGGGCGCACTGGTGGCCATCGACCCGCGCAATGGCGAGATCCTGGCGCTGGTGAGCAAGCCCACCTTCGACCCCAACCTGTTCGTTGAAGGCATTGACGCCGAAAACTGGGCCGCACTCAACGAGTCCATCGACAAGCCGCTGCTCAACCGCGCCCTGCGCGGCACCTACCCGCCCGGCTCCACCTACAAGCCCTTCATGGCGCTGGCGGCCCTGCAGCTGAACAAGCGCTCGCCCAGCCTGGTGGTGAACGACCCCGGCTTCTACACCTTTGGCGGTCACACCTTCCGCAGCCACGAGGGCGGCCTGGGCGGTGTGGACATGCACCGCGCCATCCAGTTCTCCAGCAACACCTACTTTTATTCGCTGGCCGTGGACATGGGCGTGGATGCGATCCACGACTTCATGAAGCCGCTGGGTTTCGGCCAGTCCACGGGCATCGACCTCAACGGCGAAGTGCGGGGCACGCTGCCCAGCACCGAGTGGAAGCGCAACACCTATAAGCGTGCCGACATGAAGCGCTGGTTCCCGGGCGAAACCGTGTCGTTGGGCATTGGCCAGGGCTACAACAACTTCACCATGCTGCAGCTGGCGCTGGCCGAGGCCACGCTGGCCAACGGCGGCATCCGCTACCGCCCGCACATGGCCAAGGCGGTGAAGAACTCGGTCACTGGCGCGATCACCGAAATCGTGCAGCCCCCCGGCGTCAACCTGGGCTACCTGCCCAAGAACGTGGAACTGGTGCGCAATGCCCTGGTGGCCGTGAACAAGGGCGGCACGGGCACGCGGGTGTTCATGGGCGCGCCCTACACCTCGGCGGGCAAGACGGGCACCGCCCAGGCCGTGAGCCTGGGCCAGAACGTGAAGTACAACGCCAAGGCGCTCGAAGAGCACCAGCGCGACCACTCGCTGTTCGCCGCGTTCGCACCGGCCGAAAACCCCACCATCGCCCTGGCGGCCATTGTGGAGAATGCCGGCTTTGGCGCCGCCCATGCGGCCCCGATTGCGCGGCGCGTGTTTGACTACTGGCTGATGGGCGAATACCCCAGCGAAGAAGACATTGCCGCCGTACAAAAGGGCCAGGCCAGTGCGCCCATCGGCAAGCCCCGCAAGGCTAGCGAGGTGCCGCTGGTGGCGCCATGATCAGTCGCTAGATTGCTATCAAAATAATAGCTGTTAGCGCAATATCCACTAGCGCTACCGGCTGTTTTTGCTTGCAGAGGGGCCCTAAGCACCGGCGGCGCGTGGTGAAGGCTGGAGCTGGCTGAACACCAAGGCCGCCACAATCAGCGCCGCCCCGCTCAGCCCGGCCCAGCCCAGCTGCTCGCCCAGCAACACCCACGCCGTGAGCGCGGCAAACACCGGCTCCAGCCCGAACACGATGGCGCTGCGCATGGCGTCCACCCGCTGCTGGCCCCAGGCCTGCAGCGTCACCACCACCACGCTGGCCAGCAGGCCCAGGTACAGCAAGGCCAGCAGGGCGTCCACCGGCAGGTGGGCCGCAGCGCGCAGCCAGTCCATGTTGCCGCTTTGCACCAGCAGCAGCGCGGTGGAGGCCAGGGCCATCACCGTGGCCTGGGCGGCGGCCATGCGGGTGGCGCGCAGGGGCTGTGCGGCCGTGCGGCGCGCGCATTCTTCCAGCGCCAGGATGTACAGCGCATAGAACACGGTGCTGGCCAGCGTCAGCGTATCGCCCAGGTTCCAGGGCTCGTTCTCGTGGAACATCAGTGCCATGCCTGCCAGCGCCATCCCACAGGCGGCCCACAGGCGCCAGCCATAGCGACGCCCCAGCGCCGCCATGGCAATCAGCGGCACCACCAGCACGTTCAGGCCGGTCACAAACGCGTTGCGGTTGCTGCTGGTGCGCGCGAGGCCCTCGATCTGCAGCCAGAAGGCCAGGAACAGCAGCAGCCCTAAAGCACAGCCCCAGCGCCGCTCATGGCGCAGCATGCCGCGCCACAGCGGTGCCAGCACCAGCAGCGCAATCACGAAGCGCAGCCAGATGATGTGCAGCGCGTCTAGGTGCGCCGAGAGCAGTTTCATCGCCGGGAAGGTGGTGCCCCACACCACGGTCACGGCCAGCAGGGCCATCAGGCCCCAGCGTTCAGTACGCATCGACAAATTCCTCAATACCCAAAAGAAAAAAGGGCCGCCGGTTGCCCGGGCGGCCTTTGCAGTGCAGCGCGGATGCTGATCAGTGGCTGACCTGGCCCAGGAACGCGCGGATGCGGTCATTGGCCGGGTTGCTGAAGAACTCCTGCGGCGGCGCATCGTGCGCGATGCGGCCCTGGTCGAAGAACATCACCCGGTCGGCCACCTCGCGCGCAAAGCCCATTTCGTGGGTGACCACGATCATGGTCATGCCGCCACGGGCCAGGCCGCGCATCACGTCCAGCACTTCCTTGACCATCTCGGGGTCCAGCGCCGAGGTGGGCTCGTCAAACAGCATCACCTTGGGTTGCATGGCCAGCGCGCGGGCAATGGCCACCCGCTGCTGTTGCCCGCCCGACAGTTGCCAGGGGTACTTGTGTGCGTGGTCCTGCATGCCCACACGGCGCAGCAGCTGCATGGCTTCGTCGTTGGCCTGCGGGCGCGGTGTTTTGCGAATACGGCGGGGCGCCAGCGTCACGTTGTCCAGCACGCTCATGTGGCCGAACAGGTTGAACTGCTGGAACACCATGCCCACCTCGCAGCGCTGGCGCTGCAGGGTGGCGTGGTCGTCGCTCACCTCCACGCCGTCAATGGTGATGCGCCCGCTGTCGTGGGGCTCCAGCCGATTGATGGCGCGCAGCAGCGTGCTCTTGCCCGAGCCCGAGGCGCCAATGATCACCGTGACCTCGCCGGTGTGGAACACGGTGGACACGTCCTTGAGCACCTGGTGCGCGCCAAACGACTTGCACACCCGCTCGGCCACGATGTAGGGCTTGGGTTGAACGGTGGAGTTCATTGGTTGCGGCCCTCCACGTCAAAGCGGTACTCGACAGCATTGGAGATCTGCGTGACCAGCGTGGTCAGCAGCAGGTAGGTGATGGCCACCGTGGTCAGCGTGGCAATGGGCTGGAAGGTGGCCGACTGGATGCGGTTGCCCACGTTGGTCAGCTCCACCACACCAATGGCATAGGCCAGCGACGAGTCCTTGAGCAGCGCCACAAAGTTGCTCACCAGCGGCGGCAGCGAGATCTTGAACGCCTGCGGGAACACCACGTCCAGGAATACATGCATGCGGCCCAGGCCCAGCGCCCGGGCGGCCTCGGTCTGGCCGCGTGGCACGGCCAGCAGGCCCGCGCGCAGTGCCTCGGCGTTGTACGCGCCCACGTTCAGCCCCAGGGCCACCACGGCAGCGGCAAAGTCGGGCAGGTTCAGCCCCGGCACCAGCACCGGCAGCGCAAAGTACACAAACAGAATTTGCACCAGAAGCGGCGTGCCGCGAATGGCCCATATGTAGATGCCGGCCACCCAGCGCACGGGCGTCCAGCGGGCCGTGCGGGCCAGCGCCGCGGCCGTGCCCAGCACCAGGCCCACGGCCCCGCTGACCAGCGTGAGCCACAGCGTGGTGCGCGCACCTTCAGAGAACGCCTGGGCGTTGGGGCCGATGGGGTCGGGAAAGAACGACAGCAATTGGCCCAGCAGCGAGAGGGCCAGCACCATCACGACCAGTGCAGCGACCAGCGTGGCATTGCTGCGCTGCTGTCGGGACCAGCCTTGTGGCCAAAGAGCGAGAAGCATGGATCAGACGACCATACGGTCTTGGTTGGAAATCGGACTGGGGCGGGGCGATCATGCACCCGCCACCAGAAACGGCAAAGGGTGCGCAGCAGGCCTGGGCCCTCTGCGCACCCCGTGACGCGTTTTTACATCAGTTGCAGCGCACGTCTTCGTTGAAATACTTCTTGGAGACGGCGGCGTAGCTGCCATCGGCCAGCACTTCGGTGAACGCCTTGTTCCAGGCATCGGCCAGGCCGGTGTTGCCCTTGGCCATGGCGGGGGCGATGCGCTCGATGAACAGCATGTCGCCCAGCTTGAAGCCGGCCTTGGCGTTCTTGGCCGCGGCTTCCTTGGCCACGAACTTGTCGCTCACCCAGGCGTCCACGCGCTTGGAGATCAGGGCGCGCTGGGCGTCGGTGTCTTGCGGGAAGTTCTTCACCTCCTTCACGCCGCTGACCTTCTTGACCTGCTCCAGGTAGCTGGTGCCGGTCTGCACGGCTACGATCTTGCCGGTCAGGTCCTTGGCGTTGCGGATCTTGTCGTCCATGGCCACGATGATGCCGCCCGAGCAGTAGTGGGGGTTGGCAAAGGTCACGGCCTTGGAGCGCTCGTCGGTCACGCCGTGCGAGGCAATCACGGCGTCCCAGCGGTTCTGGCCCAGTCCGGTCAGCAGGGCGTCAAAGCCCAGGGTCTTCCATTCGAGCTTCAGGCCCATCTTCTTGACCACCAGCTCCGCCACTTCCACTTCAAAACCCGTCAGCTTGGTGCCTTCGAAGTAGTTGAAGGGGGCGAACTGGCCCTCGGTGGCCACGATGATCTTGCCGTCTTTCTTGATTTCATCCAGCGTGCGGGCCTGGACGGCGAGGGCAGCGCACAGCGCCACGGCGGTGACAACGGCAGACTTGAAAAATTGCATGACAAGTTCCTGTGGGGGTGGTTCAGGTACAAAAAATCCGGCCTGCGGGTAGGCAGGCCGGAGCGGGTGGATGCGAACATCGCCATTGGCGATGGGCCTCGTCATCAAACGGAAACGTGCAGAAATTATAGGACGCGCGTTCACATCCGGGCCATGCAGGGCAACCCCGATGACCTCGGAGCGCCCTGGTGGTAGGCCGTGCAGCGCGTTGCAAGTTGGGTGCCACCCTGGCAAGCGACACCTGGTGCGTGAAGAGCCGGCCTACCGCAAGAAGGCGTCGTACCCCGTCTTCAGGATCAGCGTGCTCACCACCACAATGAAAATGCCCCGCACAAAGCCGGTGCCATGCTTGAGCGCCATGTGCGTGCCCAGCAGGCTGCCCAGCACGTTGGCCACGGCCAGCGTCACGGCAAAGTGCCACCACACATGGCCCTTGGCGGCAAACAGCGCAATGGCGGCGATGTTGGTGGCGCAGTTGAGCAGCTTGGCCGACGCAGACGCATTGAGAAAGTCGTAGCCCAGCAGCCGCACGAACAAGAACACGAAAAAGCTGCCCGTGCCGGGGCCAAAGAACCCGTCATAAAAGCCGATGAGCACACCAATCAGGCAGGCGGCGATCACCTCGGCCCGGCCCGCAAACCGGGGGGTGTGGTGCCGCCCCAGCTCCTTCTTGGCCAGGGTGTAGAGCAGCACGCCCAGCAGCACCAGGGGCAGCAGCTTGCGCAGGAAGTCGGCCGACACCACGGTGACGGCCCAGGCGCCCACAAACGACCCGGCAAAACCGGCGGCTGCGGCCGGCAGCATGGCCGACCAGCGGATCTGCACCTTGCGGCTGTATTGCCAGGTGGCCATGGCCGTGCCCCAGACCGAGGCCGCCTTGTTGGTGCCCAGCAGCGTGGCCGGGGGCGCGCCCGGAAAAGCCGCAAACAGCGCGGGCACCATCACCAGTCCACCGCCTCCCACGATCGCATCCACAAAACCCGCGAGCAGCGAGGCCAGGGTCATCAAAATCCATTCCATCGCAGGATTGTCGCACCGGGCCTGCTATCGATTCAGGACCGCTCAGGATCTAGGGATGGCATGCATAACTCCCTGCGGTCGGTGATAGCGCGGCGTCGCGCGGTCCGCTGCGTTGCTTTTCTTGCCAATAGCCGGGCTATTGGCTGTGAAAAGGCGCCTTGCGGCCCATCCCGATCCGCACTACCACCGACTCGCGAGGGTTATGCAGGCCATCCCTAGCAGGCAAGAAAAAGGCGCTGGGATCGCCAGCGCCTGAAAGGGTTCACACCTCGTTGGGTGTTTTGAATGTGGTTCTTGGTAGAAAGGTTGTCTCCTCGGGCCCCTCGCTTGGCACACCGAAGCGCGCTTTCGAGTGCCGTGACTGTAACGGCTGCACCCTGCTGGTGCATTGGGGGTTTCCCGCCCCCCGTTGTTGGGCGCCGGATGGCTCTCGGTGGGCGTTCTGTGCCCCGATTCGGTGGCAACCGGCTGGCATGGCTCGTGCAATGCGCTTGTAACAAATTGCGAAAGGGAGCGTGCATGCGTGCAGTGAACCACCGGGTGTTTGCGGTCGTGTCGTTGTGTCTGGGGCTGTGCACCTGCGCGCTGGCCCAGGGCGTGCCAGAGGTTCCTGCGGTCGTGGCGCCCCTCACACGCCCCGCCCTGGTGGCCCAGGACACGGTGAGTGCGGCCCACACTGGCTGGATGATGACCTCCACCGCCCTGGTGCTGCTGATGACGCTGCCGGGCATTGCGCTGTTTTACGCAGGCATGGTGCGCAGGAAGAACGTGCTCAACACCATGGCCTGCGTGGTGGCCATTGCGGGGCTGGTCAGCCTGCTGTGGTTTGCGGCGGGGTACTCACTGGCTTTCACACCGGGCACCGCCTGGCTGGGGGGCTGGGACCGCGCCGGCTTTGCCGGGCTCGACTTTCAGCTGGAGGCCGGCAAGCTGGCCGTGAGCCACATTGCGCCGCTGATTCCAGAGTCGGTCTATGCGATGTTCCAGCTGACCTTCGCCATCATCACGGCCGCGCTGCTGGTGGGGGCGTTTGTGGAGCGCATGCGGTTCTCGGCCATGCTGGTCTTCATTGGGCTGTGGACGCTGGTGGTGTACGCGCCCGTGGCGCACTGGGTGTGGGAGCCCGGGGGCTGGCTGGCACAGATGGGCGCGCTGGACTTTGCGGGCGGCTCGGTGGTGCACGTGAATGCGGGCGTGGCGGGGTTGGTGTGTGCCTGGTTTCTGGGCCGCCGCACGGGGTACGGGCGCGAGCCGTTTGAACCCTACAACCTGGGGCTCACCATGGCGGGCGCGGGCATGCTATGGGTGGGCTGGTTTGGCTTTAACGCAGGCTCTGCAGTGGCGGCCGATGGACGCGCCGGGCTGGCCATGGCGGTGACGCACCTGGCCGCTGCAGCCGGGGCGCTGTCGTGGATGCTGGGTGAGTGGGTGGTGCGCGGGCGCCCATCGCTGCTGGGGCTGTGCTCTGGCCTGGTGGCGGGGCTGGTGGCCATCACACCCGCCGCCGGATTTGTCACGCTGCGCTCGGCCGTCGTGATTGGTCTGGTGGCCGGGCTGGCCTGCTACTGGGGCGCCACGGGGCTCAAGCGGCTGCTGCGGGTGGACGACTCGCTCGATGTGTTTGGCGTGCACGGCGTTGGGGGCATCTTGGGGTCGCTGCTGACGGGCGTGCTGGCCAGCAAGACCGTCGGGGGCGCTGCGGGCAGCTTGCTGACCCAGGCCATCGGCGTGGGCGCGGTGGCGGCCTACTGCCTGGTGGTGACGGCCGCGCTGCTGTGGGTCGTCAACTTTGCGATGGGACTGCGGGTGGACGAGCAAAGCGAGCAGACTGGGCTGGATATTGCCCAGCACCGTGAGCGCCTGGGCGGCTGAATGCTTTGCCGCGTCCTGTGATGTGCGGGCCAGCGAATGCAGTCCGATGGATGACCCCAATGCAGTAAGGAGCCGAACATGTCCGATTCCGACAAGCTGGCGATTGCCGCCCACCTGCATGTGCTGTTGCGGCGCAAGACAGGGCGCGTGACCGATACCGAATGGATGGCGGCCAACGCGGACTACGCGCAGGAGATCGTGCGGTTTGCGCGCCAGCGCGCCACCGAAGACAACGCGCCCGATCTTGCCGAATGGGCCGACCGCCTGGAGCATGCCCTGCACGCAGCGCCCCCTTCCGCCCAGCGCCGACCGCTGTTGGATGCAGCGGCGCAGACAGTGCGTGCGCGCCCTGCACCGCACCCAGAGCCTGCCCCCGAAGTGCCGCGCTACGTGGGCGGCATCCGCTGACCTGCCAAGCGGCTTCTGCGCTGTGGCTTGAAAAAATCAGTGGGGCGCAGTGCCCTGCGTGAACAGCCCGGCCGTGGGCAGCAGCCCAGTCAGCCGGTTGTCACCATAGGTGCGCAGCACCTGCGCAATCACCACCTGGTAGCCATTGAGCCACTGCGCTTGCGCGGCCTTGGCCTTCAGGTGCGCAGGGTGCTGCATCAGCGTTTGCAGCGCCTCCAGCGACTGCCAGTAATACACGTTGGAGACCAGGCCGTTATCGGTGTCCGTCCACGACTCCTCGCCCAGGTAGCCGTCGATGGAGCGGGCGGCGGTAGCGATGGCTTCGTCCAGCCGGTGAAAGGCGTCGTCGAACTGCTTGGCCGCAAAGATGAAGGTGGAGGAATACATCGGCGCGATGGTACTCACGCCGCCTGCCGGGCCTGAATGATCCACTCCGCCGCCTTCTCCGCCATCATCAGTGTGGGCGAGTTGGTGTTGCCGCTGGTGATGGTGGGCATGGCGCCCGCATCCACCACGCGCAGGCCGGCCACCACACCACCACGCCCATCGCGCACGCGCAGTTGCGCATCCAGCACGGCCATCGGGTCGCCGTCGCGGCCCATCTTCGTGGTGCCCACGGGGTGGAAGATGGTGGTGGCAATGTCGCCCGCCAGGCGCGCCAGGTCTTCGTCGCTTTCAAACTGCACGCCGGGCTTCCACTCCTGCGGCTGGTACTTGGCCAGCGCAGGCTGGGCCACGATGCGGCGCGTGACGCGCAGGCTGTCGGCCGCCACTTGGCGGTCTTCGGGCGTGCTGAGGTAGTTGGGCGCAATGGCGGGGGCGGCCTTGAAGTCGGCGCTCTTGATGTTGACCGTGCCCCGGCTCGTGGGGTTGAGGTTGCACACGCTGGCCGTGAAGGCGGGGAAGCTGTGCAGCGGCTCGCCAAACGCATCGAGCGACAGGGGCTGCACGTGGTATTCGATGTTCGGGTAGGGCTGGTCAGGGCTGCTGCGGGTGAACGCGCCCAGCTGCGAGGGCGCCATGCTCATGGGCCCGCTGCGTTTGAGCGCGTACTCAAGCCCGATCTTGGCCTTGCCCACCAGCGAGTTGGCCATGGTGTTGAGCGTCTGCACGCCCTGCACCTTGTACACCGCGCGGATCTGCAGGTGGTCCTGCAGATTGGCACCCACGCCGGGCAGGTCCACCTTCACCTCCACGCCGTGCTGGCGCAGCAGCGCGGCGGGGCCGATGCCCGACAGCTGCAGCAGCTGGGGCGAGTTGACGGCACCTGCACTCAGGATCACCTCGCCTGTGGCGCGGGCCGTGACCATCTCGTGGCCGTCCCACACCAGCACGCCGGTGCAGCGCTGGCTGCCATCGGGCTGGGTTTCGAGGATGAGCTTGGACGCCTGCGCGCTGGTCCACATCTCGAAGTTGGGCCTGCCGTAGCAGGTGGGGCGCAAAAAAGCCTTGGCGGTGTTCCAGCGCCAGCCGCTTTTCTGGTTGACTTCGAAGTAACCCACGCCTTCGTTGCTGCCGCTGTTGAAGTCGTCGGTGGCCGGGATGCCGGCCTGCTGCGCGGCGTGGGCAAAGGCGTCGAGCACATCCCAGCGCAGGCGTTGTTTTTCCACCCGCCACTCGCCCGTGCTGCCGGTGGACTTGTTGCCGTGCAGGCGTTTGAAATTTTCGTTCACACCCCCGGGCTGGTCCAGGCGCCAGTGGTCTTCGTGGCGGCGGAAGTAGGGCAAGGCGTTGTCCCAGCGCCAGCTGGCGTCGCCCGTCAGTTCGGCCCACTGGTCGTAGTCGCGGGCCTGGCCACGCATGTAGATCATGCCGTTGATGCTGCTGCAGCCGCCCAGCGTCTTGCCGCGCGGGTAGCGCAGGATGCGGCCGTTCAGGCCCGCGTCGGGTTCGGTGTTGTAGAGCCAGTCGGTGCGCGGGTTGCCAATGCAGTACAGATAGCCCACGGGGATGTGGATCCAGTGGTAGTCGTCCTTGCGGCCCGCTTCGATCAGCAGCACGCGGTGGCGGCCGTCGGCGCTCAGGCGGTTGGCTAGCAGGGAGCCGGCCGTGCCCCCGCCGATGATGATGGTGTCAAACGTGGTGTCGCTCATGGAGAAGGGGGCGGTGCCGATCAAGGGTGGTAACGGTGGGCCATTGTGCGGATGGGGCAGGCCCTGTCGATAGGGTGTGTGCCTATTGCTACATTTTTAGTAGCTGCTGGTGCTTGTAAATATTGCGCTTGGCGTCGATTTGATAATAATTACATGCTTCGCCGCCTGTCTGTGCTTGACAGGCTGGTGTCCGACAGCGCGTGCAGGATTCGCTCCGCTACCATGCACGCTCTTCCTTGCTGCTTCTTGACGACCCTACCCCTGCGGCTGCCCTGGTGGCCTGACCCATGACCGACCACGCCCCCCACATCGTTCGCGCCGATACGCCCCAAGGGCCGTGCGCGCAGCTGCGTGGGCGCTGGGGCGCGGCCGAGCTGGGCAATGCGAAGCAGTGGCAGGCCGTGTCAGACCAGCTGCGGGGCGCACCGCCCGCACCCACCCTGGGCTGGGACCTGCGGGAGCTGCAGTGGCTGGACCATGTGGGCGCGCAGCTGCTGTGGAACCACTGGCAGCACGCCTGGCCCGCCCAGCTGGCCTGCACGGACAGCCAGCGCACCATGCTCACGCGCGTGGCCCAGTTCACCTGCGTGGCACCGCCGCCCGAGCCCTGGCGCCTGGACGAACAGATCGACCACCTGGGCGTGCTGGTGCTGCATGGCGTGGACCACGCCCGCCACCTGCTGGAGATGGTGGGCCAGCTGGTGCTGGACCTGGGCCGCCTGGTGCGTGCGCCGCGCAAGGGGCCGTGGCGCGATGTGTCCGGCCACCTGTACCGCATGGGCGCCACGGCGCTGCCCATCACGGCGCTGGTGGGCTTCCTCATCGGGGTGGTGCTGGCCTACCTGATGAGCCTGCAGCTGCGGCAGTTTGGTGCTGAGTCGTTCATCGTCAACATCCTGGGCATCTCGCTGATCCGCGAGCTGGGGCCGATGCTGGCGGCCATCCTGGTGGCGGGCCGCTCGGGCTCGTCCATCACCGCGCAGATCGGTGTGATGCGGGTGACCGAAGAGCTGGACGCCATGCGTGTCATGGGCATCCCGCACGGGTTCCGCCTCGTGATGCCGCGCACGCTGGCCTTGGCGCTGGCCATGCCGCTCATCAGCGTGTGGACCACGCTGGCGGCCCTGGCGGGCGGCATGCTGGCGGCCGACATCTCCATGGACATCTCGCCGTCGTACTTTGTGCAGGCACTGCCTGCTGCGGTGAAGATCGGCAACCTGGGCCTGGCCATGGCCAAGTCGGTGGTGTTTGGCGCGTTCATTGCGCTCATCGGCTGCCACTGGGGCCTTCGCGTCAAGCCCAACACCCAGAGCCTGGGCGAGGGCACGACGGCGTCGGTGGTGTCGTCCATCACCATGGTGATCATCGTGGACGCGCTGTTTGCGGTCGCTTTCAAGAACATTGGGATATGACTGAGCGCATCGCCAAGCCCGAACACATCGCCGTCGCGCCCGGCGAGCCGCCCATCGTGGACGTGCAAGGCCTCTGGACGCAGTTTGGCAAGGGCGATGAAACCTTTACCGTGCACCAGGACCTGAACTTCACCGTGCAGCGCGGCGAGATGCTGTCGCTGGTGGGGGGCTCGGGCACGGGCAAGACGGTGCTGCTGCGACAGATCCTGGGACTGGCCCGGCCCACGCGCGGGCAAGTCACGGTGCTGGGCCGGCCTGCGTCCGAGATGGGGCGCGAGGGCGCGGCCAGCCGGGTGGGCATGCTGTTCCAGCACGGCGCGCTGTTTTCGGCCTTCAACGTGCTCGACAACGTGGCCTTTGCGCTGCGCGAGCAGGGCACGCTGCCGCCCGAGCTGGTGCGCGACGCAGCGCTGGTCAAGCTGCAGATGGTGGGGCTGAAGCCCGAGCACGCCACGCGCATGCCGGCGGACCTGTCGGGTGGCATGGTCAAGCGCGTGGCGCTGGCCCGTGCGCTCATCATGGACCCGCCGCTGTTGCTGCTCGACGAACCCACGGCAGGCCTGGACCCGAGCAGCTCCGACGATTTTTGCGCGCTGCTGCGCGAGCTGCGCGCAGCGCTGGGGCTGACGGTCATCATGGTCACGCACGATCTGGATACGCTGTTCGCACTCAGCACCCGCGTGGCCGTGCTGGCCGATAAAAAGGTCATCGTCACCGGCCCGCCGCACGAGGTGGCGCACTTTTCGCACCCGTTCATCGAGCACTTCTTCATGGGCGAACGTGGCCAGCGGGCCATGGCGCCCGTGCCTTCTGTGCAGCAGGCTCCGGCGCAGGTCGCCACCCCGCCCGCGCCCCACAAGGAACACCCCTGATGGAAAACAAATCCCACGCCCTCGCCGCAGGCATCTTTGTGCTGGTGGTCGCCGCCATGCTGGCGGGCCTGGCCGTCTGGCTCACGCGCGACAACGCCAACTACGAGCAGTACGAACTCTCCACCCGCGATGGCGTGAGTGGCCTGCAGCCCCAGGCCGCCGTGCGCTACAAGGGCGTGGCCGTGGGCAAGGTCACGCGCATCGGCTTTGATCCGCAGGTCAACGGCAACGTGCTGATCCGCATCGCCGTCAACGAGCAGGCGCCCATCAGCCCCACCACCTTTGCCGTGCTGGGCTACCAGGGCGTCACCGGCCTGGCCCACGTGCTGCTGGACGACGCCGAGCAGCCCTACCCCGAGCTGCCCCCCGGCCCCAGCGGCCTGCCACGCCTGCCGCTCAAGCCCTCGCCGTTTGGCAAGCTGGCCGAGCAGGCGCCGGCCATTCTGGGTCAGGTCGAAGAGGCCACGCGTCGCATCAACCAGCTGCTGGGCGACGGCAACCAGCAAAAGCTCACCGAGGCGCTGTCCAACATCGGCCAGGCCGCAGGCAGCGTCAACACCCTGACCCAGCGGCTGGATGCCACCGTGTCCCAGCGCCTGGACCCGGCCCTGGCCGCGCTGCCGCCCCTGGCCAGCGACGCGCGCCAGACGCTGCAGTCGCTGCAGCAGGCGGGCGCCAGCGTGTCCGCCCTGGCGGTGGACCTGGGCAAGACCAACCAGCGGCTCAACGCCGAGGGCGGCGCCATCGACCAGATAACCGCTGGCACCCAGTCCCTGGCGCGCGCGGCGGACCAGTTCAGCACCGCGACCCTGCCCCGGGTGAACCGCGCCGCCGACGACACGGCCCGCGCCGCCCGCCAGATGGGCCGCGCGGCGGGGGGCATCAGCGATAACCCGCAGCTTTTCATCTACGGCTCGGGCCGCATCCCGCCCGGGCCGGGTGAGCCCGGTTTTGGTGGTGGCCGATGATGGGTGTCTCCGACCGCGCCGCATGGGCAGCGTGGGCCTTGTGAGGAATGAATGTGATGACTATCAAAAAAATAGCAGCCAAGGCATATACATCTAGCGCTACCGCCCTGTGGGGCTGTGGGTTGGCCGCACTGCTGGTACTCACGGGCTGCTCGGCCCTGCCGGCCGCCCCCATCCGGCCCGTGCTGTATGACTTTGGGCCCGGCCCCCTGGCCACCGTGCCCACCGACCGGCGCGCGCCCCTGGCGCCTCTGGCGCTGGCCGACATGGATGCCCCCGGTCTGCCCGAGGGCGGCAACGCCGTGCTGTACCGCCTGGCCTATGCCGACGCCCAGCAGCTGCGCCCCTACAGCCAGGCCCGCTGGAGCCAGCCGCCCGCGCAACTCCTGCAGCAGCGCCTGCGCGAACAACTGGGCCTGCGCCGCGCCGTGCTCAAGGCCGACGACGGCGCCGCCCAGGCCCGCGAACCGGCCCAGGGCAACAAGCTGCCCTTGGTGCTGCGCACCGAGCTGGAGGAGTTCAGCCACCTGTTCACCAGCCCCAGCGACAGCGCGGGCGTGGTGCGCCTGCGCGCCACGGTGGTCGAGCTGACCCCGTCGGGCGAATCCCTGCGTGGCCAGCGCGTGTTCATCGTGCAGCAGCCCGCCAAGTCGGCCGATGCGGCGGGCGGTGTGGCCGCGCTGGCAGCGGCATCAAGCCAACTGGCGGGGGAGCTGGCGGCCTGGGTGGAGCAGGTGGGGCAGTAACGCCCCAGGTCTTTGTGGACCGCCCGTGCCAACGGGCTCCGGCATTGGCCGTGGCGCCAAGCAGCGCGGCTGGCCGTCAGGAGCCGGGCGGGGAAGGGGATGGGGGCGTGGCCTCATGGCGTTCAATGCCTGTCACCACCCGCGCGTAGCGCGCAAAGCTCCAGTACGCCCAGGCCCAGTCCAGCAGCACCACCAGTCGGTTGCGAAAGCCGATCAGGAAGTACACGTGCGCAAACAGCCAGAACAGCCACGCAAAGTAGCCTGAGAACCGCACTGGCCCGGCGGGCGAGGTGAGGTCCACCACGGCAGAGTTGCGGCCGATGGTGGCCAGGTTGCCGTAGTCGCGGTAGCGAAACGGCTGCGTGGGCTGGCCCGCCAGTCGGCGAAGGATGTTGGCTGCGGTGGCGCGGCCCATCTGCTTGGCGCCGGGCGACACGCCGGGCACGGGCGTGGGCTCGTGACCGGGGGCGTGGCTCTTGGCGGCTGCCAGGTCGCCGATCACGCTGATCTCGGGGTGGCCCGGCAGCGTCAGGTCGGGCTCCACCACCACGCGGCCCGCGCGGTCGGTGCTGGCGCCGGTGGTGTCTGCCAGGTGGCGGCCCAGGGGTGATGCTGCCACGCCCGCTGCCCACACAATGCATTTGCTATCTATTTGATAGCTATTTGCGCATGATGTAGTACCGCTTGCGGGCGATTCGACCTTCAATCCATCACTGTCGATGGCGGTGACGCGCGCGCCCAGGCGCACGTCCACGCCCAGCTTCTCCAGTTGCTCCTTGGCGCGCTGGCTCAGGGTCTCGGGCATGGCCTGCAGCACGCGCGCACCGCCTTCGAGCAGGATGATCTTCGCGCTGGCGGGGTCGATGTGGCGGAACTCGCCGGGCAGCGTGTGGCGCGCAATCTCTGCCAGCGTGCCGGCCATTTCCACGCCGGTGGGGCCTGCGCCCACGACCACAAAGTTGAGCCAGTCTGCGCGGCGAGCGGGGTCGGGCTCTTTCTCGGCCGCCTCGAACGCCAGCAGCACGCGGCGGCGGATCTCGAACGCGTCGTCCAGCGTCTTGAGGCCGGGCGCATAGGCCGCCCAGTCGTCGCGGCCAAAGTAGCTGTGAGTGGCACCGGCGGCCACGATGAGGTGGTCGTACGGCAGCGTGGCGCCGTCTGCCAGGTGCACGGTGCGCTGGCCCACGTCGATGCGGGTGACCTCGCCCAGCAAAGTGGTCACGTTGCGCTGCTGGCGGAACAGATGCCGGATGGGCGCCGCAATGGCCGGGGCCGAGAGTCCGGCCGTGGCCACCTGGTAGAGCAGGGGCTGGAAGAGGTGGTGGTTGGTCTTGTCCACCAGGGTCACATCCACCGCCGCGCCCCGCAGGGCGCGGGCGGCTTCGAGGCCGCCGAACCCGCAACCGATGATGACCACGCGCGGGCGAAGCGAGGGGGCAGAGGGAGTCGTCATGCTGCCATTATTGAGGAGCCGGGTGGTGGCCCGGCCTCGTGACCGGGGCCTGACCTGCGGCCCCAGGCTGCGGGGGCTCAATGCGTTACAGGAACCCCAGGTCCACCGGGTAGTCCGGCCGACCCGCCGCTGCGCCAAAGTGCGTGATGTTGGGCAGCACACCCGCCATTTCGTTGTCGGCCACGCCGAACCATTTGGCCAGGGTGGCCGCGTACTGGTCTACCGAGGTGGACGGCAGCAGGCGGCCCTGGCCCACATGCCACTGGTCTTCGGGGGCGGCCGTGTTGGTGATGCTGACTGGCGGCGCGCTGCCGTAGAAGGCCTTGCCTTTCACCGCACCGCCGACCACCAGGTGGTGGCTGCCCCAGCCGTGGTCTGAGCCATCGCCGTTGGAGCTGAGCGTGCGGCCAAAGTCCGACGCGGTGAACGCCGTGACCTTGTCGGCCACGCCCAACTCCACCGTGGCGTTGTAGAACGCGGTCATGGCCTCGCTCACGCGCTGCATCAGCACCGGCTGTTGCGAGATCAGGTTGTCGTGCAGGTCAAAGCCGCCCAGCGACACCAGGAACACCTGGCGTTTGCTGCCCAGGCTGGTGCGCGCGCCAATCAGGCGGGCCACCATCTTGAGCTGGTTGGCCAGCGAGTTGTTGTTGGGGAAGGTGGTGGACAGCGTCACGGCCGCGAGGCCGTTGGTGATCTGGCTTTCGGCCGTCACGGCGCGGGTGGTTACGCGGTTGTATTCGTTCTCCAGCGTTTGCGTGCGCGGTTGCTGGATGAGCGACGTCAGCGCGCTTTGCACGGCCGATGAGCCGTAGACCCGGTTCTTCACCCCGTTGATGGCCACGGCCCCGTTGGTGCTGACTTGGTACTGCAGCGCCGAGTCGCCCGACAGGAACACCGCATTGCCCGTGACGGAGATGCAGGTGAACAGCGAGTTGCCATTGGACGACAGCGCCAGGTCACCGATGTTGCCGCCCCAGCCCACGGTGGAGCCCTCCGGCGATGACGACTGCCATACCGACTGTTGGTCGTTGTGCGAGAACAGCTTGGGCGGCACTGGGTAGGTGGCGCGGTCGGCACTGTTGTACTGCGCGCGGGTCAGTGGCACCACCAGCGGGCCCACGTTGAGCTGCACGGCCGCCTTGCCGCTGTTGAACAGGCCGGCCAGCCCTGTCATGGCCGGGTGCAGCGCGTACTGGCGGCCGCCCGGCAGCGGCGTGGTGGGCGTCAGCAGCGTGGGGGTGAGGGCTGCCTTGGCCAGCGCGATCCCGCCGGCCGTCTGGCCTGCGCCACCGCCCCGGACGGTGTTGTAGCGGTTGTAGCTGTCATCATCGTAGGTGACCACGGTGTTGGCGTAGTCGTTGCCGCCGTACAGGAACACGCAGACCAGCGCCTTGTAGTCGGTGGCATTGAAGGCCGCCGCCTCGCCCATGGCGGCCAGGTTGAGGGCAAAGGGCAGGGCCGTGCCCGCCAGGCCTAGCTGGGTGGAGCGGCGCAGGAACGCGCGGCGGGTGTGGAGTTCGGGTTGAAGCAGGTGCATGGCAGGGCTTACTTTTGAACGAGGTATTCGGCCGAAGCCATGACCAGGAAAACGGCTGCCGCCACGCGGTCGAGCTTGACGGAGTCGGTGCTGGCGTTGGTGACAGGCGTCGCCTTCAGTGCATCCGCAATGAGCTTGACGGTGGCGGCAGACAGCTGGCCCGCGCACATCAGCAGGTTGATACGGGCGACCAGCGCATCGGCATCGGTCACGATGGCCAGCTCGTTGGTGTAGCTGGCCTTGATGTCGTAGCCGTTGTTGGAGGTGCTGGCGTTGTTGGGCAGCTCGGGGGCGTTCACGTAGATGCCGTTGCGGATCACGCCCTGCATGTAGTTGAGGTAGCCCCCCACGCTGCTTTCGTTGACCAGCTGGAACTCGGGGGCCACGGCGCCTGCGGCGGCCAATGCGGTGGATGGCGGAATGTAGCCCGGGCGGAAGAAGTTGAACACCGAGGGCGAACGCAGCGGGCTCTGGCCCAGGCGCGAGCCGGGGTCGCTCAGGTCGCCGATCTTCCAGCTGCCCTGTGCCGAGTTGATGCCGAAGGTGCGGCCCCACTGCACAAAGCGCAGCATGGGCTCGCGCAGCTTGCCAAAGCCGGACTGGGTGAGGCCTGCGGGCGAGCGTGCCTCGTCGTCCAGCAAGATGGCCTTGACCACAGCGCGCAGGTCACCCCGCACGCCGACGCCGTTGTTGTTGAAGGCAGCCGCCACGCGCGCCACGTAGGCGGGAGACGGGTTGCTGGTGACCAGCCGCTGGATGAGCTGCTTGCCGATGAACGGACCCACGTTGGGGTGGTTGAACAAGGTGTCCAGCGCAGTCTTGAGGGCTGCGGCGCCGGGCGTGTTGGCGGGGATCGTCGTTCCGAGGAATGTCGCCGCCAGCGTGGAGTGGCGCGAGGCATTGAGTGCCATGGGCAGCCGCGCAAAGGTGGTGTTGGAGACCACCCGCGTGGTGCCTGGCACGGTGGTGGGCACGTTCTGCGTCTGGTCGTAGTCGTAGCCTGTGAACACGCGTGCCAGATTGGTCACGTCGTTCATGGTGTAGCTGTCAATGGGCTTGCCTGCGCCGTCCTTCTTGGGAGTCCCGTCGATGTTCAGTTCGACCAGCCCGATGGACATGAGCTGCATGACCTCGCGGGCATAGTTTTCGTCGGGCTGACGGCCCGTGGCGGGGTTTTCCTTCTGGTTGCCACGGGTGTTGAGGTAGTAACCCATGGCCGCGTTCAGCGTCACGTTCTCCAGCACGGAGCGGTAGTTGCCGAAAGCGTTGTTCACCAGCTGGTCCCAGTACCAGGCCATGGCGTGGCAGCGCCAGGTGATGTCCACGCCGCTGAGCGAGACCACGCAGATCTCGGACAGCGCCAGCGCCACCCGTTTGCGCAGTCCGTCCGGCGACTTCATGAGCTGGTACCAGATCATGTAGTCGGCGGGGTAGGAGTTGTCGTAGTAGGCCGTGTCGTTGCTGATGTCTGCGTAGCCGCGCTGGTTCAGCCAGTCCCAGCCGCCCTGGCTGGGGCCCGCATTGAACTGGCTCTCCAGCCAGTCTGCATAGGTAGTGGCGCGCAGGGCGGCGATTTCGGCGGTCGATGCCGAGAACTGGGCCTGCAGCAGAAAGCGGGCGGCCTCGTTGTCCGACGTGGCTGAAGGGTGTGCGTAGTTGCCCAGAGAAGGGGTGGTGGGTGCGGGTGTGCCTGGCGTGCCGGGTGCGCCCGTACCTGGGGTGCTGTCGCCCCCGCCGCCGCCACAGGCGGCCAAGGCAGTGGACGCGAACAGCGCCGTCAGCAGGGGCGCATGGGCCCGGCTGCTGGCGGCTGTTGATTCGTTGGGAAGGGGCTGGCCCTCAGGTGCCTCTGCAACCGCAGTTGTCAGAGTCTCCTCGTATGGATGTGTCATGGTGGTCGTGGTCAAAAGTCTGCCGCTGGCAGCACAGCCGTGACTAAATCACACGCCGCGCCCGCCTGGAAACACAAGTGTTACCAAGCGAAACACGCCTCTGCAATGCCTGCCACACCCAGGGTCTGAATGATGGGCCATTGCAACACTTTGTACCTTGCAGGGGCGGCGTTGGGCCTTCGCCAGAGGGCCAGAGCCACTGCATCGGCGATGTCCGTCACGCCCGTAGTCCTGTGCTGACGCGTGCTGCGTGGCGCGGACTACGGCGTCGGCGCCAGATCATTTTTACAGTGAACTCCATCGCATCACGCAAAGGTTCCACGCACTTCGAGTGGATGGCTGAAGCGAAATTCGCACAAGGAGTCACACCATGAATGAAGACACCATCAAGGGCAACTGGAAGCAGTTCAAGGGCAAGATGATCGAACAGTGGGGCAAGCTCACGAACGACGACTTCGATGTCATCGACGGCAAGCGCGAACAGTTCCTGGGCAAGCTGCAAGAGCGCCAGGGCATCGCCCGCGACGCGGCTGAAAAGCAGCTCAAGGAATGGCAAGACCGCCACCCTGACTTCCGCTTCAACGACTGATAGCGCAAACAGCGTGACCGCGCTGCGGGGCCTTCGCCCCGCCCCCCGCCAGGCCACCCCTGGCGCACCGCCCCCCAAGATTCACACCCATTGCATTCAATTTCATCGAGGAGAAAACCATGACATTCCAACGCACCCTGATCGCCGCCTGCGCCGCCGGTCTGATGGCGACCACCGCTTTTGCCATGACCCCTGCGGAACACAAGGCCGCCAAGGAAAGCATCTCGGCAGACTACAAGATGAACAAGCAAAAGTGCGATGCCCTCAAGGCCAACGCCAAGGACATCTGCGTGAAGGAAGCCAAGGGCGCGGAAGACGTGGCCAAGGCGGAACTTGAAGCCCAGTACAAGCCCAGCGCCAAGGCCAGCCAGAAGGTGGCTGAAGCCCGCGCCGATGCCGCTTACGCCGTCGCCAAGGAAAAGTGCGACGACCTGACCGGCAATGCCAAGGACGTGTGCGTGAAGGATGCCAAGGCCGAACACGTGAAGGCCAAGGAAAACGCCAAGGTGGCCGCCGCCCAGGCCAAGCCTGCAGACACGGCCGCCGAGAAGGCTGCCAACGTGGCCGAGGCCCGCAAGGATGCCACCGCCGAGAAGAACGAAGCCAACTACAAGGCCGCCAAGGAGCGCTGCGACGCCATGAGCGGCGACCTCAAGTCCAAGTGTGTGGACGACGCCAAGCGCATGTACGGCCAGAGCTGATCGGCCGGGCGTTGAGCGCCTGACCTGATACCTTGCCCTACCAGGCTGTACCAGGCCCTGCCCGCTGCGCGCGGTGCAGGGCCTGGCTGCGTATGGGGATGCCATGATCTGCATCAACACCCGGCAGGTCCGGGGCTTCTAAGCTCGCAGCTTCGTTTGATCTGCCGCCTGCCCAAGGAGTCCCATGGCCCACCTCGAATGGTCTGATGCACTGAACCTCGACCTGCCCCTGATGGATGACACCCACCGGGAGTTTGTCGATCTGCTGGCCGCCGTGGACCAGGCCAGCGACGCGGAACTGCTGCCCCGCTGGCGCACGCTGGTGGAGCACACAGAGCAGCATTTTGGCCAGGAAGACGACTGGATGGCATCCACCCGCTTTGCCTCGGGCAACTGCCACAGCATGCAGCACAAGGTGGTGCTGCAGGTGATGCGGGAAGGCACGGCCCGCGCCGAGCAGGGCGACCTGAAGGTGCTGCGCGTGATGGCCAGCGAGCTGGCGCTGTGGTTTCCGCAGCACGCGCAGAGCATGGATGCCTCGCTGGCCCTGCACCTGCGCCGCGTGGGCTTTGACCCCGCCACGGGCGTGGTGCACGCTCCCACAGCGCTGCCCGAGGCATTGATCCACGGATGCGGTGGCGCCACCTGCTCAGACTCCGGCGCGCCCGGTGCCGACGAGCCCGCTTCCCAGCGTGATGCCGCACCTGCCTTGGCAGCCTGACTCCATAGATTGACGGACTGCCCGCTGCAGCGGGCACACCGAACGCTGCACCAGAGCATCAAGTTAAGCGTTCCGCCTGACGAAGTCATGGGGCAATCGGGCTAACACCCATGCAGCTGTGCGGCTTGTATGGCATGCTGTCCCATTTCAAGGCAAATGGGGGCGGCGCGGCCGCTTCGCGTCATGGCCGACACCACCCCTTCTGACGACCCCTGCGACGACACCGACCGCCTGCAAGCCCTGCAGCGCTACGGCATTCTTGACACCCCCATGGAGCCCGCTTACGACGAGCTGGCCGACCTGGCGGGTTACATCTGCGAAGCCCCCGTGGCCCTGATCAGCCTGCTGGACAACCAGCGCCAGTGGTTCAAGGCCGCGCGCGGGTTTGCACTGCGGGAGACCCCGCTGAACGAGTCCGTGTGCCGCTACGCCATCCGGCAGTCCGGCGTCTTCATCGTGCCCGACCTGGCGCAAGACCCGCGTTTTGCGCACTACGCCATCGTCACCCAAAAGAACCCGCTGCGCTTTTATGCCGGGGCGCCCCTGGTCACGCCGGACGGTTTTGTGCTGGGCACGCTGTGCGTGCTAGACCACCGGCCGCGCGAGCTGTCTGCCAAGGTGCAGGACCTGCTCAGTGCCCTGGCGCGCCAGGTGATCCGGCTGCTGGAGCTCAAGCGCGCCAACGACCGCCAGGGCCAGATGCTGGTGGAGCTGGAGGCGGCCCGCCACCAGATGGACGTGCTGGCCCACACCGATGTGCTGACCGGCCTGGCCAACCGCCGCTCGTTCACCGACCGCCTGCGCCAGGAATGGGCGCTGCTGCAGCGGGGCCACGAGCCGGCCTGCCTGCTGATGATGGACCTGGACCACTTCAAGCGCGTGAACGACGTGTACGGCCACCATGTGGGCGACCAGGCCCTGCAGCTGTTTGCCACCCTGTGCCGCGATGTCTTCCGTGCTGCCGACGTGCTGGGGCGCTGGGGGGGCGAGGAGTTCCTGGCCCTGTTGCCCGCTACCGGACTCGACCAGGCGCAGGTGGTGGCCGAGCGTGTGCATGCGGCGCTGGCCGCCCACCCGCTGCCCGGTATCGAGCCGGCGCTGGTGCTGTCGGTCAGCATGGGGCTCACGCTGTTCGACCCGCTGCGGCCGCTGGACATCACCCTGCGCCTGCTCGACTCTGCGCTCTACACCGCCAAACGCGAGGGGCGTAGCCGCACCGTGGTGGTATAGATGCTCTGCTTTTGATAGCTGCTGGCGCATATTGCACTAGCGCTACTGGCCATTTCTATTAAAAATTGTGCCCAAGGACCTGCGCAAGGCCCCCTGGCACACCTTCAGCACTCCGGGCGGCGCGGCAACAGCAAGGCCGCTGTGCGCCACGCCAGGTCGCGCAGCGCCCGGCGCAGGGCGGGCGAATCTGCGGCGCCGGTCATAGACCCTCCGTGGGCGAGGTCCGCCTCGGGGCGGCGGGGGCAAAAGGCGGCGTCCAGCACCTGCTGCTTGGCACAGTGCAAGGCCTGCCGGTCCTGCGACCGCAGGGCCGCCATCAACTGGTCGCGGTGGCGCTGCACGCGGTCGGCTTCGGCGGCAGTCAGCGCGGTGCCCCTTGCGGGGCCGCTGCTGGCGGGCGGCGTCAGGGCCTGGGCCTGCGCCAGGTACTGGGCCCAGCGCGTGGTGTGGGTGGCGGTGGCGTTCATGCGGCCTCCGTGCGGGGCGCTGCAGGGCGCTGCACCGGTGGCATGGTGGGGCGCGGGGGCGTGCCGCCTTGCGACAGCCCGTACCAGTTCACCTTGCGCGTCAGCACCATCACCGCCGCCAGCACCAGGAAGAGTGCAATCGCCCCCACCACCAGCGCCGTCTGCTCCAGCTGCAGCAGCACGTACAGCAGGCCATACAGCAGCGCAATGCCCGCACCCAGCGGAATCCCGCGCGTGAGCCCGCCCAGCATGTGGCTGGCGTAATAGGCCAGCAGCAGCACACACGCGCTGGCCGCCACCGCGTACGAAATGCCAAACGGCAGGTGCTCCGACAGACTCACCAGCAGCAGGAAGAAGCTGCACAGCGCGCTGCCCACCAGCAGGTACTGCACCGGGTGCACGCGCAGCTTTTTCATCAGCTCGAACAGGCCCACGGCCACGAAGGTGAGGGCGATGAACAGCACGCCGTACTTGGTGGCGCGGTCCGAGAGGGAATAGGGGTTCACCGGGTCGATGAAGGCCACGCTGAAGCTGTCGGCGCAGTCGCCCGGCGTGGCCCCGCTGTGTGCATAGTCGCTGCCCTCATCTGCGCCCAGGCAGATGCGCTTGCCATTCGCAATATCGGCCTGCGCCGTGGTGGCCAGCGACGACAGGCGCCACTGGGCCGAAAAGCCGGTCTTCTTGACCTCGCGCTCCGATGGCAGAAAGCGCCCGGCAAACGACGGGTGGGGCCAGCTGCTGGTCATCAGGACCTCGGTGTTGCCGCCCAGCGGTACGATGGCCAGGCGCTCGGTGCCTACCAGCTCCAGGTCCAGCGTGGCCGTGAGGCCGTCGGCCTTGCCACGCACGGATTCGGGCAGCACCGCATGCAGGCCCCGGCTGTAGATGGGGTGGAAGGTGCCGGGCTTGAGCGCCAGCGCCTGGCTGCCCATGGTGAACTGCGCGGTGCGGATGCCGCGTGCATCGCCCACGGCCATCATCACGATGGGCGCGCCGCAGTGCATGCGCGAATTCTTCATGCTGCTCTGCGGCAGCAGGCTGGCCAGCGAACCCCATTGCGCCGTCACGTTGGCCTTGAGGTTGTAGGTGTTCACCTTGTGCAGGCCGCGTGCGCGTTCTTCCATCGCGGCGCCGGTGGTGAGCTTGAGCTGTTCGGGCATAGCGGTCAGGATGAACTCGCGGCGCTTTTCGACCATGCGGCGCTCGTCGCCCTTGCCGACTTCTTCATCCCAGCTTTCCACGCAGGCGCTGTGGATCATGGGGCCCATCAGCGTCTGCGGCCCGGCCAGGCTCTCGGCCACGCTTTGCGCGGTGATGCTGCGGTAGCGCAGCCGGTCGCGCACCACGTCTTCGATCAGGCCCAGGCCAAAGAGCAGCAACACGGTGATGGCGGTCAGCGCCGCCAGCTTGGTGAACAAGGGGTGTTTGAACAAAAGATCCTCCACAAGTGACTGTTGTGGGGGCAGTGTTGTGGCGCGCTGTGAGGGCGCTATGAAGTTTGTGAGGCCAGTGTGAAGTGGAGGCGGTGTGAAGTTAGGGCGATGAAGTGCGAAGTGGGGCACTGGCAGAATCGACCGCCTGTGTCATCCACCTGGGGAGTGCCATGCGAAAAACAGCGTCCCGCTTCATGCCCCCGGTGGCTGTCCGCCCGCCCTTGCGCTGGCCGGCGCGGTGCTTTCTGGCCGTGATGGCGGTGGCCTTCATGGCCGTGTTCTGGACGCACCCCGTGGCGGTGGGCGGCTCGCTCCTGGCGCTCGGCAGTCTGGTGGCCGTCCTGAGCCGGCGCGAGGCCTTGCGCCTGGCCCGCATGGCGCAAAGCCGGGCGGGGGAGTCGATCTGCCAGTTTGCCCGCTCCATCGACTGCCGACGGGTGGACACCTGGGTGGTGCGCGCGGTGTACGAGGAACTTCAGCGCAGCCTGTCTGCCGCAGTTGCCGTGCCTTTGAGATTGACCGACAACCTGCAGAGCGACCTGCGTCTGGACGCTGACGACCTGGATGACCTGGTCGCAGACATGGCACAGCGGGCCCGCCGCAGCCTGGCCGACACATCGGCCAACCCTTTGTTCGGCGAAGTGACCACGGTGGGCGATCTGGTCGAATTTCTCCAGGCCCAGCCCCGCCTCCCGACCTGCGCCGTCTAGGCTCTGCGGAACTCCAGCGCCACCCGCAGTCCCGGCGCCGTGTTGCGTGCCACCATCTGCCCGCCATGCAGCGCCATCACGCGCTGCACAATCGCCAGCCCCAGACCCGATCCGCTGCGCTCGCCGCCCGGCCGTGCGGTGGTGAAAAAGCGCTCGCCCAGGCGCGGCAGCGCGTAGTCGGGCACGCCGGGGCCGCTGTCCTGCACGGCCACCGTGGCGCCGTCCAGTTCCACCCGCACCGTGCTGCCGGCGGGCGCAAAGTCGATCGCGTTGTCCAGCAGGTTGGTCAGCGCCAGCGTCACCAGTTCGGCCTCCCACGGGCCGCTGGTGCCGTGCCCTTCCAGTGCCAACGTGATGCCGCGCTGCCCCGCGCGGGCGCGGGTCTGGGCAATGGCGGCCTCGGCGCAGTCATGCAGCGCCACGGGCGCGCGGCCTTCGGCGTGCTGGCGCTGTTCCAGCTTGGACAGCTCCAGCAGCCGGTCGATGATGCGCTGCAGGCGCTCGCTCTGCTGCACCACCTGGGTCGCAAATTCGGCGCGGTCGGCGGCGGGCAGCTCGTCGTGCAGCAGCTCGCCCGCGCCCCGGATGGCGGCCACGGGGCTTTTGAGTTCGTGCGTGAGCGCGCGCACATAACCCTCGATGTAGTCGCGCCCCTCCAGCCGCGCGCGCATGCGGTCCATGGCGCGGGCCAGGTCACCCAGCTCGCCGGGCACCTCGGGCACGGCCAGTGCCGTGGGAGGTGGCAGGTTCGGGTCGTGGCGCTCGCCATCGGCAGGGCCCTGCACGCTCAGCGCGTAGTCGCGCAGGCGGCGCACGTTCCACACCATCCACAGCGTCACCGCCACGCCCACAGCGGCCGACAGCGCCAGTAGCAACAGCCCGCCCATGAACACCTTGCGCTCGGCCCGGTCGATGAAGCGCTGCACCGTGCGCGTGGGCTTGGCCACGGTCAGCACGCCCGCGATCTGGCTATTCACGTAGATGGGCGCGGCCACATGCATCACGCCGCTGGTGTCGTCGTCCTCCACATCGCGGGTGGAGCGTGCGCCGTACTCGCCGCGCAGCGTGCGCGCCACATCGCGCCAGCGCGAGTAGTCGGCGCCCACGGCGCGGTTTTCCGAGTCGAACAGCACGCGACCCGTGGTGTCGGTCACGTAGATGCGGTAGTCGAGCGACTGCTTGGAAAACCCCCAGATCGCCGCGTCGATGGGGCGCGTGGCGTAGCGCCGCACATGCTGCGCAAACGGGCTGGCGCTGCTGTTGTTGGCCTCTGCCGCCAGCCGCCCGGCGGCCAGGTCCTCGCTGGCCAGCTCGGCCAGGATGTTGGCGGTGTCCACCATCATGTCTTCCATCACCTCGCGCACGCTGGGCTTGATCTCGGCCATGAACACGCGCAGCACAAAGAACGCGGCGATGCCGTTGATGAGGAAGAAGGCGAACAGCAGGCGGATGCCGAGGCGCATGGTGCGTTGCTTCAAAAACAATAGCTGCCAGCGCTTTTCAGATGGGCGCCAGCAGCCAATTGGGCTTCAGATGTCCAGGCAGTAACCCATGCCCCGGTGGGTGCTGATGTACTCGCGCGCCGGGTCCACCTCGCGCAGCTTGGCGCGCAGGGTCTTGATGTGGGTGTCCACCGTGCGGTCGGTGCTTTCGCTGTCGTCGCCCCAGGCGGCGGCCAGCAGGGCGTCGCGCGAATGGATGCGGCCCGCGCCGCGCAGCAGGTGGGACAGCAGGCGGTACTCGCGCCGGGTCAGTGACAGGGGCTGGCCACGCAGGCTGATGCGCTGACCCGTCTCGTCGTCGTGGAACAGCGCGGCGGCCGTGGCGGCGGGCGCTGCCGGGTGGCCGTTGCCATTGCCGTGGCCGTGGCCGTGGCCCGCGCGGCGCAGCAGCGCCTTCACGCGGGCGGCCAGTTCGCGCGGGCTGAAGGGTTTGGTCAGGTAGTCGTCCGCGCCCAGCTCCAGGCCCAGCACGCGGTCGATCTCTTCACCGTGGGCGCTGAGCATCAGCACGGGCAGGGCGGCGGTGGGCGGCGCATGGCGGACATCGCGCAGCAGGTCCAGACCGCTGCCGTCGGGCAGGCCCACGTCCAGCACCAGCAGGTCAAAACGGGTGCGCTGCAGCTGCTGGCGCGCGTCATGCACCAGCAGACTGTGAGTGACGGTCAGGCCATCGCGCTCCAGCGCGTAGGCCACGGTGCGGGCGATGGCGGGGTCGTCTTCGAGCAGCAGCAGGCGGGCAGACATGGGCGGTCAGCGCGCGACGAGGATGGGGAAAATCTTGCCCAGCCCGTCCGCCATCACCTCCACGGCCAGCGCGGCCAGGATCAGGCCCATGAGCCGGGTCATCACGTTGATGCCGGTCTTGCCCAGCACGCGCGCAATGGGGTCGGCCAGCGCAAAACACACGGCCGTGGCCAGCGCGATGACCACGCCGTAGCCCACCAGCGCGGCGTGCTGCCAGAAGGTCTGCGCGCGGTCGGCATAAATCACCACGGTGGACATGCTGGCCGGGCCGGTGAGCAGCGGGATGGTGAGCGGCACCACGGCAATGCTGCTGCCGGCGGCGGCCTTTTCGGCGCCTTCTTCAAACTCGTTGGTGCTGGGCTTGGCCTCGGCGGGCTGGGCGTTGAGCATGTTCATCGCGCTGATGAGCAGCAGCATGCCGCCGCCCACCTGGAAGCTCTGCAGCGAGATGTTGAAGAAGTCGAGGATCTGCAGGCCCAGCAGCGCGCAGGCCGCAATCACGCAGAACACGCTGAAGCTGGCCACCTGGATGGTGCGGCGCCGTTGCGGGTACGAGAAGCCCTGCGTGTAGTGGATGAAGAACGGCACGATGGCCAGCGGGTTCACGATGGCCAGCAGGGTGATCAGGGGTTTGAGGTCCATCAGGGCGCTCCCAAGGGCAAGTGGGCAGGGTGGTTCTTCGGGGGGGGCTCAGGTCAACGGCAGATGAGTGTGGCGCAGCCCGGGCTGTGGGCGAGTATGCGGTGTTTTCTGCGCCGTTTGGCACTCAGGCATGCTGCGCTGCAGCGTGCCTGCTACGGGGTGGGGCTGGGCCTTTTGTGCCCCTAGCGCCCGCCCGACACATCCATCAAGGTGGCTGTGGTGTAGCTCGCTGCGGGCGACATCAGCCAGACGATGGCCTCGGCCACCTCGTCGGCCGTGCCGCCGCGCTGCATGGGCACCTGGTGCGAGAGGTCGCGCACGCGGTCGGGCAGGCCGCCGCTGGCGTGGATGTCGGTCTCGATCAGGCCCGGACGCACGGCGTTCACACGGATGCCCTCGGCCGCCACCTCGCGCGCCAGGCCGATGGTGAAGGTGTCGATGGCGCCCTTGGCCGCCGCGTAGTCCACATACTGATGGGCCGAGCCCAGGCGCGAGGCGGCGCTGGACACATTGACGATGGCACCGCCGCTGCCGCCGTGGCGCGTGCTCATGCGCCACACGGCTTCGCGGGCGCAGACGATGCTGCCGATCACGTTGGTGTCGAACATGCGGCGCAGGCGCTCGGTGCTCATTTCGTCCACCCGGGCGGTCACGTCCACCACCCCGGCGTTGTTGACCAGGGCGCTGATGCGGCCCAGCTGCGTGTCCACCGCCTGGAACATGGCCAGGATGTCGTCCTCGTTCGCCACATCGGCCTGCACGGTGATGGCGGTGCCGCCGTCTGCCCGGATGGCATCGACCACGCTCTGCGCGGCGGCCTCGTTGGCGAGGTAGTTGACGGCCACGGCCCAGCCATGTTTTGCGGCCAGCCGTGCGGTGGCGGCGCCAATGCCCCGGCTGGCGCCGGTGATTAGTGCGATCTTCTCCATGGGGTGGGGTCTCCTGCAAGAATGGCGCATTGGAACAGGTTCTGCGCCCCGCTGCGCCGCGCAGCGTCCTGGCCGATATTGCGGCCCTATTGCGGCCCATTCACGCGCCATATTTACCAAAGCAAAGGAGCATTCAGCATGGGACAGTTTGTTGATCTGACATCGAGTGACGGTTTTGTGGCCCCCGCCTGGGTCGCCAAGCCCGAAGGCACCCCCCGTGGCGCCGTGGTGGTGCTGCAAGAGATTTTTGGCGTGAACTCGCACATCCGTTCAGTGGCCGACCGCTACGCCGCCAGCGGCTACCTGGCCGTGGCGCCCTCCACCTTCCACCGCGTCCAGCAGGGGGTGGAGCTGGGCTACACCGGTGACGACATGCAGGCCGGCATGGGCCTGAAGGCCGCGGTCGAGGCCCTGCCTGCCCCGGGCGTGCTGCCCGACATCCAGGCCGCCATCGACTACGCCGCGCAGCAAAGCGGCGGCAAGGTGGGCATCGTGGGCTACTGCTGGGGCGGCCTGCTGACCTGGCGCTCAGCCTGCCTGCTGCAGGGCCTGTCGGCCGCCGTGCCGTACTACGGCGGTGGCGTGACCACGCCGGAAGAAGTGGCCCGCACCCCCAAGGTGCCGGTGCTGGCCCACTTTGGCGAGCGTGACCACTGGATTCCGCTCGACAGCGTGCAGGCCTTTGGCAAGGCCCACCCGGAGGTCGAAGTGCATGTGTACGCCGCCGACCACGGCTTCAACTGCGACCAGCGCGGCAGCTACGATGAGGCCGCCGCCAACACGGCCCGCGAGCGCACCCTGGCCTTTTTTGCCAAGCACCTGGGCTGAGACCGCCCCAGTGACCGCGACACGATAGCGAACGACCAACGGGGGTGATCATGGCGGATTTCAGGCGTTTTTGGCCCCAAGCGCTAGTCCGTCATGCGCTGGCAGCTATGGGTTTGATAGCGTTGTGCGCTAGTGTCCATGCGGCCGACTACACCGGCCCCCTGTTCGACGCCCACCTGCACTACAACGAGGAAGCCTGGGACGGCAAAGCAGGCCCGCACCCACCTGCCGACGTGCTGGCGCGCATGAAGGCCAGCGGCGTGCGCGCCATCGTGGCCAACTCGCGGCCCAATGCCGGGTCGCTCACGCTGGCGGGCCTGCCGCAGACCCGCGAGGCCGGCGTGACGGTGGTGCCGTTTGTGCGGCTGTACCGCAACCGCGCCGACTACACCGGCTGGTTTGCCGACGACACCATCTACGACATGGTGCAGACCGAACTGGCCCGGGGCACGCCCGCCGGCCCCTACCGGGGCCTGGGCGAATTCCACCTGTACGACAGCGCCAACGCCAACGGCCCCGTGGCCAAAAAGCTCATGGCCCTGGCCGAGCAGCGGGACCTGGTGGTGCTGGCCCATGTGGACGACACCGCCATCGACCTGCTGATGGCCAACACCCCGTCCAAGGGCCAGAAGGCCCGGCTGATCTGGGCCCACACCGGCATTGGCGGCGCGCCGGTGGAGCGGGTGGACGCCCTGATGGCCCGCTACCCCGGCCTGGTGGGCGAACTCTCGTACCGCCCCGGCCTGGTGTGCGACGACAACCAGCTGTGCCCCGCCTGGCGCGCGCTGCTGCTCAAGTACCCCACACGCTTTGTGATCGGCTCGGACACCTGGGTCAACCAGCGCTGGCAGCACTAC
This sequence comes from Acidovorax sp. M14, assembly GCF_049331375.1. Classification (NCBI taxonomy): domain Bacteria; kingdom Pseudomonadati; phylum Pseudomonadota; class Betaproteobacteria; order Burkholderiales; family Comamonadaceae; genus Acidovorax; species Acidovorax sp. M14. The sequence continues at coordinate 372,140 of NZ_CP186263.1, forward strand.
GAAAGCCTGATGCAGGGCTACCGCCAGTGGCTGGGCGGCCTGCCCGCCGATGTGGCGCGCAAGGTGGCGTGGGACAACGCGGCGGGGCTGTTTGGGGTGGCCCGGCCGTGAGTGGGCCATCGCTGGGGTATGGAGGCTTGTGCCCTGGCTGCCTTCTAGCTGGCAGCCGTTGAACCCGGCGCAGCCCCTACCGGCGACCGCCGTGCAAGGGCCGCCCCGCCGCACTGGCGGTGTCCCCCTTCCCGAATCGCGCCAGCGAGTCGAGAGAAGGGGGAAGGCGCTTAGCGCCTCAGGGGGATGTCACCGCGTCCTCGCCAGATACCGCTTGCGCCAGAACAGCAGCACCAGGGCCACCGCGATGAACACCATCGACCCCATGGCCCACCAGAACCCATCGGCCTTGTGCACCAGCGGGATGAACTCGAAGTTCATTCCGAAAATGCCCGCGATCAGGTTCAGCGGCAAAAACACGGCTGTGAGCGCCGTGAGGGTGCGCATGATGTCGTTGGTGCGGTTGCTCTGCACCGAGAAGTGCATCTGCACGGCAGTTTCGGTGCTCTGCTCCAGGCGCCGCACGTGGTGCACCACGCGCTCAATGTGCTCCAGCACGTCGCGGCTGCGCACCTTGAGCAGGTCCAGCTCGCGCAGGCCGGTGGGGGTGTCGGGCAGGGCCCAGGTTTCCAGCGCGTCGATCCAGTCCTGCACGGCGGTGCGCTGGTCTTCGCAGATCTCGTCGAGCATGTGCAGCGACAGGCGCGCTTCGAGCAGCGAGGTCCAGTTCACGTACCGCGCGCGGGGCTTGAGCAGCTCGGTCTGCCAGTGGTCCAGCTGGCGGGTGAGCTCGCGGCGCAGGTCCAGGTAGCCGTCCACCATCTGGTTGACCACGCGCAGCATCAGGTCGGCCGGGCTGGTGGGCAGGCGTGCGCCCGAGATGGGGCTGCTGCGGCCTTCGCCCATGCCGGGGCCCGCGTGGGCATTGCCGTGGGCGGCAGCATGGCTGGCGGTGGCGTTGGTGCCATTGCTATTTCCGTTGCCATTGGCCGGGGTGGCCGCCAGCAGCCGCGTCGCGTAGGCATCGCGTACCGCGCAGTCGGTGGGGTGCACGGTCAGCAGCAGCTGGTCGAACACCGCAAACCCCACGGGGCTGGTGTCGATGCGCCGCAGCACGGGCGGGCCGCTGCGCTTGGCGGGGGCGTGGGGGTTGTCGGGCTCAGTAGCCACGGCCGGTGCGGCGGGTGCGGCCGTCACCAGCTGCTCGGGCGGCGCAGCATCGCCCTGCACCGTGGCCAGGCGGCGGAACACCAGCAGGTCGTACTGCGAGGTGTAGTCGTAGTGCGAGGGCAGCTGCGCGTTGAGCAGGTCGGACACATGCAGGTCCACCAGCTGCAGCCCGATCAGCGCCTGCAGGCGGCCCTGGATCTCGGCCAGCCGCGCCTGGAAGGCCGGGCGGGCGCAGGCCACCCATAGAAAGCCCTGCGCCGGCATCTGGGCGGGCAGGGCGGTCAGCTCCTGCACGCCGCTGCTGTGGATGTGAAAGATGCGCATGGACACCGTTTTCAGTCAAAAGCGCCCGTGGCGTTAGTGGAATATAAGCTGGCAGCTATTATTTTTGTAGCTTGCGTGCCACGTCGCGCGCAAAGTAGGTCAGCACACCGTCGGCGCCAGCGCGCTTGAAGGCCAGCAGGCTTTCCATCATCACGGCATCGTGGTCCAGCCAGCCGTTGGCGGCGGCGGCTTTGATCATGGCGTACTCGCCGCTCACCTGGTAGGCGAAGGTGGGCACCTTGAACTCGTCCTTCACGCGGCGCACGATATCGAGGTAGGGCATGCCGGGTTTCACCATCACCATGTCGGCGCCTTCGGCGATGTCGATGGCCACCTCGCGCAGGGCCTCGTCGCTGTTGCCGGGGTCCATCTGGTACACGTTCTTGTCGGCCTTGCCTAAAGCGCCGCGCGTGCCCACAGCGTCGCGGAACGGGCCGTAGAAGGCGCTGGCGTATTTGGCGCTGTAGGCCATGATGCGGGTGTGGATGTGGCCCTGCACCTCCAGCGCCTCGCGGATGGCGCCGATGCGGCCATCCATCATGTCGCTGGGCGCGACGATGTCCACGCCCGCCTCGGCATGCGTGAGCGCCTGACCGGTGAGGATTTCCACCGTCTCGTCGTTGATGATGTAGCCGGTCTCGTCCAGCACGCCGTCCTGGCCGTGGCTGGTGTAGGGGTCCAGCGCCACATCGGTCATCACGCCCAGGTCGGGAAATTCTTTCTTGAGTGCCCGCACCACGCGCGGGATCAGGCCGTTGGGGTTCAGGGCTTCCTTGCCGTCGGGCGTCTTGAGCGACGGGTCAATTGCCGGGAACAGCGCCAGCACCGGGATGCCCAGCTTCACGCAGTCTTCGGCCACGGGCAGCAGCAGGTCCAGGCTCAGGCGGTCCACGCCGGGCATGGAGGTCACGGCCTCGCTGCGGTCGGTGCCCTCGTGCACAAACACGGGGTAGATCAGGTCGTCGGCGGTGACCACGTTCTCGCGCACCAGGCGGCGGGTGAAGGCATCGCGGCGCAGGCGGCGGGGGCGGTTCTGGGGGAAGGGGGCAGGGCTTTGGAGGTGCATCATCGGATTATGAATCCCTCCCTGTGGCGCTGTGCACCGGCTCGCGCCCCGGTGGCAGGAGGACGGGCGGCGGTGGTTGGCGCTTCGGGCGCGCTGTGGAAAAGCCGCTTGTAACCGCCCAGGCCCAGTGCTAGATTGGGGCCGGGCGGCTTGCCGCCCCCCGCTTTTCCTCCCTGAGCGGGACCTGGGCTGCAGCGATGCGGCACAGGCTTTCCCGGCCCGGCGGATCTGCCGGGCTTTTTTTTGGGGTTGTCCCGTCAGAGTGGCGTAGGCCCGTAAACTGCCCCCATGCTCTGGGTCAAAGCCTTTCACATCGTTTTCGTGGCCAGCTGGTTTGCGGGCCTGTTCTATTTGCCGCGCATCTTCGTCAACCTGGCGATGGTGGCGCCCGGCTCGGCCGCCGAGCGCGACCGCCTGCTGCTCATGGCGCGCAAGCTGATGCGCTTTACCACCCTGCTGGCTGTGCCCGCCATTGCGCTGGGGCTGTGGCTGTGGCTGGGCTACGGCATCGGCCGGGGCCCGGGCAATGGCTGGATGCATGCCAAGCTGGCCGTGGTGGTGCTGGTCATCGGCTACCACCACGCGTGCAGCGTGCTGCTGCGCAAGCTGGCCGACGGCACCAGCCGCCGCAGCCATGTGTGGTTCCGCTGGTTCAACGAAGCGCCGGTGCTGCTGCTGCTGGTGGCCGTGGTGCTGGTGGTGGTCAAACCCTTCTGACGGAGACGCAGAGGGCGCATGCACAAAACCTCTGCCTGGCCGCTCGCGCTGACGTACACGGCGCTGATCGTTTTTGCCAGCCTGTTCCCGTTTGACGGGTGGCGCGAACAGGGCATCGACCCCCTGGTCTTTTTGTTTGCACGGATCCCCCCGCCTTACTGGACGGGGTTTGACGTGGTGACCAACATCGTGGGCTACGCGCCCCTGGGCTTCCTGCTGGTGCTGGGCCTGTTGCGCTCGGGCTGGCGGCATGTGCTGTGGGCGGTGGCGCTGGCCACGCTGGGGGGCACGCTGCTGTCGCTGTGCATGGAGTTTCTGCAGATCTACCTGCCCCGGCGCGTGCCTTCCAACCTGGACCTAGTGCTCAACGCGCTGGGCACGCTGGCCGGTGCGCTGAGTGCCGCACTGCTGGAGCGGCTGGGCGCGCTGGACCGCTGGAGCGACTTCAGGGCGCGCTGGTTCGTGTCCGACGCGTCGGGCGGCATGGTGCTGCTGGCGCTGTGGCCGCTGGCGCTGCTGTTTCCGGCGGCGGTACCTTTTGGCCTGGGCCAGGTGCTGGAGCGGCTGGAGGCCGCACTCATCGACCTGCTGGCCGATACGCCGTTCCTGGAATGGCTGCCCCTGCGCGAGACCGAGTTGGACCCGCTGTCGCCCAGCGGCGAGCTGCTCTGCGTCACCCTGGGGTTGCTGATTCCCTGCCTGCTGGGGTATTGCGTGATCCGCCAGATGGGGCGGCGCGCCCTGTTTGCGCTGGCGGTGGTGGGGGTGGGCATCGTGCTGACCGCACTGTCGGCCGCACTCAGTTGGGGCCCCGTGCACGCCTGGGAGTGGATGGACCTGCCTGTGCGCGTGGGCGTGTGGGCAGCGCTGGGGCTGGCCCTGTTGATGCTGGCCCTGCCGCGCCGGGCCTGCGCTGCCGTGCTGCTGCTGGCGCTGACCTGGCACCTGGCGCTGCTGAACCAGGCGCCCACCAGCGCCTACTTTGCCCAGACCCTGCAGATCTGGGAGCAGGGCCGGTTCATCCGCTTTTATGGCCTGGGCCAGTGGCTGGGCTGGTTGTGGCCCTATGTTACGCTGCTGTACGTGGTGTTTCGGGTGTCGCGGCGCGACGCTGGAGTCTGATTCACCGGGCAATCGCCTCCGGCGTTCTATGCGGCCACGCAGGGGTTTGGGGCTGCGCTCCGCCCGGTCTGGAAGGTGGGTGTCCTTAAAATGCGGGGATGAGCGACACCCCTTCCGCACCGGCCGCAGCGCCCGGTTACTACCAGCGCCACATCTTCTTCTGCCTCAACGAGCGCACCAACGGGGAAGACAGCTGCGCGCACCACAACGCACAGGCGGGTTTTGACCGCTGCAAGGCCCAGGTCAAGGCCGCCGGGCTGGCGGGTGCCGGCAAGGTGCGTGTGAACAAGGCCGGTTGCCTGGACCGCTGCGCGGGAGGCCCCGTGGCCGTGGTCTACCCCGAAGGCACCTGGTACACCTATGTGGACGCGGCGGACATCGACGAAATCGTCGAATCGCACCTCAAGAACGGCCAGGTGGTGGAACGCCTGGTCACGCCAGCGGAACTTGGCCGCTGAGCGCGGCTCCATCCCTGTCTTGGAACGATTTTGGCAGCAGGCGATAGTGGATCATGCCCCTGCTGCTATTGATTGAGTAGCAAATCCGTGAATGCCCAGACCGAACGCCTGACCCTGTCCGGCCCCGCAGGCGCCATCGAGGCCGTGCGCGACAGCGCCACCCTGGCCGATGGCGCGGCGCCCCGTGGCATCGCCATCATTGCCCACCCCCATCCGCTGTTTGGCGGCACCATGGACAACAAGGTGGTGCAGACCCTGGCGCGCGCGTTTGTGCAGTGTGGCTGGACGGCGGTGCGCTTCAACTTCCGCGGCGTGGGCGCCACGGCTGGCGTGTACGACGAGGGCCGGGGCGAGTTGCAGGACCTGCTGGCCGTGGTGGAGCAGGTGGCTCCCGCCGCTGTGGGCCAACCCCTGGCGCTGGCGGGGTTTTCTTTCGGGGCGTTTGTCACCAGCCACGCCCTGGAGGCCCTCTGGCCCACGCAGCGCGTGGAAAAGGCCGTGCTGGTCGGCACGGCCGCCAGCCGCTTCACGGTGGCCCCGGTGCCGCCCGACGCCCACCTGCACACGCTGGTCGTGCACGGCGAGCAGGACGACACCGTGCCACTGTCGGCTGTGATGGACTGGGCCCGGCCCCAAATACTGCCTGTCACAGTTGTCCCCGCAGGCGGTCATTTCTTTCACGGACAATTGCCGCTTCTGAAGAACCTGGTGGTCCGCCACCTGCAATCGGGCGCCTGAGGGGCGCCGCCCGGACCGGCTCCGGCCGTCTGTCGTCCTCCCTCTCCTGCCTTTCCTCCCACCCTTTTTTCGAGCCTCTCCAGCCCCCTCCTGCCCCATGAAACGAATCCTGTCTGCGTTGCGATCCCTGGCCGTCTTTGCTGCGGTGGCCCCGGCTGCCTTTGGCGCTTTTGCCCAGGCGCCCCAGCCCCCCGAAATCGCCGCGCGCACCTACATGCTGGTGGATGTCACTGCCAACCAGGTGCTGGCCGCCAAGGACATCGACGCGCCGGTAGAGCAGGCCTCGCTCACCAAGCTCATGACGGGCTACCTCGTGTTTGATGCGCTGCGCTCCAAGAAGATCTCGCTGGACCAGAAGCTGCCCGTGAGCGTGCGCGCCTGGAAGATGCCCGGCTCGCGCATGTTCATCGACCCCAAGATGCAGGTGCCGGTTGAAGACCTGATCAAGGGCATGATCGTGCAGTCCGGCAACGACGCCACCATGGCCCTGGCCGAAGGCGTGGGCGGCACGGCCGAGAACTTCGTCAAGCTCATGAACGACCAGGCGCAGGCGCTGGGCATGAAAGGCACGAGCTACAAGAACCCCGAAGGCCTGACCGAGCCCGGCCACACCACCACGGCGCGCGACCTCTCCGTGCTGGCGATGCGGCTGATGAAGGACTTCCCGGAGTACATGCACTACTACTCCACCAAGCAGTACAGCTACCCCGGCACCCCGGCATCGAACGGCAGCAACCGCAATTCGCTGCTGTTCCGCGACCCCACGGTGGACGGCCTCAAGACCGGCCACACCGCCGCTGCGGGCTACTGTCTGGTGGCCACGTCCAAGCGTGAATTCCCCGGTGTGGGCCAGCGCCGCCTGCTGTCCATCGTGCTGGGTGCCGCGAGCGAAAACGCGCGCGCGAACGAAAGCCAGAAGCTGCTGAACTGGGGCTACACCGCGTTCGAGGCGGTCAAGTTGTTTGACGCAGGCAAGCCGGTGGCGACACCTGCCGTCTGGAAGGGCACTGCAAGCACCCTCAAGATCGGGCGCGAAGAAGCCATCGTGGTGGCGGTGCCGTCCGGCAGCGCCGGCAAGATCACCACCCAGATCGCCCGCCCCGATCCGCTCGTGGCGCCCTACACCAAGGGCCAGGCCATCGGTACCCTCAAGGTCATGCTGGGCGACCAGTCCATCGGCGAAGTGCCTCTGGTGGCGCTGGAGGCCGTGGAGCAGGCCGGCATCCTGGGCCGTGCATGGGACGCCATCCGCCTCTGGATCAAGTAAGACTGGATTGCCGAAATTAAGAGGGCACTTCTGAAACCATAGCTGGCTGCGCAGGTCCGGCAAGCGCCGGGCCTGGTTTTGACCTCCATTTTTGCAGCCAACACCTGCCAGTTAACGGAATCGCAGCAGGTGCCCTGGGGCCCCGCAAGCCGCAGCAGGCTTGCCTTCGAGGGGGCATCCTGCTACATTAGAAGGCTTTTCGGAATTTCCGAAGGGATTCACGTTTTCGCTTTCACGAAGCAAATTCACGTTTAGGGACGTATTTCATGCCAACCATTAATCAACTGGTCCGTCAGGGGCGCGAGGTCGAAAAGACCAAGTCCAAGAGCCCTGCGATGGAAAACTCTCCACAGCGCCGTGGCGTGTGCACCCGTGTGTACACCACGACGCCCAAGAAGCCTAACTCCGCTCTGCGTAAGGTTGCCAAGGTGCGCCTGACCAACGGTTTTGAGGTCATCTCCTACATCGGCGGTGAAGGCCACAACCTGCAGGAACACAGCGTGGTGCTGGTTCGCGGCGGTCGTGTGAAGGACTTGCCAGGTGTGCGTTACCACATCGTGCGTGGTTCGCTGGACTTGCAAGGCGTGAAAGACCGCAAGCAAGCCCGCTCCAAGTACGGCGCGAAGAAGCCAAAGGCCAAGTAAGCCCTGGTCCTTTCGGTCTGAAGAATTTTCGGTGCTGTTTTTCCGCGTGGCGCGGAGTGGCAGCGTAGTGACCCCAAACGCAGGTGTTCTGCGCGGGTCGAGTAAGTGGGAGTCCAGAGATTGGCTCTCGCGGTGTCTGAAAAGATGCCAACTGAAGCAAAGATAGAGGTAAAAAATGCCACGTCGTCGCGAAGTCCCCAAACGTGAAATCCTGCCGGATCCCAAGTTCGGCAATGTAGAGCTGTCCAAATTCATGAACGTGATCATGGAAGGCGGCAAGAAGGCAGTTGCAGAGCGCATCATTTACGGCGCCCTGGAACTGATCGAGAAGAAGCACCCCGATAAGGACCCTCTGGAAGCCTTCACCGTTGCCATCAACAACGTGAAGCCCATGGTGGAAGTGAAGTCCCGCCGCGTGGGCGGTGCCAACTACCAGGTGCCTGTGGAAGTGCGTCCCGTCCGTCGTCTGGCCCTGTCCATGCGCTGGATCAAGGAAGCCGCCCGCAAGCGCGGTGAAAAGTCGATGGCCCAACGCCTGGCCAACGAACTGCTGGAAGCCACCGAAGGCCGTGGCGGCGCCATGAAGAAGCGTGACGAAGTGCACCGCATGGCCGAAGCCAACAAGGCATTCAGCCACTTCCGCTTCTAAAACGCGGATTTGCCCTGATATAGGCCCAAGGCTGCTGGCGTTTTGCCTGCAGCCTTGTGTCGATTTCAGGCAGTCACAAAATTGACGGGTTGCAGCGCCAGAATGCTGGGCCCGCCCCCGAAAACACGAACCATCCAAGGATCCACCATGGCTCGCAAGACCCCCCTCGAGCGTTACCGCAATATCGGTATCTCGGCCCACATTGACGCTGGCAAGACCACCACAACCGAGCGTATTCTTTTCTACACCGGCGTGAACCACAAGATTGGTGAAGTGCACGACGGCGCGGCCACCATGGACTGGATGGAGCAAGAGCAAGAGCGTGGCATCACGATTACCTCGGCGGCCACCACCTGCTTCTGGAAGGGCATGGACATGTCCTTCCCCGAGCACCGCATCAACATCATCGACACCCCCGGCCACGTGGACTTCACGATTGAAGTGGAGCGTTCCATGCGCGTGCTGGACGGCGCCTGCATGGTGTACTGCGCCGTGGGTGGCGTGCAGCCCCAGTCGGAAACCGTCTGGCGCCAGGCCAACAAGTACAAGGTGCCACGTCTGGCCTTTGTGAACAAGATGGACCGTACCGGTGCCAACTTCTTCAAGGTCGTGGACCAGATGAAGCTGCGCCTGAAGGCCAACCCTGTGCCTATCGTGATCCCGATCGGTGCTGAAGACAACTTCAAGGGCGTGGTCGACCTGCGCAAGATGAAGGCCATCATCTGGGACGAAGCATCCCAGGGCATGAAGTTCACCTTCGAAGACATCCCGGCTGACCTGGTCGAAGTGGCCAAGGAATGGCGCGAAAAGATGGTCGAAGCGGCTGCTGAAGCCTCTGAAGACCTGATGAACAAGTACCTGGAAGAGGGCGATCTGTCGGAAGAAGAGATCACCCAAGGCCTGCGTACGCGCACCATCAACGGCGAAATCCAGCCCATGCTGTGCGGGACGGCGTTCAAGAACAAGGGTGTGCAGCGCATGCTGGACGCCGTGATCGAACTCATGCCTTCGCCCCTGGATGTGCCTCCCGTGCCCGGCTTCGACGAAGACGACAAGGAAGTCACCCGCAAGGCGGACGACAACGAGAAGTTCTCGGCCCTGGCGTTCAAGCTGATGACCGACCCGTTCGTGGGTCAGCTGACGTTCGTGCGTGTGTACTCCGGCGTTCTCTCCAAGGGCGACACCGTGTACAACCCCGTGCGTGGCAAGAAGGAGCGTATCGGCCGTATCGTGCAGATGCACGCCAACGAGCGCCAGGAAGTGGACGAAATCCGCGCCGGTGACATCGCTGCTTGCGTGGGCCTGAAGGACGTGACCACGGGTGAAACCCTGTGTGATCCCGCCGCTGTGGTGACGCTGGAGCGCATGGTGTTCCCCGAGCCCGTGATCCGTCAGGCTGTGGAACCCAAGTCCAAGGCCGACCAGGAAAAGATGGGCATCGCCCTGTCGCGCCTGGCTGCAGAAGATCCATCGTTCCGCGTGCAGACCGACGAAGAATCCGGCCAGACCATCATCGGTGGTATGGGCGAGCTGCACCTCGAAATCATCGTGGACCGCATGAAGCGTGAATTCGGCGTGGAAGCCAACGTGGGCAAGCCCCAGGTGGCCTACCGCGAAACCATCCGCAAGACGGTGGAAGAAGCCGAAGGCAAGTTCGTGCGCCAGTCCGGTGGTAAGGGCCAGTACGGTCACGTTGTGCTCAAGATCGAACCCAACGAAGCCGGCAAGGGCATCGAGTTTGTGGACGCGATCAAGGGCGGTGTGGTGCCTCGCGAATTCATCCCAGCGGTGGAAAAGGGTATCAACGAAGCCGTGACGCAAGGCGTGCTGGCTGGTTACCCCGTGGTGGACGTCAAGGTCACGCTGCACTTCGGTTCGTACCACGATGTGGACTCGAACGAACTGGCGTTCAAGATGGCTGCCATCTTCGGCTTCAAGGAAGGTTGCAAGAAGGCCGGTCCGGTCATTCTGGAACCCATGATGGCCGTGGAAGTGGAAACGCCTGAAGACTACGCCGGTAACGTGATGGGTGACCTGTCCAGCCGTCGCGGCATGGTGCAAGGCATGGACGACATGGTCGGTGGCGGCAAGGCCATCAAGGCTGAAGTGCCCCTGTCCGAAATGTTCGGCTACTCCACGACACTGCGCTCCATGTCGCAAGGTCGCGCCACCTACACGATGGAATTCAAGCACTACAGCGAAGCACCTCGCAACGTGTCTGAAGCCATCATGGCAGCACGCGCCAAGTAATTAAGCATTTCGCCCGGGCCGTTTTGGTCCGGGCTTTGTTTTGTCTGCGATCCGGTGCCACTCTGTTCCCTGTGCGGAGTGAATCAGCAACCAGATGCAGACGTAAAACCACTACACAGGGATTGCTCTTTGGAGAATTGAAATGGCAAAAGGTAAGTTTGAACGCACCAAGCCCCACGTGAACGTGGGCACGATCGGTCACGTGGACCATGGCAAGACGACGCTGACGGCGGCTATCGCCACGGTGCTGTCCTCCAAGTTCGGCGGCGAAGCCAAGGCCTACGACCAGATCGACGCTGCGCCCGAAGAAAAGGCCCGCGGTATCACGATCAACACCGCCCACGTGGAATACGAAACGGCCAACCGCCACTACGCCCACGTGGACTGCCCCGGCCACGCCGACTATGTGAAGAACATGATCACCGGCGCTGCCCAGATGGACGGCGCTATCCTGGTTTGCTCCGCTGCTGACGGCCCCATGCCCCAGACCCGTGAGCACATCCTGCTGGCCCGCCAAGTGGGCGTGCCTTACATCATCGTGTTCCTGAACAAGTGCGACATGGTGGACGACGAAGAACTGCTGGAACTCGTCGAAATGGAAGTGCGCGAACTCCTGGACAAGTACGACTTCCCAGGCGACGACACCCCCATCATCCGTGGCTCCGCCAAGCTCGCCCTGGAAGGCGACAAGGGCAAGCTGGGTGAAGAAGCCATCATGAAGCTGGCCGAAGCCCTGGACACCTACATCCCCACGCCTGAGCGCGCTGTGGACGGCGCCTTCCTGATGCCTGTGGAAGACGTGTTCTCCATCTCCGGCCGCGGCACCGTGGTGACCGGCCGCGTGGAACGCGGCATCATCAAGGTCGGCGAAGAAATCGAAATCGTGGGTATCCGCGACACGCAAAAGACCACCTGCACCGGCGTGGAAATGTTCCGCAAGCTGCTGGACCAAGGCCAAGCTGGCGACAACGTCGGCCTGCTGCTGCGCGGTACCAAGCGCGAAGACGTGGAGCGCGGCCAAGTGCTGTGCAAGCCCGGCTCGATCAAGCCCCACACCCACTTCACGGCTGAGGTGTATGTGCTGAGCAAGGACGAAGGCGGCCGCCACACTCCTTTCTTCAACAACTACCGTCCCCAGTTCTACTTCCGCACGACCGACGTGACTGGCGCCATCGAGCTGCCAGCCGACAAGGAAATGGTCATGCCTGGTGACAACGTGTCGATCACTGTGAAGCTGATCAACCCCATCGCCATGGAAGAAGGTCTGCGCTTCGCTATCCGCGAAGGCGGCCGCACCGTGGGCGCTGGCGTCGTGGCCAAGATCATTGCTTAATTCATAAGCAGAAAAGGAACTTGCCATGTCCAAGCAAAAAATCCGCATCCGCCTGAAGGCGTTTGACTACAAGCTGATCGACCAGTCCGCTGCCGAGATCGTTGACACCGCCAAGCGCACCGGCGCCATCGTCAAGGGTCCCGTGCCCCTGCCGACGCGCATGAAGCGTTTCGACATCCTGCGTTCGCCCCACGTCAACAAGACCAGCCGCGACCAGCTCGAAATCCGCACGCACCAGCGTCTGATGGACATCGTGGACCCTACGGACAAGACCGTGGACGCCCTGATGAAGCTCGACCTGCCCGCTGGCGTGGACGTCGAAATCAAGCTGCAGTGATGTAGCCGTAGCTGCTGCAAGGCGGGCTCCTCCGCCTTGTGGTGACTGACATAACGCGAACTTGCTTGAAAAAGCGGTTCGCGTTATACTTTAGGGCTTCGCCTAATTTGCGTGCGTTTTCGCGCGTCGGTGGGTGGAGTTTTAATAACCCTCTTTCATGCACGCGAGTGCAACGCCGTGGCCAATTGAAGTTGCGGCGGTGGAAGTTTTGGAGAAACAAATGAGTCTGAGCAACTCCCTCGGGTTGCTGGGTCGCAAAGTGGGCATGATGCGTCTGTTCACCGATGATGGGGACGCAGTGCCTGTCACGGTGGTGGATGTGTCCAACAACCGCGTTACCCAGGTCAAAACCCAAGAGAACGATGGCTACGTGGCCCTGCAGGTCACGTTCGGTTCGCGCAAAGCATCGCGCGTGACCAAGCCAGAAGCCGGCCACCTTGCTAAGGCAGGTGTGGAAGCCGGTGAAATCATCCAGGAATTCCGCGTGACCGCAGAAACCGCCGGCAAGTACGCCGCAGGTGCTGCAGTGCCGGTGGCTGATGTGTTTGCCGTGGGCCAAAAGGTCGACGTGCAAGGCACCTCCATCGGTAAGGGCTACGCCGGTACCATCAAGCGTCACAACATGAGCTCGCAGCGCGCGTCGCACGGTAACAGCCGTTCGCACAACGTGCCTGGCTCGATCGGTATGGCACAAGACCCCGGTCGCGTGTTCCCCGGCAAGCGCATGACGGGCCACCTCGGCGATGTCACCAAGACCACGCAAAACCTCGATGTCATCCGCATCGACGAAGCGCGTCAACTGCTCTTGATCAAGGGCGCGATTCCGGGCTCCAAGGGTGGGTTCGTAACCGTGCGTCCCGCCATCAAGGCCAAAGCCTCCAAAGGAGCGAACTAATGCAGCTCGAACTCCTGAATGACCAAGGCCAAGGCGCATCCAAGCTGGATGTTCCCGAAACCGTGTTCGGTCGTGAATACAACGAAGATCTGGTGCACCAGATCGTGGTGGCCTATCAGGCCAACGCACGCCAAGGCACTCGCGCCCAGAAGGACCGCGAGCAAGTCCGTCACTCGACCAAGAAGCCTTTCAAGCAAAAGGGTACGGGTAACGCACGTGCAGGTATGACTTCCTCGCCACTGTGGCGCGGGGGCGGTCGGATTTTCCCGAACATGCCTGACGAAAATTTCACGCAGAAGATCAACAAGAAGATGTACCGCGCCGGTATGTCAGCCATCTTGTCGCAGCTGGCCCGCGAAGGTCGTCTGGCTGTGGTCGACTCGCTGAAGCTTGACTCACCCAAGACCAAGGTCCTGGCCGACAAGTTCAAGGCGATGAACCTGCAATCGGTGATGGTGATTGCCGACGAAGTGGACGAAAACCTGTACCTGGCCTCGCGCAATCTGGTGAACGTGCTCGTCGTTGAGCCCCGTTACGCCGATCCCGTGTCGCTGGTGCGTTTCAAGAAAGTGCTCGTCACCAAGGGTGCAATCGACAAACTCAAGGAGATGTTCGCATGAGCACACTCAAGTTTGACGAAGGTCGTCTGATGCAAGTTCTGGTCGCTCCCATCGTGTCCGAAAAGGCCACCATGGTTGCCGAGAAGTCCAATGCAGTGACGTTCAAGGTGCTGCAGAACGCTACCAAGCCCGAAATCAAGGCCGCTGTGGAGTTGATGTTCAAGGTGGAAGTCAAGGGCGTTTCTGTGGTGAACACCAAAGGCAAGACCAAGCGTTTCGGCAAGACTGTCGGCCGCCGCGACAATGTTCGCAAGGCATACGTCACGCTGCAGCCAGGTCAAGAGCTGAACCTCTCCGGGGAGGCCGCGTAATCATGGCTGTCGTTAAGATGAAACCTACCTCGCCCGGCCAACGTGCCGTGGTGAAGGTCACGCGTGACCACCTGTACAAGGGTGAAGCTTACGCCCCCCTGCTGGAGCCACAATTCCAGAAGGCCGGCCGTAACAACAACGGTCACATCACCACCCGTCATAAGGGCGGTGGCCACAAGCACCACTACCGTGTGGTGGACTTCAAGCGCAACAAGGACGGCATTCCTGCCAAGGTTGAGCGCATCGAGTACGACCCCAACCGTACGGCCCACATCGCTCTGGTGTGCTATGCCGACGGCGAGCGTCGCTACATCATCGCTCCCCGCAACCTGGAAGTGGGCGCAACCCTGCTGTCGGGTTCGGAAGCCCCGATCCGCGCTGGCAACACGCTGCCTATCCGCAACATCCCCGTGGGTTCGACCATCCACTGCATCGAGCTCAAGCCCGGTGCCGGTGCTCAGATCGCACGCTCGGCTGGTGCTTCGGCAACGCTGCTCGCCCGTGAAGGCGTGTACGCCCAGGTGCGTATGCGTTCCGGCGAAGTGCGCAAGATCCACATCGAATGCCGCGCCACCATTGGTGAAGTGGCCAACGAAGAACACAGCCTGCGCCAACTGGGCAAGGCCGGTGTGAAGCGCTGGATGGGTATTCGTCCTACGGTTCGCGGCGTGGCCATGAACCCGGTGGATCACCCTCACGGTGGTGGCGAAGGCCGCACCGGCGAAGGCCGCCATGCAGTCGATCCTTGGGGCAATCTGACCAAGGGTTATCGCACCCGTAACAACAAGCGCACACAGATCATGATCGTGTCGCGTCGCAAGAAGTAAGGGGTAACAGATGACTCGCTCTCTCAAAAAGGGTCCATTTGTTGACCATCACTTGCTGGCCAAGGTCGAAAAGGCCGTTGCCACCAAGGACAAGAAACCAGTCAAGACCTGGTCGCGTCGCTCCATGGTTCTGCCCGAGTTCATCGGTCTGACCATCGCCGTGCACAACGGTAAGCAACACGTGCCGGTCTATGTCACCGACCAGATGGTGGGCCACAAGCTGGGCGAATTCGCCCTGACGCGCACCTTCAAGGGTCACCCCGCTGACAAAAAAGCGAAGAAGTAAGGAACGACCATGTCTGAAACACGTGCAGTCCTCCGGGGCGTCCGTCTGTCGGTCGACAAGGGCCGTCTGGTCGCCGATCTGATCCGCGGCAAGAAAGTGGACCAGGCTCTGAACATCCTGAACTTCACGCAGAAAAAAGCTGCGGGAATCGTCAAGAAGGTTCTGGAGTCGGCCATCGCCAACGCCGAACACAACGATGGCGCTGACATCGACGAACTGAAGGTCAAGACCATCTACGTCGAACAAGGCACCACGCTCAAGCGCTTCACCGCGCGCGCCAAAGGCCGCGGCAACCGCATCAGCAAGCCCACGTGCCATGTGTACGTGACGGTTGGCAACTAAAGGCTCGGGAAGACTATGGGACAGAAAATCCATCCTACCGGCTTCCGCCTTGCGGTCAGCCGCAACTGGTCCAGCCGTTGGTACGCCAGCAACCGCGACTTCGCGGGCATGCTGGCCGAAGACATCAAGGTGCGTGAGTACCTGAAGGCCAAGCTCAAGAACGCGGCTGTGTCGCGCATCCTGATCGAGCGTCCTGCCAAGAACGCCCGCATCACCATTTACTCGGCACGTCCTGGTGTGGTGATCGGCAAGAAGGGCGAAGACATCGAGAACCTGAAGAAGGAACTCGCGTCGCGTCTGGGCGTGCCCGTCGCAGTGAACATCGAAGAAGTGCGCAAGCCTGAAATCGATGCCAAGCTGATCGCCGACAGCATCACGCAACAGCTCGAAAAGCGCATCATGTTCCGCCGCGCCATGAAGCGCGCCATGCAGAACGCCATGCGTCTGGGTGCCCAGGGCATCAAGATCATGTCGTCCGGTCGTCTGAACGGTATCGAAATCGCTCGCTGCGAGTGGTACCGTGAAGGCCGCGTGCCACTTCACACGCTGCGTGCGGACATCGACTACGGCACCTCTGAAGCCAAGACCACCTACGGTGTGATCGGCGTCAAGGTCTGGGTCTACAAGGGTGACACGCTGGGTCGTAACGACCTGCCAGCCGTGGAAACGCCTCGTCCAGACGAAGAGCGCCGCCCACGCGGTCCACGCCGTGATGGCCGCCCAGGTGGCGACCGTCCAGCCGCCGGCCGTGGCCCACGTCGTCCTGTCGGTGGCAACACCGCTCCGGCCGACGGCAGCGACAAGCCAGCGGAAGCTGGTGGCGCTGATAACAATGCCGTTAAGCGCGTACGCAAGGTCGCCGCGCCCGCTACAGCAGCGGACGGTAAAGGAGAATAAAGATGCTGCAACCTGCTCGCCGTAAATACCGCAAGGAGCAAAAGGGCCGTAACACTGGCGTCGCAACGCGGGGTGCCTCCGTTGCCTTCGGTGATTTCGGTCTGAAGTGCACCGATCGTGGCCGTCTGACGGCCCGCCAGATCGAAGCTGCACGCCGTGCGATTTCCCGTCACGTCAAGCGTGGCGGCCGTATCTGGATCCGCGTGTTCCCGGACAAGCCAATCTCTACCAAGCCCGCAGAAGTGCGTATGGGTAACGGTAAGGGCAACCCCGAGTACTACGTGGCTGAAATCCAGCCCGGCAAGATCGTGTTCGAAATCGTTGGTGTGCCCGAAGAACTGGCCCGCGAAGCGTTCCGCCTGGCTGCTGCCAAGCTGCCGCTGCGCACCACGTTCGTCAGCCGTCACCTCGGCGCGTAATTCAGGAGACCATGAAAATGACCAAAGCTACTGAACTGCGCCAAAAAGACGTTGCTGGCATCGAAGCCGAAATCAAGGCGCTGCAAAAAGCCCACTTCGGCCTGCGCATGCAAAAGGCTACGCAGCAACTGGGTAACACCAACACGCTGCGCACCACCCGCCGTGATATCGCACGTGCCAAGACCATCCTTGCTGAAAAGCAAGCCGCCAAGTAAGGAGCCCATATGACGGAACCTAAAAAATCCCTCAAGCGCACCTTGATTGGCAAGGTGGTCAGCGACAAGCGTCAAAAGACTGTGACCGTGCTGGTCGAGCGTCGTGTGAAGCACGAGCTCTACGGCAAGATCGTTGCGAAGTCGAGCAAGTACCACGCCCACGACGAAAAGGGCGAGTACAAGCTGGGCGACGTGATCGAAATCACCGAGAGCCGTCCGCTCTCCAAGACCAAGAACTGGGTGGCTACCCGCTTGGTGCAAAAGGCCGGTCTGCTGTAATCAGCTTTCCAAGCCTGCTCCAGGGGCGCAAACCCCTGGGCGGCAAAGCCCTTCAAAACGACCCACAATGTGGGTCGTTTTGCTTTGTGGGCCTTCTTTTGATGCGAACGGTGCACAGGCCGTGTCCAGGAGGAGTTTTGCAAGGCATGGCGTTCTCGGGTTTCAACACCCCCATCCCAACATCCCAAGGAGAAAACAATGATCAAAGTCGGTGACACCCTGCCCGCGGCCACGCTGATGGAATATTCCGAAGTCGAGGGTGAAGGCTGCAGCATCGGTCCGAACCCCGTAGCGGTCGACAAGGCCACGGCCGGCAAGACGATTGCCCTGTTTGCCCTGCCTGGTGCCTTCACGCCCACCTGCTCGGCCAAGCATGTGCCTGGCTATGTGGAGAAGGCTGCCGAGTTCAAGGCGGCCGGTGTAGACGAGATCTGGTGTGTGAGCGTGAACGACGCGTTCGTGATGGGTGCCTGGGCCCGCGACCAGAAGACCGATGGCAAGGTGCGCATGCTGGGCGACGGCAGCGCCGCCTTCGCACAAGCCACGGGCCTGACTCTGGACCTGACCTCCAAGGGCATGGGCCTGCGCAGCAACCGCTATTCGATGCTGGTGCGCGATGGCAAGGTGGTGACGCTCAACGTCGAAGCGCCAGGCAAGTTTGAAGTGAGCGACGCCGACACCCTGCTGGCCCAGGCCAAGGCGGCGTGACGCGCCACTGATTGCTATTGAATCGATAGCTGCTAGCGCATGTAAATCCTGCGCTAGCGCCTCAAATGGTCAGAAAATATCGACCTTGAGGTAATGCGCCCCGGGTATGGGGTTGTGATAGTAGGGCGGGATTTCTTCAAAGCCCAGATCGGTGTACAGCGCGCGGGCTGACTCCATATCGTCCAGGGTGTCGAGCAACACGCAGGCGTAACCGGCCTGCCGCGCCCGGTCCAGCATAGCTTCGGCCAGCTCGCGGCCCAGGCCAAAGCCACGGAACGCCTTGCGCACATACAGCCGCTTCATCTCGCTGGCGTTGGGGTAATCGGCGTTGTCCAGCGGGCGCAGGGCACAACAGCCTGCCAAGGCGCCTTCCACTTCGGCGATCAGCAGGGCGCCACGGGGTTCGGCGTAGTCGCCCGGCAGTTGTGCCAGTTCGGACTCAAAGTCCTGAAAGCACAAGTCAACACCGAGTGTGCTGGCGTACTCGCGAAAGATGTCTCGGACCGCATCCCACTCGGCGGGCGAGGAGGGGGTTCTCAGGGAGATGGAGGGCTTGTCCAAAGCGCAAGGCATGCAAACAAAAGAGCCGCCAGTGTAGCGACTTCGTTCAGAACGCCGGCGCCGCCAGCGACGACACCCACCACGCCACGCCAGCGCTCAGGGCCAACACCACCAAGGCCGCGATGCGGCTGAGGGCGTCATCCCGCGATGGTGCTGCCACCTCGGGCAGCGTCTTGTCGCCGTCCAGCATGGGGCGGACGAGCTGCTGCTTGCGCACACGCACATAGAAGATGATGGCCAGCACATGCAGGCCCACCAGTGACAGCACCAGGAACTGCCCGATGTCCTTGTGGTAGTTCGTGGCCAGCCCCACGACGGCGTTGGAGACATATTGGGTCAGGGGCCCGGCGAAGGCGATCTCATCGTCGCTCAGCAGGCCGGTGCCCACCTGGGCTGCCAGCACGGCCAGCAGCACGAACACCGACAACGCGCCCAGCGGGCTGTGTCCAATGCCGTCCTCCGGGTGGGGTGCGCCACGCAGGTACTGCAACAGCCGCGCGGGCGAGTACAGAAATGCCGAAAAACGCGACCAGCGCCCCCCCACCAAGCCCCAGACCAGCCGGAACACCAGCAGCGCCAACACCGTGTAGCCCAGGCGGAAATGCCAGACCATGGCGTTCCCCCCCACATTGGCCGTGATGACCAGTCCCACGATGCAGGCGGCCAGGGCCCAGTGAAAAATGCGGGTTGGAAGGTCCCAGATGCGTACGGTGTGCTGCGTCATGGTGGTCAGGGCTTTGCGCCAGAGTGATGGGGACGGAGGTGCCAGCGGCATTGTGCGACAGGGCGGCCCGGGCTGTAACCACCCCGCCACAGCACAACAGCGCCCAAACCGGCATACTGCGCAGGCTTGGAAGGCACCATTCTGTTCCACCCACGAAAAAGGAAGTTCCGATGAAAGCATTTGCTGCGTTGACCCTGGCGGCTGCGGCCCTGACCCTGTCCGCCCCCGCCTCCGCCCAATTTGCCAAAGCCGAAGACGCCATCAAATACCGCCAGAGCGCGCTGTTCGTGATGGGCCAGCATTTCGGACGCCTGGGCGCCATGGCCAATGGCCGCGCGCCGTTCGACGCCAAGGTGGCGCAGGAGAATGCCGATATCGTGGCGCAGATGGCCAAGCTGCCTTGGGCTGGCTTTGGCGCCGGCACCGACAAGGGCGCGCCCACCAAGGCGCTGCCAGAAATCTGGACCGAGCAGGCCAAGTTCAAGGAGCATTCCGAGAAGCTGGAGGCCGAGACCGTGAAACTTGCCGCCGCAGCCAAGACGGGCAACCTGGACAACCTCAAGACCGCCTTTGGGGCCACCGCAGGCACCTGCAAGGCCTGCCACGACAGCTTCCGCGCGAAGTAAAACAGACGGTGGGGAAACGCCTTGCTATGTTTTACGTAGCATGCAGGGCATGATCCACTAGCGCAAAAGGCCAATTTCTTTCGAAATTGGCCTTTTTTTCATCCCGAACGGGCTGTGGTGCATGGGGCGGAGTCTTCGCCTCGCTGCTCAGGTTTCAGCCAGCAGCTTCTCGATCAGCTGGTGCAGCTCCGGGAAATTGGGGGCGCCCACATAGGTCTTCACGATCTCGCCCCGCTTGTTCACGATGAAGGTGGAAGGCGTCAGGCGCACATCGCCCCAGGCCTTGGCCACGTTGCCGGTGTTGTCGATGGCCACCTGGAAGGGCAGCTTGCGTGTCTCGGCAAAGTTCACCACGTAGCTGGGCGGGTCGTAGCTCATGGCCACGGCCAGGGTGTCAAAACCCTTGCTGTTGTATTTGTTGTAGGTCGCGATGATCTCGGGCATTTCGGCCACGCAGGTGGTGCAGCTCGTGGCCCAGAAGTTGACCAGGGTGACCTTGCCTTTCAGGTCGGCGGTGGATTTGCTGGAGCCATCCAGCAGCAGGAAGGTCGATGCGGGCGCTTCGGCGCGGCCCGTGTCCAGGTACACATAGGCGCCCACGGCAGCAAACGCTGCCACCGCCACACCTGCTGCCCATTGCTTGATCGCCATGACTTCACCACCCATCCCAAAAGAAACACGGGGCCTGTGCCCCACCCCATATTGTGCCGGAGCCGCCTGTGTGCCGTGCCAGCAGTTCCTGCAAACCCCAGGCTGGACTCGAATTGCGGGTAAAAGTTCGCCCCCAAACGCGGCGCAGAGCCGGCATGGGGGACTCTGCCGATAATGCCCCGATGAAATGGACATTGACCGGGGCTGCCGCCCTGCTGATTGCGGGCTGCAGTCCTGCGCTGAACTGGCGGACCGTGCCGCTGCCCGAAGCGGATTTGACCATCATCCTGCCGTGCAAGCCCGACCAGGCCACCCGCACGGTGGAGCTGGCCGGTGCCCCGGTGGAGCTGTCCATGGTGGGCTGTGATGCCGACGGCGCGACCTTTGCGGTGTCTCATGCTGCGTTGGCCGACCCCGCCCAGGCGGGCGCGGCGCTCACCCATTGGCGGGCTGCGATGCTGGCACGCCTGGGGGCAGGGGCCGAAGCGGGCGCCAAAGACGTGCCCTACGCGCCGCGCGGCACCATGCCCCTGCCGCAGTCGGTGCGCACGGTGGCGCAGGGGCAGCGGCCCGATGGCAGTGCGGTGGTGGCGCAGGCCGTGTGGTTTGCGCGTGCCGCAGGGCCGCAGGTGCGGCTGTACCACGCCGTCGTCTACACCACCAAGCCCCGGCCGGAGGTGGCCGACCAGTTCTTCGCCGGCCTGGCGCTGCCATGACGATGAGCGGCAGCGGCGGCGTATTGCCACGGCGGGCGGCCGTCATCGTCTTTCTGGCATTTGCCTTTGCCTACTTTCTGTCGGCGCTGGTGCGTGCCGTCACGGCCACCCTGGCGCCCACGCTGGCCCAGGAGTTCTCGCTGCACGCGCGGGATCTCGGGCTGCTGGCGGGGGGCTACTTTCTGGGCTTTTCGGCCACGCAGCTCCCGCTGGGCACCTGGCTGGACCGCCATGGGCCCAAGAAGGTCGCGCTGGGCTTCCTGGGCGTGGCCGTGGTGGGCAGCCTGGTGTTTTCGGCGGCCACCGGGTTTTCGGGGCTGCTCGCCGGCCGCGTGTTGTGCGGCGCGGGCGTCAGTGCCTGCCTGATGGCGCCGCTCACCGGCTACCGCCGGTGGCTGGAGCCGGTGGCGCAGATGCGGGCGAATTCGTGGATGTTGATGACGGGCTCGCTCGGCATGGTGGCCTCCACGCTGCCGGTGCAATGGGCCTTGCCGCTGGTGGGCTGGCGCCCGCTGTTCTGGGGGCTGGCGGTATTGATCGCGCTGTCGATGGTCGTGATTGCCCTGTGGGTGCCGGGGTGGGGCCCGGCGGGGCAGGCGAAGACCGAGTCCGGCGCTGCAGAGGCCGTGCCCCAGGGCTATGGCGTGGTGTGGCGGCACCCCTATTTCCAGCGCCTCGCGCCGCTGGGGTTCTTCTGCTATGGCGGCATGGTGGCCATGCAGACGCTGTGGGCCGGGCCGTGGATGCAGCGTGTGGCGGGCTACACCGCGCTGGAGTCGGCCACAGGCCTGTTCTGGATCAACGTTTCGATGCTGTGCACCTTCTGGACCTGGGGCATGGTCAACCCCTGGCTGCTGCGCAAGGGGTTTGGGGCCGACCGACTGATGGCCATGGGGCTGCCGCTGTGTTCGGTCGTACTGCTGGGCATCATCCTGGCCGGGCCCCAGGCCGGGGGAGGCGCCTGGGCGCTGTTCTGCGTGTCATGCACCTTCGTGTCTTTGTCGCAGCCCGCCGTGGCCATGGCGTTTCCGCAGGCGCTGGCAGGGCGCGCACTGTCGGCCTACAACCTCGTGATTTTTGTGGGCGTGTTTGTGGTGCAGTGGGGCATCGGGCTGGCGGTGGACGCGTTTGCCGCCGCGGGGCTGGCCACCGTGCCCGCGTTCCAGGCGGCCATGGCGGTGTACCTGGCATGCAACGCCGGCGCCTACGCGTGGTTCCTGCTTCGGGGGCGGCGCCATAATGTGCTGACAACCCCCACACCATGAACACTTGCGCAACCATCGATGCAACCACCGGCCGCCTCTGCATGACTGGCCCGTCGTTGATCTCCGCGTGGCGTGAGTCGTGACCATGAGCCCCACCAGCATCCTCATCATTGCCCACGCCCCGCTGGCCCATGCGCTGCGCGAATGTGCGCTGCACGTGTTTGCCGACTGCGGCAGCAGCGTGGCTGCGCTCGATGTGCAGCCCAACCAACCCCCCGAAGAATCGCTGGCCCAGGCGCGCATCATGCTGGACCAGCTGGGCACCGACACCACCCTGGTGCTGACCGATGTGTTCGGCGCCACACCCTGCAACGTGGCGCAGCGCCTGGTCGATGGCGTGCGCTCGCGCCTGGTGACGGGCGTCAATTTGCCCATGCTGCTGCGCGCCGTGAGCTACCGGGCCGAGCCGCTCGATTCCGTGGTGAGCCGTGCCGTGGTGGGGGGCACCCAAGGGGTGATGCAGGTGGCCATTTCCGCGCCGCAGAACCAGAACCGCCGTAACCGACATGATCAAGACCCGTACGACCATCAGCAATAAACTGGGCCTGCATGCCCGCGCGTCGGCCAAGCTCACCAAGCTGGCCGGCAGCTTTCCGTGTGACGTTTTCATGAGCAAGGGAGAGCGCCGCATCAACGCCAAGAGCATCATGGGCGTGATGATGCTGGCCGCCGGGCTCGGCTCCGAAGTAGAGCTTGAAACCAATGGCGACCGCGAGCAAGAGGCGATGGACGCCCTGCTGGCGCTCATTGCCGACAAGTTTGGCGAGGGTGAATAAGCCTGCCCATCTCGCCTGTGCCCTGACCCCGCCGAACCTTTGATCACACCACCATGACCTTCTCCGTCCACGGCCTCGCAGTTGCACGCGGCATTGCCATTGGCCGGGCCGTGCTGGTGGCGTCCAGCCGGGTGGATGTGGCGCATTACTTTGTCGAACCCTCCCAGGTCGAAGGTGAGATCGAGCGCGTGCGCCAGGGCCGCAATGCGGTGGTCGAGGAGCTGCAGCGCCTGCAGACCGACATGCCCGCCGACGCGCCGCACGAGCTGACCGCGCTGCTGGACGTGCATCTGATGCTGCTGCAGGACGAGGCCCTCACCGGCGGCGTCAAGCACTGGATCACCGAGCGCCTGTACAACGCCGAGTGGGCGCTCACCACCCAGCTTGAAGTCATTGCGCGCCAGTTCGACGAGATGGAGGACGAGTACCTGCGCGAACGCAAGGCCGACCTGGAGCAGGTGGTCGAACGCATCCTGCGCCACATGAAGGGCGTGGCCAGCCCCGTGGCGCCACCGGCCAGCAGCCCGCGCCGGCACAAGCAACTGGGCCTGCAGCAGGACCTGCTGTTGGACGACACGGTGGACGTGCCCCTGGTGCTGGTGGCGCACGACCTCTCACCCGCCGACATGCTGCAGTTCAAGCAAAGCGTGTTCGCCGGGTTTGTGACCGACGTGGGCGGCAAGACCAGCCACACGGCCATCGTCGCGCGCAGCATGGACATCCCTGCCGTGGTGGGTGCGCGCGCCGCCAGCCAGCTGGTGCGGCAGGACGACTGGGTCATCATCGACGGCGATGCGGGCGTGGTCATCGTCGATCCCTCGCCCATCATCCTGGCCGAATACGGCTTTCGCCAGCGCCAGGTCGAGCTGGAGCGCGAGCGGCTGGCGCGCCTGCGCCACACCCCCGCCATCACCATCGACGGCCACAAGATCGAGCTGCTGGCCAACATCGAACAGCCCGGCGACGCCGCCGCTGCCGTGCGCGCGGGCGCCGTCGGTGTGGGCCTGTTCCGCAGCGAATTTCTGTTCATGGGCAAAAGCGGCAACCTGCCCGGCGAGGACGAGCAGTACCGCGCCTACTGCGAGGCCATCGACGGCATGCAGGGCCTGCCGGTCACCATCCGCACCATCGACGTGGGCGCCGACAAGCCGCTCGATAACAAGGCCCACAAGGACAACTACCTCAACCCCGCGCTGGGCCTGCGCGCCATCCGCTGGAGCCTGGCCGATCCGGCCATGTTCCGCACCCAGCTGCGCGCCGTGCTGCGCGCCGCGGCGCATGGCAAGGTCAACCTGCTGTTCCCCATGCTCGCGCACACGCACGAGATCCAGCAGACGCTCGCTCAGGTCGATCTGGCGCGGGGTGAGCTAGACGCGCGTGGCGAGCCCTACGGCCCGGTGCAGCTGGGCGCCATGATCGAGGTGCCTGCGGCTGCGCTGATGGTGCGCACCTTCCTCAAATACTTCGACTTCTTGTCCATCGGCACCAACGACCTGATCCAGTACACGCTGGCCATCGACCGCGCTGATGAGGCCGTGGCGCACCTGTACGACCCGCTGCA
The DNA here is from genome assembly GCF_049331375.1 of Acidovorax sp. M14. Taxonomy (NCBI): domain Bacteria; kingdom Pseudomonadati; phylum Pseudomonadota; class Betaproteobacteria; order Burkholderiales; family Comamonadaceae; genus Acidovorax; species Acidovorax sp. M14. Next base: position 396,945 of record NZ_CP186263.1, read on the forward strand.
CCCCGCCGTGCTGCGCCTGGTGGGCGACGTGATCGCCGAGGGCGAGCGCCAGGGCAAGAGTGTGTGTGTGTGCGGTGAGACGGCGGGCGATGTGACCATGACGCGCCTGCTGCTGGGACTGGGCCTGCGCAGCTTCTCTATGCACCCGGCGCAGATCCTGGCCGTCAAGCAAGAGGTGCTGCGCGCCGACACGCGCAAGCTCGCCCCCTGGGCCCAGCAGGTGCTGGACGGCGACGAGCCCGCCGTGCTGCTCAAAGGCTGACGCCCTGGGACGCAGTGGCTACTTCCAAATTGATAGCTGCTAGGGCATATTCCACTAGCGCTATCGACCTATTTGCCTATTTTTTACTGCCGCAGGTGCGTTGATCCTTTACCGTCAACGCGCCCGCATTCCCATCACCGCTGCGCTGATGATCATGGCGGTGGCCAGTGCAATGCTCCAGGTGAAGGTGCGGCCGCTCACCAAAATCAGCAGCGCCGTGGAGGCCAGCGGCGTGATGTAGCTCAGGATGCCGATGTGCCGTGCGTCCCCCAGCTTGAGCGCCTTGTCCCACATAAAGAACGACGCTCCCAGCGGCCCCAGACCCAGCACCGCCAGCAGCCCCCAGTCGCGCGGCTGTAGCGCCACGGAAGGTTCCAGCACACCATGGCACAGCAGCGACAGCACGCCAGACACCAGTCCGAAGAGGCCAATGGCCGTGGTGGGAAACGCCGCCACACGCTTGGTCATGAGCGAATAGGTGGCCCAGATGAAGGCGGCGGCCAGCGCGGGCAGGTAGCCCCAGGCCAGCGTGCCGCTCAACTCGCGTCCGCCTGCAATGGCGATGGCCGCGCCCCCAAACCCCAGCAGCGCCGCCAGTACATGCGGCAGTCGCAGTGCCACGCCCGGCAGCACCACGGGTGACAGCACCACGATGAACAGCGGCCACAGGTAGTTGACGAGGTTCGCCTCCACCGGCGGCGCGTGGCGCAGCGCGATGAACAGCAGAAAGTGGTACGCAAACAGACCATACACGCCCAAGGCCAGCGTGCGCAGCGGAATGCGCCACTGCGACGGATCACGCAGCACAAAGGGCCATGCGGGCACGCTGCCGATGATGAGCGCAATGCCCGTGAGCAGGAAGGGCGGAATGTGGGTGAGGGACACACCCAGCGAGGCGAGAGAAGCCCATAGCGCAATGGCGCCCAGGGCATAGAGGTTGGCTTGCATGGCGCCGAGCTTACGCGCGCCTGCTGTAGTGAATCGTCGCGCAACACCGGTGTGTCGTCGCGCGCCGAGGTTTTTGAAGGGTGCTGCCTGCCGTCGCTAGCCCTTAGGCGTTGTGCTCGGCCCGGCGCAAGGCTGCAGTGAGGGCTGAAGGCGAGCGGTATCCCGTGCGCTGAGCCACTTCAGCCACCGCCATGCCCGTGCTGCGTAGCACCCGGGCCTGCGCCAGGCGCAAGCCGCGCAGCCAGGCCATGGCGCCCATACCGTGGTCGTCCCGGCAGCGGGCGGCAAACTGGCTGGGGCTCAGGTGCACCTGCGCAGCCAGGTCGGCCACGGTCAGTTCACGGTGCCACTGCTGGGCGGCCCACTGCTGCAGAGCGGCCCAGTCGATGGTGCGTCCGCGCGTGGGGCCGGGCGCGGATGCGCCGGGGCGGGCGCTGGTGAGCCAGGCTTCCAGAAGCAGGGCGGGACCATGGGCTTGTGCCAGCGGGCGGCCTTGCTGCAAAGCACTGGCCAGGTAATGGGCCAGGGGCAAAGCGTCTGCCGGCGGCGTGGTCGCACGGCGCGGGCTGGCGCACTGCGCCCAGTCGACATGTGCGCTGTCGAGCACCAGGCACACGCTGCCACGGGTGGATTCAAAGTCGTGCCGGTCGCCCGGGGCGATCACGCAGCCGCCACCGGGCGCCACGCGCACGCTACGGCCCGCCACCTCCAGGTCCAGCGCTCCGGAGAGTCCCAGCAGAATCTGGAAATGGCCATGGCTGTGGCTGCCCGGCGAGGCGCCGTAGTGTCGCAACGAGAGCAGACCATTCGGGCCCATGGGCGGCCTTGAGAGGTGTGCGTTGGGGCTTACACGCCAGCCGCGTGCGCCTGCTGGTCCGCGTGGTAGCTGGAGCGCACCATGGCGCCCACGGCTGCGTGGCTGAAGCCCATCTTGTAGGCCTCTTCCTCGAACATCTTAAAGGTGTCGGGGTGCACGTAGCGGCGCACGGGCAGGTGGCTGTTGCTGGGGGCCAGGTATTGGCCAATTGTGAGCATGTCGATGTTGTGCTCGCGCATGTCGCGCATCACTTGCAGGATCTCTTCGTCCGTCTCGCCCAGGCCCACCATGATGCCGCTCTTGGTGGGCACATTGGGGTGCAGCGCCTTGAACTTTTTCAGCAGGTTCAGGCTGAACTGGTAGTCCGAGCCGGGGCGCGCTTCCTTGTACAGGCGGGGCGCGGTTTCCAGGTTGTGGTTCATCACATCCGGGGGCGCAGCCTTGAGGATTTCGAGCGCGCGGTCATCGCGGCCACGGAAGTCGGGCACCAGGATTTCGATCTGCGTTTGGGGCGACAGCTCGCGGATGTTCTGGATGCATTCCACAAAGTGGCCGCTGCCGCCGTCGCGCAGGTCGTCGCGGTCCACGCTGGTGATCACCACGTACTTGAGCTTGAGCGCGGCGATGGTCTTGGCCAGGTTCAGTGGCTCGTCCTTGTCCAGCGGGTCGGGGCGGCCATGGCCCACGTCGCAGAACGGGCAGCGGCGCGTGCACTTGTCGCCCATGATCATGAAGGTGGCTGTGCCCTTGCCAAAGCATTCGCCGATGTTGGGGCACGAGGCTTCTTCGCACACCGTGTGGAGCTTGTGCTCGCGCAGGATTTCCTTGATCTCGTAGAAGCGGGTGGTGGGGCTGCCGGCCTTTACGCGGATCCACTCGGGCTTTTTGAGCACTTCGCCTTGCTCCACCTTGATCGGAATACGCGACAGCTTGGCCGCAGCCTTTTGCTTGGCCAGCGGGTTGTAGGCTTCAGTGGATTGCGCTTCGCGGACGACTTCAGGGGTGCTCATGGCTGTAGGCAGAGTTCAGGGCGCCAACCGGATGCTGAGCTGCTGGCCCAGCACCTGCGCGGCTTCTTCCCAGGTGGTGTGGACCCCGATTGTAGAAAGGTCCACTGTTTTCAATCCTGCGTAACCGCAAGGGTTGATGCGGTCGTAAGGCTCCAGGTCCATGTCCACGTTAAGTGCCACGCCGTGGTAGGTGCAGTGGCGGCTGACCTTGATGCCCAGCGCCGCAATCTTGCCCAGGCCTTCGAAGTCGGGCGTGGGTGCCTCGGCGCCCGTGCGTTTTTGGGGGCGTTGGGGCAGCATGGCGTGGCTGTGCGGGTCATCCAGACGCACGTAAATGCCGGGTGCACCGGCAACCCGGTGGCCTGTGATGCCGAAGTGCGCCAGCGTGCGGATCACGGCCTCTTCGACACGGTAGACGTATTCCTTGACGAAATAGCCCGCGCGTTGCAGATCGATCAGCGGGTAGGCCACCACCTGACCGGGGCCGTGGAAGGTCACCTGTCCGCCCCGGTTGGTGGCGATGACGGGGATCTCGCCCGGGTCTAGCACATGGTCGCTTTTGCCTGCAATGCCCTGGGTGTAAAGCGGTGGATGCTCACAAATCCAGAGCGTGTCAGCGTCTGTCGGCGTCCGTGTGGCTGTGTAGTCCTGCATGGCCTGCACGGTACTGGCGTAGTCCACGCGGCCGAGCAGGCGGATATCGATCGTCATGGCGCAATCTGCAGAGACGGCGGTTACAGCACCACTTTCACCATCGGGTGCGAGGACAGCGCACGGTACAGGTCGTCCAGCTGCTCGCGGCTGGTCGCCGTGATGGTGATGGTTACTCCGAGGTAATTGCCCGCGCGGCTGTCGCGCAGTTCAATGGTGGCGGCGTCGAAGGTTGGGTCGAACCGGCGCGCCACTTCGGTCACGGCATGCACGAAGCCGTCCACCTTGGCGCCCATGACCTTGATCGGGAACTTGGAGGGGTATTCGATCAGCGAGTCTTTGCGTGGATCGGCGGCCTGGGGATCAAGGCCGTTGGCGGGCGGCGGATTGGAGGATGTCATGGTGAGTGGCGGTGAGTGGCGGTGAGTGGGGTGCTGCGGTTTCGATAGCTGGCGACGCACTGTCATTGTGCGCCACAGGCGCGTTAGGCTCTTTGCGCTGCCCTTTCGGCGTGCGCCAGATCGGTGCATGGCGAGGCTGTTTTGTGCGCGCCAGTGCCGTTGGCACGTCACCACAACGGGGCGGGCACACGCGCAACCCGCCGACGCGTTTGCGGGTTTTTGTCTGGTGCCATGGGTTTTTACTTATAATTAGAGGCTTTGTAAAAGTTGCGGTCTGTAACGCGGGCGTCATTCATCAATGAAAACAATCCCGCCAGAGACTGAAACTGAGGCTGAAGAATCTGACTTCAAGCCCCTGACGGCCCAAGAGGCGCAGCAGTGGCGCAGTCGCCATCCGCCCCTCTCGGTGTGGAAGGTGGTGGCAGGTCAGGCGCTGGTCGGAATGCTGGTGGCCCTGGTGGCCTGGGTTCTGACGGGCAGGGCGGTGGTGGGCTGGTCTGCAGCCTACGGCGCTCTGGCAGTGGTGGCTCCGGCTGCACTGTTTGCCCGCGGTGTGTTGCGCCACAAGGCGTCATCCAATCCGCGGGCTGCCATGGTGGGGTTCTTTGGTTGGGAAATCGCCAAGATCATGTTGACGGTGGCGCTGCTGGCGGCGGCACCTCGGCTGGTGCCGGGCTTGAGCTGGATTGCCTTGCTGGTTGGCATGGTGGTCGCAATGAAAACGTACTGGGTGGCACTGTTGGTGCGGCCTGGTGTCCGAAAAACCGATTGATAGAGAGAAGAGTTGTCCGATGGCCGCAGAAGCGCACGCTCCGACTGCAAGTGAATACATCGTTCACCACCTGCAGCATCTTCAAAACGTCAACCAGACCAAGATTGTTGATTTCACTGTCATCAACTACGACTCGATCATCGTCGGTTTGGTTCTGGGTGCGCTCACCCTTTTGATTCTGTGGTCAGCTGCCCGTAAGGCAACCTCGGGTGTGCCTGGTCGCTTCCAGGCTGCGGTCGAGATGCTGGTCGAGATGGTGGACAACCAGGCCAAGGCCAACATCCACAACGCCGAAAGCCGCAAGTTCATCGCTCCCTTGGGTCTGACGGTGTTCGTCTGGATTTTCTTGATGAACTTCATGGACATGCTGCCTGTGGACCTGCTGCCCGCCATCTGGGCCAAGATCTACGGCGCAGCAGGTCACGACCCGCACCACGCTTATCTGCGTGTTGTGCCCACAGCCGATCTTTCCACGACGCTGGGCCTCGCTTTCGCCATCCTGATCCTGCGCTTCTGGTACAGCGTCAAGATCAAGGGCGCTGGCGGCTGGGCGCACGAACTGGTGTCGGCTCCTTTTGGCACCAGCAAGAATCCTATCTTCGCCCTGATCCTGGGCGTGGTGAATCTGCTCATGCAGATCATTGAATATGTCGCCAACACCGTGTCCCATGGCATGCGGTTGTTCGGCAACATGTACGCTGGCGAACTGGTGTTCATGCTCATCGCCCTCATGGGTGGTGCTGCGGCCCTGTCGCTGTCGGGTGTGCTGCTGCCTGTGGGCCACGTCATCGCTGGCACCATCTGGACGCTGTTCCACATTTTGGTGATCTCGCTGCAAGCATTCATCTTCATGATGCTCGCGCTGATCTACCTTGGTCAGGCGCACAACGCGCACTAAGTTTCCCTTTCGTTTTTTCTTTCCTTAACTTTTCTTTTTTAACTCAGGAGTCATCATGGAAAACATTCTCGGTCTCGTCGCTCTGGCTTGTGGTCTGATCGTTGGTCTGGGCGCTATCGGCGCTTCCATCGGCATCGCCCTGATGGGTGGCAAGTTCCTCGAATCGTCGGCACGTCAGCCTGAGCTGATCAACGAACTGCAAACCAAGATGTTCATCTTGGCTGGTCTGATCGACGCTGCGTTCCTGATCGGTGTGGCTATCGCCCTGCTGTTCGCTTTCGCCAACCCCTTCGTTTCCACGCTCTTGGCCAACCTGCCCAAGTAATTCCCGTTCAACGCCACTTTAGAAAGGTGTTGCCGTGAGTATCAATGCGACCCTGTTCATTCAGGCCATCGTCTTCCTGATCCTCGTGTGGTTCACGATGAAATTCGTGTGGCCTCCGATCGCGAAGGCGTTGGATGAACGAGCCCAGAAAATCGCCGATGGCCTCGCAGCTGCCGACCGTGCCAAATCCGAACTGACCGCTGCCAATCAGCGCGTTGAAAAGGAACTGTCACAGGCGCGCAACGAAACGGCCTCGCGTCTTGCGGACGCCGACCGTCGTGCCCAGGCCATCATCGAAGAAGCCAAGGCCCGCGCCACAGAGGAAGGCAACAAGATTGTTGCTGCAGCCCGCGCCGAAGCCGAGCAGCAGACGGTCCAAGCCCGCGAAGCCCTGCGTGAGCAGGTGGCAGCGCTGGCCGTCAAGGGTGCCGAGCAGATTCTCCGCAAGGAAGTCAATGCTGGCGTCCATGCCGACCTGCTCAACCGCCTGAAGACCGAGCTGTAAGGGGACACACATGGCTGAACTCGCCACCATTGCCCGCCCTTACGCCGATGCCTTGTTCAAGGCTGCCACTGCGGGCGCGGGCGTCGATCTGGGCAGCACCGCTGCCTGGATGGACGAACTGGCGGCGATTGCCGCCAACCCCCAGCTGCGTCAGTTGGCGGACAACCCCAAGGTGACGGCAGACCAAGTGTTCGCCGTATTCACCGGGGTCGCCCGCTCGGCCCTGCCGGATATGGCCAAAAATTTCCTGCGCACAGTCATAGACAACGGACGCATTGATGCGCTCCCGGAAGTGGCTGCGCAGTTTCGTGCCCTCGTGAATCGTCGCAACGGATCCTCGGATGCCGTCGTGTACAGCGCATTTCCGATGGACAGTGCTGCACTGTCCGAGGTCAGCGCAGCGCTGGAAAAGCGCTTCGGCCGCAAGCTCAATCTCGCTGTACAGCTGGATGAGTCCCTGATCGGTGGTATTCGCGTAGTGGTGGGTGACGAGGTGCTGGACACTTCGGTCAAGGCCCGTCTTGAACAAATGAAAGCGGCCCTCGTTGCGTAACGCGCGACGAGGACAGCGAACCAAAGAAAGAAGGAAAGAGTCATGCAACTCAATCCCGCAGAAATTTCTGAACTCATCAAGAGCCGCATCGAAGGTCTGGCCGCCAGCAGCGATATCCGCAACCAGGGTACCGTGGTGTCCGTGTCTGACGGTATCGTGCGCGTTCATGGCCTGTCGGACGTGATGCAGGGCGAAATGCTCGAGTTCCCCGCGACCAAGGACGGCCAGCCTTCCTACGGTCTGGCGCTGAACCTCGAGCGCGACTCCGTCGGCGCCGTGATTCTGGGCGAGTACGAGCACATCTCCGAAGGCGACACCGTCAAGTGCACGGGCCGTATTCTGGAAGTGCCCGTGGGCCCCGAACTGGTCGGCCGCGTGGTGAACGCCCTGGGTCAGCCGATCGACGGCAAGGGCCCTATCAACGCCAAGCTCACCGACGTGATCGAAAAGGTCGCTCCCGGTGTGATCGCCCGTAAGTCTGTGGACCAGCCTCTGCAGACCGGCCTGAAATCCATCGACTCGATGGTGCCCGTGGGCCGTGGTCAGCGCGAGCTGATCATCGGTGACCGCCAGACCGGCAAGACCGCCGTGGCCATCGACGCCATCATCGCCCAGAAGGGCCAGGGCGTGACCTGTATCTACGTCGCCATCGGTCAGAAGGCATCGTCGATCAAGAACGTCGTGCGCGCTCTGGAACAAGCCGGCGCCATGGAGTACACGATTGTGGTGGCCGCATCGGCGTCCGAATCGGCTGCCATGCAGTACGTGTCGGCCTACTCGGGTTGCACGATGGGCGAATACTTCCGCGACCGCGGCCAAGACGCCCTGATCGTGTACGACGACCTGTCCAAGCAAGCTGTGGCCTACCGCCAAGTGTCGCTGCTGTTGCGTCGCCCACCAGGCCGCGAAGCCTATCCTGGCGACGTGTTCTATCTGCACAGCCGTCTGCTCGAACGCGCTGCCCGCGTGAACGCCGACTACGTCGAAGCCTTCACCAAGGGTGAAGTCAAGGGCAAGACCGGTTCGCTGACCGCACTGCCGATCATCGAAACGCAAGCTGGCGACGTGTCCGCTTTCGTGCCTACCAACGTGATCTCGATCACCGACGGCCAGATCTTCCTGGAAACCAGCCTGTTCAACGCCGGTATCCGTCCCGCCATCAACGCCGGTATCTCGGTGTCGCGCGTGGGTGGTGCCGCCCAGACCAAGCTGGTGAAGAACCTGTCCGGTGGTATCCGTACCGACCTGGCCCAGTACCGTGAACTGGCTGCGTTCGCGCAGTTCGCTTCCGATCTGGACGAAGCCACCCGCAAGCAGCTGGACCGCGGTGCCCGCGTGACCGAACTGCTGAAGCAGGCACAGTACAGCCCGTTGTCCATCTCGCTGATGGCCGCCACGCTGTTCGCTGTGAACAAGGGCTTCATGGACGACATCGATGTCAAGAAGGTGCTCGACTTCGAACACGGCCTGCACCAGTTCCTGAAGACCAGCCACGCCGCTTTGCTGGCCAAGCTGGAACAGGCCAAGGCCATGGACAAGGATGCAGAAGCCGAATTGACCGCAGCGATCGCCGCGTTCAAGAAGTCGTTCGCTTAAACCGGACGAGGAGCCATCATGGCAGCAGGCAAGGAAATACGCGGCAAGATCAAATCGGTGGAAAACACCAAGAAGATCACCAAAGCCATGGAAATGGTGGCCGCATCCAAAATGCGCAAGGCGCAGGACCGGATGCGGGCTGCCCGCCCATACAGCGAGAAGATCCGCAACATTGCAGCCAACCTCGGCAAGGCCAACCCGGAGTACGTGCACCCGTTCATGAAAGTGAACGATGCCAAGACCGCCGGTGTGATCGTCATTACCACGGACAAGGGCCTGTGCGGCGGCATGAACACCAACGTGTTGCGTGCCGTGACGACCAAGCTGCGTGAACTGCAGGGTGCTGGCGTCTCGACCGAAGCCGTGGCGATTGGCAACAAGGGCCTGGGTTTCCTGAACCGTGTGGGCGCCAAGGTGGTTTCGCACGTGACGGGCCTGGGCGACACCCCCCACCTGGACAAGCTGATTGGCCCGGTGAAGGTGCTGCTCGATGCATACGCAGAGGGCAAGATCAACGCGGTGTACCTGAGCTACACCAAGTTCATCAACACCATGAAGCAGGAATCGGTGGTGGAGCAGCTGCTCCCCCTGTCCTCCGAGCAGATGCAGGCTGAGAAGACGGAACACGGCTGGGACTACATCTATGAGCCCGATGCGCAAAGCGTCATCGACGAGCTGCTGGTCCGTTATGTCGAGTCCCTGATTTACCAGGCGGTTGCGGAAAACATGGCGTCCGAGCAGTCGGCACGCATGGTGGCCATGAAGGCCGCCACCGACAACGCCGGCAGCGTCATTGGCGAGTTGAAGCTGGTCTACAACAAGACGCGCCAGGCAGCGATCACGAAAGAACTTTCGGAAATCGTGGCTGGCGCCGCTGCTGTGTAAGCAGCTCAACAAACTACTTTATTGGAGCGAAAAATGGCTCAAGTGCAAGGCAAGATTGTTCAATGTATCGGCGCCGTGGTGGACGTTGAGTTCCCACGCGACCAGATGCCCAAGGTTTACGACGCCCTGAAGCTGGAAGGCTCTGCCCTGACGCTGGAAGTGCAGCAGCAGCTGGGTGACGGCGTGGTGCGTACCATCGCCCTGGGTTCCTCCGACGGCCTGCGCCGCGGCATCATGGTGACCAACACCGGCAACCCCATCACCGTGCCCGTGGGCAAGGCGACGCTGGGCCGCATCATGGACGTGCTGGGCAACCCCATCGACGAACGTGGTCCCGTGGGCCAGGAGCTGACGGCTTCGATCCACCGCAAGGCACCTGCGTACGACGAACTGTCGCCCTCGCAAGAACTGCTGGAGACCGGCATCAAGGTGATTGACCTGGTGTGCCCGTTCGCCAAGGGCGGTAAGGTGGGTCTGTTCGGTGGCGCCGGTGTGGGCAAGACCGTGAACATGATGGAACTCATCAACAACATCGCCAAGGCCCACTCGGGTTTGTCGGTGTTCGCTGGTGTGGGCGAGCGTACCCGCGAAGGGAACGACTTCTATCACGAAATGGCCGATTCCGGCGTGGTGAATCTGGAGAACCTGGGCGAGTCCAAAGTGGCCATGGTGTACGGCCAGATGAACGAGCCTCCAGGCAACCGTCTGCGCGTGGCCCTGACCGGTCTGACCATCGCGGAATCTTTCCGTGACGAAGGCCGTGACGTGCTGTTCTTCGTGGACAACATCTACCGCTACACGCTGGCCGGTACTGAAGTGTCCGCTCTGCTGGGCCGTATGCCTTCCGCCGTGGGCTACCAGCCTACCCTGGCCGAAGAAATGGGCCGCCTGCAAGAGCGTATTACGTCCACCAAGGTCGGTTCGATCACCTCCATCCAGGCCGTGTACGTGCCAGCCGATGACTTGACCGACCCCTCGCCAGCCACGACGTTCGCCCACTTGGACTCCACCGTGGTGCTTTCGCGTGACATCGCCTCGCTGGGTATCTACCCCGCTGTGGACCCGCTGGACTCCACCAGCCGCCAGCTGGACCCGAACGTGGTGGGCGAAGACCACTACACCACGGCCCGCGCCGTGCAGGGTACGCTGCAGCGCTACAAGGAACTGCGCGACATCATCGCCATTCTGGGCATGGACGAACTGGCTCCTGAAGACAAGCTGGCTGTGGCCCGCGCTCGCAAAATCCAGCGTTTCCTGTCGCAGCCTTTCCACGTGGCCGAAGTGTTCACGGGCTCCCCAGGCAAGTACGTTCCCCTGGCCGAAACCATCCGTGGTTTCAAGATGATCGTGAACGGCGAATGCGATCACCTGCCAGAGCAAGCGTTCTACATGGTGGGCACCATTGACGAAGCCTTCGAAAAGGCCAAGAAGGTGGCCTGATGAGCCGTCGGCCGGGCAGCCCGTGGCGACCCGGCCTTCTGCAATCAAGCAACCCACCTTTTCCTAGGAGCAATGATGAACACCATCCACGTTGATGTGGTCAGTGCCGAAGAGTCCATCTTCTCCGGTGAAGCGCGCTTTGTCGCTCTGCCCGGCGAAGCTGGCGAGTTGGGCATCTACCCCCGCCACACCCCGCTGATCACCCGCATCAAGCCGGGCTCGGTGCGCATCGAAATGGCTGACGGTGGCGAAGAGTTCGTTTTCGTGGCCGGTGGCATTCTGGAAGTGCAACCCAACTGCGTGACCGTGTTGTCGGACACCGCCATCCGTGGCAAGGATCTGGACGACGAGAAGGCCAACGCGGCCAAGTCTGCAGCCGAAGAAGCGCTCAAGAACGCCAAGAGCGACATCGATCTGGCCAAGGCCCAGTCCGAGCTGGCCGTCATGGCTGCCCAGATTGCGGCACTGCGCAAGTTCCGCCAGAAGAAGTAAGCTTTCGCGAGCACTCTGGTGCGGCACAAAAAACCCGGCATTGCCGGGTTTTTTATTCCTGTCGCGGTGACAACGCTCCAGACGTACACAGCCATACTCCTATAAGCGGAGGCGCAGTATTGCCTATCGACGGCGTAGCAACTCGCCAGTAATGGCCTCTGCGAAGCTGGTCACTTGATCCCCGCTCCAAAACGCTTACGCACAAACAAAAAGGCCGGGGCCCCTCATAGGGCCCCGGCCTTTTGCATTTGCACAGCTCTTTCACAAAGCCCCTATGCCGTACGCACGGGGCCTGTGGCAATTACATCGCGTTGCCGATTTCGCCCGAAGAGATCTGGCCGGTGCGCAGGGCTTCAGCAGCCTGGGCACGCACAGCAGCGCGGTCAGCGGTGGACTTGTAAGTCACCACACGCGAGCCAGCAGGCTCTTGGCTGCGGGTTTGTGCCACGGTAGCGGCTTCAGCAGCCACTTCAGCACGGGTGCGGTTGGTTTCGAACTTGGTAGCGAACTGCGAAGCATCGGCTTCATCAGCGTGGGCACCAAAAGCGGCGAAAGCGGCAACAGCAGCAACGGACAGGAAACGGACAGACTTGTTCATGGTGAACTCCGGAAAATTTAAAAAAGAGGGACTTGGGTACTCTGAGAGATACGGTGCAACCAGAGCGGCAGATTCAGCCGCCCCTGGTCAATCAGCCGCGCTCACCCGAAGAAATCTGGCCGGTACGCACAGCTTCAGCAGCCTGGGCACGCACGGCAGCGCGGTCAGCCGTGGACTTGTAAGTCACCACACGCGAACCAGCGGGTTCGATCGAGCGGGTCTGGGCCACGGTAGCGGCTTCGGCTTGCACTTCAGCGCGGGTACGGTTGGTTTCGAACTTGGTGGCGAATTGCGAAGCATCGGCTTCGTCAGCCTGGGCACCAAAAGAAGCGAAAGCAGCGACAGCGGCGATGGAGAGGAAACGTGCGGTGTTGTTCATGATGGAAATCCTTGAAGTTAAAGAAGCGGCTCAAAAAACCGGAACAAAGCGCCAAAAACAAAGAAAGCTGCCTGGGACCGGGTTCGGTGAGTCGCCTTGCGGGTTCGGCTCATCGATGGGATGAACTGTACGCCGGTGGGGTGCAGAGAAAAACCACCGGGTCGCGAACTAACTGTTCCAGTATTGGAAACAATGGAGGGAATGTATGAGAGCGCCCGAGGACTTAGGGCCTCACAAGGTGTCGGAACCGCTAGGATTTCATGGAAAACCCGGGTGCAAATTCAGGACGACCAGGGCCTGGATAAGTCCAGCGTTCCGACCATACGGAGGCGGTGCAAGACCATAGAGTCGGTGCCCCGCATGACCTCCGACAAGAGGGCTACTGGGGTACGTGGGGCTGGGGGTTAGGAGGGCTGCGAACGCCAATGGCCTCGCCTGCAAGATGCCCCGTCATCGTGGCCTTTAGTGTGCCGGCATGCGCCGCTCGTACGCTGTTGGGGCCGACGCCCGTCAAGCAGCGTCAGCGCACGATCGGTGCGTCCGACAGCTCGTTGGGGGAGGGGGAATCCGCCGCGCGTGGAAAGTGCTGAATCAGCAGGGCGCCCGCAGCGCTCACCGCCCGCGACAGGCCTTCCTCGTAATGCCCTTGCCGAAATTGGGCTGACATCTGCGCCGCCATCTGCTGCCACACCTCCGGAGGGACATGGCGCGCCAAGCCCCGGTCGGCAACGATCTCAAACGCATGCTCTGGCATCAGCAGGTAGATCAGCACGCCGTTGTTGTGTTCGGTGTCCCACACGCGGTGCTTGCTAAACAGCATCAATGCGCGTTCCCGCGTTCGGGCGTGTCGGCGCAGGTAGCTCCAGGGCAGGCCCGCCTCGGCCACGATGCGGATCTGCCCGGTGTGTTGCAACTCGTTGGCCGCCACCTGCGCGCCCAGGCGCTGCAGCGCGGGTGCCGGGATGGCGGAGCGGCCAAAGGCGTCATGCCAGCGGTGGTGCACCAGCCGCCAGAGGGCTCGCCACAGCGTGTGCGCAGGTCGTTCGCTGTTCTCAACACCCATCACCAATCCCCCGAGGCGCCGCCGCCGCCAAAATCGCCCCCGCCGCCCGAACTGAAACCGCCGCTGTCACTGCTGCTGCTGAATCCGCCCGAACTGCCACTGCTCCAGCCTCCGGAGCCTCCACCGCCATGCCCCAGGCTGATGGGGCCGCTGCTACCGCCAAAAAACCAGGTGTAGAGCAGCGCGATCACGCCCGCGCCCACCGACAGCAGCAGGCTGGAGGTGAACAAAAACGCCAGGGCCCCCACGCCACCGCCCACCGCCAGGCCGCCCAGCGCAGCCCCCAGCAGGCTGCGTGCCAGCGGGCCGGCCACCATGACGCCAAAGAACAGGAAGATGGCGAAGTCCGTCCAGTCGAACAGGCCGTGACTGCTGCCTCCAGCGGTGGGGGAGGGTGTCTCGGCCGGGGCGGGAAGGGCTTCGCCAGCGATGCGCGCGCCGATCTGCGTGATCGCTGCACCGAGGCCTCCCGCAAAGTCGCCTTGCTGAAAGCGGGGCTTCATCGCGCCGTCGATGATGCGTGCTGCTGCGATGTCGGGGATGGCGCCTTCCAGCGATTTGGAGACCTCAATGCGCATCTTGCGGTCGTTCTTGGCGACCACCACCAGCACACCGTCCCCCACGTTGCGGCGCCCGATCTTCCACTGGTTGCCGACGCGGTTGGCATAGGCGGCGATGTCTTCCGGTGCCGTGGTGGGCACCATCAGCACCACGACTTGCGAGCCGCGCGATTCTTCGAGCGCAACCAGCTGGCCCTCCAGCGCCTGAATGTCATTGACGCTGAGCGTGCCTGTCTGATCCATGACGTGGCCGGTCAGCGGGGGCACCGCCAGCGGCTGCGATTGGGCCCAGCCAAAGACAGGCCATGAAGCTATCAAAAATATAGCTATCAGGGCATGTCGAATGGGCGCTAGCAGCATTTTTGGCTCACATCAGGCCATGTAAGGAGTGTTCAGGGCTTGGCCTTGGATGCGGAGAAGTCCACCGTGGGCGGCACGGCAATCTGGGCCTCGTTGGCCACGGTAAAGCTGGGCTTGGGCGCGTAGCTGAAGGCCATGGCCGTGAGGTTGGTGGGGAAGCTGCGGGCCAGCACGTTGTACTCCTGCACGGTCTGGATGTAGCGGTTGCGGGCCACGGTGATGCGGTTCTCGGTGCCTTCCAGCGTCACCCGCAGGTCACGAAAGCCCTGGTTGGCCTGCAGGGTGGGGTAGCGCTCGGACACGACCATCAGGCGCGACAAAGCGCTGGACAACTCGCCCTGGGCCTGCTGGAACTTGCTGAAAGCCTCGGGGTTGTTCAGGGTTTCGGGCGTGACCTGGACGGCCGTCGCTTTGGCACGGGCCTCGACCACCTTGGTCAGTGTTTCTTGCTCAAAGTTGGCCTCGCCCTTGACGGTGGCGACGATGTTGGGCACCAGGTCGGCACGGCGCTGGTACTGGTTGAGCACTTCGCTCCACGCGGCCTTGGACTGCTCGTCCAGGCGCTGGAAGTCGTTGTAACCGCAGCCGCTCAGTGTGAGTGTGGCAGCGAGCAGGGTGAGGAGGGCAAGTAGACGTTGGATCATCATGATGGTGGAGTCCGCCGATGGAGAAATGGGATGACTGTGCCAGAAACCGCGATGCGCAAGACAGCAAAATTTGTGGAGGATCTGTCGCAGTGGGGGCACCTCCAGAGCGCGTACAAAATCGGTACGCAGCAAGGCATTGCACCGCCGCCGCACAATAGCAGCCTCGCGTTGCACCTGTCACGCCATTCCAACCCACTTACCCCCTGAATCCACATGCCCCGCGCCCGATCAAAAGCAGCCACTCTGGGTGGCTCTTCGGATGAAACCGAATCCGCGTTCTATGAGGCGCTGCAGCGCGGTGACATCGATCTGCTGATGTCGTGCTGGGCAGACGACGACGAGATCGTCTGCGTGCATCCGGGGGGGCCGCGCCTGCTGGGGCCTGCGGCCATCCGTGCCGCGTTCGAGGCCATGTTCTCGCATGGCACCGTGCGTGCTCGGCCAGCGCAGGTGCACCGCGTGGTGGCACTGTCGAGTGCCGTGCACAGCGTGGTCGAGCAGGTCGAGGTGATGCTGCCCGACGGCCTGCACCAGGCCGTGGTCATGGCCACCAACGTGTACCACAAGACTCCCGAAGGCTGGCGCTTGGTGGCCCACCACGCCAGCCCGGGCGTGGCGCCCGATGCCCAGGTGGATGTGCTGGCGCAGCGCCCCGTTCTGCATTGAGAGGCCCCTGTGTGAGGATTTTGGGCCCCATTGGCCGTATGCGCCGACAACATATGCCCTGGCAGCTATGAAATACATAGCGCCTCGCTGGCTCCCGGGTGGCCAGTTGCAAACGATCTGGCCTGCGCTGTACGCGCGCCGGGTGTTCGGCCCGCGTCCTGAGTACCGCCGTGAGCGCTGGGACACCCCCGACGGCGATTTCGTCGATGTGGACTTTCTGCAGGACGGAGTGGCGGCTGACGCTCCCCGGCCGCTGCTGGTGGTGTTCCACGGGCTGGAAGGCTCTTCGCGCAGCCATTACTGCGAAGCCTTTGCCGACCTGGCCCGTGAGCGCGGCTGGGCCTGCGCGCTGCCGCACTTCCGTGGGTGCAGTGGCGAGATCAACCGCGCCCCGCGTGCCTACCACTCGGGCGACTACGCCGAGATCGGCTGGATGCTGGAGCAACTGCGCGCGCGCCACCAGGGGCCGCTGATGGCGGTGGGGGTGTCACTGGGCGGCAATGCCCTGCTGCGCTGGGCCGCCGAAGTGGGCACTGACGCTGCGCGCAGCGCAGATGCGGTGGCGGCCGTGTGCTCGCCCATCGACCTGGCAGCGGGCGGCCATGCCATTGGGCGTGGCTTCAACCGGCTGGTGTACACGCGCATGTTCATGCGCACTCTGGTGCCCAAGGCACTGCAGAAGCTGGCCCAGCACCCGGGGCTGTTTGACCGGCAGGCGCTGCTGGCCGCGCGGGATCTGTACGCGTTCGACAACGTGTTTACAGCGCCGGTCCACGGGTTTCGCAACACCGAGGACTACTGGCTGCGCGCGTCGGCCAAGCCGCTGCTGCACCGCATCCGCATCCCGGCCCTGGTGGTGAACGCGCGCAACGACCCCTTTGTGCCCGCTGGCAGCCTGCCGGGCGTGCGCGAGGTAGGGCGCCATGTGACGCTCTGGCAGCCGGCGCACGGCGGCCATGTGGGGTTCCCGCGTGGGTTGCCACCCGGGCATGTGCGCGCCATGCCCGACGCGGTGGGAGGGTGGCTGGCCGAGCACAGTGGGGCGCTGGCGCAGCACGGCGCACAATCCGCCCATGGATGACATCGTCAAACAGGCACTGGCCAAATGGCCCAACGTGCCTGACTGCTATGGCTGGCTGGGCCTGGATGCGCGCGGCCACTGGTATCTGCGCGACGACGCCGTGCAGGCGGCGGGCGCATTTCCGCACAGCAAAGGCACGCTGCTGCAGCACGATAAGTTGCTGGCTTTCATCGCGCGCAATTACGAGCATGACGACCAGGGGCAGTGGTTCTTTCAGAACGGCCCCCAGCGCGTGTATGTGGAACTGGAGGCCACGCCCTGGGTCTGGCGCCTGCAGCCGCAGGACCTGAGCGTCGTCAGCCACACCGGTCGGGAGGCGTTGGTGCGCCGCTGCCTGCTGGACGAACTGGGCCGTGTGTACCTGGAGACAGACCTGGGCCTCGGGCTGGTCCACACGCTGGACGTGGCACTGGCTGCAGAGGCGGTGACCGATGGGCGCTGGACGCCCGAGGACGTGCAGGCGAAGGACCTGCCGGCGCGCTACGGGTATGTCTGCAGCCCGGGTGCCAGGTCGCAAGCCGGGGCGTCGCAGCCGAACTGAAGCTCCGCCCCCACCGCCCTTCGCCGGGAGCTGCAGGCACTGACTGCTGCCCATCGCTGCGCGAGATAGGCTCTAAAACGACAAAGCCGGTCGCAAGGACCGGCTTTGGGTTTGGGTTTCTACCCCGCCTGGGCGGGATAAAAGGGCTGCATTACTTGGCGGCGGCTGCCATGAACTCCACAGCGGCGCGCAGATCAGCGTCAGAGGCTTGTGTACCACCACGGGGAGGCATGGCGCCCTTGCCCTTGGCGACACTGGTGTACAGCGCATCGATGCCTGCGGGCAGGCGAGCGGCCCAAGCGGCCTTGTCACCAAACTTGGGAGCACCGGCCACACCGGCAGCGTGGCACACCTGGCACGCCTGCTTGTACAGAGCCTCGCCAGCGCCTGCTGCGGCGGCTGCAGGTGCGGCAGCTACCGCTACAGCGGGCGCAGCCGCTGCAGGGGCTGCGGCAGGTGCTGGTGCAGGAGCGGCCGCGGGGGCTGCGTCTGCCTGGGCGGCAGGGGCCGCAGCGGCGGGAGCAGCAGGTTCGGCAAACTTGGCGCCACCGGCGTTGGCCATGTAGGCCACGGCGCGTGCGATTTCGGTGTCGTTGAAGTCGCCGCCGCCTTGGGGGGCCATGGCGCCCTTGCCCTTCAGGGCGGACTGCACCAGGGCTTCAAACCCGGTGCCAATGCGCGCAGCCCAGGCAGCTGCGTCGCCAAACTTGGGGGCACCTGCAGCACCGGAGGCATGGCAGGCCGAGCACTGGGCCTTGAAGACTTCTTCGCCGCTCTTGAGGGGGCGGTTGGCGTCGCGCACTTCGACCATGCCGATCTTCTGGATGCGTTCGGCGATGGCCTTTTCGGGGTTGACGGCACCGGCAGCGGGCTTGTCCGCCGACGTCACATACAGGACCAAGCCAATGATGGCAAAGATCGGAACTACAAACGAGAAAAGTACCGCGACCAGCAACTGCTTGGGGTTCTTGATCGGGCCGGTATGGGCTTCTTCGTGGTGGTTGTCGCTCATGTCGTCCTCAGGTGTATCGGGGGCTTCGGTGTAATCAACCTTAAATTATATCTGCGGGGATGGTTATTCCGATCCCCGCTTGATGCAGACAACCACGGGTTTGCCCCAGCGCGCGCAGCGCCCCGGGGGGCTGCGCACGCTTCAGCCCTGGGCTTCAGGAGGGGGCCTGGGCGCTGGTGTCGGGGGCTCCGCCCCCCAGCGCCTTGTACAGCGACACCTGGTTTTGCAGTTGCGCCAGCCGGACTTGCACCACGGCCTGCTGGGCCGTGAACAGCGAGCGTTGTGCGTCCAGCAAGTCCAGATAACTGGCCACGCCGTTGCGGTAGCGCAGGTCGGCCAGTTGCAGGCGCGCGGCTTCTGCCTGAGCCTGCTGTTGCTGGGCCTGGGCCTGTTCGCCCAGGGTGGCTTGCCCGGCCAGCGCGTCCGAGACTTCGCGGAACGCGGTCTGGATGGCTTTTTCGTACTGCGCCACGGCAATCTCCCGGCCGACCCGGGCGCTGTCCAGATTGGCCTGGTTGCGGCCCGCGTCAAAAATGGGCAGCAGCAGGGAGGGCGCGATGGTGAAGCCCCAGGAGCCGTTCTTGAACAGGCCGGACAGCTCGCCGCTGGCGGTGCCTGCCTGCGCTGTCAGGGAGATGCGCGGGAAAAACGCCGCCCGCGCCGCGCCAATGTTGGCGTTGGCTCCGATGAGCTGCTGCTCCGCCTGGCGGATGTCCGGCCGGCGGGTGAGCAGCTCTGACGGCACGCCAGCAGGCAGCGGTGCCATCGCAGGTGCGTCGGCCAGCTTGCCACCGGCCAGACTGGCGCGCACGTCCTGCGGCAGTGCCTGACCGAGGAGCAGGACCAGTGCGTTTTCGTCGAGCGCGCGCTGGCGCTGCTGTTGCGCCAGCGTGGCGCGGGCCGCCTGGGTGAGCGACTCGGCCTGGCGGAAGTCGAGCTCGGAGGCCACACCCGCGTCCAGGCGCATCCTGGTCAGGCGCACCGACTCCTCGCGCGATGCGAGGGTCTGGCGTGACAGGTCCAGCAGCTCCTCGTCGGCCAGCAGTGTCAGCCAGCCATTGGCCACTGCCGCCACCAGGCTCACCTGTGCGGCGCTGCGGCCTTCTTCCGTGGCAAGGTACTGGGCGAGCGCTTGTTCCTTGAGGCTGGCAATGCGGCCAAAGAAGTCGATTTCCCATGCGGATACGGCCAGACCCACGCTGAATGAGTTGGTCAGGTTGCCCGTGCCCGTGGCAGGGGCCCGGCTGGCATTGGCGGCCAGTCCAACGCCCGGGTACAGGTCGGCCCGGCGCACCTGGTAGGTGGCCCGAGCTTGCTCGATGTTGAGCATGGCCACCCGCAGGTCGCGGTTGTTGGCCAGCGCAATGTCGATGAGCTGTTGCAGGCGCGGCTCGGCAAAGTAGTTCTGCCAGGGCACGGTGGCTCCCGACTGCGCAGCTGCGCTGTCGGTTGTTGCCACCCCGCCGGCGTAGGTGGGCGGGACGGGGGGTTGCGGGCGCTCGTAAGTGGGGATGAACGAGCAGCCCGCCAGCAGCGCCGCCGCTGCGGCCGCTGCCAGTGCCATGGGGGTACGGCGGTGTTTAGTCATGGGTTCCAACTCCTGCTTCTTCTGCATGGCGGCGGTTCATCTCCTGCTGGCGCGCGCTGCCTTTGAACAGGCTGCGCACCACCACAAAGAACACTGGCACAAAGAACACGGCCAGTGCGGTGCCTGTGACCATGCCACCCAGCACGCCGGTGCCGATGGCCCGCTGGCTGGCAGAGCCCGCACCCGATGCGACGACCAGTGGCAGAACACCCAGGCCGAATGCCATCGAGGTCATCACGATGGGGCGGAACCGCAGGTGCGCAGCGGCCAGCGCCGACTCGATCACGCCCTTGCCTTGGGCCTGCAGGTCCTTGGCGAACTCGATGATCAGGATGGCGTTTTTCGCCGACAGGCCAATGATGGTGATCAGGCCCACCTGGAAGTACACGTCATTGGCATAGCCGCGCAGCAAGGTGGCCAGCAGCACGCCCAACACGCCCAGAGGCACCACCAAGATCACGGCCAACGGGATCGACCAGCTCTCGTACAGCGCGGCCAGGCACAGGAACACCGCCAGGATGGCAAAGCTGTACAGGATGAGCGACTGCGAGCCTGCGAGCTTTTCTTCGCGCGACTGGCCGGTCCATTCAAAGCCAAAGCCTTGGGGTAGTTGGCCTGCCAGCTTCTCCATCTCGGCCATAGCCGCCCCCGTGCTGTAGCCCGGGGCGGGCGAGCCGGAGATGCGCATGGCGGGGTAGCCGTTGTAGCGCACGGTTTGCTGCGCGCCGGTCACCCAGCGCGTCGTGGCGAACGCCGACAGCGGCACCGGTTTGCCCTGGTTGTTGGTGGCATTGATCTGCAGCAGATCGTCAGGCTGCATGCGCGCTGGCGCATCGGCTTGCACCACCACCCGCTGCAGGCGGCCCTGGTTGGGGAAGTCGTTCACATAACTGGAGCCCAGCGCTGTGGAGAGCGCAGAGTTGATGGCGTCGAAGGGCACGCCCAGCGCGTTGGCCTTGTCACGGTCAATGTCGATTTGCAGCTGAGGCGCATCTTCCAGACCATCAGGGCGCAACTGCGTCAGCACCTTGCTCTGCGATGCCATGCCCAGCAACTGGTTGCGTGCTTTCACCAAAGCTTCGTGCCCTGCGCCGCCCCGGTCTTGCAGGCGGAACGTGAAGCCGCTGGCGTTGCCCAGCTCAGGAATGGGTGGCGGGCTCAACGGGAAGATGAAAGCATCGCGAATGCCCATCAGCGCACCAAAGGCGCGGTTGGCCACGTCCTGTGCCGACTGGCCAGGGCCATGGCGTTCACTCCAGTCCTTGAGCGTCACAAACGCAAGGGCTGCGTTCTGCCCCTGGCCGGAGAAGCTGAAGCCCAGCACGCCCACCATGCTCTGCACTTCAGGCTGCTTCAGGATGAAGCCTTCGACCTGCTCCATCACGGCCAGCGTCCGCTCTTGCGTGGCGCCGGGTGGCAGCTGCACGTTGACGATGATGTTGCCCTGGTCCTCGCTGGGCAGGAACGATGTGGGCAGGCGCATGTAGACCACTGCCACGGCGCCGATGATGGCGGCGTAGATCACGAGGTAACGCGCAGCGCGACGGAGGATGCGCGCCACAAAACCTTCATAGCCCTTGGCGGTGCGCGAAAAGCCGCGATTGAACCAGCCAAAGAAGCCAGTTTTCTCGTGGTGGTGCCCGGCCTCGACGGGTTTGAGCAGCGTGGCGCACAGCGCTGGCGTGAGCGACAGCGCCATGAAGGCCGAGAAGCCAATGGAGGCCACCATCACCGCCGAGAACTGGCGGTAGATGTTGCCGGTGGAGCCTGCAAAAAAGGCCAGCGGCACGAACACCGAGATCAGCACCACCGTCACGCCGATGATGGCGCCCGAGATCTGGCGCATGGCCTTGCGGGTGGCCTCCAGTGGCGATAGGCCTTCCTCGCTCATGATGCGCTCGACGTTCTCCACCACCACGATGGCATCGTCCACCACGATACCGATCACCAGCACCATGCCGAACATCGTCAGCACGTTGATCGAGAAGCCCAGCGCGAGCAGCGTGGCGAACGTGCCCAGCAGCGCAATCGGCACCACGATGGTCGGGATGATGGTGTAGCGCCAGTTCTGCAGGAACAGGAACATCACCAGGAACACCAGCACCACAGCCTCGACCAGGGTCTCGGCCACCTGCTTGATGGAGATGTCCACGAAGCGCGAGCTGTCGTAAGGAATGCTCCAGCTCATGCCTTCGGGGAAGTAGCGCGACAGCTCATCCATCTTGGCGCGCACGTCCTTGGCTGCCTCCAGCGCATTGCCGCTGGGCGACAATTGAACGCCGATACCGACGGCGGGCTTGCCGTTCAGGCGCGCCGCAGTGGCGTAGGCCTGGCCGCCCAGTTCCACACGCGCCACATCCTTGATGCGCACGGTGGAGCCATCGGTGTTCGCACGCAGCACGATGTTGCCGAACTGCTCGACGCTGGACAGTTGCCCGTTGACCACCACAGTGGCGGCAATCCCCTGGCCCGCGACGTTGGGCAGGTCGCCAATGGTGCCGCTGGCCACCTGGGCGTTTTGGGCGCGAATGGCAGCGGTGATCTCGGCGGCTGACAGGTTGTAGCTCAGCATCTTGGCCGGGTCGATCCAGATCCGCATCGCCCGCTCGGTACCGAACAGCTGCGCCTGACCAATGCCCTTGAGGCGTTGCAGCTCGGGCACCACGTTGCGCGAGGCATAGTCGCCCAAGGCCACGGTGTCGGTGGCCGGGTTGGTGGACGACAGCATGGTGAACAGCAGGAAGTTGGAGCGCGATTTGTCCACGCGCACGCCCTGTTGCGTCACGGCAGACGGCAGGCGCGGCGAGGCGCGCGAGAGCCGGTTCTGCACGTCCACTTGTGCCAGGTCGGCATTGGTGCCGGGTTGGAAACTCAGCGTGATGCTGCCAGAACCATCGGCTTGGGCGACCGACTCCATGTAGATCAGCCCGGGAGAGCCGTTCATCTCGCGCTCGATCACGGACAGCACGCTGTCTTCGAGGGTCTGCGCTGACGCGCCGGGGTAGGCCGCGTTGATGACGATGGACGGTGGTGCCACCGGCGGGTACTGGGCAATAGGTAGCTGCGTGATGGCCACGCCGCCCATCACCATGATGAACAGCGCAATCACCCACGCAAAAATGGGGCGGTCAATGAAAAATTTGGCCATGCTGGATTGCCCCTTATGGCTTGGATGCGGCCGAAGCCGGTGCGGCCGGTGCCTCTGCGGAGGTGGGGGCGGAGGCTGTCGTTGCTGCCGGCGCAGGAGTGCCTGGCGCTTGCCATGGAACGGGCTTTACCGGGGTTCCGGGCGGCAGCATCTGCAGCTTCTGGAATCCGTCCACCATCACTTTTTCTCCCGCCTTCAGTCCGTCCAGCACCACCCAGCGGTTGTTTTGCGCGGCACTGATCTTGACGGTGCGCTGGGACACCTTGCCGTCCTCGCCCACCACGCTGACCGTGTCGCCCTGCTGGGTGCGCGTGACAGCCTGCTGGGGCAGGGTGATGGCGTTGCTGGCCTGTGCCTGTTCAATCCGCACGCGCAGGTACAGGCCGGGCAGCAGTTCGCCCTTGGGGTTGGGCACTTCGGCGCGCAGGGTGACTTGGCCGGTGGTGGAGTCCACCGACAAGTCTGTGAACAGCAGCTTGCCGGCTTGCGCGTATTCAGAGCCATCGCTGAGTACCAGCTTGACGCTGGCCCCCTGTCCGCCGCCAGCGCGCTTGAATTGCCCGCTTTCCATGGCACGGCGCAGCTGGAACACGTCTGCGGCCGATTGGGTGAAATTGACGTACACCGGGTCGATCTGCTGCACCACGGCCAAGGCGGTCGCTTCGCCCTGGCCCACCAGGGCGCCTTCGGTGACCAGCGCGCGGCCGATGCGGCCGGAGATGGGGGCGGTCACGCTGGCATAGCCGAGGTTGATGTCGGCGGTGCGCACAGCGGCCTTGGCGGCCGCCACATCGGCCTGGGCCTGTTTCTCGGCTGCTTCGGCGTTCACAAAGTCCTGTTTGCTGATGGCATTGGCGGCGACCAGCGGGCGATAGCGTTCTGCCTGTGCGCTGGCCTGCGCCAGATTGGCCTGTGCCTTGGCGAGGCTGGCGCGTGCACTTTCTGCCGCTGCGGCGTAGGGCGCGGGATCAATGCGGAAGAGCACCTGCCCCGCCTTGACGTCGCTGCCTTCCTTGAACACCCGCTGTTGGAGGATGCCTGCGGCCCGGGCGCGCACCTGGGCCACGCGCGATGCCTCCACGCGGCCAGGCAGCTCGGTGATCAGTCCTACGTCGCCCGGGGTGGCGGTGACCACCCCCACCTCGACGGGCGGGGGCTTGGGGCCACCCGCACCGGCGGCCTGTCCATCGGCCTTGCCGCAGGCGGATACCAGTAGCACCGCTGCGCTGATGGCGGCCAGCGAAAGCACTCGTCGGGTGGAGGCGGCACGCAGTTGCGGGGTGCCGGATGCGTCATGCAGTTGGGGCATGGAAGTCCTTTGGATGTGCGTCAGAAAAGGGAGGGAGCCACTAGGCAGGCCGGGCTCAGGGCGCTGCGCGCGAAGTCCCGCCAGTTTGATCGGAAATTATACATACAGACATGAATGTATAATTGTTGACTGCGACAGATGCCCCTCCGCAGCTGTAGGGGTTTTGGAGACTCAACAAGGTGTTTGACTATGGCGCGCCGGACAAAAGAAGATGCAATCGCCACCCGTAACGGGTTGATCGATGCGGCTGAATTGGTGTTTCGGGAGAAGGGAGTGTCCCGGGCGTCGCTGAGTGATATTGCACAGGCTGCGGGGGCTACCCGTGGTGCGATCTACTGGCATTTCAAGGACAAGGTAGATCTGTTCGGGGCCATGATGGATCGGGTCACGCTGCCGCTGGAGCAGGGCTTTGCCAGCTTTGAAGACAGTGCGGGTGCTGATCCGGTGCAGCGGTTGCGGGCGGTGATGGCTTTGGTATTTCGCAGTGTTGCCTCAGACGAGCACACCCGCCGCGTGTTCGAAATTGCTTTGTACAAGGTGGAGTACGTGAGCGAGCTGATGGGCTTGCGTGAGCGCCATGTGGCGGCTTCTGAGGGTTTTACGCAGCAACTGGCGCGTGACTTTGCGTTGGCGGCGGAGTTGCAGGGGGTGGCTCTGTCGATGTCAGCCATGGAGGCGGCCATCAGTCTGCACGCTCTTTTTGATGGATTGATTCGCAACTGGATCCTCAATGAGGGTGGCTTCGATCTCGTTCGCGTGGGGGGTGCGAGCACTGACGCATTTCTTCAGGGGGTGGGCTTGTCGCTGGACGGGTCGAAGGAGTCCATGCGCCCCTGTCGTGATTGAGCGCCGGGGCTTTGTTTGGTTGGAAGCCCGTCGCGTGCAATAATCAAAGGCTGCGTAAGTCAGAGGTGTGCGGCTGTAGCTCAGTGGATAGAGTATTGGCCTCCGAAGCCAAGGGTCGTGGGTTCGATCCCCGCCAGCCGCGCCAACGATCGATGCAGCAGCAAGCATTGCCAGTGTTTGTGATGGGTGCCAAGTGCGTTTAATTTTTAAACGTGCAAAAAATTGGTGCTATAATTCGAAATTCTCCGGAGGGGTGCCCGAGTGGCTAAAGGGGGCAGACTGTAAATCTGTTGGCTTACGCCTACACTGGTTCGAATCCAGTCCCCTCCACCAGTGAGTGAGCAGTGTTGAGAGTGTTGCTTGGCCGTGCAAGATGGGGTCAAGTTCGCAAAGACCGGTGGTCTGCGCGGGAGTAGTTCAATGGTAGAACCCTAGCCTTCCAAGCTAATGACGCGGGTTCGATTCCCGTCTCCCGCTCCATTGTTCATTGCGTTGGTTTGTTGAATAGAAATTTTTGGTGCTGTGCAAGCAGTGTCAATTGCCCATGTGGCTCAGTGGTAGAGCACTCCCTTGGTAAGGGAGAGGTCGCGGGTCCGATTCCCGCCATGGGCACCACTTTCTGGTGCGTCCGGTTCTGGTTGCGCCGAGATCCTGTTGTGTAGATATAGATTTTTTTCGGAGTCGGAAAAATGGCAAAAGGAAAATTCGAGCGGACCAAGCCCCACGTCAACGTGGGCACGATCGGTCACGTGGACCATGGCAAGACGACGCTGACGGCAGCTATCGCCACGGTGCTGTCCTCCAAGTTCGGCGGCGAAGCCAAGGCCTACGACCAGATCGACGCTGCGCCCGAAGAAAAGGCCCGCGGTATCACGATCAACACCGCCCACGTGGAATACGAAACGGCCAACCGCCACTACGCCCACGTGGACTGCCCCGGCCACGCCGACTATGTGAAGAACATGATCACCGGCGCTGCCCAGATGGACGGCGCTATCCTGGTTTGCTCCGCTGCTGACGGCCCCATGCCCCAGACCCGTGAGCACATCCTGCTGGCCCGCCAAGTGGGCGTGCCTTACATCATCGTGTTCCTGAACAAGTGCGACATGGTGGACGACGAAGAACTGCTGGAACTCGTCGAAATGGAAGTGCGCGAACTCCTGGACAAGTACGACTTCCCAGGCGACGACACCCCCATCATCCGTGGCTCCGCCAAGCTCGCCCTGGAAGGCGACAAGGGCAAGCTGGGTGAAGAAGCCATCATGAAGCTGGCCGAAGCCCTGGACACCTACATCCCCACGCCTGAGCGCGCTGTGGACGGCGCCTTCCTGATGCCTGTGGAAGACGTGTTCTCCATCTCCGGCCGCGGCACCGTGGTGACCGGCCGCGTGGAACGCGGCATCATCAAGGTCGGCGAAGAAATCGAAATCGTGGGTATCCGCGACACGCAAAAGACCACCTGCACCGGCGTGGAAATGTTCCGCAAGCTGCTGGACCAAGGCCAAGCTGGCGACAACGTCGGCCTGCTGCTGCGCGGTACCAAGCGCGAAGACGTGGAGCGCGGCCAAGTGCTGTGCAAGCCCGGCTCGATCAAGCCCCACACCCACTTCACGGCTGAGGTGTATGTGCTGAGCAAGGACGAAGGCGGCCGCCACACTCCTTTCTTCAACAACTACCGTCCCCAGTTCTACTTCCGCACGACCGACGTGACTGGCGCCATCGAGCTGCCAGCCGACAAGGAAATGGTCATGCCTGGTGACAACGTGTCGATCACTGTGAAGCTGATCAACCCCATCGCCATGGAAGAAGGTCTGCGCTTCGCTATCCGCGAAGGCGGCCGCACCGTGGGCGCTGGCGTCGTGGCCAAGATCATTGCTTAATCAAGCAAGGTATACAGGGGTATAGCTCAATTGGCAGAGCGTCGGTCTCCAAAACCGAAGGTTGTAGGTTCGATTCCTACTGCCCCTGCCACTTGAATGTGGCCCCCAACAAGCCCGCCAGACTCTGGCGGGCTTCGGTGTCTTAGGTGATGCCGTGAATCGGAAGCAGGAAATACTCAAAGATGGCCACTTCACAGGTTGAAACTGTCAATACAGGCGCAGACAAGGCCAAGCTCGCAGCGGTGGTGGCTTTGGTCATTGCATCTGTTGCGGGCTTTTATTTGTTGGACAAGCAGGGCGCTGTCGTGCAGTGGGCTGCGCTGATCGTCGGACTGGTCGCAGCGGCAGCAGTGTTTCTGATGTCGGAATCCGGGCGTCAGTTTGTCGCGTTTGCCAAGGATGCATGGCGCGAAGTGAAAAAGGTGGTCTGGCCCACCCGCAAGGAAACCTTGCAGATGACGGCCTATGTGTTCGCCTTTGTGGTGATCATGGCGCTTTTCCTGTGGTTCACGGACAAGACGCTGGAATGGGTCTTGTACGACTTGATTTTGGGTTGGAGAAAGTCATGACGACCGCTGCGGAAATCACGGGAGCACAGGCTCCTGCAGGCGCTTCTGCCTCGGCCAATCCCGACTTGCGCTGGTACATCGTTCATGCCTATTCGGGCATGGAAAAGGCGGTGGAGCGCAATATTCAGGAGCGGATCGGCCGCTCTGGCATGCAAGACAAATTCGGCCGCATTCTGGTGCCGACCGAAGAAGTCGTCGAAATGAAAAACGGCCAGCGCAAGACGACGGAGCGTCGCTTGTTCCCTGGCTATGTGTTCGTTGAGATGGTGATGGATGACGACACTTGGCACTTGGTGAAGCACACCAACAAGGTGACGGGTTTTGTGGGTGGGGCCAAGAACCGTCCGGCGCCCATCTCGGAAGACGAAGTGCAAAAGATCGTCAGCCAGATGCAGGAAGGCACCGACAAGCCGCGCCACAAGATCGAGTTCATGGTGGGCGAGTTGGTGCGCGTCAAGGAAGGCCCTTTCACAGACTTCAATGGTTCCGTGGAAGAAGTCAATTACGAAAAGAGCCGTGTGCGCGTTTCCGTGATGATCTTTGGCCGCTCTACCCCTGTGGAGCTGGAATTCGGACAGGTCGAAAAGACATAAGTCCCGTGATCATTGAGGCGTTCGACCTCGGTGATCTGGACAAAATTTTTGGATGCCGCACTTTTCGGCTCGGTGCGGACATCGTCACAGTGAGTCGTTAACCCCGGGGAGCTGGTGGTTGCTCGGTGCAACACAAGCGTTATGACCCGTCAGGAGTAAAACATGGCGAAAAAAATCGTCGGTTTTATCAAGCTGCAAGTTCCAGCTGGTAAGGCCAATCCATCCCCACCTATCGGCCCAGCACTGGGTCAGCGTGGCCTCAACATCATGGAGTTCTGCAAGGCATTCAATGCGCAGACCCAAGGTGTGGAGCCAGGCCTGCCATTGCCCGTGGTCATCACGGCGTTTGCAGACAAGAGCTTTACCTTCATCATCAAGACGCCGCCTGCGACGACTCTGATCAAGAAGGCCATCAAGCTCGAAAAGGGTTCTTCCAATGCCCTGAAGACCAAGGTCGGCAAGATCACGCGCGAACAGCTCGAAGAAATCGCCAAGACCAAGATGAAGGACATGAATGCCGCGAACGTTGACGCTGCTGTCCGTACGCTGGCTGGTTCCGCACGCTCGATGGGCGTGACGGTGGAGGGTTTGTAAATGGCCAAGTTGACGAAAAAGCAAAAGGCCCTGCAGGGCAAGGTTGACAGCACCAAGCTGTACGCTTTTGCAGACGCAGTGGCGCTGGTGAAAGAAGCCGCAACGGCCAAGTTCGATGAATCCATCGACGTGGCGGTGCAGCTGGGCATTGATGCCAAGAAGTCGGACCAAGTGGTGCGTGGCGCTGTGGTGCTGCCCAACGGCACTGGCAAGACGACCCGCGTGGCCGTGTTTGCACAAGGCGCCAAGGCTGAAGAAGCCAAGGCCGCAGGTGCTGACGTTGTGGGCATGGACGACCTGGCCGCCATGGTCAAGGCTGGCGACATGCCTTTCGACGTGGTGATCGCTGCTCCTGACGCTATGCGCGTCGTGGGTACCCTGGGCCAGATCCTGGGCCCCCGTGGCCTGATGCCTAACCCCAAGGTGGGCACCGTGACTCCTGACGTCGCTACGGCCGTGAAGAACGCCAAGGCTGGTCAAGTGCAGTTCCGTGTGGACAAGGCCGGTATCGTGCACAGTACCATCGGTCGCCGTTCGTTCGACAACGAAAAACTGCAAGGCAACTTGGCTGCACTGATCGACGCCCTGAACAAGGCCAAGCCAGCTTCGAGCAAGGGTCTGTACCTGCGTAAGGTCGCTGTGTCCTCCACGATGGGCGTTGGCGTCCGCGTGGATACGCAATCCATCGCAGCGTAATTGCGATAAGAAATCTTCAGGTCTTTCAAAGGGCCTGATGTGGTGGGCTGTGGGTGGTGTAACAACTGCCTGCAGGCCATCCAAGACCGTTGGTGTGTGGTTAGCCGCACTTAATCCCTCCTTGGGGCCAACGCAGATGGCGATCCCGCTGCAGATGGAATCCGTTCCGAAACAGTTGGTCGCTGCAACAAGAGCGCGCAAAAGGGTGCAAATCCGAATGCGCAATTTAAGGAGTAGACCTTGAGTCTTAATCGCAGTGAGAAAGAAGCGGTCATCAGTGAAGTGACCAGCCTCGCCGCTAAAGCTCAAACGCTTGTGATTGCGGAATACCGTGGCATCACGGTCGCCGACATGACCAAACTGCGCGTCGATGCTCGCAGCAAGGGTGTGAGCCTGAGTGTTCTGAAGAACACCCTGGCCCGCCGTGCTGTGGCAGGCAGCCAGTTTGACGTGGTGGCCGACCAGATGACGGGTCCCCTGATCTATGGCTTCTCCGAAGACGCTGTGGCCGCCGCGAAAGTGGTGTCCGACTTTGCGAAGACCAACGACAAGTTGGTGATTCGCGGTGGCGCTTTCGGTGGTAAGGCCCTGGACGTCAATGGCGTGAAGCAACTGGCCAACATTCCTTCCAAGGAAGTTTTGCTGGCTCAGATTTGTGGCTTGCTTATGTCCCCCATGTCGCGTACGGCCGTTGTGCTGGGCGCGCTGGCGGCGAAAAAAGGCGAAGGCGCAGCCGCACCGGCCGCCGAACCTGCAGCAGCTTGATAGCTGGGCAGTCAACCAACACAATTGTTAGGAAATCAAAATGGCATTCGATAAAGACGCATTTTTGACCGCGCTGGACAGCATGACGGTCCTGGAACTCAATGACCTGGTGAAGGCCATTGAAGAGAAGTTTGGCGTGAGCGCTGCAGCCATGGCTGCTCCTGCTGCCGCTGGCGGCGGCGGCGGCGCAGCTGCTGCTGAAGAAAAGACGGAATTCAACGTGGTGCTGACCGATGCTGGCGCCAACAAGGTGTCCGTCATCAAGGCAGTGCGCGAAATCACCGGTCTGGGCCTCAAGGAAGCCAAGGACCTGGTGGACGGCGCTCCCAAGAACGTCAAGGAAGGCATTGCCAAGGCCGACGCCGAAGCAGCCGTCAAGAAGCTGGTGGAAGCCGGCGCCAAGGCCGAACTCAAGTAATTCGGTCTTGCTCAAGGGCTGGAGTGCTCCTCAAAGGGCCTCCAGCCTTTGGTGCTTTCAGAGCGCACCCGCAAGCCCCGTTCTCAACGCGGCTTTCGAGTGTCTTCTGACAATCCCGACAGCAGAAGACGCCTTGGTTCGGGTGATGTGCAACGCATCACCGTCCGCCATGGTTGGTAGTGGCCAACCGCCAAGCCCACAAGGACCACTCGCCTTGTGGGTCAGTCGTCGAAGACCCAGGACTCATGTCTTTGCCCGGAGATCTCATGGCCTATTCCTACACCGAACGCAAGCGAATTCGCAAAAGTTTCGGCACCCGCGATAGCGTGCTCGAAGTTCCTTATCTGCTGCAGATGCAGAAGGACGCATACACCGCTTTCCTGCAGGCAGATACAGCGCCCCAGAAAAGAACCATCGAAGGCCTTCAGGCTGCATTCGACGCTGCCTTCCCGATCGTCTCCCACAACGGTTTTGTGGAGATGAAGTTCATTGAATACAACCTGGCCAAGCCGGCTTTTGACGTGCGCGAATGCCAGACCCGTGGTCTGACCTTCGCCTCGGCCGTGCGCGCCAAGGTGCAGCTGATCATCTATGACCGCGAGTCTTCGACGTCGCAGTCCAAGGTGGTCAAGGAAGTGAAGGAGCAAGAGGTCTACATGGGCGAGGTGCCTTTGATGACCGACAAGGGCTCGTTCATCATCAACGGTACCGAGCGTGTGATCGTGTCCCAGCTGCACCGCTCGCCGGGCGTGTTCTTCGAGCATGACAAGGGCAAGACCCACAGCTCGGGCAAGCTGCTGTTCTCGGCACGCATCATTCCCTACCGTGGTTCCTGGCTCGACTTCGAGTTCGACCCCAAGGACATCCTGTACTTCCGCGTGGACCGTCGTCGCAAGATGCCGGTCACGATCCTGCTCAAGGCCATTGGCCTGAACCCCGAGTCCATCTTGGCGAACTTCTTCGTCAACGACAACTTCCGCCTGATGGACAGCGGCGCGCAGATGGAGTTTGTGCCCGAGCGTCTGCGTGGCGAAGTCGCGCGCTTCGACATCACCGACAAGTCCGGCAAGGTGGTGGTAGCTAAGGACAAGCGTGTCACCGCCCGTCACACCCGCGAACTGGAACAGTCTGGCACCACGCACATCAGCGTGCCTGAAGACTTCCTGATCGGCCGTGTGGTCGCCCGCAACATTGTGGACGCCGACACCGGTGAAATCATTGCCAAGGCCAACGAAGAGTTGACCGAAGCGCTGCTCAAGAAGCTGCGTTCTGCTGGTGTGCAAGACCTGCAGGTCATCTACACGAACGAACTGGACCAAGGCGCTTACATCTCGCAGACCCTGCGCATCGATGAAACCGTGGATGAGTTCGCTGCCCGCGTGGCCATCTACCGCATGATGCGCCCTGGCGAGCCACCCACGGAAGACGCCGTGCAGGCCCTGTTCCAGCGCCTGTTCTACAACCCCGACACGTACGACCTGTCGCGCGTGGGCCGCATGAAGTTCAACGCCAAGATCGGCCGCGACGAATCCACCGGCCCCATGGTGTTGTCCAACGAAGACATCCTGGCCGTGGTCAAGATCCTGGTGGACCTGCGCAACGGCAATGGCGAAGTCGATGACATCGATCACCTGGGCAACCGCCGCGTGCGTTGCGTGGGCGAACTGGCTGAAAACCAGTACCGCACAGGCCTGGCACGTATCGAAAAGGCCGTGAAGGAGCGTCTGGGCCAGGCCGAGCAAGAGCCGCTGATGCCCCACGACCTGATCAACAGCAAGCCGATCTCGGCCGCCCTGAAGGAATTCTTCGGCGCATCCCAGCTGTCGCAGTTCATGGACCAGACCAACCCGCTGGCCGAAATCACGCACAAGCGCCGTGTGTCCGCTCTGGGCCCAGGTGGTCTGACCCGCGAACGCGCAGGCTTCGAAGTGCGTGACGTGCACGTGACCCACTACGGTCGCGTTTGCCCTATCGAAACGCCTGAAGGCCCCAACATTGGTCTGATCAACTCGCTGGCTCTGTATGCCCGCCTGAACGAGTACGGTTTCATCGAAACCCCTTACCGTCGCGTGGTGGATGGCAAGGTGACCAACGACATCGACTATCTGTCGGCGATTGAAGAAGGCAAGTACGTGATTGCGCAGGCCAATGCGCAGCTCGACAAGGACGGCCGCCTGACGGGTGAGCTGGTCTCTGCCCGTGAAAAGGGTGAGTCCATTCTGTGCGGTGCAGACCGTGTGCAGTACATGGACGTGTCGCCCGCGCAGATCGTGTCGGTGGCTGCCTCGCTGGTGCCTTTCCTGGAGCACGACGACGCGAACCGCGCGTTGATGGGCGCCAACATGTCGCGCCAGGCCGTGCCTGTGCTGCGTCCTGAGAAGCCTCTCGTGGGCACGGGCATCGAGCGCGTGGCTGCTGTGGACTCGGGCACCGTGGTGACTGCTACCCGCGGCGGTGTGGTGGACTACGTTGATGCCACCCGCATTGTGGTGCGCGTGAACGACGACGAAGCCGTGGCCGGTGAAGTCGGTGTGGACATCTACAACCTGATCAAGTACCAGCGTTCTAACCAGAACACCAACATCCACCAGCGTCCCATCGTCAAAAAGGGCGACATGCTGGTCAAGGGTGACGTGATCGCCGACGGTGCATCGACGGACTTCGGCGAAATCGCCATCGGCCAGAACATGCTGATCGCGTTCATGCCTTGGAACGGCTACAACTTCGAAGATTCGATCTTGATCAGCGAGCGCGTGGTCGCGGAAGACCGCTACACCTCGATCCACATCGAGGAACTCGTGGTCATGGCCCGCGACACGAAGCTGGGCGCCGAAGAAATCACGCGCGACATTCCGAACCTGTCGGAACAGCAACTGAACCGTCTGGACGAGTCCGGCATCATCTACGTGGGTGCCGAAGTGCAGCCTGGCGATACGCTGGTCGGCAAGGTCACGCCCAAGGGTGAAACCACGCTCACGCCTGAAGAGAAGCTGCTGCGCGCCATCTTCGGCGAGAAGGCGTCGGACGTGAAGGACACCTCGCTGCGTGTGGACCAAGGCTCGTCGGGCACCGTGATCGACGTGCAGGTCTTCACCCGTGAAGGCATCCAGCGCGACAAGCGCGCTCAGCAGATCATCGACGACGAGCTCAAGCGCTTCCGCCTGGACCTGAACGACCAGCTGCGCATCGTGGAGGCCGACGCGTTCGACCGTATCGAAAAGCTGCTGACCGGCCGCGTGGCCAACGGTGGCCCACAAAAGCTGGCCAAGGGCACGAAGATCGACAAGGCTTACTTGGCCTCCGTCGAGAAGTTCCACTGGTTCGACATCCGCCCTGCGGAAGACGAGGTCGCCACACAGCTCGAATCCATCAAGAACGCGCTGGAGCAAACCCGCCACAGCTTCGACCTGGCTTTTGAAGAAAAGCGCAAGAAGCTCACGCAAGGCGACGAGCTGCCAGCGGGCGTGCTCAAGATGGTCAAGGTGTACCTGGCCGTCAAGCGCCGCCTGCAGCCCGGTGACAAGATGGCCGGCCGCCACGGTAACAAGGGTGTGGTGTCCAAGATCGTTCCGGTCGAAGACATGCCTTACATGGCTGACGGCACGCCTGCCGACATCGTTCTGAACCCGCTGGGCGTGCCCTCGCGGATGAACATCGGTCAGGTGCTGGAAGTTCACCTGGGCTGGGCTGGCAAGGGCATTGGTCAGCGCATTGGCAACATGCTCCAGGAGCAGGCCAAGGCTGCTGAACTGCGCAAGTTCCTGGAAGAGGTCTACAACTCGCGTGGCCGCAAGGAAGACCTGTCGCAGCTCAGCGACGACGAACTGATGGCCATGGCCGAGAACCTGACCAACGGCGTGCCCTATGCCACCCCCGTGTTCGACGGTGCTTCGGAAGAAGAAATCAAGGACATGCTCAAGATCGCCTACCCGGACGACATCAAGGAGCGCAAGGGCCTGACCGAGTCGCGCACCCAGGCGTATCTGTATGACGGTCGCACGGGCGAGCGCTTCGAGCGCCCGACCACTATCGGCTACATGCACTACCTGAAGCTGCACCACTTGGTGGACGACAAGATGCACGCCCGCTCGACCGGCCCGTACTCGCTCGTGACGCAGCAACCTCTGGGCGGTAAGGCCCAGTTCGGTGGCCAGCGTTTCGGGGAAATGGAAGTGTGGGCGCTGGAAGCTTACGGCGCCGCCTACGTGCTGCAGGAAATGCTGACAGTGAAGTCCGACGATGTGGTGGGTCGTACCAAGGTGTACGAATCCATCGTCAAGGGCGAACACGCCATCGAAGCCGGCATGCCGGAATCGTTCAACGTGCTGGTCAAGGAAATCCGTTCGCTGGGCCTGGACATCGAGCTGGAACGCTCCTAAGCAGAAAAGGAAAGAGTCACTATGAAATCGCTACTCGACCTGTTCAAGCAATTCACGCCGGACGAGCATTTCGATGCCATCCGCATCGGCATGGCTTCGCCCGAGAAGATCCGTTCGTGGTCTTTCGGCGAAGTGAAGAAGCCCGAGACCATCAACTACCGTA
Source organism: Acidovorax sp. M14 (assembly GCF_049331375.1). Taxonomy (NCBI): domain Bacteria; kingdom Pseudomonadati; phylum Pseudomonadota; class Betaproteobacteria; order Burkholderiales; family Comamonadaceae; genus Acidovorax; species Acidovorax sp. M14. Next base: position 432,355 of record NZ_CP186263.1, read on the forward strand.
CGTTCAAGCCCGAGCGTGACGGCCTGTTCTGCGCCAAGATTTTTGGTCCCATCAAGGACTACGAATGCCTGTGCGGCAAGTACAAGCGCCTGAAGCACCGCGGTGTGATCTGCGAGAAGTGCGGCGTTGAAGTCACGCAGACCAAGGTACGCCGTGAGCGCATGGGCCACATCGATCTGGCTGCGCCCTGCGCCCACATCTGGTTCCTGAAGTCGCTGCCCTCGCGCCTGGGCCTGGTGCTCGACATGACGCTGCGCGACATCGAACGCGTGCTGTACTTCGAAGCCTACGTGGTGACCGACCCCGGCATGACCCCGCTGAAGAAGTTCAGCATCATGTCCGAGGACGACTACGACGCCAAGCGCAAGGAATACGGCGACGAATTCATCGCCAAGATGGGCGCGGAAGGCATCAAGGACCTGCTGGAATCCATCGACATCGACCTGTCGATCGAGAAGCTGCGCGGCGACCTGACCGGCTCCGAAGTCAAGGTCAAGAAGAACGCCAAGCGCCTGAAGGTGCTGGAAGCGTTCAAGAAGTCCGGCATCAAGCCCGAGTGGATGGTGCTGGAAGTGCTGCCCGTGCTGCCCCCGGACCTGCGTCCGCTGGTGCCGCTGGACGGCGGCCGCTTTGCCACGTCTGACCTGAACGACCTGTACCGCCGCGTCATCAACCGCAACTCGCGTCTGCGCCGCCTGCTGGAGCTGAAGGCCCCTGAAATCATCGCCCGCAACGAAAAGCGGATGCTGCAAGAGGCTGTCGATTCGCTGCTGGACAACGGCCGCCGTGGCAAGGCGATGACGGGCGCCAACAAGCGTGCCCTGAAGTCGCTGGCTGACATGATCAAGGGTAAGTCGGGTCGCTTCCGCCAGAACTTGCTGGGTAAGCGCGTGGACTACTCTGGTCGTTCCGTGATTACCGTGGGCCCAACGCTCAAGCTGCACCAGTGCGGTCTGCCCAAGCTGATGGCGCTGGAGCTGTTCAAGCCTTTCATCTTCTCGCGCCTCGAAGCCATGGGCATCGCGACGACGATCAAGGCGGCCAAGAAGGAAGTCGAATCCGGCACCCCCGTGGTGTGGGACATCCTGGAAGAGGTCATCAAAGAACACCCCGTGATGCTGAACCGTGCGCCTACGCTGCACCGTTTGGGCATCCAGGCCTTTGAGCCCATCCTGATCGAAGGCAAGGCCATTCAGTTGCACCCCCTCGTTTGCGCGGCCTTCAACGCCGACTTCGACGGTGACCAGATGGCTGTCCACGTCCCGCTGTCGGTGGAAGCACAAATGGAAGCACGCACGCTGATGCTGGCCTCCAACAACGTGCTGTTCCCCGCCTCGGGCGAACCCTCCATCGTGCCTTCGCAGGACGTGGTGCTGGGCTTGTACTACGCCACCCGTGACCGCATCAACGGCATGGGCGAAGGCCTGGTGTTCGCTGACACCGGTGAAGTGCAGCGTGCGCTGGACGCCGGCCAGGTCGAACTGGCTGCCAAGATCACGGTGCGCATGACCGAGTGGACCAAGGACAAGGCCACGGGCGAATTCGTGCCCTCGACCTCGCTGGTGGAAACCACCGTGGGCCGCGCACTGCTGTCCGAGATCCTGCCCAAAGGCCTGCCGTTCTCTAACATGAACAAGGCGCTCAAGAAGAAGGAAATCTCGCGCCTGATCAACGTGTCCTTCCGCAAGTGCGGTCTGAAGGAAACTGTGGTGTTTGCCGACAAGTTGCTGCAAAACGGCTTCCGTCTGGCCACGCGCGCTGGTATCTCCATCGCCATCGACGACATGCTGGTGCCGCCCCAAAAGGCCGGCATCATCGAGCGCTCCGAGAAGGAAGTGAAGGAGATCGAGCAGCAGTACGTGTCCGGTCTGGTCACGGCTGGCGAGCGCTACAACAAGGTGGTGGACATCTGGGGCAAGGCCGGCGACGAAGTGTCCAAGGTGATGATGGCCCAGCTGTCCAAGCAGAAGGTCACCGACCGCCACGGCAAGGAAGTGGACCAGGAGTCCTTCAACTCCATCTACATGATGGCCGACTCCGGTGCCCGCGGCTCTGCCGCCCAGATCCGTCAGGTGGCCGGTATGCGGGGTCTGATGGCCAAGCCAGACGGCTCGATCATCGAGACGCCTATCACCGCGAACTTCCGCGAAGGTCTGAACGTGCTGGAGTACTTCATCTCCACCCACGGTGCCCGTAAGGGTCTGGCCGACACGGCGCTGAAGACCGCCAACTCCGGTTACCTCACCCGCCGTCTGGTGGACGTGACGCAGGATCTGGTCGTGACCGAAGAGGATTGCGGCACTGCCAATGGTTCGCTGATGCGCGCCATCGTCGAAGGCGGTGAAGTGATCGAATCGCTGCGCGAACGTATCCTGGGCCGTACGGCGGCCGAAGACGTGCTGCACCCCGAGAACCGCTCGGTGCTGGTCGAAGCTGGCGTGATGCTGGACGAAGACCTGATCGAAGAGCTGGAAGCTGCTGGTGTGGACGAAGTGAAGGTGCGCACGGCCCTGACCTGCGAAACTCGCTACGGCCTGTGCGCCAAGTGCTACGGCCGCGACTTGGGCCGCGGTGGCCTGATCAACCTCGGCGAAGCCGTGGGTGTGATCGCCGCCCAGTCCATCGGCGAGCCAGGCACGCAGCTGACCATGCGTACGTTCCACATCGGTGGTGCCGCTTCGCGTGCTGCCATCGCGTCGAGCGTGGAAGCCAAGTCCAACGGCGTGATCGGTTTCAACGCCACGATGCGCTACGTGAGCAACACCAAGGGCGAGCTGGTGGTGATTGCGCGTTCGGGTGAAATCATCATCCAGGACGAGCATGGCCGCGAGCGCGAGCGCCACAAGGTGCCTTACGGCGCGACGCTGACGGTGAAGGCCGACCAGCAGATCAAGGCCGGCACGATCCTGGCCAACTGGGATCCGCTGACGCGCCCCATCATCACCGAGTTCGCCGGTCAGACCAAGTTCGAGAACGTCGAAGAAGGCCTGACGGTGGCCAAGCAGGTCGACGAAGTGACCGGTCTGTCCACGCTGGTGGTGATCGATCCGAAGCGCCGTGGTGCCGCCAAGGTGGTGCGTCCTCAGGTGAAGCTGATCGACGCCCAGGGCAACGAAGTGAAGATCCCTGGCACCGACCACTCGGTGACCATTGGATTCCAGGTCGGCGCTCTGATCCAGGTGCGTGACGGTCAGGACGTGGGCCCCGGCGAAGTGCTGGCGCGTATTCCGGTTGAAGGCCAGAAGACCCGCGACATTACCGGCGGTCTGCCCCGCGTGGCCGAGCTGTTCGAAGCCCGTACGCCGAAGGACAAGGGTACGCTGGCCGAAATGACCGGTACCGTGTCGTTCGGTAAGGAAACCAAGGGCAAGGTCCGCCTGCAGATCACCGACCCCGATGGCAAGGTGTGGGAAGAACTCGTGCCCAAGGAAAAGAACATCCTGGTGCACGAAGGCCAGGTGGTGAACAAGGGCGAATCGATTGTGGACGGCCCGGCCGACCCACAAGACATCCTGCGTTTGCTGGGTATCGAAGAACTCTCGCGCTACATCGTCGATGAAGTGCAGGACGTGTACCGCTTGCAGGGCGTGAAGATCAACGACAAGCACATCGAGGTGATCGTTCGCCAGATGCTGCGCCGCGTCGTGGTCGAGAACGTCGGCGAGTCGAACTACATTGCCGGCGAACAGGTCGAGCGTTCCGAGATTCTCAATACCAACGAGGCACTGCAGGCCGAGGGCAAGATCCCCGCGACCTACAGCAACTTGCTGCTGGGTATCACGAAGGCATCGCTGTCCACCGACTCGTTCATCTCGGCCGCTTCCTTCCAGGAAACGACCCGCGTGCTGACCGAAGCCGCGATCATGGGCAAGAAGGACGAACTGCGCGGCCTGAAGGAAAACGTGATCGTGGGCCGTCTGATCCCTGCCGGTACCGGTCTGGCCTACCACCAAGCACGCAAGGCCAAGGACGCCATGGACGACGCCGAGCGCCGCGCCATCGCCGAAGCCGAAGCCGCCGAAATGGCCGCCCAGTCGGACGCCTCGGATGTGGACAGTGGCAGCGTCACTGCCACCGACGCAGCGGCAGACTGATAGAAAACAGCAAGGCCTCCCTCAGGCCCTGCTGCGGTCGCCACAGCGCCCCCGTCCTGTCCCAGGCAGGCCGGGGGCGTTTTTGATGGACGTGTGTCTTTTCACCGCCCGTCGTTTGTTTCAACTTTCTGTTTTTCGGGCCGCGACGGGTGCAGCAGCATCCGCTGCGGCAACTGTGCATGCTGTGGTCGTCGCCCCTCTTCTGGATTGCTTTTGCCGTCTTTCTGTTCTGGGCCCTGGGGGCCTACAACCGTCTGATGCGCCTGCGCTCGGCTGTTGTTCAGTCGTTCGGCAGTTTTGACGCGCACATGGTGCGGCTGGTGGCCTTGCTCGGCGAGTTCGGGGCGGCGCAGACCGTACAGCGCGGCAGCTCGCTGGCCGATGCCGGGGCGCAAGAGCTGGCTGCGCTGCAGGGCGCCGTGACGCAATTCAGTGCCTCGCTGGCTGTAGCGCGCGCCCGCCCGTTGCAGGGCGATGCGGTGGCGGCGTTGGCGGCTGCCCGTGAGGTGCTGCGCGCGACCTGGGCCACGGCCTTGCAGAAATTGCTGGCCGACCCCGTCCAGCCCACAGCGCTGAGCCCGGCTGTCGATGCTGGTACGGGGGCACCCGGAGCTGTTGCCGTGGGCCTGTCCGTGTGGCAGGTCCGTTGGGAGGAACATGCGGTGCAAAACGAACAGGCGATTCGCGTATTCAATGAGGCCGTGGCGCAGTACAACGCCGCCATCGCCCAGTTTCCGGCCAGCCTGCTGGCCAGGGTGTTTGGCTTCAAGGCGGCCCGTGCGCTGTAACCCGTTGTCAGGATCACGATGACTCCACCTCCCCACCACCGCCCCCGCCGCGCTGCTGGCAACGCGCCGCGTCCGGCGCGCCCAGCCTCTGGGTCATCTCCGCAGGCGGGTTCTGCGGTGCAAAGGCCGGGTCCAGCGTCTTCTGCGGAGGGCGCGCCCGTGCCCCTGTGGCGGTTGCTCACGGCAGTGGCGGGCGCCTTGCAGGCAATCCGTGGCGGGCAGTCGGGCACAACAGCACTGGCGGCGGTGGATGCTGGGCTGCGCCCCGGTGTGCAGGCCTTGTTGTTCCAGGTCTTGCGCCAGGCCGGGCGGGCCGAGGCCCTGCGCCGACAGCTGGCCGCCCGCGCCCCCGCACCCGCCGCCGATGCCCTGCTGTGCAGCGCGCTGGCGCTGTGCTGGGACCCACAGGCCTCGCCCTACGAACCGTTCACCCTGGTGAACCAGGCGGTGGAGGCGGCCAAGCACCACCCCGCCACGCGCGCGCAGGCCTCGTTCATCAACGGCTGCCTGCGCCGCTTTCTGCGCGAGCGCGACGCCCTGGTGGCGGCCACCGACAACGACCCTGTGGCGCGCTGGAACCATCCGGCCTGGTGGGTGCAGCGCCTGCGCAAGGACCACCCCCAGCACTGGGAGCAGATCCTGCAGGCCAACAATGCCCACGCACCCATGGTGCTGCGGGTCAATGAACAAAAATGCACGGTAGCGCAATATCTACATGTCTTGGATGCTATTAAATTAGAAGCATCTGCCGTGGGTGAGCACGGTGTCGCCCTGCACCAGGCGGTGCCCGTGCAGTCGCTGCCACACTTTGCCGAGGGCTGGGTATCCGTGCAGGACGCCGCTGCCCAACAGGCGGCGCCTTTGCTGCTGCAAGGGTTGGACCTGAGCCAGTCCCTGCGCGTGCTCGACGCGTGTGCCGCCCCCGGCGGCAAGACAGCGCACCTGCTGGAGATGGCGGGGCCGCAGTCTCCCCTGCAGGTCACGGCGCTGGAGATCGATGCCACGCGCAGCGCGCGTATTGGTGACACCCTGGAGCGCCTCGGGCTGACGGCCCAAGTGTTGATAGCCGATGCGGCACGCCCGCAAGACTGGTGGCAGTCAGAGTGCGGCGGGGTGCTGTTCGACGCCATCCTGCTCGACGCACCGTGCACGGCGTCCGGCATCGTGCGGCGTCACCCGGATGTGCGCTGGCTGCGCCGTGAGTCCGACATCGCCCAGTTGGCGACCCAACAGGCGGCCCTGCTCAAGGCCCTGTGGCCGCTGTTGCGGCCCGGCGGACGCCTGCTGTATTGCACCTGTTCCGTCTTCCGGGCAGAGGGCGATGCCCAGGTGCAAACGTTTCTTGCACACAACACCGATGTGCAATTGCTGCCGTCGCCGGGCCATTTAATTCCCGGCAACGCGGACAAGGGCGGGGCTGTCCCGGACAATCTGACCGGTGACCACGACGGCTTTTTTTACGCACTGTTGCAAAAATCGGCGCAATGAGCCACGGGGCATGCGCTGGTGGTGGCTGTGCACATGGTTTGTGCTGTTTTGGGGGACGGTGCTCTGCGGGGTGCCGCAGGCTGGGGCGGCCCAGGCCGCGTCCTCCGAGGTGGGCGACCTGCGCCTGGAGCGCGGGGAAGATGGCCTGTACCTCAGTGCCAACCTGCAATTTGAACTGCCCGAGCTGGCCGAAGACGCCTTGCAAAAAGGCATCCCCATGTTCTTCGTGGCAGATGCCCAGGTGCTGCGCGACCGCTGGTACTGGTCTGACCGGCAGGTGGCCGAGACCACCCGGTATTTCCGTCTGAGCTACCAGCCACTCACCCGCCGGTGGCGCCTGAACATTTCTTCGACGCCTTTCACCAACAGCGGGCTGGGGGTGGTGCTGGGCCAGAACTTTGACAATTACGCCGATGCCCTGTCGTCGATTCAGCGGTTTTCACGCTGGAAGATCGCTGAACGCGATGTGATCGAGTCCGATGCCGTGCATACGGTGAACTTCCGCTTCCGTCTAGACATCTCACAGTTGCCCCGGCCCTTCCAGATAGGCGCGGTGGGCCGGTCGGGCTGGAATCTGCTGGTCTCCCGCAGCCAGCGCCTGGGCGCAGAGCCTGCCAAGTGAGCACTTCCCCTTTGCCATCCGGCGTTTCGGCATCGACCCACGCCACCGCCCGCCAGTCCCGTGCAGTGCGCTGGGCCGTGGGCGTCGGCGCGGCCATCATGTCGGCCATCGGCTTGGTGCTGCTGTTCTTGCTGACGCTGGCCACCAACAACCGCGTGCTGTACGAGCGCAACTACGCCTGGCTCTTTGGCGTCAACGTGTTTGTGGCATTGCTGCTGCTGCTGGTGCTGGGCTGGGTGGCGGTGCGCCTGGGCCTGCGCCTGCGCAAGGGGCGCTTTGGCAGCCGCCTGCTGGTCAAGCTGGCGGCCATCTTTGCGCTGGTGGGGCTCATGCCGGGGCTGCTGATCTATGTGGTGTCTTACCAGTTCGTCACGCGCTCCATCGAAAGCTGGTTCGACGTGAAGGTGGAGGGGGCGCTGTCCGCGGGCGTCAATCTGGCCCGCGTGTCGCTGGACTCGCTGGCCGCGGACATGGCCGCCAAAACCCGCAATGCCAGCGCCCAGGTGGCCCAGGTGCCCGATGCCGCTGCGGGCCTGGTGCTGGAGCGCATTCGCGACCAGCTGGGCGCGACCGACGTAGTGCTCTGGAACGCGTCCGGCCAGGCGGTCGCCAGCGCAGGGCAGTCGCGGTTCAGCCTGAACCCGGAGCGGCCCGGAGCGGCCTTGCTGCGCACGGCGCGCCAGCAGCGCGCCACCGCGCAGATCGAAGGGCTGGACGACATTGCCGACCCGGCTGCCGCGCAGAACGCACGGGTCAAGGTGCTGGCCCTGGTCAGCAGTCCCAGCGTGGGCCTGTTGATGGAGCCGCGCTACCTACAGGCCACCTTGCCCCTGCCGCCCGCGCTGGTAGCCAATGCCATTGCGGTGCAGGAAGCCAACCGCGAATACCAGGAGCGTGCGCTGGCCCGGGGCGGGTTGCGGCGCATGTATGTGGGTACGCTCACGTTGAGCCTGTTTCTGGCCGTGTTTGGCGCGGTACTGCTGGCGGTGCTGCTGGGCAACCAGCTGGCGCGGCCCTTGTTGGTGCTGGCCGAGGGGGTGCGCGAGGTGGCGGCGGGCAACCTGAGCCCCAAGGCCGCTTTGCAAAGCAAGGACGAGTTGGGGGGGCTCACGCGCTCCTTCGCGCTCATGACCCAGCAACTGGCGGACGCACGCCAGGCGGTGGAGCAGAGCATGGGCGAGGTTGATGCCTCCCGCGCCAACCTGCAGACCATTCTGGACAACCTCACGGCAGGCGTCATCGTGCTGGACGCGCAAGGGCTGATCCGCTCCTCCAACCCGGGTGCCACCCGCATCCTGCGCGCCCCCATGGCCGCTTATGAAGGGCGGCCACTGTCCGAAGTGCCGGGCCTGGCGGAGTTTGCCGCGTCGGTCCAGGGCCATTTCGACGCGTTTCTGGGGGACCACGAACGACACGGCCTGGACCATTGGCAGCAGCCGTTCGAGCTGCACGCCTCCTCCGGCGGCGCCGGGCAACACGCCACCAGCCTGGTCGCGCGGGGCGCCGAGCTGCCCGATGCCACCCGACTGTTGGTTTTTGACGACATTTCGGAGATCGTTTCGGCCCAGCGTGCGCAGGCCTGGGGCGAAGTGGCGCGCCGGCTGGCGCACGAAATCAAGAACCCGCTGACCCCCATCCAGCTGTCGGCCGAGCGGCTTGAAATGAAGCTGTCGGGCAAGCTGCCGGACGCTGAACAGGCCATCCTCGCCAAGTCCGTCAAGACCATCGTGGACCAAGTCGATGCCATGAAACGGCTGGTCAACGAGTTCCGCGATTACGCACGCTTGCCTGCCGCCGAACTGCATGCGTTGGACCTCAATGCACTGGTCGCCGACGTACTTCATTTATATGGTGCAGAAAATGCCACCGTGCCTGTAGAGGCTGAGCTGGACCCGCGCTGCCCCTGGATTGCGGGCGATGCGCAGCAACTGCGCCAGGTCGTGCACAACCTGCTGCAGAACGCCCAGGACTCCACCGAACAGGCCCGCGCTGGGGCGCTTGAGCCCGTGCCGCCGGTGCGTATCAGCACCCGTTGGAGCGAATCGTCACGGCGCGTTCGTCTCACGGTGTCGGACAGCGGTGCGGGCTTTCCGTCGCACATCCTGCAGCGCGCGTTCGAACCCTATGTCACCACCAAGCCGCGTGGCACTGGCCTCGGTTTGGCCGTGGTCAAAAAGATCGCAGATGAGCACGGAGCGCGCATCGAACTGTCCAACCGCACCGAAAACGACGTGGTGCGCGGCGCCCAAGTGTCGTTATCATTCGCCCCTGAACCAGCGGTGGCGTCATAACAACACCGCCCCGCAGTACCTCCCCAAGGCGCTTCAACACACATGGCAAACATTCTGGTGGTCGACGATGAGCTCGGCATTCGTGATCTGCTGTCGGAAATCCTGAACGACGAAGGTCACAGCGTAGACCTCGCAGAAAATGCGACCCAGGCCCGAGCCGCTCGGGCAGGCAACAGCTATGACCTGGTGCTGCTGGACATCTGGATGCCCGACACCGACGGCGTCTCGCTGCTCAAGGAATGGGCGACGGCGGGCGTGCTCACCATGCCGGTCATCATGATGAGCGGCCACGCCACCATCGACACGGCGGTGGAGGCCACGCGCATCGGCGCCTTCTCGTTCCTCGAAAAGCCCATCACCCTGCAAAAGCTGCTCAAGGCCGTGGAGCAGGGCCTGGCCCGCAATGCCGCCCACCAAGCCGCTCCCGTGGCCGCGGTCGCTGCGCCCGCAGCCGCCCCGGCTGACCCGACCTTTTCGCAGCTGCCAGCCGTTTCGGCGGTGATGGCCGGGGTGGACCCCGGCCCGCACGCACACCAAGGCTTCGATCTGGACCGCCCTCTGCGCGAAGCGCGCGACGGGTTCGAGAAGGCTTATTTCGAATTCCACCTGGCCCGCGAAGGCGGCTCCATGACGCGAGTGGCCGAAAAGACGGGCCTGGAGCGCACTCACCTGTACCGCAAACTGCGCCAGCTGGGCGTGGACCTGGGGCGCGGCAAGCGCGGCTGATCAATTAATTTGTGCCTTTTGCCAGAAGCACTGTTTTTTCTGGCTATAATTTGAGGCTCAGGCCCGGTAGCTCAGTCGGTAGAGCAGAGGATTGAAAATCCTTGTGTCGGTGGTTCGATTCCGCCCCAGGCCACCAAACAAAAGCCCTTGATTTGCAAGAATCAAGGGCTTTTTCAATTGCGCGCCGCCGAAGCAGGGCCACCTCCTGCAGGGCTGGTGCTGTATGCCGAAATCCTGCGTTGCCCTGGTGCTCTGGCTGCCGCCCGCACCGCGCACCGCATTCCTTGTTGTCTCTCCCCACGTTCCCCATGCCCCTTCTGCAGGACACCACCCTTGGTATCGACTTTGGCACTTCCAATTCCGCGATGGCGGTGCGCCAAGGTACAGCGCCGTCGCGGATGGTGGCGCTGGAGGGGGATGCGCCTACGCTGCCCACGGCGCTGTTCTTCAACGCTGAAGACCAGCGCACGCACTTTGGGCGCGATGCGGTGGCGCAGTACCTCGCGGGCACGGAAGGGCGGCTGATGCGCTCGCTCAAGAGCCTGCTGGGCAGTGCGCTGCTGCAGGACAAGACGGCGGTACACAACCAAATGGTCAGCTACCAGGACATCATCGGGCTCTTCTTGCGGATGCTGGCGCACAAGGCCCGTGACGCGCTGGGGGGCATGCCCGCGCGGGTGGTGATGGGGCGGCCGGTGCATTTTGTGGACGGCGATGCCGCGCGCGATCAGCAGGCTGAGGACGCGCTGCGCCAGGCCGCGCTGTCGGCAGGGTTCGAGAACGTGAGCTTCCAGTTCGAGCCCATTGCGGCCGCGCTGGACTACGAGCAGCGCATCGACCGGGAGTCGCTGGTGCTGGTGGTGGACATTGGCGGCGGTACGTCGGACTTCACTGTGGTGCGCCTGGGGCCTGAGCGCATGGCCCGGGCTGACCGCAGTAGCGATGTGCTGGCCACGACCGGCGTGCACATCGGCGGCACGGACTTTGACCGCCGCCTGAGCCTGGACTTGCTCATGCCGCTGCTGGGCTTTCGCCACATCGGCCCGACGGGGCGCGAGGTGCCCAGCCGTGTGTTTTTTGATCTCTCGACCTGGCACCTGATCCAGTGGCTGTATTCACCGCGCGCCCTGCGCGACGCACAGAACCTGCGCACTGACTATGCCGACGCAGCGTTGCACGCCCGGCTGATGCGGGTGCTGAACGAGCGGCTGGGTCACCGTCTGGCCAACACGGTGGAACAAGCCAAGATCGCGGCTTCGCTGGCCGATGCCGAGGCGCCCATGCCATTGGATTGGGTCGAGGCCGGGCTCAGCGCAGCGGTTACGCCGCCCGGATTGGCGCAGTCCCTGGCGCAGCCGCTGGAACAGGTGGTGGCGTGCGCCCGCGACTGCCTGCAACGGGCGGGCCTGGACGATGGGGGGGTGGACGCGATCTACCTGACCGGGGGCTCGTCAGCGCTGCGACCCTTGCGGCAGGCGCTGCGCACGGCCTTTCCGGCGATCCCGCAGGTGGAGGGTGATCTGTTCGGCGGGGTGGCTGCGGGCCTGGCGGTGTCGCGGTAGTCACGCACTTCAGGTTGCTATCCATTAAATAGCTGTCAGGGCATGTTGCACTGGCGCTATCGCCTGAAAACGCCAAAAACGCCGCCCAAAAACCCCTGGCGTCAGTCCTGTGGCCCGTCTTCGCGCTTCCACTCCAGCGCGGTGTCGTACAGCACGTTGCGCGATGCGCCCGTGATCTCGGCGGCCAGGCGCACGGCGGTCTTCAGGGGCAGCTCGGCCAGCAACAGGCGCAGCACGCGGTGGCTGTCGCCTGCGTCGCTGACTACGGGCACCGGGTGCAGCAGCACCACAAACTCGCCGCGCGAGCGCTGGGGCGACCCGTCCAGCCACGCCGTCAGAGCCTGTGCGGGTTGGGTGGTGACTTCTTCAAACTGCTTGGTCAGCTCGCGCGCCAGGGTGACGGGGCGCTCGCCCAGCACGGCCAGGGCTTGGGCCAGTTCGCCGATGCGGTGCGGGGCTTCGAGCAGCACCACGCACCGGGGTTCGTGGGCCAGCTGCTGCGCAATCACATTGGCACGCTCCGCGTTCTTGACGGGCAGGAAGCCTGCAAACACAAAGCCGCCATGCTCGGTGCTGTGGGCCACGGCACCCGCCACGCTCAGTGCGGTGGTGATGCTGCTCGCGCCTGGCAGCGGCACGGCGCGCAGGCCTGCGGCCTGCACGGCAGCCACCAGGCGTGCGCCGGGGTCGCTCACGCCGGGGGTGCCCGCGTCGCTCACATAGGCCACGCGCTGGCCTTGCTGCAGCCGGTGCACCACGTTCTGCGCGGCTTCGGCCTCGTTGTGCTGGTGCACGGCCAGCAACTGGCTGGCGCTCTTGTCGATGCCGTAGGCGCGCAGCATGGACTGCGTGTGGCGCGTGTCCTCGCAAGCCACCGTGTCGGCCAGCTGCAGCACGTGCAGGGCCCGCAGGGTGATGTCGGCGAGGTTGCCGATGGGCGTGGCCACCACGTACAGCGCGCCCTGCGGATAATGCTGCGCAGCGGCGGCGTCGTGCGCCGCGCGCTGGGCTGAAGCGAAAGATGCGCTCAATGAATTTCCTTGGAAAAAGACCACCCGCCGCTGCCAACCCAGGGGTTGCCAAAAAAGCCACCACGCGCGATCGGGGCAATGCGGCAGAGGATCAGGCCTTGGCCCATCTGCAGGCGGCTGGCCTGCAACTGGCGGTGCGCAATTATCGGACGCCTGGGCGCGGTGGGGGCGAGATCGATCTGGTGATGCGCGACCGGGACGGCACCCTGGTGTTTGTGGAGGTTCGCAGCCGCACGCACGGCGGCTTTGGCGGCGCCGGTGCCAGCATCAGCGCGACCAAGCAGCAGCGCATCATCTTTGCCGCGCGTCACTACCTGATGCGGTTGCCGTCGCCACCGCCCTGCCGTTTTGACGTGGTGCTGGTGGAGGACAGGGTGCAGTGGCTCAAGGCAGCGTTCGATGCGCAGTAGTGGCATGCGACCCGCTGGCCGCCAGCGCAATGCAGGTGGCTACCCTTTGCTACAAAAGCTGTAACACGCGGCAGGTATCATCGGGCCCTCATGCTTGAGCAACGCATCCAACAGCATTTCATCGACAGCGCCGACCTGAAGTACCAGGCCGCGCAAACCCTGAGCCACCCTATTGCCGCTGCCGTACAGGCCGTGCTGGCCTGCGTGACCAGCGGCGGCAAGGTGCTGGCCTGTGGCAATGGCCCATCGGCAGCCGAGGCGCAGCAGTTTGCCGCCTTCTGCGTGGCGGGCTTTGAACGCGAACGCCCCGAGCTGGCCGCGCTGGCGCTTACCTCTGACAACACGCTGCTCACGGCGGCTGCGGGCAGCCACGATGCCACCCAGCAGTTTGCGCGCCAGGTGCGCGCCCTGGGCCAGGCGGGCGATGTGCTGCTGGCCCTGACGGTGCACGGCAACGACCCCAACCTGCTGGCCGCCACCGAGGCCGCGCACGAGCGCGACATGACGGTGGTGGTGCTGGCAGGCCGCACCGGCGGCAAGCTGGCCGCCATGCTGCGGGAGACCGACGTCTTGATCAGCGTGCCCCACGACCGTGCGGCACGCGTGCGCGAAGTCCACACGCTGGTGCTGCACTGCCTCAGCGACGGCGTGGACGCACAGTTACTTGGTGAACAGGAGATTCCACTATGACCCCGACAACCTTGAACCGCACCCGCCGCGTGGTGGGCACTGCCCTGGCTGCCGCCACGCTGGCGGCGGCACTATCGGCCTGCGCGCCCCTGATCGTGGGCGGCGCCGTGGTCGGCGGCGTGATGGCGGTAGACCGCCGCACGGCCGGCACCCAGATCGAAGACGAAGGCATCGAGCTGCGCGCTGCCAATCGCATCCGCGAGACCCTGGGCGACCGGGCCCACGTCAATGTGACCAGCTACAACCGCCAGGCATTGCTGACCGGTGAAGTCGCCACCGCCCAGGACCGCCAGGCGGTGGAGCAGATGGTGTCGCAGGTGGAAAACGTGCGCTCGGTCGTCAACGATCTGGCCGTGATGCCCCCTTCCACGCTGAGCCAGCGGTCCACGGACACCTTCATCACCGGCAAGGTGCGCGCGAGCCTGGTGGACGCGCAGGACATCTCGGCCAACTCCTTCAAGGTGGTGACGGAGCGCAATACCGTCTACCTGATGGGCCGTGTGTCGCAGCGCGAAGCCAACCGCGCCACCGACATCGCCCGGGGTGTGACCGATGTGCGCAAGGTGGTGCGCGTGTTCGAGATCGTTTCGGAAGAAGAGCTGCGCCGCATCGCGCCGCAGCCTGCGCCAGTCACCACGGACACCAAGCCGGCTGGCGGCTAAGGGCGGGGTTCAGACCGTAGGGTCCAAGTCCCAGACCGCCGCGCGTGGTCTGGGACTTTTTTTATTGGCGTGTAGCGTGAGAGCTCCGTTGCTCTGCCATACGTCGCCGGCGGCTGCGCGGTTACTTCAAGCGCTGAATCAGGCTGGACGTATCCCAGCGGTTGCCACCCATCTTCTGCACATCGGCGTAGAACTGGTCCACCAGCGCCGTCACGGGCACGCGTGATCCGTTGCGCTTGGCTTCATCCAGCACCAGGCCCAGGTCCTTGCGCATCCAGTCCACCGCAAAGCCGAAGTCGAACTTGCCGTCCACCATGGTCTTGCCACGGTTGTCCATCTGCCAGCTCTGGGCCGCGCCCTTGCCGATCACGTCCAGTACCTGCTTCATGTCCAGCCCGGCGTTCTGGCCAAACGCCACGGCTTCTGACAGGGCCTGCACCAGCCCGGCGATGCAGATCTGGTTGACCATCTTGGCCAACTGGCCCGAGCCGCTGGCGCCCAGCAGCGTGAAGGCGCGCGAGAACGCCATGGCCACGGGCTGAGCGGCCTCGAAGGCGGCCGCATCGCCGCCGCACATCACCGTGAGCATGCCGTTCTGTGCGCCCGCCTGGCCGCCCGACACGGGGGCATCCACAAACTGCAGGCCCAAGGCTTGGGCAGCAGCGTACAGCTCGCGCGCCACCTCGGCCGATGCGGTGGTGTGGTCCACAAAAATGGCGCCTGGCTTCATCCCGGCAAAGGCGCCGTCAGCGCCCAGCGTCACGGAGCGCAGGTCGTCGTCGTTGCCCACGCAACAGAACACGATGTCGGCGCCTGCGGCCGCCTCGCGGGGCGTCGCTGCATGATTGGGGGCTTTGGTGCGCGCATATTCTGCGCACCATGCTACGGATTTGGTAGCGGTGCGGTTGTACACCGTGACTTCATGACCGGCCAGCGCCAGGTGGCCAGCCATGGGGTAGCCCATCACGCCCAGGCCCAGAAAGGCGACCTTGCGGGAAGGGGTTGCGTCGTAATTGCGGGGATTGGTGCTTGGCATAGTGTGATCGCGTGATGAGCTGAAAGTATGAGTCAAAACGAAAACCCGCCCAGAAGGGCGGGTGAAGCGGGGCGAAGGCGTGTGGAGTTCGCTCTGGCGTCACACGATCGCGAAATGCTCGGTGCCCTGCGCCAGGTCGGGCGACTTGGCGCGCTGGCTGTTGAGCTTGATCTGCAGGCGCAGGTCGTTGAGCGAGTCGGCATTGCGCAGCGCGTCTTCGTAGCTGATGACGTTGGCCTCGTAGGCATCGAACAGCGCCTGGTCGAAGGTCTGCATGCCCAGGTTGCGGCTCTTCTTCATGATCTCCTTGATCTCGGAGACCTCGCCCTTGAAGATCAGGTCGGAGATCAGCGGGGTGTTGAGCATCACCTCCACCGCCGCGGCGCGGCCCTTGCCGTCCTGTTTGGGGATCAGGCGCTGCGAGATCATGGCGCGCAGGTTGAGCGAGAGATCCATCAGCAACTGGGCGCGGCGCTCTTCAGGGAAGAAGTTGATGATCCGGTCCAGCGCCTGGTTGGCGCTGTTAGCGTGCAGCGTGGCCAGGCACAAGTGCCCGGTTTCGGCAAACGCCACCGCATGCTCCATGGTCTCGCGGTCGCGGATTTCGCCCATCAGGATCACGTCGGGCGCCTGCCGCAACGTGTTCTTCAGGGCGGCTTCCCAGCTGTCGGTGTCCAGGCCCACTTCGCGCTGCGTGACCACGCAGTTCTTGTGCGGGTGCACAAATTCGATAGGGTCTTCCACCGTGATGATGTGGCCGAACGAGTTCTCGTTGCGCCAGTCCACCATGGCGGCCAGCGTGGTGGATTTGCCCGAGCCCGTGGCACCCACCAGGATGCACAGGCCGCGTTTGGTCATCGTCACCTCCTTGAGCACCTGTGGCACGCCCAGGCCGTCAATGGTCGGCAGTGTGAGCGGAATGGTCCGCAGCACCATGCCCACTTTGCCCTGCTGGATGAAGGCGTTGACGCGGAAGCGCCCGATGCCGGCGGGCGAGATGGCGAAGTTGCACTCTTTCGTGCGCTCGAAGTCGGCCACCTGCTTGTCGCTCATGATGGCGCGCGCCAGCGTCAGCGTGTGGTTGGGTGTGAGCGGCTGCGGCGACACCTTGGTCACCTTGCCATCGACCTTGATGGCGGGTGGAAACTCTGCCGTGATGAACAAGTCGCTGCCATTGCGGCTCACCATCAGCTTGAGCAGGTCATTGATGAATTTACTGGCCTGATCGCGTTCCATCAGAAGTTCTCCCGGGGGTGGTCGTCTGCCGGACGATCTTGTGTCGTGGATAGGTGCATCATTTCTGGTTGTCGCTCAGGCGCGCGCTCACCACACGCAGGCGCAGCGACAGTTTGCGCGCCAGCAGGGCAATCAGGCTGGCGGCCAGTTGCGGGTCCTTGGTCATCATGTCGTCCATGGCCTCGGCCGACAGCACGGCGATCTCGCAGTCGGTCAGCGTGGTGCAGGCCGAAAAGCGGATGCCGCTGTCCAGCAGCGACATTTCGCCCAGGATGTCGCCGGGACGGGTCTCGGCCAGGCGCAACTGCTCGCCCCAGGGCTGCACGCGGTCCACAGCGATGGTGCCGGTGAGCAGCACCACCATGAAGTTGCCGTACTCGTCCTGGCGGATCACGTCGCGGTTGGAGGGGACGGCCGCAAATTCAAAAAAGCGCTCCATGCGCTCCACGGCGTCCTTGTCGAGGTGCGCCATGTACTTGTCCTTGGCCCACAGGCCTTGCAGCAGCTTGCCGCCCCGGCTGGTGGGCAGGCGCTTGGCACCCACTTCCACAGCACGGGCCTCCCAGGGCACCAGCATGGAGTCATCCACCCCCTGGCCCGCAAACGCGGTGGAGAACAGCACGGAGTCCGTGTGGTCGTCCGATGGCTTGCCGCTGCGGGCTTTCATTTTCAGAAGGCTCAAAATGCCTTTCATATCGCGCTCCGGTATGCGGCGCCTGCAGGGGCCGCAAAGTCGTTCATGGGTGTGTGCTGTCGGGGGCTCAGCCGGGGAAGTTCTCGGGGATCTTGGCCTTGCTGCGTGCTTCGGCCGGGCTGATGATGTTGCGGCGCACCAGGTCGGTCAGGTTCTGGTCCAGCGTCTGCATGCCCACGCTGTTGCTGGTCTGGATGGTCGAATACATCTGCGCCACCTTGGCCTCGCGGATCAGGTTGCGGATGGCGCTGGTGCCCAGCATGATCTCGTGCGCGGCCACGCGGCCGGAGCCGTCCTTGGTCTTGCACAGCGTCTGCGAGATCACGGCCTGCAGCGATTCGGACAACATCGCACGGACCATTTCCTTTTCTTCGGCGGGGAACACGTCGATGATCCGGTCGATGGTCTTGGCGGCGCTGGATGTGTGCAGCGTGCCAAACACCAAGTGGCCCGTTTCCGCCGCTGTCATGGCCAGGCGGATGGTTTCCAGGTCGCGCATTTCGCCCACCAGGATGGCGTCCGGGTCTTCACGCAGTGCAGACTTCAGGGCCGCCGCGAACGACAGCGTCATCGGGCCGACTTCACGCTGGTTGATCAGGCACTTCTTGGACTCGTGCACGAATTCGATCGGGTCTTCCACTGTGAGGATGTGGCCGTATTCGGATTCGTTGAGGTAGTTGACCATGGCGGCCAGCGTGGTGGACTTGCCCGAGCCCGTGGGGCCGGTCACCAGCACCAGGCCCCGTGGCTTCAAGGCCAGGTCGCCGAAGATCTTGGGGGCGTTGAGCTGTTCCAGCGTGAGGATCTTGCTTGGAATCGTCCGGAACACAGCGGCCGCGCCCCGGTTCTGGTTGAAGGCGTTGACGCGGAAACGGGCCAGGCCTTCGATCTCGAACGAAAAGTCCACCTCCAGGAACTCTTCATACGTCTTGCGCTGCGCGTCGCTCATGATGTCGTACACCATGGCGTGCACCGTCTTGTGGTCCAGCGCATCGACGTTGATGCGCCGCACGTCGCCGTGGACCCGGATCATGGGCGGCAGACCGGCGGAGAGGTGCAGGTCGGAGGCCTTGTTCTTCACGCTGAACGCGAGCAATTGGGTAATGTCCACGGAGTCCCTCTATCGTTTGGTACGCTTATCAAACATTATGACCACGATTGCTAACAACCTCCAACAGGTTATGGGCAGGATCGCCCAGGCGTGCCAGGCCGCCGGGCGCGACCCGGCCCAAGTGGGCCTGCTGGCTGTTTCCAAAACCTTTGGCGCCGATGCGGTGCTGGAGGCGGTGGCCGCAGGTCAGCGCGCCTTTGGCGAGAACTACATCCAGGAGGGCGTGGACAAGATCGCTGCCGTGCGGGCGGCCTTGCCCGGCGCAGCGCTGCAGTGGCACTGCATTGGCCCCATCCAGAGCAACAAGACGCGCCCCGTGGCCGAGCACTTCGACTGGGTGCACACGGTGGACCGGCTCAAGATCGCTGAGCGCTTGTCGGCCCAGCGGCCCGATCACCTGCCGCCGCTACAGATATGTATCCAGGTCAACATCGACGGAGGCCCCACCAAGTCAGGGGTGGCCCCGGCCGAAGCCCTGGACCTGGTGCGCGCTGTCGCAAAACTGCCACGGCTGGTGGTGCGGGGGCTCATGAGCATTCCAGACCATGCTCCTGAATTTGAAGCGCAACTGGCAATCCACCGGAGCGCCAGAGCACTTTTTGATCAGATGGCTGCGCTGGGGGAGCCGGGCCTGGAACACTTCGACACCCTGTCTTTGGGCATGACGGCCGACCTGGAGGCCGCCATCCAGGCAGGCAGCACCCTGGTGCGCGTGGGCACCGGGGTGTTTGGTGGACGGACCTACCCCGCCGCTTGAGCGGGCTCAGCCTGGCAGCCTGAAGCTCGCCACGCAGTCCAGCGCTGTCGTCACATCCGCCTCGCTCACGTCCAGGTGCGTCACCCAGCGCAGCCGGGTCGCGCCGCCATACAGGCTGCTGGTCACCCGCACGCCGTGCTGCGCCAGCCACGCGGTGAAGGCGGGCGCCACCTCTGCATGCAGGTCGGTGAAGAGGATGTTGGTCTGCCACGGCAGCACGATGATCTTGCCCTGCAGCACAGGGTGGCTCCGGTTGGCTTCGGCCAGGCCTTGGGCCAGACGGTCCAGGCGGGCGTGGTCTTCCACCAGGCGCCGCACATGGTGCTGCAGCGCATAGTGGCCGGCAGCCGCCAGCACACCCGCCTGCCGCATGCCACCGCCCAAGATCTTGCGGGTGCGGCGCGCCTGCCGGATGAAGTCGCGCGAGCCCAGCACCAGCGAGCCCACGGGCGCGCCCAGGCCCTTGCTCAGGCACAGCGATGCGGAATCAAAGTGGCTGCACAGCGCGCGCGCTTCTTCGTACACATCGGTGCCGTTGCGTGCAGCATTGGCCGTGGCCGCGTTGAACATACGTGCGCCGTCCAGGTGCATGGCCAGCCCCCGGCTGCGTGCCAGCTGTGCGACCTCGGCGATGTAGGCAGGCGGCAGCACCTGGCCACCGGTGGTGTTCTCCAGCACCACCAGGCGGGTGCGCGCAAAGTGCGGGTCGTCGGGCTTGATGGCGGCGGCGATGTCGGCCAGGCGCAGGGTGCCGTCCGGCTGTGTCTCCACCGGCTGGGGCTGGATGGAGCCCAGCACCGCCATGCCGCCTGCTTCCCAGCGGTAGGTGTGCCAGCTCTGGCCCACGATGGCCTCGTCGCCGCGCTGGCAGTGGCCCCACAGCGCGATCAGGTTGGTCTGCGTGCCCGAGGGGGCGAACAACGCCGCCTCAAAACCCAACAGCTCGGCCGCGTGGTCCTGCAGTGCGTTCACCGAAGGGTCGTCGGCAAACACATCGTCGCCCAGCGGGGCTTTGAACATGGCCTCGCGCATGGCGGGCGTGGGCTGGGTGACGGTGTCGCTGCGAAAGTCGGGCATGGGCGCGGTCCTTGTGGGTCGGGTCAATGAATGCGATGACCGGCCATGGTAGCGGCGGCCCGTGGCAGCTGCCGCCGTGGGGTCTACCGCGCGCTGATGCGCCGTGGTGTCAGGGTCTCGCCATCTTGCAGTCCGTGCCCTGTGCCAGCTCATTGCCGGTGTAGGCCGCATCGGTGCGGAAGCCGTAGTTCGTGCCTTCCCAGCCCACCTTCACGGCTTTGCCGTCCACCGGCGCAATGGTGTTGACCACCTGGGGCAGCAGCAGCTGGTGGTCCTCACCCCGCATGCGTACGGGGCCCACCACCGATTCCAGCGTCAGGTCTTCCAGCGCGCGGGCCACCTTCACCGGGTCGGTGGACTGGGCCTTGTTGATGGCGGCCGCCAGGAAGCGCGGAGTCATCTCAATGCGCGGCGCAAGGAAGTCCTTGCCCGTCTTGGCCTTGTAGGCCTTGGCCAGCGCATCCACCTTGGGAGTGTCGGCCTGGCCGGGGTGCCATTCGGCCACCCAGGTCAACTGGCCTTGCTTGGCCTGTGACACGGCCAGCACCGTGCCCGGGATGGAGCCCGCGCTGTGGTTGAAGTAGCGCAGGTTGTAGCCCGCATCGCCCGCGGCCTTCAGCAGCAGCGTCATGTCCTGACCCCAGTTGCCGGTGATGACCGAGTCGGCCTCGCTGCTCTTGACCTTGGCGAGGTAGGGCGCAAAGTCTTTCACGCGGCCGATGGGGTGCAGCGCCTCGCCCACAAACTGGATGTCCGGCCGCGCCAGGCCCACCATCTCGCGGCCGTAGTGCGCCCACTGTTTGCCATGCGCGTAGTCCTGGTTCAGCAGGTACACCTTCTTGATGTCCGGCTGCTTCTTGATGTAGTTGGCAATGGCCTTCATCTTCATGGCCGTGTTGGCCTCGAACTGGAAGTGCCAGAAGTTGCAGGCCTTGCCCGTCAGCTCGGGGTCGATGGAGGAGTGGTTCAGCACCAGGATCTCCTTGCCCGGGTTGCGCTGGTTGTGGCGCGCTGCCGCCTGCACCAGCGCCGTGACCACGGAGGAGCCCGAGCCGCCCGTCACGATGGCCTTGGCCCCCTGGTCAATGGCGGCCTGCAGCGCGCTCTGGCTCTCTTGCGCCGAGAGCTTGCTGTCGAACTGCAGCAGCTGCAGCTTGGTGCCCTTGAGCACGCCGCCCTTGGCGTTGATGTCCTCGATGGCGTACTGCGTGTGGGTGAGCATCAGCTCACCCACGTTGGCGAACGGGCCCGACAGCGGGTCGATGTAGGCAACCTTGAAGGTCTCCTGCGCGCTGGCTGCGCTGACGGCGCACAAGGCGGCAGCGGCCGTGAGGGTGCGGAAGGTGGGGCTCATGCTCGGATCTCCTCGATGGGTGGGATGGTGCAAAAAAGGGGTAGCGCGCCGTCTCGCGGCGTGGGGTCAACCGCTGGCGGCAGGCTTGCGGCGCGCGCTGGCACGGCCCGCCGCCTTGGGCACGACGGGCTGGTCCGCTGCTTCGCCCTGAGCACGCAGGCCCAGCACACGCCAGGCCAGTTGAGACAGTTCGCGCACCACCTCGGCAGGTGACAGGCGCCCGTCGGGCCGGTACCAGTGGTAGAGAAAACCCGGCAGGCTGCAGGCGGCCAGGGCCGTGAGGCGGGTCTCTTTGAAGTCCAGCGTGCCCTCGCTGCGGGCCTCTTCCATCAGCGCGCACATGCGGTCATAGAAGTGGCTGGCCAGCTTCTTCTGCATGGCCAGGTATTCCGGGCGGAAGACCTGCGGTTCGCGGTACGGAAAGAAGGCGGCCGGGTGGTGCTCGATGGTGGCGCGGATCAGCCGCTCCATGCCCTCGGCGACCTTGGTGTGCGCGGGGCGCAGGTCGTCCTCGGGGAAGTCCATGGCCGTGAAGCAGGCCACGGACGGGCGCCAGCACAGCGTCTCGAAGATTTCCTGCTTGTTGTGGAAGTAGTAGTAGACGTAGGGCTTGGTCACACCCAGCTGCTGCACGATCTGCTCCATCGTCGTGTTCGCGTAGCCCTGCCGGTCGAACAGCGCCTCGGCCGCCTGGAGGATGCGCTCGCGCTTCTCGTCCGTGCTGAGCGTGCTGGCCTTCTGGCGGCCGCGCGCCTTCAAGGGCAGCGCGCCCAGTGTGGCGGGCGGGGTGGTCGGTGTCGCTTTGGTTATACCCATGGGTAGCATTGTTCTACCAAGCGGTATATATTGACAAGGCGCTGGCGGGTGAGGGCGCCTATCGCAAACCCTTAGAACGGGTTCTGATGCCCCCGGGAACCAGCGATTGCAGACACCTTGGAGACAACAACGCCATGCCTTCCACCGCAACGCCCCTGCCGCTGCACGAACACCTGCGCCGCCACGCGCGCGAAACACCCGACCGCATCGCCTACCTCTGGTACGGCCAGCCCATCACCTGGGCACAGCTCGACGCGGCCAGCGATGCCTTCGCCGCGCGCCTGCAGGCGCTGGGAGTGCAGAAGGGCGAACCCGTGGCCCTGTTTATGAACAACTGCCCCCAGTACGTGATGGCGCACTACGGCATCCAGAAGATCGGCGCCATCGTCTGCCCCTGCGGGCCGCTGAACAAGGAGCATGAGCTGGAATACCAGCTCACCGACCTGCAGGCGCGCGTGATCGTCGCGGCCGATGTGCTGCTGCCTGTGGTGGACAAGGTGCGCGCCAAGACGGCGCTGCAGCATGTGTTTGTGGTGCGCTATGCGGAGCTGCTGCCCGAGGGCGCGCCCAGCATTGACGTGCCCGCCGAGCTGCTGAACATGCGCGCCGCCATGGGCCCGGTGCCGGCGGGCTGCGAAGACTTCCTGGCCGCCACGCGCACCGGCGCGCGGCCTGCTCCCGTGGCGCTGGCGATGGACGATGTCTCGCTCATGACCTACACCTCGGGCACCACCGGCTTGCCCAAGGGCGCGATGCTGAGCTATGGCAACGCCACCTTCAAGACCGCTGCCTCCGCCGACTGCAACGGCACGACGCCGCACGAAACGCTGCTGGCCGTGGCGCCGCTGTACCACATCGCCGGCATGGTGATGGGCGTGAACCTGCCGGTCTACACCGGCGCCACGGCCGTGCTGCTGTACCGCTTTGACCCGTTGGGCGTGGCCCAGGCGCTGGAGCGCCACCGCGTGACTTGGTGGTACAGCATCGCGCCCATGAACGGCGCACTGATGCAGGTGCCGGGCGCGCGCGACATGGACTGGAGCGCGCTGCGCCGCAACCCGGTCACCAGCTTTGGCATCACCTTCACCGAGGCACTGGCCCAGCAGTGGCAGCAGTTCGCGCCCAATTGCATCTCGCACGAGGCGGCCTATGGCCTGTCCGAAACCCACACCGTGGACACCGCTATGCCGGTGGACGCGATCCGCTGGGGCACGCAGGGCAAGCCCGTGCCGGGCAACCAGATCCGCATCGTGAACCCCGACACCGGCGCGCCGCTGGCCGCTGGCGAGGTGGGCGAGATCACCATCTACGGTCCTGGCAACTTCAAGGGCTACTGGAACAAGCCCGAGGCCACGGCCAAGACGCTGCGCGACGGCTGGGTCTACACCGGCGACATGGGCCAAATTGACGCGGACGGCTACCTCACCTTCATCGGCCGCTTCAAGGAAATGATCAAGGTCTCGGGCTACAGCGTGTTCCCGGAAGAGGTCGAGACCTTGCTCATCAAACACCCCGCTGTTGCCCAGGCCGCTGTGATCGGCGTGCCCGATGCAGAAAAGGGCGAGGTGGTGCGCGCCTTCATCGTCAAGAAGCCCGGCCAGGACGTGGACGCCGCCGCCCTGGTGGCCTGGTGCCGCGACAACATGGCGCCCTACAAGGCCCCGCGTGAGGTGCGCTTCATCGACGCGCTGCCCGCCACGGGCGCGGGCAAGGTGCTGCGCCGCCTGCTCCGTGATATTGCTTGATTGAATGACAAATTGACCGCTGGCGCTCGTTGAATATGCGTTAGCAGCTATAAGAATTAGAGCAACTGCCCCATGCCATCTTCTGTTCTGTTCACCAAAGTGCTGGTTGCCAACCGGGGCGAAATCGCACTGCGCACCGTGCGCGCACTGCACGACCTCGGCATAGCCAGCGTGGCCGTGTATGCCGACGACGACGCCGCCAGCCCCCATGTGCAGGCGGCCAGTGCGGCCGTGGCGCTGGGTGCCACCGGCCCGGCCGCCTACCTGGACGGCGCGCGCCTCATCGCCATCGCCCAGGCGCAGGGCTGTGATGCCGTGCACCCGGGCTACGGCTTCTTGAGCGAGCGGGCCGACTTCGCCCGTGCCTGCGACGAAGCGGGGCTGCGCTTCATCGGCCCCAAGCCTGCGCAACTGGCACTTTTCGGCGACAAGGCGCAGGCCCGCGCGCTGGCGCAGCAGCAGGGCGTGCCGCTGATGCCCGGCACGCAGGCGGCCGTGTCTCTGGAGGAGGCCCAGGCCTTCTTTGCGCAGCACGCCCATGCCGGCATCGTGATCAAGGCCATCGGGGGCGGCGGCGGGCGCGGCATGCGTGCGGTGGCGTCGGCCGATGATTTGCCCGCTGCCTACGCGCGCTGCCGCAGCGAGGCGCAGGCCGCGTTTGGTGTGGACGGTGTGTACGTCGAGCGCCTGATGAGCAACGCCCGCCACATCGAAGTGCAGGTGCTGGGCGACGGGCGCGAGGTGATCGCCCTGGGCGAGCGCGAATGCACGCTGCAGCGGCGCTTTCAGAAAGTGGTGGAGATCGCGCCCAGCCCCTCGCTGCCCGGCGCATTGCGCGAGCGCATCACGAATGCCGCGCTGTCCATGGCGCGCGCCGTGGACTACCAGGGCCTGGGCACCTTCGAATTTTTGGTGGACCTGGCCAGTGCCGACCTGCCTTTTGTGTTCATCGAATGCAATCCGCGCCTGCAGGTGGAACACACCATCACCGAAGAAGTCACGGGCGTGGATCTGGTGCAGGCGCAGATTGCGCTGGCGGCGGGCCGCAGGCTGCGGGACATCGGTCTCGACCCTGCCGCACCGCCCACCGTGTTGGGCTTTGCGGTTCAGTGGCGCATCAACGCCGAAACTCTGGACGCGCAGGGCAACGCCACCCCTGGCAGCGGCACGCTGCACCGTTTCGATCTGCCCGCAGGCCCAGGCGTGCGCGTGGACACGCACGGCGCTGCAGGCGCCACGCCCTCGCCGCACTACGACACGCTGCTGGCCAAGCTCATCGTGCACACGCGCAGCCCGCGTTTTGCCGACGCACTGCGCCGCTCGCAGCGCGCCCTGGCCGAGTGCCGCATCGAAGGCGTGGCCACCAACCTGGCGCTGCTGCAGGCGCTGGCTGCGCGGCAAGAAATGGAGAGCCAGCAGGTGCACACGCGCTGGCTGGAGTCGGTACTGCCAGAGCTTCTGTTTGCTACTACAATTATAGCTAATAAAGCATATTCGACTAGCGCTACAGGGCAAAAAGACCCGCAGATCACCTCTGACGCACCCGAAGGCGCCGTGCTGGCCCCCATGCCAGCCCGCCTGGTGCAGCTGAGCGTGGCCGAGGGCGATGTGGTCGCCGCAGGCGCCGAGCTGGCCGTGCTCGAAGCCATGAAGATGGAGCATGTGCTGCTGGCGCCCCATGCGGGCCGCGTGGGCGCACTGTTGGCTGTGGCTGGTGGCTACGTGGTGCAGGGCCAGCCACTGCTGGTGCTGGACGCCGTGGACGATGCGGCCGATGTGGGCGTGCAGGGCTGCGCTGCACACGACCCCGACCACATCCGCGCCGACCTGCAACGTGTCATCGACCGCCACGCCTTCACGCTCGACGCCGCACGGCCCGAAGCCATCGCCAAGCGCCACGCGCAAGGCGGCCGCACCGCGCGCGAGAACATTGCCGACCTGTGCGACGACGGCAGCTTCATCGAATACGGCGCCCTGGCCATCGCCGCGCAGGCCCGCCGCCGCAGCAAGGAAGACCTGATTGCCAACACGCCCGCCGACGGCATGGTCACGGGCATTGGCGGCATCAACGGCGCACTGTTTGGCGACGAGAAATCCCGCGCCGTGGTCATGTCCTACGACGCCACCGTGCTCGCGGGCACCCAGGGCGCCCGCAACCACGCCAAGACCGACCGCATGCTCGGCATCGCCCTGGCGCAGAAGCTGCCGGTGGTGCTGTTCGCCGAGGGCGGCGGCGGCCGGCCGGGCGACACCGACATGCCCATCGTGGCCGGCCTGCATGTGCACACCTTCGCCAGCTACGCTGCGCTGTCGGGCCAGGTGCCGGTGATCGGCATCGCGGCGGGGCGCTGCTTTGCGGGCAATGCGGCGCTGCTGGGCTGCAGCGATGTGATCATTGCCACGCGCGCCAGCAACATCGGCATGGGCGGCCCGGCCATGATCGAAGGCGGTGGCCTGGGCGTCTTCAAGCCCGAGCAGATCGGCCCCAGCCGCGTGCAGCATGCCAACGGCGTGATCGACGTGCTGGTCGATGACGAAGCCGGGGCGGTGCAGGCCGCGCGCCACTACTTGTCGTTCTTCCAGGGCCGCACATCAGAGTGGTCCGCGCCCGACCAGCGCCTGCTGCGCGCCGTGGTGCCCGAGAACCGTCTGCGCGTGTACGACACCCGCACGGCGATGGCAGGCCTGGTGGACGAGGGCAGCCTGCTGCTGCTGCGCACCGGCTTTGGCGCGGGCATCCACACCGCGCTGGCACGCATCGAAGGCCGCCCTGTGGGCCTGCTGGCTAACAACCCGCAACACCTGGGCGGTGCCATCGATGCCGATGCGGCGGACAAGGGCGCGCGCTTCATGCAGCTGTGCAACGCGCATGGCCTGCCCATCGTGAGCCTGGTGGACACGCCCGGCTTCATGGTTGGCCCTGAGGTCGAAGCCACGGCCCAGGTGCGCCACGTGAGCCGCCTGTTCGTCACCGCCGCCAGCCTGCGCGTGCCCACCTTCAGCGTGGTGCTGCGCAAGGGCTACGGCCTGGGCGCCATGGGCATGACGGCCGGGGGCTTTCATGCGCCCGTGTTCACTGTCGCTTGGCCCACGGGCGAGTTCGGCGCCATGGGGCTCGAAGGCGCCGTGCGCCTGGGCTTTCGCAAGGAGCTGGAGGCCCTGCCTGAGGGCGCCGAGCGCGACGCGCTGTTTGCCAAGCTGCTCGCCAAGTCCTACGCCAACGGCGAGGCCATGCACATGGCGGCCACGCTGGAGATCGACGCGGTGATCGACCCGGCCGACACGCGGGCCTGGCTGGTGCGCGGGCTGGCGTCGGCCCAGGTGGCGCCGCTGGGGCACCGGTTCGTCGACACCTGGTGAGCAGGGGAGGGGCGCCTGGCTAGCGCTGCATCAGCGCCAGCTTTCCCCCAAGCGCCACAAACGCTGCGGCAAAGCCGCGCCGCAGCCACACCAGCACGCTCGGGCGCTGCAGCACCTGGTCGCGAAACCGCGCGGCAAAGACGCCGTAGCCCAGGAACACCACCAGCGTCATGGCCATGAACACCAGTGACAGCTGGGCCATGCGCTCTGCCGGCTGCGCCTCGCCCGGCGCGATGAACTGTGGCAGGAATGTGAGGAAGAACAGCGATAGCTTGGGGTTGAGCAGGTTGACGAGCATCGCCTCGGCGATGCGTCCCCCGGTGGAGCGCGCGGGCGCGTCGGCGCGCACCTCCAGCGCGGCAGGGGAGCGCCAGGTGGCCCAGCCCATGTACAGCAGGTAGGTCACCCCCGCGTAGCGCAGGATGTCGAAGGCGGTGGCGCTGGCATGGAGCAGCGCGGCCAGGCCGGTGACTGCGGCCAGCAGGTGCGGCACGATGCCCAGCGTGCAGCCCAGGGCCGTGACGGCCGCAGCCCGCGCGCCGCCCGACAGCCCGGCTGCCACGGTCAGCAGGGCGCCCGGCCCGGGCGAGATGACGACGACGAGGGAAGTGATGAGGAATTCAATGCCCATGGCGCTTTGGAGCCGCACAGCGGCGGCATGCTGTGGAGTGGAGAGGTCCGCAGCATCGCCGCACGCGCGGGCCCGCGTCTTGAACAAAATTGCAGCCCCTCAGCGGTGGGCGCGCAGGTAGGCGTGGGGCGTGGTGCCGAAGGTGCGTGCGAACAGGCGCGTGAGGTGGCTCTGGTCAGCAAAGCCGCTGGCGGCGGCCACCTCGGCCAGGGGCGTGCCGGTGCGCATGAGCCGCCGCGCGTGGTGCAACCGGCGCTGCACCAGGTAGGCGTGCGGCGTGAGACCCGTGGCCTGTGCGAACTGCCGCACCAGCTGGTAGCGGCTCAGCCCGGCTTCGCGGGCCAGCTCGGCAAGGCTCCAGGCCATGGTCGGGTCGTCGTCCACCATGGCGCGGGCGTTGGCAACGGACGCGGCGATGTGCCTGCCGTTGCCCACCGGGCGCAGCAGGCCCGCCAGAATCTGGAGCAGGCATTCCTCCACCTGCAGCGGCGCGGCCGCGTGGCGAGGGTGCCGTGTGGCGGCCGCAAACAGCGCACGGACCTGCGCGGCAAGCCGCGCATCGCGCAGGTTGGGTGCGTGGAATTCGAAGCCTGCGCCGGGCGCGCTGGGGCGCACCTCGGCCGCCAGACCGGCCACCAGGGCGGGCTCCAGGTACAGCATGCGCCAGGCGCGGCCGCCTTCGCCCAGGGGCTTGCCGTCGTGGACCTCGCCAGGGTTGACCGTGATGGTGTCGCCGGGGAGTGACTCCACCGTGCCCCGGCCGCTGAACGATTTCTGCGCCCCCCGGTCGATCACGCCCAGGCCGAACTGCAGGTGCATGTGCCTGCCGAAGGCGAAGTGCGAGTCCGCTTGCATCGCGTCGATGCCAGGCAGTGCAGTGGGCAGAAACTGGAAGGGTTTTGGCGGCATGGCGCAGCGACCAATGGAGGTGCGGGGCCATGATAAGCTGGTCCGATCGCCTTGTTTCTTCCCCCAGTTTCACACGCGGAGACCCACCATGCCCGGCCTTTTGCCCGATATCGACCCCGATGGTCTGCTCGAATTTTCGGTGGTCTACACCGACCGCGCGCTCAACCACATGTCCAAGCGCTTTACCGGCGTGATGCAGGACATTCTGGGCACTCTCAAAGAGGTCTACCATGCCCACACCGCCGTGCTGGTGCCCGGCAGCGGCACCTTCGGCATGGAGGCCGTGGCGCGCCAGTTTGCCAACAAGGAAAAGGTGCTCATCGTGCGCAACGGTTGGTTCAGCTACCGCTGGACGCAGATCTTTGATGCCGACAAGGGCCTGGGCGGCGGTTCCGTGGTGTGCAAGGCGCGCCAGCAGGGCAGCGGCCCGCAGGCGCCCTGGGCACCATGCCCGGCTGAGGAAGTCGCCGCTACCATCCGCGCAGAAAAGCCCAAGGTGGTGTTCGCGCCCCATGTGGAAACGGCCAGCGGCATCATCCTGTCCGACGACTACCTCCGCACCCTGACGGCGGCTGCGCATGAGGTGGGCGCGCTGTTTGTGCTGGACTGCGTGGCGTCGGGCGCCATGTGGGTGGACATGCAGGCCACGGGCGTGGATGTGCTCATCAGCGCACCGCAAAAGGGCTGGAGCGGATCGCCTTGCTGCGCCATGGTGATGCTGAGCGAACGCGCACACCAGGCCATTGAGGGCACGACAAGCAGCAGCTTCTCGTGCGACCTCAAGAAGTGGATGCAGATCGCCGAGGGCTACGAAAAGGGCCAGCACGCATACCACACCACCATGCCCACGGATGCACTGGTGCGCCTGCGCAACGTGATGGCCGAGACACGTGCCTATGGCTTTGCCAAGGTGCGCGAGGAGCAGATCGAACTGGGCGCCAAGGTGCGTGCGCTGCTGGAGTCGCGCGGCTTCCCCAGCGTGGCGGCCGAGGGCTTCAAGGCGCCCGGTGTGGTGGTGAGCTACACCACCGACCCCGGCATCCAGAACGGCAAGAAGTTCCTCGAAGTCGGTTTGCAGACCGCTGCAGGCGTGCCGCTGCAGTGCGATGAAGGGCCGGACTTCAAGACCTTCCGTATCGGCCTGTTCGGCCTGGAGAAGTGGCACAACGTGGACCGCACGGTGGGCCACCTGTCGAAGGCGCTGGACCAGATTGCGGCGGCTGCCTGACGGGGTGCACGCTAGGGCAGTGGGCGGGCCCGGATGAAGCCAGAGGCTGACAGCGCAACCCTCGCCCTGCGGCGTGCCAAACGGCAGGCGCTGGGCCTGCTGTTGCTGGTCACGGCTGTGTTCATTGCCACCAGCGTGGTGGAGCGCGGCCTGTGGCTCAACGCCGTGAAAGCCATGGCCGAGGCCGCCATGGTGGGCGCACTGGCCGACTGGTTTGCGGTGGTGGCGTTGTTCCGCCGACCGCTCGGCCTGCCCATTCCGCACACGGCGGTCATCGCGCGCAACCAGGCGCGCATCGGCCGCAACCTCGCCACCTTTGTGCGCGACAAGTTCCTGGACGTGCCCTCGCTCGTGTCGCTGATCCGCAGGCACGACCCGGCCGAGCGGTTGGCGCAGTGGCTCACGGCGCCCGGCAACGCCGCGCTGCTGGGGCACCAGGCCACGCGCCTGGCATCGGCTGCACTGGAGACGGTGCAGGATGCGCAGGTGGAGCGTTTCATCCAGAAGGCCGCGCGTGCCTTGATCGGGCAGGTGGACATGTCGCGAGCGCTCGCGGCGGTGCTCGACACCCTGACGCACAAAGGCCGCCACCAGGCGCTGCTGGACGACGTGCTGGCCAAGCTCATCGAACTGCTGCAGAACGAGCAGACCCGCACCTGGGTCGCTCAGTCCATCGTGGCCTGGCTCAAGAAGGACAACCCGCGCACCGAGAAATTGCTGCCCAGCGACTGGCTGGGTGACAAGGGCTCAGCCCTGCTGGCCCGCGCGCTGGAGAGCCTGATGGCCGATGTGGCTGCCAACCCGCAGCACGCCTTGCGCGCGCAGTTTGATACCGCTGTGCAGCGTTTCATCGAGCGTCTGCGCAGCGACCCGGAATGGGCGCGCAAGGGCGAGGAGATCCGCACCTGGCTGCAGACCGATGCCGCCGTGGGCGGCTATGTGCAGACCTTGTGGCTGGACCTGCGTGGCGCGTTGCAGCGCGATCTGGCCGACGCTGACTCCGTGCTGGCGCGGCAGGTGAGCAAGCTGGGGCTGTGGCTGGGGGAGTCTTTAGCGGGGGATGCGGCGCTCAGGCAGTCGTTCAATGACCGGCTTGAGCGTTGGGTGGAGGGGCTGGCGCCGGATGTGTCGGCGTTCATTGCGCAGCATATTGAGGATACGGTGCGGCGCTGGGATGCGGAGCAGATGACGCAGCTGATCGAGCTGAACATCGGCAAGGACCTGCAGTACATCCGCATCAACGGCACCGTGGTGGGTGGGCTCATCGGGCTGCTGCTGTTCGGCGTGTCGCACGTGGGGGCCATGGGGCGGGCTTTGTGGGGCGGGTGAGAGCCGCTGAGCGCTGCGCTGCGTAGCGCGGGACGAGAGGCGATGCCCCCGCCACACCCCTCACAACAACCGGAACACCAACGGCATCAGCACCGCCGCCAACACCACCTGCAGCCCCAGCGCCAGCCCTGCATACGCCCCGGCCTCGGCATGCACCTGCAGCGCATGTGCCGCCCCGATGCCGTGCGACGCAGTGCCCAGCGCAAAGCCTCGCAGCGCCATGCCTTGTGCGTCGGTGGGCAGGCGCATCAAGCCGAACAACCAGCGTGCAGACAGCGCCCCCACCATGCCCGTCAAGGCCGCGAACACGGCGGCCAGGGCGGGCACGCCGCCAACCTGTGCGGCAATGCCCATGGCGACCGGGGCGGTGACAGATTTGGGGGCCAGCGACATCAGCACATCGCCGGGCAGGCCCAGTGCCCAGCCCAGGCCCACAGCACTGGCGGCCGCCGCGCTGCCACCCGCCAGCGAGGCCAGCACCAGCCGGCCCCAGCGTGAGCGCAGGGCCGCACGGCGCTGCCACAGGGGCCAGCCCAGTGCCACCACCGCAGGGCCCAGCAAGAAGTGGATGAACTGCGCACCCGCAAAGTACGTGGGGTAGGCCGTTCCCGTGGCCAGCATCACACTGGCCAGAATGGCCACCGACACCATCACCGGATTGGCCCAGGGTGCGTGCCCGGAGCGCACCGACAGTGCCTGCGCCAGCACATACACCGCCAGCGTGGCCGTCAGCCCGAACAGCGGGGCCGAGGCCAGGTACACCCACAGCTCAACGAAGTTCGCCATGGTTCTCCTTGGGCTGTAGAAGACGCAACACCTGCGCCGTCACCGCCATGCCAATCCAGGTGGACAGTACGATCACCGCCACCAGCTGCAGGCCATAGGTACTCAGCAACGCGAGGTGGGTCATCACCCCCACGCCCACTGGCACAAACAGCAGCGAAAGGTGCTGGAGCAAGAAGCCCGCCGCTGGGGCGACGGCATCCTGCACCGGCTGCCAGCGCAGCGCGAGCAAGAGCAGCACCATGCCGACGACCGGTCCGGGCACCGGGAGCTTTAAAAAGTGGGACAGTGCCTCGCCCCCCGACTGCATGAGCAGAAGAAAAGCCAGTCCTTGCAGCGCCTTCATGGCGGTCAGAAACGTGGCAGATCGGGGTGCTTGATCTGCCCCCCGCGCACCAGCATCTTCCCGTACTCCGCACACCGGTTCAGCGTGGGAATCACCTTGCCGGGGTTCAGCAACCCTGCAGGATCAAACGCGTGCTTGAGCCCGAACATCTGCGCGTTCTCCGCCGCAGAAAACTGCACGCACATGCTGTTGAGCTTCTCCACGCCCACGCCATGTTCGCCCGTCACCGTGCCGCCCATGGCCACGCTGGTTTCCAGGATGTCGGCACCAAACAGCTCGCAGCGGTGCAGCTGGTCGGCATCGTTCGCATCGAACAGGATGAGAGGGTGCAGGTTGCCGTCGCCCGCGTGGAACACGTTGGCGCAGCGCAGCTGGTATTTCTTTTCCATCTCCTGGATGGCGAGCAAGATGTCGGCCAGGCGCTTGCGCGGGATGGTCGAGTCCATGCACATGTAGTCGGGGCTGATGCGGCCGCTGGCGGGGAAGGCGTTCTTGCGGCCACTCCAGAAGCGCAGGCGTTCGGCCTCGTCACGGCTCACGCTGATGGCGGTGGCGCCTGCGGCGCGCAGCACTTCGCTCATGCGGCCGATTTCTTCTTCCACCTCTTCGGGCGTGCCGTCGCTTTCGCACAGCAGGATGGCTTCGGCTGTGAGGTCGTAGCCTGCGTGCACAAAGTCTTCGACGGCGGCGGTCATGGGCTTGTCCATCATCTCCAGGCCGGCGGGGATGATGCCGGCGGCGATGACGGCGGCCACCGCATCGCCCGCTTTGCGCACGTCGTCAAAGCTGGCCATGATGCAGCGCGCCAGCTGGGGCTTGGGGATCAGGCGCACCGTCACCTCGGTGGTCACGGCCAGCATGCCCTCGCTGCCGATCACAGCGGCCAGCAGGTCGTAGCCGGGGGCGTCCAGTGCCTCGCTGCCGAATTCGACGGGCTCGCCTTCGACCGTGAAGCCTTTCACCTTGAGCACGTTGTGCACCGTCAGCCCGTATTTCAGGCAGTGCACGCCGCCCGAGTTCTCGGCCACGTTGCCGCCGATGGTGCAGGCGATCTGGCTGCTGGGGTCGGGCGCGTAGTAGAGGTTGTAGGGCGCCGCCGCCTCGCTGATGGCGAGGTTGCGCACGCCACACTGCACTAAGGCCGTGCGGCTTTCGGGGTTGATGTCGAGGATGCGGTTGAACTTGGCCAGTGACAGTGTCACGCCCAGGGCGTGCGGCATGGCACCGCCCGACAGGCCTGTGCCCGCACCGCGCGCCACCACCGGAACCTGCAGTCGGTGGCACACCTGCAGCACGGCCTGCACCTCGTCGTAGGTCTCGGGCAGGCACACCACCAGCGGGCGCTGGCGGTAGGCGGTGAGGCCGTCGCATTCGTAGGGCGTGGTGTCCTCGTTGTGCCAGAGCAGTGCGTGGGGGGGCAGCACGCGGCCCAGGGCCTGGACAACCTCGGCCTGGCGCGCGACGCGTTCGGACAGGGCTACGGTGGGGTCGGCGGCAGTGTTCATGGCTGTCACTGTAGGGGATGGCTGGGTGCCTGGACTTGAGCTTTTCTGCAGGGGATTGTGAAAAACACCTGGATGCTCATGAATTGATAGCTGCTGGCGCTTATTGGACAGGCGCTGCAGGCAAATTTCGGCTGAACCTGGTGGTGGAGGGCGCGGCTCGGTCGATGGCAGCCGAACAAGGGTCGCCCCGCAGCGAGGGCTGCGTCCCCCTTCCCGGCGCAGCCGAGAGAAGGGGGAAGGCGCCCAAGGCGACTCAGGGGGATGCCTCTGCTACGCCATCGTTTTGCGCAGCCACTCGGCAAAGGCCGCGCATTCCCACCGGTCCATGGTGCCGGTGCGCCAGCACAGGTAGTGGGCGTGGGGGCTGGCGGTGTCGGTGGCAAACAGGCGCACCAGCGTGCCGTTCTCCAGCCAGGGCGCGCCCAGCTTCAGGCGCACCAGCGCCACGCCCATGCCGGCAGCGGCGCCGTCGCACATCAGGCCGATGTCGTTGAACTGCGAGCCCTCGCTGGGCTCCGCCCAGTCAAGACCCGTGGCGGCAAACCAGGTGCGCCAGGGCTCCAGCGGGCTGC
The DNA here is from genome assembly GCF_049331375.1 of Acidovorax sp. M14. Taxonomy (NCBI): domain Bacteria; kingdom Pseudomonadati; phylum Pseudomonadota; class Betaproteobacteria; order Burkholderiales; family Comamonadaceae; genus Acidovorax; species Acidovorax sp. M14. The sequence continues at coordinate 467,208 of NZ_CP186263.1, forward strand.
GCAGCAGCGGCACGCCCTCCAGGTCCTCGGGGCGATCAAAGGGGCCGTGTTCGCGCACGAAGGCGGGTGAGGCCAGGGGCGTGACCACGTCGCGGGCCAGCTCCACATGCTCCACATCGGCATAGTGGCCGGGGCCAAAGCGCACCATCAGGTCGGCGTCCTCGGCCACCACGTCCAGCAGCGGGATGGAGACTTGCAGCGCCAGGTCGATCTCGGGGTACGCCTCGGTGAACTGCCGCAGGCGCGGGATGAGGATGGTGCGCGCAAACGTGGGCGTGACGGCCAGCTTGAGCCGCCGCCGCCCGGGCGCAGCCGCCTGGCCCGGAAAGCGCTGCAGCGCGCCCAGCCCCTCACGCACATGGGCCAGGTAGGCGCTGCCCTCGGTGGTCAGCGAAAAGTCGGCCCGGCCAAACAGCCGCACGCCCAGGATCTGCTCCAGTTGCTTGACCCGGTGGCTCACGGCGCTGGGCGTCACGCACAGCTCGTCGGCCGTCTGCGTCACGCTGCGCAGGCGGGCCAGGGCCTCGAACGTCAGCAGGCACTGGATGGGCGGAATGCGCCGTGCGGCGCTGCTGAGGAAAGAGGACGGAGCTGCCGTGGCCATGGGACGAAGCGATCTAGCGGAAGATCACCGTCTTGTGACCGTTCAGGATCACGCGGTGCTCGCTGTGCCACTTCACGGCGCGGGCCAGCACCTGGCTTTCGGTGTCGCGGCCACGGGCGGTGAGGTCTTCCACCGTGTCGGTATGGTCCGCGCGGGCCACGTCCTGTTCGATGATCGGACCTTCGTCCAGGTCGGCCGTCACGTAGTGGGCCGTGGCGCCGATCAGCTTCACGCCCCGGTCATGCGCCTGGTAGTAAGGCTTGGCGCCCTTGAAGCTGGGCAGGAAGCTGTGGTGGATGTTGATCGCCCGACCGGCCAACTTTTGACATAGGTCAAGAGAAAGTATCTGCATGTAACGGGCCAATACCACCAACTCGGCCCCTTCGCCCTCGATAATCTCAAACTGTTTGGCTTCGGCCTGGGCTTTAGTGCTGCCGGTCACCGGGATATGGTGGAAGGGCACGTTGTAGCTGGCCGCCAGCTGGTAGAAGTCGCGGTGGTTGCTGATAATGGCGCGGATGTCGATGGGCAGCAGGCCACTCTTCCAGCGGAACAGCAGGTCGTTGAGGCAATGGCCTTCCTTGCTGACCATGAGCACGGTTTTCATGGGGGCTGCCGTGGCGTGCAGGCTCCAGTGCATGTTGTAGGGCTCGGCAAAGCTGGCCAGACGCGCTTTGAGGGTGGGATGGTCGTGCTGGTCGCAGGCAAACTGCACCCGCATGAAGAACAGGCCCGTGGCGTGGTCGTTGTACTGCGCGGCTTCTTCGATGTTGCCGCCGTGCTCCAGCAAGAAGCCCGAGACGGCGTGCACCAGCCCCAGGCGGTCGGGGCAGGACAGGGTAAGGATGTAGGCGTTGGTCATAGCTGTGCAATTGTCGCAGCAAGGGCCAAAGGCCGTGAAACCGTGAAATCAACAAGGAGCGCAAGAAGCGCAATGGGCAACGAGGGCTATGCCTCATCACTGGTCCCCTGGCGGGGCATGCTGCTGTACCTGGTGCTGGGGGTGGCCTGGGTGTTTGCGGGCGATGTGTTGCTGGCCCACTGGGTGACCGATCCGGCCCTGCTGACCCGTTTTCAGACCTGGAAGGGCTGGGGCTATGTGGCGCTGACCAGCGGCCTGGCCTGGTGGCTGCTGCGGCGCATGCGCCGCGCCGAGAAGGTGCGCATGGCCATGGCGCAGGAGCTGACGCAGATCGTGCGCCACGCGCCCGCCGGTTTTGCGCGGGTGGCGCTGGATGGCAGATTCTTATGGGCCAACACCCGCCTGTGTGACCTGCTGGGCGCTGAGCCCGTGCAGACGCTGAGCCTCAATTTCCGCGATGTGATGATTGCCCAGGACCCTGACTGGGCCGCGTCGCAGCTGGAGCGCCTGCTGGCCGGCGAGATCGACCACTATGTGGGCGAGCGCCACTGCCTGCGGCTGGACAACGGACGCCGGGTGCCCGTGCTGTGCACCGTGACGCTGGCGCCCGAAGTGGGCGATGAGCCCGCGCACCTGGTGTGTGTGGTGCAGGACCTCGACGAGATCAAGGCCGCGCGTGCCGCGCTGCAGCGCAGCGAGGCCCGCCAGCGCCTGGCCGCCACGGTGGTGGACAACACCATGGAGGGCGTGGTGGTGACCGATGCCCACAGCCGCATCCTGTCGGTCAACGCCGCGTTCACCCGGCTGCTGGGCTATACCGAAGAAGAGCTGCTGGGCAAGACCCCGCGCGTCTTCAAGTCCGGCCGCCACGACAAGGCGTTTTATGAGGCGATGTGGTCGGCCCTGACCGAGACCGGGTACTGGCAGGGCGAGATCTGGAACCGCCGCAAGAACGGCGAAATTTTCCCGGAGCACATGTCGCTGTCGGCCGTGCGCGACCCGGCGGGCGAGATCACGCATTACGTGTGCATGTTCACCGACATCTCCGAAGAAAAGGCCCAGCAGCGGCAGCTGGAATACCTGGCGCACAACGACCCGCTCACCGGCCTGTCCAACCGCACCTGGTTCGGGCACCAGCTGGAGCTGGCGGTGCAGGAGGCCCAGGGCAGCGGCGAGCACATTGCGGTGCTGCTGCTCAACCTGGACCGCTTCAAGGATGTGAACGACAGCTATGGCCATGCCACGGGCGACGAGGTGCTCAAGCACATTGCGCGGCAGGTGCAGTCTGCCCTGCGGCCTGGGGATGTGCTGGGGCGCATGGCGGGCGACGAGCTGGCCGTGGTGGCGCGCAACCTGCGCCATGCCGACGGTGCGGCTGCCGTGGCGCGCCACCTGATCCGCGCGGTGGCCGAGCCCTGGCGTTCGCCCGACGGGCTGGAGGTGGTGGCGGGCGTGAGCGTGGGCATCTGCATGTTCCCAGAGCATGCCGGCACCACCGAGCTGCTGCTGCAGGGCGCCCACGCGGCGGTGTACGGTGCCAAGGCGCGCGGCCGGGGGGCCTGGTGTTTCTTCCACGAAGCCATGACCCAGGCGGCCCGCGAGCGGCTGGAGCTGGAGTCGCGCCTGCGTCTGGCACTGGCCCAGGGCCACCTGCAGATGTACTACCAGCCGCAGATTGATATCGCCACCGGCCGCATCCAGGGCGCCGAAGCCCTGGTGCGCTGGAACGACCCTCAGGAGGGGCTGATTTCGCCCGCACGCTTCATCCCCGTGGCCGAGACCTCGGGCGTGATTGGCCCGCTGGGCGAATGGTTGGTGCGCGAGGTCTGCCGCCAGGGCCAGCAATGGCGCGAGGCGGGGCTACCCCCGCTGAACTTGGCGCTGAACGTGTCGCCGCGCCAGTTCCACCTGACCGACCTGGCCGGGTGCACGGCGGCTGCGCTGCAGGCCAGCGGGTTCCCGGCGGCCCTGCTCGAGCTGGAGATCACCGAAAGCGCACTGGCCGAGCGCACCGAAGAGGCCCGCCAGGTGCTGGTGCGCCTGCGCGAGCTGGGGGTGCGCATCGCGGTGGACGACTTCGGTACCGGCTATTCGTCGCTGGCGCAGCTCAAGCGGTTTCCCATCGACGTGCTCAAGATCGACCAGGGATTCATCCGCGATATTCCGCAAAGCGAGGACGACATGGCCATCAGCGCCGCCATCATCGCCATGGGGCACAGCATGGGCCTGTCGGTACTGGCCGAGGGCGTGGAGACCGAGGGCCAGCTGGCCTTCCTGCGCGAGCGGGGCTGCGACGCCTACCAGGGCTACCTGTGCAGCCGCCCTGTGCCTGCGGACGCGTTCGTGGCGCTGCTGCGGGCACAGGCCGAGTCCGCCCCCACCGAGCAGGGCTGACGGGGCGGACTTAGATCAGTCTCTTAGACCTTCTGGCCCGGCGGCGCAGGGCGCCATTGCTCGCGCAACTCGGCGCACACATCGCGTGGGGGCAGCGCCGGGGTCTGGACCACGGCATCGGCTTGTGCACCTGATTTGATAGCTACAGACGCATGTTCCACCTGCGCTACCACCACTTTTGACACCAAGCTGGCGGGCCAATGTGTGGGCACGCCCAGGTGGCGCAGCACATGGCCGCCGCCGGCCACCAGCAGCACCGTCTGGCCCGATCGCAACGCCTCCTGGGCCGTCTGGGCCAGGCTGGCGTCGCGGGCGATCTGGATGCGGGCCATGGGCGCGATTTGCGACTCGGGCAGCAGGCCGCAATGGCCGTCCCGCATGGCCTGCTGCTGCTCGGCCAGCGCCGGGGCGGGCAGGTGCTGGTCGAGGGTGGTGTCGGCCATGGCGGCGCGCATGCGCGTGCGGGGCAGGTTGCCGCCCAGCACCGGCACTCCTGCGCCCACGGCAGCCATGACCACCGGGCCATAGGCCTTCCAGGGCCAGGCCGCGTCGTCCCACTGCAGGGCGGCACGCGCCTGGGCCTCGCTGGCATCGCGGGGCAAGCCCTGGGTGCTGTGCCCGCGCTCGGCCATTTCCATCACCAGGGCTGCCAGCTGGCCCCGGCTGGCGAGCCAGGCCACCGTCTCGCGCTGCAGGCGCTGGTGGTCCGGGGCGTCGTGCTGCTCGCCCAATAGCAGCACGTCGGCGGGCAGCAATTGCTGCAGGCGCTCCGGCCAGGCTGCCGCGGGCACCACAGTGGCAGACTGCGTGGACGGGGATTGCGTGGCCTGGAGGGCAGGGCCCGCGCAGCCTGCCAGGGTAGCCAGGCAGACCACGGCCAGGACGGTGGAGACGGGGTGCCAGAGGGGTGCATGGCGGGTGCGGTGGGCGGACTGGAGAACAGGGCGGCTCGGCGTGTGCATCCGGCCATGCTAGCGGGCGCGCACTTGACGCAGGTCAAGAACCGCACAAAACCCCTTGCCTACACTGCGCCATGCGCTCGCGGCCCACCCTTTCCACCAAGCTCCTGGCCATGGGCGCCGGATTTTTGCTGGTGGCCCTGGCTTCCATCGGGCTCACCTTGTGGGTGACCTGGAAGCTCGAAGGCGGCGCGGCCGCCGTCAACGAGGCGGGCCGCCTGCGCATGAACATGCTGCGCATGGTGCTGGTGCTGCAGACCGAACCTCCCGAGGCCGTGCAGGAGCGCGCCCGCCAGTTCGACGCCAGCCTGGAGTTGCTGCGCACGGGCGATCCGTCGCGCCCGCTGTTTGTGCCGTGGAGCGACGAGACGCGCACGCGGTTCGACGGCATCCGCGCCCGGTGGGCGGAGGCCCGCACCGGGTGGGTCAGCGCCTTGCCCCCCGACCGGGCCCGGAACCTGGCCGAGGCCGATGCCTTTGTGCAGCAGGTGGACGGCTTTGTGGATGCCATCGAAATCCAGATCGCAGGCTGGACCGCCGCGCTGCACCTGTTCCAGCTGTTCATGATGGCGCTGGCCATCGTAGCAGCCGTCACCTTCATGGCCGTGAGCTACCTGCTGGTGATCAACCCCGTGGCGCGCCTGCAGCAGGCCCAGGCCCGGCTGCGCCAGGGCGAGCTGGGCACCCGGCTCCCGGTGGACACCGACGATGAGTTCGGCCAGCTCTCGGCCGGCTTCAACCTGATGGCGCACGCGCTGCAGGCCTCGCACGACGAGCTGGAGCACAAGGTGCGCGAAAAGACCGCCAGCATCGCCGTGCAGAACCAGCGCCTGGCCGCCCTGTACGAGGTCAGTGCGCTGGCCAGCACCGCCAGCAGCCTGGAGCTGCTGGCCCAGGGTTTTGTGCAGCAGATCCGCCGCGTGGCGGGCGCCGATGCCGCCGCCGTGCGCTGGTCCAACGAGGCCAACGAGCGCTATGTGTTACTGGCTGGCGATGGCCTGCCCGTGGCCATGGCCGAGGGCGAACATTGCCTGCACACCGGCAGCTGCCTGTGCGGCCAGCCGCAGGAGCAGGCGCGCACCCGGGTCATCCCCATCACGCCATCCACCGAGGTCGCCTTGCCCCACTGCCGCGATGCAGGGTTTGAAACCATGGTCACCATCCCCGTCAAGATGCAGATGCGCATGCTGGGCGAGGTCAACCTGTTCTTCCGCTCGCCCGTCGAGATGACCGACGAGCTGCGCGATCTGCTCGAAGCCATGACCCGCCACCTGGCCAGCGCCATGGAGGGCCTGCGTGCCACCGCGCTGGAGCGCGAGGCCGCCGTGGCCGAGGAGCGCGGCCTGCTCGCCCGCGAGCTGCACGACTCCATCGCCCAGTCGCTGGCCTTCCTCAAGATCCAGACCCAGCTGCTGCGCGACGCCGTGGCGCGTGGCGACGATGCCAAGCGCGACCGCAGCATCGGCGAGCTGGATGTGGGCGTGCGCGAGTGCTATTCGGATGTGCGCGAACTGCTGGTGCACTTTCGCACCCGCACCAGCGAGGAAGACATTGAATCGGCGCTGCGCGCCACCTTGTCCAAGTTCGAGCACCAGACCGGCATGGTCACTACGCTGGGCATGGTGGGCCATGGCCTGCCACTGGCGCAGGACGTGCAGATCCAGGTGCTGCACATGGTGCAGGAGGCGCTGTCGAACGTGCGCAAGCACTCGGGCGCCACGCGGGTCGATGTGCTGGTGCACCGCCACCCCCGCTGGCGCTTTGAGGTGCAGGACAACGGCACGGGTTTTGACGTGACCGCCGTGCCGCCCGATTCGCTGCACGTGGGCATGGGCATCATGCGCGAGCGGGCCCAGCGCATTGGCGCCGTGGTCCAGGTGGAGTCCGCGCCAGGGCAGGGCACCCGGGTGTGCATCGAGCTGCCTTCGGTCGTGCCTGCCCAGACCGTGGCCGTTGCTCCTGAAGGGCCATTGGCTCAAGCAGCCCACGCTGCCCAGGTCGACATTCCCCACACCGCCACCACTCCATGACGAACCAAGCTGCCTCCGCCACCGCATCCTCTCCCCTGGTCACGCTGCTGGTGGTGGACGATCACACGCTGTTCCGGCGCGGTTTGATCGCGCTGCTGAGCCAGTACGAGGGCCTGTCCGTGGTGGGTGAGGCGGGGGATGCCGCGCAGGCCCTGCGGCTTGCGCCCCAGCTGCAGCCCCAGGTCATCCTGCTCGACAACCACCTTCCCGGCGTGATGGGCGTGGATGCGATCCAGGGGCTGCGCGAGGTGTCGCCCACCTCGCGCGTGCTCATGCTCACCGTGAGCGAGGACGCGCAGGACCTGGCGACCGCGCTGCGCAATGGTGCCCAAGGCTACCTGCTCAAGACCATCGACGGCGAGCTGCTGGCCCAGGCCATTCACCGCGCCGCCCGGGGCGAGCCCGTGGTCAGCCCTGAGCTGATGGGCAAGCTGGTGGCGGCGTTCCAGTCGCAGGGCGCACCCGAGGCGCCCCCCGCGCCGATGGCACCGGCCGACGCAGCGGCGACTGCCCCCAACGGTTTCACCCCCCTGTCGCCGCGCGAGGAAGACGTGCTGCGCGAGATCGCCCGGGGTGCGAGCAACAAGGAGATCGCCCGCACGCTCGACATCGCCGAGACCACGGTGAAGATCCACGTGCAGCACATCCTGCGCAAGCTGGGCCTCAGCTCGCGCGTGCAGGCAGCGGTGTACGCGTCGGACCGGCAGCGCGGGGAATAGCGCGGGCTCCTGCGCGCGGCGTGCAGGCGCTGCTGCCGTGCAACACATACTCCATAGTTCTTTCGGACGATGCCCTGTACCGGGTGACTAGTCCCTCTGCCGCGCTGCACACCCTCTAGCGAAGGATGTGCAAAAGCCTCTGCGCACGCGACCATTCCTCTCATGCAAAAAGAGAGGAATCGCGCAATGGCCAACGCAACTTTGCCCCCGGGCGACAGCCCGCAGCGCACCCGTCAGGCGTGGTCGGTGCTCATCGTCAGCACCTTCGCCTTCACCGTCTGCTTCATGGTCTGGATGATGTTCAGCGTCATCGGCATCCCCATCAAGAAGATGCTCAACCTGAACTCCACGCAGTTCGGGCTGCTCATGTCCATGCCCGTGCTCACCGGCTCGCTGGTGCGGGTGCCGCTGGGCATCTGGACGGACAAGTTCGGCGGCCGCATCGTGATGGCGGCCGTCATGGCCGCCACGGTGCCCGCCATCTGGATGATGGGCTACGCCACCGAGTACTGGCACTTCCTCACCATCGGTCTGTTCGTGGGTTTGGCGGGGGGCTCGTTCTCGGTGGGCACGCCCTACGTGGCCCGTTGGTTCCCCAAGGAGCGCCAGGGCACGGCCATGGGCGTGTACGGCGCGGGCAACTCGGGCGCAGCCGTCAACAAGTTCGTGGCGCCCGTGATCCTGGTGGCCTTCGGCTGGACTATGGTGCCGCAGGTGTACGCCGCCATCATGCTCGGCACGCTGGTGCTGTTCTGGCTGTTCAGCTACAGCGACCCGGCCCATCTGGTGCCCAGCAACGTCAAGTTCACCGACCAGCTCAAGGCGCTCAAGGACCCCAAGGTGCTCAAGTACTGCCAGTACTACAGCATTGTGTTTGGCGGCTACGTGGCGCTGTCGCTGTGGATGGTGCAGTACTACGTGGGCGAATACGGCCTGGACATCCGTGTGGCCGCATTGTTGGCCGCCTGCTTCTCGCTGCCTGGCGGCGTGCTGCGCGCCATTGGCGGCATGTTGAGTGACAAGTACGGCGCCCACAGTGTGACCTGGTGGGTGATGTGGGTGAGCTGGATCTGCCTGTTCCTGCTGAGCTACCCGCAGACCGACTTCACCATCCTCACGGTTAACGGCCCGCAGACCTTCCACATCGGCCTGAACGTGTACCTGTTCACTGGCCTCATGTTCCTGCTGGGCATCTGCTGGGCCTTTGGCAAGGCCAGTGTCTTCAAGTACATCAGCGACGATTACCCCCACAACATCGGCGCCATCAGCGGCATCGTGGGTCTGGCCGGTGGCATGGGCGGCTTCGTCTTGCCCATCCTGTTCGGTGCGCTGATGGACCTGACCGGCATCCGTTCCAGCGCTTTCATGCTGATGTATGGCGTGGTGTGGGTCTCGCTCATCTGGATGTACTTCACCGAAGTGCGCAACACCCGTCTCATGGGTTCGCAAAGCGCCGCCGCACAGACGGCCGCCCGCTGATTTTTTCCAAGGACTCTCACCATGTCTGCCACCACCACCAGCGGGCGCCAGGGGCGTCTGCTCACCCTCTGGGCCCCGGAGGACAAATCGTTCTGGGAGCGCGAAGGCGAGGCCATCGCCAAGCTCAACCTCTGGATCTCGGTGCCCGCGTTGTTCCTGGCCTTTGCCATCTGGCAGGTCTGGAGCGTTGTGGCCGTGAGCCTGCCCGGCCTCGGCTTCAAGTACTCGACCAACCAGCTGTTCTGGCTGGCGGCGGCGCCCGCGCTCTCGGGTGCCACACTGCGCATCTTCTATTCGTTCATGGTGCCGCTGGTCGGTGGCCGCCGCTGGACGGCGATCTCCACCGCCTCGCTGCTGATTCCGGCGCTGGGCATCGGCTTTGCGGTGCAGGACAACACCACAGCCTACCCCACCATGCTCATCCTGGCGCTGCTGTGCGGCCTGGGTGGCGGCAATTTCAGCTCCAGCATGGCCAACATCAGTTTCTTCTTTCCGAAGGAGCGCAAGGGATCGGCGCTGGGTGTGAACGCGGGCCTGGGCAACCTGGGCGTGTCGGTGGTGCAGTTCCTGAGCCCTCTGGTCGTCACGGCCGGCATTTTTGGAGTTTTTGGGGGTGATGCCCAGACCATCGTCAAGAACGGCCAGACCGCACAGGTCTGGACGCAGAACGCCGCCTTCATCTGGGTGCCTTGGATTGCGCTGACCGCGCTGGCGGCCTGGTTTGGCATGAACGACATTGCCGACGCGCGCGCTTCGTTCGCTGCGCAGGCCGCAATTTTCAAGCGCAAGCACAACTGGCTGATGTGTGTGCTGTACCTCGGCACCTTCGGCTCGTTCATCGGCTATGCCGCAGGCTTTCCGCTGCTTATCAAGAGCCAGTTTCCCAGCATCAACCCCCTGGCCTACGCCTGGCTGGGACCGCTGGTGGGTGCGGTGGTACGGCCCTTTGGGGGCTGGCTGGCCGACAAGCTCGGCGGTGCCCGCGTCACGCTGTGGAACTTCATCGTCATGGCCATCGCCGTGGTCGGTGTGACGGTGTTCCTGCCATCGGGCGGTAACGAGGGCCAGTTCGCCGGCTTCTTTGTGTGCTTCCTGGTGTTGTTTCTCACCACCGGCATCGGTAACGGCTCCACCTTCCGCATGATCCCCGTGATCTTCCTGACCGAAGCCATGCGCGGTGTGGACCCCCGCAACGTGGCGGCTGTGGCCCAGGCCAACAAAGAAGGCAACACCCTGGGTGCTGCCACGCTGGGTTTCACCGCCGCCATGGCGGCCTACGGCGGGTTCTTCATTCCCAAGAGCTACGGCAGCTCCATCGCGCTGACCGGCAGCCCCCACGCCGCGCTGTGGACGTTCTTCGCCTTCTACCTCGTGTGCATCGTGATCACCTGGTGGCACTACGCGCGCAAGAACGCCGCCATGCCTTGCTGATGACCCCTGAACAGAACAGAACAAGGAGCCCCCGATGAGCCATTTCCTCGATCGCCTTTCGTACTTCTCGCAGCCCCGCGAGACCTTTGCCCAGGGCCATGGCCAGACCAACGGTGAAGACCGCACCTGGGAAGACGCCTACCGCGACCGCTGGGCGCACGACAAGATCGTGCGCAGCACCCACGGCGTGAACTGCACTGGCAGCTGCAGCTGGAAGATCTACGTCAAGGGCGGCATCGTCACCTGGGAAACCCAGCAGACCGACTACCCCCGCACCCGCCCCGACCTGCCCAACCACGAACCCCGTGGCTGCGCACGCGGCGCCAGCTACAGCTGGTACCTGTACAGCGCCAACCGCGTGAAGTACCCCATGGTGCGCGGCCGCCTGCTCAAGCACTGGCGCGCCGCCATCGCGCTGGCCAAGAGCCCGGTCGATGCCTGGGCCAGCATCGTCGAGAACGATGCCTCGCGCAGCGAATGGCAAAAGCAGCGCGGCCTGGGCGGCTTCGTGCGCAGCACCTGGGACGAAGTCAACCAGATGATCGCTGCGGCCAACGTCTACACCATCAAGAAACACGGGCCGGACCGCATCATCGGCTTCTCGCCCATCCCGGCCATGTCGATGATTTCGTACGCCGCCGGTTCGCGCTACCTGAGCCTGATCGGCGGCGTGTGCATGAGCTTCTACGACTGGTACTGCGACCTGCCTCCCAGCAGCCCGCAGACCTGGGGCGAGCAGACCGACGTGCCCGAGTCGGCCGACTGGTACAACAGCTCGTACATCATTGCCTGGGGCTCCAACGTGCCCCAGACCCGCACGCCCGACGCGCACTTCCTGACCGAGGTGCGCTACAAGGGCACCAAGGTCGTGTCCATCACGCCCGACTATTCCGAAGTGGCCAAGCTGGGTGACTTGTGGATGCACCCCAAGCAGGGCACCGACGCCGCCGTGGCGATGGCCATGGGCCATGTGATCCTGAAAGAGTTCTACTTCAAGGACGGCGGCAAGGGCCGCAGCGCGTACTTTGATGACTACGCCCGCCGCTACACCGACCTGCCGCTGCTGGTGGTGCTCAAGGAAAAGACGCTGCCCGATGGCCGCACGGTGATGGTGCCCGACCGCTATGTGCGCGCCAGCGACTTCCCCCATCAGCTCGACCAGTCCAACAACCCCGACTGGAAGACCGTGGGCTACGACGAGCTGGGCCAGGTCACGCTGCCCAACGGCTCCATCGGCTTCCGCTGGGGGGCCGACGGTCGCACCGACCAGGGCCTGTGGAATCTGGAGAACAAGGACGCGCGTACCGCCAATACCGTCAAGCTCAAGCTGTCGGTGATCGAGGATGGCGCGCAGGCCCACGACGTGGCCGATGTCGCCTTCCCGTACTTTGGCGGCGTACATGCGCCGAACTTCACGGCCAATGAACAGGGCAGTGACGTGATGGTGCGCCGCGTACCGGTGTCCCATCTGGAGCTGTCCGGCCACGAGGCCCAAGGCCGTGTGATGGTGGCCACGGTGTTCGACCTGCTGGCCGCCAACTATGGCATTGACCGGGGCCTGCCTGGCGAAGAGCAGGGCGTTACCTACGACAGCGACCGCCCCTACACCCCCGCATGGCAAGAAAAGATCACCGGCGTGCCACGCGACCAGGTCATCACCGTGGCCCGCCAGTTTGCCGACAACGCGCACAAGACCCACGGCAAATCCATGGTCATCATCGGCGCGGCCATGAACCACTGGTACCACAGTGACATGAACTACCGGGGCATCATCAACATGCTGATGCTCTGCGGCTGCATCGGCCAAAGCGGTGGCGGCTGGGCGCACTATGTGGGCCAGGAAAAGCTGCGGCCCCAAACTGGCTGGACGGCGCTGGCCTTTGCCCTTGACTGGATCCGCCCACCCCGCCAGATGAACAGCACCAGCTTCTTCTACGCCCACACCGACCAGTGGCGCTACGAGAAGCTGGGCATGGAAGAAATCCTCTCGCCCCTGGCCGACAAGAAGGCCTATCACGGCGCACAGATCGACTACAACGTGCGCGCCGAACGCATGGGCTGGCTGCCATCTGCACCCCAGCTGAAGACCAGCCCGCTGCAGGTGGCCAAGGACGCTGCTGCTAAGGGCATGGACGCCAAGGACTACGTGGTGCAGTCGCTCAAGAACGGCAACCTGCAAATGAGCTGCGAGGACCCGGACCACCCTTCCAACTGGCCGCGCAACATGTTCGTGTGGCGCTCCAACATCCTGGGCTCGTCGGGCAAAGGGCATGAGTACTTCCTCAAGCACCTGCTGGGCACCACCCACGGCGTGCAGGGCAAGGACCTGGGCCAGGACGAAGCCAAGCCCGAGGAAGTGCAGTGGCACGCCAAGGCCCCGGAAGGCAAGCTGGACCTGCTGGTCACGCTCGACTTCCGCATGAGCACGACCTGTTTGTATTCGGACATCGTGCTGCCCACCGCCACCTGGTACGAGAAGAACGACCTCAACACCAGCGACATGCACCCCTTCATCCACCCGCTGTCCACCGCCGTGGACCCTGCCTGGCAGGCCAAGAGCGACTGGGAGATCTACAAGGGCTTCGCCAAGGCCGTGAGCGAGGTCAGCGTGGGCCACCTGGGCGTGGAGAAGGACGTGGTGCTCACGCCCATCATGCACGACACAGCGGGCGAAATGGCCCAGCCTTACGGCGTGCGCGACTGGAAGCACGGCGACTGCGATCTCATTCCCGGAAAGACCGCACCGCAGGTCACGGTGGTGGAGCGTGACTACCCCAACCTGTACAAGCGCTTCACGGCCCTGGGCCCGCTGATGGACAAGGTCGGTAACGGCGGCAAGGGCATCGGCTGGAACACGCAGACCGAAGTGGGTCAGCTGGGCGACCTGAACGGCCGCGTGAAGGAAGAGGGCGTGACGCAAGGCATGCCCCGCATCGTGAGCGACATCGACGCCACCGAAGTGGTGATGATGCTGGCCCCCGAAACCAACGGCCACGTGGCCTGCAAGGCCTGGGAAGCCCTGGGCAAGCAAACGGGCCGCGACCACGTGCACCTGGCACTGCACCGCGAGGACGAGAAGATCCGCTTCCGCGACATCCAGGCGCAGCCGCGCAAGATCATCAGCTCGCCCACCTGGTCGGGCCTGGAAAGCGAGAAGGTCAGCTACAACGCGGGCTACACCAACGTGCATGAGCTGATCCCATGGCGCACCCTCACGGGCCGCCAGCAGTTCTACCAGGACCACCCCTGGATGCGCGACTTCGGCGAAGGCTTTGTGAGCTACCGCCCCCCGGTGCACCTGAAGACGCTGGAAGAAGTCGAAGGCAAGAAGCCCAACGGCCACCGCGAGATTGCGCTGAACTTCATCACGCCGCACCAGAAGTGGGGCATCCACAGCACGTACAGCGACAACCTGATGATGCTCACGCTGAACCGGGGTGGCTCGGTGGTGTGGCTGAGCGAAGATGACGCCAAGAGCGCCGGCATCGTGGACAACGACTGGGTCGAGCTGTTCAACGCCAACGGTGCCATTGCGGCCCGCGCGGTGGTGAGCCAGCGTGTGAACCCCGGCATGGTGATGATGTACCACTCGCAAGAGAAGATCATCAACACCCCCGGCTCCGAGATCACGGGCACCCGTGGCGGCATCCACAACTCGGTCACGCGCATCGTGCTCAAGCCCACCCACATGATCGGTGGCTACGCGCAGTACAGCTACGGCTTCAACTACTACGGAACCATCGGCACCAACCGCGACGAGTTCGTGCTGGTGCGCAAGATGGACCGCATCGACTGGATGGATGGCGAAGCCGCTGCATCCGACCACGCCTGAAGCCGAAGACAAGGAGAAACACGATGAAAATTCGCGCACAAATCGGCATGGTGCTCAACCTGGACAAGTGCATCGGCTGCCACACCTGCTCGGTCACCTGCAAGAACGTATGGACCAGCCGCCCCGGCGTGGAATACGCCTGGTTCAACAACGTCGAAACCAAGCCCGGCATTGGCTACCCCAAGGAATGGGAGAACCAGGACCGCTGGAATGGCGGCTGGGTGCGCAGCCCCGACGGCTCCATCGCGCCCCGCCAGGGCGGCAAGTGGAAGCTGCTCATGCGCATCTTCGCCAACCCCAACCTGCCGCAGATCGACGACTACTACGAGCCCTTCACGTTCGACTACGACCATCTGCAGGCTGCGCCTGAAAGCAAGGCCGCACCCACGGCCCGCCCACGCAGCCTGATCACCGGCAAGCGCATGGAGAAGATCGAGTGGGGCCCGAACTGGGAGGAAATCCTGGGCGGCGAGTTCAGCAAGCGCAGCCAGGACAAGAACTTCGACGATGTCCAGAAGGACATCTACGGCCAGTTCGAAAACACCTTCATGATGTACCTGCCGCGCCTGTGCGAGCACTGCCTGAACCCTGCCTGCGTGGCATCGTGCCCCAGCGGCTCTATCTACAAGCGCGAGGAAGACGGCATTGTGCTGATCGACCAGGACAAGTGCCGTGGCTGGCGCATGTGCGTGAGCGGTTGCCCCTACAAGAAGATTTACTACAACTGGCAGTCGGGCAAGGCCGAGAAGTGCATCTTCTGCTACCCCCGCATCGAGGCGGGCCAGCCGACCGTGTGCTCCGAAACCTGCGTGGGCCGCATCCGTTACCTTGGCGTGCTGCTGTACGACGCGGACCGCATCCAGGAAGCCGCCAGCGTGGAGCGCGACCGCGACCTGTACCAGGCCCAGCTCGACATCTTCCTGGACCCGAACGATCCGGACGTCATCAAGCAGGCGCGCATCGACGGTATCCCCGACAGCTGGATGGAAGCCGCCCGCAACAGCCCCGTCTACAAGATGGCCGTAGACTGGAAGGTGGCCCTGCCGCTGCACCCCGAGTACCGCACGCTGCCCATGGTTTGGTATGTGCCGCCGCTCTCGCCCATCACGGCCGCCGCCAACGCGGGCCATGTGGGCGTGAATGGCGAGATCCCCGACGTGTCGCAACTGCGCATCCCCGTGCAGTACCTGGCCAACTTGCTCACCGCAGGCGACACCGGCCCTGTGGTGCGCGCGCTGGAACGCATGCTGGCCATGCGCACCTACCAGCGCGACAAGCATGTGGAGCAGCGCCAGAACCTGTCGGTGCTCAAGCAGGCGGGCCTGTCGATGGCCGAGGTCGAAGAGATGTACCAGGTGATGGCCATTGCCAATTACGAAGACCGCTTCGTGATTCCGTCGGCCCACCGCGAGTATGCCGAGAACGCCTTCGACATCCGGGGCGGCTGTGGCTTCTCGTTTGGCAACGGCTGCTCGGATGGCGCGACGGAAGTCAGCATGTTCGGCGGCAAGAAGCCGCGGACCATCCCGATCAAGGCCACGGTCTGATCGCACACAGGAAGGAATCACCATGTTCAAGAAGAACCCGACCTCCGTGCGCCTGACCCTGCGCGCCCTGGGCTACCTGCTGAGCTATCCCGACGCGCAGCTGCGCAGTGTGATGCCGCAGCTCATCGATGCGCTGCAGGCCGAGCAGGCCCTCACGGCCGAGCGCATGGACGAGCTGAAGGCCGTGTGCCAGCACCTCGCCGCGCTGGACCCACTGGAAGCCGAGGCCCGCTACGTGGACAACTTTGACCGGGGCCGCCAGACTTCGCTGCACCTGTTTGAGCATGTGCACGGCGACTCGCGCGACCGGGGCCCGGCGCTTATCGACCTGCTGCAGACCTACGAAAAGGCGGGCCTGCGGTTTGAGGCCGACGAGCTGCCCGACCACCTGCCGGTGGTGCTGGAGTTTGCCTCCACCCAGCCACCCGCCGTGGCCAAGGAGTTTTTGGGCGAAATGGCCCACATCCTCAACGCCTTGTTCAGCGCCCTGGTGTCGCGCAACAGCCCTTACGCCAGCGTGATCGCTGCGGTGCTCGAAGTCTCGGGCCAGCGCGTGCAGTCGGTGGCGCTCACACCCGAGCCGCCCATGGACGAGGTCTGGGCCGAGCCCGAAGCGTTCGGCGGTTGCAGCACCCAGGGCCAGTCCAAGCCTGACCAGCCGCAACCCTTGCATTTTGTCCGTACCCCCCGCGCCGAGCGGGCCCCCGAAGGAGTCTCAGCATGACTACCCCCTGGCTCGATACCCTGTTGTTTGGCATCTATCCCTACATCTGTCTGGCCGTGTTCTTCATCGGCAGCTGGGCGCGGTTTGACCGCGACCAGTACACCTGGAAAAGCGACTCGTCGCAGCTGCTGCGCACCGGCAGCCTGCGCTGGGGCAGCAACCTGTTCCACGTGGGCGTGCTGTTCCTGTTCTTCGGGCACACCTTTGGCATGCTGACGCCGCACTTTGTGTATGAGCATTTCATCAGCGCGGGCAACAAGCAGCTGATGGCCATGGTGACCGGGGGCATTGCGGGCCTGCTGGCCTTCGTGGGCATCTCCATCCTGCTGCACCGCCGCCTGTCGGACGCGCGCATCCGCGCCACGTCCAAGACCAGCGACATCGTGCTGCTGATCCTGCTCTGGCTGCAGCTGGCACTGGGCCTGGCCACCATTCCGCTGTCGGCCCAGCACCTGGACGGCTCCATGATGATGAAGCTGGCCGAGTGGGGCCAGCGCGTGGTCACCTTCCGCAGCGGCGGTGTGGAGCTGCTGGCTGAGGCGGGCTGGATCTTCAAGGCCCACATGTTCCTGGGCATGAGCATCTTCCTGATCTTCCCGTTCACCCGCCTGGTGCATGTGTGGAGCGGCTTTGGCACGCTGGCCTATGTGCTGCGCCCTTACCAGGTGGTGCGTGCGCGCCGCCTGAACCTGCCCGCTGGCCACCTGCAGTCGCAAGACCGCCGCGCCTGAAACCCACCGACCATCCAGGAGCACACCATGAGCGGATGTGGAACCGGGAGCTGCGGATGCGGCTCCACCGACAGCAGCGCGGCAGCAGCCCCTGCCAGCACGCTGACCCCCACGCAGACTGCGGCCTACGAGGCCCTGGTGGCGACGATGGCCGATGCACCCGTGCAGGCGATGTCCGCGCCCGCAGCAAGCGGGCCAGGCGCAGTGGCTGGCATCGCACGCATCAACGGCGTGGCCCTCAACGCACCACACGAGTTGCTGGACAAAGAGGCCCTGCGCCAACGCGCCTGCACCGAGCTGCTGCGCCAGGCGGCCCAGCAGGCGGGGTTGCTATCGGCCGACGATGTGCCGGGCGCCCTGGGTGCTATCAGCACCGAGGCCTCCGACGCCATCGAGCAGCTGCTGGACCGGGAGCTGCCGATCCCCGATCCGTCGGAAGAAGCCTGCCGCCGCTACCACGAGGCGCACCCTGCAGCGCACGCCCAGGGCGAGCGCGCGCAATTGCGCCACGTGCTCTTTGCCGTTACACCGGGTGTGGATGTGAAGCAGTTGCGCCTGCGCGCCGAGGCGCTGTTGATCGACTTGCGCTGCGCCGATGACGGTGGTGCAAAGTTTTCCGAGGCCGCGGCCCAGTGGTCCAACTGCCCCAGCGGCCAGCAAGGCGGTGAGCTGGGATGGCTCACCCGCGCCGACTGTGCGCCCGAGTTCGCCCGCGATGTGTTTGGCAGTGCCGAGATCGGTGTGCTGGCCCGCCTGGTGCACAGCCGCTTTGGCCTGCATGTGGTGGAAGTGGTAGCGCGTGAAGCGGGACAACAGCCCGCGTTCGAGGACGTGCGCCAGGCCATCGCGCTTACCCTGCGCCAGCAGGCCTGGGTGAACGCGCTGCGCCAGTATCTGCAACTGCTGGCAGGTGCTGCGGTGGTCGAAGGGGTGGCGCTGGACGCAGCCGAATCGCCGCTGGTGCAGTAACTGCGCAGCACACCTGTTGAACCCTGTTGCCTCATCCCCTCATTGCCCGCCCATGCCCGACGAGTTGCTGGACCGTTTGCGCCGCTTCCATGACGACGCCTTTCCCCAGTACCGCCAGCAGTTCCAGGCGCTGGTGGACGAGGGGCAGCATCCCACGACGCTGTTCATCGGGTGCTCCGACTCCCGCCTGGTGCCCTACCTGCTGACCGGCGCGGGGCCGGGCGAGCTGTTTCTGGTGCGCAATGTGGGGGCCTTCATCCCGCCCTACGACGGATCGCACGGCCACCATGGCACCACGGCGGCCATCGAGTTCGCGGTGCTCAACCTGAAGGTGCGCCGCATCGTGGTGTGCGGCCACAGTCACTGTGGGGCTATCAAGGCGATGTATGGTGAGGTCTCGCCCGAGGCCCCCAACCTCAACCGCTGGCTGGACCTGGGGCGCGAGGCCCTGCTGCCCATGCAGCCGGGCCCCGAGGTGTTGCGCCGCACCGAGCAGCGCGCGGTGGTGCTGCAGCTGGAGCGCCTCATGGAGTACCCCATGGTGCGCAGCCGGGTGCAGTCGGGCCAGATCAGCCTGCACGGATGGCACTATGTGATCGAGGATGGCGAGGTGCATGTGTTTGATGTGCAGACCGGCGGGTTCGTGCCCGCCTCGCAGTCGGACCACAGCGGTACCGGCCCCTACCAGCCCTATGTGGAGCATGACGGCCAAGTGCTGGTGGACGAGTGATCGGTCCCTGCTTGCCAGGAGCCGGCATTCGGAGTGGAATGAGCGCTCCTTGACCGAACGCAACCCCGTTTCAGCCCGCAACCCAAATCATCGGCCCCCATGAAACGCGAACCCCAGCCCCCTCTCCACCCCACCGCTTCCCTGCAGCCCATCAGCCTGGATGTGCTGAGCGAGAAATACCTCAAACCCGGCGAAACCACGGCCGACGAGCTGTACCAGCGCGTGGCGCGGGCCCTGGCTTCGGTCGAAAAGCCGGAGCTGCGCGCAAAGTACGAGTCCTTATTCCTCGCCAACCTGAAGGCGGGCGCCATCGGCGCGGGCCGCATCATGAGCGCGGCGGGTACCGACATCCAGGCCACCCTCATCAACTGCTTTGTGCAGCCCGTGGGTGACTGCATCCAGGGCGTGGACGACGAAGGCTTTCCGGGCATCTACGAAGCCCTGCGCGAGGCGGCCGAGACCATGCGGCGCGGCGGTGGCGTGGGCTACGACTTCTCGCGCATCCGCCCCAAGGGCGCGCAGGTCAAGGCCACGGCCTCCATGGCGTCGGGGCCGTGCAGCTACATGAACGTGTTCGACCAGTCCTGCTCCACGGTGGAGAGCGCGGGCGCACGCCGGGGCGCGCAGATGGGCGTGCTGCGCATCGACCACCCGGATGTGCACGAGTTCATCACCGCCAAACGCACGCCGGGCCGCTGGAACAACTTCAACGTGTCGGTCGGCGTGTCGGACGCGTTCATCCAGGCCGTGCAGAACAACGCACCGTGGGAGCTGGTGCACAAGGCCCGCCCCGGCGCCGCCCTGCTGGCCCAGGGCGCCCACCAGCGCGCCGATGGCCTGTGGGTCTATGCCACCGTGCAGGCGCGCGAGTTGTGGGACACGATCATGAAGTCGGCCTACGACTTTGCCGAGCCGGGCATCCTGTTCCTGGGCCGCATCAACGAAGACAACAACCTGCATTACTGCGAAGACATTGCTGCGACCAACCCGTGCGGCGAACAGCCGCTGCCGTCGTATGGCTGCTGTGACCTGGGACCCATCATCCTTACCCGCTTTGTGCGCCACCCCTTCGGGTTTGGCGGCGTGGCCGCGTTTGATTTTGACGCCTTCACCCAGGCCGTGGCGCTGCAGGTGCGGGCACTCGACAACGTGCTGGATGTGACCTACTGGCCGCTGCCGCAGCAGCGCGACGAGGCCATGGCCAAACGCCGCATTGGCGTGGGCTTTACCGGCATGGGCAACACGCTGGCCATGTTGTGCCTGCGCTACGACCTGCCCGAGGGCCGCACCATGGCCGCGCGCATTGCCGAGTGCATGCGCGATGCTGCCTACGCTGCGTCGGTGGACCTGGCGCGCGAGAAGGGCGTGTTCCCCAAGTTCGACGCCACCGGCTATCTGGCAGAGGGCACCTTCGCCAGCCGCTTGCCAGAGTCGCTGCAGTCGGCTATCCGCGCGCACGGCATCCGCAACAGCCACCTGCTGTCGATTGCCCCCACGGGCACGGTGAGCCTGGCCTTTGCCGACAACGCCTCCAACGGCATCGAGCCACCGTTCTCTTGGATGTACAAGCGCAAGAAGCGCGAGTCGGACGGCAGCACCACCGAATACGCGGTGGAAGACCACGCCTGGCGCCTGTACCGCGAGCTGGGCGGCGATGTGAACGCGCTGCCCGACTACTTTGTCTCGGCCCTGGCCATGTCCGCGCAGGACCACATCGCCATGATGGAGGCCGTGCAGCCCTTTGTGGACACGGCCATCTCCAAGACCGTGAACATCCCGGCCGACTACCCGTACGAGGACTTCAAGGACCTGTACCTGCAGGCCTGGCGTGCGCGGCTCAAGGGCTTGGCCACCTACCGGCCCAACAGCATCCTGGGCTCGGTGCTCGAAACGCATGCAGAACCTGCACCAGCGCCTGCCGCCGTGGCAGCGCCTGCGCCCGCCGCGCCGCCCGTGGACCCGATGCGCACCGTGATCGAGAGCCGCCCGCAAGGCGGTCTCTCGGCTGTGGCCGAAAAGCTCGAATACTGGACGCAGGAAGGCCACAAGACGCTGTACCTCATCGTGTCCTTTCTGCCCGTACCCACGGGTGTGGGCAACCGCACCGTGGACCGTGCCATCGAGTTCTTCATGCCCGTGGGGCAGAGCGGCGAGTCGCAGCAGTGGATCACGTCCAGCATGCGCTTGCTGTCGCTGGCCGCGCGGGGCGGCTTTTTGGAGCGGGCCTTGAGCGACATGCGCAAGGTCGCCTGGGACCGGGGGCCCGTGCGCCTAGGCACCCACCGCAAGGACGACGGCACGCTGGTGCCCATGTGGCACGACTCCGAGGTGGCGGCCATGGCCTACGCCATCCAGAACATCCTGGCGCGCCGCGTGGCCGACCCGGTGCAGCAGCAATTGCCGCTGGACGAGCCCACCCCGCCGCCCGTGGCCGTGCCCCAGGCCATGGCGGGCAAGAAGTGCAGCGAGTGCGGTGCCCATGCGGTCATCCGCAAGGACGGCTGCGATTACTGCACGCAGTGTGGTCACCTGGGGAGCTGCGGATGAACCGGGCGCCCCACGCGGCCTGTCCCGGTGCGCCTTCTTGGCCTTCTTGTTGACGCGGTAAGCATTCCGAGGATTCCCCATGTCTGTGATCCCCTGGCCGTTGAACCCTTCGTCCCGTGCGCAGCCTGCTGCGGCGCGGGCCAGTGCGCCGGACGATGTGGCCGGGCTGGCGGCAGCGCTGATCCAGTCGCGCCAGACCATCCTGCCCAAGCGCCTGGGCGGCCCTGGCCCCAGCGCGTCCGAGCTGGCGCAGATCCTCCAGGCCGCAGCCCATGCGCCAGACCATGGACAGCTGTTGCCCTGGCGCTTCATCCTCGTGCCGCAGACCGCACGTGCGCCATTGGCCGATGTGTTTGCGCAAGCCCTGCTGGAGCGCGACCCTGCTGCGACCGCCGAGCAGGCCGAGCAGGCGCGCGAAAAGGCCTACCGCTCTCCGGTGTTACTGCTGGCCGTGGTGGATGCGGAGCGAGGCGACGCCGAGATCGACCTGGCCGAGCGCACCGTCTCTGCGGGCTGCGCTGTGCAGAACATGCTGCTGATGGCGACAGCGCAGGGCTACGGCTCCGCACTGACCAGCGGCAAGGCGCTGAAGGCGCCCAGCTTGCGGGCCTTGTTCCAGCTGGCGGCCTCCGAGCAGGCCCTGTGCTTCATCAGCATTGGCACCGTGCTGTCGCGCAAGGCGGTGCGTTCACGCCCGGCGGCCGGTGCCTATGTGAGCACGCTGGACGCTGAGCGGGGCGTGGTGCCCGGTTTTTGAGGCGCGCTGGTGGGCCCCAACCTTTCATTGATTGCGAGACCTTTGCATGGATATTTCCAGTTTTGACGACCTGCTGCAGGCTGCACGCATGCAGCCCGAGCCACAGCGCCTGCTATTCGTCTTCGCGGCGGTGGAGCTCCCCGACGACGCCACCCCGGCGCAGCGTGCGCGCTACGAGGCCGGGCAGGGCGGTGCCCTGGTGCCGCTGATGTGCGTGGACAAGACGCCGCAGGAGCTGGCATCGTTTGACGCGCTGGTGGCCGAGGCCCGCCAGTTCACCGCCCCAGGCCACGACTGGGCCATCGTGTTTGCGGCGGCGATGTCCGGCACGCTGAACAAGCCGCCCACCAGTGCCGAAGCCGAGGCGCCCTTGCAGCGCATGGTGGATGCCATCAAGGGTGGTGCGCATGGGGCGTTCATTCCGTTCGACCGCCAGGGCCACCCTGTGCGGTTTGGCTGAATCGGGCCATGAAACGCGCCATGACACCGGCTTCCGTCCCGGCGCCCGCACCTGCATCTGCTGCAGCGCCACGGCATCTGCCCGGCTTCAGCGCGCCCGCCGTGGGCTTTGAGCAGCCCTTTGCCATGTTGGAGGCTTGCCACGAGCGCGTGCAGCGCACGCTGGGGTTGCTGGGCCGCTTGCGGGAGCATGTGCGGCAGCAGGGCGTGGACCACGACGCCCGCCAGGCCGCGCGCGATGTGCTCCGCTACTTCGATATCGCGGCGCCGCTGCACCACCAGGACGAAGAGCTGCATGTGTTCCCCCTGTTGTTGGCCCAGGCCACGCCCGAGGTCCAGGCGCTGGTCACCCGCCTTCAGCAGGACCACGTGGCCATGACCGCCGACTGGGCGGCGGCCCGCGCCGGGCTGCAAGCCTTGCTGCACGAAAACGCGACCGGCTTCACGCCCCTGGACGAGGCTGCGCTGGACCGTTTTGCCAGGCGGTATGGCGCCCACATCGCGGCCGAAGAAGGCGTGGCCTACCCCGCCGCTGCCGCTTTGCTGCCGCCTGCCGCCCTGGAGGTGATGGGGCGTGAGATGGCAGCGCGGCGGGGCGCTGCCTGATTGCTATCAAAAATATAGCTGCTTGGGCATATTCGACTAGCGCATCAGGCCGCTGGGGCTGAAATTTTGCTGTTTGCCACCCGTCAGGGCGCCTGAGCACCCGGTGCAAGCTGGCCGTTGCCCGGTGGCGATGCCAGCCGTTCCGTCTGGGCAGCGCCTGCACGGCGGCCAGGACGGTAGGTCGCGCGATACTGCGGGGTTGGGCGCGCCTCCCGCCGCGCCCGTCTGTCCGCCTGCCTGCCTGTCGTTCTCCGTATGCGCCCCCTTTTCATTGTTCGCACCGTGGCCACCCTGGCCCTGGCATGGGCCGCTGCTGCTGCCTGTGTGGCCCTGCACACCCCGCTGCCCTGGATGATCGGCCCGCTGTTGGCCACCTCCGTCGTGTCGATGGCCGGCGGCCCCACCGAAAGCTGGGGCCCGCTGCGCAACGCCGGGCAATGGACCATTGGTGCTGCCCTGGGCCTGTATTTCACGCCCCAGGTGGTGGCGCTCATCGGGGGGCTGTGGTGGGCCATCGTGCTGGGCATTGTGTGGGCGCTGTTCCTGGGCTGGCTGTTTGGCGCCTGGCTCTACCGTGTGCACGCGCCCCGCATGCACGGTGTTCCGGCACCGATGCTGCGCGCCACCAGCTACTTTGCCGGCGCGATTGGTGCGGCGTCCGAGATGACCTTGTTGTCCGAGCGCGAAAACGCGCGCACCGACCTGGTGGCCGCCAGCCACAGCCTGCGGCTGCTCATCGTCACGGTGACCATTCCGTTTGCGCTGCAGTTCAGCGGCCTGCACGGCCTCGATATCCTGCCGCCCACGCTGCGGGTGGTGAACTGGCCGGGGCTGGCGCTGATGGCGCTGCTGACCGGGGCCGGGGCGCTGCTGATGGACCGGCTGGGCCGCGCCAACCCGTGGTTCATGGGGGCGATGCTCGTGTCCATGGGCCTGACCATGGCCGGCCAGAGCCTGTCAGCCGTGCCCCAGGGCATGGTCAACGCCGCGCAGCTCGTGATCGGAGTGAGCCTGGGTGTGCGGTTTCGCGCGGAGTTCTTGCACACTGCGCCGCGTTGGCTGGCGTCGGTGGCGCTGGGCACTGTGGGGCTGATGGGCGTGTGCGCCCTGTTCGCCGGTGCCCTGGCCTGGGCCACGGGGCTGCCCTGGGTCACCTTGCTGCTGGGCACCTCGCCCGGCGGCATCACCGAGATGGCCATCACGGCCAAGGTGCTTCAACTGGGCGTACCGGTAGTTACGGCGTTCCAGGTGTGCCGGCTGATTGCGGTGCTGATGCTGGTGGACCCGCTGTACCGGCGAATCTATCCGCCCAGCGCGCCCGAAGGCGCGGTGGGCTGACCTAAGGCACGGGTCTCGGTCGTGGCGTCAGTGCACCACCACCGGGTGTTGTGCCAGGCCCGCGTAACGGTCCAGCGCGTCTTCCACTTCTTCTTGGGTCGGGGTTTCGCGCTGCCAGGCCAGAATCTGTTCCTGGAACATCTCGGCCCAGGAGCCGTCCAGGTACACCTCCTTGCCGGAGCGCTTGTCCACGATCTCGAAGCCGTGGCGTGCAAGCTGGGGAACGGCAGGGGCAGTGTCGTTGAGCACCTGGGTGCTCTTTTTCTCCACGGCGTCGGGCAGCATATGGACCACCACGAAGGATTCTGAGTCGTAGAGCATGTGCATCGTGTTCCCCTTGTCGATATAGATGTCAGATGACAGCGGGTGCGCAGAGTTCAAGGGCTTTGAACAGGTTCTTAGGTAAGCCACGGCTTTTGTCCCCTGCTGCGTTGCAGTATTTCATGAAAAACGGAGCACGCCGGGTTCGTGGGGCTTTTTTGCCCGGATGGCGCTTGGGCGCAACACTCCGTGCAGCGCAAGCGATCGCAGGCAATGCTCAGGGCGGGCCGCTGGCACGCAGCAGCAGGTCGGCGAAATCGCCGTTGGCCTGGGTGAGCTTGATGCGCACGGGCAGGTAGCCCAGCCCCGGGGCCACCCAGAGTTCGGCCTTCTGGTCGTAGTCCTTGCGGGGCAGGCGCAGCAGCTTGAGGGCGGGCGTGGGCCCGGCGGGCAGGTCCAGGGTTTCGGGGCCTTCCACGGTGAAGGTCCAGCGGTCGGCACTGCGGGCGCTCACCGTGGTCAGCGTGATCTGGGTGCCGGGCACAAATCGGCCCGGGTCTGCGGCCAGCATCGCGCCCAACTGGATGAACAGGCTCAGCCGGTCCTGCACGCCGGGGCCTGCCGCCGCGTCGGGCGTGTTGGCGCTGAAGGTGACGCGGCCCTTGGCGTAGTCAAAATGCGCGGCCTGCTCGCTGCGGGATTTGTCGGAGAACTTCTCGGGCAGCAGTCCTTGCTCCGTGACCGTGCCGACGCTGCGCTGCGTGCGGGTGCCGACCAGAAAGGCGCTGATCTCCTGGCGCGCCTCGTAGCGGTTGCCGTCGTGCTGCCACAGCAGCTCGGCCCGGGCACTGTAGGCGAATTTTTTGGCCTGGCCGTTCACATCAAACGCGAGCCGCGTGGGGGCGGGCATGCGTACGGGCGGCGGTGGGGCGCCGGCACTGCGACCGGTGCCTCCGGGCGGGCGGATGTCCACGCCCGTGCCGGTTTGGGCGTCTTCGGTGGCGGGCTCTGCAGGGGCGGCTGGAGCCGAGGCTGCAGGTGCGGGCGCCGGAGCGGTGTCGTTGGCAGGCGCCTCAGGGGTTGCGCTGGCCACGGTGGTTGCGGCACCAGTGTCTGAAGGCGCCTCGGCCTCCGCGACGGGAGCCGCTGTCGGTGCGGGTTCGGGACGGTCCAGGGCCGCAGGGGCTGGGGGGCGCTTGGGGGCGGGCGCCTTTTTGCGGGGCGGAGGTTGCGGTGCGGCAACCGGCACGGCAGTCACGCCGGGAGGTGCAACGGTTGGTGGGGGCGGCGCGGGGGCGATGCTGCGTGTGCTGAACACTTGGCGGGACGGCTGCGCGGGGCTGTCCCAGGCCAGGGGCACGCCGCTGAGCACCAGCCAGTGCAGGGCCAGCACCAGGGCTGTGATGAAAACCAGCGCGCGCCGTGGCATCTTGTCCGTGTGTGGCGGGGCCGTCAGGCGCTGCCTGCGCCCAGGTCGCTGGACAGCTGGGCCGCCGCCGCGCGCAGCGGTGCATCAATGGCGCCGCCCCACTCGGGGTCGAAGGTGGCGATGGATCCCAGCGTGGTGATGCCCAGCTCCAGGTGACCGTCGGCATCGAACACCGGCGCGCAGAAGGCGACGATGCCCGGCAGCAGCGTGTCCACCACGCGGGCGGCGCCGCGCTCGCGCACCTCGGCCAGCAGTGCGTTCACTTCGGCCATGGTCGCAGGCAGGTCGGTGCGGCGCATCTTCACGGCGCGGGCCAGCTCCTCTTTGAGCAGCGGCGCCACCACCTCGGGCGACATGAAGGCCGCAAAACACCGGCCCGTGGCCGACGACAGCAGCGGCATCACGTCGCCCAGGCGCAGGTTGGCGGTGACGGCCTGGGGCGATTCCTCCCAATGCACGATGGTGGGGCCGTGGTTGCCCCACACGGCCAGCGCCAGCGTGTGGCCGATGGTTTCCATGAGCGCGGGCATGCGTTCGCGGGCCAGGCGCACGCCATCGAGCCGCGTCAGCGAGGCCAGCCCCAGCTTGAGAGCGGCCGGGCCCAGGTCATAGCGCGCGGTGCGCGGGTCTTGCGTGACCAGGCCCAGACGCTGAAAGCTCACCAGATACCGGTGCGCCTTGGCCGCGCTCATGCCCGCCGAGGCGGCCACGTCCTTGAGCATTAGCGGTCCGCGCGAGCGTGTCAGCCCCTCCAGCAGGGCAAAACCCACCTCGACCGATTGAATTCCTGCACGTTCTTTGTCCATGTGCACTAAAATTTGCGAGTTTTGTTTAGTTAAATCAATTTACCCAAGCGTAATTATCGCTAGGGGTGGCCTGCATAACCCTCGCGGGTTGGTGGTAGTGTGGATCGGGATGGGCCGCAAGGCGTCTTTTTGCAGCCAATAGCCCGGCTATTTGCAAGAAAAGCAACGCAGCGGACCGCCCGAGCCTCGCTATCACCGACCGCAGGGAGTTACGCAGGCCACCCATAGGGTGCCCATCAACCCTTCTGAGACAAAGGTCCTGCCACCATGAAACTCGCTACCTACAAAGACGGCTCGCGCGACGGCCAACTGGTTGTCGTCTCCCGCGACCTGGGCACGGCCCATTATGCGACCGGCATTGCCAGCAAGATGCAGCAGGTGCTGGACGACTGGGGCTTCCTGTCGCCCCAACTGCAGGACCTGTACGACCAGCTCAACAGCGGCCGCGCACGCCACGCCTTCCCCTTCGACCCGGCCCAGTGCATGGCCCCGCTGCCCCGCGCCTACCAGTGGGCTGACGGGTCTGCGTACATCAACCACGTCGAACTGGTGCGAAAAGCGCGCAACTCCGAAGTGCCCGAAAGCTTCTATACCGACCCGCTGATGTACCAGGGCGGCAGCGACGACTTCATCGGCCCCTGCGACGACGTGGTAGTGCCCAGCGAGGCGATGGGCATCGATTTCGAGGCCGAGATTGCCGTCATCACCGGCGACGTGAAGATGGGCACCAATGCCGACCAGGCGCTGGACGGCATCCGCCTGGTGATGATTGCCAACGACGTGAGCCTGCGCAACCTGATCCCGGCCGAGTTGGCGAAGGGCTTTGGTTTCTTCCAGAGCAAGCCCGCCACCGCCTTCGGCCCTGTGGCTGTGACGCTGGACGAACTGGGCGACGCCTGGGACCACGGCCGCGTGAACCTGACGGTGCAGTCCACCTGGAACGGCCGCAAGGTCGGCATGTGCGATGCGGGCCCCGAAATGACCTTCCACTTCGGTCAGCTGATTGCCCACATCGCCAAGACACGCAACGTGCGCGCCGGCTCCATCGTGGGCAGCGGCACCGTCAGCAACAAGGGCGTGGAGCAGAACGGCCGCATGGAATGGCCCAAGGGCTACAGCTGCATCGCCGAAAAACGCTGCATCGAAACCATCCAGGACGGCAAGCCCAGCACCGAGTTCATGAAGTTCGGCGACACCATTCGCATCGAGGTGAAGGGCAAGGACGGCGCCAGCATCTTCGGTGCCATCGACCAGACGATTGCCGCACCGGCCGCCTGAGGCCCTGCCGCGCAAAATTTGAATAAAACCGGCTGCATGCGCTAGTTGAATATGCGCTAGTAGCTATCAAATTCATAGTATCAAGGAGACAACCCCATGCAACGCCGTACCCTCTTGTCCGCCCTGGCCGCCGCAGGCGCCACCACCGCCGCGCCCTGGGCCGCCGCCCAATCCGCCTGGCCCGACCAGCCTCTGCGCTGGGTGGTGCCGTACCCCGCCGGTGGCGGCACCGACGTGCTGGCCCGCACCGTGGCCGAGGCCATGCGCCAGACGCTGGGTCAGCAGATCGTGGTGGACAACCGCCCCGGCGCGTCCACCAACATCGGCGGCCAGATGGTGGCCACCGCCAAGCCCGACGGCAACACCTTCATGTCGGCCGACAACGCCATCCTGGCCTACAACGAACACCTGTTCACCAAGCTGCCGTTCAACCCCGAAAAGGACTTCACCTACGTGGGCGGCATCAGCCGCTTTCCGCTGGCGCTGGTGGTGCACCCGGCATTCGAAGTCAAGACGGTGAAAGAGTTTCTGGCCTACGCGCGCGCCAACCCCGGCAAGCTCAACTACGCCTCGCCCGGTAATGGTTCGCCACACCATCTGGCGATGGAGATGTTCAAGAACCGCACCAAGACCTTCCTCACCCACATCCCCTACCGCGGCGCCGCGCCTGCGCTGCAGGATGTGATGGGCGGCCAGGTGCCCTGCATGTTCCTCGACTTGGCCGCTGGCCTGCCCGTGATCACCTCGGGCAAGGTGCGCGCGCTGGCCATCGGCTCGGCCAAACGCGTGGCCGCGTTGCCCGACGTGCCCACGCTGGCCGAAGCCGGTGTGCCGAACACCGAGGTGTTCGCGTTCCAGGGCATCCTGGCGCCCGCCGGTCTGCCCGCTGCCATCACCACGCGTTTGAACACCGACCTGAACAAGGCGCTGCTCAACCCCGCCGTGGTCAAGCGCATGGCCGACTTTGGCATGGAAGCCCTGCCCGGCACGCCCGAGCAGTTCCGCGCCATGGCACGCGCCGAGTCCAAGCGCTGGGGCGAGATCATCAAGGCGGCGGGCGTGAAACTCGACTGACCCCCCCTGAGCGGCTGCGCCGCTTCCCCCCAGGGGGACGCACCCGGCGGCCTGGCAAAGCCAGTTCCAAGGGTGCACTCGCCTGGCGACGCGCCCTCTGCGGAGGGTGCAGCGGTGTTTCTTACTCTGGCAGGTGGCACACCGCTTCGATGTTGTTGCCCTCGGGGTCGATGACAAACGCGCCGTAGTAGTGCGCGTGGTAGTCGGGCCGCAGGCCGGGGGCTCCGTTGTCTTTGCCCCCGGCTTCCATGGCGGCGCGGTAGAAGGCATCGACCTGGGCCCGCGTGGTGGTCCGCCACGCCAGGTGGCAGCCCGTGGTGGCGGGCGGGCCGCCGTAGGGCGAGGGGCCGTCAATGAACCACACATCCGCCTTCTTACCGTCGGGCTCGGACGGCGCCGGGTAGGCAAAGCCCAGCATGTTCGAGCCGTAGTTGCCCTCAAAACACAGGCTGTAGCCCAAAGGCGCAAGGGCGGCGGTGTAGAACGCCTTGGTCCGGGCGATGTCGGTGACGCGGAAGGTCATGTGGTCCAGCATGGGAGGTCTCCTCGGGTTGTGAGCCCAGTTTTATACCTTAATAACTGTTTATAAATACAGTATTTTTCAACCCGATACACAACCCATCGCGCTGATCATGCGGCGCACCCTGCGGGGCCCGCAATGCTTCAGGCCCACCCCTCCAGCACCAGCTTGCCCCGCGCCTTGCCGCTCTCGATGAGCGCATGTGCGCGCTTCAGGTTCTCGGCATTGATGGTGCCAAAGCGCTGGTCCAGCGTGGTGCGGATCAGCCCGGCGTCCACCAGTTTTGCCACCTCGGTCAGCAGGCGGTGCTGGCCGATCATGTCGGCGGTGCCGAACAGCGCACGCGTGAACATCAGCTCCCAGTGCACCGACACCGACTTGCGTTTGAATTTCGTCACGTCGAGCGACACCGGGTCGTCGATCAGTGCGAACTGGCCCTGGGGCGCGATGGCCTCCACGATCTGGTCGAAGTGCGCTTCGGTCTGCGTGAGGCTCACGACGATGTCCACCGTGGGGTGACCGATGCGCGCCAGCTCCTCGGTCAGTGGCTTGCTGTGGTCGATGACGTGGTGAGCGCCCAGGTCGCGCACCCATTGCTGCGTTTCGGGGCGCGATGCGGTGCCGATGATCGTGAGGCTGGTCAGCCGCGCTGCCAGCTGCGTGAGGATGGAGCCCACACCGCCGCTCGCGCCGATGATGAGCAGGGTCTTGTGGGTGGGCCGCTTGCCGGGGGCCACGCCCAGGCGGTCAAACAGCAGCTCCCATGCGGTGATGGTGGTCAGCGGCAACGCGGCGGCCTCGGCAAAGTCCAGCGACTTCGGCGCGTGGCCCACGATGCGCTCGTCCACCAAGTGCAGTTCGCTGTTGGTGCCGGGGCGGGCGATGGAGCCTGCGTACCAGACGCGGTCGCCGGGCTGGAACAGCGTCACCTCGAGCCCCACGGCGCGCACGATGCCGCTCGCGTCCCAGCCCAGCACCTTGTAGTCGGGGTCGTCGCCGGTGCGCGAACTGCTTTTTCGCACCTTGGTGTCTACGGGGTTCACTGAGACGGCATGCACTTCCACCAACAGATCGTGGCCCGTGGCCACCGGGTCGGGCAGGGTGATGTCGAGCAGCGACTCGGGGTGGTCGATGGGGTGAGCGGTTTGGTAGCCAACGGCTTTCATGGGGAGGTCCTGGAGGTGAACAAAGGGTGCCCCGATGATGGGTTTTGCGAAATTGTTTTTAAATGGGGTGCTGATTGAATCCATCTTCAATCGTTGTTTGTAAATAAACCCCTCCGCACCCAAGGCACGCCATGAAAAGCCTGCAAGACCTCGACATCTTTGTGCGCACCGTGGACAGCGGCAGCCTCTCTGCCACGGCGCGTGCGCTGGACCTCACACCCGCCGCTGCGAGCGCCGCGCTCAAGCGGCTGGAGGCCGAGCTGGGCGTGGCGCTGTTCGTGCGATCCACGCGCAGCCTGCGGCTTACGCAGGAGGGCGCGCTGTTCCTGGAGCATTGCCGCCCCGCGCTGGCGGCGCTGCAGCAGGTGCAAGGCCAGCTGGCGGGCGGGCGCGCCGGTGGCTTGCGCGGCACGCTGCAGCTGGCCGCGCCGTCGGACCTGGGGCGCAATGTGCTGCTGCCCTGGCTCGATGCCTTCCAGGCCGAGCACCCGGGCATCGACATCCGCCTGCAGCTGGCCGACCGCGTGGCCAACGTCTACAGCGAGCCGGTGGACGCCGCCTTCCGCTACGGCAAGCCGCAGGATTCGAGCCTGGTCGCACTGCCGCTGGCCGCCGACCACCGGCGTGTGCTCTGCGCGGCGCCCGCCTACCTGGCAGCGCACGGCATGCCCGACACGCCCCACGCACTGGCCGCACACGAGGGCCTGTGCTTCATGCTGGGCGAGGACGTGCACGACCGCTGGCGCTTCTGGGATGCCGCAGGCCAGGAGGTGGTGGTGCGCGTGCGCAGCCGTAACGTGGCCAACGATGGCGATGTCGTGCGCCGCTGGGCCGTGCTGGGCCGGGGCATTGCGTACAAGTCGTACTTTGATGTGGCTGATGATCTGGCCGCCGGGCGGCTGGTGGCGCTGTGCCCTGGCTGGACCACCGAGGCCGTGCCGCTCTTTCTGGTTGCCCCCAGCCGCCGCCAGTTCACGCCGCTGGTGCGGGCGCTGCGCGACTTCGTGGCCGGGCGCCTGAAGGCGCTCATGGATCGGGCGCCACGCTGAGCGCTAGCAGCAACCGCATGCGCTGCGCCGACCTGCCGCACGAGGCTCTGCCAGCAGCAGGGCTATCGCACACGCGACCGGCGCCGCCCACCCGTGCGCCGCACAATCGCGCCCTTGCTGCCGCCACCGAGCGCGGCGCACCCTCTGCGCAGCCAAGTGCCCGGTGCTGCGGCAACGCCATTGACGGAGAAAGACACCCATGCTGAATTTCGACTTCCACAACCCCACCCACATCGCCTTCGGCCAGGGGCGGATTGCCGACCTGGCCAAGCTGGTGCCCGCTGCCGCCAAGGTGCTGATCCTGGTGGGTGGCGCCAGCGCCGAAAAGACCGGCACGCTGGCCGAGGTGCGCGCCGCGCTGGGTGATCGCCAGCACGCCACCTTCAGCGGCATCGAGCCGAACCCCAGCTACGAAACCTCCATGAAGGCCGTGGCGCAGATCCGCGAAGGCGGTTTTGACTTTTTGCTGGCCGTGGGCGGCGGCTCGGTGATCGACGCCACCAAGTTCATCGCCGCCGCCGTCCGCTTTGAGGGCGCCGACCCCTGGGCCATCCTTGAAAAGCACGGCCGCAACATCCAGGGCGCCATGCCGTTTGGCTCGGTGCTCACGCTGCCCGCCACGGGCTCGGAGATGAACAACGGCGGCGTCATCACCCACCGCGGCAAGGGCGCCAAGCTGTCGTTTGGCAGCGTGCACACCTACCCGGTGTTCTCGGTGCTCGACCCCACCAAGACCTACACCCTGCCGCCCCAGCAACTGGCTAACGGCGTGGTGGATGCGTTTGTGCACACGGTGGAGCAGTACCTCACCTACCCGGTCAACGCGCCCGTGCAGGACCGCTTTGCCGAAGGCATCCTGCAGACGCTGATCGAGGTGGGCCCGCGCCTGCTGACAGCGCAAGAGCCCGTGTATGACGACCGTGCCAACCTCATGTGGGCCGCCACCATGGCGCTCAACGGCCTGATTGGCGCGGGCGTGCCGCAGGACTGGGCCACGCACATGATCGGCCACGAGCTGACGGCCCTGCACGGCATCGACCACGCGCGCACCCTGGCCATCGTGCTGCCCGCGCTGCTGAACGAGCGCCGGGTGGCCAAGCGCGCCAAGCTGCTGCAGTACGGCGAGCGCGTGTGGGGCATCACCACCGGTACCGACGACGAGCGCATCACCGCCGCCATCGAGCGCACGCGCGATTTCTTTGAAAGCATGGGCATCGCCACGCGCCTGTCGGGCTACGGCCTGGGCGGCGACACGGTGACCGCCGTGGTGGCGCAGCTCGAAGCGCATGGCATGGTGACCCTGGGCGAACAGCGCGAGATCACACCCGCCGTGAGCCGCCGCATCCTCGAAGCCGCTCTGTAATCGGCTGCGGGCTGTCGGGGCGAGGGGCGGGGCGCACATGCGCTCGCCCCTTCCACAGCGCATTTCGCGCCACACAGCCGCGTTTCGTCGCAGGGCGCTGGAGCCCGCCGGTGGCGCCACCTAAAGTGCCGTCAAGCCGCCCCTCAGGGTGGCATTTGACGAAAGGCGCACCGTGACCCTCATCCTCCTCCTGGCACTCCGCTCTGCATGGCGCAACGCCCGTGCCCCGCTGTTGGCGGCTTTCATGACGCTGCTGGCCTGGGCCACGCCGGCATCGGCCCAGTACGCCGGGCTGCGCACCCTGGTGGTCCCGGGCGCCGAGCCGGTGACCGTGGCCCTGTTCTACCCCACGCCTGCCGTGGCGCGCACCCAGCCCATGGGCCCATGGCGGCCCGTGGTTACGCCGGGGGCGCCGGTGGCAACCACGCCCCTCAAGGGCCTGATCCTCATCTCGCACGGCACCGGCGGCCATGAGCTGGGCCACCACAACCTGGCCACGCGCCTAGCGGCCGACGGCTATCTGGTGGCGGCGCTGCGCCACCCGGGCGACAACTGGGAAGACCGGTCGATGATCACCTCCGGCCGGTACTTCAGCGAACGCCCCCGCCAGGCGAGCCGCGTGTTGGATGCCCTGCTGGCCAGCCCTGAATGGGGCCCCCGTATACCGGCCGGGCGCATTGGCGCCGTGGGCCACTCGGCGGGTGGCTACACCGTGCTGGCACTGGCCGGTGCCCAGGCCGAGCCCGCCCGTGCGGCGCAGCACTGCCGCAGCGTGTCGGACGACCCCGGCTTTTGCAGCCTGGGCAAGCTCCCGAGCCGTGCCCAGTCTGTTCAGGCCGCACCGGCTGCTGCAGCGTCCGCGCAGGTCCCCGCCGCCGCGCAGGATGGTCCGCTGGTCTCCGTGGCAGACCCCCGCATCCGTGCCGTGGTGGCCATGGCACCCATGGCCGTGGTGTTCACGCCGGGCAGCCTGAAGGCCATCAGCGTGCCCGTGCGGCTCATGGTGGCCGAGCGCGATGCCGTGCTCACCGGCAAGTACCACGGCGGCTACGTGGCGGCGAATTTGCCTGCTGCACAGGCCAGCACGGTGCCGGGCGCAGGCCACTTTGCCTTCATGGCCCAGTCCGTCTGGCCGCTGGCGTCCGAGGCGGGAGACGCTGCAGCCAACCCCGAGGGCTTTGACCGCGTGGCCTACCACGCCACGCTGGAGAACGAGGTGGCGGAGTTTCTGGACCGGCAGCTGCGTTGAAGGGCGAAGGCGTAGCATGCACGGCCGCGCCGTGCTGTAAGCCAATACCGCAAACCTGCCCGTATCGCGGGACAAGATGCCCGATGGCTGCTACGGTGGTGGTTTGGTTTTTCTGATCCACCCCCTACAGAAAGCGACCTCCATGGCACACATCCTCATGGTTCTCACGTCCCACGACCAACTGGGCGATACCGGCAAAAAGACGGGCTTCTGGCTGGAAGAGTTTGCGGCCCCGTACTACGTGTTCAAGGACGCCGGCGCGCAGATCACGCTCGCATCGCCCCACGGCGGCCAGCCGCCGCTGGACCCCAAGAGCAACGACGAAAACGCCCAGACCGACGCCACGCGCCGCTTCAAGGCCGATGCCGAAGCGCAAAAGCAACTGGCCAGCACCGTGCCTTTGTCCAGCGTGAAGGCCGGGGACTTTGATGCCGTGTTCTATCCCGGCGGCCACGGCCCGCTGTGGGACCTGGCGGAAGATGCGCAGTCCATCGCCCTCATCGAAAAGACCTTTGCCGCAGGCAAGCCGCTGGCGCTGGTGTGCCACGCACCGGGCGTGCTGCGCCACACCAAGGCGCCCGACGGCTCGCCGCTGGTCAAGGGCAAGAAGGTCACGGGGTTTACCAACAGCGAAGAGGACGCGGTGCAGTTGACCCAGATCGTGCCCTTCCTGGTGGAAGACATCCTCAAGGCCAATGGCGGCGTGTATTCCAAAGGGCCCGACTGGGCGCCCTATGTGCTGACCGACGGCACGCTGATCACGGGGCAGAACCCGGCATCCTCCGAGCAGGGCGCACACGCGTTGCTGAAGCTGTTGGGGTAAGGGGCCGAGAAGGAACCCTGCACCTCCGCAGATCCTGCTCAGAACGGGTGTTTGCGCAGGATAAGGGTCAAAATGGCTGCAAGCGCTAGTGGATATTGCGCAAGTAGCTATTGAATGGATAGCAAACCGAGCATCTCAAGCCACCCTCAGGCCGTGGTGCTGGCGCGGGCCCCGGCATCCATGCCGGCAGCGGCGGCGCCTGCGGCCTCCACCTCCACCAGGCAGTCATAAAACGTGGGCGCCCGCCCCAGGTCGGTGAGGGCCTGGCTGGTCACCTCGTTCACGTTGGTGCCGTTCAGCCCCAGCTTGCGCCACCAGATGCCCAGGCCGTTGACCACGCCAGGCCGCGCGCGGCGCGACACGGTGGCGTGGCACAGGTAGCTGCCCCGGTCGTTGAACACGCGCACCACCGTGTCGTTGGCAATGCCACGTGCTTCGGCGTCGTCGGGGTGGATTTCCAGGATGGGCCGACCCTCAATATTGCGCAAGCTTGTCACGTTGACGAAGGTGGAGTTCAAAAAGTTGCGCGCGGGCGGCGAGATCATCGCCAGCGGGTAGCGGGTGTTGGTGCCCTGCAGCTCGTAGTTGGGCAGGTGGTCGGGCAGGCCGTCCAGGCCCTGCGCGGCCAGGCGGGTGCTGTAGAACTCGCACTTTCCAGAGGGTGATGGGAAGTTGCCTTCGGCGAACGGCGCGTCGGGCAGCGCCAGCGTGGCAAAGCCTTGGCTTTCGAGCAGTGCGTAGTCCACGGCGTCGCCAAAGGCCTGGCGGCACAGGGTCTCGTCGCTGTCGGCAAAACAGGGCTCGGCAAAGCCCATGCGCGTCGCCAGGTCGCGGAAGATCTGCGCATTGCTGCGCGCCTGGCCCTGCGGTGCAATGGCGGGGCGGTTGAGCAGCACGTCGGTGTGGCCGTAGCTCAGGTGGATGTCCCAATGCTCCAGCTGCGTGGTGGCGGGCAGGATGTAGTCTGCGTAGTCGGCCGTGTCGGTTTTGAAATGCTCCAGCACCACGGTGAACAAATCCTCGCGCGCAAAGCCCTGCACCACCTTGCTGGAGTCCGGCGCCACGGCCACGGGGTTGCTGTTGTAGACCACGATGGCCTCGACCTTCGGGCCGAACGTGGGCGAGGCCTCGCGCAGCAGGTCGTCGCCAATGGTGGACATGTTGATGGTGCGCGGCGTCTTGGCGGGCATCAGGTCGGGCCGCTGCAGCACGGCGCGCTGCGCCGGGAACTGTCCCGAGCTGGACAGCAGCACGCCGCCCGCGCGGTGGCGCCAGGCGCCTGTGAGCGCAGGCAGGCAGGCCACGGCGCGCACCGCATTGCCGCCGCCGCGCACGCGCTGCATGCCGTAGTTCAGGCGGATGGCGGCGGGCTTCGTCGTGCCGTAGTCCTTGGCCAGCTGGCGGATCTGCTCCACCGGAATGCCGCAGACCTCGGCCGCGCGCTCGGGCGGCCATTGCAGAGCGCGTTCGCGCAGCTGGTCCCAGCCCAGCGTGTGGCGGGCGATGTAGTCGTGGTCCAGCCAGTCGTTCTGGATCAGCTCGTGCATCAGCGCCAGGGCCAGCGCGGCGTCGGTGCCGGGGCGTAGCTGAATGTGCTCGTGGCATTTGTCAGCCGTCTCGCTCTTGCGCGGGTCGATGCACACCAGCTTGGCGCCACTGCGCTTGGCCTGCTGCGCATAGCGCCAGAAGTGCAGGTTGCTGCCGATGGAGTTGCTGCCCCAGATCAGGATGAGCTGCGATTCGGCAAAAAACTCCACCTTCATGCCCACCTTGCCGCCGAGGGTCTGCGTCAGTGCCTCGGCACCGGCGGATGCGCAGATGGTGCGGTCGAGCTGCGAGGCGCCCAGCTTGTGGAAGAAGCGCCGGTCCATGCTCTCGCCCTGCACCATGCCCATGGTGCCCGCGTAGCTGTAGGGCAGGACAGCCTCGGGCGCGCGCGCAGCGATGGATTGCAGGCGCTGGGCAATGTCAGCCAGGGCTTCGTCCCAGGTCACGGGGGCAAACTGGCCGCTGCCTTTGGGGCCGATGCGCTTGAGCGGCGTGAGCACGCGCTCAGGGTGGTAGCTGCGCTCGGTGTACTTGCTCACCTTGGCGCACAGCGCGCCGTCGGTGTGGCGGTGGTCGGGGTTGCCCTGCACGCGGGTGGCCACGCCATGTTCGTCCACGGTGGTGAGCAGGGCGCAGGTGTCGGGGCAGTCGTGAGGGCAGGCGCCGCGCACCTGAATCAGTGCCGATGGAGGGGATTTAGCGTCAGAAGGCGTGGGCATTCGGGGGCTGGATCGTTAAACTGGCTGTCAGGGTTGGAACAGGCGTGCATATGGGCCCCTGTTTCCACGGGGCTGCCTACCGGCAGTGCAGAGTGGGATGCCCCTTCTTTCTTCTTACAAGAGCAGAGATTTCACCATGAACCAGACAGTATTGGGGCGCAGGCAGTTTTCGGTGGGCATGGGGGCCGTGGCACTGGGTGGGTTCGGCCTGGCGCGTGCGCAGGGCGAGGGGCGCATCGTGCTGGGGCAGTCGGCCGCCTTCACCGGGCCGGCGGCCCAGCTGGGCGTGCAGTTCAACCAGGGTGCCAAACTCTTTTTTGACCAACTCAACGCCCAGGGCGGCGTGGGCAAGCGCATGGTGGAGATCCGCACCATGGACGACGGCTACGAGCCCGACCGCTGCGCCGAGAACACCCGCAAGCTGATTGCCGACGAGGTGTTTGCCCTGTTTGGCTACATCGGCACCCCCACCAGCCTGGCCGCGCTGCCGCTGTTCACCAAGGAGAAGGTGCCGTTTTTTGGCCCCTTCACCGGCGCTGAGGCGCTGCGCCAGCCGTTCAACCGGCTGATCTTCCACGTGCGCGCGTCCTACTACGACGAAACCGCGCTCATCGTGCGCCAGCTCACCAACCTGGGGCTCAAGAAGATTGCGGTGTTCTACCAGAACGACGCCTACGGCAAGGCAGGCCTTGACGGCGTGACCCGTGCGCTGGCCGAGCTGAAGCTGGCCCCCGTGGCGACCGCCACCGTGGAGCGCAATTCCACCGACGTGAAAGCGGCCGTGGACAAGCTGGTGCCCGCCACGCCCGATGCGGTGGTGCAGATTGCCGCCTACGCCGGCAGCGCTGCCTTTGTGCGCGCGGCGCGCAAGGCGGGTTTTGGCGGCACGTTCTACAACGTGTCGTTTGTGGGCACGCAGGCGCTGGCCGACGAGCTGGGCAAGGACGGTGCGGGCGTGGTGGTGTCGCAGGTGGTGCCATCGCCCTACCAGCCTTCGCGCCAGATCACGCGCGAGTTTCTGGAGGCCATCAAGAAGGGCGGCGACAAGGTGCAGCCCAACTACTCCAGCATGGAGGGCTACCTGGCCGCCCGCGTGTTCACCGAAGGGCTGCGCCAGGCCCAGGCC
Organism: Acidovorax sp. M14; assembly: GCF_049331375.1. NCBI lineage: Bacteria > Pseudomonadati > Pseudomonadota > Betaproteobacteria > Burkholderiales > Comamonadaceae > Acidovorax > Acidovorax sp. M14. Next base: position 506,337 of record NZ_CP186263.1, read on the forward strand.
GGCGGAAAGATCACACGCGAGAGCTTCATCACCGGCACCGAGTCCATCGGCAACCAGGTGATCTCGGGCTTTCCGGTGTCGTTCAGCGCCACCAGCCACGCGGCGTCGAAGTTTGTCGAGATGTCGATGCTGACCGGGGACGGCCGGGTGCGGACGTAGCCCCCTGAGCCGCTTCGCGTCTTCCCCCTCAGGAGACGCCACCGGCGGCCTGGCAAAGCCAGTTCCACGGTGGCACTGGTCTGGGCCGCGCCCAGTGCAATCCTCGCGCGCCTTGCGTTGCCCTGACCTGCTAGCTGGTAGCCGCTAGTCAGCCGAACGACTTGGTGCGCGCCAGCCCCTGCATGAACGCTTCGCAGCGTCCCAGCTGTTCCAGGCTCACGTACTCGTCGGGCTGGTGCGCCTGCTGGATGCTGCCGGGGCCGCACACCACGGTGGAGATGCCTGCGTTCTTGAACAGGCCCGCCTCGGTGCCAAAGGCCACCAGCGTGGTGCTTTTTTCTCCCGACAGCTCCTGCGCCAGGCGCGTCACCGGGTCGTCCTTGCTGCCCAGAAAACTCGGGATCTCGCAGATGGTTTCGAACTCGAAGCCTGTGGCAGGCGCCACCTTCTTCATCGCGGGCTCCAGCGATTTGGCGTAGGCCACCACTTCAGACTGCATCTGCGCGGCGTTGGCCGTGGGCAGGTCGCGGAACTCGTAACGGAACTCGGCGTCGCGTGGCACCACGTTGTCGGCAATGCCGCCGTGGAACTGGCCCACGCTGCTGGTGGAGAAGGGCACGTCAAAGCCCTCGAAGCGGGGCTCGTTCTTTTCAAAGTCTTCCGCCATGTCGCGCACCCGGCCCACCACGCGGGCGGCCATCTCGATGGCGTTGACCGAATGCGGCGTGAGGGAGGAGTGCGCTTCCTTGCCGCGCACGCAGCACTTGTAGCGGTACACGCCCTTGTGCGCGATGGCGGGGATCATGCTGGTGGGCTCGCCCACGATGCAGGCCAGTGGTTGGATGTTGGCGTCGCGCAGGTCGGCGATGAGTTCCTTCACGCCAAAGCAGCCAATCTCTTCCTCGTAGCTGAACGCGTAGTGGAGTGCAAACGGCGCATCGCTGTTCAGGAACTGCTCGGCCTGCGACACGGCCACGCCGATGAAGGCCTTCATGTCGGCGCTGCCGCGCCCGTACAGGTTGCCGTCCTTGACCAGTGCACTCAGCGGGTCCATGGTCCAGTCCTGCCCGTCCCACGGCACCGTGTCGGTGTGGCCCGAAAGGATGATGCCCGCTGGCTTGCCCTCGCCCAGCGTGGCGAACAGGTTGGCCTTGGTCTTGTCCTCGTTGAAGGTCAGGCGGCTTTTCACGCCCAGCCTGGCCAGGTGGTCGCGGATGAAATGGATCAGCTCCAGATTGGAGTTGTGGCTGACGGTGTTCATGCGCACCAGGGTTTGCGCAAGTTCGAGGGCGTGGGCAGAAATCATGGGTGGCTAGCGAATAACCCGGGTTGGCACGTGTGTTGCTCCCGGGCTAGACTGTGAGATCGTAAGGACACATATCATGAACGTTATTGACTCCATCGTCACCCAGTCGGCCAGTATTGCAGCGGTGCGCCGGGACATTCACGCCCACCCCGAGCTGTGCTTTGAGGAGGTGCGCACCGCCGACGTGGTGGCGCAAAAGCTCACCGAGTGGGGCATTCCCATCCACCGGGGCCTGGGCAAGACGGGCGTGGTGGGCATCGTCAAGGGGCGCGATGGCGGCGCCAACGGGCGCGCCATCGGCCTGCGCGCCGACATGGACGCCCTGCCCATGCAGGAGTTCAACACCTTCGCCCACGCCAGCAAACACCAGGGCAAGATGCACGCCTGCGGTCACGACGGTCACGTGGCCATGCTGCTGGCGGCGGCCCAGCACTTTGCCAAGCACCGCAACTTTGACGGCACCGTGTACCTGATCTTCCAGCCGGCGGAAGAGGGCGGCGGCGGTGCCCGCGTGATGATCGAGGACGGCCTGTTCGAGCAGTTCCCCATGGAGGCCGTGTACGGCATGCACAACTGGCCCGGCATGCCCGTGGGCACCTTTGCTGTGAGCCCTGGCCCGGTGATGGCATCGACCAGCGAATTCAAGATCACCATCCGGGGCAAGGGCGGCCATGCGGCGCTGCCGCACACCGGCATCGACCCGGTGCCGATTGCCTGTGGCATGGTGCAGACCTTCCAGACCATCATCAGCCGCAACAAGAAGCCCGTGGACGCGGGCGTGATCTCGGTCACCATGATCCACGCGGGCGAGGCCACCAACGTGGTGCCCGACAGCGTGGAACTGCAGGGCACGGTACGCACCTTCACCACTGAAGTGACGGACCTCATCGAAAAGCGCATGCGCCAGATCGCCGAGAACCATTGCGCTGCGCACGACGCCACCTGCGAGTTCGAGTTCGTGCGCAACTACCCGCCCACCGTCAACTCCCCCGCCGAGGCCGAATTTGCCCGCAAGGTCATGACCGGCATCGTGGGTGAAGAGCGTGTGGTGGTCCAGGAGCCCACCATGGGCGCCGAAGATTTTGCCTACATGCTGCAGGCCAAGCCCGGTGCGTACTGCTTCATCGCCAACGGCGACGGTGCCCACCGCGAGATGGGCCACGGCGGCGGCCCCTGCATGCTGCACAACCCCAGCTATGACTTCAACGACGACCTGATCCCGCTGGGCGCGACCTACTGGGTCAAGCTGGCCGAGGAATGGCTGGCCCATCCTGCCAAAGCGGCCTGAGGCGGCGCTACCCCAACCACCCGGGCGCGTGCAGCGCGCGTGCCCGGGTTTTCTTTTTGTCTCCCCACTGACTCCTGAAAGCCCTGCCCATGACCGGAATCGTTGAAGCCTTCTCGCCCAGCTATGCCCAGGCGCGCACCAAGTTTCTGGAGGCCGCCGCAGCCGCTGGCCTGCCCATCGAATCGCATGCCCATCCGCTCAAGGGCCGCGATGGTGAAGACCTGGCCATGGACGTGGTGCGCGACGGCCCGGCCGATGCGAAGAAGCTGCTCATCGTGAGCAGCGCCTGCCATGGCGTCGAGGGCTACTGTGGCAGCGGCGTGCAGGTGTTTGCGCTGCACGATGCCGAGTGGCGCGCCAAGGCGCGCGATGCGGGAGTGGCCACGCTCTACATCCACGCGCTCAACCCCTATGGTTTCTCGCATGTGCGCCGCTTCACACACGAGAACGTGGACCTGAACCGCAACTTCCAGGACTTCAGCAAGCCCCTGCCGGTGAACACGGCCTACCGCGAGGTGCAGCCCCTGCTGCTGCCCGAGCAGTGGCCACCCGGCCCTGAGAACCAGGCAGCGGTGGCGGAGTACATCGCCACCAAGGGCGAGGCCGCGTGGCAGGCCGCCATCTCGCAAGGCCAGCACGAGTTTCCGCAGGGTGTGTTCTTTGGCGGCACCGAGCCCACCTGGAGCAACCGCACGCTGCGCCACGTGCTGCGCCAGCACGGTGCCGCTGCTTCGAAGATCGCCTGGATTGACCTGCACACCGGCCTGGGCCCCAGTGGCCATGGCGAGCGCATTTATGCCGGCAATGACGACGCTGTGGCCGTGGCTCGCGCACGCGCCTGGTGGGACGGCGGCGGCGCCACGCCGGTCACGTCGATCTACGACGGCTCGTCCACCTCGGCCTTCCTCACCGGCCTGATGTGGACCTCGATCTACGACGAGTGCCCCCATGCCGAGTACACCGGCATTGCCATGGAGTACGGCACGGTGCCCGTGCTCGACGTGATGAACGCCATCCGTGCCGAGCAATGGCTCAATCTGCACCCCGAAACTCCGGCTGACAAGGCGGCCCAGATCAAGGCGCAAATGCTGGCGGCCTTTTACACCGACACCGACGTGTGGAAGGGCCAGATCATCAGCCAGGCACGGCAGTCGATGTTCCAGGCGGTGGACGGGCTGGCGGCCTGATTTTGTGCCAAAGCAAACCAAGGCGCTAGTGCCATATGGTTAGGTTGCTATCAATATGATAGTTTCCGCGCCGAGTCGGTGCGGGTGATCCGGGTTTACGGGGGGTGGGGTTGCCACCGTGCGGCGGCTACCATCGCCCCAAAAACCAGGAGACACCATGGCCTCTGACCCTGTGCGCGATGCGGGGCGACGCGCATGCCGATGAGCCCGCCTTCTGCCCGGCAGGCGAGGCTGGCACAGCAACCCTCCGTTCCGCCGACCGACCCGCTGCGCGCGTTGAGCCGCAGCCTGCTCCAGCTGTCCGAGCATGCCCAGCAGGTGGCCCCACAGGACTTGTTGCACCAGGCCATGCAGACCTTGCAAAGCCTGGTGCCTTTTGATTCCGCCTGGTGGGGCGAGGTCTCGGCGGGCGATGTGCAGGTGGCGCCCCGCAACTGGCTGCACGGCAGCATGGGCCTGAGCCGCAGTTTTGCCGAGGAGTGGAACGCGCTGGCGGCAGTGGACCTGTTCGGGCAACAGTCCATGCAGCAGCTGGGGGTGGTGATCCGCGAACGTGACGTGGTGGGCACTGTGCCCGAGCACCCAGACGTTGCGGCCTTCAGCCAGCGCCACGGCCTGCACCACTGCATGGCCCTCACGGCCGAGCTGCCTGACAGCGGACTGATGTTTTTTGTCTCCATCTACCGCCCGCCGACGCGACCTGAGTTTTCGGACGGCGAGACCGTGCTGTTCGGCGAATTCGTCCTGCACCTGTTGCAGCAGTGGCACCACCGGCTGCAGCGTCTGCAGAGCGATACCCCCGGCCGCCCGTGGGACCGCTTTGCCCTGGCCCGGCCGTCGGGCGAGCTGCTGTTTGCCGGGCTGCGCATCAGCCGGGCGCTGGGGGAGGCCAGCCCCGGCTGGAACGGCACCCACCTGCCACCGGCGGTGGCGCAGGCCCTGGCGGGCGCGCCCTGCACCCTGTCGGTGGGCAAGGCCTGCCGCCTGCGGCTGGAGCCCTGCGGGCCGCTGGTGGCGGTGAGCCTGGCCTCGCGCCAGCACAAGCAGGCGCTGGCCCCGCGCGAGCTGAGTGCCGCCATGCTCTACGCCCAGGGCCGCTCGCACAAAGACATTGCGGCCACGCTGGGCCTCACCCCCGCCACGGTGCGCACCTACCTGCGCACGGCCTATGCCGCGCTGGGCGTGAGCAACAAGCTGGAGCTGGTGGCGGCGCTGCGCCACCAGTAGCGAGCGGTTACGGGGTGCCGCAGGTGGACCCTGCGGTGCTCGGTAGTTTCCCGCTCCCTCTGCATTTGCAGAGGCTGCAACCGCGCCGCCTTTTCCTATCGTCCGCACCGGAGTCCAGACACCGGTGCGGGCCACACCGTCGCCCGGCCTGGACTCCTGAAGAACCGTCATAACAGGAGACCCTCGCATGTTCCCCCATCCTCACTCCCTCCCTGCGGCGCCCCGGCGCCACGCCCTGGCACGCGCAGGGCGAAGGACTGCCGCCTGCACCTTGGGTGCCGTGGCCACGTTGGCCCTGACCGCCTGCGGCGGCGGCAGCGACGCCAATCCCCCACTGGCCAGCAAACCCCTGGCCGAAGCCTGCGCCGCGTACACCTCTGCCGTGCTCCCCCACGGCGCCAAAGTCACCCGCACCGAGCTGCGCAAGGCCGACGCCACCTTGCCCGACGCCTGCATCGTGCGCGGGCAGATCGTCTCGTCGCCCGAGTCCACCATCCACTGGGCGGTAGAGCTGCCCACGCTGGCGCAGTGGAACGGCAAGACGCTGACCATTGGCGGTGGCGGCTTTGACGGCTTCATCCCCACCGACGACCCGTGGTACCAGCAGCTGGTGGGCCCGTCGGCCAACCCGTACGTGAAGATCAGCTCCGACTCCGGCCACCAGATCCGCGGCTTTGCCTGGGGCAAGAGCGACGTGGCGCTGCGCAACCACGCGTTCGATGCCAACCATTTCGTGCTGGAGGTGGGCACCACGATCGCCACCGAGTTCTATGGCAAGCGCCCCGTGCGGCGCTACCACATGGGCCATTCCAACGGCGGTCGGTCGGGGCTCATCTCCACGCAGAAGTACCCCAAGGACTACGACGGCGTGGTGGCCATGGAGCCCGCCATCAGCCAGCAGGCGCACCAGGTCAACCTGGGGCCCACGGTGCTGCGCCACATCTTCAAGAGCCGCGACAACTGGATGAGCCCTGCCAAGATCGCGCTGTATGCCAAAGCCGAGGTGGCGGCGTGTGATGGCCTCGATGGCCTGAAGGACGGCATCATCGGCAACATCGAGGCGTGCAACTACGTGCCCACCGAGCTGCTGTGCCAGGGGGCGGACAGCGACAGCTGCCTCACGGCCGGCCAGATCGAATCCATCCGCCTCATCTACAGCGACCACAAGACACCCGTGACCTTGTCGCGCGGTGCCGTGGGCTACCCGCGCTATGGCCGGGGCGGGGCGTCCACGTCGGACTGGCAGTCGTACATGTTCGGCACCAGCTTTGACGCGCCCGATTCGTTCAACCACATGGCCGTGACGGAAGCCGCGCGCCTGGTGGAGGGTAACCCCAACGCCAACATCCTGAGCCACGACCCCACGCAGTACCAGGCGCAGTACGCGCGGCTGGCCGAGATGATCGATGGCACGGACCCTGACATCTCCGCCTTTGCCGACAACGGCGGCAAGCTGCTGATCTGGTACGGCCTGGGCGACACCTGCGTGTCGCTGTACCGCACGGCAGACTACTTCGACACGGTCAAGCAGCGCCTGGGCGCCAGCAAGGTGCAGGGCTTTGCGCGCATGGTCACCTCGCCCTCCAACGGGCATGACCTGGACGGCGCGGGCACCGAGCCGCGCTCCATCGACCTGCTCGCCGCCATGGACGCCTGGGTGGAAAAGGGCGTGGTCCCGGACAAGCTGGTCGCCACCAAGTTCGCGCCCGGCACCACCACGCCCGTGGCCCAGCGCCCGGTGTGCGAGTACCCCCAATTCCCGCGCTACAACGGCACGGGTGACCCGAGCAAGGCAGAGAGCTTTACCTGCTCAGCCACCTGAGCAACACATTGGATGTGGATGCAAAAAGGCACGCCCCTGGGCGTGCCTTTTTTCGTCCCGTCGTCCATCAGGATGCCAGCGCGCGCATCTCCGCAATCAGGTCCGACTTGCCTTCAAAGCCGATGCCCGGCAGCGGCGGCAGCGTGACATAGCCGTTGTCCACCTTCACGCCATCGGGGAAGCCGCCGTAAGGCTGGAACAGGTCGGGGTAGCTCTCGTTGCCGCCCAGGCCCAGGCCGGCGGCAATCGCCAGCGACATCTGGTGGCCGCCGTGCGGTATGCAGCGGCTGGGGGACCAGCCGTACTCCTTGAGCATGTCGAGCGTGCGCAGGTACTCCACCAGGCCGTAGCTGAGCGCGCAGTCGAACTGCAGCCAGTCGCGGTCCTTGTGCATGCCGCCGTGGCGGATCAGGTTGCGCGCATCTTGCATGGAGAACAGGTTCTCGCCCGTGGCCATCGGGCCCTTGTAGACCTCGCCCAGCTTCGCCTGCAGCTCGTAGTCCAGCGGGTCGCCCGCTTCTTCGTACCAGAACAGCGGGTACTGCGACAAGGCCTTGCCGTACTCGATGGCGGTCTTCAGATCGAAGCGGCCATTGGCGTCCACCGCCAGTTGCTGGCCTGGGCCCAGGATCTTGAGCACCGACTCGATGCGTTCGCAGTCCTCGGCCAGCGTGGCGCCGCCGATCTTCATCTTGACCACCGAATAGCCGCGCGCCAGGTAGCTTTCCATTTCCTTCTTGAGGCCATCGAGCCCCTTGCCAGGGTAGTAGTAGCCGCCGGCCGCGTAGACGAACACGCGCGGGTTGGGTGTGCCGTTGCCATAGCGCTCGGCCAGCAGCTGGAACAGCGGCTTGCCCGCAATCTTGGCCGTGGCGTCCCACACGGCCATGTCGATGGTGCCCACCGCCACCGAGCGCTCGCCGTGGCCGCCGGGCTTCTCGTTGATCATCATGCGGGCCCAGACCTTGTGCGGGTCCAGGTTCTCACCGGTCTCATCCAGCAGGCTGGCGGATTCGGCCTCCAGCACGCGCGGGATGAAACGGTCGCGCATCAGCGCGCCCTGGCCGTAGCGGCCGTTGGAGTTGAAGCCGTAGCCGATCACCGGCTTGCCATCGCGGATCACGTCGGTGACCACGGCCACGAGGCTCAGCGTCATCTTCGAGAAGTCGATGTAGGCGTTGCGGATGTCCGACTTGATGGGGCGAGTCGATTCGAGGATGTTGACGATCTTCATGGTGGTCGCGTTCGTTGGCAAAGAGGAAAGAGGGCGGGATAAAAAAGGGCGTATCAGCGGGCGAGCGAGGAGCCTCCGCAGATCGCGATGTCCTGCCCCGTGATGGCGGCGGCAGGAGCGGACAGAAGAAATGCCACCAGCGCCGCAATCTCGGCGGGTTCGATCAGGCGGCCGATGGGTGGCAGGCGCGGCGCGCTGCCCTGGCGCGCGGGGGCGATCAGCATGCCGGTGGCGGTGGCCGCGGGCGAGACCACGTTCACCGTCACGCCCTGGGCAGCCACCTCGGCCGCCCAGCTGCGTGCCAGCGCGATCAGCGCGGCCTTGGTCGCGGCGTACTGCCCGCGCCCTGCCATGCCCTGGGCCACGCGGCTGCCGATGAACACCACGCGCCCCTGGTCACGCTGGGCCATGCCGGGCACGATGGCGTCGGCCAGGCGGGCGGCGGCGTCCACGTGCAGGCGCCACATCAGTTCGCCGCCCGCATGGTCGAGCTGGCCCAGCGGCCCGACGCGCAGCACCCCCGCCGCGTGGACCAGCGCATCCACGTTGGGCAGCGCTGTGGATACGCGGGCAATGTCAGCGCCGTCGGCAAGATTGACCGGCACGTGGATGAACGATGGATGGACGATGGATGGCTGGGCAACGTCCAGGCCGCTCACGCGCCAGCCGCCCGCCAGCAGTGACTCGGCAATGCTGCGGCCGATGCCGCTGCTGGCACCGGTGACGACCGCGTGGCGGGCACTACTCGACACGGATGTTCCCCTCGGTCACGATCTTCTGGGACCGCTCCATGTCGCTGCGCTGGAACTTGGCGAAGTCCTCCACGCTGCCCGGCGTGGTCAGCAGCCCTTGCTCTTTGAGCTTGGGCGTCATTTCGGCCAGGGCCTTGTTCACCTCGGTGTTCAGCCGCTGCGTGATGTCTGCGGGCAGCTTGGCCGGGCCCCACAGGCCATACCAGCTGTAGAACTCATAGCCCGGAATCGTCTCGCCCACCGTGGGCACGTCCGGCAGGCTGGCCGCGCGCTGGGCGGAGGTGACGGCCACTACGCGTAGCATGCCGCTCTTGTGGTACTGCAGCGAGCCGAGGATGGGGTCGATGAAGCCGTCGATCTGCCCGCCGATCAGGTCCTGGAAAGCCGGCGCCGTGCCCTTGTACGGCACGATCAGGTAGTCGAGGTTGCCCGCGCGCTTGAGCAGCTCGGTGGACAGGTGCCCAGCCGAGCCGATGGAGCCCACGGCAAAGGTCATCTTGCCGGGGTTTGCCTTGGCGTAAGCCATCAGTGACTTGATGTCGGTGACCGGCAGGTTCTTGTTGATGGCCACCGACAGCGGTGCCTTGGCCACCAGCGCCACGGGCGTGAAGTCCTTGACCACGCCATAGGGCACGGACTTCATGGTCATGGGCGCGGTGGTGAAGGTGGATGCGTTGAACAGCAGCGTGTAGCCGTCGGCCTGGGCCTTGGCCACCACATCGCCGCCGATCACACCATTGCCGCCAGGCTTGTTCTCCACGATGAAGTTCTGGCCCATCTGCTCGCCCAGCTTTTGCGCGAGCTGGCGTCCCACGGTGTCGAGCGTGCCGCCCGGCGGAAAGGGGATGACCATCCGGATGGGCTTGGTGGGGTAGGCCTGCGCAAAGCTGCTGGCCGCCATCGCGAGGGTGACCGCACCCACGGCGGCGCGGAGGAAATGTTGGCGTTGCATGGTGTCTTGTCTCCTTGTCGGTTTTCTTGCGTGCCGTCAGGCGCGGGGGACTCCAAATCCACCGGCCTCGCCGGAGGCGCTCAGCGCTTGAGCAAGCCGGCCTGCTTCACCGCAGCGCGCAGGGCTTCGACTTCCTTGGCATTCGGCGCCTCGGTCGGCGGGCGCACGGTGGCGTCGTCAATCACACCCGCCAGGTACATGCCGCCCTTCATGCGGGCGTGGGCCTCGCCCGTGGGCTCGCCGCCGCCATACACCGCGTCTTTCAGCGGTGTGATGACGGCCTGCACTTCCATGGCCTTTTTCAGGTCGCCGGCCTTCACCGCATTCCACAAATCGATGATGAGCTGCGGGATGAAGGTGGCAAAGCCCACCAGCGCACCGTCCACGCCCTGCACCATCGAGGCCAGCAGGTATTCGTCGTGGCAGGTCAGGATGGCCTTAGACGCATCGGCCTCGCGGATGGCCTGGATGTCGCGGGCGTACTTGTTCATGTCGCGCTGGCCCACCTTGAAGGCCTGCAGGTAGGGCAGCGTGGCCAGATCGGCCAGCAGCTGCGACGAGTACGAGGCGCGCGTCCAGGCCGGGTACACGTGGCAGACCAGGTCGGCATTCGGCGCAGCCTCATGGATCGCCTCGAAGTACTGCAGCGCATGGCCGGAGGTGAAGCCAAAGCGCAGCCAGTGGTGCGGGGGCATCACGTCCAGCGCCACGGCGCCGGCGGCGACGGCGGCGCGGGCATGGTCGGCCGCGTCCTTGAGGCCTTCGCAGACGATGGACGAGATCACCGGGCAGCGGCCCTTGAGCTCATCGGCCACGATCCGGGTGACCTCGGCGCGCTCGGCCGGTGTGAGTGAGAAAACCTCGCCCGTGTGGCCGTTGGTCATGATGGCTACCACACCCTCGTGGCCCGCCAGCCAGGACGCGAGCTTGCGCAGCGCGGGCTCGTCGATGCGGTGGTCCGGGGTGAAAGGGCACGAGATGGCGGGGATGATCCCGCGATAATTTGCGATGGCAGGCATGCTTTCTTGTCTCCGTTGGGAAAAGCTGGTGAACAACGGGGTGGATCATTTCCCACCCAGTGCCAGCGGTCCAATACTCGAATCGCATACAACTATCTATCGATCCATCGCGGAGACACATGGGACCCGGCAATCGACCCCTGGACCTGGAATGGCTGGAGGATTTCCTCGCCCTGGCTGAGACGGGCAATTTCTCGCGTGCGGCGGAGGCACGCGCCATTGCCCAGCCTGCCTTCAGCCGCCATATTCGCGCCTTGGAAGACTGGGTGGGCGTGGAGCTGTTCGACCGCAGTGCCCACCCTGCGGCGCTCACGGCGGCAGGCCAGCGCTTTTTGCCGTTGCTGGAGACCATCCTCGCCAACCTGGAAGCCGCGCGCATCAAGGCCCGTGCTGCACACGACCTGGCGGCTGCCAGCCTGCGCTTTGCGGCCACGCACGTGCTCTCGCTCACGTTCTTTCCGCGCTGGCTGGTGGGCGTGGAGGCACGACTGCGCCTGGGGCCCATCCAGACCATGTCGGACAGCTCGCAGGCCTGCGAAGACCTGATGCTGCAGCGCCGTGTGCAGTTTGTGCTGTGCCATGGTCATGACGAGGTGCCGGGGCGCCTGGACGAGGCGCAGTACCCCATGTGCCGCTTGGCGGACGACCGGTTGCTGCCCGTCAGTGCGCCCCAGCCGGGGAGCGCTGCAGGCCAGCCGCTGCACGCGCTGGACCAGTCGGCCCCGGTGCCGGCTCTGGCCTACAGCGACGCGTCGGGGCTGGGCCGCATCATGCGGGCCCGCATGCGCGGGGTGTTTGCCGAAAGCGCAGACGGCCCGGTGGCGGTGGTGTTCACCGCGCACCACGCGGTGTTGCTCAAGACCCTGGCCCAGGAAGGGCGGGGCGTGGCCTGGCTGCCCGAAAGCCTGATTTCCGACGAACTGCGCGCCGGCACGCTGGTGGCCGCCGGGGCCGCCGACTGGAATGTGCCGGTGCAGATTCGCCTGTACCGCCAACGCGCCGAGATGTCGCCTGTGGCGGAGTCGTTATGGGAACTGGCGTTGGCGCAGGTGGCGTCGCAGCCCTGAGCGCTTGCCGGTCCCCTTGCGGGCCGCCCATCTTCAAAGACCCAGGTCGCTCAACCCCGGGTGGTCGTCCGGCCGGCGCCCCAGTGGCCAGAAAAACAGCCGGTCTGCGGCCTGGATGGGGCGGTCATTGATGCTGGCGTGGCGCACGGCCATCAAACCATCGTCATTGAACTCCCAGTTCTCGTTGCCGTAGCTGCGGTACCACTGGCCTGCGTCGTCATGCCATTCGTAGGCGAACCGCACGGCGATGCGGTGGCCGCTGAACGCCCACAGCTCCTTGATGAGGCGGTAGTCCAGTTCGCGCGCCCACTTGCGCTCCAGCAGCTGCCGGGCGGCCTCGCGGCCCACGGGGAACTCAGCGCGGTTGCGCCAGCGCGTGTCCTCGGTGTAGGCCAGGGCCACGCGGGCAGGGTCGCGCGAGTTCCAGCCGTCTTCGGCCAGGCGCACCTTCTGGACGGCGGTGTGTTGTGTAAAGGGGGGCAAGGGCGGGCGTGTTTCCATGGGGACCTCGAAGGTGAAGGGTTGATGTAGACAGGTCTGTCTACTCGCCATCATAAGGCCATGTAGACAGGTTTGTCTACAATGGGCGAATGACCTTTGATCCACTCCCCCCTGGCTGGCAAGACCTGCCCGCCCGAGACCGCCTGCTGCACACGGCCCATGCGCTGTTCTACCGGGACGGCATTCGCGCCACGGGCATCGACCGCGTGATCGCGGAGTCCGGCGTGACCAAGGTGACCTTCTACCGGCATTTCCCGAGCAAGAACGACCTGATCTGCGCGTATCTGGAGTACCGGCACACCGGCTGGATGGCCTGGTTTGCCGACGCGCTGCAGCGGCATGCGCACGCGTTGCCCGCAGGCACCGACCGCACGCGGGCCTTGGCGCCTGCCCTGGCGGAATGGTTGGGCAGCCAGCACTTTCGGGGCTGCGCCTTCATCAACAGCGTGAGCGAGCTGGGAGACACCGTGCCCGAGGTGCTGGAGATTGCACAGCGCCACAAGCGCGACATGACGGCGTTGCTGGCGGGCTTGCTGCCTGCGTCTGCCCAACGTGCGCAGATTGCACAGGCACTCACCCTGGTGGTGGAGGGGGCCATCGTGCGCGTGCAGATGGGCGAGCCCGTGGCCGAGGTGGTGGCCGCGGTGTCCCGCCTGACGGATGGGCTGCTGGCAGCGCCTCTACAACGCAAGCGCTAAGGCCGCTGCTGGCCTCCGCCTGTGCGATCAGTCCAGCCGCGCGCCTTGTGTGGCACCGTGGCGGGTGCTCTGGTCGTATTGCTTTTCGCGTGCCACATGGTCCTGCAGCAGCCGGTGGCCCAGGGCATTGGCCTCGCGCTCCAACGTGGCGCAATCGGGTGCTGCAGGCATCTGCCGGATGCCCTGGTCGATGGCTTGCGCGGCATCGCGGCCGATCTGCACATGGCCCTGCTCGTGGTGGGACAGGGCGCGGAGGTATCGGTCAAAAGCCGCTTGTTGCTCGGGGCTTGCGGCTTGCAGTTCGGGCAGTTGCACCTCGGTGTGCAGCCGGGTGGTGACCTCGGTGATCGCGCAGCGGCCCGAGGCTTCGCGCCACCAACGGAAGGTCCAGCGCACGTTCCAGCGGGTATAGCCATGAAAGCGCTGCCCACCCACCGTGATGGGTGTGGCGGCATGCAGGGCAGCGCGCAGGCTCTCACCTGGCTGGGCGCGCACCACGTAAGGCCGCTGGGTGTTTTCTTCCCGCACCTCCGCGTGCACGCCGCTGGCGCCCAGCAGCCAAGCGATTGCACACGCCCGGCGTGCCCAGGCTCGGAGCGGCAGGGGGGCCAAGCCGGTCATTCGCCCCACGGCAGCATCAGCGTGAGCAGCGACAGCTGGTCAAACTCGGGCGCGAAGGCGTCGATGATCTGCTGCGGCTCGGGGCACAAGGTGGTGTCGGTGATCACGCCAAACTGCACGCCACCACCGTAGCTCAGGATGGAGACCCCCAGGCCAATGTCGCCCGACTGCGGCACCCAGAACATGCACTGCGTGACGCGCGATCCGCACAGCGTGAGCTGTTCCTTGGGGCCGGGCACGTTGGTCATCACCGCCGTGGTCTTGCGACCGAACAGATTGAGCAGTGCGTCCTGTGCGGGCTTGATCATCAGCCCCGCCACAGCCAGCATCGCAAACGCCAGGATGGGTTGGGTGCTGCCCTTGAGCGCATTCATGCGCTTGCGCACTTCGTACACGCGCTCGATGGGGTTGGCCACGCCAATCGGTAGCACCAGAGGCACCAGGCCAAAGCGGTTGCCCAGCTTCCAGGCCTCCTCCATGGGGCGCAGGTTCACCGGGATCATGGCGCGGATCTCCTGGCCCGTCGGGTCATCGCCCTGGCTGCGCAAGTAGCCGCCGATGGCGCCCGCCACGCACGACAACAGCACATCGTTGATGGAGCAGTTGAGCGCCTTGCCGATGGCCTTGACCTCTTCGAGCGGGATCGGCGGGCACCAGGCCACGCGTTTGGCGCTACCGGGTTGGCCCTTGAGGCGGGTGGGGGAGTCGTCGGGCATCAACGCCAGCGCGGCCGCATCACTCACCAGCTGGTAGGCCACGCGGGCCATGTCGGCCGTGCCTGAGAGCCCATGCTGCATGGCCTTCTCCGGATCGCCCAGCATTTGCAACGACTTGGCCGCGCTGTCGCCTGCCAAGTCCAGCGCCTTCACGGTGAGGCCAGTGAAGGGCTTGATCAGGGCATCCGCAATCCAGTCCTCGGCGGTGGCGGCTTCCTTGCCCGTTCGCGCCTTGCGCTTGGGGGGCTCCGAGCCGCCATCCACCAGCGACATGGTCACCGAGATGAGGGCAATGCCGTCGGCAATGCAGTGGTGGATGCGCACGATGAGCGCGCTGCCTTGGGTGCCGTCGTCGCCCACAAAGTCTTCGATCAGGTGCATCTGCCACAGCGGGCGGCGGGTATCGAGCGGCTGCATGGCCAGTTCACCCACGCGGTCTTGCAGCGCACGCTGCATGCTGTGGCCTTTGCGGTGGGGCAGCTTTTCGCGCAGCACATGCGCAGCAATGTCGAAGTTGCGGTCCTCCACCCAGGTGGCGCCCGCCGCGTCTTCCACCACCCGCTGGCGAAAGCGCGGGTACTGCAGCAGGCGCTGCTGCACGCGTTCGCAGAGCGCCTCCCAGGTGATGCCGGGCGACAGGGTCCACACGCCGTTGATCATCATCAGGTTGCTGTGGGAGTCCATGCGCAGCCAGGCGGTATCGACCTTGCTCATGCGCTCGCCCGACAGGCCCAGCATGCCGGTGGCGGCGCGGCGCACGTTCTTCTGCACCACGGTGGCGGCTTTGCGGGCGGCGGGGGGCAGGGCCTGGGCCGCCTTGCGCGCCACCTCAGGCCCTTGGTCGCGCAGGGTGCGCAGGGGGCTTGTGCTGTGGCCGGGTGTGGCTTTGCGGGGGGGAGGAATGCGGGTCACCATCAGATGTACACCTATTGTTTGATTTTTGGGGGCTTGCCTCTATGGATTGAGCGGCCCCAGGCCATGCTCAGCCCGTAAGATACAACGCAGCAAACCCTTGCCGACACCGTTCTTTCCCTCCCCCATACATCCCAAGGAGCACACAGACATGGCCGACCTCAACGCCACCTTCGAAGCCGCCGTGGCCAATTCCAAGAACCTGAGCGAGCGTCCCGACAACGCCACGCTGCTCAAGATCTACGCGCTGTACAAGCAGGCCACCGCTGGCGACAACACCGAGAAGAAGCCCAGCTTCTCCGACATGGTGGGCCGTGCCAAGTGGGACGCCTGGGAAAAGCTCAAGGGCACCAGCGCCGACGAGGCCAAACAGCAGTATGTGGACCTGATTACCTCGCTGAGCTGATACGGCGTACTCCCAAAGAAAAAGGCGACCAAGGTCGCCTTTTTCTTTGGGTGCAACGGCGGTCTAACGCTGAACCCACCCCTTGGGCAATCCCGCCTCCGGCGTCATCCCATAGACCGGCTCGCCCGGCAGCCCCGCCTGCAGCGGCGCGCGCGCGGCCATCAGGCGCTCCAGGTCCACCCCCGTGGTGATGCCCATGGCCTCAAACATGAACACCAGGTCTTCGGTCACCACATTGCCCGACGCGCCCGGCGCATAGGGGCAACCGCCCAGCCCGCCCAGCGACGCATCAAAGGTGCGCACCCCCACGTCGTAGGCCGCCAGGCAGTTGGCCAGGCCCAGGCCTCGGGTGTTGTGCATGTGGGCCGCCCCGGCCTTGGCGCCTAGTTCGGCGCGCAAACGCGTGAACAGGCGGCGCACCTGGGCCGGGTTGGCCATGCCGGTGGTGTCCGACAAGCCCACCTCATCGGCGCCCGCCTCCGCACACAGGCCGGCGAGCCAGATCACATCGTCCTCGGGCACCGCGCCTTGCAGCGTGCAGCCAAAGGCGGTGGACAGCCCCACCTCCACCAGCACGCCAGGCGCCTGCGCGTCGCGCAGCTGTGCCACGGCGCGCACCTCTTCGACCATGGCCTCGCGCGTCTTGCGCACGTTGGCCAGCGAATGCGCGGCGCTGGCCGACACCGGCAGCGTGACCTTGTGCACGCCCGCCGCCAGCGCGGCTTCGGCCCCACGCAGGTTGGGCGCCAGCGCCATCACGGTGATGCCGGGGTGGGTGAGCGCGTGGCGCACCACCTCGGCCACATCGGCCATCTGGGGTAGCAGGCGGGCGGGCACGAACGAGCCGACCTCGATCTCCCGCAGGCCCGCCGCCACCAGCGCGTCGATCCAGCGCAGCTTGTGGGTGGTGGGCATGGTGGCCTGGACGGACTGCAGGCCGTCGCGCGGGCCGACTTCGCTGATGAGGATTTCTGGGGACGTCATGGTGCGGGGCAAATCAAGCGGCAGAGGATAGCGCGTGGGCTGCGCCAAACGCAGCCCTGGGCTTTTGAGCAAAGTGGCAATTTTGGCTGGCATACCGGCAAACCGCCCTGCAATAGGCGGCAGTTTGGGCGATTCCCATTGTTTTTGCGCTTCGGGACACTGGCTGCAGACGCATACATCGGCACCCGGAGACCCACATCATGGCTACCCCCCAGCACTTTTCCACCCTGTACCTCAGCGCCCCTGATGTGATCGCGCTGGTGCAGCGCAAGGGCATCGAGGCCTGCCTGCGCGGCATCTCCGACTACATCCATGATGACTTCTTGCGCTGGGGCGCCTTCGACAAATCCGCACGGGTAGCCAGCCACTCGCGCGACGGCGTGATCGAACTCATGCCCATTGCAGATGGGCAGACCTATGCATTCAAGTACGTCAACGGCCACCCCAAGAACACGCGCTGGGGCCTGTCCACGGTGATGGCGTTTGGCGTGCTGGCCGATGTGTCCACGGGCGCGCCGCTGCTGTTGAGCGAACTCACCCTCACCACCGCGCTGCGCACCGCCGCCATGTCGGCCGTGGCCGCACGGGCCTTGGCCCGCCCCGGTGCCCGCACCATGGCGCTGATTGGCAACGGTGCACAGAGCGAGTTCCAGGCGCTGGCCTTTCACCATCTGCTGGGTATCGACTCCCTGCGTTTATTCGACACCGATCCGGCTGCAACGGCCAAGCTGCAGGCCAACCTGCAAGGCACGGTGGGCCTGCGCCCCGTGGCCTGCACCAGCACGGCCGAGGCCGTGCGCGGCGCCGACATCGTGACCACGGTGACGGCCGACAAGACCAACGCCACCATCCTCACGCCCGACCTGCTGGCGCCCGGCATGCACATCAACGCGGTGGGCGGCGACTGCCCCGGCAAGACCGAGATGCATGCCGACGTGCTGCGCCAGGCCCAGGTGTTTGTGGAATACGCGCCGCAAACGCGCATCGAAGGCGACATCCAGCAACTGTCGCCTGACTTTGCAGTGACCGAGCTGTGGCAAGTGTTGGCGGGCCAGCATGGCGGGCGCGCCAGCGATGCGGCGGTGACGGTGTTCGACTCGGTAGGCTTTGCGCTGGAGGACTTTTCTGCGCTGCGCTTCCTGCGCGACGCGGCGGCCGAGCTGGGCATGGGCCAGCCCATCGAACTCATCCCCCAGCTGTCCGACCCCAAGAACCTGTTTGGGTTGCTGCATACACGCAGTCCCCTGCTGCGTGTTGTAGCCTGACGCCCGTCAGGTCCCGCCTCTCGGCGTCTCAGTCCTTCCACACCACGCTGCTGGCCGGGTCGGCGCGGGTGGTGCGGAAATGGTTGGCCGGGTGGGCTGGGTCTGCCATGCCGAACGAAATGCCGCAGACGATGCTGCGGTCCTCGCCAATGCCCAGCACGTCACGCAGCACGCCGGGGTAGGAGGCCAGCGCGGCCTGCGCGATGGAGCCCACGCCCAGGCTGTGCGCGGCCAGCATGAAGTTGCTCACATACGCGCCGCAGTCCACCGCGCCATACACGCCCAGGGCCTCGTCGCTGGTGACGATGGCCACATGCGGCGCACCAAACATGGTGAAGTTCTGCGCCGCCTGGCGCGCCGAGGCTTCGCGGTCGCCCCTGGCAATGCCCAGGGCTTCGTACAGGCCCCAGCCACATTCGCGCCGCCGCTCCTGGTATATGCCCCGGTATTCACGGGGCCATGGCAGGTCGGGCTGGGGCGCGGCGGCGAGCATGTGGGATTGCAGGGCGCTGCGCAGACGCGCCAGCGTGGTACCGCTGGCAATGGTGAGCTGCCAGGGCTGGGCGTTGCACCACGAGGCCGTGCGCTGCGCGGCGGCCAGGATGGCCTCGATGGTGCTGCGCGGGAGCGGCTCGGGCAGAAAGGCGCGGCAGCTGTAGCGGGTGTGCAGCAGCGTGGAGAGGGTGTCAAACGCCGGGCTGTGGGCGCTGGCCTTGTTCGCGGTGGATGTCATGGCGGGGCCCTTGCGGCTAGGCCTTCTTGGCCTTGGCGGCGGGCTTGGCCGCTGCCTTGGGGGCCGGCTTGTCAGCATCCGCGTCTACTGCATGTTTCTTCTTGTCTGCGGCGGGCTTCTTGGCGCCGGGGTGGGGTGCGTTGAGGAGGGCGTCCAGCTGCTCGCCAATTTCGGCCTCGATGCGGTCCTTGAAGGCGCCCAGCAAGAAGCCCAGCTGCGCCTTCATCTCGAACTGGTGGGCATCCACCAGCAGCGTGCCTTTGACACCAGTGCGGGTGAAGGTGAGCAGGTCTTCCTTCTCGCCCTCTTCGTAGGTGCATTCCATGTCGAATTTTTCTTCGGCCTTCTCGGCCCAGGAGAAGGCGACCTTGCGGGCTTCCTTGAAACCCAGGTGGTGTTCGCGGTGGATATGAATGTCAGGCACCGGCTGTCTCCTTGAGGTGTTGCGGGTCAGGTAAAAGGGCGCGCAGGGCCTCGTGCCGCTCGGGCTGGGGCTGCTGCGTCAGTTGTCGTACGGCATCATAAAACCGGGGCCAGTTGCGGCCCTCGCGTTCAAACAAGGCCTCGAATGCAGGCACCAGTTCGTCGTAGGCGGCCTGGGCCGCAAAGCTGGCGTTGTTGGCCTGGGCCACCCAGCGGTCGTAGCCGGCCACCTGGGCGGTTGTGGCCCGGGGCGGCGTGCCGCCCGGCGCGTCCAGCCAGCGTGCGCGCAGCGCGGCATAGTCGTCTCGGAAAGCCTTCATTGCTTCTGTTTTCATAGCATTCAGCGCATGGTCCTCTAGCGCTTGAAGCTCTTTTTGCTCATAAATGGCCGCCAGGCGGGTGCGTGTGGCCCGGGTGAGCGCGCGGAAGGCGCTGCGCCGCGCCTCGCTGGTGGCATAGGCTTCGCGCGCGGCGGGGGTGGATTGCGTAGCCAGCCACTGCGCCACACCGATGCGCTCCACCGCCGTGGCAAAGGACTCGTTGAACAAGGTGTCGTTTTGGGCATAGACCACCTGGTGCGCCAGCTCGTGGAACAGCAGGCGCACAAAGTCGCCCTCGGGCCAGGCGATGAAGGTGGACAGCAGCGGGTCGCCGCCCGCCCAGTTCATGTAGCCCAGTGTGGAGTACGCGGGTACGCCGTACACCTCCACCTCCAGGCCCTGCGCGGCCAGCTCGGCGGCCTCGGCCTGCGCTGCGGCCTCGGTGAAATAGCCGCGGTAGCCAATGCAGCCCGTGACCGGAAAGCACCAGGTGTGCAGCGTCAGCGAATAGGGCGGTGCAGCCACCACATTCCACACGGCGGCGGAGCGCTTCAGGTCGGCATAGCGGCGGTAGCTGGCGTTGTCGGGCAGGCCGAGTTCTGTGACCGCAAAGGCCCGCGCACGTTGTGCGAGCTGCAGCCGCTCGCGCAGGGCGGGCGAGATGTCTTTGCGCGCCACCCAGTCGTCAATGGGTTCTGCGGCATGCATGATCTGCATGTGCCCACGCAGCGACTGCCAGTAGTAGCCCCACGCGTTGGAGGGGCCGGAGGTGCTGGCGCAGCCGCCCAGTACCAGGCAAAACATCAGGCTGAAAGTGGCCCGCAGGCGGGTAAGTGGCTCGCGCATGCCGTGCAGTTTATGGGCAGATCGGGTCCTTGGTGCTCGCCCTGTCAGCAGCCTGGCTGTGGCGCTTTCTAGAATGCCGCGCATGACCTCTTCGACTGCTGAAGATCCTGCTCGCCCACCCGCACTGGCCGACGGCCTGTTTGCTGACGAAGCCGGTTGCCCGCGTTGCTCCTGGTGCCAGGCCACGCCGCTGTACCGCCACTACCACGACACCGAGTGGGGCTTCCCGGTGGCGGACGACCGCCGGCTGTTCGAGAAGATCTGCCTGGAGGGTTTTCAGTCGGGCCTGAGCTGGCTCACCATCCTGAACAAGCGCGAGGGCTTTCGCGCCGCGTTCGCCAACTTCGACGCCGAGCAGGTCGCGGCCTTCGGCCCTGCCGAGGTTGAGCGCCTGGTGCAGGACGCGGCCATCGTGCGCCACCGGGGCAAGATCGAGTCCACCATCAACAACGCGCGCCGGGTGCTGGAGCTGCGGCGCGAGTTCGGCTCGCTGGCGCACTACGCCTGGCGCTACGAGCCCGCCGCCACCGACCGGCCCGAGCGCCTCACGCGCGAAGTGGCGCGCACCCTGTCCACTTCGGCCGCATCCATCGCCATGTCCAAGGACCTGAAAAAGCGCGGCTGGAGTTTTGTGGGTCCGACCACGGTCTACGCCTTCATGCAGGCCATGGGGCTGGTGAATGACCACCTGGAGGGCTGCCATTCGCGCGCCGCAGCACTTGCGGCGCGGAAGGCGTTTGTGGTGCCGCGCGGTTGATCGATTGATTGATGGATCGTTCAGGCCCGCGCCACAGGCCGCAGCAGCCACAGCGCTCCCAACGCAGCCAGGCCCAGCAGTGTGGTGAGCCAGAGAGCGGCGGCGCCAGTGCGGTCCAGGGCCATGCCGAACAGAATGGGGGCAAACGCCTGCGCCACACGGGCGGGCACCATCATCAGGCCCTGGCGCGTGCCGTAGCCCGCAGGGCCAAACAGCACCAGCGGCAGCGTGCCCTTGGCAATGGTCAGGATGCCGTTGCCCGCGCCATGCAGCAGGGTGAACACCGCCGCCGCAGGCCCGCCCAGCACCATCAGCAGGCCCGCGCCCACGGGGTGTGCAGCGGCGGCCAGCTGGGCCGACAGCAGCGGGTGCAGGCGGCGCAGCAAGCCAAACTCCAGCAGGCGCGCTGCCACCTGGGCCGGGCCCACCAGCGCGGCCAGGGCCACAGCCGCCTCCAGCGATGTGCCGCTGGCCTGCAACAGGCGCGGCAGGTGGGCCGCCATGGCGGTGCTGGTGAACCAGGTGACGGCAAACACAAACGACAGCAGCACGGTGGTGCGCAGCGGGTGGGCGGCTGCGGACGTGGCGGGTGCCGCCGGTGCCGAGGTGCCCGCCACAGGCACATCCGCCGAAGGTGGGGGCGGCTTCTTTGTGGTGTCGGCACGGGGCAGCCAGCCATTGAGCGGCACGCCCACCAGCAAGTGCAGCGCCGCCCAGCCCGCACACGCTCCGCGCCAGCCCCACTGCGTCTCCATCCAGGCCGACAGCGGCCAGCCCACGGTGCTGGCAAACCCCGCAATTAGCGTGATGCCGGTGATGGCGCCGCGAGCGCCCTGGCC
Source organism: Acidovorax sp. M14 (assembly GCF_049331375.1). Taxonomy (NCBI): domain Bacteria; kingdom Pseudomonadati; phylum Pseudomonadota; class Betaproteobacteria; order Burkholderiales; family Comamonadaceae; genus Acidovorax; species Acidovorax sp. M14. Next base: position 528,371 of record NZ_CP186263.1, read on the forward strand.
GTACAGACGTACCAGCGTGGCAAACGCAGCCTCGTACAGGCCCGAACCCATGGCCACGCCCATCAACACCCAGGCGGCAAACAGACCCACGGGGCCTTGCGCCAAGGCCATGCCCGCCAGAGCAGCTGCAAACAACAGGTTGGTGCCCACCAGCACCGGGCGGCCGCCGTGGCGGTCGATGGTCCGGCCCGCGAAAGGCCCGAGCAGCGCCGACACGATGAGCGCCACCGAAAACGCCGCGAACACCGTGGGCGTGGCCACGCCCAGGTCGCGCGCCATGGGCGCGGCCAGCATGGCGGGCAGGTAGTAGGACGAGGCCCAGGCCAGCGTCTGGGCTGTGCCCAGGCGCGCCACGGTCCAGCGTTGCGAGGCGGCGCTCATGCCGCGCGGTGCGCTACGGCATCGGGGTGTGCGGTGGCCTCAGGCACGCTGGCCCTGCGCGTTGATGACGACTTCGCCATCCTCCTTGGTGAAGGCACCTTGCTGCGGTGCAGGCAGGATGTCCAGCACCTTCTCAGACGGGCGGCACAGCCGTGTGCCCAGGGACGTGACCACGATGGGGCGGTTGATGAGGATGGGGTGCTGCAGCATCGCGTCGATGAGCTGGGCGTCGGTGACGCCCGGTGCGTCCAGCTGCAGCTCGGTGAAGACCGCTTCCTTGGTGCGCACGGCGTTGATCACCGGCTCGCCGGTCGCCGCAATCAGCGCCACCAGTGTGGCGCGGTCGGGCGGGGTTTTCAGGTATTCAATGACCTCGGGCTCCACGCCACTGTTGCGGATCATGGCGAGGGTGTTGCGGGACGTGCCGCACTTTGGGTTGTGATAAATCGTGATGGCGGTCATGGCGTGCTGGAAAGGATGGGGGCGATGGGCGAAAGTTTGCCACTGCGCCGGGGCCAGCCCGGCAAATTTTCCAGCGCGTTCAGCAGCCGCTGGCCTGCATCGCCCAGCGCGCCGTCGTTGTGCACCTCCAGGCTGGCGGCTCCCGGGGGCGGGGTATAGGCCAGCGCGCGCTGCACCCGGGTCTCCACCTCTTCGCGCGTCTCGCGGCCGCGCGACAGAAGGCGCTCGCGCAGCACCTGCGGGCTGGCGGTGATGTGCACGGCTACCAGGTCCGGGAACCGCGCCAGGGCCTCAGGCAGGTAGGCGCGCGAGCCATTGAGGAGCACCCAGTGGCCCCGCGCCAGCGGCGCCAGTTGCGCATGCCTTACGCCGTAGCCCAGGCCGTTGGCATGCCAGTGCAGGGCAAAGGCGTGCTCGCTGCACAGCGCTGCAAACGCTTGGGGCGAAACGCTGTTGTGCGCTTCACCTCCGGATGTCGCGGCACGGCTGATGGTGCGCTGCGCCCAGTGCACGGGGCCAGGCTGGGGCAGGTGCGTGCGTAGCCAGTCCAGCAGGCTGTCCTTGCCCGCACCCGAGGGGCCCATGCAGTAGACCAACCGACCGGCGGTCATGCGCCCATCTCCAGGTGGTCCAGCAGCACAAAGTCTGCGCCGGGCGTGGGCTCTGCGAACAAGGCGAGGCTGTTGAACTTCAGGATGGGCAGGTCCGAGAAAAATTCCTGTGCGGCCTCGAACACCAGCGACTGCGTGGGTGCGTCTATCTCCGCCAGGCTACCGGTGAGCGACATGTGGAATCGGAACTCGTCCAGCACAAACGGGTAGCCCCATTGCTGCAGCAGCGCGTCCTGCCGGGCGGTGAGCACCGCTGCACGGCGCCGGGCCAGGTCGGCTTCGGACAGGGGCGCGGCCAGGGGCTGCAGCGCCGTCACGCAGGTGGCGGCGGTCTCCTGGATCTGTGCATTGGCGGGGTGCAGCGCCGGGGGCACCAGCGCCAGAAAGTCGTCGATGCGTTGTACCTGCAGTGGCGGCAGCACAAAGGGTTGCAGCCCGCGTGCAACCTCCTGCACGGCCTGGTGCAGCGTGATCCAGTCGGTGCCGGGCGCCAGCGCAAACGGCGCCTTGAGCGTGGCGTGCCAGCCGTAGCGGCGGGGTGCTGCGGTCAGGCGGTGCAGCGTGTCGGCCGCCACGCCGTCGATGGCGAGCTGCTGCAGCGGCTGCAGCAACGCAGCGCAGCGCCCCAGCCAGTGGCTGCCGGCCAGCCAGCCCAGGCTGCCCGGGTTGGGTGCGAAATAGACCGCATAGCGGTGGTGGGTGGGTGGCATGTCAGGCGTGTTCATTGTGGTCAATCGTCAGTTTCACGCGGTCGCCCGCAAACCAGGCGCGGGCCCATTCGATGGGCGTGCCTGCCAGGTCCACGTTCAGGCTCTCTACCTGCAGCACGGGGCGTGACGTGGGCTGGCGCAGCTGGGCGGCTACTTCGGCGCTGGGCAGCTCGGCGGTGATGCGGCTTTCGCGGCGGGTGTAGTCGGCCACGCCGTGGGCGGTGAAGCCTGCAGTGATGGAGCCGGTATCGCGCACCACGGCCGCCAGGTTCTCGAAGCGCGGCAGGGGAAAGTAGCGCTCGCTGATGTGCAGGGGCTGGCCTTCGGCGTCGCCGCGCACGCGCAGCGCCAGCAGCGGGCTGCGCGCGGGCACCTGCAACGCCTTGGCCAGCGCCGCTGTGGCGCGCGTGGTCTGCGCCCGCAGCACCACCAGGCTGCCGCGCAGTCCCGCCTGCGCCAGGCCCTGCTGGTGCCGCGTGCGCTTGCCCAGCACCAGGTCCACCGCAAAGTCTTCCACATAGGTGCCGCTGCCCTGCGTGATGCGCACCAGCCCTTGGCTGCACAGGCTGGCGAGCGAGCGGCGGATGGTGTGCCGGTTCACGCCGAACTGCTCGGCCAGCGCGTGCTCCGAGGGCAGGCGCTGGCCCGGCGGGTAGACGCCGCTGCCGATGGCCTCCGCCAGCTCGGCGGCAATGCGCGTCCAGAAGCTGTCGCGCGTGGAGCGCGGTAGTGCTTGCGGGGCCTGTAACGAGGTCGTGAGAGAGGTGGTGCTGGCTGTCATGAAACCTACATGCGCGCTCTTTAAGCTGGCGCCAGTTGTTCGATTTGTCTATACAACTTTCAGGGTACCACTTCCATGTTTCAAGCCTTTGACAACCCGGGGCCGGACCGCCCCCTGGGCCGCGCGCAGTGGATGGCGCTGCTGGCCCGGGCACCGCTGGGGCTGCTCGAATCTGCCTTGCACGAGCATGCCACGCGCCCCGCGCGCTGGCTGCGTGCGCCCGAGACCGGCCTGATGATGGTGCAGGGCCGCGCTGGCGGAACGGGCGAGCGCTTCAACCTGGGTGAGGTCACCGTCACGCGCTGCGCGCTACGCGTGGCTGATGCATGGGACGCTGCTGAGGCCACCGTGGGCGTGGCCTACGTGCTGGGACGGTCGCACCGCCAGGTGCAGCTGGCCGCGCTGGCCGATGCGCTGCTGCAAGACCCTGTTCAGCAACCGGTGCTGGACGCACAACTGCTCGAACCCATCCGCAACCACCTGCGCAACACCCAGGCCGAGCGCCAGGCGCGGGCTGCCAGCACCAAGGTGGACTTCTTTACCGTGGCGCGCGAGAGCGGTGCCGACAACGACGAGGACACCGAATGAGCGCGACCCCGATGATCCCAGTGACCCCTTTGGCATCGCTGGGTGCCGGATTCTCGAACGAAGCCTTTGGTAGCCAGGCGGTGTTCCGCGCCGTGCTGCAGGCGCTGTCGCACCCCGGCCGCACGGTGGCGGTAGAACACGACGCGCAGGCTCCTGCCGTGGGGCATGCCGCATCGGCTGCCGTGCTGCTGGCCCTGCTCGACAGCGACTGCACGTTGTGGCTCTCGCCCAGGCTGGCAGCCAGTGATGCCGGTGCCTGGCTGCGCTTTCACACAGGCTGCACTGTGGTGACCGATCCGGCGCAGGCTCGTTTTGTGTGGGTGGCGCAGGGTGATGCGCTGCCTGCCCTGAACCGTCTGGCCCTGGGCACCGATATCTACCCCGACCAGTCAGCGACTTGCATGGTCGATGTATCGCGTGCCGCCACCACCACGACGGACGCGAGTGATGCGTGGCACTTGCGCGGCCCCGGCATACGGGATGTGGCGACCTTGCACGTGGATGGCTTGCCCGACGACTTCGAGACGCAGTGGGCCGCCAACCATGCCATGTTTCCACGCGGTGTGGACTTGTTGCTGGGCACCCCAGGCCACATCGTGGGGCTGCCACGCACCACGCGGGCGACGCGCAGCGCCGCTGCGCTACAGGAGGCCTGAACATGTATGTAGCCGTCAAAGGTGGAGAAGCCGCCATTCTCAACAGCTACCAGTTGCTGGCCCGCCAGCGCCGGGGCGATGTATCGCAGCCCGAACTCTCGGTGGCGCAGATCCGCCAGCAGCTCAAGCTGGCCGTGGACCGGGTGATGACCGAGGGCTCGGTGTACGACCCCGAACTGGCGGCCCTCGCCATCAAGCAAGCGGCGGGCGACTTGGTGGAAGCCATCTTCTTGCTGCGGGCCTACCGCGCCACGCTGCCGCGCCTGGGCACCACCTGCCCGCTGGACACCCGCCGCATGGCGCTGGACCGGCGCATCTCCGCCACCTTCAAGGACCTGCCCGGTGGCCAGGTGCTGGGCCCCACCTACGACTACACCCAGCGCCTGCTGGACTTCAAGCTGCTGGCCGAAGGCACGGTGACGCCACCTGCTGATGCGCCAGCGGCTGTGCCATCTGGCCCCACGCCGCGCGTAGTGGACCTGCTCAACCAGGAAGGCTTGATCGAAACCCGCCCCGTCCCCCCAGGCGACCCCGCGCCCACGGACCTGACCCGCGAGCCGCTGCGCTTCCCCGCCAACCGGGCCACGCGCCTGCAAAACCTGGCGCGCGGCGACGAGGGCTTTTTGCTCGCCATGGCGTATTCCACACAGCGCGGCTACTCGCACTCGCACCCCTTTGTGGGCGAGGTGCGCCTGGGCACGGTGGCGGTGGAGATCGAACCCGAAGAGCTGGGCTTTGTCATCGACATCGGCGACATCGAGATCACCGAGTGCGAGATGGTGAACCAGTTTGCCGGCAGCAAGAGCCAGCCGCCGCAGTTCACCCGTGGCTACGGCCTGGCGTTCGGCCACAGCGAGCGCAAGGCCATGGCCATGAGCCTGGTGGACCGCGCCCTGCGTGCCGACGAGCTGGGCGAGCCCGTCGAGTCGCCCGCCCAGATGCAGGAGTTCGTGCTGGGCCACAGCGACAGCCTGGAGGCCTCAGGCTTCGTGCAGCACTTGAAGCTGCCGCACTACGTGGACTTTCAGTCCGAACTGGAGCTGGTGCGCAAGATGCGCGCCGCTGCCGCCCAACCCACCACCCCCGCCGAGGAGGACGCCGCATGAACGCGCCCCTGGAACCCGCCGTGATGGGCCTGCCCGCCGACGCCGCGCCGGTGGACGGCCACTTCAACTTTGCCTACCTGGACGAGCGCACCAAGCGCATGATCCGCCGCGCCATCCTCAAGGCCGTGGCCATCCCCGGCTACCAGGTGCCGTTTGGCTCGCGCGAAATGCCCCTGCCCTACGGCTGGGGCACGGGCGGCATCCAGGTCACCGCGTCCATCATCGGCCCAGAGGACTGCCTCAAGGTCATCGACCAGGGATCGGACGACACGGTCAATGCGGTCAACATTCGCCGCTTTTTTGAGCGCACCACGGCCGTGGCCACTACCACCCGCACGCGGGAGGCCACGCTGATCCAGACGCGCCACCGCATCCCCGAGACGCCGCTGGCCGAAGGCCAGGTCATCGTCTACCAAGTGCCCGTGCCCGAGCCCATGCAGCGCCTGGAGCCGCGCGAGACCGAAACGCGCACCCTGCACGGCCTGGCCGAGTACGGGCTCATGCATGTCAAGCTCTACGAAGACATCGCGCGCTATGGCCACATCGCCACCACGTACGACTACCCGGTGCTGGTCAATGGCCGCTATGTGATGGCGCCGTCGCCCATCCCGAAGTTCGACAACCCCAAGATGCACTTGAACCCCGCGCTGCAGCTGTTTGGCGCGGGCCGCGAAAAGCGCATCTACGCCGTACCGCCCTACACGCCGGTGGAGAGCCTTGGTTTTGAAGACCACCCGTTCGAGGTGCAGCGCTGGGATGCCGCCTGTGCGCTGTGCGGTGCCACCGACAGCTTTCTGGACGAGGTCATCACCGACGACCAGGGCGGGCGCATGCATGTGTGTTCCGACTCGGATTACTGCCAGGAACGCCAGGCGCAGCAGGCTGAATCGGCGGTGGAACAAGGCGGCGCGGCATGAGCGCCGTGCAGATCCGCGAAGTCCGGCAGGGCGACCTGGAGAGCGTGCTGGCGCTGTACGCCGCCATTGAAGACAGCTCCGCCGACGTGCTGACGCTGGAAGAAGCCCAGGCCGTGTGGGCCCAGTTTGCGCGCTACCCCAGCTACCGTCTATGGGTCGCTTGCGACCCCGCGCAGCACGGCGCGGTAGTGGGCACCTATTCGCTGCTCGTCATGCACAACCTGGCGCACCGGGGCGCGCCCTCGGCCATCGTCGAAGACGTGGTGGTGGCGCAGGACCAGCAGGGCCGTGGCATTGGCCGCCAGATGATGGCCCACGCCATGCAGCAGGCGCGCGATGCGGGCTGCTACAAGCTCGCGCTCTCGTCCAACGCTCGCCGCAAGGGCGCGCATGCCTTTTATGAATCCCTGGGCTTTGCACAGCACGGCCTGAGCTTTGTCGTCGAGAACCTCTCATGAACCACCTCGAACTTGCTGCGCCGCTGCTGAGCGTGCGCAACGTCAGCAAGCGCTATGGCGACCGCGTGGCGCTGCAAGGCGCGTCCTTTGACCTGTGGCCCGGCGAGGTGCTGGCCGTGGTGGGCGAGTCGGGCTCCGGCAAGTCCACGCTGCTGAATGCCATTGCGGCGCGCAGCGCGCCGGACGAAGGCACGGTGCAGTTCCGCCAGCGCAGCGGCGAGTTGCAGGACATCTATGCCATGACCGAAGCGCAGCAGCGCCTGCTGGCCCGCACCGACTGGGGCTTTGTGCACCAGCACGCGGCGGACGGCCTGCGCATGGATGTGTCCGCTGGCGCCAACGTGGGCGAGCGCCTGATGGGCCTGGGCGAGCGTCACTACGGCCGCCTGCGCGCCACGGCCACGGAATGGCTGCAGCGCGTGGAGATTGATGCCGCACGCATCGACGATGCACCGCGCACCTTTTCAGGCGGCATGCGCCAGCGCCTGCAGATTGCGCGCAACCTCGTCACGCAGCCTCGCCTGGTGTTCATGGACGAACCCACCTCGGGCCTCGATGTGTCGGTGCAGGCGCGCCTGCTGGACCTGCTGCGCCAGCTCACGCGGCAGATGCAGCTGGCGGCCATTGTGGTCACACACGACCTGGCCGTGGCGCGCCTGCTGGCCCACCGCATGGTGGTCATGCAACGCGGCCGCGTGGTCGAGGCGGGCCTGACCGACCAGGTGCTCGACGACCCGCAACACCCCTACACCCAGCTCCTCGTTTCTTCGGTACTGCAGCCATGAACCAGCCTCCTTCCATTGCGCCCATCCTCCAGATGCAAGGGGTGGCCAAGCGCTTCACCCTGCACCACCAGAACGGCATTGAACTGCCCGTGCTCGCCCAGGTGGACCTGGCCGTGCAGCCCGGCGAGTGCGTGGTGCTTGACGGCCCCTCGGGCATGGGCAAGAGCACACTGCTCAAGATGATCTACGCCAACTACCGGGTCAATGCCGGCCGCATCACCGTGCGGTCGGCCGATGGCACCGTGGTGGACGTGACGCAGGCCACGCCGCGTGCGCTGGTGCAGCTGCGGCGCGACACCGTGGGCTATGTGAGCCAGTTCTTGCGGGTCATCCCGCGTGTGTCGGCCCTGGATGTGGTGGCCGAGCCGCTGGCCGAAGACGCGGGCGACGACCCTGCGGGCATCGAGGCCGCGCGCCAGGAAGCGCGCCGGTGGCTGACCCGCCTGCGCATCCCCGAGCGGCTGTGGCATCTGCCGCCCGCCACCTTCTCCGGCGGGGAGCAGCAGCGCATCAACATCGCCCGCAACATGATCAAGCCCAAGCCGCTGCTGCTGCTGGACGAGCCGACTGCATCGCTCGACGCGGCCAACACAGAGACCGTGATTGCCATGATCCGCGAAGCCGTGGCGCGCGGCGCGGCCCTGGTGGGCATTTTTCACGACGCGCAGGTGGGGGCCGCCGTGGCCACACGCCGTGTGAATGTGGGTGACTTCCGGGGGGTATTGGCATGACCGCGACCGTGTTCAAAAACGCCCGCATGGTGCTGCCGGGCGAAGTGGTGTTGGGCAGCCTGCAGGTGGACGCTGGGCGCATCGCGTCGGTGGACGGCGGCGGCACATCGGCGTTGCAGGGCATTGACCTGGGTGGCGACTACCTGCTGCCGGGCCTGGTCGAAATCCACACCGACAACTTCGAGCGCCACCTCATGCCGCGCCCCAAGGTGCAGTGGGCCGAGATGCCCGCACTGCTGGCGCACGACGCCGAGATTGCCGCCGCAGGCATCACCACCGTGCTGGACGCGCTGGGCGTGGGCGAGGCCGACGTGGACAGCCTGCGCGGCAGCGCCTGGAACCGCGTGCTCGACACCATCGACACCTGCACCGAGCGCAACCTGCTGCGGGCCGACCACCACCTGCATGTGCGCTGCGAGCTGCCTGCGCCCAACACCATCGACCTGTTCGAGCCGTTCCACGGGCACCCGCGCCTGTCGTTGATCTCGCTGATGGACCACACCCCAGGTCAGCGCCAGTGGGAGAACATCGAGCAGGCACGCATCTACTACACCGGCAAGAAGGGCTGGAGCGCCGAGAAATTCGAGCGCCAAGTGGCGCACGCGGCCACGCTGCAGGCGCAGTACGCCGAGCCACACCGTGCGTACTTTGTGGATTACTGCCGCACACACGGCATCTCGCTAGCCAGCCACGACGACACCACGGTGGCCCATGTGGAGCAGGCCCATGCCGAAGGGGCCGCGATGTCGGAGTTCCCGACCACACTGGCCGCAGCCCAGGCTGCGCACGAACGTGGCTTGCTTACCGTGATGGGCGGGCCCAACGTGGTGCGCGGTGGTTCGCACTCGGGCAATGTGGCGGCGGCCGATCTGGCACGCCGGGGGCTCTTGGACATCCTCTCGTCCGACTACGTGCCCGGCAGCCTGCTGAGCGCGGTGATGCGGCTGGTGCAGGACGACATCCTGCCCCTGCCCCAGGCCGTGGCCACCGTCACCCGCAACCCCGCCAAGGCGGCAGGCATGGCGGACCGGGGCGCGCTCGCGCCCGGCCTGCGCGCCGACCTGGTGCAGGTGCACATGGCCGAGCTGCCCGATGGCGGCCGCCAGGCCGTGGTGCGTGGCGTGTGGCGCGAAGGGCAGCGCGTGCTGTAAGAGCGGCTAAAAAACTCCCCTGGCGTCGTTGTCTCGCCTTGTCGTACTACTTGTACTGTCTGCGGCGAAACGCCTAGCCAGGGCCGCTTCGCTGAGTTTTGTTAGCCGCTCTAAATCGGCGTCTGACATCCAAACTTCTCCCAACTGTCAAAGCACTGTCACGCCCCGCAACCAAACTTCGGTTGTCTAGACGACTTAACCCTTCAGGAGGCTGCCATGACTGCCGCACTGCACATCCACCAACTGAACAAGCATTTCGCCAACGGCAAACACGCCCTGCGCGACATCAACCTCACCGTGCAGCGCGGCGAGATGGTGGCGTTGATCGGTGCATCGGGCTCGGGCAAGTCCACCCTGCTGCGCCACGTGGCGGGTCTGGTGGTGGCCGATGCGTCCAGCGATTCGCTGATCGAGGTGGACGGCCGCTGCGTGCAGCAGGGCGGGCGCATCCAAAGTGACATCCGCAAGGTGCGTTCCCAAGTGGGCTTTGTGTTCCAGCAGTTCAACCTGGTGGACCGCTTGCCCGTGTTGATGAACGTGCTGGTGGGCCTGCTGCACCGCACGCCCTGGTGGCGCGGCTGGCTGCGCATGTTCAAGCCGCAGGAGCGCGCGCTGGCGCTGGAAGCGCTCCACCGCGTGGGCATTGCCGAATGCCATGCACAGCGTGCGTCCACCTTGTCCGGCGGGCAGCAGCAGCGCGCGGCCATTGCACGCACGCTGGTGCAGGGCGCCAAGGTGGTGCTGGCCGACGAGCCCATCGCCTCGCTGGACCCCGAATCCTCGCGCAAGGTCATGGACATTCTGGCCCGCATCAACCGCGAGGACCGCTGCACCGTCATCGTGTCGCTGCACCAGGTGGATGTGGCCATCAAATACTGCCCCCGCGTGGTGGCGTTGCACCACGGCCAGGTGGTGTACGACGGCCCTTCGGCGGCCCTTACGCCCGCGTTGCTGCGTGGCCTGTACGGCGTGCAGGCCGATGAAATCCTCTCGGATGCATCCGGGGCCCACCCTGCACCGGCGCATGCACCCATGCCTGCGCCGCAATGGTCGCCCGCCATGGTGCAGGCCGCTTGATCCGTGAGTCGGTTCCCTTCATTTCCTTTCTCTGGAGCTTTCAACATGTTCAAGAAACTGTGTGCTGCCCTGACACTCGGGCTGGGATTGACCACGGGCACGCTGGCCCAGGACATCAACTTCGGCATGATCTCGACCGAGGCCACGCAAAACCTCAAGGCCGACTGGCAGCCGCTGCTGGACGACATGGCCAAGCAGACGGGCCTGAAGATCAACGCCTTCTTTGCGTCCGACTACGCGGGCCTGATCGAAGCCATGCGCTTCAACAAGATGCAGGTGGCCTGGCTAGGCAACAAGTCGGCCATGGAAGCCGTGGACCGCGCCAACGGCGAAGTCTTTGCACAGATGGTGAATGCCGACGGCACCCAGGGCTACTACTCGCACCTCATCGTGCACAAGGACAGCCCCCTGGCCAGCCTGGACGACGTGCTCAAGAACGGCAAGTCGCTGAGCTTTGGCAATGGCGACCCCAACTCCACCTCGGGCTTCCTGGTGCCGGGCTACTACGCGTTTGCACAGAACAAGATCGACGCGAAGACGCACTTCAAGATCACGCGCAGCGCCAACCACGAGACCAACGCGCTGGCCGTGGCCAACAAGCAGGTGGATGTGGCCACCAACAACAGCGAAAACCTGGAAAAGATCAAGGAACGCCAGCCCGAGAAGTTCAAGGACATCAAGATCGTCTGGACCTCGCCCCTGATTCCGCTGGACCCGCTGGTCATGCGCAAGGACTTGCCCGAGGCCACCAAGACCAAGATCCGCAACTTCTTCTACAACTACGCCAAGACCGATGCGCGTGAGAAGGAGATCGTGATGAAGATCTCCAAGCTGTCGGGCTTCAAGCCCTCGACCAACGCCCAGCTCACGCCCATCCGTCAGCTGGACCTGTTCGGCAAGCGCAACAAGATCGAGGCCGACGCCACCTTGGCCGATGCCGACAAGAAGACCCGCCTGGCCGAGATCGACCAGCAGCTGGCGTCGCTCAAGTAATCCGCCGCTTGGTGGTTCTGGCCCGGGTGTCCCCATGTCCTCAACATTGAATCCATCTCTGGCCACGCTGGCCAGCACCACGTCGCCCAAGCGCAGCCTGGCCTGGTATCTGTCGTGGGGCATTCTGCTGGTGTTACTGGCCGCGTCCTGGCAAGGTGCCGACATGCGCCCGCTGGCCCTGTGGAACGACTCGGGCAACATGGTCAGCTACGCGGCGGAGTTCTTTCCGCCCAATTTTGCGCAGTGGCAGATCTATGTGCAGGAGATGCTGGTCACGCTGCAGATCGCGCTGTGGGGCACGGCACTGGCGGTGATCACCGCCGTGCCGCTGGCGCTGCTGGCCTCGTCCAACATCGTGCCCTGGTGGGTGTACCAGCCGGTGCGCCGCGTACTCGACGCGTGCCGCGCCATCAACGAAATGGTGTTTGCCATGCTGTTCGTGGTGGCCGTGGGCCTGGGGCCGTTTGCGGGCGTGCTGGCGCTGTGGATCCACACCTCGGGCACGCTGGCCAAGCTGTTTTCTGAAGCCGTGGAGGCGATTGACCCGCAGCCCGTGGAGGGCATCCGCTCCACCGGCGCGAGCGCGCTGCACGAGATCATCTACGGCGTGATCCCGCAGGTGATGCCGCTGTGGATTTCGTACACGCTGTACCGCTTTGAAGCCAACGTGCGTTCGGCCTCGGTCGTGGGCATGGTCGGCGCAGGCGGCATTGGCGTGGTGCTGTGGGAAATCATTCGCGGCTTTCAGTACGCCGAGACCTGCGCGGTGATGCTCATCATCGTGGTGACGGTGAGCGTGATTGACCTGGTCTCTGCGCGTATTCGTAAAGCGTTGGTCTGACAAGGAAAGACGATGGCATTGAGCCTGGAAGACATTGCCCACCTGCTCGCCACCCGGGGCGTGAATCAATATGGCTGCGAGGCGGTCAGCCAGCTGGAGCATGCCTTGCAGTGCGCGCAGTGGGCCGAAAAGTCGGGCGAGACCCCCGCGACGGTCGCAGCGGCTTTGCTGCACGACCTGGGCCACCTGCTGGCACCCGGTGGCGACACGGCCGAGCAGGACGACCTGCACCAGTACATGGCCCTCCCGTTCCTGCGGGGCCTGCTGCCCGACGCGGTGCTGGAGCCCATCCGCCTGCATGTGGATGCCAAGCGCTACCTGTGCACCATGGAGCCGGGGTACTGGGAGACGCTGTCACCCGCATCGCAGCACAGCCTGGTGCTGCAGGGCGGGCCCTTCACGCCCAAAGAGGCGATGCAGTTTGCGGCCCAGCCCTTTGCACAGGAGGCCATCCGCCTGCGCCGGTATGACGATCATGCCAAGGTGCCGGGGCTCGCCACCCAGCCGCTTCGCTACTACATGGCCGGGTTGGAGCGGCTGGCCCTCGGTCCCGAGGCGGCCTTGGTGCATTGAACGCGCACCCTCAACGGGGGGGAACGTCCGCTTCGGTTTCTGAGCGCGTGCGGCTAGCGCTCAGGTCGGCTTGTTCGCAGGACGGCATTGCGCTGGCTCCAGCCCCAGGTGCTGCTGCATCGCACGGATCATGGTATCCACAGAGCCGAAACCGCTGCGCGCTGCGATCTTCTCCTGAGGCCAGTCGGTCTGGCGCAGCAGCGCCGCAGCGTGCTGCGCACGCACCTGGGCCACGAAGCGGGCAGGCGTGCAATGGGCCTGCGCCGCAAACGCACGAGCGAAGTTGCGGGGGCTCATGTGTGCACGCTGGGCCAAGGCATCTACCGACAGATCCTGGGTCAGATGCCCCTGAATCCAGGCCATCAGCTCGCGCATGCGGACCGATGCATCGGTCTGCGCCAGCAGTGCCGGGCTCAGCTGCGGTGTGGTGTCTGTGCGCAGCGTGAACACCGCCAGATCCCGGGCGATCTGCATGGCCACGGCGCGGCCCAGGTCTTCTTCGATCAGGGCCAGGGCCATGTCCAGCCCTGTGGTTACACCAGCCGACGTCCAGAGCGCGCCGTCGCGCACAAAAATTCGGTCACGCTGTACCTGTGTGCCAGGGCATAACTGGGCGAGCAGATCGCAGGCATTGATGTGGGTCGTCGCCTTGCACCCTTCCAGCAGCCCTGCAGCGGCCAGCGCAAAGGCGCCCGTGCAGACGCTGGCCACCCGCCGTGACCGCTGCGCAGCCTGGGCCAGCCACGCCCCCGCGCCGTCCTCGTAGATCGCGCGGCGCAGGGCGTCCTCCTCACCACCCGCCACGATCAGTGTGTCGATCGAACCGCCCATGGCCTGCATGGGGACGGTGTCGGCCACCGCAAATCCCGCACTGGTGCGCACGGCGCCTCCACGTGGTGAAGCCATGTGAACCCGGTAGGCCCCCGGCACAGCGAGGGTGGCTTTGCTGAATGCACTGGCGGGTGCCGCAATGTCGATGGCCTCCACCCCTTCAAAGGCCAGCAGGACCACTTCGCGGCAAGGGTCGTGGGCAGCGGCCTTGGCAGGAACTGCGGCGGATTTGGCATGGCGCGACATCGTGATGCAACCTAAGCTGGGGCCGGTGAACGTAGTGAATAGTGGATGTCAACAGGAGGCGGGGCGTGGCGATATTGTGGCGTTGGATGGAGGTGGTGAGCATGGGGCTGATCGCCATGGCGGCGTGGACCGCAGGTGCGACCTCGGGGTTCGCGCAGCCTATGGATGCGCACCAGGGGGCCCAGACCTCTGCGCCGTTCGCGCTGGCCCTGCGCCCCCCGCCGGCCGGGGGCACCGCCCCCGTGATTGCCGTGCTGGCATTGAACGAGGGGACGGAAACCACAGACTTCCTGGTTCCCCATGCCGTGCTGCAGCTGGCCCAGGTGGGCGTGGTGGAGGCCGTGGCCCCACGCGCAGGCGCGGTCACCTTGATGCCCGCGCTGCAAGTGGAGGTGCCACGCAGCTTCGCGGCCTTTGATTCCGTGTATCCGCAGGGGGCAGACATCGTGGTGGTGCCTGCTCTGCACACCGAAGACGACCCGGCGGTACTGGCGTGGCTACAGGCCCAGGCGGCCAAAGGGGCTGTGGTGGTCGGTATCTGCAGCGGGGCCAGGGTGTTGGGCCGGGCGGGCTTGCTGGAGGGACGCCGCTTTGCGGGGCACTGGTATGACCGCAGCACTTTGCTGCGGCGCCACGCGAGCGCAGTGCATGTACCCGGGCAGCGCTATGTGGCCGATGGACCGGTGGTGACCACTACGGGGGTGTCCGCGTCTTTGCCCGTGTCGCTGGCTTTGGTCGAGACGCTGGCGGGTGCCGAGCGAGCGCGTGCTGTGGCGAGCGCGCTGGGCATGCCATCCTGGGGCCTTGCACATCGCAGCGAACGGTTCGGCCTGTCGCTTGCGCATGTGGGGACCCTCTCGATCAACACCGTGCTGTTCTGGCGGCATGAGCGCATCGACATCCCCGTGATGGATGGGGTGGACGATGTGGCGCTGGCCCTGGCGGCAGATGCGTGGTCGCGCACCTACCGCTCTCGCGCTGAGGCGGTGACCGCCCTCGCCAGCCCCGTGCACCTGCGCAGCGGCTTGTTGCTGCGGGCTGCGCCGCCTGATGCGTCGGCGACCACGGTCTTGCTGGACAGTGGCATGCACCCTGCCTGTGCGCTGGACCACAGCCTGCAGATGATCGGTCAGCGTTACGGGGCGGCTACGCGCCAGTGGGTCGCCACACAACTGGAATACGAAGACCCCGAGGTGCGCTGTGGGGCAGCGGGTCCGTCTCCGTGATTGACTACTCTCTACGCGCCTGGGGCTGGTGTACCCAGGCTACTGCGGTCGTCATCCGCCTTTGTCGGCGTTGACCCACTCCAGGTCCAGCGGCCGGTCCTCGAATTCGGTGTTCAGGACCACGGTGCTGGTGGTGCGCGCGACGCCGGGAATCGCCTTGATCTGGTAGAGCACGTCCTCCAGCCCGCGCGCGTGCGTGGTGCGGATCTTGGCCAGGAAGTCGTGCTCGCCAGCCACGCTGTGCAATTCTTCCACCTGGGGGATAGCGCGCAGGCGCGGCGCAATGTCACGGCAGTGCGCGCCGCCATCGTTGCGGATCGCCACAAACGCGGTGAAGTTCAGTCCCACACGCTCCGGGTCCACGCTGATCGAAAACCGGCGGATCACGCCCTTGTCCAGCAGCTTCTTCACGCGCTCGTGCACGGCGGCGGTGGACAGTCCCACCTCGGCCCCTACATCGGCGTACGAACGTCGGCCATCTGCGCCCAGTGCCGAAATAATTCTGGCGTCCATGTCATCTGTCTGAATATTTGCTTGCATAGCCGCTTGTTTTTGGTAAAAATTCCGAAAACCTTGCGGTTTCCATAAATTATTCGGTCAGGTGGAGAATATGCCGACAATTTTCAATGTGCAAGCCCGAGCACAACGCAACGGGGCGGTGGCCATGGCACTGCTGCTGGTCTACATCGTCTGGGGCACTACCTATTTCGCCATTGGTATTGCGCTGCAGAGCATGCCGCCACTGCTGATGAATGCCATCCGTTTTTTGTGCGCCGGTAGCGTGATGCTGGTGATTGCGTTGTGGCAAGGCCATGCATTGCCCACGTGGGTGCAATGGCGCAACTCGGCGGTGGTGGGCGGCTGCATGGTGTTTCTGGCCATGAATTTGATGGGCTTTGCGCAAAAGCTTGGCATCGGCTCGGGCCTGATGGCCACGGTGGTCACCACCATGCCCATGTGGCTGGCGCTGTGGTCGCGCTGGGGCGGCGAGCGCGTGCCGTTCACCAGCTGGATCGGCCTGGCGCTGGGCGTGGTAGGAGCCCTGCTGCTGGCGCTGGAGGGCGATTTTTCAGCCACCTGGCTCGGTGCGCTGCTGGCCTTTGGTGCGCCGCTGTGCTGGAGCGTGGGCTCGTATGCCTCGCGCAAGCTGTCGCTGCCCGCGCCCGCCATGGCATCGGCCGCGCAGTGGTTTGCGGGGGGCGCCATGGGGCTGGTGGTGGCGTTGTGGTTCGAGCCTTTGAGCGCCCTGGGCCAGGTCACTGCCAAGTCGTGGGCGGCGTGGGTCTACCTGCTGGTGTTTGGCACGCTGGTAGCGCTCAATGCGTATCTGTGGCTGCTGCAGAACACCTCCGCAGCGCTGGCAGGCAGCTATTCGTTTGTAAACCCTGCAGTGGCTTTGCTGGTGGGCGTGGCGCTGGGGGGCGAACTGCTGACGGGCTGGGTGTTTGCCGCGCTGCCGTTGATTGGAGCAGCGCTGGCGTTCATTCTGTACGGGCAAGCGCTGCAGCGGTGGCTGGAAAAACTCAGTCCGGGATTACAGCGGTTGCTTCAATCTCGATCTTCGCGCGCTCTTCCATAAGCCCCGCCACCTGCACACAAGCCATGGCCGGAAAGTTCTTGCCCAGCACCTCGCGGTAGACCGCCCCCAGCTCCTTCAGGCGGCTGTTGTATTCGTTGCGGTCGGTCACGTACCAGGTCAGCCGCACCAGGTGTTCGGGGCCTGCGCCGCCAGCCTCCAGCACCGCCCGCACGTTCAGCAGCGTCTGCTTGGTCTGGGCAATGAAGTCGTCGCTCTCAAACTGCTGCTGCGCGTTCCAGCCGATCTGGCCGCCGGTAAAGACCATGGTGCCGCGTGCGGCCACGCCGTTGGCGTAGCCCTTGGGGGTGACCCAGCCTTCGGGCTGCAAAAGGGTGTTTTTCATCGTCATGTTGTTTTTGTGGAAGTGGGCAATGCGGCGGAGTGTGATGCGCCCGCACCCTGGCGCAGCTTGAAGCGCTGCAGCTTGCCGGTTTCGGTGCGGGGCAGTGCGGTCACAAACTCCACCACGCGTGGGTATTTGAACGGAGCGATGGTGGCCTTCACATGGTCCTGCAGCGTCTTGACCATGGCGGCGTCGCCCGTGTGCCCGGGCTTCAAGACGCAGATGGCCTTGACCACCATGCCGCGCTCTTCGTCGGGCACGCCGATCACCCCGCACTCGGCCACGGCCGGGTGGCGCAGCAGGGCGTCTTCGACCTCGGGGCCGCCCACGTTGTAGCCGGCGGTGATGATCATGTCGTCGTCGCGCGCCTGGTAGAAGAAGTAGCCGTCCGCGTCCTGCGTGAACGCATCGCCGGGGTAGTTCCAGCCGTCCTTCACGTACTTGGCCTGGCGGGGGTCGTCGAGGTACTTGCAACCCGTGGGGCCGATCACCGCGAGCTTGCCCACGGTGCCGCGCGGCAGCTCGTTGCCATCGTCGTCCACCACCTTGGCGGTGTAGCCGGGTACCACCTTGCCGATGGCGCCGCGCCGGCTCTCCCCGCCGGGCGAAGAGATGAAGATGTGGAACATCTCGGTGGCGCCAATGCCGTCCGTCATGTCCAGGCCGGTCGCCTCCTTCCACAGCTGGCGTGTGGCGTCCGGAAGGCCTTCGCCCGCACTCACGCTGGTGCGCAGCTGCGGCAGGCCCCTCTGCTTGGCGAACGGCGCCATCTGCCGGTAGAACGTGGGGGCGGTGTAGCAGATGGTCACGCCCGCTTCGCGCATCAGCCGCACCATGGTTTCGGGCGTGTAGGGCTGGTCGGGGAAGTACACGCTGGCACCCGCCCACATGGGGAACACGAGCAAGCCACCGAGGCCAAAGGTGAATGCCAGCGGCGGCGAGCCCGCCACGATGTCGTCGGGCGTGGCGCGCAGCACGTGGCGCGGCCAGGCCTCGCAGCCCGCCAGCACATCGCGGTGCGTGTGCACGGCGGCCTTGGGCGCGCCGGTGGTGCCCGAGGTGAAGGCCATCAGCGCGATGTCGTCCGCCGCCGTCGGGCAGGGTGGCGTGGTGCCGGGCTTGGCCTGTGCGCGCTGGAGCAGGTCGGCCGCATCCGGCGCGGTGTGGAAGGGCACGATGGTGGTCAGCACCGGGTGCTGTGTTTGTGCCGTCTGCAGCTCGGCCAGCAGGCGGCCGTCGCACAGCGCCAGCGTGGGCTGGGCACGGTCGATGATGCTGCCCAGCTCCACCGCGCGCAACAGCGGCATTGTGGCCACCGCAATCAGACCGGCGTAGACCGTGCCCAGCCAGGCCAGCGCCATCTCCACCGTGTTGCCGCCGCGCAGCAGCACGCGGTTGCCGGGCACCAGGCCGTGGTCCTGCGTGAGCACCTCGGCAATGCGCGCGGCTTCGGTGCGGGCGTCGCGGTAGGTGTAGGTGCGGTGCGGGCCGCGCAGCAGGGGGCGGTCGATGTGGCCAGCGCGCTCGGCCTGCTCGAAGAGGGCGTGCACGAGGTTGGCCTGGTCTGCGATCTGTAGCTCGGGCAGGTCGTAGCGCAGCGTGGGCCAGGCCTCAGGCGGTGGCAGACGGTCGTGCACGAAATGGTCGGGCTGGGCGGAGGGGGCTTTCATGCGTTTACTCCTGCAGAGCGGCCTTGCCGATGATCAGTTGCTGCACCTCGGTCGCGCCTTCGTAGATGCGTAGCGAGCGGATGTCGCGGTACAGCGATTCGACCTTGCTGCCCACTTCCACGCCCCGCCCGCCGTGCAACTGCAGCGCCATGTCGATCACACGCTGGGCGTTCTCGGTGGCGGTCATTTTGGCCATCGCAGCTTCGGCCGTCACGCGTGCCTGGCCGGTGTCGCGCTGCCAGGCCGCGCGGTAGGTGAGCAGCGCGGCGCTGTCCACCAGCGCGGCCATCTCGCCGATCTTGGCCTGCGTGAGCTGAAAGTCGGCGAGCGTCTGGCTGAACATGCGGCGTTGGCGGGCGTGGTGCACGGCCTCGGCCAGCGCGCGGCGCGCCATGCCCAGCGCAGCGGCGGCGACCGACGCGCGGAAGATGTCGAGCGTGCGCATGGCCAGCTTGAAGCCGCCGTTTTCTTCACCCAGCAGCGCTGTGGCGGGCACGTTGCAGTCGCTGAACTGCAGCGTGGCCAGCGGGTGCGGCGCCATCACATGGATATGGCGCGAGGTGTCCAGCCCTGGCGTGTTCGCATCGACGATGAAGGCGCTGATGCCGCGCGTGCCGCCGCTCGGGTTGGTCTTGGCGAACACGCAGTAGAAGTCGGCGATGCCGCCGTTGCTGATCCAGGTTTTGGTCCCATTCAAGCAAAAAGTGCCTGTAGCGCTAGTCGAATCTGTGCTGGCAGCTATGGTTTGCATAGCGCCCACATCCGATCCGGCTTCGGGCTCACTGAGCGCAAACGCCGCAATCAGCTCGCCACGCGCCACACCTTGCAGGTAGTGCGCCTGCTGCGCAGGGCTGCCCGCCAGCGTGATCGCACCGCTGCCCAGCCCCTGCATCGCAAACGCAAAGTCCGCCAGCGGCGAGTGGTAGGCCAGGGTCTCGCGCAGCAGCACCAGCGCGCGCGAGTCCAGTGCGGGCAGCGCGCCGCCGTGCGCGGCCGGCACACAGTAGCGCAGCCAGCCGCCCGCGCCAAGGCGATGCACCCAGTCGCGGCAGGCGGCGCGGTCGTCGGTTTCATCGACCTCTTGCTCGGCCGCCCAGGGCACCAGGCCCTCGGCCAGCGCGCGGTGCGCGTCGTCGAAGAAGGGCAGGGCCAGGTGCGCCGTGGAGGGCGGGCAAGGGGCGGGGGGCGTGGCGACGTGCATGTTTTTAGTCCCCCTGGAACATCGGTTTCTGCTTGGCAGCAAACGCCTCGTACGCGCGGCGGAAGTCTTCGGTCTGCATGCAGATGGCCTGGGCCTGCGCCTCGGCCTCGATGGCCTGCTCGATGGTCATACTCCACTCCTGGCTCAGCATGGTCTTGGTCATGCCATGGGCAAAGGTGGGGCCGTCGGCCAGCGCGCGCGCTGTGGCCTGCACATTGGCCAGCAGGTCGGCGCTTTCATACAGGTCGTTGAAGAAGCCCCAGGCCAGGCCTTCGTGCGCGGTCATCGCGCGGCCAGTGAAAAGCAGCTCGCTGGCGCGACCCTGGCCGATCATGCGGGGCAGCAGCGCGCAGGCGCCCATGTCGGCACCGGCCAGGCCCACGCGGGTGAACAGGAACGCGGTCTTGGTCGCCTCGGTGCCGTAGCGCATGTCGCAGGCCAGCGCCATCATCGCGCCCGCACCGGCGCAGATGCCGTCGATGGCGCCCAGCACGGGCTGCGGGCAGGCGCGCATGGCTTTCACCAGGTCACCGGTCATGCGCGTGAACTCCAGCAGTTCGGGCATGGTCATGGTGGTCAGCGGGCCGATGATCTCGTGCACGTCGCCGCCCGAGCAGAAGTTGCCGCCCGCACCGGTGACGACGATGGCCTTCACGTCGGTGGCAAAGCGCAGCGCGTAGAAGAAGTCGCGCAGCTCCGAATAGCTCTGGAAGGTGAGCGGGTTCTTGCGGTCTGGCCGGTTGAGTGTGACGGTGCCCACACCATCGGAAAAGCTCCAGCTGAAATGTTCGGCCACGTAGTTGGCTTGCGGGTTGAACTGCTCGCGCATGGGGTTGTTCGCCCCGATGTAGTGCTTCATTCGGCTGTCTCCAAAGAGTTATTTTGTGTGTGTTCTTTGACCTTGCCCAGCAGGCGGTACAAGGTGGCGATGTCGCGCTCGCCCAGCGTGGCGAAGGCTTCGACGATCCATTGCTCGTGCTGGCGCGCCATGGTGTTGAACTGCTCGCGGCCCTGCGGCGTCAGGCGCACCAGGTACGCACGGCGGTCGCCCTCCACGTCCATGCGCTCAACCAGCCCTTCGGCAACGAGCTGGTCGGTGATGCCGGTGATGTTGCCGCTCGTCACCATCATGCGGCGCGAGAGTTCTTTCATCTTCATGCCGTCCGGTGCACGCTCCAGCTGCGCCATCAGGTCAAAACGCGGCAAGGTGGTGTCGAACTGCGCGCGCAGGTGGCTGCGCACCTGCTTTTCGATGAGCTGGGTGCAGGTGAGCAGGCGCAGCCACAGGCGCAGGGCTTCTGGGTGTTCGCTGGGGGCGGCGCCGTGCAGGCGGGCTTCGAGGTCCATGGGGTTTACTCGATGGCTGCGGGTTTGCTGGATTCCTGCGCCGGTGCGGCCAGTGCAGCCATCTGCTTTTGCTTGGCAATCTCGCGCAGCATTTGGTCGCGGCCGCTGTGGTATTGCACCGGCCAGTCCGTGTGCGCTGCGGCCACGGGGCTCAATTGCGCGGCGGCGTGCAAGGTCCAGGCCGGGTCGGCCAGGTGGGGGCGGGCGATGGCGCACAGGTCAGCCCGACCGGCTGCAACGATGCTGTTGGCGTGGTCGGCCTCGGTGATCGCGCCCACGGCCATGGTGGCAATGCCCACCTCGTTGCGGATGCGGTCGGCAAACGGTGTCTGGTACATGCGGCCGTAGACGGGGCGCGAGTCGCGCGTGGTCTGGCCGGAGGACACGTCGATCAGGTCCGCGCCTGCCGCCTTGAACATGCGCGCAATGGCGATGGCGTCGTCGGCGGTGTTGCCATCGGGGAGCCAGTCGTGCGCCGAGATGCGCACGGAGAGCGGCTTGCCGGCCGGCCACACGGCGCGCAGCGCGGTCAGCACCTCCAGCGGGTAGCGGCAGCGGTTCTCCAGGCTGCCGCCGTATGCATCGGTACGCTGGTTGGTGGCGGGGCTCAAAAAGCTGGCCAGCAGGTAGCCATGCGCGCAATGCAGCTCCAGCCAGTCAAAACCGCAGGCCACGGCGCGGCGGGCGCTGTCCACAAACGCGGCGGTCACGCGGTCCATGTCGGCGCGGGTCATGGCGGCAGGTGTCTGGTTCTGCGCGCCATAGGCGATGGGGCTGGCCGCCAGCAGGGGCCAGTTGCCGGTCTCCAGCGGCTCGTCCGTGCCTTCCCAGCCCACGCGCGTGGAGCCCTTGGGACCGCTGTGGCCTAGCTGCAGGCCGATCTTGGCCGTGCTGCTGCCGTGCACAAAGTTCACGATGCGCGCGAAGGCGGCTTGCTGCGCATCGTTCCACAGGCCGGGGCAGGCGGGGGTGATGCGGCCCTCGGGCGTGGGGCTGGTCATCTCCACCATCACCAGCGCGGCGCCGCCCAGGGCCCTAGCGCCCAGGTGCACCAGGTGGAAGTCCTGCGGCACGCCCTCGACCGCGCTGTAGGTGGCCATGGGCGAGACGACGATGCGGTTCTTGAGCGTGAGGTCTTTCAGGGTGAAGGGCGTGAGCATGGGCGGAATCGCGGCCTTGCCACCCGCGAGCCAGGCCTCATAGCCCTCCAGCCATGCGGCATCGCGCAGCCGCAGGTTCTCGTGGCTGATGCGCTGGCTGCGCGTGAGCAGCGAATACGTGAACTGCTCAATGGGCATGCCGGCGTAGCGCGCCACGTTTTCAAACCACTCGGTGCTGTTGCGCGCGGCGTTCTGGATCTTGAGCACCTCCACGCTGCGGCGCGCTTCATAGTGCTGCAGCACTTCGTCGATGGGCAGGCCGGTGGCGAACTCGTTGGCGAGGTCGATGGCGTCTTCCAGTGCGAGCTTGGTGCCGCTGCCAATCGAGAAATGCGCCGTGTGCGCTGCGTCGCCCATCAGCACGATGGGCACACGCTTGCCGCCAACGGTCTCGCGGTGCACCCAGGTGTTGCAGATCACACGCGGAAAGCGGATCCAGTTGGCCGAACCGCGCAGGTGCGTGGCGTTGCTGATGAGCGCGTTGCCGTCCAGGTATTGGGCAAACAGCTTTTCGCAGAATGCAATGGCATCGGGCTGCTCCATCTGGTCCAGGCCGTGGGCCTTCCACACGGCCTCGGGCGTCTCGACGATGAAGGTGGAGGTGTCGGCGTCGAACTGGTAGGCGTGGGCCTGGAACCAGCCATGCTCGGTCTGTTCGAAAGCAAACGTAAAAGCGTCGAACTTCTTCTTGGTGCCCAGCCACACGAAGCGGCACTGGCGCAGGTCGATGTCTGGCTGGTAGGTAGCCGCGTAGCGGGTGCGGATGCGGCTGTTGAGGCCGTCGCTGGCGATCACCAAGTCAGCACCGTACTGCGCGGCGAGCGCCTGGTCGTCGGCCACGTCGGTCTCGAACACCAGCTCCACACCGACCGCCAGGCACCGGTCCTGCAGGATGTTGAGCAGCCGCTTGCGGCCAATGCCGCAAAAGCCGTGGCCGGTGGAGCGCACGCTGCGGCCCTTGAAGAACACCTCGATGTCGTCCCAGTGGTTGAACGCATCGCCGATGAGTGCGGCCGTGGGCGCGTCGGCCGCCTGCAGGTTGGCCAGCGTCTGGTCGGACAGCACCACGCCCCAGCCGAAGGTGTCGAACGGTCGGTTGCGCTCGACCACCGTGATGCGGTGGGCGGGGTTCTGCTGCTTCATCAGCAGGGCGAAATAGAGACCGGCGGGCCCGCCGCCAATGCAGAGGATGTTCATGTCAAAATAGTTTAGACCTAAACAAAATGCTGTCAATGGGGTTGCTCCCTGCCGCCAGAGCGTGCCGCCGCTGTAGGACAGACTCTGAAAAGCCGGGCTGCGTGTTGACGCGCTGCAGCATGACTTCAAGAATCCTTGGCATGAAGCACTTGCTGCATACCCTGGAGGGGCGGCTGGCGACCCTGCCGGTGCCCATGGCGGTGGAGCTGCCGGCGGGCCAGCACCTGGGCGCACCCGACCCGGCGGTGGTGCTGCGCTTTCGGGACCGCATGGCGCTGGTCGCGCTGGCATCCGGCGATATCGGCCATGTCGGGGCCGCCATCGTCGAGGGGCGCGTGGCGCTCGAGGGCGGCATGCGTGATCTGATGGCCGCAGCCACCGGCCTGCTGACACGCGACCCCGCACGCGACCAGCACCACGGCTGGTGGCGCAGGGTGCTGGGGCGCGCGCGGTCCATGGCAGCACACACGCTGGCGCATGACGCGCGGCAGGTGCAATTCCACTACGACCTGTCGGATGACTTCTATGCGCTGTGGCTGGACCCGCGCCGCGTGTATTCGTGCGCCTACTACCAGTCACCCGACCTCACCCTGACCCAGGCGCAGGAGGCCAAGCTCGACCACATCTGCCGCAAGCTGCAGCTGCAGCCGGGCGACCGGTTCCTGGACATTGGGGCGGGCTGGGGCGGCCTGCTGCTGTGGGCGGCCGAACACTACGGGGTGGACGCAACCGGCATTACGTTATCGCGCAACCAGCATGCGCATGTGCTGCGGCTCATCCACGAGCGAGGGCTAGGAGGACGGGTGCGCGTGCAGTTGGTGGACTATCGCGAGTTGCACGTGGACCAGCCCTTTGACAAGATCGCCTCGGTGGGCATGTTCGAGCACGTGGGGCGTGCGCAGATGGGCCGCTACTTCAACACCGTGGCGCGTCTGCTGCGCCCGGGCGGGCTGGTGCTGAACCATGGCATCACCGCCGGGGGCGTCGACAACGCGCAGTTGGGCGCCGGCATGGGCGACTTCATCGAGCAGTACATCTTCCCGGGCGGTGAGCTACTGCATGTGAGCACGGTGCTGCAGGACCTGGCCCGCGCGGGCCTGGAGATGGTGGATACCGAGAACCTGCGCCCGCATTACGCGCGCACGCTGTGGGCATGGTCCGATGGCCTCGAAGCCCGATTGCCGGCAGCCCGTGGGGTGCTGTCCGCACAAGCGGGCGCCGAGCAGGCGGATAAGGTCTTGCGTGCCTACCGCTTGTATCTCGCAGGCAGCGCCCTGGGCTTTGAACGGGGCTGGATGGCGCTGCACCAGATGCTGGCCATCAAGCCGGATGGCGACACCGCCAGGGGCGCTTTACCCGGCGCACAATCGAGTTATCCCTTCACCCGCGACCATATGTACGCGGCCCGTAAGACCCGCTTTGAAGCTCTCTCTAAAACCCTCTCTGACAACCTTTCTGACAGGCCTTTGACCATGCTCTACAAGTTCAAATCCCGCGCCACTGCCGACCTCATCATGCTCGAACCCCAGGGGCGCCAGATCGTGACCCTCATCGGCAAGACCCCTGGCAGCAGCGGCATCGTGACCGCTGCGCAAATCCCTGCCGCCATCGCTGCGCTGGAGGCCGCCGTCATCGCCGACGAGGCCCAGCCCGAAGCCCAGGAAAACGATGAATCTGCCGCAGAGGAGCGCCACGACGTGGTGCGCCTGCGCCAGCGCGCAGCGCCCTTCATCGAGATGCTCAAGCGCAGTGCGGCGGCAGATGTGGACGTGGTGTGGGGCGTATGACCTGAGGGCAGGCGGGTTCGCAACTCACACAACGCGCAATGCGCACTTCGCGACGAAAGGACATTGCCAGTCCCATCCACCCACCCTCAGCAATCCGTCGCGGGCCACGCTGCGATCTTCGCCGTTGCAGTAGTGTCTGCCGTCAGTCCACCTTGGCGCCCGAGGTCTTTACCACCTGCGCCCACTTCTTGTGCTCGTTGTCGATGTGCTTGGCAAATTCTGCGGGCGTGTTGCCGCCGGGGATCGCACCCTGGGCCAGCAGCCGCTCCTTCATGGCAGGGGTGGCCAGTGACTTGGCGACTTCCTGCTGAATGCGGTTCACGATGTCGGGGGGCGTACCCGCTGGGGCCAGCAGGCCGAACCACGAACTGGCCTCGTAGCCCTTGAGCGTGGGGCCGCCTGCCTGCTCCACCGTGGGCACATCGGGCAGGGCACCCGAGCGCTCAGAGCTGGTCACGGCCAGCGCGGTGAGTTTGCCGGCCTTGATCTGCGCCATGGACGAGGGCAGGTTGTCGAACATCACGTCCGCGTTGCCCGCCACCATGTCCATCAGTGCCGGGCCGGAGCCCCGGTAGGGCAGGTGCAGCATGAAGGTACCGGTCATGCTCTTGAACAGCTCGCCAGCCAGGTGGATCGACGTGCCGTTGCCGCTGGAGGCCATGTTCATCTTGCCGGGGTTGGCCTTGGCCACGCGGATGAAGTCCTGCACGTTGTGAATGCCCTGGGCCTTGGCCTTGTCGGCGTTCATCACCATCACGTTGGGTACGGCGGCTACCAGGGTGATAGGTACAAAGTCCTTGATGGGGTCGTAGGGCAGCTTGGCGTACAGCGCGCGGTTGATGCCGTGGGTGCCCACGGTGCCCATCAGCAGCGTGTAGCCGTCGCCGGGAGACTTGGCTACCAACTCTGCACCCACGTTGCCGCCCGCGCCCGCGCGGTTGTCCACGATGAACTGCTGCCCGAACGCTTTGGACAGCTCGGGCGCCATGGCGCGGGCCAGGATGTCGGTGGTGCCACCGGGCGCAAAGGGCACCACGATGCGTACCGGCTTGGTGGGCCATGCGCCCTGGGCGCGCGCCATGGTGGGCAGCAGCGCCGCCGCGCAGGCCAGCGCAACGGTGCTGGCGGCCAGGGCCATCACCTGGCGACGGCGCGCGTGGAGTGGATGCGCAGCGGTTGCGGCATCCGATGAGCCGGATGAGCGAGTGGGTGCGTGGAGGGGAGTGCGTGCCATGGAGATCAATCCTTGATGTCGGGGAGAAGAGAAAGGTCTGCTGGGGTTCTACGCGCGTTGGCGCAGTGGGGGCAGATGGATAACCCCAATCCTGGTGGCGCAGGGCATCTGCAGCCCGCAATATCGCGCGCACGGTCCGTTCAACAGCCCACCCGCGCCCATGAAAAAAGCCGCAACACGTCGTGCGACGTGGCGGCTTTGGGGAGGTGCTGGCAGGGCTGCGTTCAGAGCCCTACCGGGTGCGGGAGGATCAGTCCGCGTATGTGCCTGCGGCCTTGATGACGGCGCCCCACTTGTCGATCTCGGCGGCCACGAACTTCTTGTGCTCAGGGCCTTCAATGCGCTTGTCGGTGATGACGACGGCGCCCAGGGCTTCCTGCTTCTTGATGAACTCAGGGTCCTTCAGCGCGACCTTGAGGGCGTCGTTGATCTTCTTCTGCACATCGGCGGGTGTGCCCTTGGGGGCGTACAGGCCGTGCCAGATGCTCACGTTGAAGTCCTTCAGGCCCGATTCCGCCAGGGTAGGCAGGTCCTTGAGCGCGGGGGTTGTGAGGCGCTTGGCGGTGGTCACGGCATAGGCTTTGACCTTCTTGCCTTCGATCTGGCTCGTAGTGTTGGTGGTCTGGTCGCACAGCAGGTCGATCTGGCCGCCGATCAGGTCGGTGATGGCAGGGGCCGTGCCCTTGTAGGGCACATCGGTCATGTCCGTTTGCAGTGCGGACTTGAACATCAGGCCGCACAGGTGCGACGCAGCGCCCAGGCCGGCGTTGCCCAGGTTGATCTTGCCCTTGTTCTGCTGGATCCAGGCCGTCAACTCCTTGAAGTTGTTGGCTGGCATGGTGGGGCGTGCGATCAGCGTCATGGGCACTTCATTGACCATGCCCAGGTATTCAAAGTCGTTGGGCACGCTGAAGGACAGCTTGCGGTACAGCGCGGGCATGGTGGACATGCCGATGTGGTTGAGCAGCAGGGTGTAGCCGTCCGGGTTGGCGCGGGCCACGCGGGCGGCGCCGATGGAGCTGCCGGCACCGGCGGTGTTGTCCACCACCACGGTACCCAGCGGCTTACGCAGTGCTTCGGCCAGATCGCGGGCCACGCGGTCGGTAGGGCCGCCGGCCGCAAAGGGCACCACGAGTGTGATCGTCTTGTCCTTGGCGGGGAAGTCCTGCGCGTGGGCGCCAAAGGCAGCCACTGCAGCGGCAGCGACGAGGGCGAGTTTCAGCATTGTTTTCATGGGTGCTCCTGTAAATGACGGGCCATGATAGCGAGGGGCATTTCCGCCAACATTGCGGATAGTACGTAGCACACAGGCCGCATGGTCTTTAAGCCAAATGGCCCGGCAGCGCTGGTATTTATTGCCTTGAATGCTACTCAATAGATAGCAAATGTTAGGGTAAACACTGCGGTGCCCCCGTGTGCGAAATGGCCTTGTTTTGCGCTGTCGCAAGGCCGGATGCCCTGTCTGATCGATTGATGTGCACACACATCTTTTGCGTGCCGTACGCGCACTGCCCGTGCGCTCAGGCCTGCGCAGCGAGATCTTCAACAGGCGCCCAGGTCGCCTGCCAGTGCGCGCGTGCGCACTGGCAGGCGGGCGTAACTGCTGAAAGAGCTATTTGTAGCTGCGCGCGTCTTCGATCACCTTGCCGTCATTGGGCAGTGTGCCGGGGGGCACCATCTGCACCTCGCCGCGCAGCTTGGTCACCTCGCGGATCGCGTCGCTGAGCTGGTGGGCCAGGCCCTCGGCGGTCTCGGTGGTTTCGACCTGCAGCACCATCTGGTCGTTGGCCATTTCGCCGCTGACCACAAGCCGGGCGCGCTGCACCTGGGGAAAGCGGCGCGCAATGGTGGCGATCTGCCCCGGATGGACGAACATGCCGCGCACCTTGGTCGTCTGGTCGGCCCGGCCCATCCAGCCCTTGATGCGCGTATTGGTGCGACCGGTGGGGCACTGGCCGGGCAGCACGGCGGACAGGTCGCCGGTGCCAAAGCGGACCAGCGGGTAGTCGCGGTTGAGCGTGGTGATGACCAGCTCGCCCACTTCGCCCTCGGGCACCGGGTCACCGGTGCCGGGGCGCACGATCTCTACAATCACGCCTTCATCCAGCACAAGGCCTTCGCGTGCCGAGGTTTCATAGGCAATCAGGCCCAGGTCTGCCGTGGCATAGCACTGGTAGCCCGCGATGCCGCGCTCGGCAAACCAGTCGCGCAGCGAGGGCGGAAACGCCTCGCCCGACACCAGCGCTTTGGTGACGGTGGGCAGGGCCACGCCCATCTCGGCGGCCTTCTCGACAATGATTTTCAGAAAGCTGGGCGTGCCGATGTAGCCCGCCGGTTTCAGCTCGGCCATGGCCTGCACCTGCTGCTCGGTCTGGCCGGTGCCGCCGGGGAACACGGTGCAGCCCAGCGCGTGGGCGCCGGTCTCCATCATCGAACCTGCAGGTACAAAGTGGTAGCTGAAGCTGTTGTGGATCAGCTCGCCGCTGCGAAAGCCCGCCGCGTGGATCGCGCGCGCCATGCGCCAGTAGTCACGCCGTGTGCCCTCGGGCTCGTAGATGGTGCCGGGGCTGGCGAACACGCGGGTCATGCCGGGTCCGAAGTTCAGCGCGCTGAAGCCGCCAAACACATTGGCAGCGCGGCCCGCCTGCTGCCGCTCCAGCAGCTCGTACTTGCGCGTGACGGGCAGTTGCGCCAGCGCCGCGCGGCTGGTGACGGCCGATGCATCCACGCCCGCCAGGATGCTGGCAAAGGCGGGCGACGCCTTCTGGGCATGGGCGATCTGCTGCGGCAGCGCCGCCATCAAGCCCGCTTCACGCTCGGCGGGGCTGCGCGTTTCCAGGGCGTCATAGAACGTGCTCATGCCTGGGTTCCTTGTGAGAAGGTGGTTTTGAATGAAATCAGCCTCTAGCGCTTATCCATAAAGCGCAAGCAGCTATGAAATTAAGAGTGAATTCGTTCAGTGTCTGAAAAGGATTACTGCCCTGGTCGCCCGCGCTGCCGAAGGTCAGCGCACCCGTGGAACTGGCTTTGCCAGGCCACCGGGTGCGTCCCCCTGAGGGGGAAGGCGCGTCAGCGCCTCAGGGGGCACCCTAAGCAAGCCAGCGCTTACGCCGCTTGTAGCTCTTCACGTCCTTGAAACTCTTGCGCTCGCCGCCGCCCACGCCCAGGTAGAACTCCTTGACGTCCTCGTTGTTGGCCAGGTCGCTGGCAGCGCCGTCCATCACTACGCGGCCGCTTTCCATGATGTAGCCGTAGTCCGAATACTCCAGCGCCATGTTGGTGTTCTGCTCGGCCAGCAGGAAGGTGACCTTCTCCTTGGTGTTCAGGTCCTTCACGATGTTGAACACCTCCTCCACGATCTGCGGCGCGAGGCCCATCGAAGGCTCGTCCAGCAACACCATGCTGGGGTTGGCCATGAGTGCGCGGCCGATGGCGCACATCTGCTGCTCGCCGCCCGAGGTGTAGGCGGCCTGCGAGGTGCGGCGCGTCTTGAGGCGCGGGAAGTAGTTGTAGACCTTCTCCAGATTGGCCGCGATCTCTGCCTTGCTGGTGCGGGTGTAGCTGCCGGTCATCAGGTTCTCTTCGATGGTCAGGTGGGCAAAGCAGTGCCGCCCCTCCATCACCTGCACCACACCGCGCTGCACCAGGTCGGCGGGCGAGAGGTTCTCGATGCGCTCGCCACGCAGCTCGATGCTGCCCTTGGTCACCTCGCCCCGCTCACCCTGCAGCAGGTTGGAGATGGCGCGCAAGGTCGTCGTCTTGCCCGCCCCGTTGCCCCCCAGGATGGCCACGATGGAGCCCTCGCGCACCTGCAGCGAGACGCCCTTGAGCACCAGGATCACGTGGTTGTAGATGACTTCGATGCCGTTGACGTTGAGAACGATGTTGCTGTTGGAGTCCATGGTCTTGCCTTCCTGTACCAATCCAAAAGGCTGTGGGTCAACCCTTTGGATTGGCGGCTGCCAAAAAAAGCAACCGCTGTTCACTGGCCGTAAAAACTGTCGCGGCCTTAGCGAGGAACGCCGCGCAAGGGCCGCCCCGCCGCGCTGGCGTTGTCCCCCTTCCCGCAGCGCGAAGCGCTAAGAGAGAAGGGGGAAGCGGCAAAGCCGCTCAGGGGGATGTACTTAGCTCTGGCAGTCCGCTGCGTCGCGGCGCGTCATCTTCTTGTCGGCCAGGTACTTGTCCGCACCGGCCTTGACCATGGGCTTCAGGATCTGCTCATCGGCCTGGTACCAGTCGGACGAGAAGTTCCACTTGCTGCCATCCCAGGTGTGCACGCGCGCCCAGGTGGAGCCCATGTGGTCGGCGCAGCTGGTGGACAGCGGACGCATCACGCCGCCAAAGCCCAGCGCGTCCAGCTTCTTCTGGTCCAGGGCCAGGTTTTCCATGCCCCAGCGCACTTGCTCGCCGGTCATGACCTTGCCCTTGCCAAAACGCTCCTGGGCGCGGCGCACCGACTCGACGGCCAGCATCTGGATGATCACGCCGCGCGTGTACAGCACCGAGCCCACTTCGTCCTTGGGACCCGTGCCCTGGCCCTTGTCGTGCACGTGCTTCAGGATGTCCTGGATCACCTTGGGCTGCTGGCCCGAGGTGTTCAGCGCCAGTGCGTTGTAGCCCTTGGCACCTTCGCCCACGTCACGCACATCGGGCTCGGCACCGGCCCACCACACGCCGTACATCTTGTCGCGGGGGTAGCCCGTGGCTTGGGCTTCCTTCAGGGCGGTGGAGTTCATCACGCCCCAGCCCCACAGCAGCACGTAGTCGGGACGGCTCTGGCGTACTTGCAGCCAGGTGGCTTTTTGTTCCACGCCGGGGGCGGTCACGGGCAGCATCTGCAGCTCAAAGCCGTGCATCTTGGCGCGCTCCTGCAGCAGCGGAATGGGCTCCTTGCCGAAGGGGCTGTCGTGGTACACCAGCGCGATCTTCTTGCCCTTGAGCTTGTCCAGGCCGCCATTGGCCTTGCCGATGTGCTGGATCAGGATGTCAGCGCCGGTCCAGTAGCTGCCCATGAAGGGGAAGTTCCACTTGAACGCCTGGCCGTCCTGCGCCACCGACAGGCCGTAGCCCAGCGTCATCAGCGGGATCTTGTCCACGGGGGCTTTTTCGGTCAGCGCAAAGGTGATGCCGGTGGCTTGGGGGTCGAACAGCGAGACGCCGGGGCGGCTCTTCAGGCGCTCGTAGCACTCCACGCCACGGTCGGTGGCGTAGCCCGTTTCGCATTCTTCAAAAGTGAGCTTCACACCGTTGATGCCCCCGTCGCGGGCGTTGATCATCTTGATGTAGTCCTGCTTGCCGTTGGCCCATGGCACACCGTTGGGTGCGTAGGGGCCCGTGCGGTACGACAGCAGCGGGAAGAACTGCTCCTTGGCTTGTGCGAAGGCGCTCGTCGCCATGGACGAGGCACCGGCAGCAACCACCGCAGCGGCGATCACGATTTTCGAAAGCTTCATGGATGTCTCCTTTGGATGAATGTGTTGAAGCACGGGAAAAAACACGACAGACAGACAGTTAACGCGGCAATGCAACAGGCTCGTATCAGGACTTGCGAGTAAGGGGTTTCCTGCAGCGCGGTCTGATCAGTGCGGGAAGGGCCACAGGCGCAGCTTCTGCTTGGCGGTGGACCAGAGCTTGGCCAGGCCATGGGGCTCCACGATCAGGAACCACACGATCAGCGCACCGAAGATCATCAGCTCGGCATGCGACACGCCCGCCGTGGACACCTCGATGCCAAACAGCCCCATGAAGGCGGGCAGGAACTGGTTGAGCACGATGGGCAGCACCACGATGAAGGCCGCGCCAAAGAAGCCGCCCATGATGGAGCCCAGTCCGCCGATGATCACCATGAACAGCAGGCGGAAGGACACTTCCACCGAGAACGCCGCAGGTTCCCAGGCGCCCAGGTGCACAAAGGCCCACAGCGCACCGGCCATGCCCACGATGAAGGAGCTGACGGCAAACGCGCTGAGCTTGGCGTACATGGGGCGGATGCCAATCACGGCCGCGGCCACGTCCATGTCGCGGATGGCCATCCACTCGCGGCCAATCGCGCCGCGCACCAGGTTCTTGGCCAGCAGGGCCACCACCACCAGAATGGCCAGGCAGAAGAGGTATTTGCTGGTGGCGCTTTCGATGGGCATGCCCAGCACCTGCAGGTTGGTGACCGACACCGAGCCCGAGTCGGAGTTGTTGGTGAACCACTTGATGCGCAGGAACATCCAGTCGCTGAAGAACTGCGCGGCCAGCGTCGCCACCGCCAGGTACAGGCCCTTGACGCGCAGACTGGGCAGCCCGAACAGGATGCCAAAGAACGTGGCGCACAGCCCGCCCAGGATGAGCGCCGGAATCAGCGGCATGCCCGGAAAGCGCACGAAGAAGTTGTAGGCTCCATAGGCCCCTACGGCCATGAAGGCGCCCGAACCCAGCGAGATCTGGCCGCAGTAGCCCACGAGGATGTTCACCCCCAGGGCTGCCAGCGCCATGATGACGAAGGGGATCAGGATGGCGCGGAAGATGTAGTCGCTGGCCAGCATGGGCACGGCGATGAAGGCGATGGCCAGGATGATGCCGATGGCTAGGCGGTCCTGCGCGATCGGGAAGATCTGCTGGTCAGCGCGGTAGCTGGTCTTGAACTGGCCGTTTTCGCGGTAGAGCATGTTTTATTTCTCCTTGTGAACCTTCGGGGTGGTGATCTTTTGGCTACGGGCACTGCGTGCCCTCCGCCGAAAAATCATTCTTCGCTGCGCGAAGCACCCTCCGGGCGGATCACGTGTTTCACACGCGATCAATGATTTTTTCGCCAAACAACCCCTGCGGCCTGAACAGCAGGAACACCAACGCCAGCACATACGCAAACCAGATCTCGATGCCCCCGCCCACGTAGGGGCCCAGGTACACCTCCGACAGCTTCTCGCCCACGCCGATGATCAGCCCGCCGATGATGGCGCCGGGCACCGAAGTCAGGCCGCCCAGGATCACCACCGGCAGCGCACGCAGCGCCACCGTAGTCAGCGAGAACTGCACGCCCAGCTTGCTGCCCCAGATCATTCCGGCCACCAGGGCCACGACACCCGCCACGCACCACACGATCACCCAGATGCGGTTGAGCGGAATGCCAATGGACTGGGCCGCCTGGTGGTCGTCGGCCACAGCGCGCAGGGCGCGGCCGGTGGAGGTCTTCTGGAAAAACACCGACAGCAGGGCCACCAGTGCAGCGGCGATGGCGGCGGCGATCACGTCTTCCTTGTTGATCAGGATGCCGCCCTGGAACATGGACTCCAGCGCAAAGATCGGGTCCTTGGGCATGCCCACGTCGATCTTGTAGATGTTGCTGCCGAACAGCGTCTGGCCCAGGCCTTCCATGAAGTAGGTGATGCCCAGCGTGGCCATGAGCAGCGTGGCGCCCTCCTGATTCACCAGATGGCGCAGCACCAGCTTCTCAATCAGCCAGGCCACCACAAACATGATGGCGCCGGCAATCACAAAGGCCGCCAGGTTGGCCACGATGGGGTTCGTGATGCCGGTCCACTGCGGAATCCATTCGGCAAAGCGGGCCATGGCCAGGGCTGCGAACAGCACCATGGCGCCCTGCGCAAAGTTGAACACGCCCGAAGCCTTGTAGATCAGCACAAAGCCCAGCGCCACCAGCGAATACAGCATGCCGGCCATGAGGCCGCCGATCAGTGTTTCGAGAAAGAATGCCATGTTGTCGTCTCCTGATCAGTGCGAGGTGCCGAGGTAGGCACTGATCACGTCTTCGTTGCTGCGCACTTCGTCGGGCGTGCCGTCGCCGATCTTCTTGCCGTAGTCCAGCACCACCACGCGGTCGCTGATGTCCATCACCACGCCCATGTCGTGCTCGATGAGCACGATGGTGGTGCCGAACTCGTCGTTCACGTCCAGGATGAAGCGGCACATGTCCTGCTTCTCTTCCACGTTCATGCCGGCCATGGGTTCATCGAGCAGCAGCACCTGCGGCTCCATGGCCAGGGCCCGGCCCAGGTCCACGCGCTTTTGCAGGCCGTAGGGCAGCTGGCCCACGGGGGTCTTGCGGTAGGCCTGGATTTCGAGGAAGTCGATGATGTGCTCGACGTATTCGCGGTGGCGGATTTCCTCGCGCTCGGCCGGGCCGATGCGCAGCGCCTGCATCAGCAGGTTGCTTTTGATCTTGAGGTTGCGGCCGGTCATGATGTTGTCGATCACGCTCATGCCTTTGAACAACGCCAGGTTCTGGAAGGTGCGCGCCACGCCCATCTCGGCCACCTGGCGCGAGTTCATGTGGTCAAACGTCTTGCCCCGGAAGGTGATGGAGCCTTCGGACGGTGTGTACACGCCGTTGATGCAGTTGAGCATGGAGCTTTTGCCCGCACCATTGGGGCCGATGATGGCGCGGATCTCGTGCTCTTTCACATTGAAAGAGATGTCGGTGAGTGCCTTCACCCCGCCAAACCGGAGGCTGATGTTCTTGACGTCGAGGATGACGTCGCCGATCTTTTTGGTGGTCATGGTGGGGGGCTTCTCCAGCGGGTAGAGCGCGGGTTTCATGCGGCGGTCTTGACGGGGGTGAAGGTCTTGGCGTCCGAGATCTTGAGCGTGGCGCTCACGCTGCCGGTGCGGCCGTCCTCGAACTTGACCTGGGTCTCGATGTACTGCTCGGTGCGGCCTGCGTACAGCGCATCGACGAGCACGCCGTACTTCTCGGCAATGAAGCCCCGGCGGACCTTGTTGGTGCGGGTGAGTTCGCCGTCGTCAGCGTCCAGCTCCTTGTGCAGCACCAGGAAGCGGCTCACCTGGCTGCCAGCCAGCATGCTGTCGCCCGCCAGGTCGGCGTTCACCTTCTCGATGCATTCGCGGATCAGTTCGTACACCTCGGGCTTTTGCGCCAGGTCGGTGTAGCCGGCGTAGGGCAGGTTGCGGCGCTCGGCCCAGTTGCCCACGGCGTCGAAGTCGATGTTGACCATCACGCACACCTTCTCGCGCTTGTCGCCCAGGGCCACCACTTCCTTGATGTGCGGGAAGAACTTGAGCTTGTTCTCCACGTACTTGGGCGCAAACATGGCACCGTCGTTGGCACCACCCATGATGCGGCCTACGTCCTTGACGCGGTCGATGATCTTGAGGTGGCCGTGCGCATCCAGAAAACCTGCGTCGCTGGTGTGGTACCAGCCGTCCGCCGTCAGCACCTCGGCCGTGGCGGCGGGGTTCTTGTAGTACTCCTTGAGGAGCCCAGCGGACTTGACCATGATCTCGCCGTTGTCGGCCACCTTGATCTGCACGCCACGAATCGGCACGCCCACCGTGTCGGCGCGGGCCTGGTTGTCGGGCTGCAGGCACACGAACACAGCGGTTTCGGTGGAGCCGTACAGCTGCTTGAGGTTGATGCCGATGGAGCGATAGAAGGTGAACAGGTCCGGGCCAATGGCCTCGCCCGCCGTGTAGGCCACCCGCACGCGGCTGAAGCCGAGGTTGTTGCGCAGCGGGCCGTACACCAGCACATTGCCCAGCGCGTACTTGATGCGGTCCAGCGTCCCCACGGGCTCGCCGTCCATCAGGGCTGGGCCCACGCGCTTGGCCACGCGCATGCAGGCCTCGAACATCTTGCGCTTCAAGGCGCCTGCGTCTTCCATGCGGATCATCACGCTGGTCAGCAAGCCTTCAAAAATGCGCGGCGGCGCAAAGTAGTAGGTGGGGCCTACTTCCTTGAGGTCGATGGTCACAGTGCTCGCCGACTCGGGGCAGTTGACCACGTAGCCGCAAGCCAGCCACTGGGCGTAGCTGAAGATGTTCTGGCCGATCCAGGCGGGCGGCAGGTAGGCCAGCACTTCTTCGCTGCTGGTGAGCTTGTCAAATTCGGCGCCCGCGCTGGCGCGGTCCAGCAGCGTGCTGTGGGTGTGCACCACTCCCTTGGGGTTGCCCGTGGTGCCCGAGGTGAAGAACATCGCGGCCACGTCGCCGGGCTGGGCCTTGGCCACTTCGGCCTTGAACCAGCCGGGGTTTTTTGCCGCAAAGGCCTTGCCAGATTCGATCAGGGCGTCCAGCGAAGCCAGGCCGGGCTCCGAGTAGTTGCGCAGGCCGCGCGGGTCGTCAAAGTAGATGTTGGAAATCTGCGGGCACTGCTCACGGATTTCGAGCAGCTTGTCCACCTGCTCCTGGTCTTCCACCAGGCAGAAGCGCACCTCGGCGTTGTTCAGCGGGAAGATGCATTCGGCTGCCACCGCATCCTGGTACAGCGGCACGGGGATGGCGCCCAGCGACTGCGCGGCCAGCATGGTGGCGTACAGGCGGGGGCGGTTGGCTCCCACCACCACCATGTGCTCGTGGCGCTTCAGGCCCGCCAGGTGCAGGCCGGCGGCCACCTGTTCCACCAGGCGCACCAGGTCTGCCCAGCTGTGGGTTTGCCAGATGCCATATTCTTTTTCGCGCAGGGCCGGGGCCTCGGGGCGCTCGGCGGCGTGCTTGAGCAGCAGTTGCGGGAACGTGGTCAACATTGCAGGTTCCTGAAAGTGAGAAGGTGTCAGCCCGGTGACTGCCGGGCGCGCAAGCTTGTGATTGCGCGATGGGGGAATGCTAGGACCCACTTTGACGCCATCTTGTCTTGCCGACGACAATTTAGGGGTAACTCCTGGGTGGGTAAAACCCTGCCCACGGGCGGGCGGTATCCTCCGGGGCATGTACGCCCCGTTCTTCGGCCTTCAGCACCCGCCGTTCTCCATCGCCCCCGACCCCCGCTACCTGTTCATGAGCGAGCGGCACCGCGAGGCGCTGGCGCACCTGCTGTACGGCCTGGACGCGGGCGGCGGTTTTGTGCTGCTGACCGGTGAGGTGGGGGCGGGCAAG
The DNA here is from genome assembly GCF_049331375.1 of Acidovorax sp. M14. NCBI lineage: Bacteria > Pseudomonadati > Pseudomonadota > Betaproteobacteria > Burkholderiales > Comamonadaceae > Acidovorax > Acidovorax sp. M14. Next base: position 565,849 of record NZ_CP186263.1, read on the forward strand.
ACCACCGTGTGCCGCTGCTTTCTGGAGCAGATCCCGTCGCACTGCGATGTGGCCTACATCTTCAACCCCAAGCTCACGGTGGGCGAGCTGCTGCGGTCCATTTGCGACGAGTTTGGCGTACCGCACCAGCCCTCGGTGGCCGGGGTGGAAACGGTCAAGGATTACATCGACCCGCTCAATGCATCGCTGCTCGCGGCGCATGGCGCCGGGCGCAACACGGTGCTGATCATTGACGAGGCGCAGAACCTGTCGGCCGACGTGCTGGAGCAGTTGCGCCTCTTGACCAACCTGGAAACCAGCGAGCGCAAGCTGCTGCAGATCATCCTCATCGGCCAGCCCGAACTGCGCACCATGGTCGCCAGCCCTGCGCTGGAGCAACTGGCCCAGCGCGTGATTGCGCGCTTTCACCTCGATGCGCTGAGCGCGCAGGAAACCCAGCAATACATCGCCCACCGCCTGGCCGTGGCGGGCCTGCAAGGGCCGCTGCCCTTCAGTCGCAGCGCCCTGCGGCGGGTGCATGCGCTGTCGCGCGGCATTCCCCGGCGCATCAACCTGCTGTGCGACCGGGCGCTGCTGGGCGCCTACGCGGCCGGGGTGCGCGAGGTCAGTGCCCGCATCGTCCAGCGTGCGGCGGCTGAGGTGTTTGATGCACCCGCGTCGGCCGCTGCAGCGCGCAGCGCCCGGGGCCAGTGGCCCCGCTGGGCGGTGGCCGGCCTGGGTGTGGCGGCGGGTGCCGCGCTGGTGGCGGGCGGCTGGGCACTGGGGACCTGGCCGCAATGGTCTCGGCAGGGCGTCGTGTCATCCACCGCGCCTGCGGGCGCCACGGCCAGCCAAACATCTGCCAGCGCGCCATCCAGCGCCCCGCCCAGTACCCCGCCCAGCAGTGCTGCCAGCACTGCAGCGGTTACAACACCCACGGCGCCCGCGGCAGGGGCTTCGGCCCCGCGCGTCGCGGCGCCGGTGGCCATGTCGGACCTGCAGCAGTTTGTGGCCGCACTGCCCGCCAGCGACAACGCGGCCTGGCAGGCGCTGGCCTCGGCCTGGGGGGCCAGCGTGGCCGACGGGGCCGATGCCTGCGCCACCTTGCCGCGCGACGGCCTGCGTTGCTACCGCAACCGCCGCGCGGGCCTGAACCTGGTGCGGCAGATCGATCGCCCGGTGCTGCTCACGCTGTTTCCGTCCGAAGAGGGCGATGTGGCCGTCTCGGCCGTGCTGCGCCGTCTGGACGGCGACATGGCCACGCTCGAAGGCGCGGGCCGTGCGGTGCGCGTGCCGGTGGCCGAGCTGGCGCAGGTGTGGCGTGGCGACATGGCCACGCTGTGGCGCACGCCGCCCGACATGCCCGACAAGGGCGACCTGGCGGAGACCGCTGCCGGCGCCGCCTGGCTGGACCAGCAGCTGGCGACGACTGCGGCCGGTGGCTCGCGCGTTGGCGCACCGGCCGCGGGCCGTACGACCACGCCGGCCCAGCGCCAGGCACGCATCCAGCGCTTCCAGCTGGCCCAGGGGGTGACCCCGGACGGCCGGGCGGGGCCCTTGACCCTCATGCTGCTCAACCGTGTCAACGGCGTGAGCGAACCGCGCTTGCGCACCGGAGGCTGAACCCAGTGTCTTACATCCTTGACGCGCTGCGGCGCGCAGAAGCCGAACGGGGCCGTGGCGCCGTGCCCGGCATCCATACCCCGGCGGTGCCTGTGCCGGGTGCCGTGCCGGTGGCCGGGCGGTCATTCATCAGCCCGGTGCTGGTGGCTGTGGCGGTGGTTGCTGTGGCCGCCGTAGCGGCTGGCGGCACCTGGTGGGTCTTGCAGCGGCCGGTGCCTGCGGGTGCCGTCGTGGTGGCTGCAGCGCCTGCTACTCCTGCGGCCGTGGCTCCGTCCATGCCGGCGGTAGCGTCCACGGCGCCACCCGCTGCCGTGGCCTCCCCGGAACCGGCCCCTGCCGTGGCGCCAGCGGTAACGCCCCCTCCGGCACCCGCGCCGCGCGCGGCGGCACCGCAGCGGGAGCGGCCTGCGCCCGCGCCCGCGCCCAGCCCCTCCGTAGCGCCGCGTTCCCCTGCCGCCGACCCCGAGCGGCCGCGCCCTGCTGCGCCCGCCCCGCGCGAGCGCACGTCCGCAGCCCCCGCGCCGCGTGCTGCAGACGTAGCCTTGGCCAACCCCGCTCCTGCTGCATCCCCGGCCGCGACCGGCACCGTGTTTGCGCAAGCCGATCTGCCCGAGGCCGTGCGGGCGCAGCTGCCGTCACTCAAGATTTCTGGGGTCACCTATTCCAGCAACCCGGTGTACCGCATGGCCATCGTCAACGGCCAGGTGCTGCACGAAGGAGACCCGGCCGGGCCGGGCCTGTTGCTGGAGAAGATCGAGCCCGGCCGCACCATCTGGTCGTTCAAGGGCTACCGGTACGGGCTGGCGTCGCAATAGCAGTATTTGGGCGAAATCGGCCGGTAGCGCTAGTGCAATATGCGCTGATAGCTATCTGATTTATAGCAATTGCATGGGCGGCCCCGCCGCAGCGCGCCCCTATCATCAGCGTGCCACCGGCGGGCCCTTCGGGCTATCGCAGGAACCGCCCATCGCGTCCCACCAGCGTGAGTTCGACAAAGCGCGAGGCGTTGCGGTCCGGGGTGCTGGCGCTGATCTCGAACCCGCCCAGGTCCCACTTTTTCAGGTTCCAGGTGGCGTCGATGAAGGCTGCGCGGGTGGGGTTGCGGCCTGCGCGCTGCAAGGCCTCGGCAAACACGCGGGCGTTGATGTAGCCCTCCAGCGCCAGATGCGAAGGCTCGGCCGTGGCGCCCGAGGCCTTCCAGGCGGCCTGGAACTCGCGCACCACGGGCATCACCACGTTGGAGGGCAGGGGCACCACCTGCGAAATCGCCATGCCCGTGGCGTCCGCACCCAGGGCCTTGACGGTGGCCGGGGTGCCCATGACCGACAGCGCGTACAGCGTCACGCCCCGCTTGAGCGCGCGGAACGCCTTCACAAACTCCAGCGTGGGCTTGCCCGCGAGGCCGATCACGATGGCCTCCAGGTTGCCGCCGGCCAGCTTGGCGGCGGCGCTGCCCGCGTCCGAGGCATTGTTCTCCACGGTCACCGTGACGGCTTCGGGCAGCTTGAGCCGGTCCATCGACTGCTTGGCGGCGTTGAACACCTCTTTGCCGAACGAGTTGTTCTGGTAGACGATGCCGATGCGCTGGATGCCGATGGTGGACAGGTGCTGCACCAGCTTCTCGGCCTCGTCGGCATAGCTGGCGCGGATGTTGAACACGTTGCGGGCGTTCTTGGTGCGGCTGAGCTGCGCGCCGGTGAAGGGCGCAAAAAACGGGATGCCGCTTTCGATCACCTTGGGCAGCATGGCGTCGATCATGGGTGTGCCCATGCAGTTGAACAGCGCAAAGTACCCAGGGTCGGCCAGGAACTGCTCCACATTGGCCAGCGCCTTGGGCACGTCGTAGGTGTCGTCCTGGGTGACGAGTTCAATGGCCTTGCCGTGCACGCCGCCGCGCGCGTTGATGCCCGCAAACGCGGCCTTGGCGCCCTGGTGCATGGCCGAGCCCAGATCGCCCAGCGGGCCGGTGAGGGCGGTGGACTGTGCGATCTTGATGGCGCCCTCCTGCGCGCGGGCTGCGCCGCTCCAGCCCAGCCCGGGCAGGCCCACGGCCGCTGCGGTGGCGGCAGCGGCAGCCAGCACCTGGCGGCGGGCCAGGGGGCGCGGCGTGGTGGGCGCGGGGTGGAGGGGGCGTGCGGTGGTGGAAGATGGTTGGGTCATGGTGCTTGTCTCCTCGGGGCGCCCTCCGTAGGTGGCAGGGGCGCGAGGCGACATCATCCCGTCACGATTGGCATTTTTTTGTCGGTCTGACGACAATTGGGGTCGTGGTATTCCCGCATGCCCAGGCGGCTGCGGGGCGCCCTTATTCGTGAGAACCTTTGCGCCATGGACCCACGCACCCACCAGGACTTGTCGCTGCACCAGCGGCGCCGTTCGCCCACGCCGCAGGAGCTGGAAGGCATTCCGTGGCTTCCTCTGCTGCTGCCCGCCGAGCGGGAGCGCGCGGTGGCATCGCTGCTGGTGGGGGATGCCAAACCGGGCGACTATGTGTGCCGCGTCGGGCGCCCGGTGACCTACTGGTTTGGGGTGGTGGAGGGCCTGCTCAAAATGAGCACCGACAACGCCCAGGGGCAGACCATGACCTATGCGGGCCTGCCGCCCGGCGGCTGGTTTGGCGAGGGCACCACCATCAAGCGCGAACCCTACCGCTACAACATCCAGGCCCTGCGCAAGAGCGTGGTGGCGGGGCTGCCCATCGACAGCTTTCACTGGCTGCTGGACCACTCCATCGGCTTCAACCGCTTCGTGATGAACCAGCTGAACGAGCGCCTGGGTCAGTTCATCGCAGCCCGCGAAATCGACCGCCTGAACAACCCCGACGTGCGCGTGGCCCGCAGCCTCGCCTCGCTGTTCAACCCGGTGCTGTACCCGGGCGTGGGCGAGGTGCTGCGCATCACGCAGCAGGAGTTGGCCTATTTGGTGGGACTGTCACGCCAGCGGGTGAACGAGGCGCTGTCTGCGCTGGAAGCGCAAGGCGCCATTCGTGTGGAGTACGGAGGCCTGCGCGTGCTGGACCTGGCGGCGCTTCGGTCCAGCGTGACCGCCCCCTGAGGCGCTGTGCGCTTTCCCTCTAGGAGCGCACGCCCGTGGGAAAGTCCCGTCAGCTGCGCGGCAGTGCAGGAGCGCGCGATGGGGCCGAGGCCAGTGGGCGCGGGGCTGTGGTGCGTGTGGGCGCCGGCACCGGCGCCGGTGCTGCGGCGGGGGTGGCGGTACCCCAGCTGTCTTCATCGCCGCCGTCGTTGCGCGAGAGGCGGAAGGTGCCCACCATCTGCGTCAGGCGCCCGGCCTGGTCCTTGAGGCTGTCGGCAGCGGCCGCGCCTTCTTCCACCAGTGCGGCGTTCTGCTGGGTCATTTCTTCCAGTGCGCCCACCGACTGGCTCACATGGCCGATGCGCTGGCTTTGCTCCTGCGTGGCGGCCGTGATCTCGCCCATGATGTCGGACACGCGGCGCACCGACTGCACCAGTTCTTCAATGGTCTTGCCGGCGTGGTTGACGAGTGTGCTGCCTTCCTGCACCTGGTCCACGCTGGTTCCGATCAGGGCCTTGATCTCGCGCGCCGCCTGGGCCGAGCGACCCGCGAGGTTGCGCACCTCGCCCGCCACCACCGCAAAGCCTCGGCCCTGCTCGCCCGCGCGGGCGGCCTCCACGGCGGCGTTCAACGCCAGGATGTTGGTTTGGAACGCGATGCCATCGATCACGCTGATGATGTCGGCGATCTTGCGCGAGCTGGCGCTGATGGTGTCCATGGTGCGCACCACCTGGCCCACCACCTCGCCGCCGCGTGTGGCCGCATCGGACGCGGTGGACGCGAGCTGGTTGGCCTGGCGGGCCGAGTCGGCGCTTTGCGACACCGTGCCGGTCAGGTCCACCAGCGAGCTGGCCGCGCTTTGCAGGTTGTGCGAGGTCTGCTCGGTGCGCTGGCTCAGGTCCAGGTTGCCCGAGGCGACCTCGGAGCTGGCCACCAGGATGGAGTCGGCGGTCTGCCCGATTTCGCCCACCAGGGTGCGCAGGCGTTCTTGCATGGCGGCAATGGCTTCGAGCAGGCGGCCGGTTTCGTCGTGAATGCGCACTTCGACCTGCGAGGTGAGGTCGCCGCGCGCAATGCGCTCGGCCACCACCACCGCACGGCCAATGGGGGCGGTGATGCTGGCCGTGATGCGCCAGGCGATCAGCGCGCCCAGGCCAATGGCCAGCAGCACCAGCAGCCCACCCACCACGCGGGCGCTGCTCTGGGTTTGCTCTGCCGAGGCCGTGGCTTCGGCATTCAGGGTGTTTTGCAGCTCGATCAGCTCGCGCAACTTGGCGCGCCAGGCGGTTTCGGCGGGGGCCACGCGGGTCATCAGCGCCAGCGTGGCGCTCACGGTGTCGCCGTCGTCAGCGGCCTTGATGGCGCTGTCGAGTTCGGGGCGGGTCTTGCCGCCCAGGGCCTGCACCTCGCTCAGCAGCTTGAGCTCTGCGGGGGTGGCCTTGGCGGGGGTGAGCAGCTCGGACAACGCGGCTTCTTGCGCGGCGTATTCCTTGAGCGTCTTGCCCACGGCCACGATCTGCTCGCGCGCCTGCTTGGGGTCGATGTCGTTGAGCATGGCGGCAGAGCGGCTCTGGATGCCGATGGCGCTCACGCTCTCCAGCATGCCGTTGACCAGCTTGGCCTTGTTGGCGCCCACGCCGGTGATCTGGGTCATCTGGTCGTGCACCTTGCCCACGGACAGCTGCCCCACCGCTGCCACGGCCACCAGCAGCACCAGCATGCAGCCAAATCCCAGGCTCAGCCGGCTGGAGATCGACAGGGATTTGAGGGTGGAAGCAGCCGACATGGGGGTCCTTGGGTATCGAAAAAGATCAAAGCGTGATCAAGCGGGGGCTTTGGTGCAAAAGCAATAACGGTGCCCACCGGCCCCGGGGCGCCCGATGGGTGGGGCCGAGGTCGGTGCAGTGTAGGCAATAACAACAAAATGTGTCATGAGTGTTGAGGATGCTCCCATGCCCGATCTGCATAGCCGTTTTGTTACAAATGCAGTCGTGCACAGCCTTGGTGCACTGGCGTCAAAGTGCAACAGAAGATGCCGGTGAAATCATTGGTAAAAACGCTATGGGCGCAAATAATTCATGCCTTGGGCGCTATTAAAAACATAGTGTGTGGAGGCTCGGGGTTTGCCCTTGTCCCCGCCGCGAGTGCAGCCGATCAGGTATAAACCTGTAACACTTGCGAGGCGTCCCATGCATCCGTTTTTTCCCTCCTCCACGCTGCGTGCGGCGGTTGCTGCGATGGCCTTGGCCGTGCTGGCTGGCTGTGCGGCGCCCCGGCCCGATACCGGCTTGCGCGAAACGCTGGTGGCCGTGACGGCCTCGCACGAACTCATCACCTTCCACGCAGCGCAGCCTGACCGCATCCTGGAGCGGCGCCCGGTGACGGGCCTGGCGCCTGGCGAGCGGCTGGTGGGCATCGACTTCCGCGTGGCCAAGGGCGTGCTCTATGCGCTGTCGCAAGCGGGCCGCCTGTACACGCTCGACATCCCCACCGGTGCGCTGCGCCCTGTCGGGCCCGCGCCTGCTGCGCTGGCGCTTCAGGGCACGGTGTTCGGCTTTGATTTCAACCCGGCGGCCGACCGCATCCGGGTGGTGTCCAACACGGGCCAGAACCTGCGCCTGCACCCCGACACCGGGGCGGTGGTCGATGGCGATGCCACCGTCGAAGGTGTGCAGCCTGATCCCAGCCTGCGCTACGCCTGGGGCGATGTGAACGCCCGCCGACGGCCCGACATTGCCGGTGCCGCCTATACCTACAACCCCAACGACAGCAAGATCACCACCAACTACGCGATCGACCGCGCGCTGGGTGTGCTGGTGATGCAGGGCTCGCGCGAGGGCACCCAGCCGGTGGTGTCGCCCAACGCCGGGCAGCTGCGCACCGTGGGCCCGCTGGGGCTCGGGCCGCTCACGGATGTGAGCTTTGACATTGCCGACGTGGGCAACACCGCCCTCATTGCCGTGCGCACAGCCGCCGACACCCAGACCCGCCTGCACCAGGTGGACCTGGCCACTGGCGCCACCCGCCCCCTGGGTGTGGTCGGCGATGGCGCGCCCCTGGTGGGCCTGGCGATCGAACCATGAGGCTGGCCTGCCCGCCGACGCTGCAGCCCGCCAGGTTGGCCCGGTGGGCAGCGCTTGCTGCGCTGGTACTGCTGGCTGGCGGCGCGCAGGCGGGCACGGTGCAGGTCGATGTGTCTGACGCTGCGGGCAAGCCGCTGGCCGATGCCGTGGTCTTTCTGGATTCGGCCGAGGCCCGCAAGCAGGTCAAGCCGCTCGCTGGCGTGGAGATGGCGCAGGAGAAGCGGCAGTTCGTGCCCGGTGTGCTGGTGGTGCCGGTGGGCACCGAGGTGCGGTTTCCCAACCACGATACCGTGCGGCACCACGTGTACTCGTTCTCGCCCGCCAAGAAGTTCGAACTCAAGCTCTACAGCGGCACGCCGTCCAACCCTGTGCTGTTTGACAAGTCTGGCGTGGTCACGCTGGGCTGCAACATCCACGACCAGATGGTGGGGTGGGTGCTGGTGGTGGACACACCGTACTACGCCCGCACCCCTGCGGCCACGGGCAAGGCGCAACTCGACAACGTGCCGCCTGGCACCTATACGCTGCGCACCTGGCACGCCCGCCTGCCGGTGGGCGCCCCGGCCTTGGAGCAGGCACTGACCGTGCCGGCCACGGGAGCGGCCACGGCGGCGGTGCGCATGACGGGGTTGCAACCTTGACGCGGCTGCGCCTGGCCCGGCGCAGCCTGATCCTGCGGTTGGTGGGGTTGTCGTTGCTGCTGCTGCTCATCGTGCAGGCGGCGGGGTTTGCTGTGGTGCGAGCCTCCATCGACCGCAACGCACGCGCCCAGATCGCGCGCGCCCTGGACCTGGATGAAAACATCTGGCGCCGCCTGCTGGACCAGAACGCCGAGCAACTGCGCCAGGGCTCGGCCCTGCTGGCGGCGGACTACGGGTTTCGTTCGGCGGTCAACTCGGGCGACGAGGAAACCATCCAGTCGGTGCTCGAAAACCACGGCAGCCGCATCGGCGCGGCCGTGACGGCGCTGCTGGGCACCGACCTCACGCTGCGCGCGGTCAGCCTCACGGGCAGCATGGACCAGTTTCCGGCCACGCTGCAGCAGGTGGTGCCGCGCCTCGCGCAGCAGCCCCAGGGCAGCCAGATCGCGGTGATGGAAGGCATTCCCTACCAGTTCGTGATGGTGCCCATGCGGGCGCCGGTGGTCATTGGTTGGGTGTTGATGGGCTTTCGCATCGACCAGTCGAGTGCCGACGAAATGCGCCAGCTCTTGTCGGTGCATGTGGCCCTGATGGTCAAGGCCCCCGGGGGCGCGATGACCCTGCCGGTCAGCACCCTGCCTGCGGACGCGCAGGCCTTGCTGCTGGCCAGTGGGGGAGCAGCGGGCGAGCTGCAGACGGCCGAGGGCACCTTGCTAACGCGCTCCAGCCCGCTCGACAGCGTGGGGGGCGAGGTGCACTCGCTGCTGCTGCGGTCGGTGGACGAGGTGGTAGCCCCCTACCGGCAGCTGCAGGTGTTGCTGGCTATCATCACCGTGGCGGGTGTGCTGCTGTTTGCCGTGGGTACGGGCCTGGTGGCGCAACGGCTCGCCACGCCGCTGCGCTCCTTGCTGGCGGCCACGCAGCGGCTGTCGCGTGGTGAATACGACGTACCTTTGGAGCACACCGACCGCACGGACGAGATCGGCAACCTGGCGCGCTCGTTCGACCACATGCGCGTGGACATTGGCGCCCAGCAGACCGAGATCCGCCGCCTGGCCTACTGGGACCGCCTGACGGGCCTGCCCAATCGGGAGCGTTTTCGCGACGCCGTGGTACAGGCCATTGCCGCCAGTGCCAGCACGCCGCAGCCCCTGGCCGTGCTCACACTGGACCTGGACCGCTTCAAGCATGTGAACGATGTGCTGGGCTATGCCTTTGGCGACCGCCTGCTGCAGGCCGTGGCCGAGCGCCTGAGCCAGCAGGTGCGCTCGCCCGACGACATGGTGGCGCGCCTGGGCGGCAATGAGTTCGCCATCCTGCTGCAGCGCGCCGATGCGGCGGACGCGCACGACGTGGCCCAGCGCATCAACCAGTCGTTCGAGCAACCGCTGGCGTTTGAGGACCAGACGGTGGACCTGAGCGCGGGCATTGGCTTTGCCTGCTGGCCGGGTGATGCGGGCGACGCCGACACGCTGCTCAGCCGTTCCGAAATTGCCATGTACGCGGCCAAGCGCCAACTCAGCGGGGCCCTGCAGTACGACGCGGCGTTTGACTCGTCCAGCGCGCAGACCCTGTCGCTGCTGACCGAGCTGCGCCACGCCGTGGAGCACCATGAGCTGCGCCTGTACCTGCAGCCCAAGGTGCCCTTGCACGGGCAGCCGGGCCTGGCTGCCGAGGCGCTGGTGCGCTGGCAGCACCCGCAGCGCGGGCTGGTGCCGCCCATGCAGTTCATCCCGTTTGCCGAGCAGACCGGGTTTGTACGCCACCTCACGCTGTGGATGTTTGAAGAAGTAGCGCGCCTGCTGGCAGACCCACGCACCCAAGGCCTGCCGCTCAGGGTGTCGGTCAACCTCTCCACGCGAGACCTGCTCGACCCCGAGCTGAGCCACCGGCTGGCCGACATCCTGGTGCGCCATGGGGTGCCAGCCAGTGCTTTCTGCCTGGAGATCACTGAAAGCGCGATCATGGACGACCCCCAGCGCGCCGAGGCCATGCTCAACCGCCTGTCGGAGCAGGGCTTCAAGCTGTCCATCGACGATTTCGGCACGGGGTATTCGTCGCTCGCCTACCTCAAGCGCCTGCCGGTGGATGAACTCAAGATCGACAAGTCGTTTGTGATGGGCATGGAAACGGGTGAGGACGACGCGATGATCGTGCGCTCCACCATCGACCTCGCGCACAACCTGGGGCTCACGGTGGTGGCCGAAGGCGTGGAGACTGCCGCCATCCAGGATCGCCTGCGTGCGCTGGCCTGCGACGAGGCGCAGGGGTACCACATCGCGCGGCCCCTGCCGGTGGACGATTTCCTGGCCTGGCAGGCGCGTCAGGGGTAGCTGGCAGCAGGCCGCCGCCTCTCTGTTTGGGGGCTAAGCAGTCCACAGGCGAAAATACCCGCAATGTCTTCCTCCTCCTCTCGCCCGCCTGCGGGCCCTGCCGCCGCTCCCGCCTCCGACGTTGGCGGCCCATCGTCTTCTGCGCCAGCCGCCGGTCGGCCCGTGCTGCGCCGCCCGACCCTGACGGCCAAGCCCGCCCCTGCTCGGCCTGCTTCTGCACGGCCCGCGCCGCCGCCCCGGGCCCCACGGCCGTCCCGCGCCCCTGCACCCTCCAACTACCGCGTGGCCTCGGGCGCTTTTGTGGCCCCGGTGCGCCAGGTGCCTGCGCCGGCGACGGGCACCGTGGGCGGCTTGCCCACCTCGCGCTTGAACAAGCGCATGGCCGAGTTGGGCCTGTGCTCGCGCCGCGAGGCCGACGATTGGGTGGAGCAGGGCTGGGTCAAGGTCAACGGCGTGGTGGCCACCATGGGCCAGCAGGTCACGGCGGCCGACCGCATCGAGGTGGACAAAATCGCCCAGGGCTTCCAGGAGCAGCGCGTCACCATCCTGCTGAACAAGCCCATCGGCTACGTGAGCGGCCAGGCCGAAGACGGCCACACGCCTGCCGTGGCGCTGATCAACCCCCGCACCCACTGGCGCGAGGACCCCAGTCGCAACCGCTTCTCGCCGCCGCAGCTGCGGGGCCTGGCGCCCTGCGGGCGGCTCGATATCGACTCGGTGGGCCTTTTGGTGCTGACGCAGGACGGCCGCGTGGCCCGGCAGATCATTGGCGAGGACTCCGTGATGGAAAAGGAGTACCTGGTGCGCGTGGTCTACCAGGCCCCGGGCCAGGCGGCGCCCCGCCATCCTGGGGAGCGCTCCGCGCCGCTTCAAGAAATCAACGAGCGTGACCCCGTCAGCACCAATGTGCAGGCGGTGTTTCCCAAAGAGCTGCTGGAGCGCCTGCGCCACGGCCTGAGCCTGGACGGCGAGCCGCTCAAGCCCGCCAAGGTCGATTGGCAGAACCCCGAGCAACTGCGTTTTGTGCTCACCGAGGGCAAAAAGCGCCAGATCCGCCGCATGTGCGAGCTGGTGGGGCTCAAGGTGGTGGGCCTCAAGCGTATCCGCATCGGCCGCGTGACCCTGGGCAACCTGCCCGTGGGCCAGTGGCGTTACCTGTCGCCCAACGAGCGGTTCTGAGAGCCCCGGGCTCCCTAGAGCCTGTTCAAAGTCTTTTTGGAGATCGCATTGGAGTGCAATCGGGATGAGTGGATGCCTCGGATGCGCCGCATGGGCTCATGCCCATGCAAGCAGCCGGGGCGTTCAATCGCCCGATTTCACTCCAACCCTTCGGGCAAGTGCCTTGCCGGGCGGTCTGCGGCGTTGCGGCGCTTGCCGATAGCACGGGCTATCGGCGGCGCCCCGCGCCTTGCATCCCATCCCGGCAAGGTACTTGTGCGGCTCCAAAAAGACTTTGAACAGGCTCTTTAAACCATTTCTGAACGGAGCCCCTCTCATGCCCCTTCCTTCCGCACCTCGGCCACGCAAGCCTGCTGCTTCCACCCCTGCGGACGACGGCGCCAAGGCGGCGACGGCCAACCCGCTGCGCCAGTTGCGAGCCTCCGACCTGCGCGCTGTGGCGCGCCTGGCCGCGCAGGCCACTACCGGCATCAGCCGGGTGGCCGAGGGGGTGCACCAGTCGGTGCTGGGCACGCTGGGGCTGCCGGGCGGTGCCGAGCCGGGTCGCACGCGGGGGCTGACGGGGCTGGTGTACCAGAGCATCCGAGGGGTGACGCAGCTGGTGGATGCGGGCCTGCAGGCGGGGCTGGCGCGGCTGGAGCCGTTTTTTGCCCCGGCCACGTCTACCGGTGACGTGCATCGGGAGCGCGAGGCGGTCATTGCCGCGCTCAACGGCGTGATGGGCGACCGACTGCAGCGCGACGGCAACCCGCTGTGCACGCGGATGGGCTGGTACCAGCACGGTCTGCCTCTGGACTTGCACGCGCTGGCCGCCCCGGGCGCCGCCACCGGCAAGCTGCTGGTGCTGGTGCATGGCCTGTGCATGAACGACTTGCAGTGGCTGCGCCACGGCCATGACCATGGCGCCCATCTGGCCGAGGCCCTGGGCTACACCCCCGTGTACCTGCGCTACAACACGGGCCAGCACACCTCCACCAACGGGGCCGAGCTGTCGGCCCAGTTCACATCTCTGGTGGCTTCGTGGCCCGTGCCGGTGACGGAGCTGTCCATCCTGGCCCACAGCATGGGCGGGCTGGTGGCGCGCAGCGCCTGCCACCATGCCGCCCAGGCAGCCCAGGCAGCCCAGGCAGCCCAGGCAGCCCAGGCAGCCCAGGCAGCCCAGGCAACTGCGGGCGCCAGCGGGTGGCTGCCCCTGCTGCGCCACCTGGTCTTTCTGGGCACCCCGCACCACGGCGCCCCTTTGGAGCGTGCGGGGCACTGGGTGGACGTGCTGCTCGGCAGCAATGCCTATTCGCGCCCGTTTGCGCGCCTGGCCCAGCTGCGCAGTGCGGGCATTACCGACCTGCGCTACGGCCATGTGCTGGAGTCCGACTGGCTGGGGCGGGACCGTTTTCGCAAAAGCCCCGACCAGCGCACCCCCGTGCCGCTGCCTGCCGGAGTGGCATGCCACGCGGTGGCGGCCACCCTGGCTGCGCGGCGCAGCCCGGTGGGCGAGCGGCTGGTGGGGGACGGGTTGGTGCCTCTGCACAGTGCGCTGGGCATCCACGATGATCCTGCCAGGACGCTGGGGTTTGCCAAGGCCCGGCAGGCGGTGTTCTACCGCCTGGGCCACCTGGACCTGTTGGCAGATGCGGGCGTGGCCCTGCAGTTGCAGGACTGGATGCAGGACCATTGACCAAGAGTCTGTTCAAAGAGTACCCCGGCGGCCAGCTTTTTGACGCAAGCGGTGCTTGCCAGGGGCCCGGGCGCGGCTACCATGTCGCGGTGCGCCACATAACAAGGAGAATTGAGTGAGTGATGCGAAATACCGCCTGGTGACCCGCAGTGACTTTGACGGCCTGGTCTGCGCGGTGCTGCTCAATGAGCTGAACCTGATCGACGAGATCACCTTCGTCCATCCCAAGGACATGCAGGACGGCAAGGTGCCCATCACCAGCCGTGACATCACCACCAACCTGCCCTATGTGCCGGGTGCGCACCTGGTGTTCGACCACCACGAGTCTGAAACCATCCGCAACTCGGGCCGGCGCGACGAGAACCACATCATCGAGGCCCATGCTCCCTCGGCCGCGCGGGTGGTTTACAACTATTACGGTGGCAAGGCGGCCTTCCCCCGCATCACCGACGAGATGATGGCCGCCGTGGACCAGGCCGACTCGGCCCAGTACTCGCGCGAGGACATCCTCAACCCCCAGGGCTGGGTGCTGCTGAACTACCTCATGGACTCGCGCACGGGCCTGGGGCGTTTTCGGGAGTTCCGCATCAGCAATTACGCGTTGATGATGGACCTGATCCAGTACTGCCGCGACCACACCATCGACGAGATCCTGGCCCTGCCCGACGTGCAGGAGCGCGTGCAGCTCTACCGCGAGCACGCCCCCAAGGCCCAGGCCCAGCTGCAAAGCTGCGCCATCCGCATTGCCAACCTGGTGGTGCTGGACCTGCGCGACGAGGAAACGATCTGGGCCACCAACCGGTTCATGATCTACGCGCTGTTCCCCCAGTGCAACATCTCCATCCATGTGATGTGGGGGCTGCAAAAGCAGAACACGGTGTTTGCCACCGGAAAATCCATCCTGGACCGCAGCAGCAAGACCCATGTGGGCAACCTGATGCTGGAGTTTGGCGGCGGCGGCCATGCGGCGGCAGGCACCTGCCAGGTCGCCAACGACAAGGCCGACGCCATGCTCAAGACGCTGATCGAGCGCATCACCACCGACGGTTGAAGCCGTCGCTCCCGGCGGGGTGACGGTCCGCCGCCCACGCCGGGCCCCTTGAAAACCGGGCACATGCCCCTACATCACGCCTGCTGGTTCGGCAGGCGTGATTTTTTGTGCCGATTCCATTCGCATTCGTTCAGACCGATTTCCATAGAGAGAGAACCCCTCCATGAGCAAGCAAACCCTGTCCTTCCAGGCGGAAGTAGCCCAGCTGCTGCACCTGGTCACCCATTCGCTGTACTCCAACCAGGAAATCTTCCTGCGCGAGCTGATCTCCAACGCGTCGGACGCCTGCGACAAGCTACGTTTCGAAGGCCTGAACAACGCCGCGCTGTTTGAAGACGCCCCCAACCTCGAAGTGCGTGTGACCTTCGACAAGGCCGCCAAGACGCTGACCATCACCGACAACGGCATCGGCATGAGCCAGCAAGAGGCCATCGACCACCTGGGCACCATCGCCAAGAGCGGCACCAAGGACTTCATGGGCAAGCTCTCGGGCGACCAGAAGCAGGACGCCCAGCTCATCGGCCAGTTCGGCGTGGGCTTCTACTCGGGCTTCATCGTGGCCGACAAGATCACCGTGGAATCGCGCCGTGCGGGCCTCAAGCCCGAGGAAGGCGTGCGCTGGATCAGCGGCGGCACGGGCGACTTCGAGGTCGAAACCATCACCCGCGCCCAGCGCGGCACCAGCATCATCCTGCACCTGCGCGACGATGCCGAGGAATACCTCAACGCCTGGAAGCTCAAGCAGGTCATCGCCAAATACTCCGACCACATCAGCCTGCCCATCCTGATGGAGAAGGAAGAGTGGAAAGACGGCGAGCTGATCAACCCCAATGACGAAAACGGTGGCCGCCAGCCCGGCGGCATGGTCAAGACCGGCGAGTGGGAAACCATCAACAAGGCCAGCGCCCTGTGGACCCGCCCCAAGAAAGACATCACCGAAGAGCAGTACGCCGAGTTCTACAAGACCATCAGCCACGACCACGAGGCCCCGCTGACCTGGGCGCACAACCGTGTGGAAGGCAACACCGAGTACACCCAGCTGCTGTACATCCCCGCCAAGGCCCCGTTTGACCTGTGGAACCGCGACAAGAAGGCGGGCGTCAAGCTGTACGTGAAGCGCGTGTTCATCATGGACGACGCCGAGGCGCTGATGCCCACCTACCTGCGCTTCGTCAAGGGCGTGATCGACTCTGCCGACCTGCCGCTGAACGTGAGCCGCGAGCTGCTGCAGGAAAGCCGCGACGTGCGCTCCATCCGCGAAGGCTCTACCAAGCGCGTGCTGAGCATGCTGGAAGACCTGGCCAAACACGACAAGCACGAAGCCGCAGCGGCTGAGGGCGCCGACGGCGTGACCGACGTGGTGAGCGAGGAAGACAAGGCCAAGGAAGGCAAGTACACCGCGTTCTACGCCGAGTTTGGCGCCGTGCTGAAGGAAGGCCTGGGCGAAGACTTTGCCAACCGCGAGCGCCTGGCCAAGCTGCTGCGCTTTGCCTCCACGCAGAGTGATGCCGTGACAGTCTCCTTTGCCGACTACAAGGCCCGCATGAAGGAAGGCCAGGAGGCGATTTACTACATCACCGCCGAGACGCTCGCCGCCGCCAAGAACAGCCCCCAGCTCGAAGTCTTCAAGAAGAAGGGCATCGAAGTGCTCCTGATGACCGACCGCGTGGACGAGTGGGCGCTGAACTACCTGCACGAGTTTGATGGCACCCCGCTGCAAAGCGTGGCCAAGGGTGCGGTGGACCTGGGCAAGCTGCAGGACGAGGCCGAGAAGAAGGCCGCCGAAGAGGCTGCCGAAGCCTTCAAGCCCGTGCTGGCCAAGCTGAAGGAAGCCCTCAAGGACAAGGCTGAAGACGTGCGCGTGACCACGCGCCTCGTCGATTCCCCCGCGTGCCTGGTGGTGCAGGACGACGGCATGAGCACGCAGCTGGCTCGCCTGCTCAAGCAGGCCGGCCAGCAGGCCCCCGCCACCAAGCCCGTGCTGGAGGTGAATGCCGAACACGCGCTGGTCAAAAAGCTGGATGGCAGCGTGCACTTCCACGACCTGGCGCACATCCTGTTCGACCAAGCCCTGCTGGCCGAAGGCGGCCTGCCGGAAGACCCGGCAGCCTACGTCAAGCGGGTGAATGCCTTGCTGGCCTGAGTTGGGTACTTTTTGAGTAAAAACGACCGCAAGCGCTAGTGCCATAAGCGCTGGCTGCTATCAAAATAAGAAACCCCGGTGGTGCCTGGCGCCATCGGGGTTTCTTTATTGGGAGTGGAGGCAAGCTTGTGTTGTTATCCGGTTTTCCCGTCCTGCGGGGGCGTTCGGAGGTCCGTGACGACCCCTCACACCTCGGGCTCTGCCAGCTCCAGGATGCGTGCGTGGACCTGGTTGCGCTCAGCCGGGTCGGCATTGATCAGGGCCTTGAGTGCGCCTTCGGGCAGTTGCATGCCCTTGCGCCGGTCGTCCTTGACCGGCATGTTCCGCCAGCCCGACAGCACCAGCCAGTCCCACAGCTCAGCGGGCAACGGGTGTGTGACCAGCATCTTGACCGGCCCCCGCATGATGAGTGCCCCCACAGGAGGCAGCGAGCCCACCGGGGCGGGCCGGCGGGGCTGGCGGATGGACAGGGCATTGCGAATCCAGTCTTTCATGGGCACTCTCGGTGGCGGCAATGGTCGCAGCATAGCCAAGATCGGCGGGCATGCCACCGGCACAATGCACCTCTTCGTGTTTTGGGGTGCCCGTGCGTTACGGATAATGCGGCCCCCGGGCCCATGCATTCGGTGGTGTCCGCCTCGCTATTAAAGAGTGTCCATGCTGCGGTTTTTTCTGACGTTTATCGTGCTCCAACTCACCCTGTTCGGCATCAACATGCTAGGGGTGGTGCAGCAGCATGTGGTATTGCCCTGGACGGCGCTGCTGGCGCGCGGCTGCGCTGCTCTGGTCACCTTGTTCGATGCCTCGGCCGCTGCCGCAGGCAAGGTGTTGTGGAACACCGTCAGCGGCTTTGGCGTGTCGATCGAGCCTGGGTGCAATGGCATTGAGGCCTGCATCGTGCTGTTTGCTGCGGTCATCGCGTTTCCGTCCACCTGGCGGCACAAGCTCGTGGGGCTGGCCGCGGGTTTTGTGGCGGTACAAGGGTTGAACGTGGTGCGGGTGATCAGCCTCTTTTACCTGGGGCAGTGGAATACCCAAGTGTTCAACTTTGCGCACGAGTACCTGTGGCAGGCGCTCATCATGCTGGACGTGCTGGTGGTCTGGTTGCTGTGGGTGCGCGCAGGCAGCAAGTCCCCGGAGTCGTCCGGGCCTCCTGCGCCGCCTGAAGACCCCCCTGCGCCCCCGGCGCGCTCCGCAGTCTTGCCAAAGCCTGCCGATCCGCTGGTGAGCGCGTCTTTGGACCTGACGCCACCGGTGCGATGAGCCGCCAGCGAAACAACGGGCTGCCCATGCGCCGGCTATCTCCCTTGACGATCTTCATGCTGTCTGCCTTCGGGTGGATCGTGGCTCTGACGGCAATCTGGTCGCAGGTGTCCGCCTGGACGTCCTACCCTGTGGGCTTGCTTTCGCACATGGCACTGGAGCAAGCCGCCCCCATGTGGGTGCGGCAGGTGCATTTGGCGCCGGGCAATATGGAGGTGGACACGGCGATCTCTGTGCCGACGGCAGAGGGGCGCCGGGGGGAAATCACTGTGGAAGTCAGCCCCGCGCGTTATGCCTATGGGCTACCAATCTTCGTTGCGCTGGTACTGACGGCCCGTGGCCGGGGGCGCGTGGGCCGTGTGGCTGCAGGTTATGCAGCTTTGCTCCCTTTTCAGGCCTTCAGCCTGACGATGAGCGCCCTGATGCAAATGGTGTTGGCTGCCCAGGCCGACATCCGTTTGCTCAGAGTGTCCCAATGGCAAATGGAAGCCATTGTGTATGGCTACCAGCTGGGTTCTCTGGTGCTGCCTACGCTGGTGCCTATCCTGCTGTGGCTGTGGATGGACCGCAAATTTGTGAATGATGTGCTGATCCGCAGCTGGCGCGAGTCACTGCCGCCTGCCGCGTCTTCCCCTTGAGCCCTCCCCGCTGGTGCTGTGCATGCAGTATGTGCTGCAGCCCATTACCCTGAGAGTGTTTCGGTGGCCGCTGCGCGCTGCTGGACATGTGCGCGGTTCAGGGCCGTTGTGTTCACCGCATCCAGCCGGTACCCCAACCCATACACCGCCGTGATCGTGTAGCCGTTGGCCTCGGTCAACTCCAGCTTGCTGCGCAGCCGGGACATGTGGGTGTCCAGGGAGCGCGAAGGGGTGTCGGTGGCGTCGCCCCACACCGCCTCGCGCAGATGGGTGCGGGACAGCAGGCGGCCTGCGTTGCGGAACAGGAACAGCGCGAGTTCGTATTCGCGGTGCTTGAGTCCAATGGCCTCGCCGTGGAGTTGCAGGGTGCGTTGTTCCGCGTCAAAGCGGTACGCACCAAAGTCCAGCCGGGCACCCATGGACTGGGGGAACGCCCGGCGCAGCAGGGCGGTGGTGCGGGCCACCAGCTCGCCCATGCGCAGGGGCTTGCTCATGAAGTCGTCGGCGCCGCGCGACAGGGCCTCGACCACATCGCGTTCATCGTTGCGGCGGGTGATGAACAGGATGGGCGGCAGCATGCCGTGGGTGTTGCGCACGGTCTGCACCACGTCCGTCCCTTCCATGTCGGGCAGGTGCCAGTCCACCAGCAGGAGGTCGAAGGTTTCCTGGCGCAGCGCCTGCAGCAGGCTGGTGCCGTCGGCGAAGGTGTGGCACACGTGCTGGTGGCATTCCAGGGTGCCCTTGATCTGCTCCAGCAGGAGAAGGTCGTCGTCAAGGACTGCGATGCGCATGGGGATGGGCTCTGGGGGCTGACACCCCGGTGGATCAACAAAACGCTCCCGTCACAAGGGAGCGCTTTGATGTTGCCCCACATCGGCCCGCTGTGCGCGCGGTTTGACAATCGTTTGCAATGCTCCGGTGCCCGCGCGGGCCCGGCTGGACAAGGCTGGACAAGGCCTGCTCAGGCCACCAGCGGCTCTTCCTGCATGGCCTCGATCTGCTCGATCAGCATGTCCACCTGCCCGCGCCAGTAGTCGCTGCTGCCAAACCACGGGAAGTTGGCCGGGAAGATCGGGTCCTGCCAGCGGCGCGCGAGCCAGGCGCTGTAGTGGATGAGGCGCAGCGTGCGCAGCGGCTCGATGAGTGCCAGCTCGCGGCGGTCGAAGCTGCGGAACTGTTCGTAGCCGTCGATCAACGCACCGAGCTGGTGGGTGCGCTGGCGCCGGTCGCCCGACAGCAGCATCCACAAATCCTGCACGGCCGGGCCCATGCGCGCGTCGTCCAGGTCCACAAAGTGCGGGCCACCGCGGCCCCATTCATCCAGTGGGGTCCAGAGGATGTTGCCCGGGTGGCAGTCACCGTGCAGACGGATCTGGGTGGCATCGTTCAGGCCAAATGTGCCTGTAGCGCTAGTGGAATATGCGCTGGTAGCTACCAAATCGAGAGCTTTTTCGCACTGGATCCTCCAGGCGGCTTGCATGTCGAGCGGGATGATCTCGTTCATCAGCAGCCAGTCGCGCGATGCCGTGCCGAAGGTGGCCAGGTCCAGCGTGGGCCGGTAGGCAAAGGGCTGGGCCGCGCCCACGGTGTGGATGCGCGCCAGAAAGCGGCCGATCCATTCCAGCACTTCAAAGTCGTCCAGCTCGGGCTGGCGTCCGCCGCGCCAGGGGCTGACGGAAAAGGCAAAGCCATCGTGCTGGTGCAGGGTGGCGCCGTTCAGCACCAACGGGCCCACGGCGGGCACCTCGGCCGCCATCAGCTCCGCGGCAAAAGCGTGTTCTTCGAGGATCTGCGCCTCGCTCCAGCGGCCGGGGCGGTAGAACTTGGCCACCACGCGCTCGCCGTCTTCCAGCGTGACCTGGTACACCCGGTTTTCGTACGACGACAGTGCCATGAGGCGGCCGTCGCCATACAGGCCCACGCTGGCCAGCGCGTCCAGCACCTGGTCGGGGGTGAGGCGGGCGTAGGGGTGCTGGTCGGCGGGCGGATGGTCTGGGTGCGATACGGTCATGCCCGATTGTCGCCGCCTGCCTGCGGATGCCGCCCACGCCGCGCGCGCGGCGCAGCGTCAGCCCGGCAGCAGGGTGGCGATATGCCCCGCGCGCGGGTCGCCGCTGCCTGCCAGCACGCTGGCAAACAGCGCCTGCGTGGCCTGGGGCCCCGCGTGGTGCTGCACCACCAGCCAGGGCTGCGGCCCGGCCGACACGGCGGTGCTGAACTGGTTCCAGGTTGCCACCAGCCGGTCGTTCAGGCCCTGCGCGCCCCAGTCGGTATGGCGCTTCTTGACCTGGGCGGGGGCAAAGAACATCACTGGGCGCGGGCCGGGCAGCTGGCCGGCGCCGCCCAGATCGCCCACATGGCTCGCACCCACCGAGCAGCTGTAGGTCAAGCCGGTGAAGTGGGCATGGATGCGTTGGCGCAGGCCCACGCTGCCCGCAAAGTCGATGTAGACGCTGGGCGGGGCGCCGTCGAGGGTGTCCAGTGCGTCGTAGGTGACCACGCGGTGGTAGCAGCCCAGACTCTCGCAAAACGCCACATTGCCGGGCGAGGTGAGGCCAATGACCTCGATGCCCTCCCGCTGTGCAAGCTGGAAGGCCGTGCCGTAGGCGGTTTTGCTCGACGCGCTGGACAGCAGCATGCGCCGGGCGCCAAAGAACTGCTGGTCGGCCAGAAAGTCGTCGATGAGCCACGAGGTGATGAACAGCGGCCGCAGCAGCGCCTGCACGTCTTCGTTGTCGGCGCGGTACAGCCCGTCGGTGCTGGTGCGCAGGTAGTGGTTGTAGACCGCATGCAGGCCCGCGCGGTGCGGGGCGCCGTCGCTGAAGCCTGTGGGGTTGACGCGCTCTGGCGACAGCACGGCCTGGCTGGCCATGGGCCAGTAGCCATACAGCCGCTCGCCCACGGCCACAGCCGGGTGCAGCGACTGCACCACAGTGCCAAAGCCCCACACGGGCACGATGCCCCAGCCGACCTCGCCGGTGGGGAAGAACTGCCAGTAGTTCAGCATGTCCCCCAGCGCGGCGTAGGTGATGTTGTTGGCCGTGAGGGCAAACGACTCGACCCGCACGCGGACCTGGCCCTCGGCCAGCGGGGTGTCGTCGGTGGTGGTCAGGCGGGTGGTGGCCAGCTGGTCCTGGCGCACGAGGAGGGTGGTGGTGCTCATGCCGCGACGCTAAACCAAAGCGTGCGCGCGCTCAAGCGATGCGCGCCGCCTGGGCGACAGGTGGGCGGCGTGGCGGTGCGCCAGATTGCTAACGGGCTCAGTCCGCCGTGGGCTGCGCCAGTTGCTCGAAAGGCAGCGCCTGCTTGACCAGGATGACGGTGCAGGGCGCATCGCGCGCAACGCGCATGGGCACGGTGGCAAAAAAGCGCTGGGTCTGCAGCCCGTGGGTGGCGGCGCCCAGGATCATCATGCTCACGTGGTTGCTGGCCGCGTAGCGCACCAGCGCCTGGGCCACATCGCTGGCTTCCAGCACGTGGTAGCTCACGGCATGCCCGGTCAGGTCCAGCCCCTGGGCCCACTGGCGCAGGCGCGCCATGTGCTGGCGGTGCAGCGTGGTCTCGCTGCGCTCGCTGTCACTGGTGCTGCTGGCGCCGGGCGACACCACCGTCACGCAGGCCAGCCGGGCGCCGGGGCGGATTCCCAATGATCGACCCACGGCCTGGCGCAGCGAGTACAGCGTGGCGTCTGTCACGTCGGCATGGGGCACGGCCACCATCAGGATGGGCGTGTCCTCGATCTGCTGCGAGGGCAGGGGGCTGGGCGTGTAGTGCATGCCCGCTGCGCGCAGCCAGCGGCGCAGGTGCGTGCGCAGCGGCGTACGCTCGGTGCGCTCGCCGCGTTCGGTGATGAGCACCTGCTCGGGGTTGGACAGGTCAAACGCCAGGTGCGCGGCCGAGGGGTAGCGGCTTGCGGCCTCGGGCTCCAGGCAGCGCAGGATGACCTCTTGCAGCCAGGGCGGAATGTCGGCGCGGTGCTTGCGCGGCGGCGCGGGCGTCATCCACAGGCGCTGGCGCATGCCGCCGCTGGTGGTGGGGGCGCCAAAGGGCAGCTCACCCGTGGCCAGCTCGTACAGCATCACGCCGATGGCAAAGATATCGCTGCGCGGGTCGCCGCGCACGCCCACCACCTGTTCGGGCGCGATCCAGGCGGGCGAGCCCACGGCCTGGCGCATCTCCTCGGCCAGCAGGTCGGGGTAGTGGGCGTGGCACGAGAGGCCAAAGTCCAGCAGCACGGCTGTGCTGTCGTCTTTGATGAGCACGTTGGCGGGTTTGAGGTCCAGGTGGCAGACGTTCTGCTGGTGCAGGCTGTGCGCCGCATGGGCCGTGGCCGCGCCCAGGCGTGCGATGGTTGCTGTGTCGCAGCGGCCAGGCCCTTCGTCCAGCCAGTGCTGCAGCGTCTGGCCGGGGATGTATTCCATCACCAGGTAAGGCAGCCGCACCAGGTCGCCCGCCGCCACAAAACGCGGCACATGCGGGCCGCTGAGCACGGGCAGGATCTGCAGCTCCACCTCGAAGCTCACGATGTTCTCGGCCCCGTCGCCCGCCGTCATGCGCGGGATCTTCATCGCCATGGCAAAGCCGGGGCTGCGGTCGGCCTGCGCGTATTCCACCGCGTAGATGTGGGCCATGCCACCCGCGTGGATGCAGTCCACCACGCGGAAGCCGTCGATCTCGGTGCCAGGCTCCAGCAGCTTCATGTCACTGGCCTTTTTCGAGCCGGTCGGCGTAGAAGCCGGGCAGGCCCGCCGCGCGAATGGCGGCGGCGGCGGCCAGGTGGTCATACGGCACGCGGTAGAAGGTGATCTGCTTGGCCGTGTCGTCAAACAGCGCGTACATGGCGCGTGCATCGCCATCGCGTGGCTGGCCCACGGAGCCCACAATGCCCAGCCACTGGCGGTGCGTGGGCACGGGCACCGGCACGCCGGGCTCGGGCGCAAAGCGCATGAGCTTGGCCGTGGGCGTGAGGAAATACAGCACCTGCTCATGCACATGGCCGCAGAACACGTAGCGGATGGCGGGGTCGATGCCTTGCGCGGCGGTCATGCTGCGCTCTGCCGCGTTGGAGTCTTCCACATACCGCCATTGCGCGGGCATGTCGGCACTGGCGTGCACCAGCAAGGCGCTGCTGCCCAGCCGCGCGGTGAGTGGCAGCGACTGCAAAAAGGCGATGTGGCTGTTGCCGAGCTGGTCGTGTGTCCACTGCGCGCCCAGCTCGCTGCGGTTGCGTGGGTTGGCGGGGGGCGCCAGGGCCATGGCGTCGTGGTTGCCCAGCACACACAGGGCACCTTGCTGGGCCAGGTCACGCACTTGCTCCACCACGGCCACGGGCTCGCCGCCGTAGCCCACCAGGTCGCCCAGCAGCGCAAATTGTTCGGCGCCCTGGGCGCGGGCGTGTTGCAAGCAGGCGTCCAGGGCCTGGCGGTTGGCGTGGATGTCGGACAGCAGGGCGATTTTCATGAGGTTGTCTCCAACCCCATCATCGCGCGCGTCGCTGAATGCCAGCTTGCAGGCAGGCGGTGCCTGCGTGGTTTCAAAGCAAAAATAGCTGCGAGCGCTTGTGGATCAAGCGCTGGCAGCTATGGTTTTGGTAGCTCAGAGGCTGCGCTGTGTGGTGGCTGGTTTGTCCAGCGCCAGCACCAGGCCCAGCGCAATGATCGCGGGCAGCGCCTGGCTGAAGAAGATCTTGGGCGCTGCGGTGGCGGCGCCAAACACCCCGGCCACGATCACGCAGGCCAGAAAGAAGATCTTGAACACCCGGTTGCCGGTGAACAACCCAAAGAACAGGCCCGCTGCCAGAAAACCGTTGTACAGCCCCTGGTTGGCCGCCAGCGTGGTGGTGGCGTCGGCCAACTCCTGGGTCAGGTTGAACGTCTTCATCCCCAGCGGCTTGTTCCAGAAGAACATTTCGAGCACGAGGATGTACACATGCTCGATGGCCACCAGGGCCACCGCGATGCGAGGGATCAGCAGGCGGCCCATGGATTTACACCACCGTGATGGTCACGTCGATATTGCCGCGCGTGGCGTTGGAGTAGGGGCAGACCTGGTGGGCTGCGTCCACCAGCTTCTGGGCCGTGGCCTTGTCCAGGCCGGGCAGGCTGATGGCCAGGCGGGCGGCGATGCCGTAGGCGTTCGGGATGGGGCCCAGGTCCACTTCGGCGTCGATGGAAACGTCCTGCGGCACGGGGATGCCGATCTTGCCGCCGACGGCCTTCATGGCGCCGATGAAGCAGGCGGCGTAGCCGGAGGCAAACAGCTGCTCGGGGTTGGTGCCGGTGCCGGAGGTGCCGGGCGAGGACAGCTTGACTTCCAGGCGGCCGTCGTCGGTCTTGGCGGCGCCATCGCGGCCACCGGTCACGTGCGACTTGGCGGTGTACAGGACTTTTTCGAGCTTGGTCATGGTGTCTTCCTTGGGGTTGTTGCCCACTGGCGGGCGGTGGAGGGAATCGTTGAAGCGGGTGGCCGGCTGGGTCAGCGTTGGCTGAGCCGGTCCCGCAGTTGTTTGAGTTCGGCGGTCAGGGCCGTCAGCTCGGCAATCGAGCACTGGCTGCTTTGCAGCACGCACTGCGGAATGGCCTCGGCCTGGTCACGCAGCGCACGGCCCTCGGCGGTAAGGGTGATGCGCACGCGGCGCTCGTCCTGCACATCCCGCAGACGGGCGATCTGGCCCTGCGCCTCCAGGCGCTTGAGCAGCGGCGTGAGCGTGCCGGAGTCCAGGAACAGGCGCTCGCCCAGCTCGGATACGGTGACGCCGTCCTGCTCCCACAACACCAGCATCACGAGGTACTGGGGGTAGGTGAGGCCGATGCGGTCGAGCAGCGGCTTGTACAGCTTGGTCATCGCGAGGGAGGCGGAGTACAGCGCAAAGCAGACCTGGTTGTCCAGCCGCAGGATGGCGGGGCTGGGAGTGGTGGGGGTGCTGGGGCTGGGCATGGGTGAATTGTGGGCGCAAATTAAATTGTGCGCAATTGAATTGTGAAAAACTTTGTTAACGCAGGGGATTGTGTCGGTGGGGGAGCGGCGCTGCGCCATCGGTGCTATTCGCGCGTCCCGCAGGCGCAGGCGGGGGCGCCTCGTCCACGTCGTCCGCAAGAAATTGCTATCAATAGTGAAGCTGCTAGCGCATGATTTACCTACGCTAGCGGTCAGTTAGGCTCGAAATTTGGCGCGTGGTGGTGCGGGCGACGACGAACCACCAGGACCTCAGCGCCCGCTGAACCGCGCCGGTCGCCGCTCGACAAACGCGCGTACGCCTTCGGCCGCGTCCTCGCTGTTGGCCAGCTGCTTTTGCACGGGGATGAACTCTGCCACCGCCGCCGCCTGCCCCTGCTCGATGGCCTTGAGCACGTTGAGCCGCGTGGCGACCACGGCCAGCGGCGCCTGGGCTTCGATGCGCTGGGCAATCTGCAGCGCTTCCTGCAGTTCCTGGCCTGCGGGCACCACTTTCTGCACAAAGTTCAGCCGGTACGCCTCGGCGCTGCCGAACTCGTCGGCCGTCAGCAGGTGCAGCAGCGCATTGCCCGTGCCCGCGCGCTCGGCCATGCGCAGCGTGGCGCCGCCCGTGGCCATGATGCCGCGCTGCACCTCCATCTGCGAGAAGCGGCAGTTGTCAGCAGCCACCACGATGTCGGCGCCCAGCATCAGCTCGATGCCCACGGTGAAGCAGATGCCCTTGACCGCCACCACCATGGGTTTGGTGCGGCGCCGGTAGCCGGGCAGACCGTAGTCGTGCGGCTCCACCAGGCCTTCAGGGATGGCTTTCTCGCCGCGCTGCATGTAGGCGCTCACGGCGGGTAGGTCCAGCCCGGCGGTGAAGTGGTCGCCAAACGCATGCAGCACACCGACGCGCAGGGCGGGGTCGTCATCGAGGCGGGTGTAGGCCTCGGCCAGCTGGCGGAACATCGGCGGCGTCCAGCCATTGCGCTTGGCGGGCCGGTTAATGCCGATCAGCAGCACATGGCCGATGACCTGGGTGTCGATGTTGCCCTCGGGCGGGGGCGTGGTGGGGGTGATGTGTGTCATGGGCGCAGGTCTCCTGGCCCATGATTGAAAACGCAATGGAAACTGCGCGCCGTCCCGCGAGGGACAGCGCACTGAAGGCCGTCAGTAGGTGTAGACGCCTTGCCCAGTCTTGCGGCCCAGGCGGCCCGCAGCCACCATTTCCTTGAGCAGCGGGCAGGGGCGGTACTTGCTGTCGCCAAACTCGGTCAGGTACACATCCATCACGGCCAGGCACACATCCAGACCAATCATGTCGGCCAGCGCCAGCGGGCCGATGGGCTGGTTGCAGCCCAGCTTCATGCCGGCGTCGATGTCCTCGGGCGTGGCCAAGCCTTCGGCCAGCACGAAGAAGGCCTCGTTGATCATGGGCACCAGGATGCGGTTGACCACAAAGCCGGGCGCGTTCTTCACGGTGATGGGGCTCTTGCCCAGGGCCTCGGCCAGCGCCTTCACAGCGTCGTGGGTCGCATCGCTGGTCTGCAGGCCGCGGATGATTTCCACCAGCGCCATCATGGGCACGGGGTTGAAGAAATGCATGCCGATGAAACGGTCGGCGCGGCCGGTGGCGGCGGCCAGCTTGGTGATGGAGATGGACGAGGTGTTCGAGGCGATGATCACCTCGGGCGCCACGATGGCGTCCACCTGCTTGAGGATCTTGAGCTTGAGCTCGTAGTTTTCGGTGGCGGCCTCGATCACCAATTGCGCGGCCTTGAGGTCGTCATAGCTGGTCGAGGTTTGGATGCGCGCCAGGGCCGCCGCCTTGTCGGCTTCGCTGATCTTTTCCTTCTTGATCAGGCGGTCCAGGCTGCCGGCCACGGTGGCCAGGCCTTTTTGCACTGCAGCATCCGAGATATCGACCATCACCACGTTGATGCCCGACACCGCACAGGCCTGTGCAATGCCGTTGCCCATGGTGCCTGCGCCGATGATGCCTACGGTCTGAATCGTCATATAGAGAGCCCTCTTCAAAGTGAAACGGATGGACGGAATGGTAAGGCGAATCGCACGACCGTTCGGTTATCGTGCGTCAAACCTGAACCAACAAGCCGCTGCGCAGCATGGCGGAGGAGACACCACAACATGTTCGACTACATCGTGATCGGCGGCGGCTCGGCAGGCTCTGTGCTGGCCGGGCGCCTGACTGAGAACCCCGCCGTGCGCGTGTGCCTGCTGGAGGCGGGGCCTGCCGACAACAGCGTGCTCATCCACTGCCCGGCCGGGCTGGCCGTGATGGCCAAGTTCGAGCTGAACGGCTGGGGCTTCAACACCACGCCGCAGGCGGCGCTGAACAACCGGCGCGGCTATCAGCCACGCGGCAAGGTGCTGGGGGGCTCCAGCTCCATCAACGCCATGGTCTACATCCGGGGCCAGCATGCCGACTACGACCACTGGGCCGCGCAGGGCAACCCGGGCTGGGGCTGGGAGGATGTGAAGCCCTACTTCCTGCGCGCCGAGAACAACGAGCGCGGTGCCAATGCCTGGCACGCCCAGGGCGGCCCCTTCAACGTGGCGGACCTGCGTGCACCCAACCGGTTCAGCCAGTATTTCACCGACGCAGGGGTGCAGGCCGGGCACCCGCACAACACCGACTTCAACGGCGCCACGCAGGAAGGCGTGGGCCTGTACCAGGTCACGCACAAGAACGGCGAGCGCCACAGCGCAGCCAAGGGCTACCTCACGCCGCACCTGGCGCGGCCCAACCTGCAGGTCATCACCGGTGCGCATGCCACGCGCATCCTGTTCGACGGCACACGCGCCGTGGGTGTGGAATATCGCCAGGGTGGCGCGATCAAGCAGGTCCGCGCCGGGCGCGAAGTGCTGCTGAGTGCGGGCGCGCTGCTGTCGCCGCAGCTGCTGATGCTGTCGGGCGTGGGGCCTGCCGCGCATTTGCAGCAACACGGCATCCCGGTGCTGCACGACCTGCCCGGCGTGGGCCAGCACCTGCATGACCACCCCGACGTGGTGCAGGTGCTGGACGCCCCTGAGCTCAAGGACCTGTTCGGCCTCTCGCTGTCGGGCATGGCGCAGACGCTGCGCGGCATCATCGAATGGCGCAAGCACCGCACCGGCATGTTGACCACCAACTTTGCCGAGGCGGGCGGCTTCATCAAGAGCGACCCGTCAGAGGCTGCGCCCGATCTGCAGCTGCACTTTGTGATCGGCAAGCTGGTGGATCACGGACGCAAGACGGTGTTCGGCCACGGCTACTCGGCCCACGTGTGCCTGCTGCAGCCCAAGAGCCGGGGCGCGGTCACGCTGGCCAGCCGCGACCCCATGGCCTTGCCACTGGTGGACCCGAACTTCCTGGCGGACCCCGACGACATGGCGCGCATGGTGCGTGGCTTCAAGCGTACGCGCGAGATCCTGATGCAACCGGCGCTCGCGAAGTTCGGCGCCAAGGAGCTGGCGGCTTCGGCCAGTGCGCGCACCGACGCGGAGATAGAGCAGTTCATCCGCCAGTACGCCGACACCATCTACCACCCCGTGGGCACGTGCCGCATGGGGCCTGGACCCATGGATGTGGTGGATGCCGAACTGCGCGTGCATGGCCTCGCGGGCCTGCGCGTGGTGGACGCGTCCATCATGCCGCGCATCGTGAGCGGCAACACCAATGCGCCCACGGTGATGATTGCGGAAAAAGCGGTGGACCTGCTGCGCGCCGCGCCGTGAACGATTTCACGTTTGGCTCACGTTTGGCGGTCTGAACGCGATTTTTAAGGTTTTCAAAGGGTCTGTTTAAGGAGTTTTTAACAGGCAAAAACGCGGCAAATTTCTAGACTTCTTGGCATGGAAGCGGGTGCATGGTGCACCCGGCCCGGCGCCCCAAAAAAGGTGCTGAAAGAGCCCAACGAGGCCATGAAAGAACGTGATGAAGATTGATGCTCGCGAAATTGCCGCACTGACCCAAGCCCAACCCGCCGCCCCCCGCATGGACATGTACGCCAGCATCCACAAGGCGCTGCGCGCCTTCATGGCCGACACGCTGCTGGGCCTGGGGCGCATGGATGTGGACGACGACCTGGAGTTTGCCCAGACCTGCGACCGCGTGATGCAGCTGCTGGACCTGTGCCGCGCGCACCTGCACCACGAGAACCAGTTTGTGCACGCTGCCATGGAGGCGCGCCAGCCCGGCTCCAGCCAGAACATTGCGGGCGAACATCTGGAGCACGAACAGGCCATCACGGCCCTGGCCGACGGGGTGAACCACCTGATGGCCTGCGCCAAGCCCGCACGTCCGGCGGCCACCCTGGCCCTGTACCGGCAGCTGGCACTGTTTGTGGCGCACAACTTCGAGCACATGCACGAAGAGGAGACAGCCCACAACCGCGTGCTCTGGCAGTGCTACACCGATGCCGAACTGGCGGGCGTGCACGATGCGCTGGTGGCCTCGATCCCTCCGCACGAAATGATGGTGGTGGCCCGTTGGATGGTGCCCTACATGTCGCCGGCCGAGCGCACGGCCATGCTGTCGGACATGCAGCAGCATGCGCCTGCCCCCGTGCTGGCCGCAGTGCTGGCGCAGGTGCAGCCGCACCTCACGCAGCCCGAGTGGACCAAGCTGATGCGCAGCCTGGGCCTGCCGGTGGTGCCGGGTCTGGTGCACTGACTTTGAGAAATCAGTGGCGTGAAGGCGTCAAGCGTCTTCCAGCACCACGGGGCGCAGTACGCACAGCCGAAAGCGCCCGCGCCCTGTTTTTTCGATGTGGATGTGCGGGCAGTTCTCCTGCAGGCGGCGCTGCAGCAACAGCAGGCGGGCCTCCAGGTTGTCGGCCACATCGGGCAGGCGCAGGGCGGGGTCCAGCCGCAGTTCGCGGTTGGTGAAGTCCACGCGCCCGGTGTGTTGGTGGTCGCGCAGCAGCTTCCAGACAATGGCGCCCGCCACGCCCTTGATCAAATAGTCGTCGTTGATGAACACGCTGTCGTTGGCCGCAAAGTGGCGTACCCGCAGCGCGCTGCCGCTCACCGGCGGTGCCGCCGTCGGAGCAGGCAGCGGCTCGGGCGCATCGGGCGCGGCCTGCAGCAGGTCGATGGCGGCGGCCAGCTGGCCCGCAATGGCCACCAGCAGGTCTTCATCCTCGAAGCCAAAGCGCATGTCCTCGGGGCTCTCGGCGAACAGCACACCCAGCAGGCGCCCGGCCGACAGCAGCGGAACCGCCACCTGGCTGTGCGGCTCGGGCAGGCCGGGGTAGGGGATGTCCAGGCCGCGCAACGAGGGTGCATCGGGTGTGGCATGCGCGTCCATGCTTTCGCGGATGGCGTGGCTGTACAGGGCGGCGTGCGTCATGTGGCTGATGCGCACCGGCGTGCGCTCGCGCGCAGCCATGCCGATCACTCCCTGGCCCAGCCGGATTTCGGAACCCACGCCCGATGTGGCATAGCCGCAGCTGGCCACCGTGTAGAGCTGCTGGGCGCTGGCGTCCAGCATCAGCACCATGGCGTGCTGGATGCCCAGCTTGTCCTGCAGGCCCTGCAGCGCGCCTTGCAGCAACTCGTCCAGCCCCGAGCAGCGCGCGATGCTCTCGCTGCACAGACGCAGCGTGTGCAGCAAACCGGAACGCGGCGCCGGTGCCGGCAGGCCTTCGCCCGCCACCGATTCGATGCGCTCCACAGCGTAGATGTCGGCCCCTTTGAGTTCAAACACCTCGGCCATGCCCGCATGCGACGCAATGCCCGCCAGCTGCGCGCGCATGCTCTCGAACACCGGGCCACTGTCCTCGGTGCGTTCGTACAGCAGGTGCAGGCGGTAGAAGTGGGCGGTGACTGGGTCCAGCACCAACACCGACGCGCGCGGGTTGCGCAGGATGTTCTGGCGGGTCTTGTTGAAGAACTGGAACGACAGTGCCACATGCGCCGCATCCACATAGACCACCTGCGAGATGTAGGCCACGTTGGGCGTGCCGTCGGGGTCGCAGGTGGCCATGATGGCGGGAATCGCACCCTCCAGGCAGGGGCGGATGCTGTGCAGGGACGGCGCTGCGGTGCTCATGGCTGCGGCGTAGGTGGTGAGGGTGATGTGGGTGGCGAACACAACTGCGCGCCAGCGCGCGGGCCCGGCGTCTGGTCGAACGCGCTGGTGGGCGTGAAGCTCACGGCCACCACGTCCTGCAGCGGCGCTGCCAGCATGGCCGCTACATACTGCGGGCCGTAGCCGACCTGGCCCACCTCCTGCACCATGGACTGCAGGTAGGCCTGCAACACGGGCAGATCGCCGTCATGGGCCGGGCGCTGCGTGGCCCGGCGGGCCTTGAGCTGCAGCGTCTGGTGGGTGGATGGCACGCTGAAGACCACGGTAATCTCGCCGGTGTGCGCAATGTCCTGCAGCAACTGCTCGGACTGGCTGCGCCGCAGGTACACCGTGACCTCCTGCCCATCGCCGCTGATGTGGCTGCCCACGGCCCGCATGATGCTGGGGCGCAGGGCCGCATCGCGTGACGCCACGATGGCCGACACGCCCTTGGCCACCATGGCGATATGGCTGGGGCCGAGCAGCAAGGTGGTCATGCCTTGAAGCGCTTGCGTGTAAGGGCGAGGGCCACCCAGAAGGCCACCACCGTGGTCACCAACAGCACCAGGCCATGGCGCAGGGGGTGGGCGGGCCACTGGTCCATGAACAGCGGGCGCACCAGCTCGACTGCGTTGGTCAGCGGCAGCCAGTCGGAGATGGCGCGCACGATGGGCGGCAACTGTTCGCGCGGGAAGAACACGCCCGAGAGAAACATCATGGGTGTGAGCACCAGCGTGAAGTAGTAGGTAAAAAAGTCATACCCCTTGGCCAGCGCATTGAAGATGAGCGCGATGCTGGAGAACATGATGCCCACGAACAGCAGCACCGGCCAGACCACCAGCAGCTTAGGGCTGTGGCTGATTCCCAGGGCCAGCATCACGCCCAGGATGGCGGTGACGGTGAACAGCGCCTTGAACGCCGCCCACAGCATTTCGGCCAGCACCACGTCGTCCAGGCTCACCGGCGCGTTCATGATGCCGTCCCAGGTCTTTTGCACATGCATGCGCGAGAAGGCCGAGTACAGCGCCTCGAAGCTGGCCGCGTTCATGGCGCTCATGCAGATCGAGCCACTGGCCAGGAAAAGGATGTAGGGCACCTTGGCGTCGCCCGCCGCGCCGCCCACATTCACCTGGCCCACCAATGCCCCCATGCCGTAGCCAAAGGCCACCAGCCACATCAGCGGTTCGGCAATGTTGCCCACCAGGCTGGGGATGGCCAGCTTGCGCCAGACCAGCAGGTTGCGCATGAACACGGGCCACCAGCGCACGGACAGGCTGGGCCGGCGCCACACCGACGGCGGAGGCGGGGCCACAGAGGCCACGGAGGACGGGGTAACGGTTTGCATCCGCTTATTGTGCGATGTTGGCGGGCGGACGCACAGCCCCTGGCCCGCCTGTCGGGACGGCGTCCCACCAGCTGGGCACGTCCATTGCTTGGGTGCTGCCATGTCCACCCATGTCCTGAACCTGCCTGCCGGTGCCAGCGCCCTCTGGCAGAACCGCCTCGGTCTGCTGCTGGAGTCCACGGGCGAGGGCGTGTTCGGCATCGACCTGGCCGGCAACTGCGTGTTCATCAACCGGGCGGGCGCACAGATGCTGGGCTTTGCCGCCGAGGAGGTGATGGGTCGCAACATGCACGCGCTCACTCACCACAGCCACCCTGACGGCAGCCCCTACGCCGACAGCGACTGCCCCATCTTCAACGCCTTCCGTCAGGGCCTGCCCTGCCGGGTGGACACCGAGGTGTTCTGGCGCCAGGACGGCTCGGCGTTTGCCGTGGAGTATTCCAGCCACCCCATCCTCGAGGGCGAGCAGGTGCACGGCGCCGTCATTGCGTTTGTGGACATCACCAGCCGCAAGCGCGCTGCCGACGAGCTGCAGCGCGCGCACGACGATCTGGCCCGCGCCAATGACGAATTGGAGCGCCGCGTGGCCGCGCGCACCCAGGAGCTTTCGCAGGCGCTGGCGCAGCTGCGCGAGCTGTCAGCCTACTCAGAGCAGGTGCGTGAGGACGAACGCACCCGCATCGCCCGCGAGGTGCACGATGAGCTGGGCAGCCTGCTGGTGGCGCTGAAGATGGATGTGAACTGGCTGCACAAGCGCCTGGGCGAGCAGGGCGAGCGCACGCCCGAGGCGGCGGGCGACATGCGCACGCAGATGCGGTGCAAATGCCAGAACATGAGCCGCCTGATCGAAAACGCCGTGGACAACGTGGGCCGCATCATCACCGACCTGCGCCCCAGCATCCTGGACCACCAGGGCCTGTGGGCGGCGCTGGAGTGGCAGGCGCAGGAGTTTGTGCAGTCGGCCGAGCTGGAGCTGGCGTGGCACATGGACGTGCCCGGCACCCTGCACCTGCCCGAGCCCGCCGCCATCGCCGTGTTCCGCATCTTCCAGGAGATGTTGAGCAATGTGGGCCGCCACGCGCAGGCCAGCGCCATCGACATTGCGATTGACGTGCAGGACGATGTGCTGCAACTGTGCGTGCGTGACAACGGCGTAGGCGCCACCCGCCAGGCCCTGGAGGCGCCCACCGCCTATGGGGTGATGGGCATGCGCGAACGGGCGCGGCAGCTGGGAGGCCAGCTGACCATCACCAGCGAGCCGGGGCAGGGCTCGTGCCTGCAATTGCTGATTCCTCTGGAGCTGTCATGAATTCCGTGGTTCGCGTGTTGATCGGGGATGACCACCGCATCGTGCGGGAGGGGCTCAAGCAGGTGCTGGGCGACCCCGCCAACGGCACGCCCGAGATCACCGTGGTGGCCGAGGCCACCCAGGGCAGCGAGGTGCTGGAGCAGGTTACGGCGCTGCAGGGGCGCACGGGAGCACCCGGGCTGGACCTGGTCCTGCTGGACATCGCCATGCCGGGCATGGATGGCCTTGAAGTGCTGCAGGCGCTGCGCAAGGCCTGGCCTGCGCTGCCGGTGCTGATGCTCAGCACCTACCCCGAGCGGCAGTACGCGGTGCGCTGCATCCAGATGGGCGCGGCGGGCTACCTGCACAAAAGCGCCGACCCCGACGACATGGTGGCCGCCGTGCGCAAGGTGGCGGCGGGCGGTCGCTACCTGACCGAGACCACGGCGCAAGCCCTGGCGGGCGCCGTGGAGCGCACCGGGGTGGTGCGCGCCGCCCAGCAGGGCTCGCCCGCTGGAGTAGACGCGCTCTCATTCCGAGAGCACCAGGTGTTCCGTCTGCTCACGGCCGGGCAGAGTGTGAGCGAAATTGGTGCGCAGCTCAAGCTCGCGCCCAACACTGTGAGCACCTACCGCGCCCGCATCCTCGAAAAGACCGGTGCGCGCAACGACGTGGAGCTGGCGCTGCTGGCGCGTGGCACACCAGCGGATTGAATTCGGTGCGCTGCACGACCGATTTGTAGTGCTGGCCCTACACGCTGTAGACACCACACCCACGAATTCATGACAGAGGGCCGGCACAGGCAAAAACTGGCCCGCGCTTTGCGTAACGCCTGGCACCAACTTCTACGAGGTGTGCCATGTCCGAATTCTTCTCGCCCTACGATGCCGACCGCCCGTTGATGCTGAAATGCAGCTGTGGCCGCGACCACACGGTGGCCGACCACCATGCCGAGGTCTCGGCCGATGCCGCTGCAGCCACCCTGCGCCAGCGCAGCGAGACCCGCGAGTTTGAGCTGTACAGCAACGAGTTCATCGAGGCCACGCTGGTCAAGGCGCTGTTTCCGCAAGATGCAGTGCGCCGCCGTTTCATCAAGGCGGTGGGCAAGGGCACGGCCATGGCGGCCATTGCCAGCGTGTTGCCGGTGGCCAGCCTGCAAGCCATGGCGCAAGAGAAACAGGGCGCGCTGGAGAAGACCAACCTCAAGATCGGCTTCATCCCGATCACCTGCGCCACGCCGCTGATCATGGCCCACCCGCTGGGCTTCTACAGCAAGCAGGGCCTGAATGTGGAGGTGACCAAGACTGCAGGTTGGGCGCTGATCCGCGACAAGATGATCAACAAGGAGTACGACGCCACGCACTTCCTGAGCCCGATGCCGCTCGCGATTTCCATGGGCCTGGGCTCCAACGCCACACCCATGAATGTGGCCACCATCCAGAACGTGAACGGCCAGGCCATCACGCTCGCCCTCAAGCACAAGGACAACCGCGACCCGAAGAACTGGAAGGGCTTCAAGTTCGCAATACCCTTCGAGTACAGCATGCACAACTTCCTGCTGCGCTACTACTTGGCCGAGGCGGGCCTGAACCCCGACACCGATGTGCAGCTGCGCGTGGTGCCACCGGCCGAGATGGTGGCCAACCTGCGCGCGGGCAATATCGACGGCTTCCTTGGCCCCGATCCGTTCAACCAGCGCGCCGTGTTCGAGGAAGTCGGGTTCATCCACCTGCTCACTAAGGACCTGTGGAACGGCCACCCCTGCTGCGCCTTTGGCACCAGCACCGAGTTCATCCAGAAGAATCCCAACACCTTTGCTGCGCTTTACCGCGCTGTGCTTACCTCGGCCGCCATGGCGCGCGACCCCAAGAACCGCGAGCTGATCGCCAAGGTGATTGCGCCCCAGGCCTACCTGAACCAGCCCGAGGCCGTGATCAACCAGGTGCTCACCGGCAAGTTCGCCGATGGGCTGGGCAAGATCCAGAACGTGCCCGACCGTGCAGACTTCGACCCCATGCCCTGGCAAAGCATGGCCGTGTGGATGCTCACGCAGATGCAGCGCTGGGGCTACATCAAGGGCGATGTGGACTACAAGCAGATTGCCGAAAAGGTGTTCCTCATCACGGATGCGAAAAAGCAGATGAAGGCGCTGGACCAGAAGGTACCCGACGGCGCGTACCCCAAGTTCAAGATCATGGGGCGCGAGTTCGATGCGGCGAAGGCGGCCGAGTACGCCAA
This sequence comes from Acidovorax sp. M14, assembly GCF_049331375.1. Classification (NCBI taxonomy): domain Bacteria; kingdom Pseudomonadati; phylum Pseudomonadota; class Betaproteobacteria; order Burkholderiales; family Comamonadaceae; genus Acidovorax; species Acidovorax sp. M14. The sequence goes on from NZ_CP186263.1 coordinate 602,367, forward strand.
GAGCTTCCCTATCCGCAAGGCGGCATGACATGACTGCCGCTAACAACCTCAACTTGCGCGCGGGCCTGTTGTCCGTGCTCATCTTCCTCACGCTGCTGGGCATCTGGTACGTGGCCACGTCGTCCTCGGGCGCTAGCGGCGGCACGGCGGGCATGACGGCCGAGCAGATCGAGTACGCCAAGATGATGGGCAAGGACCCGGGCGCCAGCGCCAAGGGCAGCGGCTTTCCCACACTGGCAGAGATGGGCCGTACCGTGTGGGGGCACGTGTCCAACCCGTTCTATGACAACGGCCCCAACGACAAGGGCATCGCCATCCAGCTCGCGCATTCGCTGGGCCGGGTCGCGCTAGGGTTCGGCCTGGCCTGCCTGGTGGCGATACCGCTCGGTTTCGTCATCGGCATGTCGCCGCTGCTGCGCCGTGCGTTCGACCCGTTCATTCAGGTGCTCAAGCCCATCAGCCCGCTGGCGTGGATGCCGCTCGCGCTCTACACCATCAAGGACTCATCCATCTCGGGCATCTTTGTGATCTTCATCTGCTCGGTGTGGCCCATGCTGGTGAACACGGCGTTTGGTGTGGCCTCGGTCAAGCGCGACTGGCTCAACGTGTCGGCCACGCTGGAGGTGAACCCGCTGCGCAAGGCCTTCCTGGTGATCCTGCCTGCCGCAGCGCCCACCATCCTCACGGGCATGCGCATCAGCATGGGCATCGCGTGGCTGGTGATTGTGGCCGCCGAGATGCTGGTGGGCGGCACGGGGATTGGCTACTTCGTGTGGAACGAGTGGAACAACCTGTCGCTCACCAACGTGATCTTTGCCATCCTGGTGATCGGCGTGGTGGGCATGTTGCTCGACCTGGCGTTTGGCCAGCTGCAGAAGGTGGTGACCTATGTGGAGTGATGTTGCCCAGCGCCCGGCTGTTCCAGCCCCTCTTGCCACTGACGCACCGCAACGAAAGGCCTCTGCCGTGACCCAAGGCTTCCTCCAGATCGACCGGCTGAGCAAAGCCTTTGTACCCGCCAAACCCGTGTTTGCCGACGTGTCGTTCACGCTCGACAAGGGCGAGTTCGTCTGCATCATCGGCCACTCGGGCTGCGGCAAGACCACCATCCTGAATGTGCTGGCGGGGCTGGACACCGCCACCTCGGGCACCGTCATCATGGACGGGCGCGAAGTGGCCGGCCCCAGCCTGGACCGGGGCGTGGTGTTCCAGAGCCATGCGCTCATGCCCTGGCTCACGGTGCGCCAGAACATTGCGTTCGCCGTGAAGTCGCGCTGGCCGGACTGGAAGAGGAGCCAGGTCGATGTGCATGTGGAGAAGTTCGTGGCGCTGGTAGGCCTGAGCCCTGCCATCGACAAGAAGCCTTCGCAACTCTCGGGCGGCATGAAGCAGCGCGTGGGCATTGCGCGCGCGTTCTCCATCCAGCCCAAGATGCTGCTGTTGGACGAACCTTTTGGCGCACTCGATGCGCTCACACGCGGCACCATCCAAGACGAACTGATGACCATCGTGCGCCAGACGCAGCAGACGGTGTTCATGATCACGCACGATGTGGACGAAGCCATTTTGCTGGCCGACCGCATTCTGCTGATGAGCAACGGCAACGAGACGCCCGAGGGCTATCGCCCCGGTGGCATCGCCGAGGTGGTGGTGAACCCGCTACCGCGCGAGCGCACGCGCACCAGCCTGCACCACCTGGACGGCTACTACGCGCTGCGCAACCACATCGTGGACTTCCTGGTGACGCGCGCCAAAGCCCACTGAATTCCTGAGCAACCAAGCCCTTTCGTGTTGCCCCTTGTGGGTGGCAGGGGGGGCTGCACCCTGAAGTTTTTGTTCCCCGTTCCAAAACCCATCCAACCGAAGGAGCCATCACCATGAACCGCAACGACGTTACCGAAAAGATCATCAGCACCAAGGTCGCCAAGGGCCTGCAATGGGAGGCCATTGCCAAGAAGGTCGGCCAGTCCAAGGAATGGACCACGGCCCTGTGCCTGGGCCAGATGACCGCCACCCCCGAGCAGGCCAAGATCGTCGGCAAGATCTTCGGCCTCACGGCCGAGGAGCAGAAGTGGCTGCAAGTGGTGCCTTACAAGGGCTCGCTGCCCACGCCCGTGCCCACGGACCCGCTGATCTACCGCTGGTACGAGGTGGTGAGCGTGTACGGCACCACCATCAAGGAACTGATCCACGAAGAGTTTGGCGACGGCATCATGAGCGCCATCGACTTCAGCATGGACATCCAGCGCGAAGCCAATCCCAACGGCGACCGCGTGAATGTGGTCCTGTCGGGCAAGTTCCTGCCCTACAAGCAGTACTGAAATCGGGCCCAGGCCGTGTTCGTCACAGCACCTTGACGGCGCGGCCGATGAACTGGATGGGACCCGTGGGTTTGCCAATCGGCGAGCCTGTTGGCGGTTCCAGCGTCAGCTCGAACAACTGGTTGGGCTGCAGCGGCGGCAGCTTGTCCAGCGGGATCTGCAGCGGCTGACCGGGCTGCACCAGGCCCAGCGACACGGGGCCGCTCCAGCCATCGGCCTTGGTCCAGAACTCCAGGGCCTTGTCGGCGGGCACTTCGGCCACGCCCAGAGGAATCAGGCTGATCTGCCGCGGCGAGCTGGCCTGCACCACCCAGCCTGGGGCCTTGTCCTGCGGCGCGACCAGCACCACCATGAACTGCGGCGGCGCGGCCACGGGTGCGGTGCGCGTGACCAGCACCGCCGCGAGCACCGCCGCCATCGCAAAGCCTGACCCTGCAAGGGCCCGCCACAGGCCCAGGTGGTCCCACCAGCGGACGGACGGCTTGCGCTGGGTGTTGGCGCGGGGTGGCGTGGTAACGGGGGGCGCGGCCTGCTGTGCGCTGGCTGCTTGCAGCGATTGATCGATGCGCGCCCACAAGGCGGCGGGCGGCGCGATGGGCTCGGCCAGCTGGGTCAGCGGCAGCAGGCGGGCTTCCCATTCGGCCACCGCCTGCTGCAGTGCTCGGTCACCGGGCAGGCGTTGCTGCACGGCCTGGCGCTCTGCTACGGCCAGGGTGCCCAGCACGTACTCACCCGCCAGCACATGCAGGTCGTCCGGCGAGGGGGTAGGCGGTGTGTTGCGCACATCGGTCATGCCATGCACTCCCGCAGCGATACCAGGCTGCGCCGTATCCACGCCTTCACGGTGCCCAGCGGGGCGCCCAGACGTTCGGCGATTTCGCTGTGCGAGCAGCCGTCCACATAGGCGTGCAGCACGCAGTTGCGGCGCGCCGGGTCCAGGGCCTCCAGGCAATGCTGAAGGCGGCCCAGGCTGGCGTTGAGTTCAAAGGTTTCCTCGACCTCGTGGTGGGCCTGCACAGACATGTCGGCCTCCAGGGCTTGGGTGGTGGTGTCGTCCACATCCACGTGGCGGCCGCCGTCGCGCACGGCGTTCAGGGCCAGGTTGCGCACCACGCTGTAGATCCAGCCGCGTGCGCTGCCCCGGCTCGCGTCGTAGCTGGCGGCGCGCGTCCAGATATTGACGCAGGCATCGTGCACGATGTCCTCGGCAAGAGCCCGCTGGCGCACGATGCGCAGCGCTACTCCCAGCAGCCGCGCACCTTCCTGTTCATAAAGGCGGTGCATGGCTTGCCGGTCGCCTGCTGCGCAGGCGGCCAAAGCGGCTTCGTAGTCAAAATCGCCAGGAATATGGGGCACGTTGTGCAGGCGGCGGGGCCTCGGCTGGATGGTGGGCGCATCGTAGCCGCAAACCCACCGCCTTCTGGCGGTAGCCCCCGCTGGGCAGGGGATTGGGTGTGTGTGGTTTACGCGGCCTTCCAGAAGATGTAGTCGGCCTGGTACTTCACGATCTGGCGCTCGCCCTTGTTGGCGGGGGTGCAGGCGGCAGCGGGTGCCACGCCGCCCTTCAAGGCCACGCGCTGGATGAAGGTCACGCCGGTCATGGCACCGGTGCCCATGGCGGGGTTGGCCTTGACGAGCTGGTAGGGCAGGTTGCCCGTGCCCGATGGTGCCACGGCCAGCTGGGTGGCCGTGAGCTTGGAGCCGTCGTTCGACTCCCAGGTAGCGGGCGGGCCGTAGTAGGTGCCCACTTGTTTGCCGCTGCGGTCATTCAGCACGGCCTTGGGGCCCACGAACACCCATTCGGTCTGGCCCGGCATGTTGGCCTTGTCGCGGCATTCGTAGGTGATCTCGCCCACGCCCACGGTTTCCATCGCCACCTTGTTGCCTGCCGGAACCTTGATGCTGTCGGGCAGGCTGTCCTGCGAGTACATGGATTTGGAAGGCGACGACATCATCGAGCCGCAGGCGCTCAGCAGCACGGCGGCGGCAATGGCACCCGCGAGGGGCAGCAGGCGGGAGATGGGGGACGTGTGGATGGTCATGGCGTTTCTCTCTGGTCTATGGGTTGATAGGACAGCAGCAATTTGCGCTGCCGGAGGTACTACCCACGAAAACGCCGTTTGGATGCAGGAGATGCAAAAAAAATATGTCTGATGCCTGCCCCGGGCAGGGCCGCCGCCTGGGCGGAGGCTGCCTCAATGCAGGGTCAACGGCCGGCTGGTGGTCTTGACGCGCACCACCGCCGCCCGGTGCTCATAGGGTGCCGCCGGCTGGCCCAGGATGGCGGCCGCCAGCGTGCGCGCCTGCCGGGCAATCGGTTCGATGTAGCGGCTGCACTGCCCGTCGATGCTGATGCAATCGCCCAGTGCATGGATGCGGGATACGCTGGTTTGCAGCGTGCCTGCGTCCACCGCAATGCCATGGGTCCAATCAAGCCCAGCACTCTGCGCCAGGCGGTGGGGGGGCAGCAGGCCTGCAGCCACCACCACTTCGTCCGCCGCAAAACGCCGCCCGCTGGTGGTAGTGACGCGGTAGCGCGAGCCCACGCGTTCTACCTGCTCCACCTGCAGACCGCCTTCAAAGCGGATGGACAGGTCCCTCCAGGCGTCCAGCAGCTGCGGGCCCGCCTGCTGGTCGTGCCAGCGCGCCAGTGGTTCGGTGGCCGTGTCCAGCAGCGTGATGTGGTGGCCGCCCAGTGCCAGGTCGTTGGCCAGCTCACTGCCGACCAGGCCCGCGCCGATGATGAGCACGTCCTTGGGCTGGTCGCCCAGGTGCTGGCGCAGGCGCTGGTAGGCGTCCAGGTGGTTGATGCGCCAGCACAGGCTGGCGGGCAAGCCCGGCGGCAAGGCGGCCTGCGCACCGTGGGCCAGCACCAGGTGGCCGTAGCGCAGCACGCCCCGGGTGGTGCGCAGTTGGTGGGTGTCGGCGCAGATGCGCACGGCATGGGTGTGGCCCAGCAGGGTGGCGCCCAGGCGGTGCGCCGCATCGCGACCGGTTTCGGACACAAGGGCCAGCGGGTCCAGCTGGCGCGCCATGGCCACCGACAGCAAAGGCTTGTCGTACCGGTCGCCCGTGCAGGCCGTCACCAGGGTGATGGGCAGTGTGGCGCTGTGTTGGCGCAGGGTTTCGGCCAGTTGCCAGCCTGCACGGCCCGCGCCGACGATGACCACGCCCGGCTCGCCACGCACGCGCAGGGAGGCGGCTGGCGCTGCGCTGGCCTGCGCCCGCAGCGCCTCCAGCGTGGGGGCTTCGTACGGCGAAAAATCGGCCTTGGTCACGCCGCACAAGGGGCAGGCCCAGTCGTCGGGTATGTCCGCCAGCCGCGTGCCCGGCGGCAGGCCGCCATCGGGGTCGCCGTCGGCCTCGTGGTAGACGTAGCCGCAGGCGTTGCAGATGTAGCTTTGCCAGGGCGCCTGGGTGGCCGCGTCGGCAAACGCATCGCACAGCGCCTGCGATGCCGCGCTCAGCACGAACTCGGAGGCAACCGACGGCGTGGTGGCGGTGGGGAGGGCGGGCGTCATGCAGGCATCTCCTCGGTGCTGAGCCGGGCGATCTCCTTGCGCAGGTGCTTGATGGCGGGCGTGACGATGGCCACAAAGTGCGACTCGCGCACGCGCCGCTGCACGTCCGAGCTCATCAGGTAGCCGCGCGCACCCTGGTGCATCAGGGCCGACTGGGCGGCGCGCAGGCACAGCTCCGCGCCATGGGCACGGGCGTCCAGCACGTCGATGAAGAAATCAGTGCTTGTGTCGAACGGGGTCTGGGCCAGTTGCATGACGCGTGCAGTCAGTGCATCCAGCTCGGCCTGCAGGGCGTCGGGCCGGTCTTCCAGGAACTGGTTGACATGGCCCAGTTGGGCCTCCACCGCCCACATCGAGTCGATGGCGCCCTGGGTGATGCCCACCGCCATGCCACATTGCAGCATCACGAACGCAGCGCGGATGCGGGCAATAAAGGGGCGGGTGGGGTCGGCCATGATGTCGGCCGTGCCGATGAAATGGTCCTTGAGCCGCAGCGCATAGGTGCCCGTGCCCTCCATGGCGGAGAAGCTGGGGCATTCGCGCATCTCCACGCCCGGTGCGTCGCAGCGCAGCAGGAACATTACCTCGCGCTGGCTGGCCGTGCCGTCGGCCTCCACCACCGCCGCAATCGCGCCGCAGTAGTGGTCGGGCCCCAGGTTGCTCACCCAGGGCAGGGTGCCGTTGATGAGGTAGCCCCCCTCCACTGGCGTGGCCTTGAGCAGCAGGCTTTCGATCTGCGCGTAGCTCTTCATGGGGTTGGACAGCGCCGTGCCGCCCATGCCTGCGCCGCTGGCGTGGCGCTGCAACACATCGCCCATCAGCGCGGGGTTGCCCGACTGCTGCAGGTACAACCCGCACACCGCCTGGCACCACATCATGAAGCCCGTGGCGCCGCACACGCGCGAGGCCTCGGCCATGGCGCGGATGGCCAGGCCGTAGTCGGCCGGGCCGGCCGTGCTGTCCAGGTGCGCGCTCATCGTGCCCACGGCGGCCAGCTGCTGCAGCTCCGCGCAGGGGTAGTAGCCGGTGCGGTCTATTGCCTCCACCTGCGCGGCCAGCGGGCCCTGCGCGATCTGACGCACGGCGGCCAGCAGCGCATCGCCCCGCAGGGCGCCGTCCAGGTGGAGTTGGGGAGGGAGGTCGGCGGGGTTCATGGGGCTCCTTGGGTGCGCGGGGCGGGCTCGATGGTGGGGGGCTCTTTAGTCCGCCAGACTGATTTCGAAGGGAATGGGGTTGCGCATGCTGTTGGCCACGGGCGAGTAGAAGTTGGCGTGCTGCACGATCTCGTCCAGCACCTCGCGCGGCGCGTCGCCCTCCACCAGCACCTTCACGCGGATGGCCTGGAAGCCCATTTCGGGCGGCGTCTTTTGCAGCGCGCCGCCAGCGCCCCAGGCGGCGGGGTTGCCGATGTCGCCTTCCATGAACACCTCGATCTTGCTGAGCTTGACCTGCTTCCAGGTGGCCACCGCCGTGATCCCCACGGCCAGGCAGCCGCCCAGGCCTGACAGCACGATTTCGCCGGGCGCTGGCGCCGTGTCCTGGCCGAACAGGTGCAGCGGCTCGTCCACCACCACCGGCGCATGATTGCCCACATAGCTCAGCGAGCGGTACTGCCCTTCCATCACCGTGTGGACCTTGTTGGTGCCCCGGCTGGCGGGGTTGTTGCGGCCCTTGTCGGCAAAGGCCATCAGGCCGTCGCGGTCGATGGGGCGCAGGTGCGTGTGCACGGTGGTGACGGGAGCAGAGGGTTCCAGCAGATCGGTGGACATGGTGTTCCTTGAAGAAAGAGAAGGGAATGCAAAAAAGAAGGACAGGGTTCGCAGCGGGCCACACCCGCTGCAACAACGCACGGGACTCAGGCCGCCAGCGCCAGCGCAGGCTTTTTGGGGAACTTGACCAGCGGCAGACCGCTTTCGATCGGCAGCTTGTCGTCGCGCGACCATTCGTTCCACGAGCCGAAGTACATGCGCACATCGGCAAAGCCCGCCTGCTTGAGCGCCAGGAAGGTGTTGGACGCGCGTGCGCCCTTGAAGCAATACAGGTACACCGTGTCCGCCGGGCTGATGCCCGCCGTGGCGCATTCGGCGCGCACTTCGTCGGGCGACTTGAAGACGGGGCCCTGGGGCGAGGGCTTCATGAAGCGGTACCACTCCAGCCACTTGGCGCCGGGCAGGCGGCCCTTGCGGGGCGCAAAGTCCTTGCCGTAGGGGCTGGAGCTGTCGCCAATCCATTCGTCCACATCGCGCACGTCCAGCAGCACGGTGTCGGTGCCCAGGGCCTCGATCACGTCTTCCTTGGTCAGCATCACGTCGGTGGTGGCCAGGTTGGTGGGGAAGATGGCAGGGGTAGGCACCACGGCCTCGGTGGAGACGGGTAGCTCTGCCGCCTTCCAGGCCGAGTAGCCGCCATTCAATACCTTGACCTTGGGGTAGCCCAGCCAGGTCAGCAGGTAGTAGCCCCGGCAGGACTGACCGTAGCCGCTGTTGAGCGCATCTTCATAGAACACCGCCGTCTCCGCACCCGACAGGCCGATGGCGCCCAGGTGCGCGGCAAAGGTGTCTTTCAGCTCCTGCAGGCCTTGGGGCGTGGAGGTGGCGAGGTAGGTGAAGGTCTCGCGCAGGTTCACCGCGCCGGGGATGTGCCCCAGGGCATAGGTGTCGGCGTCGCGGGTGTCGATCAGCACCACAGGCTCTGCGGCTTGCAGGGCCAACAACTGGGTGGGCGAGATGAGGACGGCGTCGGAGGCGGTAGCGGTCACTGTGCTCATGGAAAACCTTTCGGTGCGGTGGTGGGCGGGATGCCTGCCCTCCTTATCGCAACAGGTGTGCCAGAGCGGTTGTGGATGAGAAGATTTGAATGGAAATGGCTGTATGCGCTAGTGGAATATGCGCTGATAGCTATTGATTTGATAGTGAATGGAGTGTTGCCACATGCCGCTGGTCGGGGTGGACCAGACGGCCCTGGACACTGTGTCGACACATTGTCGACACATTGTCCGTCGTCACTTCAGACCCGCCTTGCGCAGCCGGTAGCTGAACTGCCGCAGCGTCAGCCCCAGGCTCTGCGCGGCGCGCGACTGGTTGCCGTGGTGCTCGGCCAATGCTGTCTGCAGCACCAACACGCTGTGCGACTGGGCGGGCGCGTAGTCACGCACCAGCGGCGCCGGGGCGGCGGTCGACTGTGCTGTTGCGCCGGTGGTGGCTGGGGGCTGCGGTGCGGGCGGCGAAGGCAGGGGCACGGACGCAGCCGGCAGAAACCGGTCCAGCTCGGCCCGCGTCACCAGCGTGTCATTGGTCAGCAGCACTAGGCGTTCGATCACGTTGCCCAGCTCGCGGATGTTGCCGGGCCAGGGGTGTTCTTCCAGCCGCGCCAGCGCGTCGGGCGAGAGGTTCACGTTGCGCTGGTGTGCCTGGTTGGCGCGGCTCACAAAGTGCAGTGCCAGCGCGCGGATGTCCTCGCGCCGCTCGGCCAGCGAGGGCAGGTGGATCGGGATCACGTGCAGGCGGTAGTACAGGTCTTGCCGAAAGCGGCCGGCCTCCACATCGGCTGCCAGGTCGCGGTGGGTAGCCGCTACCAGGCGCACGTTGACCTTGACCTCGCGCTGCCCGCCCAGGCGCACCAGCGTGCCCTCTTGCAGCGTACGCAGCAGCTTCGATTGCATGGCCAGCGGCAGCTCGCCAATCTCGTCCAGAAAGATGGTGCCGCTGTCGGCCTGCTCAAACCAGCCCGCGCGGGCCGTGCTGGCGCCGGTGAATGCACCTTTTTCGTAGCCAAACAGCTCAGACTCGAACAGCGCGTCCGGAATGGCCGAGCAGTTGACCTTGATGAAGGGCCGGTCGCGCCGCCCGCTGGCCAGGTGCACGGCGCGTGCGAACAGCTCCTTGCCCGTGCCCGACTGGCCCAGCAGCAGCACGGTGGCCTGGGTTTGCGACACGCGCTCCAGCTCGCTCAAGGCCTGCAGCAGTGGCGGCGAGCTGCCAATGAGCCCGTAGCGCGCGCTCTTGGTATTGAGCGCATTGGCCAGCACGGCGTTGCGTGCCTCCAGCTGCCGCGTCTGCTCGGCTACCAGGGCTTCGAGCTGCAGCAGTTGCCCCACCAGCGTGGCCAGCACGCGCAGCACCGCCAGGTCGTCGTTCAGGTGGCGTTGGCGGCTGCGGATGCGGTGGCAGGCCAGCACGCCGATGGGCGCATTGTTGACCTCGATGGGCAGGGCGATGAAGGCCACCGTCTCGGGCGGCAGCTGGCTGCGCTCCACCGCGCGTGCCAGAAACAGCGGTTCGGCATCAATGTCCTGCACGATGGCAGGTTGCCCCGTGGCCAGCACGCGGCCGGTGATGCCCTCGCCCCAGGCGTACCGCCCGCGCTGCACCTCGGCCTGGGTGAGTCCGTACGCATGCTGGATGGAGGCGGTGCGCGGCGCGCCGGCTGGGGAGGAGGGGGCGTTGTCCACCAGCACTATGCGCCCCCGGTTCAGGCCCAGCAGTTCGCTCATCAGGTGCAGCATTTCGCGCAGCACCAGGCCGGGCGCCAGGCTGCGGCCGATGAGGCGCATCACCTCGCGCATCAGCAGCAGCTCCTGCGCGTGCCAGTCGGTGGCGGGGCTGGGTGGGGAGTGCGGTGGCATGGGGGTATGCATGCCGGTGCTTCGCAAGTTTTGCGCCTGCTTCGCCCCGCCGGGCCGTCCTCTGCGTTGCCGAGCCTCGCTGGGGCGGCACCCCGACTTTGTTGAGCGCTTGTGTCTGGCCCTGGGGCCTCGCCAACGCACCTTGCAAAAATGGCGTGTGCGGGTGCTAGCGTTTGCTGCCGGTGGGCACGGGCGGCAGGGCCTTGAGGTACAGGTACAGGGCGTCGGCGTCGGTCTGGCTCATGGACTTGAGCGAGCCGAAAGGCATGACGGTGCTGACCGCTGAGCCGTCGGGGCGCGTGCCCGTGGTGAGCATCTGGCGGAATTGTTGTGCGCTGAGGTAGCGGTGCATGGCGCCCTCCGGGGCCGATGTGAGGTTGGAGGCGGCCGGCCAGTCTGGAGGGGCTCCGGGAATCTTGCCTCCGGCCAGCTTTTCACCGTGGCAGCCCATGCACATATTGGCCACATAGGCGCCATGCGCCACATTGACGCCCTCGGCCACCGGCGTCTGTACGGGCAGCGTGTGGTCGATCTTCTCGTAGGCATCTTTCACGACCCCGGCGGCGTAGAGCAGCTTCACAAGCACCGGCAGCCGGACGATGCCGGGTTCGCCATCCACGGCGGGCAATTGCTGCACATAGGCCGCGAGCGCTGCGAGGTCCTGGTCTGTGAAGCGGTTGTAGTCTTCGCTGGGCATGATGAGGGCCGGGCGACCGTCGCGCTTGATGCCATGGCGCACCACGCGGTCCCAGTCGGCGCTGCGGTAGCCCACCACCACGCTGTTTGCGCCAGGCGTCAGGTTGGGGCCGCGTACCAGCAGGCCGTTGGCATCGTCAATGAAGGTGCGCCCCGCACCGTTCGCCCCATGGCAGTCCACACATCCACGGGAGGCAAACAGGTACCGGCCGCGCTCGATGCTGGCGGCGTCCTGCACGATGGCGGGCGAGGCGACTTCGAGCGTGAGCGGGCGATTCATCTTGCGCTCGGCCATCTGTGTGCCGCCAGCAATGAGGGCTGCAGCGGTAGCGGCCAGTGCGGCTCCCGCCCAGAGGGTTCGTCGCAACCAGCGCTTCATGATGTTGCTCCCGTAGCCGTGCCGGCGGCCTGGCTCGGGTGCCTGCGGCGCCCTCGGAAGCGCGACTTGATCAGCTCGCGTGCCATTTTGAGCTTCAGGCGCAGCCGGGGCTGGTGGCCCCAAGTGCTGGTCTCGTGGGTGTGCATGGTCTGCCAGCCCGTTGGGTCGATGGCTTGGGTCTGCGCTCCGATTTCAAACGCAAAACCGGAGGGTGTCTCTGCGTAAAACGAAAAGGTACCGTCCGGCTCTGGGTGCTGGCCGAGGTCCAGGTCGATGGGCAGCCCCAGCGACTCGGCCCGTTCGAACGCCCGCCCCACATCGCGCAGGCTGCGCGCCTGCAGCATGAAATGGTGAATGCGGAACGAGGACGGCAGGTCAAACAGCGCGAGCGAGTGGTGGCGCTGGTTGCAATGCATGAACGTGCCGCGGATGTGGACCGGGCCCACTTGTGTCTGGAGTCGTTCTGTCACGCCGAACCCCAGCAGTCCGCCATAAAACGCCTCCATCGCGGCCAGGTCCTGCGCGACCAGGACAACATGCCCCAGTCCCAGCGCGCCGGTTTCAAAGCCATCGGGAAAGGCTGCGCTGGCAAACGGCGTCGCCGCTTCGGCAAGGCCCACGCACAGCTCCACGCGACCCTGTTCGGGGTCGTTCACATGCCAGAGGTGCTGTACCTTGCGCTGACTGCAAAGTACGGCATCGCCTTGCTCGACACGGTGCCCGGCTGCTTGCAAGCGTTGCACCAGCTGGCGCAGTTCGTGTTCATCGGCGCATTCCAGGCCCACGGCCGCCAGGTCGTCACGGGGACCTGGGGTCACCACGAGGCGCTGGCTGGCGCCATCCACACGCCAGCCTGTGCTGCCGTCGGCATGGACGGCGGGCGCGGGAAGCCCCAGCATGTCTTTCATGAACCGCTCCCAGCGGGCGGGTTTGCGGGCTTCAAACACCAGATAGGCAAGGCGGAGGGAATTCGGCATGGCGGTATGCTCCTGAAATTGATTAAACAATTGAAAATTGAATTGACTGTTCAAAAATGAATTCTGAATCAATTTATAGTGCTCCGTCAATGCCCCCGCTGCCGGAGCCTTTGGCGCGGTTCCTCTTGCCGGGAGAGGGCGAGCGGCCGTCCAAGCGCGAACGCACGCGGCGGCAACTGCTGCACGCCACGGTGGAGGTGATCGCATCGCGGGGCGTGGCCAGCACCACCATTCAGGAGATCGCGCGCGTGGCCGGCATGGCGCCCGGCACGGTCTACAACCACTTCAGCACGCGGGAAGAGATCTTTGAAGCGCTGGCTCTTGCGCTGTTCACCACGCTCAACGAGCGTGTGGTGCAGAGCTACCAGCACATTGAGGACGGGGCGCAGCGCATGAGCATCGGCATGCGGCGGTTCCTCTGGCTGGCAGAAGTGAGCGCACCCTGGGCCCTGCTGATGATTCAGCTGGCGATGGCCCACCCCCAGGCCATTGAACTGGTCAAGCCGTATTCCTTGGCCGATCTGCGGCGAGCGAAAGCGCAGGGGCGCTTTGATGTGGTGGATGAGGAGGCCGCCATCGACATGGTGTTCGGTACCTGCATCCGCGCGCAGGTGCGCATTGCGCAAGGGGAGGTGGCTGACTCTCCTGCGTTTGTGAACGCGCTGCTGCAGATGGTGCTGCGCGGGCTGGGAATGGCGGCGGCCGATGCAGCCGAGGTCATGGCGCGGCCGCTGCCAGCGTTCACCACGCAGGCTGCTGCAGGGGCCGTCACCGCGCGGCGAAAATCACCCCGCGCAGGCTCCTAGCAAGGCCATCGCAACGATGCGGGTGGATGGTGCCAGCGGCGCGATGGGGCAACCTGGGGCGGCCTGATTTGTCAGCGCCCAGATGCCGTAAAGTTGTGTTCGCGCCGTGGATTGCCCGCCTCTCCCACGGCGCTCTGCCCCATCCCCCAACGAAAGCACTACCACCATGACCACCCTCGGAACCCCCTTGTCCCCCCACGCCACCAAAGTCATGCTGCTGGGCTCGGGCGAGCTGGGCAAGGAAGTGCTGATTGCGCTGCAGCGTCTCGGGGTCGAGACCATCGCCGTGGACCGCTATGACAACGCCCCCGGCCAGCAGGTGGCCCACCACGCGCGCACCATCACCATGAGCGACCCGGCCCAGCTCAAGGCGCTGATCGAAGCCGAGCGCCCGCACCTGGTGGTGCCCGAGATCGAAGCCATTGCCACCCCCATGCTCGAAGAGCTGGAAGCCGCGGGCACCGTGCGGGTGATCCCCACCGCCCGCGCCGCGCGCTTGACCATGGACCGCGAAGGCATCCGTGTGCTGGCTGCCGAGACGCTGGGCCTGCCCACCAGCCCTTACAAGTTCTGCAACTCGCTCGAAGAGCTGCAGGCCGCGATTGACGCGGGTATTGGCTACCCCTGCATCGTCAAGCCCGTGATGAGCAGCTCCGGCAAGGGCCAGAGCAAGATCGACGGCCCGGCCGACGTGCAAAAGGCCTGGGACTACGCCATGGCCGGGGGCCGCGTGAGCCACGGCCGCGTGATCGTCGAGGGCTTCATCGACTTCGACTACGAAATCACCCAGCTCACGGTGCGTTCAGTGGGGGCGGACGGCCAGATCGCCACCAGCTTTTGCGACCCCATCGGCCATGTGCAGGTGAGCGGCGACTATGTGGAAAGCTGGCAGCCCCACCCCATGCATCCGGCAGCACTCGAAAAATCGCGCCAGATCGCCAAGGCCGTGACTGACAACCTGGGGGGCCAGGGTTTGTTTGGTGTAGAGCTGTTCGTGAAGGGCGAGAACGTGTGGTTCAGCGAAGTGAGTCCGCGCCCGCACGACACCGGCCTCGTGACGCTGTGCACCCAGCACCAGAGCGAGTTCGAGCTGCACGCCCGCGCCATCCTGGGCCTGCCGGTGGATACCAGCCTGCGCAACCCGGGCGCCAGTGCCGTCATCTACGGCGGCGTTGAGGCCCAGGGCATCGTGTTTGACGGTGTGGACGACGCTCTGCGCGTGCCGGGCACCGACCTGCGCTTGTTTGGCAAGCCCGAGAGTTTTGTGAAGCGCCGCATGGGCGTGGCGCTGGCGCGTGCCGACAATGTGGACAGCGCGCGGGCCAACGCCAAGCTGGCTGCGGGCAAGGTGAGGCCCCGCGCGGCCTGATGACCCAGGCCTGCAGCAGGTGCAGGCCGGTGCCATGGCGCTTGTGAAGGAGCAACCCTGTGAGCCTGAGTGCACGCATTCTGTGGCTGGTGTTGGCGGCCTCTTTGCTGCCGGTGCCGGCCCTTGTGTGGCTCCTGCTGGAGTTCCGGTCGGCCACCACCACCCAGGCGCGTGACCGTTTGGTGGCCCGGGCCAGCATCATCGCGAGCGATCTGGACGACAAGATCGCGGGCACGGGGCAGCTCTTGTTTGGCCTGGGGCGCGTGCCCCTGCTGGCCGCGGGCGACAAGGCGGCCTGCTCGGACTTTCTGGCGGATGTCCTCAAGGAGCATCCGCAGTACACCGGCATCCTCACCATCCAGCCCGACGGCTCCCTGTTTTGCGATTCCTTGCGCAGCGGCCGGGCGCTGGATTTGCGCGACCGCAGCTACTTCCAGCGGGCGCAGACGGCCACAGGCCCGGTGCTGGAGGCCGCCATTGGCCGCCTGACGGGCAAAGGCGTGCTGCAGGTGGCCTACCCGGTGCGCGACCCTGCGGGGGCTTTGCGCTTCATCCTGCTGGCCTCGCTGGACATGCAGGACTACGGCCAGACCATGGTGCATGCGCAGCGCTACGAGCGCATGAATCTGCAGGTCTGGAATGCCGATGGATCCGTGGTCATGGACTTCCACCGGCCCGAGGTGCCGTCCTTGGCTGCGGGCGGGGCTGAACGTGCCTTCATGCTGCAGCCTGCCGACGGTCATGCCCTGATGGAGGGCAGCGATGGCGTGCGGCGTGTGTGGGTGCGCGCCCCGCTGCCGCGCTCGCAAGGCGCGGACTTGCGCCTGGCCTTGGCCGTGCCTGAAGACGACTTGCGAGGCCCCGTGGAGCGCGAGTTCCGCCGTGCACTGCTGGGGGTGCTGGCGCTGGCGGCGGTGGTCTTTGTGGCGGCCTGGCTGTTGGTGGAGTTTTCTGTCCGCCGCCACGCCATTCGTGCCATTCGCGCCATTGGCCGGTTGGACGCGGGCAACTACGCCGAACCCATCGGCGCACCTTATCCCCCCGGCGAGCTGGGGCAGGTGGCCCGCGCGCTGGACCGCATGGCGGAGTCGCTGCTGCGTCAGCAGCAGTCCATCGCGCAGCACACCGAAACGCTGGAGCGCCAGGCGCGGCGCGACCCGCTGACGCATCTGGCCAACCGCTACAGCCTGACCGAACGGCTGGACGCGGCGCTGGAGCGGGCCCGGGAGCAGGCGCACTGCGTGGCGGTGCTGGCCATGGACCTGGACCGGTTCAAAGGGGTGAACGACAGCCTGGGCCATGCACGGGGCGATGCCTTGCTCCGGGAGGTGGCGGCCCGGCTGCAGGGCTGCGTACGCCCTGGCGACGTGGTGGCGCGGCTGGGAGGGGATGAGTTTGTGGTGGTGCTGCCCGACCTGCCGGACGCAGCAGTGGTGGAGCCGATGGCGCGGCGCATCTTGCGGGCGCTGACGCTGCCCGTCGAGACCGGCACATCCAGCTGGTTGCTGGGCACCAGTCTGGGCATCGCCGTGTTCCCGCAGGATGGAGACTCCGGCGACCTGTTGCTGCGCAATGCAGACGTAGCCATGTACGACGCCAAGGACCTGGGCGGCAACCGGCTGGCTTTCTTCAGCCCGCACATGACCGAGGTGCTGACCGAGCGCTTGCGTGTGGAAGCCGGCCTGCGCCACGCCATCGAACACGGCGGGCTCCGCCTGCACTACCAGCCCATCATGGATGCGCGGACAGGCCAGGTGTCTTCGGTCGAAGCGCTGGTGCGCTGGGCGGACCCGGAGCGGGGGCTCGTGTCGCCACTGCAGTTCATCGGCATTGCCGAAGACACGGGGCTGATCGTGCCCTTGGGCGAATGGGTGCTGAACGAGGCCTGCGCGCAGGCACGCCGGTGGCTGGATGCCGGTTGGGGGGAAATCCCGGTGGCGGTGAATCTCTCGGCCCGTCAGTTCCAGGAGCCCGAGCTGGACCAGGTGGTGGCCCGCGCCTTGCAAAGCACCGGGTGCCCACCCCGGTTGCTGCAATTGGAGATCACTGAAAGCTCGATCATGGAGCCCGTGGAGGAGGCCCTGCAGACCATGCAGCGCCTCACCGCTCTGGGTGTGCAGCTGGCCATCGACGACTTCGGCACCGGTTATTCGTCACTCAGCCAGCTCAAGCGGTTTCCGGTGCGCAAGCTCAAGATCGACCGCTCTTTCGTCAACGACCTGGGGAGCAATGACCGGGGCGAAGCACTGGTGGACGCCATCGTGGCCCTGGCGCAAAAGCTGGGCCTGCGCACGGTGGCCGAGGGCGTGGAAACCGACTACCAGGCCCAGTGGCTGGCCCGGCTGGGCTGCGACGAACTGCAGGGTTACCTCTTTTCCCAGCCTTGCGCGCCCCAAGACCTTGAAAACTGGTGGCAGGGCCGGGTGGCAGGCACTCCCGCCGGCCTCACTCCCGGATCTGCCGCCCCGTGAGCTTGAGAAACAGGTCTTCCAGATTGGCCGGCCGGTGCAGCGTGCGCAGGTGGCTGTGTGCGGCCAGGGCCTGCAGCAGCGGCTGGGCGTTCTGGGTATAGAAAAACACGGTCTCGCCGCTGATCTCCACGCGGGCGGCCAGGGCGCGCAGCGCGGCGTCTTCGGCCATCTGGACGGCCCCCACGCCGAACACCTCCACCACGTCCGGCTCCAGGTGCTGGGCGATCAGTTCGCGCGGGCGGCCTTCGGCAATCTTGCGGCCATGGTCCAGCACCAGCAGGCGCGAGCACAGGCGCTCGGCCTCGTCCATGAAGTGGGTGGTCAGCAGGATCGACTTGCCTTGCTGCAGCAGCAGTTGCAGCCGCTCCCACATCAGGTGGCGGGCTTGCGGGTCCAGGCCGGTGGTGGGCTCGTCCAGCAGCAGCAGGCGTGGGTTGTTGACCAGCGCGCGCGCCAGTGACAGGCGCCGCTTCATGCCGCCCGACAGCTCGCCCGGCTTGGCGTCGGCCTTGTGGGTGAGGGCTGCGAACTCCAGCAACTGGGGCACACGCTCGTCCATCACCGGGCCCTTCAGGCCGAAGTAGCGGCCGAACACGCGCAGGTTTTCGGCGCAGGTGAAGTCCGGGTCGAGCGTGTCGAACTGCGTGACCACACCCAGCTGCGCCTTGATGGCCAGCGCATCGCGGGGCATCAGGAGCGGGGCCGTGCCGGGCTGGGGCGTGAAATGCACTTCGCCCCCGTCTGGCGACGCCAGGCCCAGGCACATGCGGATGGTGGTGGTCTTGCCCGCGCCGTTGGGGCCGATGACCCCCAGGCATTCGCCGGGAGCAATGGCGAAGGACACGTCGTCCACCACCGTGGTCTCGCCATAACGTTTGCGCAGGTGCAGGGCTTCAAAAAGTGCGGTCATGGAGGGATTGTGTGCGACGAGTGCGTCCGTGGTGCTTGGGGGCGGATTTTTGCCAGAATCTGCCGCAGGCGCTAGTGGGTATTGCGCCTGATGCTATCAAAACAGGACTGCTTGCCTCAGTCCGCCGCGACCAGCCGCCCCCGGCCCGCCGTCTTGGCTGCATAGAGGGCACCGTCGGCACGGGCCATCAGTTTGGCCAAGCCAGCTTCGCCCGGCTGCAGCACGGCCATCCCGGCGCTGTAGTCCAGCGCAAAGCCCAGCTCTGCCACGCTGACGGCATGCAGACGCCTACGAAGCCGCCGGTCCAGGGCCAGTCCAGCGGGTGCGCTGTTGTGCAACAGCAGCACGCCAAACTCCTCGCCACCCAGGCGCCCGACCAGGTCGCCGCTGCGACAGGTGTCGCCCAGCAGGCGGGCAAACAGTTGCAGGGCGCGGTCTCCGGCCTCGTGGCCGTGGGTGTCGTTGACCTGCTTGAAGTGGTCCAGGTCCAGCATCATTGCCGTCATGGGCAACTGGTGGCGTGCGGCGTGTGCCAGCAGGCTGCTGCCTTGGGTGGTGAAGCCTCGCCGGTTGAGTACGCCGGTGAGGCCATCGGTCATCGCCAGCGTGCGCAGCTTGTGTTCTGCCTCCGACCGCCACGCCACCAGCAGGGCGACGGTGCCCAGCACCAGGCTCACATTGGTGGCTACAGCAGCTGCCAGGTTGACGGGATGGGGCGTGCGAAAGCTCGGGTACTGGTCGGTGAAGGCTCCCAGCATGCCCCGCGCCAGCGTGAAAGCGGCCGACGTCAGCAGGCAGCCCATCAGCAGGCTGCGCCAGCGCAGGTTGGCCTCCACCACGGGCGCCAGGGTGGCGCGCGCAACGATGCACAAAATAGTGGCCATCAAAAAGTTGGCCCAGCCCACGCGCCAGGCGTAGTGCCCAAAACCCAGGGTGTAGCCCAGCGGGACGGCAATCACCAACACCAGCAGCACGCGGCGCAAGGGGCGGGGGCCCAGCCATTCCTCCAGCGCCCGGTACAGCATCCACTGTGCGGCCGCGTTGCAGGCAATCGACACGGTAGAAAGGGCCTGGTCCCACAGGGTGGATGAGGCAATGATGGCCGCCCAGGCCACGGCCTGCAGCAGCATGCTGGCCTGCACATGGCGTGCCGCGCGGCTCACGTCCCGGCCCATGATCAGCGGCAGCGCGGCCGAGATCATGAACAGGTTGGCCGCCATGACCGTCATCAGCGTGAGGAAATCCAGTGGCATACGCAGCGGCCCCAGGGCCCTCGTTTACTGAAAAGCGACCTCGGCAAAGCTGCGCAGCTTGCGGCTGTGCAGGCGGTCCACGCCGCCGTTGCGCAGGATCTCGATGGCGCGCATGCCGATGCGCAGGTGCTGGTCCACCCGCTCGCGGTAGAAGTGGTTGGCCATGCCGGGCAGCTTGATCTCGCCATGCAGGGGTTTGTCGCTCACGCACAGCAGGGTGCCGTAGGGCACGCGAAAGCGAAAACCATTGGCGGCGATGGTGGCGCTTTCCATGTCCAGCGCCACGGCGCGGCTCTGGCTGAAGCGGCGCTGCGGCGTGTTGTCGGGCAGCAGCTCCCAGTTGCGGTTGTCGGTGCTGGCCACGGTGCCGGTGCGCATCACACGTTTCAGGTCCGCGCCGCTGATCTGCGTGACATCGGCCACCGCCTGCTGCAGCGCCAGCTGGATTTCGGCCAGCGCCGGGATGGGCACCCACAGCGGCAGGTCTTCGTCCAGCACATGGTCCTCGCGCACATAGGCGTGGGCCAGCACGTAGTCGCCCAGCTGCTGGCTGTTGCGCAGGCCTGCGCAGTGGCCCAGCATCATCCAGGCATGTGGGCGCAGCACGGCGATGTGGTCGGTGATGGTCTTGGCGTTGGCCGGGCCCACGCCGATGTTGACCATGGTGATGCCGCTCGCGTCCTTGCGCACCAGGTGGTAGGCGGGCATCTGCGGCAGGCGGGGTGGAGCGGCGCCCAGGTCGTCGCCTGCCTCGGCACTAAGGCCCACGCGGCGCGTGACCACGTTGCCGGGTTCGATGAAGGCGATGTATTCGCTGTCGGGCTTGGCCATCTCGGCGTGGCCCAGGCGCACGAATTCGTCGATGTAGAACTGGTAGTTGGTGAACAGCACAAAGTTCTGGAACCACTCGGGCGCCGTACCTGTGTAGTGGCGCAGGCGGTGCAGCGAGTAGTCCACGCGCGGCGCGGTGAACAGCGACAGCGGCTGCGCCTCGCCTGGCGCGGCCTGCCAGGTGCCGTTGGCGATGCCGTCGTCCATGGCGGCCAGGTCGGGCAAGTCGAACACGTCCCGCATCAGCATGCGGCGCGCCTGGGTCAGCGTGCCCTCAATGTGGTCGTGCTCGGCAAACGAGAAATGGATAGGGATGGGGTGGGTGCTGGTGCCCACTTCCAGCTCTACGTTGTGCGCAGCACGCAGCAGACGGAACTGCTCGGCGTAATAGTTGGCAAACAGGTCGGGCCGGGTCAGCGTCGTCTCATAGCGCCCGGGACCTTCCACAAAGCCATAGGCCAGCTTGGTCTCGGCCCGCGCCACGGTGGTGGTGTGTACCCGCACAAACGGGTAGAAAGCCCGCACCGGACCCTCGGGCGTCTCGCCCGCCACAAAACGCTGCATGGCGTCGCGCAGGTGGCCGATTTGTTGCTGGTAAATACGCTGCACCTGGGCCAGGGCATCGGCCGGGTCGGTGTGGCGGGTGGGGGCGATGAAGTCGGGGATGATGGGCATGCGCTATTTTCGCCTGCCTGTGTTACTGAAGCAGGGGTTGCTTGCTTTTTGGCCACATGAGCGCATGACGCTGCTATCAGCGTGCCAGGGGCCTACCGTCCAGCCACTGCACGGCGGCATCCAGCACCGGGTCGCCACCGGTCATGACGCGTTGGACGAAGCCTGCGTCCACCGCCAGGCGCAGATCGGGCTCAACGCCTTTGCCAAAGACATAGTGATCGCCTTTAGCGCCCAGTTCTGCCACCGTGGGCGCGTGAACGACCACGTCTCCGGGCAGCAGCACGCGTGTCGTCATGCCTACGGCGCCCGGCGTGGGCTCCGTTCCGATGACCTGGGCCCGACCGGCTTTTTGCAACCAGGCTGCGAACATCTCGCACGGGCCCGTGCACTCCGGTCCCGTCAGCAGCACCAGGGGGGCGCCGTAGTAAGCGCCGCCTTGTGTGAACAGCGGCAGCTGTGGAGGTAGGCCCAGGCTGCCGCGAGTGCGCCACACCTTGGCGGTAGCGTCCACCTGGCGCTGCGCGTAGCCCTGCAGCCTCAGTGGTCGGTCGTAAGAGAAGAAAGACGCTGCGTAGTGGGGGACCAACTGATAGGCACCATGGTTGGCGCCCCGAAGGTCCAGCACCAGGCCGCTGAGCCGTGCCTGGGTGGCGGCTGCAAGGCTGCGTTCCCACTGGTCCAGGTTGCCTCCGCCGTCGGCGAACGAATTCAGCGCGATGTAGCCGTACTGCCGGCCCGATTGGCTGCGCAACTGGAACGCTGACAGCGATTCGTTGTTGGGGGCTGATCCTGTCGCCTGAGGCCGTTCCGCCACGCGCTGGCGCAGATCGAAGGTCTGGTCCTTGCCATCTTGGCGCACCTTCAGCACCATGGCCTCGCGATCATAGGCCATGAGCTTGAGGGCATCGTGGCGGCGTCCGACTTCGGTAGGTCGGTTTGAGTATTGGGCGGCACGGCCCACGTAGCGCCCGATGCTTTCGCCATTGACTTCCACAATCTCAGCGCCCGGGCGCAGCCCGGCCAGTTCCGCTGCCGAGCGTGGAGCGACGCTGCCTACCAGGGCCCGGCCATCAGGCAGCCACCACACGCCCTGCATCGGCAGGGGCGTGATGCCGCGCGGCAGCCACTGGCCGGCCAAGCCCACATCGAGTCCTGCCGTGAGACCCTGGGGACCACCTGTACCGCGCAGTTCGACGCGGAACAGGCCGTCCTGCAGGCGTGTGCCAATGTCGGCGTAGATTTGCGCCATGGCTTGCCGCTCCCGCTGGTCACCGGCCTGCCGCACCTTGTCCGCCAGCTCGGCCTGCAGCCGCGCCCAGTCCATGGGCTGCGCGCCGCGGAACGGGTAGCGTTCATGCATCACGCTGGTGAATGCCTTGAAGGCCTCGCCGGGCGACAGCCGGGTCAGGTCGATGTCGGCCGTGGACTGCACCCCGTACTGGGATAGCGCAATCTCGCGGCTGCGGTCGAAGCTGAAGCCGCGGCTGTCAAGGGTGACCACGGTGTAGCCGCGCGGCAGCCGGACCATGGGGTCGTCGGGTGTGAAGAGGCGACCGTCTGCGCCGAACCCCGCTGGAAAAGCTGCCCCTGACTCGCTGGCCCATACCAGCAGCTTGCCGCCCACCGCTTCCATGGCCAGGTCGGGCTGCAGTGGCCATTCCATCTGCACCGAGCTGGTGGTGAGCATGGCGTGCTGCTCGATCGCGTCCAGCGCGCGACGGCTCGCCCGGCGTGGCAGGCTGGTGTGTACAGACAGTGCAAATATCTTTACGCCGGCGCCTGAGGTCCGCACCCTGCCAGAGCCCAGGTCGAAAAGGGTTCCCGGTGGTGTTGCCGGAAGGTCGATGGACACTGCCGAACTGTCTGCGCGGGGAGTGGCCAGCAGTTGGTCTTGAGGTGCTGTCACATGCGCGGTCTGGCGCTGCACGAAGTACGCGCCTTGGTCGAGCAGCGCCACCAGCGTGCTACCCGCAGCGACGGGGTCGCCCACGCCGCGTTCGAGGGCGGCAATGAGTCGCACCGGGCCGCCTTCGTCGCGCGCCATCACGGCGGGCCCGGAGGGCGGCTGGAACGGAATGCCATTGCGGCTATCCCAGGCCTGGCGGCCCGCGTCCATCGCCTGCCGGCCCGTCGACATCACCTGTTGCCCCGTGGACATCATCTGCTGACCGGCTGACACAGCGCCTTCGCTGCGACTGATGGCTTCGCCGGCCCTGCCCAGGCCATCTAGCAGACCTGAATGCGCTGGCATCGCGAAGGCTGCGCAGACAACCAAAGCGATCAAGGCGGCAGTCGGTCGCGTGGTGCCCGCTCGGCGGTCTGCGGCGCAGGTGTGGTGGAGCAGGTTGCGGAGCAAGCGTGCGTGGGGCATGGTGGCGGTGCGTCGAAGGGGGTGCTTGTGGGCTTAGACGTAGCGGATCACGAAGTCGTTGTCGGCGGCGCTCACGTCGATCCGGCTGATGGTCTTTGCGTCCACCGAGGCCTGCAGGAACTCTATGGCCATGCGCGGCAGGAGGTTCTGGGTCAGGATCGCGTCGATCATGCGGGCGCCAGACTCCACTTCACTGCAGCGCTCTCGGATCAATTGCACGGCGCTCTCGTCGAACTGGAATTGCGCGCCGTGGTTGGCCTGGATACGTGTCTGGATGCGGCGCAATTGCAGGCCAATGATCTGCTCGAGCATCGCGTCGGAAATCGGGTAGTACGGCACCACCGTGAGGCGGCCAAGCAGCGCAGCCGGGAACTTGTCGAGCAGCGGCTCGCGGACTGCCTTTGCCAGGGCCTCCGGCGACGGAATGAGGTCGGGGTCGTTACAAAGGCCCGCGATCAGCTCCGAGCCCACATTCGACGTCAGGATGATCACGGTGTTCTTGAAATCGATGTAGCGGCCTTCGCCGTCCTCCATCCAGCCCTTGTCGAACACCTGGAAGAACATCTCATGCACGTCCGCGTGGGCCTTCTCGATCTCATCGAGCAACACCACGCTGTACGGTCTGCGGCGCACCGCTTCCGTCAGCACGCCGCCTTCGCCGTACCCCACATAGCCCGGTGGGGCGCCCTTGAGCGTGGAGACGGTGTGCGCTTCCTGGAACTCGCTCATGTTGATGGTGATGAGGTTCTGCTCGCCGCCGTACAGCGCCTCGGCCAGGGACAGGGCGGTTTCGGTCTTTCCCACCCCCGAGGGACCTGCCAGCAGGAACACTCCAATGGGTTTGCTGGGGTTGTCCAGCTGCGCGCGCGCTGTTTGTATGCGTCGCGTGATGGCCTCTAGCCCGTGGCGCTGGCCGATCACACGCTTCTCCAGCGTCTGTGCCAGCGTCAGCACCGACTTCACTTCGTCGCGCACCATGCGGCCCACCGGAATGCCGGTCCATTCGGCCACCACAGCAGCCACGACGCCTGCATCCACCACCGGGTGCAGCAGGGGGTCGTCCCCCTGTAGCGTAAGCAGCTCCTTGCGCATCGTGTCCAGCTCCTCGGGCGAGACGGCTGGTACGGGTGATGTCGTTGCTTCGGCGGAGGCAGCCACCGCGTCGCTTTCGGCCGCTTCCGGGGTGCGTGCAAGCCGTGCCGCAAGAAGCGCTGCTTCTGCCTGGATGATGCGTTGGGCGAGGTCATTCTCGCGGACCAGGCGTTCGGTCAGCGTGGCCTTCTCCTGCCGCAGGCGCTCCAGCGCTGCAGCCAGCTCGTCCATACGCCCTGCATCGGCGATGCCCAGGTCGGCCTCTCGCTGCACGACCTCCAGCTCCACTTGGAGCGCCTCCTGTTGGCGGGTCACGGCCTCCAGGCGCGCAGGGGTTGCCGTGAGGGCCATGGCGACGCGGGAACAGGCGGTGTCCATGAGACTCACCGCCTTGTCTGGCAACTGGCGTGCGGGAATGTAGCGGTGCGACAGGTTTACCGCGGCCACCACGGCCTCGTCAGCGATCCGAACCTTGTGATGCGCTTCCAGCTTGGCGGCCACTCCGCGCAGCATGTGCACAGCCTTGGGTTCGTCGGGCTCGTGGATGTGTACCAGCTGGAAGCGGCGCGTCAGCGCCGGGTCTTTCTCGATGTACTTCTTGTACTCTGCCCAGGTGGTGGCGCCAATCGTGCGCAGCACTCCACGGGCCAATGCTGGTTTGAGCAGGTTGGCCGCATCGCCCGTCCCAGCCTGGCCGCCCGCACCGATCAGGGTGTGCACTTCGTCGATGAAGAGCACGATCGGAGTGGTGCTGGCCTGCACTTCGTCCAGCAGCGTGCGAAGCCGGTTCTCGAATTCGCCCTTCATGCTCGCGCCTGCCTGCAACAGGCCAACGTCCATGGTGCGCAGCTGGACGCCGCGTAGCGGCGGTGGAACGTCGTCTGCGGCAATGCGCAGCGCCAAGCCTTCCACCACGGCGGTCTTGCCGACCCCAGCTTCGCCCACGAGGATGGGGTTGTTTTGCCGACGGCGCATGAGGATGTCGATCATCTGGCGCACTTCCTCGTCGCGGCCTGTCACCGGGTCGAGTTCGCCTTGGCGGGCGCGTTCGGTCAGGTCAACGGTATAGCGCTGCAGGGCGTCCTGCTTACCCGTGCCGAGCGGCGTTGTCGCACTGCTGGCTTCACCTGGCGTCCCCTGGAGTCCCGAACCGTCAGTTGCCTGGAGCCGGGCTTCCGGCGACAGTGGGAGCAGTTGGGGGAATGCGTCGCTCAGCGATGGCTCGGAGATCTTTTCGAACTCCTTCGAAATTGATCGGAGCTCATTGGCCAGTGTCCTGGTGCGCAGCATGCCGGAAAGCCAGTAGGCGCTGCGGATCTGCGATTCGTTGAACATCAGCGTGGCGTAGACCCAGCCGCGTTCGATGGACATCTCAATCTGGTCCGAGAAGTCGGAGATCGATGTGGCTCCCCGTGGCAGCCGGTCCAGGCTGCGCAGCACGTCGGCAGCAAGTTGCTCTGCATCGATCTCGAAATGGCGAAACAGCCTCAGCAGGTCGGAGTCGCTCTCCTGCAGCAACTGGTGCAGCCAATGGACCAGTTCGACATAGGGGTTGCCCCGCAGCTTGCAGAACACCGTAGCGCCCTCCAGCGATTTGAAAAGCAGCGGGTTGAGTTTTCCGAACAAGGCAAGGCGACTGATCTCTGACATGGTTATGGGGACGGGCGTTAAAAAAGAATTTCGGGGAAATGGAAAAGCGAAGCCGCGTCACGCGTCCGCAGGCATGGACGCGTGCGCTCTAACGGGTTGGCCACGGGTTTGCAGCCAGCTTTCCGGGTCCAGACGGAAGTCATCTGCGTCAGAGGTTGCAGGGCCATCGAGCATCCAACTGGTCCAGCCCAGGCGGGTTCCGCCGCCCAGTCGCGTGCCGGGGACTTCCTCACGCCGCAGCACGAGTTCGAAATCCCAGGCGTACTCGATACCCAGGTAGTTCCTCACCCAGTCCACGAGCGCCTTGAAATCTGAATGGCCTGGAAGAAAGCGCTCGTACTGCGCCAGTGTCATCGGGCCAATGCGCAGTCGGAACTTGCTTTGCGCATCGGGGACCCTGGAGCCCACCACCGTATCGACGCCCAACTGAGAGTTGCAGGGATGCCGCGAGAGACGGGTTTGTTGCGAGGGTTCAAGCTCGAGGTAGTGCGGACAGTATTCGTGCAGGGCGACGGGTACCCCAAAGTAGCTGGTGATGGCACGCTGCAGACCTTCTGGATTGCGGGTGATGCGCGTGAGGTGGCCAGCCATGTGGAGCTTGGCGTGGTCGTCCACCGCATCACGCTGCCGTGCTGATGGTTCACCGATACCAATGATGCTGGCCAGGTGGCGCCCGAACATCCCGTCACCGGGGCGGTCCAGAGACACCGTGGGCTGGGCATCGGCCCAGGCGCGGAAAAACAGCAGCAGCAGTCTGTGATGGAAGATGTCGGAAAACCGGGCCAGTGTCGGGTCGTCGTATTGGCGCTGTCTCTCGCGGACGTACTCCGTCAAGTGGGTAGGCAGCGGTCCATTGGGACCATACAGACCGAAGTTCCAAACCATCAACCGCTCCGGCTGGCCGGCAACGGCTGGCAGCACCTCTGCAATGGTGGCCGGGGCAAAGGCGAGAGAAGGGTCCTGGCCCAGGCGTATCGGCTCCGCTTGAGGGCGCGCAGCACGGCCCAAAGCCGGTAGATCCGGATGGCGGGCCTGCAGCCATCGCAAGGCGAAAAACAGATCAAAGGCGTGTGGATCGGTGCGCAAGCGCTGCCACAGGTCAGCGCTGCCATCTTGCCGCGGCAACGGAAATTTCCGGTTTGGAGATGCTGCGCCGGTCATGTATTGGGCCTCTGGCCTGGGCGAGCTTCCCATGTGGCGAGTGGTCCTCGCTGCCGAGAGTGCAAAGACAGTTCAGTGAAGCTGTTGACGCCGACATGGCGCGCGAAAAAGCGCTCGAGCACACAGGCCAGCGGCCATGCGCTCACGCCAGCGAACGAAGATTCATCGACTGTGAGCGTGATGCCCACCCCCCGGCCATATAGCAGTTGGCGGTGTTGGGCAAGGCGCCTGGTGATGGGCTGAATGCTGACTTCTTTCAGCCCGGCAACCTGGCCAGCCAGGGCATGGTTGCCCAGGGCGAGGTAAAGGCTCATCAGTTCGCGCAGCGTGGCTGCGCCTTCCTGCTCTGACAGGTCGGTCATCGCGAGGTAGTTCAGCGACAGATGCGAGATCAATCTCCAGGTGATCTCATTTTCTGCCACGCTGCCCATCGGACGCGATGGTCCGGCGACGGTGCGTATGGCGCCGATGGGTGCTGAGTCGAGGGTGATGAAATCACCCTCGGCTTGGTTGATCGGCATCAGCAGAGGCAGATCCCGGTTGGTGCACAGCGTGCGTACCGAAAGCTGTTTGAGGTCGTCGGAAAAGGGGGCTGCCCGTTGGTCCACCAGCGACAGGAACACTTCGCTGCCAAGGTATTGGGTGCGGGGACCGTAACGTACGGCGTGTTCCGAAAACAGCCGGGGCTCCCTCCGTACGGCGAAATACGCTTGGTCGTCTGAGCGTATGCCGTGGACGGAGGCATACAAGGGGACGAACTCCCGGTCGTTCACTTGGCCCTCCTGGTGGCCGGTGACACTGAGCACGTTGTACACCTCGAAGTCGCGCGGACGTGTGCGCTCCATCACCACGTGGTACTCGTTCACGCCTGCAGACACGTGGATGCGGTCCGCCATGCGTTCAAACAGGTTGATTGCGGGCGTGCAGTGCAACAGGAAATTTTGTCTGTCCACCACCGGTTCGAGGTCTGGGGCTGCCTTGCGCAGCAGCAGCGTCATGGCCAGACGCCTTCCAAGGATCATTTGTAGCGAACTCGCCAGACCTTGGATGGAGAAGAACCGGAAGCGCGGCGGAAAGGCGAAATACTCATGCAGCAACCGGTGTCCCTGAAATGCCCGGTGCGAATACGGCAGGAGGGCCTGACTCTGTTCATATCCTTCGGCCCTGAGGGCTTGGGCCGAGAGGTATCCGTACACCCGGTTCGGATCTTGTGCATCGTGCACTACGATGCCGAGCAGAGATTCGTGCAACAGCTCCTGCAGATGGGATGCCACAGCGTCCGAGGCGTGGATGTACATATCCAGCCGATCCATCGGCAGTTGCGCAAAGTCGGTCGCCCCCTGGGTCTCGATTTCCAGGCGCAAATGCCCCGCCGGCTCCTGCTGCAATCCGAAGCGAGACAGCGGGAGGTCCAGTGGAGGGCCACCCAGAACTGCGCGTTGCAGGGCGATAGGCCAGAGCGTGACGTCGTGCCCGGTACGGAAATCGCACGGTACCTGGTCGTCATGGGTCTTGCGTGAACGCAGCATGCTGCCAGCAGGCAGGCAATAGCCGTCTGCCACGTTGCCCTCGGTATTGCTGGGAGACATCTGGACGACCACCATGGCCGGGGTAGGGGCCAGATAGTGGGGGCACACCATCTCGAGGATGCGTTGTGAAAGCCGGGGGAATTCGGCGTCCATCTTCATCTGCACCCGCGCGGTCAGAAAGCTGAACCCTTCCAGGAGACGCTCAACGTACGGGTCCGCCACGTCCAGGTCTCGCAGCGCGAGCCGGCCGGCCACTTTGGGAAACGCGGCAGCAAACTCGGCCCCCAATTCACGCAGGTAGGCCAGTTCCCGGTTGTAGTACTCCACCAGACGCGGGTTCATCGGTGTGTCCTCGGTGTCAGTTTCTGAGGTCCGACAACACCACTTGACCGGTTTCCAGGTCCAGACTTGTCTTGAGCAGCAGCTCTAGAGGGTAGGGCATGGACCAGAACTGGCATCGGATCTCGAACTGCAAGGTGTTGTGGTGGTTGAGTGAATCGAACGAGGGCAGCAAAGTCACCGACAGTGATTCGGGCAGGACCCGCGGCTCGAACGCCAGGATCGCGCGGCTCACGTTGGCTTCGACATCTTTCCAGTCCAGGTCGGAAAGCAGCTGACCCGCCAGGGGATTCATCCCGTAGTTCAGCGTGGATTTTTCGGCGTGTGCAAGGCCAGAAAAATCGATCTGTCCCGACGCATTGCTTGCGTTGAGTAGCCAACCGAGATCGCGCAACAGCGCCCCACGCAGGCGCGACTCGGTGACATACACCGCATCGGCCTGTTCCGTCCTTCTGGTGGGCTCGTGGTCGGTCAGTCGATCCAGTAGAGCCGGCTGAAGACGATCCTTTTCGGTTCCAAAACCGCTGAGTCTTCTGGACTGCATGACAGGAATGCTTCAATCCACGAAGGAGATAGTGCGCACATCGAGCAAGGCATGGTCTCCCTGGTCAGAGACCCACATTCGTTGGCCACTGCCTGCCACATGGTCGTCACTGATCTCTGACCATTCCGTCCGTCGTGCCAGCCTCAGGCCGTCGTCATCGTGAGCCTGCAGCGGATAGCGCGTGGGTACCAGGCCTCGGAGCGTGCTGTCGTTGACCAACACCAGCTCTGCCGGCTGCCATACAAGGTCTCGAAGGTCTGCGGGTTTCTCCATGGAGATGCTACGCACCGCTGAGAAGGGAACCCAGTAGTAGCAGCCATTGGTGTGAAATTCCAGCACGGGCCCCAGTCGCGAGTCGGAGTCGCTCAGCCATTCGAAAGGTTCGGCGTTGAGCTTGCCGGAGCGGGCCGGTGCCATATCCAGGGCTTGGGCCCGCAATTGCAGCGCAGCATCGGGAGTTCCTTCTGCCTGGGCTTTGAGCGCGTCCACCATGTAACTCAGCCAGGCCGACGGTTCCCCAAGGATGTAAGGCGTGCGACGCCCTTCAAAAACCTCGGTGCGCAGCAATTCGCAGCGCATGGCTTCCCGGTAGGCATGTGCCATCGGAATGGCCTTGGGGTCCAGTTGCGCACATACCTGCAACTGCGCCAGCGCCCTGTCCCAGTCGCCAAGCACCGCAAGCAACTGGAAATAGTAAGTGCGCAGCGAGGCCTTGGAGGGCTCGGCCCGGATCGCGTCCTTGACACGATGGAGTTGAAGGTCCAACGGGCTTTGGGAGTCAAAGAGAATGGCAGTCACGTTGAGAATTGGTGGTGATCATCTGGGGCGTCAGCTTGCGCAGCCGTCTTGACGGATGACCGATTGCGATGCCGTTTCTCCGACGAAGGAGGAAGGTGCACTAAGGCCATTCCGAGTTGCGGTGCGCTCGGACTCAAACTCGTGAAAGTACCTGCCGGCAAACGACAGCGGGTCATTCAGCAGAAATCGGGGGAGACGCCAAGTTGTGAAAAAAGCGAGGGGAACGCGCTAGCCCAGGCTAGCGCGTTCCTTCTTCTTGACTGGGCCAGTGGCAGTCAGTTGCCAGCTTCCTTGACAGAAGGCAATTTGGAAACCAGTCGCAGCGATACCGTCAGCCCTTCGAGCTGGTAGTGGGGGCGCAGGAAGAACTTGGAGGTGTAGTACCCCGGATTACCCTCCACTTCATTCACCTCAACCTCCGCTGCAGCCAGGGGCTTGCGTGCCTTGGTTTCCTGAGAAGAGTTGGAAGGATCCCCATCGACGTAGTTCATGATCCAGTCGTTGAGCCAGCGCTCCATGTCGCTGCGCTCCTTGAACGAGCCGATCTTGTCGCGCACGATGCACTTGAGGTAGTGCGCGAAGCGGCAGCACGCGAACATGTAAGGCAGCCGTGCCGAGAGATTGGCGTTCGCCGTGGCGTCGGCGTCATAGTATTCGGCGGGTTTGTTCAACGACTGCGCGCCGATGAAAGCTGCAACGTCCGAGTTCTTGCGGTGGACCAGCGGCATGAAACCGTTCTTCGCAAGCTCCGCCTCCCGGCGGTCGCTGATTGCGATTTCGGTGGGGCATTTCATGTCTACGCCACCATCGTCGGTAGGAAAGGTGTGTGCGGGCAGATTCTCCACCGCGCCGCCGGATTCCACACCGCGGATGGATGTGCACCAGCCGTAGTACTTGAAAGAGCGGTTGATGTTCACCGCCATGGCATACGCTGAATTGGCCCAGCAGTACTTGCTGTGGTTGCCGCTTGCGGTTTCTTCTTCAAAGTCGAACTCGTCCACCGGATTCGTCTTGGCACCATAGGGAAGGCGGGCCAGGAAGCGGGGCATGGCGAGGCCGATGTATTTGGAGTCGTCGGACTCGCGCAGGCTGCGCCAAGCGGCGTATTCAGTGTTGGTGAAGATCTTGGTCAGGTCCCGAGGGTTGGCCAGTTCTTGCCAAGAATCCATCTGCATCAGTGCTGGTGATGCACCGGAGATGAAAGGGCAGTGGGCTGCCGCCGCCACCTTGGCCATTTCTCCCAGCAGTTCGACATCCGGAGGACTGTGGTCGAAGTGGTAGTCGCCCACCAGGCACCCGAAGGGCTCTCCGCCGAACTGGCCATACTCCTCCTCGTAAACCTTTTTGAAAATGGGGCTCTGATCCCAGCCAACGCCTTTGTAGCGCCGCATGTTGCGATGAAGCTCCTTCTTGGAGATGTTCATCACGCGGATCTTGAGCATCTCGTCCACCTCGGTGTTGGTCACCAGATGCTGCAGGCCGCGCCAGGCGCCTTCGAGCTTCTGAAACTCCGCATGGTGAATGACGAGATTGACTTGCTCGGACAGCTTTCGGTCGATCTCGGCAATGATGGCTTGTACGGTCTGGTAAGCATCGTTGGAGATGGTGGTTACCGATGCAAGCGCCTGCTGTGCAAGCGTCTGTACGGCAGCTTCTACTGCGTCGCGCGCCTGGTCGGTTTTAGGTTTGAATTCTTTGTTCAACAAGGCCACGAAGTCGTGGCCTTCTAGCGACTGGGCGTTGGATGATTCTGTGGCGGCTACTACTGCACTCATGGGTGATCTCCGTTGGCAGGGATGTCTCAGGCGGCGTCGTTTTGCGCTGGCGTCTCAGCGGTGTCTGCAGCGGGCTTGGCATTCGCCGCCAGAGACTTGAGCAGTGCGGGGTCCTGGAGTACCTTGCGGATCAGTTCTTCTGCTCCCTGCTTGCCGTCCATGTACGAAAGCAGGTTATGGAGTTGGGTGCGAGCCTCCAGCAGCGTATTGAGCGGGCCGATGTTGCGCGCCACCGCGGCCGGCGAGAAGTCGTCCATGCTTTCAAATGTCAGATCCACGCTCAGATAGCCTTCGCCAGTGAGTGTGTTGGGCACCAGAAAGGAAGCGCGAGGTTTGATGGACTTCATGCGGGCATCGAAGTTGTCGATGTCGATGTCCAGGAACTTGCGATCGGCAATTTCCGGCAAGTTTTCAAGAGGCTTGCCGGACAAGTCGGCCATCACACCCATGACGAAGGGGATGTGCACCTTTTTCTCCGACCCATAAATTTCCACGTCGTACTCAATTTGCACGCGTGGCGCGCGGTTTCGTGCGATGAACTTCTGCCCGCTCTTACCCACTTTGGTGATTGACATGTTTACCTCTCTCTCAAGTTGTCTGGTTCGATCAACCTCTGGCCGAGACCTCGTGGTTGCCGGTTCAAATGCTTACAAAGTTGTGTGAATTCGCTACGGTTTGTCGTGGTTGAAACGGGTCGTTCCTGAACGGTCTTGGCGTCGAAAACAGCCCTTGGTGCAACCATGACGCACACGCTTCAAAGAATCTCCACTAGCGGGTGAGAAAGTCCACGATTGCATGGAGCCTGGAGGCGTTGAGATGGACGACTGTTTCGGTGTTTAAGTATCCGATCTACCTGCGTAGCGACTGTTACAGTTCGTAGTTCAAGAGGTCTGTTCCGGCTGCACTCCGGTGATCAACTCGATTTGCTGCAGGCTCTGCGGTGCGAGCTCGCGAAGGAGGTCGATGAAGTTCATGCCCATCAGTTTTGCGGATCGGCGAATCAGGAGCGAGGCAGGGTTGGTAGGCTCTGTGTATTCAAGGAATTCGGCGATCTTGACCAACTGTTTGATGGCATCCTCCCGGCTCCTGATCTCCAGGCCGAGAGCTGGTTCGTTGTTCGCGACTGCGTCGGGTCCGCTGTCCGGGCCTGTGGAGGCGGCAACTGCTTGTTCTGACTTGGGCAGAAGGCTATAGAGCAGGGCGACCAAAGACTGAATGTTGCCCATGTCCGGCCGCTGGTGATGGGGTAGCTTGTCATCGCACAACCGCAACAGCTGTTCGAGCGCTTCTTTCGCTTTGGAGACCGCAACAAGGAGGGGATGCTGCTGTTCCATGGCGTGGGCCATGCCCAGCCGCAGTTGATCCATGGTGAGCTGGGGATTGGATTCCGCACGCTGTCCGCGCGCCAGAGCCTCTGCGTCGCGTACTGTGAAGTGACCGAAATTGGAGGCGAGAAACTCTGTCTGCCTCAGCTCGCGCAGTAGGCCGGTCACGTCGTTGAGCATGGCAACAGCGTTCATGCGCATGAAATAGTCGCCGTCTTCAGGCAACGGGTGGATGTCGTCCCAGTACTTTGCCAGCAGGGCGCCTATTAACTCCAATCCACGGGCTAGACCGATGAGCCCTTCGGTGTTTGTCCAGGATCGGCACAGCAGTCCAGCGATGCGCATGTCTTTGCTCTGCACAAGCAGATGCAAGGCACTGCTTTCCACGGATTGCCAGTCGGGGTCCTCGGCCGGAATGATGGTGTCGCCGTACTGCTGTTCGGCCTTGCCGCGGGACAATTGCTCCAGCGCCAAAAAATCCGCCGCGTAGGTCATCTCGGGACCGCACGGAGGCGCAGAGGGGGCTTCGTTCAGGAGTTCTTCGAGATTTTTCATGGTGAATGGGCCTTGAGCCAGCGAGCGCTGGTTACGTCAATGTCTGGAGAACAACCGGGCGAAAAGCCTGCGGTCTGCCTTGCCGTGGTGCACCAGTTCCCGGTATCCCAGGCGATGGGTGGGAGAAATCCACCACAGGCTTTGCTCGCCAAAGTGCGCTGCGTGCGTTCTCCATTCGCCGGCAGGAAGCGCGATGTGTTCGGTCAAATCGCTTGCTGTGGCTTGGTGAGCTTGTGAGGCTTCGTTCAGATCCGACAAGATGTCCTGGATGAGAGATGGCTCACGCTCACCGGGCAATGTGGTGTCGAAAGGGCTGGGCAACAGGCTGACACGCCGATCCAGCTCATCCACGGAAAGCGTGCGGCGTCGTGCATCCACTATGGCAGAGCGTGCACCCGCGAGGAATTCCTTGACTTGCAGGTCGCCTGCAAACGGGCAACCCACATGCGGCGCCGTTGCCATCACAGTGATTGGGTAATAGCGTCCGACACGGTCCATGCTGGGCGCGAGCGCGCCGATGACCGGTGAACCTAGTGTGCTCAGGGACGTAATGAAGAACCACAACGGGGCGTTCACGAAGGTATCAGACCAACTGGTTTCGTCTGCCAGCCGCAGTTGTTCCATCCCCTCGCGCATCCAAGCATCCCACTCGGAAGCGAGCGCATGCGGCATACGCCGGCCCACGAAGTCACCCAGGCTTGGCAACTTGCCGTACCAAGCGATGGAAGCAGGCGCCAGCATGCTACGGAGATCGCTGCTCAGAGGTTGCTCGGGCATTCGAACTCTTCCATGGCCTTGAGGCGAAATGGATTGAATACGCTGCTGGTAGTGACTTCAAACCGTACCCTGCGCCCATCTACATTAAAGATTGCGGAGAACTTCTCCGGCGCATTGCCCGGAAGAAGCTGCGCGCGGTCGAATAGTCGATGCAGCGCCCATGGACCTTCCGTGACCAATCCTGAGTTTTCACCGTTGGTGCTGGTGATCTGCAGCCTCACCTGACCTGTACCCCGCGTGCCCGGCCAATTCATGGATTTGGGGATCTGTGGCCCGTGCTGGTAACGAAGCACGTCTCCATCCACATCCAGGACCATCTGCGAGATGGTCGCATCCATTTCGATGGGCTTGATGTCCAGGCGGATACCGGGCGCCTTGCCCCCTGCCCGAAAGTAGACATCGCGGATGGTGGCCGCTTTCTGAAACGATGCCAGCGAGGCCGATCCTCCAACAGGGGTTCCGTCCACACCTTGCTTGAACGTCCAGGTGGACGCGGAGATGTCGACCATGGGCTGTAGCGTGCTGCGGAAGAATTCATCCATGACGCCACCCATAGCGAACAGTTTGGCGAAATCATCGGCCGTGACGTCGCGTCCTGCGCTGCGTGTAAATGGGTATCTACCCAGTACGGCGCGGCGGCAGAAGTCACCGATGGTCGCATTCAAATTGCCCCCAATGGTGCTGCGCACGTCGCGCCCGACCATGGTGGATGTCGCCTCAGCCAGATCGGTGTACATCAGGTTGAGCGGCGGAGGCAGACGCTTGGCTTCTGCACGCACCCTTTCAAGGGTCGATGAAAGCGTCGGCGGAATGGTGCCTCCCGATTTCACCTGCTGGCGGGCCGATGCGATCACTGCAGACGCCTCATTGAGTACCTGCAGGCTCTGTGTCAGTGGCGAAGGGCCCGAGCCGTTGCTGGTCGCCAGTCGGCGGTATTCGCGGAAGCGGAAGTCCACGATGTCGGCTTCCAGGGTTCCGCTGGGGGTGAGGCCCCCCACGTTGACCTGCTTGCCGGTCAGCCTGCTGAGTTGCCGCTGTTCCTCACGAATGCGGTTCAGCTTCTCTCCCAGCCAACTGCTGGTGCTGGCTCCGCTGCTATCCGCATCTGCATCGGGGCGCCGAGCCAGCGTCGTTTCTTTGGCGACGGCGCGGATGAACTGTTCCAGGCTCGAGTTGGCGGATGAATAAAGGCGAGCCTGCTCCCCCGCCTGATCCAGTGATCCGATGCGGGTGGGGCGCACGTCAGCCAGATAGTCCTCCCACAGCTTGGCGTACTCCATCAGGTACAGGCGTTTTACCTCGTTGGCGACCTGACCGGTCAGTACCTCCTGGGCAGTGCTGCGCTTGCCATCAGCCTGTCCAAGCACCCAGCCTTCTTCCTTGGACAGCAGTGTCGTGACCTTGGGCAGTTCGTGCAGGAACACGCCGTGGTATCCGTCATAGGTGAACAGACCGGATATTCCCTGAGTCAGTGGCCGGCCGCTGCGGCGGCTGAACACCTGCGGTGCTTCGGGGCCGCTGGCGCGCACAACACTGAAGTCAGCAGGCAGGTTATTGCCCGTGATCAACAATTGCTTCAAGCGGCTGTATGCGCGCTGCGCGGGGGACATCTGTGCAAGGCGTTGACGTACCTCACCCACCAGTACAGTGTCGACCGGTGTTGGCGAAATCACCACACGATCGTCAATGAGCCGGTCCAGGTGGTGAGAAAGGCGATCGCCCACGCCTGCCTGCAGCAGCTGGGGCGTCAGACTGGCGTCCCATTCATGTCGGATCCAGGCCTTCACCGTTCGGGCGTCGAAGCGGTCGGCGTCATGGATCATCAGATAGGCCTTCAGCGCTTCGTAGCTGGCCTCAGGGTTGCTGGTCGAGGTTTGCTGTAACGAGCGGCGCAACTGCCGCACGATGCCGGGCAGCCATGCGTCTTCCAGAAGGCGCAGGTAGGTGGTGTCGGCTGCTGTCTCCACTTTCGGGACCTGCAGTAGACCCCAACGCCAACTCAGCGGTGGCGAGCCCGTGTACCGCTCGCTGACGGCGAGCGATTCTGCATGGTCCAGCATCGGCAAGAGCGCCACCAGATTTTCTGGGTCGCTTGTTTTGGCATCTTCAACCGCTTGTCGCAGGGTGCCCACACTGGTCTTCACTTCGTCCAGGTAGGCCAGGTTGTTCTGGTGACTGATGCCCCAGGCCAGCGCAGCGCCACCCAGTGCCAGAGTCAGGCCGATGAGACCGCCTGCCTGAAGTAGTCGGAGCTGCCGTTCCTTCTTGGCGTTGCGGCCGGTCAACCCTGCTTCGTTGAACATCACCCCCTTGAAGAGGGTCTCGATGAAAAAGCTTTTGCCTTGTGGCCCTGCTCCAGGCTTCAGTGGGGTGGCGATAGCAAACCGCCGCTTGAGCGCTGACAGCACACGGTCAAAGGGCATGCCCTCTTGCGTACCGCTGGTGAAATACACGCCACGGAACAAGGGCTTCTCTTTGAAGCGCGAAGAGGAGAAGGCCTCCTGCAACGTTTGGTGTACCAGTTCGCGCAGGCCCACAAACTGCTGGGGTAGCCCGTAGATCAGGCCACGCCGGACAAGGTCCGGCTCAGCCAGCAGGCGCTGGGGAAGCAGGCGATTGATTTGTGTCACCAGCGCGTCAAACTCTGCGGTGAACTGGCCCGTAGGGTCAACGCTGGACGAAGCATTTTCTCTGTATTGCTGGGTGAAGCCCCAGACCTGGGCGCGCTCATCGCGCGTCATCTGGCCGAAAAACTCATTGAAGCCCGCCAGCAGGTCAGCCTTGGTGATCAGTACGTACACGGGGAACTTGATAGCAAGTTCATCGCACAGCTCCCCGAGCCGCGCGCCGATGGTCTTTGCCAGGCGCGCGCGCTCCGCTTCAGTACTGCTCAAGAGTTCTTGGACGCTGAGCGTCACGATGACGCCATTGATGGGCTGCCGTCCGCGAAAGCGCTTCAGAAGCTGTAGAAAGCCCGACCAGGCGGCCTTGTCTTGCACGACATCGCTCTCGTGCGTGGTGTACCGGCCAGCGGTATCCAGCAGCACTGCTTGGTCTGTGAACCACCAGTCGCAGTTGCGTGTACCGCCCACGCCTCGGATCGATCCCTTTCCGAACTGTTCGGCCAGTGGGAAGTCAAGCCCCGAGTTGGCCAGTGCAGTGGTCTTGCCCGATCCTGGAGAGCCAATGATCAGGTACCAGGGCAGCTGATACACGTAGCGTTTGGTAAAACGGCCGAACAGGCCGCTTTCTGTGGAGCCAAAGCGGGTTTTGGAAAGAATCCCTACGGCCTCTTTGAAACGCCCCTCCAGTTCAGTCACCTCTTCCTGGCCAGGTGCCAGTTCTTGAGGGGTGTCACGACCAGCCGTCATCCGTGCGATCTGCCCCATGAGCCTGTCGTTCATGCGTTTGGCACGCCACCAGTGAAAGAGTAACTTGATCACCCAGATGGCGAATAGTGCGGCGATGAGGGCCCAGCGCAGGCTCTCGCTTTCCAGTGGCTGATACGGCTTGATGTAAACCAAAGGGCCGATGAACCAGATCACCAGGCTCAGCAAAACCAGGCCGATGAAGGCCAGGGTAAAACGATTGAACAGCAGCGCTGCCATATTTCTCAGCATGCTCATTTCTTGACGCTTTCAGTCCGCGGGGCATCGCCGTTGAGCTGCAGCTCTTTGTCACGTACCTGGGGTGCTACCAGCAGAACGATTTCCACGCGTCGATTCCTTGCCTTGCCTTCGCTTGTGGTGTTGGGTGCCACAGGGTCCGCTTCTCCACGGCCTTCAGCATGCACGCGCTGACTGTCTTGGACGGTGCTCAGCAGCATGTCTGAGACGGACCGAGCCCGGTCTTGGGAGAGGTGCCAGTTGGAGGGGTACCTCGCCGTGCGAATGGGCGAGTTGTCGGTGTAGCCATTCACGACCACTTTGCCGGGTACTTCGTTCAAGGCGGTGGCGATGCGCTGGATCACCTGCACATAGCGAGGCTTGACCACGTTGGAGCCCGCGTCGAACAAGCCGTCGCCGCGCAGGATGATCGTGCTGCGATCAGCTTGGTCAATGACCTCGACCAGACCTTCGCGGATTTCAGGTTCGAGGAATTGGCGCAGCCGGGGCTTGTCCGTGCTCGCTACGGCCGCGATGGCCTTGGGGAACCGAATGCCGTTGATGGAGGCGAACAGTGCGTCGGACTGTGCTGCGAGCCGGTAGCTGAACCAGAGGAAGAGTGCGAATGCGAGCAGCAGCGCGAGTGCTGTAGCCACCCACAGCGGCACCATGGTCCACGGGGGCGTCGCCTTGCGTTCCTCGCCTCTCCAGCGAAGTGATAGTGCGCCGCTGCGATCGCCGCGTGTGCTTTCGATCAAGGCCAACAGACGGGCCTTGAGTGTTTCCAGCTGGCTTCGCCCGTTCTCGATCACGCGGTAGCGGCCTTCAAATCCGAGCATGAGGCAGAAGT
This sequence comes from Acidovorax sp. M14, assembly GCF_049331375.1. Classification (NCBI taxonomy): domain Bacteria; kingdom Pseudomonadati; phylum Pseudomonadota; class Betaproteobacteria; order Burkholderiales; family Comamonadaceae; genus Acidovorax; species Acidovorax sp. M14. Next base: position 641,571 of record NZ_CP186263.1, read on the forward strand.
ACATCAGCTCGATCAGGTCGATGTGCTGGTGCGGCGTCTGAACAAGCTTGGCCAGCAGCTGGAAAAACTTTTCGCCCCCCCAGGTTTCGTTGTGCAAGGCAACGAGTAGGCTGAACTTGGGCCAAACACCAGAGCCGCCCCAGGGCGTTTGCGCCGCAGCCTCATCTACCACGGTACACAGGCAGTACCTTGCCCCGATCACAGTCTCGATCGGAACGCCTGCAACACCCGCACTGCGTTCGAATTCGCGGATGTTTGCAAGTAGCAGGCGCTGGAAGCCCTCGGGGTCCGCGTTCGAGGCCATCGCGCGGATCTGAGGCACGAGATTGAGCAGTACGTTCGCGGATGCCACCAGTGGATTGCCCCCGCTGACCACATCGGGCAGGCTCGTGAGCGGCATATTCTGGGGGTCTGCTCCAGACATGGGTATGTCGGGCGTGCCGAATGCGCCATGCTCGGTATGGTCGCTGGCGCTGAAGGCAAAAACGTTGTCCGTGATTGAGATCGACATGGGTTGTTCTTATCTGCGGATCGCCCAGAATTCCAGCTGCAGTTCCGGGAACTCGCCCGAGACATGCATCGCCAGGCCCCCTGAGCTGTTGAGCTGGCGCCACAGGTCATGTGTGGTGTCCACCTCAAAATAGGAGTACCCCGCGTGGTAGGGGATTTCGCGTGGAGCCACGGACAGCGATCGTAGGATGACGCCCGGCAGGTGGAGGTTGACGAGATCCCGGATCTTCTCGACGGGCCCCAGCTTCGTCTGGGTGGGAAAGTGGGTGCGCAAGAATTCCACTGTGGTCTGGGCGTGTACTGCCAGCACGAAATCGCAGGTTGTCAGCAGCTCTGTGGATGGGATGAGGGCCACACGAACGCCATATTGCCGCTCCTGCAGTTCGATCTGGATGGCGTTTTGTTCAAGCACCGACGAAAGGCCGCGGCGCAGTTCCAGCATCAAGGGAGGAAAGCAGCTGCGCAGGTCGTCGTGGTCGTAAGCCGGCAGTGGCGCGGGGCGTCGTTGCTCGCGGGTGAAGGTGGACAGCTCGCCTGCCATTTTCAGCAGGTTATCGAAAAGGCGCTCGGGATGAATGCTGCGGACCCTGACCCAATGTTCCACGGCAGGCTCCCATCGGTTGATGAATTGCAGCATCAGGAAGTCGCCTACCTCGCCGACGCCGCCGCGTCCTGGCTGGATCAGCCGCTCCTCCAGCGCAGCGCCCCGCTGGCGCAACAGGCCATGAAGCTCGCGGCAAAACGCGAACAGTGCGGAGGTCTCTGAGTTGTTGACGACGGTCGGGATGAAGGTTTTGTCCAGCAAGGCCGCTCCATCTGCCTTGCGTTCCACCACGTGGGCCACGGGCAGAGATACCCAACCGTCGGACAGGTCATGCGAAGTGCGCAGGCTGAACCGGGCGATACCCAGCTGAACCTCCGCCGGCTGCGCACCCACATCATTGATGTCGGCCACTTCCAGCACCTGTGCCTGGTAGCGTGTCATACCTGCATCGCCGTCGGCCAGGGTGACCTCTGCGCCGCTACGCCGTCGCAGAGGGAGTGACAGATGAACCAGCGTGTCCTTGGTGTTTTTCCCCACATCAAACGGAGGGGGAGCCTCGTCCACCTCCGGGATCCGAAAGGGTGTGCCGTCAGGCAACACACCTTGCGCAGAGATCAGGGCAACCTTGCCGAGCGCCAGCATCTGAGTGTCTAGCGTCAGCTCCGAGAAGCCCCAGTAAAAAGGCTGGGCCGAAAGACTGCGCCCCTGGATCAGAAAGTCCAGGTGTCGCTCTTGTTGTTGAAAGTGCTGTGGGCGCAGGAACATCCCCTCCGCCCACACCACCTTGCGTTGCCAAACCATGCTGCTACCTTGAAGTGATTTGATGTTGAACCCGGACGGCATCGCGCGAGACTGTGACCAGGTAGTGAACGGGTTTGAGCCGCTGTGTTTCTCCAAGACCCCACCAGCGGCGGCGCATTTCCACCGAGTTCGGGGCATCGACATGTGCGCGCCAGGTGCTGCGTTCGAGATCGCGATAGCTGGCGAAGAAACCGAAAGCACGCACGTCGGGGTTGCCTTTGCGTTCGATGACGCGGCGCTCACCCGGTGCAATCAGGATCTCTTCTCGCCGCACGAAGTCGCCGCCGAGCTGGCTTTCGTCCTTGTCCAACAGGTCGAAGAAGCTGGAGCGTTCGAAGGTGACGGGGGTGCGCAACTCGTAGATGCGCAGCAGTACCGGCTTGGGCATGCCGTCCACGTCAGGGTTCAGGCTTCTTTCGGCGATGATCTCGATGACGGCTGGCGGCACCCCAGTGGGTGCTTCGCTGGGGCGATTGAGTGTGTTCACCACGCCGCATCCAGACAGAGGCAGTGCTGCTAATGACAGCCAGGGGGCGGTCTTCAGGATCGTTCGCCTTGATACGGCTTTCTTGGTCATCTGCATGGCGGCATCCTCCCGTTCGGTGAGCAGTTCGATTCAGTTCAGTTGACGGTCTGGTTTGTGGATACCCACACGGCCAGTGCGCTGAGGTTGTCCTGATGGGGGCGCCCTTTGGAACGGACGGCTTCCGCCATGTCCTGCAGCCAGACGTCGGGCCGCTCTGCGGCCTGCAGCGCTTGTTCCATCGCGGACTCGTGGAGGTTTTCCCAAAGTCCGTCGGAGCACAGCAGAAAGGCGTCACCCCCCGTCAGCTCCATGGATTCATGCAGCACGGTGGGCGGCACCTGCGACTCGGCACCTACTGCACCGGCCAGGACGCTGCGATTGGGCAGCGACCTGGGATCGCCGTTGGCATACAAGCCCGCGTGTAAAAGCTGCTGCACAACGCTGTGGTCTTCGGTCATGCGGTGAACCCGGCCCTCCCGGAACCAGTACAGCCGAGAGTCGCCCCAGTGGGCCCAGAGCGCGCGGCCGGTAACTGGATCTATGCACAGCAGGACCACGGTGGCGCTCATGTGCATCCGCGATATGGAGGTGGGCTGTTCCCCGGACACTGTGTGCTCGGCTCGAAAGATGAGCGATGCCAAGCTGGCTGGCGCAAACATGGGGTTCTCGCGGTAGCCTCCCAGCACGGCGTCCACCGTCAGGCGTGCGGCCAGCGCACCGTTGCCATGGCCTCCCGCTCCATCCGCCAGGGTGCAGCAAAATCCCCTCGACCCGAGATCGATCATGCCCAGGTAGTCTTCGTTGGATGCCCGGCCGCCTTTGTCCGTGATGGCCGACACCGATAGTTGAAAGCGGTGCGACTCGCCCGCGATATGTGCGATCACAGATGCCCCTCGGCGGACTGTGCAGCGGCTTCGTAAGCATTCACGAAGGTTTTCCCTGAGAACGCCATAAGGTCGTCTTCTGCGTGGCGACGCACGGAGTCGTATCGCTGCTGGAAGTCGTCCCACAGCGCGGCTTTACGGTGCACGCTGGATATTTTGGTCAGTAGGCTGGATGCCACCGCCGCGTTCTTCTCTAGCTCTGCAGGGCTAAGGCTTGCCACCGCCTCTGCGTAGGCGGCGCGTATGCCGGCCATCAGTGCGATCTGGTGCACCGCCAGGTCTTTGTACGCTTCCTTCATTGCGGGTACCGGCTTCATGAATCCCGGAAACGTTTGCCCAATGAGCTGCAGCATGACGCCCTCTGCCGTCGGCAGGAACTTGAGGGGGTTGTTGGCTCCTGAGGCAATGATGGTGACGTCTGCTCGGAATTCACGTTTGATTTCCGAGCGCGCAGAGAGGAGGTCGATGGATCCTTGTACTGCTACCCGCAGGGCTTCGCCGAAAACGTGCATGAAATCCGGCGTGATGGTGACATGTGCTTTGCCGGGATCTATCCCTGCCCCTTGGAGAAAAGCAGCGGCAAGTGCCTCCGATGAAGCTATCGTTGTACGCACTGGCGCATGGGGGTCAGCGGCGGTCGATGTTGACGCGGAGGGTGATGCGGACTGGGTGGCGTGTTTGGGTGTGGAGTTCGACACTAGATGCGGCGGCTGGATGCCGGTGACCTTCAGCAAGTCCTCCTCAGCCGGTACCTGCGCGGCGTCACCGCCGTCGAACAGCGCCAAGTCCAGCCCTTGCATTGCTTGAAGACCTGCCTGCGCAACAGGTTCAATGGGTGGCGCAGGCACTGGAGTTGCCGTGACGTCGAGACGGTTGGGGGGGGGCAGCTCATGAGTAAACGTATCTGGCAGCGCCGTCGCATTGTGCCGTCGGGCATCGCGGGGCATGTTGAACACCTGGGCCAAATCCGAGCCGCGGGACATGCTATGGTCTTCCGGCTCCGCATACATCGACTCACCGGGTTCACGAAAGAGCTTCAGCGGATTCAGTTCGATGGCTGGGTCCAGCTGTTTGGGCAGCCCAGTATGTGCGGCATTGTCCATGTCGCCTGCGAACTGCCCCGTTCTGGGCAGGGCCTGGAGCAACTCGTCGTTCTTGAGTTGGGCCACTTCGGCCAAGCTCTTGGCAGCAAGATCCCCGCTCCAGGGGTCACGCTGGAGGGCTTGTTCCTTGGGGTCCGCTGCGAATGGATTGAAGTCGTCGGGAATGACCATCGCTCGATGCGCTGTCGGCGGTACCTGAGCGGGCCGGTCTGTAGCGGTAGAAATATCGAACGGGTGAGGTGTGATGTTTTTTTTCGGAATCTCTGCATGCGGTTTGTCCGCCACTGACAGGGAAGAGGCCGAGTGCGTCACTGTCATTGCAGAGGTGGGCCCTCGCTCGCTAGGGCACTGTTCAGGGACAAGCGTCGCCGCAGAGCTGGCTTCCACCCGTCCGAGCATTGCAAAGGGGTTGTCCTCCGCAGCGCCAGAATCCGCCACGTGCCGCGATGGCGCTTTGGGCAGGGACGAGAGCAAAATGCCCGACAGGTGCGGGTCTTCGCCCTCGATGACTGGTATGTCTGCCCAGGGGTTGGGCAGGGAGGCGAGATCAATTGCCGAGGCGGAGGCATTGGCGCCCGGTATGGAGGTCACCGGCTGCGCGCTGGTACTAACTGCCGATGCAGACTCTGAGATGCCTTCTGTGCGAGTGCAGGAAACCTTCGCCGGTGTAGCCTGCAAATTGGAGTGTTGCCCTGGAATGACTGCGCGCAATTGATAAGGACCAATGCCTACGCTTGTTCCGGGCACCAGTGGTACCTCCTGCCCGGACAGCACCTCCCGCCCGTTCACGTGTACTGAGCGGCGTTCGCACAGATTGGCGATGTAGGCTTGGTCGGAGTCCAAGCGGACCATCGCATGCACGCGCGCAACCATCGCATCGTCATCGGGCAATACCAGTTTGTTTTGCCCTGCGCGACCCACGGTCCCGCCAGCCATCCCAAAAATGGCGGACCAATAGCGGCTCACCGGGCCACCCGCGTCGTGCGTGACCACCAGTTCTATCTTGTCCATTGCGTATTTGCGCTTGTGTTGTCTGGCAGGGCGTCAAGACGTCTTGCGGTTGTTGCGCTTGGATCGCGCAGCATTGCGGGCATTGATGAATTCACGGCCCCAGACGGGGTGGCCCTTTTCTGCCTCGGTGAGCTGGAACGTGGGGTCTTGCTCCAGGGCGAGCTCGAACTGCTGCCGGCAGGGGCGCGGCCGTCCTGCGGCGCAGTGGCTGAAGGCCATGAACTTACGGGCCTTGATCTGCAATGTCAGCGGTAGCTCGGTGGCATCGGCAAGAGGTGTGAGCTTGGCGATGGCTTCATCGAACTGCCCTTCTGCGTAGACGTTCAAGGCTTCGGTCAGTTGTGCTTCCTTCTCCGCGCGCGGATCCACGGGTGCGACGGGCTCGGGAGCTGGGGGCGGTGGCGGCGGTGCTTCCACCTGGGGCTCGGGGGGCTTTGGTGCCGTTTCGCAAGCGGTCAGGAAAAAGCTGGCGCAGGCAACGATCAAGGCGCTCCAGTAGCGGTTTCGCATGGATTTATCTCGCATCAAAGTCATGGGTGATGGTGATCGGTTGATCTGGCTCGACCTTGAGCGTCTTGCGCACGGTATCGAAGCCGGGGTTACTCAACTCAATGTTGTGTGAGCCTGGGGGAAGCTTGAGTTCTGTGAGCGGTGGCGTCACACCCACTCGCTTTCCATTGAGAGTCACATAGGCCCACGGTGAAACGCGCAGCAGAATGTTGTTCTCGGAGCGCATTGGCCTCCGCACACCCAGTGCCATTGGGGACGTCGGGTCGAACGATGGTGTGGGATAGCCTGCAACGGCCAGCAGCGGCGTGATCGCTGTGATCACAGTGCTGTTGAGCGAAAAGGTGAAAGCGTTGCTATTGCCTGGGGAAGATCCTTGACTGTTGCTGAAGCTTGCGAAGGACCGGCCGCACTTTGCACCGCGCTGGCTGTAGGCCTTCGCATAGGCATCCCGCCATGGGGTGTTCTGCAGCTCGTACGCTTCAAGCGTGAACGAAGGGCGCGCGTCGAAAGCTGCGTTGAACGCGGTGTCGCACCGGGTCCATTCCCGATTGGTGCAATAAATGAAAGCAAGGTATTTGTGAGCGGTAGATCGCTCCCGCCCATCTGCCAGTCCTGCAAACAGTGAAGCCTGTAGTGCTTTTTCTGCCAGCTCCAGCTTTCGCGTCTCGTAGAGCGATATGCCCTGTCCTAGGTATTGACGTCCAGCCGAAGAATCCGAGTTCCTCGCTTCAGGTGTGCTTGGTTCGTTGCAATCCACCGAGGCAATTGCAGTGCCGAGACCCAGACATAGGCACAGGCAACAAGCTCCCCATCGCAGTAAAGCGTTCATTGGCATATCGACAGCAGCCGCTTGTGGACGTGAATTATTCGAACTGGTGACTGATCACCACCGGCTCGCCTTTTTTGACCTGAACTGTCTTGGAGACTGATGCTGCGGCTGGATTGCTCACGTCGATGCGATGCAAGCCTTCAGGAAGCTCAATCGACGTCAGTGGTGGGGTGGTTCCCAAAGAGTTGCCATTCACCGAGATCCGGCCCCAGGGACTCACGCGAAGCACAACACGCCCAACCTCTGCCACAGTCTTTGGCGAAGACTTGGCGGCTACTCCCGAATCAGCAACGGCAGGATCTGCTTTGGGCGGAGGTGTTGGCGTTGCCGCCGTTACAGCCTTTTGGGTCGTCGTTGCAGGCGGCGCTGACGCTGCGGGCACTGGGGTGGCAGCAACGACAGCCTGTGTTGGCACGGACGCTACGGCCGCAGGCGGTGGGCTAACAACGGGCTCTTGAACCTCCAGACGACCGATGAGTGCCATAGCTTCGCTGCGATGCTTACCCTTCGGATAAGCGCTCAGGTACGAGTCCAGCATGGCGACAGAGCCCGCAGCTTGTGCTTCTTTCCAATGCTGATCTTCAAGATTCAGTGCGATATCTTCTGCGGAGTGGCGTGCGCCCCCGTCGTGCTTGGTCAGCCAAAACGCTAACCCTGTAGCTACGCAAAGCGCGAGAGCCGCGGTCGCCCATCGCAGCGTCAAAGTACGCTTGCGCGTATGCCGGAGATTGCTGATCTCTACATCTTGTCGTTTCTGCGCGCTAGGCTCCTCGGTCGGTTGGGGTGCCGCCGTGGAAGTGCCTGTTGATGGGCCAGACGAGGTCTGGGGGTCAAGCTGTGGAATATGGCTGTTGTCGGTGGCGACCGTTGCTTGCGGTGGTGTTGGATGCGCGAGAGAGGACATCGCAGCAATCGGCCCGTGCTGTGCGCGTTCCGCCGAATTGTTGAACGGCAACGATGCGTTGGCCTCGGTGGCTGCTCCGGTGGTTTTCAACGATTCACGCAGTCCCGTGGTGTCAGAGGCTGGCAGCGTCGGATGCGAGAGCGAAGAGGTAACCGCCTGCGCACCTGGTACGGCATCGTGCCAGGGCGCATGCATGGGCATGGTGAACGTTGTGATGCCAAGCAGCTCCTTGAGTGCAGCGATCGTCTGTGGCCGATCCTGAGGCTTCACCGCCAGTGCCTGCCCCACTCCACGCAGAAACTGGGATGAGTATCCTGGGTAGTCAGTAGGCGACAGAGCGACTACCGGGTCGTTGATCATCCTGGCTACCGAGGTCGCCGGAGGCTTGCCTGTGATCGCCAGGTAGAGCATTGCGCCAATTTGGTAGATGTCTGTCCAGGCTCCCTGCGGCATGGCTCCGTCGTCTACGTACTGCTCAATAGGAGCGAAGCCTGGCTTCAATACCATTGTCAGGGCCTGCGTCATGTCGCCGATGATTCGTCGTGCGGCCCCAAAATCGAGCAGCACCGGCATGCCTGAGTTTTGAAGGAATACGTTGTCGGGGGCGATATCGCGGTGATAGCAGTCGGCCGCATGCAGCATTTCGACGACATCGAGGATGGGGCCTACTATCGCGGCCAACATGCGTTGGTTCATGCGTTCTTGTTGAGCGTTTAAAAACGTTCTGAACGTCTGCCCTTCGTAATGACGCATGACCATGTAGGCTGTGCCATTCAGTTCGAAGAATCGGTACACGTGTACCAGGGCTGGATGTGAAAACTTGGCCAGCAGTCGGGCTTCGTTGATGAAGCTTCGCAGCCCTGCGTCGAATGCCCCACGATGCTGCGAACGGACGTGGATTTCGTTGGATGACTTACGCCCCGCCAAGGTGGCGGGCATGTATTCCTTGATGGCAACAATCCTGTCAAGGCTCACATCACGGGCGCGATACACAATGCCAAAGCCACCTTCTCCAACAACGTCCAGCAGACGGTATTCGCCGATATGGACGCCCGGCGCGAGGCAATTTGCCGAACCTCCTGCGGTCTCAATCATCACGTGGCTCCCTGTGTATTCATTGCCTCATAGGCCTTTTTCTTCAAGCGATCCGCAGGTCTTCAGTGCCATTGCAACCGGAGCTGCTGCGCTCGGCGGCTGCAATGTGCTCTTTCACCTCGCAGCGCACCCCATTGCGCCATCGATCGTGACCGCGGCACTTCGTCAGCATGCTGCGCCTTGGCGATCTAGACCGCGCTTTCAACGCTTTGTATCGTTATCGAATAGGGCGCAGATACCGGCATGTTTGTGAGCCTGGCTTCTCGCGTCCAGCATTCAAAAAGCCCTGCGCAGTCACCTTCATCTTGGTGACGAGTGTTCATCAGCAAGCTGCTTGCAGTGCGTTTGTGGCGGGCGAGTCTAACGTGGACAAATTGCAAAAAACGTCACAAAACCACTAGTTCAGAGGCGCCGAAACACACTGTTTCCAATGTTGCGGAGAGCCGCTGAATTGCTGTGACTTGATACCCCTTTTGCTGTTGGGCGTCCGTATCATCCGCCCGCCAATGAGCTTGCGAGGGAGGGGAAATCAAGCAAGCGAAGCGCCCTATGCAAAAACAAACACACGTTTACAAGATGAGCGTAGTGGCAATGCATGCGCAGTGTTTCCGCATGTTTCGCATGCGGGCTGTGAGGCTTCGCACCTCTCCTTCCGTCATGAATTCTGTGGGGGCGCAAGAGTGCCTTTGCGGAAATTGAGAGCGCGCGGGTGCTGTTGATGTTGATGCAACAGCCCTGCGACGCATTTTTGAACCAAGGAGAGGTACCGAATGACAGTTGCGATTTTTATGAAGGTGGAAGGTGCGAGCGGTGAATCGAAAGACGCCGCGCACAAGGATTGGACGGACGTGGAGTCGTTTACTTGGGGTGTGACCCAGCCGCACTCGATGGCCTCTGGCGGTGGTGCCGGTGCCGGTAAGGCTGACTTTCAGAACCTGAATGTCGTTGCCAACATCGACAAGTGCTACCCCGCTGTGCTCAAGCATTGCGCCACGGGTAAACACTTGGGACAGGTGGAAATCTCGATGTGCAAGGCGGGTGGCACGCAGATTGAATTCGGCAAGATCACCCTGACGGACGTAATGGTGACCAACGTGACCGTGAGCGGCACCAGTTCTGGCGACACCGTGGTTGTGAACTACGCGTTCCAGGCTGCCAAGATCAAGACGGAGTACTCCGAACAGACCAACCAAGGCGGCAAGGGCGCTACCAGCCAGATGGGCTTCAGCATCAAGGAAAACAAGGAAGCCTGATTGGCTGGCCTTCGGTTGCGCTCACCCTGCGTGCGCAACCAGGAGCCGCGTCCGTGGGCGCGGCTCCTTTTTGTGTCCACCCTTCGTCGTTCACCGGCGACCTTGCCGGGGCGGATTGCAGTCACTCAGACGTTCGTTCCACCTTCTCTCATGACCCGTCGCGTCACTATCCAAACTCCTCTGGGCGAGCAACTGCAATTTCGCAAGCTGGAAGGGACTGAAGCGCTGAGCGATTTGTTTTCGCTAGAAGTCGATTTGGTCAGTCCAAGCAAAAACATTGACCCAAAGGCGCTGCTAGGAAAAGCTGCGTCGGTGGTGGTGGAGACGGAGGGGTTAGGCAAGCGATATCTCAGCGGACTCGTCACGCACTTCGGTATGCGGGGGCAGGATCATCGCTGGGCTTCCTACCGCATGCGTCTGCGGCCCTGGCTTTGGGTCGCCACGCGCAAAACCGATTTCAAGATTTTCCAGCACATGACCGTGCCGGACATCATCATGGAAGTACTCGGGAAGTACGGCTTCCCCATTGAAAAAAAGCTCACTCGCTCGTACCGAACCTGGGAGTACTGCACTCAATACGGTGAGAGCGACTACAACTTCGTGGCGCGCTTGTTGGAGCACGAAGGCGCCTACTTTTACTTCACCCACAGTTCCGGGAGTCACACGCTGGTGCTGGCTGACGACATCACAGGCTCGCACGGTCCGTTGCCTGGTGGCCATGTCGTGCCTTTTCATCCGCCTGGCAAGGCCGCCATCGCGGACAAGGAGCATTTTTACGCTTGGGAGCTTGTCCAGGAGGTGCAGCCGGGACGGCACTACAACGATGATTACGATTTCAAAAAGCCGCGTGCCGACCTCTCAAACATGCGTCAGAACCCACCGGGGCATGAGCATGACAAGTACGAAATTTATGAGTGGCCGGGCGGCTATACCGAGTTCCCGGATGGCGAGACTTACGCCAAGATTCGTCTGCAGGAGCACCTGGCAAAGCACAGCCGGGTGCTAGGCCGTGGCAACAAACGCAACCTTGCCACGGGTTACACCATCAACCTGGAAAACTATCCGCGCGAAGACCAGAACCGCCAATACCTGATCGTTAGCACGCACTACCACTTTGAAGAGAATCCCGAGGTCAGCAGCAGCCGGGTGGGTGGAGCGACTGCAACCAAGAATCCGCACGAGGCGGGCTCCATTCAGCAGTTTGAAATTCAGGCGCAGCCCACCAGCATTGAGTTTCGTCCCAAACGTGACACACCCAAGCCGCGGGCGCTCGGCCCGCAAACGGCGGTAGTCGTCGGACCTACTGGCGAGGAGATCTGGACCGACAAGTTTGGGCGTGTGAAGGTTCAGTTCCACTGGGATCGCATCGGCGCGATGGACGAAAACTCCAGCTGCTGGGTACGTGTTTCGACCAGTTGGGCAGGACCGCAGTTTGGTGCGGTTTTCATTCCCCGGGTCGGTATGGAAGTCATCATTGATCACCTCAACGGCGACCCTGACTACCCCATCCTCACGGGTTGCGTCTACAACGCGCTCAACATGCCGCCCTGGGCGCTCCCTGCCAACGCGACGCAGAGCGGCATCCTCACCAGGTCCAGCAAAGGTGGAGCCGCGGGGGCTGGTATGAAGAATGGCCCCGGCGACGCCAATGCCCTCCGGTTTGAGGACAAGGCGGGCGAAGAGCAGTTGTGGATACACGCTCAGAAGGACCAGCTGACCGAGGTTGAAAACGACGAAGCAAAGTGGGTGGGCAGAGACCGGGAGAAGACCATTGACCGGGACGAGACCAACACCATTCACCGCGATCGCACCGAGACGGTGGACCGCAACGAAAAGATCACCATCCACGGCTGGCGCACGGAAGAAGTGGATGGAGACGAAACCATCACGATCCACAGCAACCGATCGGAGCGGGTGGATCATGACGAAAAAATCAGCATCGGTGACAACCGTGAAGAAACGGTGGGCAAAAACGAGACCGTCAAGATCGGCCTCACCAGACAACACACGATTGGCATCATGTCCATGCTCAATGTCGGGCTGGTCCGCATCATGAATGTCGGTGTTGCCTACAGCCAGAACATCGGGATGATGATGTCTACCATCGTGGGCATGACCCAGACTACCAAGGTCGGCCAAAGCCAGAAGACTACGGTGGGCAAGGACTATGTGCTGGAGGTAGGTGGGAGCGGCGGAGGGGCTGGTGGCTCTGCAGCTGCAGGTGGTGTGGTGGATCACATCGTGGCGCCTTCAGGCGGCGGCTCCGGTGATGGTGGTGGCGGTGATGCTCCCAGCTGCATCAAGATCGACGCCAGCCAGATCTTCATGGAATCCAAGAAGATTCATCTCAACGCCAAGGACGAGATCCTGCTCACTGTCGGCAGCAGCACCATCAAGCTCACCCCCAGCCAGATCGAAGTGCTTTCTCCGCTCGACAAGCTGAACTGCTAGGTGGGAACTTTGGGGGGAGTTTGGCGTTGCAGGCGCTGCCAGCCTTGCGGCGCTTCAGGCGGTGCGCGCATCTGAACAACAACATATTCAATCGAGGGAAACATCATGGGCAAGAACGCTGCCAGGCGAGGAGACCTGACGGAATCTGGAGGCCCGATCATCCAGGGCTCCAATACGGTCCTGATTGGCTCCCAAGGCGGCATAGCGTGCTCCACCTGCCCCGGTGGCAAAACCATTGGCAGCCCCGTCAACCCCACCCTGGGCGCCAAGGTCCTGCTCGGCCCCGAAGACCTGGACTTCGCACTGCCCGGCCCCATGCCCCTGGTCTGGCAACGCCAGTACAGCAGCTACGTCAATTCCGAACAGGGCCCACAGTGCGGTCTTCTGGGATGGGGTTGGCACCTGCCACACGAGCTGCGCCTTCAGCTCCAACCCACCCAAACCCTTCTGCACGACGCCGGTGGCCGGGTCATCACCTTTGACGAAGCCCTGCGCGCAGGCCAGACCCTGCAAAGCGACAGCGAAGCCCTCCTGCTGCTGCGCGGCGGTGACACTGAGGCTTACAACGGCGCGACCTCTGCAAGCCTGGCCCAGGAACTCCTGCCCTGGATGCACCAGCAGCGCTGGGCCCACATCCCCGCCCTCGCCCGATTGGATGCCAGCTACGTCCTGGCCGCCACGCAGACGGGCCGCACAGCCTGGCTCTTCAAGGCCCAGACCAACGGAGACTGCCACCTCGTTGGCCTGATGGATGCCTTCGGCCGCACCCAGCAATACCACCGTGATGAACACGGGCGGCTGGCTGCCATCACCGACGGCGCAGGCCGCCGCTACGCCCTGCTGTACAGCCGCGAGAGCGAGCCAGCGGAGCACGCGAGCAACGTTCAACCCACCGGCGCTGGTCCCATCGATACCGGGCTGCGCTTGATGGGCGTGGACTGCGTTCACAACCCGCACGACAGCAGCCCCGCCCACCCCGTGCCCCTGGTGCGCTACCACTACAGCCCCCAAGGCGACCTCATTGCCGTGCATGCCCGCGATGGCCAACGCACGCGCCAGTTCCGCTACGACAGCCAGCACCGCATGGTCGCCCACCGCGTACGCAGCGGCCCGGAACACAGCTATGTCTATGAAGGCGACCACTCCGGCGCCCGCGTCATCGAACACCACAACGAAGAAGGCCTGAGCTACCACTTCAGCTACCAGGATGCGGCGCCCCAAGACCCCAAGGCCGCCAGCTGCACCACAGTGCGTGACAGCCTGGGGCGCACCACTGCGTATCACCACGAAGGACGTGGCGGTCTCAAGCGCATCACGCGCCAGATCAACCCCGACGGCAGCGAAGAGCACTTCCAGTACGACGGCGCAGGCCGGCGCATCGCAGCCACCGACCCGCTGGGCCGCACCATCCACTGGCGTTACGACGGCCAAGGTAACCTGCTGGGCGTGCAAGGCTCCGACGGCCGCAGCAGCCAGCAACGCTGGGGTTTGCCGGGTACGGCGCAAGACGGTCTGCTGCTGCAAAGCGCCAGTGCCAGCGGCATCCACACCCACTACGCCTATGACGAATGGGGCCGCCTGACCGAGGTCACCGTCCTCGCAGGCGAACTGGCCAGCACCACGCGGCTGCAATACCAGGAAGGTGCCCCCCACACACTGCCCCCGGCCAACCGCGCTTGGGCCGACCAACCACAGGCCGTCATCGATCCCCGAGGGGGACGCAAGACCCTGAGCTACAACGCCTGCGGCCAGCCCATCCGCTACACCGACTGCAGCGGCCACACCACCCGCTGGCAGTACGACGCCTGGGGTGAACTCATCGAAGAAACCGATGCTCTGGGCCATCACACCCGCCACCAGCGCGACACCGTGGGACGGCTGCTGCAAACCCAGCAGGCCGACGGTAGCTTGGTGCAATACCGCTGGGCCGACAACGGCCAGGTCCAAGCCATCACCCTGGGTGCCGTAGCCCACCGAACCAGCGGCACCGGCTTGGCACCGGTCACCACCACCGTGACCTACGAGCACGACCTCAGGGGCCGCATCATCGCCCAGACCCAGGCTGGCGCCAGCCTGCAACTGCGCTACGACAGCGCAGGCCGCGTCACGGAACTCCTCAACGAGAACCACGCCACGACCCGCTTCACCTACGACAGCCAGGACCGCCTGATCCAGGAAGTGGGCTTCGATGGCCGCAGCCAGACCTACCGCTACGACGCCGCAGGCCAACTGATCGAAAAGACCGACAGCCAAGACAGCAGCTTGGCCGCTGCGACCGAAGGCATGGGTACCGTGCGCAGCCGCTTCCACTACGACAACGCCGGGCGCCTGACCTACCGTATCACCGCCAAAGCAGGTGCGGCCTGCGAGGGGGACATCTCCCATGTCAACGCCGAGGCCCCAGACAACGACCTTCAAATCCACCAGTTCAGCTACAGCGACAGTGGTGAACTCCTGAGCACCGAGGGCTGGGAACTGAGCACAGAGGCGACCACCGCGCTGGTCAACGACTGGTTGCAACTGAGTACTGAACAACTGCGTACCGTGCTCAACCAGCAGCACGGCACGCAAGCCCTTGCCAATAGCCTCTGGCTGCAAAGCCTGCAAGTCCGATACCTGCAGCCCAGCAGCCGCGTAGATCTGCAACGTGACGCTCTGGGCCGCACCACCGGCGAAGTGCAAACGCTCTACTGCGTACCCGAGGCGGACACCAGCGGCGCCCACAAACTGGCCCTTGCTACCGAATTCGAACACCGCATCCACCACCGCCTGGGCGCACTGGGTGAGCGCCAAACCAGTGAATTGCAAGGCATCGGCCAACTGGACTGGCTGACCTACGGCTCAGGCCACGTGCACGGCGTGCTTCTCAACCAAACCCCCCTGCTGGCCCTGGAGCGCGACAAGCTGCACCGCGAAGTAGGCCGCAGCCTGCACCTGCTGCAAAACGGCGCAGCGCACGAACACGCACCGGCCATCATCACCCAGACCCGCCAGGTGGACCCTCTAGGCCGCCTACTGCACCAACGCTGGCAAGGACTGCCAGGACACGCCAGCGCACCCCAAAGTGCAGCCCCGCTCATAGGTGGCCTGCAGCAGCGCCGCTACACCTACGACAGCCTGGGCCAGCTCATCGGCATCCAAACCCCCACCGAAGCCAACGCCTACCAATACGACAACCGCCAGCGCCTGATCGGCCAGACGCACGCCAGCGCCCAGGGGGAGCACCAGCACCGATGGCGCCTGGACCCGGCAGGCAACCGCCTGCCCGCCAAAGCGGCGTTCCAGCACCTGGGCGCAAAGACCGCAGCCAGCGCTGACTGGAGCGCCCAGGTCCAGCAAAACCTGCACGACCCGCAGTTCAACCTGCTGCAGCCTGACCAAAACCCGGACACCCCCGCGGGCCAGAACATAGAGCGCTGGCGAGACAACCGCATCGGCTGGAGCCAGGACGCAGACAACCAAGACGCAACCCACTACCGCTACGACTGCTGGGGCAACCGCACGCAGGCCCTGCACATCGACGGCAGCATTACCGAGCTGCACTACGACAGCCTGCACCAGTTGCGGCAAGCCGTGCAACGCAACCCCCAAGGGCAAGAACTAAGCCGCACCACTTACCGCTACGACGCATTCGGACGGCGGGTGAGCAAGACGTACCGAAAAACAGGCGAGCCAGGCCACATCACCCACTTCGGCTGGGACGGGGACCGGCTCGTTCATACGGAGACCGCAGGGCAGATTCATCACACGGTGTACGAGCCTGGCAGCTTTGTGCCGCTGCTGCAGGTGCAAAGAAGCAAAGAGAACGTGGGGCAGACCGACCCCGTCAAGACCTTGCTGGGGCTGCGGGGAAACAGTGACGCTAGCAACGCTCTGGAGCGAGAACTCCCCCGCGAGGAACGAGAACTCCTTCACCAGGCCTTGAAGGAGGCCCTGCAGCCTGGCTACCAACTCTCAGGGCTACTGCCGCAGGAATTGCAGGCGCATGTGCGGGAATCGATCCAGGCGCTCAAGGATGCACAAGCGCAAACGCAAGAAGAACACCCGCTGACGATCCGGCACGTGCTCACGGATCACCTGGGTACACCTATCGCGTTGGTCAATGCGAACGGAGAACAACTAGGGCAAGTGGCCTGGGTGGCTAGGTACACAGCTTGGGGCGAAATTGCGGACGAATACAACCCCGATCAAATCCACCAACCGATTCGCTTCCAGGGACAGCAGTTCGATGAGGAAACGAACCTTCACTACAACCGGTTCAGGTATTACGACCCGAGCGTGGGACAGTACATCACCCAGGATCCTATTGGACTTGCTGGGGGGATTAATTCAGCTAATTATCGAGTTGGCCCAGTAAATTTTGTAGATCCCATGGGGTTAGATCCAATTGCAGTTCCGTCGAAAGGTTTAGATGTTGGAAAAACAAAGGGTATTATGGATAAAATTTCCGATGTGCTAAATTGGGATGAGAATAAAGAAACTGGACGTCAAATCAAAATCAAACAAGATTTATTAATGTGCAAGGCTGAAAAGGAAATTGAGGATAAGGTTAATAATGAAGAATTAACCCCGCAGGCGGCGAGAGGCGCATTGGCGGCAAAACGGATTTCAATATATGCCGATGGACCTGTATCGGCTGGTGTCGAGGCAACTCAAGCAGGAGTGATTGAGAATGCTGCAAAGAGCTACGGTTATGCCACGGCGCCTGCCAAAGATTGCGCGAAGCTTTTAAATCCGCAGTCTGGTCAGTCCCAATTTGATTTTTTCAAAAAATGAAAATAATAAAATCTGTTGCTATACTTTCGCTGTTGATATGGGGATGTGGCATAGTGGCCCTACTATACGGAGGGGATGGCGCAGTGGGGGGCTCTTGGATTGCTCGTTATTTTGGGTTGGGTATATTTGGTTGGGTTTTTGGTTTGATAATTTTGTTGACTATTTTTAAATTATTTTCTACTTCTTCGAGGGTTAATGCCGCATTCTTGGCGATGTTTTCGATTTTTTATGTGATTTTTCCGGTGGAATGGTTTTTTGAGATGGCTGCAGGTGGAGGTGGGTTTTTGAGTTATGTGTCGGAGAAGATAAGAGGCGTCGAAGTATTTGGGGTTGGTGCTATTTTGGTTGTCATGTTGCGAGATATTTTTAAAGCGACAATTCCGGTTATGTTATTTGTTGTCCCGGTTTATCTATTTTTAAGATTTGTGGGTAAGAGGGTTTTTGCTGGTGCGCGCTGAGCTTTTAAGGGATTGATTGCGATTTTTTTTGCCAATAGAGTCACATCATGTGTGATGCGACCTATTTAAGACGGCGCGGTAGTAGTTTTTCGGCATCGGAGACGCCACAGGGAACCTCTAAAAACCTGTTCCTGCCCAGAACTCTTGGCCAACGCTACAACCGCCACGTGTGCAAACCCTGCCCCGTTTAGGCGTATCGCCTCAAAGAAGAGAACCCAAAGCAGGAGAGCCTCCGCGCGAATTCGAACGGGGCCAACCGCAACCGCACGCAGGCCCTGATCAGAGCAATTCAAAAATGATAACCCGAAAAGATCCATCGACTACATAAGAAACGGGGAGCTTGAAAGCGGAGGAAAAACAAATGCCAGAAATCAGTAAAAAAATCTGTGAAATTCTTTCTGCATGGTGTCTGCTGACACTTCTTGCACTCGCCCCAAATTTCGCTTTGTCCGCCTGCAACTTGCCTGTGCCTGATATGGGTGGAGCAGATGTTTCCCCTCCTAATTACACGGGATACTTGAAAAGCACAGGGGTGGGGTGGATTGTTGTCAAAGACTATATAAGCCAAAATGTGAAGCGTATTGGTATTTCTGAGCTCGGCGAGGCATATTCTGCTTTTGGGGGTGATGAGAAGTTTGTTAACTTGAAAAATGGCATCGCAGTGCGCGTTTGGTTCAAGGATTGTTTGTCAAGCCCAAAGCCTTCGGCGAGTTACGTTGAGTTTTTTTCCAATAACCCTCTTGACCAACCTCCTAGCAGCTATTTTTACAAGTAGTAATTTATTTAGATGCCTATCGTCCAAAGCGTAGGATTCTCATTTTTATGCGATGAGCGCTGTCAAAAGCGAGAAAGCGATGGCGCAGAACTACATACACACAATAATCCGTGAGTAAATCATTTAGTCTTGTTCCTCAGCAGCCATCGCCGCGTAGATTCCTCACCCATGGGCATTGCCACCACAAACCCCTGGATCAAATCACACCCCAGCCCCGCCAGCAGGTCGATTTGCGCCTGCGTTTCCACTCCCTCGGCCACGGTTTGGAGCTGCAAGCTGCGGCCCATCTGGATGATGGCGGTGACGATGGCCACATCGTCGGTGTTACCGGGGGTGTCGGCCACAAAGGATCGGTCGATCTTGAGCTTGTCGATGGGATAGCGCTTGAGGTAGGCCAGCGATGAATACCCCGTGCCGAAGTCGTCGATGGAGATGCCCACGCCCAGGGCCTTGATCGCGTTGAGGGTGTCCAGCACCTGACCGGTCTGGTGCATGAGCACAGATTCCGTCAGTTCAATCTCCAGATACTGCGGGGCGAGGCCGGTTTCGAGCAGCACGGCGGCGATCTCGGCGGCCACGTCCCGTTGGCGGAATTCGAGGGCCGAGAGGTTGACGGCCACAGGCACCGGAGCCAGGCCCTCGTCTTGCCAGGCCTTGAGCTGGCGACAGGCCTCGCGCATGACCCAGCGGCCAATCGGCGTGATGAGGCCGCGCGATTCAGAGAAGGTGATGAACTCATCCGGCCCGACCAGTCCCCGCTCAGGGTGGCGCCAGCGCACCAGCGCTTCCAGTCCTTGCAGGGTGCCGTCGGCCAGGCGTATCTGTGGTTGGTAGTGCAGCTCGAAGTCGTTGCGGGCGATGGCGTCGCGCAGCAGGCGCTCCTGGTGCAGCACATCGAGGGCGCTGGCGTCCATGCTGGCGGCGTAGAACTGGCGGTTGCCACGCCCACTTTCTTTGGCGTGCTGCATGGCCGCATCGGCACAGCGCAGCAACACGTCGGCACTGGCGCCGTGGTCCGGAAACAGGCTGATGCCGATGGAGGGGGAGATGGTGAGCGGCAGGTGATCGACCGTGAACACGCCATGCATCGAGTCCAGCAGTTTGTCGGCCACCATGGCTGCGTCATCGGGCGTCTGGATGTCGGTCAGTACCACCACAAACTCGTCGCCACCCAGCCGGGCCACCACGTCGGCGTCGCGCACGCCGCTGCGCAGTCGCTCGGCCACGTTGCGCAGCAGCTGGTCGCCCGCGTGGTGGCCCAGCGAGTCGTTCACGGTCTTGAAATGGTCCAGGTTCATGAACAGCACGGCCACGCGGCCGTGGCGCCTGCGTGCCAGTGACAGCACCTGCGACAGCTGCTCCATCAGGAAGTGCCGGTTGGGCAGCTGCGTGAGGGTGTCGTGCAGGGCGATGAAGGCCTCGCGTTCCTGCGCCTGCTTGCGGGCCGTGATGTCGCGCACCACCACGATGCGGTAGTCTGCGTGGTGCAGGGGCATGGTCTTGCCGACGACCTCGACGGGGATCGCATGGCCGTCCTTGTGGCAGATGGTGACCTCGTAAGGGTCCTCCCGTCCGCTGCGGGTGTACTCCAGCGCTGTGGCGCGCCATTCGGGGCTGATGAAGTTGAAGATCGACAGGCCGGTGACTTCTTGCAGGCTGTAGCCTGTGAGCCGGGTGAGCGCCTCGTTGCCGTCGGTGATGAGGCCGTCGCGATGGAACACGATGGCCTCGTCCGTGGCCTCGGTGAACTTGCGCATGCGCTCTTCGCTCTGGCGCACCTCGCGCTCGGCGCGCCAGCGCTCGGTGATGTCGGTGATCAGCACGAAGGAGCCCAGCTGCTGCCCCACGCCGTCAAAGTGTGGAATCAGGTTGACCTCGATCATCCGCACCTCGCCATTGGGCAGGGTCTGCTCGCGGGTGTATTTCACGCGCTCACCGTGCGAGCAACGATCCACGTGCGGCTGAATGGCCTGCCAGGCCTTGTCGCCAATCGCCTCCTGCACCGTGAGGCCCAGGATGGATTCGGTGCTGTGGCCGTTGTAGGCGGCGTAGCCCTGGTTGGCAAACTGGCAGCGCAGGCCCGGCAGGTCGTAGTAGGCCATCAGGGCTGGCACCGAGTCGGCAATCAGGCGCAGCAATGCATCGCTGGAGCCGCTGGGGCCAGGGGCGGGGGCTGCGTGGGGGCTGTCTTGCATGGGCTGGCGCTGGTGGGATTCGTTATAGCCGATCCACCTGACTCCCAGCCTTGGGGCAATTCCGCATGTTCGCTGGCTGAAGGCGCTGTGCGGCCTGTCTTTCTGTCACCATGCTGCGTTGCCGCAATCACGATCAACAGGAAAGGTGTGGGCGTCCCATGCAGGAGTTTGGCGGGTTTTCCAGCGCGCTGGCCGTATTGGCGAGCGCGGCGGGCTGTGGTTTGCTCATGGGCATCGAGCGCGAGCGCCGCAAGGGGGCCGGGCCCGACCGTGCGTTGGCCGGGGTGCGGTCGTTCACGCTGGCCTCCCTGGCGGGCGCGGCGGCGGCGCTCACGACCGTGCCTGCGCTGGTGGCGGTGGGGGCTGCCCTGGTGGCAGCACTGGCCGTGGTGGCTTATGCGCGCGACCGGTCCGGCGACCCGGGCGTGACCACCGAGATCGCCCTGCTGCTGGCCTATGTGATCGGGGTGACCTGCGCGCGCGACCAGCTGCTGGCCGCCGCCCTGGCGGTGGTGGTGACGGGGCTGCTGGCGCTGCGGGACGCGCTGCACCAGTTCTCCAACCAGTGGCTGCAGCCCGGCGAGGTGCGCAGCGGGCTCATTCTGGCCGCGCTGGCCTTGCTGGTGTACCCGCTGGCCCCCAACACGCCCCTGTGGCAAGGCGTGCTGAACCCGCAGGTGGTGGTGCGCCTGGTCATCGTGCTGCTGGTGATCCAGTCGCTGGCGCACCTGGCCAAGCGGCTGATGCAGGCGCGCCACGCGGGGGCGTTGTCGGCGCTGGCGTCCGGCTTCGTGTCGAGCACCGCCACCATCGGCAGCCTGGGCATGGAGGTGCGCGCGGGCGGGGCCACGGCGCGCGCCAACGCGGGGGCTGCGGTGCTGTCGTGTGTGGCCACCATGGCGCAGATACTGGTGGTGGCCGCCACGGTGCAGCCCCAGTGGCTGGCGCAGCTGTGGCTGCCCGCGCTGGCAGGCGGGTGCGTGGCGGCGGCCGTGGGCTGGTGGGGTGGGCGGGGCGCGGGGCGCCGTACGGCCACGGCGGCAGATGCCGGGGTGGACGGGGCTGTGGCCGTCCCACCAGATACCCCCATGTTCAAGTTGCGCGATGCCTTGCTGATCGCAGCCCTGCTCACGGGCATCCAGGTTGGGGTGCAGGCGCTCACCGCCTGGCAGGGCGATGCAGGCATGCTGGCTGGTGCACTGCTGGCGGCGCTGGCCGACGTGCACGCCGCCACCGCCGCTGTGCTGGTGCGCGGCGGGCCGGACAGCGCGTTTGCACCCGCCATTGCGCAAGCCCTGATGGCCGCGCTGCTGGTGCATGCGGGCAGCAAATGTGTGGTGGCCCTGGCCAGCGGGGGCTGGCGCTATGCCCTGGCGGTGGCGCCGGGCGTGTTGGCACACACCCTGGCCTTTGCGGGGGTGCTGGCCCTGCAGGCTTAGCGGCCTTTGGAGGGCGGGCCGGATAATCGGCCCATGACCTCCAAAGAAAACCAAGCCCGCACTGATTTCGGTGCGCTGGCCCTCAGCCCCGCCATGCTGGCCAACCTGCAGCAGCTGGGCTACACCACGATGACCCCCATCCAGGCGGCCAGCCTGCCGCCCGCCCTGCTGGGCAAGGATCTGATCGCCCAGGCCAGCACCGGCAGCGGCAAGACGGCCGCGTTTGCGCTGGCCCTGCTGGCCAACCTCAACCCCCGCCGCTTTGCCGTGCAGGCCCTGGTGCTGTGCCCCACGCGCGAGCTGGCCGACCAGGTGACCACCGAGATCCGCCGCCTGGCGCGGGCCGAAGAAAACATCAAGGTTGTGACCCTGTGCGGCGGCGTGCCGCTGCGCGGCCAGATGCTGAGCCTGGAGCACGGCGCCCACATCGTGGTGGGCACGCCCGGCCGCGTGATGGACCACCTGGAGCGCCAGCACCTCACGCTGGAAGCGCTCAACACCCTGGTGCTGGACGAAGCCGATCGCATGCTGGACATGGGATTCTTCGACGACATCGTGACCGTGGCGCGCCAGTGCCCCAAGGAGCGCCAGACCCTGCTGTTCTCGGCCACTTACCCGGATGGCATCGCCAAGCTCAGCGCCCAGTTCATGAAGTCGCCCGAGCAGATCACGGTGCAGGCGCAGCATGCCGAAGGCAAGATCGAGCAGCGCTGGTACGAGGTGAAAAACAGCGAGCGCTTGCACGCGGTGTCGCAGTTGCTCAACCATTTCCGGCCCGACTCGTCCATCGCGTTCTGCAACACCAAGCAGCAGTGCCGCGACCTCGTGGCCGTGCTGCAGGCCCAGGGCTTCAGCGCGCTGGCGCTGTTTGGTGAACTGGAGCAGCGCGAGCGCGACCAGGTGCTGGTGCAGTTTGCCAACAAGAGCTGTTCGGTGCTGGTGGCCACCGACGTGGCCGCGCGGGGCCTGGACATTGCCAACCTGGCTGCCGTGATCAACGTGGACGTGACGCCCGACCCCGAGGTGCACATCCACCGCATCGGCCGCACGGGCCGGGGCGACGCCGAAGGGCTGGCGCTGAACCTGGCGAGCCTGGACGAGATGGGCAGCGTGGGCAAGATCGAGCAACTGCAGGGCCGCGAGTCGCGCTGGTTCCCGCTGGCGGACCTGACGCCCACGGGCAGTGGCCCGCTGGTGCCGCCCATGGTCACCCTCCAGATCATCGGCGGCCGCAAGGAGAAGATCCGCGCGGGCGACGTGCTGGGCGCGCTGACCGGCGACATGGGCTACACCCGCGAGCAGGTGGGCAAGATCAACGTGAACGACTTCTCGACCTACGTGGCCGTGGACCGCGCGATTGGCGCCCAGGCCGTGCAGCGGCTCAACAGCGGGCGCGTCAAGGGCAAGAGCGTGAAGGCCCGCCTGGTGACGGGAACCCAGGACTGTGAGTAAAAAGCGCCGGATGCGCTAGTCAATCATGCGCTAATAGCTATCAATTTGATAGTGGAAGCGCGTCCTGGCCTGGCGGCATCAGCGCCGTGCTGCGGCAGCCTCCAGCATCCGCACCATCTCTCCAAAGCCCCGCTGGCGCGCCAGCTGCTGGGGCGTGTTGCCCTGCCGGTCGGTCAGTGCCTGGCTGGCCCCCGCCTGTAGCAAGGCTTGCAGTGTGGCCTGGTGGCGCGGGCCGCCGTTGCCCAGCACGATGGACTCGATGAGCGCCGTCCAGTGCAGGTTGTTCACATGGTCCAGCGGAGCTCCGGCGGCGATCAGCTGGCGCACCACGCCGTCGTGCCCCAGGTGGGCGGCGGCGATCAGGGCCGTGCCGTCGTAGCGGCTGGTCACCTGCTTCGCGCTCGCGCCCAGTTGTAGCAGCACGCGCAGCGTGGCCTCGTCGTCGGCCACGGCGGCGATGGTCACGGCGTCGTAGCGGTCGTTCTCCAGCGCGTTCAGGTCGGCACCCGCTTGGGCGAGGGCGCGGATTGATTCGGCCTGCCGGGCAAAGGTGGCCACATGCAGCGGCGTGCGGGCGTAGCCATCGCGGGCGTTCACATCGGCCCGCGTCGCGATCAGTTGGGTGAGCTTGGGCACATCGCCCCGCGCCGCGGCCGCATGCAGGCCCTGGTAGGCGGCCGTTTCAGCCGCCGTGGGCGGCACCTGGGCCTGGGCCGGGGTGCCGCAGGCCAGTGCGGCGGCCAGGGCGAAAACAAGATTCCACTGCTTCATGGGGGCCTCCGTTGAATGCTCAGTTGCCTTTGGTTGGGCTGGCTTACTTCAGCAAGTCCTGCACCTTGGCAATGCCCGCCACCGCGCACTGCTCGTCCAGGTGGCCGCCGGGCGCACCGCCCACGCCCACGGCGCCGATCACTTCGTTGCCCACCTTCACGGGCACCCCGCCGCCCAGCAGCAGATAGCCGGGGATGTTGACCAGGTTGGCGGCCGCAGGGTTCTTCTGCGCGCCTTCCATCATGGCCAGCGTGGTGTTCTTGGCCGATGCCGATGTGTAGGCCTTGAGGCGGCTGGCTTCCAGCGTGTGGGGGCCAGCATTGTCGGCGCGGTGCACGGCGCGCACGGTGCCTGCACGGTCCACCACGGTGGCCGTCACGGCGTAGCCGTTGGCGGTGCAGGTGGCCACGGTCTGGGCGGCGATCTGCGTGGCCAGGTCCAGCGACATGTTCTTTTCGGTGCGCACGCCTTCGGCGCTGGCGGCGGTGGCGATCAGGGACAGGGTGAGGGCGGCAGCTTTCACGAGGGTGCTTTGCATGGTGTTCTCCGGTGTTTTGGCGTCGGTGCCACCCGTTGTGGCGCCGTGGGAGAACTGTAGAAATGGCCGCCGTTTTCGGCCATTCGGGCGGCTACGCGCGGGCCTCCGTAGAACTACGGAAGGTCTATGCCGGTCGATTCAGGATGCGGCATCCACCAGCGCCGCATACCGCCGTATCAGCTGCGCCAGCGATTCCGCCCCCAGCTTGGCAAAAAGGTTGGCGCGGTGTGTTTCCACCGTGCGGGGCGAGAGTTCGAGAGCACGGCCGATTTCCTTGTTGGTCAGCCCCTCCACGATCAGTCCCAGCACCTCGCGCTCGCGGGCTGAGAGCTGCACAAAACGCTCGCGTGCCTGCTGGTCGGCCTGGTGGCGCTCGCGCGAGCGCACATGCTGGCGTACGGCGTTTTGCAGGGCCTCGATCAGCACTTCGTCATCCACCGGCTTTTCCAGAAACTCGGCCGCGCCGGTCTTGAACGCGCGGCGGCACATCTCCACCGTGCCGTGGCCGGTGAGCAGGATCACGGGCTGGTCCACGCCCTGCGCGAGCAATTGCTCCAGCACCGTGAGGCCGCTGATGCCCGGCATGCGCACATCGAGCACGATGGCACCGATGCTGGCGCGGTCAAACCCGGCCATGAAGGACTGCGGATCGGCCCAGGTCTGCACGCGCAGGCCCACGGTGCTGATGAGCAGCGAGAGGCCCTCGCGCACGGCGGCATCGTCGTCCACCAGCTGGATCAGGGGCGAGAGGGAGGGGGCGCTATCGGTCATTGGTGGGTGGTGCGGCTTGCAGGGTCAGCACAAACTCGGCGCCCCGCTGGGCGGCGGACGGGGGCGTGGCCTCGGGCGCCAGGGCGAGCTGCGCTCCCATGGCCTGCGCCAGGCTCTCGCACAGCGTGAGGCCCAGGCCCAGCCCGCCGGTGCGTGTGGTGTAGAAGGGCTCGAACAGGTGCTGGCGCGCTTCGGGCGGTATGCCGGGGCCGTGGTCGCGCACCGACAGGGTCACCCGCCCGCTTTCCGCGCGCGCCATGCTCAGGCGCAGCTGGCGTTCTGCGGGCGGCACCTGCTCCAGCGCCTGCAGGGCGTTCATCAGCAGGTTGTGGACGATCTGCTGCAGGGCCACGGGTTCGGCCAGCACCGGGGGCTGGTCTGCGGCGGCCAACACCTCGGGCACCACGCCGCGCTGCGCCAGCTCGGGCTCCAGCAGGTGCAGCACGTCCTGCACCGCAGTGGGCAGTGCCAGGGGCTGGGCCTGGCCCGCCAGGTCGGGCCGCTCCACCAGACGGCGCAGGCGGCCCACCACGGTGGATGCGCGGCGCGCCTGCTCCACGGCGCGGGCCATGGCGGTCTGTGCGGTGTCGAGGTCAGGCGGGTCATCGGCCAGCAGGCGCTGGGCGGCCTGCGTGCTGGAGAGCAGTGCCGTGAGCGGCTGGTTCAGCTCGTGCGCCATGCCCGCGGCCAGTTCGCCCAGCGTGTTCAGCCGCGCCACCTGGCCCAGGCGCAGCAGCTCTTCGGCCCGCTGGCGTGCCACGCGCTGGCGCCACAGGGCGCGGCCTGTGGCCCACAGCGCGGCGGTCAGCAGGCACCAGCCCAGCATGCGCCACCAGGGCAGCTCGTGCAGGCCCACGCTGCGGCGGGCCACCACGTCCAGCGGCTGGCTGGGTGCGGCCAGCAGTTTGTGAAAGTCGTAGGTGCGGATGCCGTTGCCCCGGTCGGCCGGGCCGGGTTGCACCACAAAGGCCGTGCCGCCATGCTCCAGCGTCACGCGCACCGGGCTGGTGGCCAGGTCCATGGGCCACTCGTCGGTGGGGATGGTGGCGCGCAGGTCGATGTGCAGTGCGTAGCTGGCGGGCGTACCGGCCAGCACCAGGTAGAAGCGGCCTGCGGGCAGGTCCAGCCCCGCCATCGCGGCGTGGCCCGTGCGCCGCGATGTGGTCTCGGCCGCTGCCAGCTCGGCCTGCAGCGCGGGCGGCCAGTCGCTGTGGGCCGAGCGCTGCAGCACGGCCAGGATTTGCGGGTACACCGACGGGAGGCGGGGCAGGGGCGATGCCGCGTTGTGCGGGCCATCCGCCGCAGCGGTAGCAGGCTGCAGCAGCGCCAGCGTGGCCAAGATGGCGTCGTGCTGCACCACGCGCTGGCTCAGCAGCCGATGCACGATGCGTGCGTCGGTCTCGAAGGCTGCATGCAGTTGCTGCAGGCGGTCCACCACCAGCCAGCCGCACCCGATGCAGGCCACCACCACCCACAGCAGCAGGCTGGGCAGGTGCAGGGTGTGTCGGGGCAGAAGGCGTCGCCAGGCTGGGAGCATGCGCGGATTCTGGCATGGGGCCTTCCGTTAAACGCCGCTTAAGGTGGCTCTGGTGTAATTTCCAATTCGCCTGTTGGCCGCTGCTTCAGCTTTTCAGCTTTTCGGCTCCTTCGCCTACCCACCATGTCCGCTGCTTCTCTCGCATCCCACCCCTGGCTTTCACCCCGCAACCTGCTGTGGGCTTCGGTGGCCGTGGCGGTGGTCACCATTGCGCTCAAGACGCTGGCCTGGGTGGTCACGGGTTCGGTGGGTCTGTTGTCTGACGCCATGGAGTCATTTGTGAACCTGGCCAGCGCCATGTTTGCGCTGGCCATGGTGACGGTGGCGGCACGGCCAGCCGATGACGACCACCCCTACGGCCACCACAAGGCCGAATACTTTTCGTCGGGCTTCGAGGGCATCCTCATCATGGGCGTGTCGGCGGGCATTCTGTGGGCGGCCGGGCACCGCTTGTTCGACCCCCAACCCATCGAGCAGGTGGGCTGGGGCCTGGGGCTGTCGGTGCTCAGCTCGGCCCTGAACGGGCTGCTGGCCTGGGTGATGTTCCGCTCGGCGCGCGAGCACCGCTCCATCGCGCTGGAGGCCGATGCACGCCACCTGGTCACCGACGTGTGGACCTCGGCCGGTGTGCTGGTGGGCATTGCGGGCGCTGCCCTCACCGGGTGGTTGTGGCTGGATGCGGTGGCGGCCATTGCCGTGGCTTTGAACATTCTGAAAGAGGGCGTGGAACTGGTGTGGCGGTCGTCCCAGGGCCTCATGGATTCGGCAGTGGAGCCCGAGGTGCAGTCCACCATCGACGCCACGCTGCAGCAGTTTGTGGCGGCCCAGGCGCCGGGTGCGGTGCGGTTTGACCATGTCTCCACCCGCCGCGCAGGCCAGCGCCAGTTTGTGGACATGCACCTGCACATGCCCGCTGACTGGACCCTGCGCCACGCCGCCGAGCTGCGCGGCCAGGTCGAGCGCGCACTGATGACCGCCGTGCCCGGCCTGCGTGCCACCATCGAGCTGCTGCCTACCGATGTGGAGGCGCATTTCGACGACCCCCGTGATGATGAGAAGGATGCCGTGAAGTGATCAGCGTATTGCAACGTGTGCGTGAAGCGCGAGTGGATGTGGACGGGCAGACAGTGGGCGCCATCGGCGCAGGGCTGCTGGTGCTGGTGTGTGCGGAGCGTGGCGACACCGAGGCCGAAGCCGACAGGCTTTTGGCCAAGATCCTCAAGCTGCGGATTTTTTCGGACGCCGCAGGCAAGATGAACCAGAGCGTGCAGGACATCGGTGGCGGCCTGCTGCTGGTCAGCCAGTTCACGCTGGCGGCCGACACTACCGGCGGCAACCGCCCCAGCTTCACCCAGGCGGCGGCGCCCGATGAAGGGCGGCGGCTGTACGACTACCTGGTGGCCCAGGCGCGCAAAGTCCACCCCGTGGTGGCCACCGGACAGTTTGCCGCCGACATGCAGGTGCACCTGGTCAACGATGGGCCGGTGACGATACCGCTGCGCATGGCACCATCAGTTAATCAAAATTGATAGCTGAAGGTGACCGGGAGACGGGCACCTTCGGCAGTTTTTATGCCTAATCTTGCCGCGCAACCAGCGGCGACACCGGCAGCAGCCTGAAACCCGCCGACGCCAGCGCCAGCCAGGCCGCAATGGCCAGCATGACGGCCGTGTGGGTATCCCAGCCCAGGCGCTGGGCGCCTGTGGCCACCATGCCAGTGAACCACTGCATCAGCGCCACACCCAGGAACATCGCCATCGTGAAGGCCGACAGGGCGCGGCCGGTGAGTGCGGGCGGATACGAGGCGCGCACGTCGGCGTACTGCAGCACCCCGTAGCCCGACAGCAGCCCCATCAGCAGTATCAGCAACACGCAGGCGGCAGGGTGCACCCGCAAAAAGGCCAGCAGCGCGAACAGCCCGGCCATCAGCAGCGAGGCGTTGCCAATCCATCGCCGGCGTCGTTTGACGCCCGGGTCCAGCCGGCCTGCCAACCCGGGGGCGAACAGCGCAATCAGAGACAGCCCCAGCGCCACGTTGCCGCTGTCCACCAGAGAGAGGTGGTAGCGGTCCATCAGCAGCGGCGCCAGCCACAGGCCCCGCAGCGACAAAAACGCAGCGTAGCCCGACATGCCCAGCAGCAGGATGCCCCAGGTGTGCGGCACCGTGAGCAGCTGGCCGAAGCCCAGAAGCGCCTGGCTCCAGGTTTCGCGCTGCGCGGGGGACGGCACCAGCGGGGCAGGCTCGTGCACCCGCCACCAGATCAGTAGCCACGACAGCGCGCTGAGCACCGCCAGCACGGCATAGCCCGTGCGCCAGCCGCCGCCGTGCTGCACCAGCCAGGCCAGGGGCGTACCGGTGAACATCAGGCCCAGCCCGCCAACCCCCATCGCCACGCCCGACAGGTAGGCAAACCGGTCGGCCGGGAAATGCCTTGCGATGAAGAGCGTGCAGGCCAGGAACGCGGGCGAGCAGCCTACGCCGATCATCAACTGGCCCACCATCAGCCACGCATAGCCGGGCGCTGCCGCCGAGAGGGCAGCCCCGCCAATCGCCAGCGGGAAGGCGGTGAGCACCGTGCGCCGCAGGCCCCACAGGTCCAGCCCCACACCCATCAGCAACTGGGCCACGCCGAACGACAGGCCGAACAGCCCGGCAAAAGCCCCCAGCGACCCCGGCGACAGACCGAACTCGGCAGTCAGCCCCTGGGCCAGGATGGCTGTGGTGGTGCGAAACGCCTGGCTCAGCGCAAACCCGCTGAGCAGCGTGAGCAGCATGGCCCACAGCACGCGGTTGGGCGGGCGGCCGCTATCTGCCGTGGGTGTCGGCGCGGGCGCCGGTGCCGCCGCAGGTGTGGACCTGGGCATTGGCGGCGGGGCCGAGGGGCTGCTGCTCACTGCCGCCAGAAGAACACCGCCGCCATCACCAGCCCGGTGGCGACGATGCCCCAGCGCAGCACGTTGGCAGGCAGCTTGCGCGCCAAGCGCGCGCCGCCGTAGCCGCCTGCGGTGGCGGCCACCATCATCATCAGCGCCTGGGGCCACAGCACGATGCCGCCCGCTGCGTAGATGGCTACCGCAATCGCGGTGAGCAGGGCCGAGACCAGGTTCTTCATGCCGTTCATGGCGTTGAGCTGGGTTTGCCCCAGCAGGCCGAACAGCGCCAGCAGCAGGATGCCCAGCCCGCCGTTGAAGTAGCCCCCATACCCCGCCACGGCCAGCATGCCCAAGGCCGCCTTCCACGGCGCGGCAGGGCCATGGGCCGATGCACCGGCCCACTGGCGCAGCCGGGGGGCCAGCGCAAACATTGCCGTGGCCGCCAGCAGCAGCCAGGGCACGACCTTGCGGAAGGTGGCGTCGGGTGTGATCAGCAGCAGCGCAGCCCCGGCCGATCCGCCGATGAGGGCCAGCAGCACCACCGCCCGCATGGACAGGCCGGGCGGCGGCTGCATGTCTTCCCGAAACCCCCAGGCCCCCGCCATGTAGCCTGGAAGCAGCGCTACCGTGCCCGTTGCATTGGCCACCACGGGCGGCACGCCGGTGAAGACGAGGGCGGGCAGCGTCAGAAAGCTGCCGCCACCGGCGACGGCATTGAGGGCGCCAGCGACGAAGGCGGCAGCGACGAGAAGGGCGGTATCCAAAGTATCTCCTTGGCCACGGCGTAACGCGCGTGGCATTGCACCGATGTTAGGTGGAGATTCGGAGCTGTTGAGTCCGGATTGCGACTGTAAAAGGTGCGACTGCTTTGCCTGCAGCTGCGTTTTAAAGCGACGTCTAAAAGTGGGTTGTCCGCCGAGTCGCGGGGGAGCCGTTCGGCCGATCAGGTCGCGTAGGGGTCTTCAAAGCCCAGCTCTTGCAGGATGTCGGTCTCGTACGCCTCCATCTCCTCGGCGTCGGCCTCGCTCGTTTCATGGTCCCAGCCCTGGGCATGCAGCGTGCCATGCACCAGCATGTGGGCGTAGTGCTCTTCCAGGCTCTTGTTCTGCTCCTTGGCCTCCCGCTCAATCACGGGGGCGCAGAGCACCAGGTCGGCGGTAACCACGGGCTCCTGGGTGTAGTCGAACGTGAGCACGTTGGTGGCGTAGTCCTTCTTGCGGTATTCGCGGTTGAGCTGCTGGCCTTCTTCGGCACCCACGATGCGCACGGTGATCTCGGCGTCGGTGGCCAGCGCGTGGCGAATCCAGCGTGTGACCTTATGGCGGGGCAGTACGGCGCGGTGGGCGGCCACGCCGTCAAAGGTGCCGAACTGC
The DNA here is from genome assembly GCF_049331375.1 of Acidovorax sp. M14. NCBI lineage: Bacteria > Pseudomonadati > Pseudomonadota > Betaproteobacteria > Burkholderiales > Comamonadaceae > Acidovorax > Acidovorax sp. M14. The sequence continues at coordinate 672,951 of NZ_CP186263.1, forward strand.
AGCGACAGGGAGAGTTGGTTCAAAGACATTGGGATTGTTTTTGGCACTTAGCGCTTGATGCATGAGCGCAAGCAGCTATCAAATTAGGAGTTCAGTCGCGTGTGCGCGCAGCGGCTGCGCGGCGGGGGGCGTCATAGGCGTCCACGATGCGGGCCACCAGCGGGTGCCGCACCACGTCGGCGCTGGTGAAGTGGGTGACCGAGATACCCTTCACGCGTTTCAACACCCGCTCGGCGTCGATCAGGCCGCTCAGCGTTCCCTTGGGCAGGTCGATCTGGCTCACGTCGCCCGTCACCACCGCCTTGGCACCAAAGCCGATCCGGGTGAGGAACATCTTCATCTGCTCGGGCGTGGTGTTCTGCGCTTCGTCGAGGATGACGAACGCGTTATTCAGCGTGCGCCCGCGCATGAAGGCCAGCGGCGCGATCTCGATGGCGTTGCGCTCGAACGCTTTTTGCACCTTGTCATGCCCCATCAGTTCGTACAGCGCGTCGTACAACGGGCGCAGGTAGGGGTCCACCTTCTGCGCCAGGTCGCCAGGCAGAAAACCCAGGCGCTCGCCCGCCTCCACCGCCGGGCGGGTCAGCACGATGCGCTGCACGCTGCTGCGCTCCAGCGCATCCACTGCACTGGCCACGGCGAGATACGTCTTCCCGGTGCCTGCGGGGCCGATGCCGAAGGTGATGTCGTGCGTGGCAATGTTCTGCAGGTACAGGTTCTGCGTGGGGGTGCGCCCGCGCAGGTCGGCGCGGCGGGTGTTGAGGATGATGGCGTCGTCCGGGGCCTCCAGCAGTTCGCTGTCGCCCGCCAGCATCAGCTGGATATAGTCCTCGCCGATGGGCCGCTCGGCCATTTCATACAGGGCTTGCAGCAGCTCCATCGCCTGCGTGGCCTTGGCCTTGGGGCCGTCGACCTTGAACTGCTCGTGCCGGTGCGCAATGCTCACCTGCAAGGCCACCTCAATGGTGCGCAGGTGCGCATCGGCCGGGCCACACAGATTCGTAAGCCGGGTGTTGTTGTGGGGGGTGAAGGTGTGGCGCAGGATCACGCGGATAATTCCAGTCAGGCAACGGAAAACGGCAAGAACGACGGCGCGGCATGTCACGCCCGCGTCGCCAAAGGACATCAATGATAGGCAAATTGACCGGCACCCTGCTGGAGAAGAATCCCCCCGAGGTGCTGCTGGACTGCCACGGTGTGGGCTACGAGGTGAATGTGCCCATGAGCACGTTCTACAACCTGCCCGCCGTGGGCGAGCGAGTGAGCCTGCTGACCCAGTTCATCGTGCGCGAGGATGCGCAGCTGCTGTACGGCTTTGCGACCGCCCCCGAGCGGCAGGCGTTTCGCGAGCTGATCAAGATTTCTGGCGTGGGGCCGCGCACGGCGTTGTCCATCCTGAGCGGCATGGGCGTGAGCGATCTGGCGCAGGCGATTTCGCTGCAGGAGGCGGGGCGGCTGGTCAAGGTGCCCGGCATCGGAAAGAAGACGGCCGAGCGCTTGCTGCTGGAACTCAAGGGCAAGCTGGGCGCGGACATCGGTGCTGTGCGCGGTGCCGCCAACAGCGATGCGCAAGCCGACATTTTGCAGGCGCTGTTGGCTTTGGGCTACAACGACAAGGAGGCGGCGGCGGCGCTCAAGGCGCTGCCTGCTGAGGTTGGGGTAAGTGAGGGTATCAAGATGGCGTTGAAAGCGCTGGCTAAGTAGTTACAAATTCCATTATCAGTATTCAAGGTGTATCGATGAATAAAAACCAAATCTCGCGTTTGACTCGGGTGATGGCTGTAACGGCAGCTATTGCTGTAATCGCTGGCTGTGGGGGAGGCGGTGGAGGAGACAACTCTGCAACAGCCCCAGCCCCAGCCCCAGCCCCAGCACCAGCACCAGCACCAGCACCAGCACCAGCACCAGCACCAGCAGTAATTGACAGAATCGAGGCGTTAGACACGGCAGACTCCACCATAAAGAGTTCTAGTACCGTTGAGCGCGTTATGCCTGCGAACGGTTCTATTGCGCGCGCCGCGCTGGGGCCTGCGCTAACTTCTGTATTACCAAAAGACACTGGACCGTTGGGTGTTTCGGTGCCGCAAATCGGCATCGCACGTAACGTGCCAACCCTCGCTAAAGTGGCTGATTTCTCGGATCAGATTCGCTGGTATTTCACTGAGCGGGGTACACAGGTAGCAGCCGTGAGCGTTACTTCACAAGGCGCTAAGGGCGTGCGCTTGGGCGTATTGGTACGTGGTCTGCCCAGTGGAGCGATGCTGCGCTTTTATGCCCAAGCAGGAGGGAAAGCTCTTGAAATGAGCGGTGAAAAGATAGCGGCGCTGATTAGTAGCAATCTCCAAGCAGGGACGCCCGATGAAGCGGCTCACACCTATTGGAGCCCAGACTTTGGCGGTGAAGAAACCACTTTGGAGATAGAAATTCCCGCAGGGGCTTCTACAGCGAGTGTAAAACTTGCTATCCCTCGGCTCTCTCACTATTTGGTGTCCCCTGAAGAGGCTGTATCGCAGGACTTTGCTAAAGTGGGGGAGTCAGGAACATGTGAGATTGATGCGACTTGCAAACCGGAGTTTTCCAGTCAAGGTCGCTCGGTAGCTCGCATGCTGTTCGTTCGCAACGCTAGGACCTACCTTTGCACAGGGACCTTGCTCAACGACGTCCGTTCGAGCAGGACGCCTTATTTGCTGAGTGCGAACCATTGCATCTCGACCCAGGCAGAAGCTTCGTCTCTAATGACTGACTGGTTCTACAGGTCCTCCGCATGCAATTCAGGAAGTCTAGAGAGTAGCGCCCAGCGTCGAATCGGCGGTGCTACCCTGCTCTACGCCACAGCCAATACAGATACTTCCTTCATGCGCATGAACGACACGCCGCCGTCGGGTGTGGTGTACGCAGGTTCATACTTTGGTACTTTGGATCCGGGGAATATTCTGGCTGGCATCCACCATCCACAAGGTGATCTGCAGAAATTTAGCTCAGGGACGCTTGTTCGGTATAGCATGTGCTCGAGCGAGGTTTGCTTTTCGAGCAATACCGTTAGCGGTACCTTTCTAACGATGGGGTGGCAGCAAGGTGTAACGGAAGGAGGAAGTAGTGGTTCAGCACTATTTCACACGTTGGGTGAAAGGCGCTACGTAGTAGGACAGCTCTATGGTGGCGCATCAAGCTGTCAAGCCCCGGCTGGGCTGGATCACTATGGTCGTTTCGATGTGGCCTACCGGAGCGCGATTCAACAGTGGCTGAATCCTTGAAAGTGCTGAGATTCTCCGTAGGTCTGTGGATAAACAGAGTCGATCTCAATGCCTTGGGTCCCTTTCTCGGTGCTCGCGTCAGCAAGCCTCGTAGTCTTAAACGCTGACCGTTGGCCCTTTCCGATAAACCCAGCCTTGCCTACATGACCATCCAGACCGACGACTTTTCCCCCGCCCCCGCCAAACGCGTTATCTCTGCCGCCCCCACCTCGCCCCAAGAGGAGGCCATCGAACGCGCCCTGCGCCCCAAGCTCCTGCAGGAATACGTGGGCCAGGCCAAGGCGCGGGAGCAGCTGGAGATCTTCATCGGCGCCGCGAGGAAGCGTGAGGAGGCGCTGGATCACGTGTTGTTGTTCGGCCCGCCTGGGCTGGGCAAGACCACGCTCTCGCACATCATCGCGGCCGAGCTGGGGGTGAACCTGCGCCAGACCAGTGGACCCGTGCTGGAAAAACCCAAGGACCTGGCGGCGCTGCTGACCAATCTGGAAAAGAACGACGTTCTCTTCATCGATGAGATCCACCGCCTGTCACCCGTGGTGGAGGAAATCCTTTACCCCGCGCTGGAGGACTACCAGATCGACATCATGATTGGCGAAGGCCCTGCGGCGCGCAGCATCAAGCTGGACCTGCAGCCCTTCACCCTGGTGGGCGCGACCACGCGCGCAGGCATGCTCACAAACCCGCTGCGCGACCGGTTTGGCATCGTGGCGCGGCTGGAGTTCTATACGGCCGAAGAGCTGGCGCGCATTGTCCAGCGCAGTGCCGGGTTGCTCAACGCGCCCATGGACGAGGACGGCGGCTTCGAGATCGCCCGCCGCTCGCGTGGCACACCGCGCATTGCCAACCGGCTGCTGCGCCGGGTGCGCGACTATGCCGAGGTCAAGGGCAATGGCCGCATCACCAAGTCCATTGCCGACAAGGCCTTGGCCATGCTGGATGTGGACCCGCAGGGCTTTGATGTGATGGACCGCAAGCTGCTCGAAGCCGTGATCCACCGGTTTGACGGCGGGCCCGTGGGGCTCGACAACATCGCTGCCAGCATTGGGGAAGAGGCTGGCACCATCGAGGATGTGATCGAGCCCTATCTGATCCAGCAGGGCTTCCTGCAGCGCACGCCCCGTGGGCGCATTGCCACGCTGGCGGCATTCCGCCACCTGGGGGTTACGCCGCCTAAGGCGAGCGGGCAAGATCTGTTTGGGGTGTGAGCGGCGTGGCAGAGCTGGGCTGCGCGCATTCTGCTCCCTGCACCATGCCCGCCACGATCAGCGCCTGCGCCGCGTAGTACGTCGCCAGCACCCACACTTGGGCCATGGACAGGGGCGTCATGAAGCGGTTGGTGGCCAGCAGCGAGTCGCTGAGCATGAAGAACCCGGCGCCGATGGCGACCCACAGCGAGGGGGCGTCGCGCAATACCGTGGCGCGGCCTATCGCCTGGGCCGCCATCAGCGCAATCACCAGCACATAGGCTGCGACCGGCGCGCGCAGTGCAGGCGGCAGGCCACCCGTCCACAGAAAGGCATACATCGCTACGCCTATGCCCAGCGTGGTCGCCAGTGCACCCCGGTGCGGAAACCAGGTCTGCCCGCTTTTGAACAGCGCCACATAGAACAGGTGCGCCACCAGAAAGCTCACCAGACCGGGAATGAAGAAACCCGGGAACATGAGGAACACATCCCCCGCCAAGGACCCGCCCAGGGCTGCCATCAGCAAGACCCAGGGCGTTTTGAAGCCCGACGTGCCCCTTGCGCTAGTCGAATATGTGCTGGTAGCTATCAAAATAATAGCGATTGCCATGGTCAGTGGCTTGAACAGCCAATGCCACTCCGTGAGCCCCAGCGCACTGGTGGCCGTGGCCAGCGCCGCGCTTTGCAGCATCAGCGCCATCAGCATGCCGATACGCCCCTGCATCACCGCGCCCAGCGACCATTGCACCGTCAGCAGCACGGCAAACCAGAGGGCGTTGTGCGCCAGCGGCGCCGCATCGGCCTGCCACAAGAAGGCTGCTACGCCTGTGAGCAGCAGCGCGAACTGCACCAGCGCAAACCACTGCACGGTACGCGACATAGGTGGGTGGTACAGCTGCATCTGCGCCATGCTGAAGGCAGGCTTTGGGAACCGCTCCGCCACATCCGCAGGCCGCCAGCCGGGCGGTTGGATCCAGACCTTGAGCTTGTCGAGCCAGCTGCGCGCGTGCCAGCTGTCGTGCGCCAGCCCGGCGTACACCTGGGCGTTGGCCCACAGCGGGTCCCAGCTGTTGAGCAGGCCGCGCGTGCCGTACACACATTTCTCCTGCGCGTCTTCATCCTTGAAGGTGCCGAACATTCGGTCCCACAGGATCAGGATGCCGCCGTAGTTTTTGTCCAGGTAGGCGTCGTTGACGGCATGGTGCACCCGGTGGTTGCTGGGGCTGCAGAACCAGCGGTCGAACCAGCCCAGGCGGCCCACCTGCTCGGTATGCACCCAGAACTGGTAGAGCAGGTCGATGAGCGCCACCACGCCAAACACCAGGGGTGGAACGCCGGCCAGCGCCATGGGCACATAAAAGACCCAGCCCAGCAGCGCGCCCGAACTGGTCTGGCGCAGCGCGGTGCTGAGGTTGTAGTCCTGGCTCTGGTGGTGCACCGCGTGCGCGGCCCAGAGCACGGCCGACTCGTGCCCCATGCGGTGCAGCCAGTAGTAGCAGAAGTCGTAGAACACCAACGCCAGCAGCCAACCGGGCAGGCTGGTCCAGAACGCATCGTTGCGCCACAGTGCCACATGCTCGAACAGGGCGGTGTAGATGCCGATGCGCAGCAGGCGCGTGAAGACTGCGCTGGTCTGGCTGAGCATGCCCAGGCTGATACTGCTCACCGCATCGGCCAGGCGGTAGGTGTTGCGTTGGCGCTTGAAGCCGACGGCCAGTTCAATGGCGATCAGCACAAAGAAGACGGGCGTCGCAAGGACGATGATCTGGCTGGGGCTCATGCTGCTGGATTGTGGTTCAGCAGCCAGCCCTCACTGGGGCAGGTGAACCCCTATAGCGCCGGTGTTTAGAGGGCCGCGCCTACGTCAGCGCACCCCGCGCATCCACGCGGATGATCCGCTCCACCACCCCGTCCATCAGCCCGCCGCGCACGCCGATCAAAAAGTCGTACAGGTTGACCGTGGGATCGCAATGACCCGGAATGAGCCAGAGCATGTGCCCCAAACTGGGCAGGCGCGCATCGGGTGCGTCTGCGTAAAGCAGACCGTGTTCGTCACCACCGTTGGCGTAGCGCAGGGTGCGGTCGGCGGGCAGCAGGGCCACGGTGGGCAGGCCCGAGTCGATGGCATGGCTCTTGTGGCCTGCGTCGCACACCGCGTGGGTGTCGCGCACCGACACCACCTGGGTCTTGACGTACAGCGCGTGCTCAAACGCGGGCTGGGCCGGGTCGCGTTCGTTGCGGGCGTAGTCGGCGTCCATGAACAAAAACGAGCCCGCCTGCAGCTCGCCAAACACGCCGCTGGCAGCCTCGTGCACCAGGGTGCCAGTGCCCGAGCCCGTGATCAGGGGCACGGCAAGGCCCTCGGCCTCAATGAGTTGGCGTGTGTGATAGGCCGCCTCCACCACCTTGGCGATGGCCTCGCGGCGGCCCACGCTACTGGCCAGGTGCTGGGCTCTGCCATGGTACGCCTGCAGGCCCGCAAAGCGCAGCCGGGGGCTGCGCGACACGGCCAGTGCGAGGGGCACGGCGGCCTCGCCCGGCGGCACGCCGCAGCGGCCCTGGCCCACGTCGATCTCGACCAGCACATCGATGCCCGCATCGCTGCCGGATTGGGCCATGGCTTCGGCCAGGCGGGCGATGCCATCGGCATGGTCCACCGCCACACCCAGGCGCCCTCCGCGTGCCGCCAGCTGCGCGGCCAGCCGCGCCACGCGGTGCAGCTTGGGCATGGCGATGACCTGGTTGGTGATGGTGATGTCATCGACGCCACCGGCAGCCAGCGCCTCGGCCTCGGCCACCTTCTGCACGCACACACCCTGAGCACCCGCGCGTTGCTGCAGCAGCGCGATTTCGGCGCTTTTGTGCAGCTTGGCATGGGGGCGCCAGCGCACCTGGTGCTTGCGTGCGAAGTCGGCCATGCGCTGGATGTTGCGGTCCATGGCGTCCAGGTCCACCACCAGGGCGGGGGTGTCGATCAGGTCCACGCGTTGGCCGACGGTGGTTTGCAAGGCTTCAGGCGTGGTTTTCATCGCGAACGACAATCTGGTCAAGGTGTTGGGTGTCCGCCCAGCCGACGAGGGTGAGGCCGTCAGGCGTCCACAGCAGCCGGTTGATGGCGGCGTTTGCGAGTTGCCAGGTGCGCGGCGCCTGGATGTCCTGGCGCGTGGCCAGGCGGTACAGCACGTCAAGCACGCCGCCATGCGCCACCATCACCACCTGCTCGCCCACATGCTGTTGTGCGAGCGCGGTCACGGTGCGTTCGATGCGGTCACGCAAGGTGACGAGGGACTCTCCGCCCTCGGGCGTGTAGTGCGGGTCGCGCTTGCGCCAGCGCAAGGCGTCCTCGGGCAGTTCGGCCTCGATCTCGGCAAACGTGCGGCCCTGAAAGTGCCCGAAGCTGCGTTCGCGCAGCCCCGGCTCGGTCTTCAACGGGGCGCCCGTGGTGCGGGCCACGGCCTGGGCGGTGGCGTGCGCGCGTTGCAGGTCGCTGGAGTAGATGGCGGCAATCGGCTCGCCCACCAGGGCCTGGGCGACCTGGGTGGCCTGCCACAGGCCAGTATCGTTGAGCGGGATGTCCAGGTGGCCCTGGATGCGGGTGTCTACGTTCCAGGCGGTTTCGCCGTGGCGGATGGCAACGATGCGGGTGGCTTGCATGCAGTGGCGGAGTGACTGAGGATGGGACGCCCTAGGGGGCAGGGGGGGCCAGGGGTATGCGCACTTGGCGGGGCCCCTGGGGCGGTTTGGGAAAGCCGTTGAGGGCCGCATCGAACAGCACGCCATAGACGGCCGGGTCGCTCACCCACACATCTTCGTGCACGGCCGAGGTTTCGTACACCACGGCCTGGGTGCTGGCGTCGCGCATCACGATGCTGACTGCGCGGCGGTGCAGGGGCGTGGGTTCGCCAAAGCGCCACACGCCATGCACGCCCCAGCCCCGCCCATACCAGCCGCCCATGCCCCAGGGGCCGGGCCCGTAAGGGCCATAGGGGCGGAAGGGGTCATAGCGCGGCACGGCATCGGCCTGCACACCCAGCTGCACCAGCAGGCGGGGCGCGGCATCGTCGCGCTGCAGACCTGCGCGGGCCAGGGCCTGCTCGGCCAGCGTGGCAATGGGGTCGAACGAAGGGGCCTGCTGCGAAGGCAGGCGCTCAATCCGGTACGTGGCAGGGGCGGGCACGGCCGCCAGCGTTGAGAAGCTCTGCACCTGGCCTTCGACCACGCGGGTGGTGCTGCAGCCTGCGAGCAGGGTGACGGTGAGGCCCAGGAGCAGGGCGGGAAGCCATCGGCGTTGTGTCATGGTCAGAGTGTCCTGAAACAAGGATCTCCATGAGAGTGCCGCTGGCCCCGGCAGTTCACGACAGCTGCACCACCTGCACGCCCGGCAACGACGGCGATGGCGCCGCAAACTCTTCCTTGTCAAACGCCTTGTCGCCGTCTTCGCTGGCGATGCCCGTGGCCTTGGCGTTCTTGAAGTCGTACAGGCTGCCGTCCAGCAGGTGCGAGGGCACCACGTTCTGCAGCGCGTTGAACATGTTCTCCACGCGCCCGGGGAAGCGCTTTTCCCACTCGCGCAGCATCTCGCCCACCTGCTTGCGCTGCAGGTTCTCCTGGCTGCCGCACAGGTTGCACGGGATGATGGGGAAGTTGCGGTGCGCGGCCCAGCGGGCGGTGTCTTTCTCGGCCACGTAGGCCAACGGGCGGATCACCACATGCTTGCCGTCGTCGCTCACCAGCTTGGGCGGCATGCTCTTCATCTTGCCGCCAAAGAACATGTTGAGCAGCAGCGTTTGCAGGATGTCGTCGCGGTGGTGGCCCAGCGCGATCTTGGTGCAGCCCAGTTCATCGGCCACACGGTACAGAATGCCCCGGCGCAGGCGGCTGCACAGGCTGCAGGTGGTCTTGCCCTCGGGGATCAGCTTCTTGACGATGCTGTAGGTGTCTTCGTTTTCGATATGGAACGGCACGCCGGTGCTGGCCAGGTACTCGGGCAGCACATGCTCGGGAAAGCCGGGCTGCTTCTGGTCCAGGTTGACGGCCACCAGGTCAAAGTGGATGGGCGCGCGGGCCTTGAGCTTGAGCAGGATGTCGAGCAGCGCATAGCTGTCCTTGCCGCCGGACATGCACACCATGACCTTGTCGCCTTCTTCAATCATGTTGAAGTCGACGATGGCCTTGCCGACCTCGCGGCACAGGCGCTTTTCGAGCTTGTGGGTTTCGCGCTCGATCTTCATGCGGGCGGCGCCGCCGGCGGCGGCCTCTGCAGGCTCGTCGGTCCAGCCGGAGGGGGCGGAGAGGGCGGGGTTGGTGGGTGGGGCTTCGTTCACTACGGTGCTCATGGGGTCACCACTGTCCTGTCTCGACGCGAATGGCCACTTCGCAGTCGTCAAAAATTTCGAGTTTGGCAATCTTCACGCGCACGCCCAGCACGCCGGGCAACTGCATCAGGCGGTTGGCCAGCTTGCCGATCAGGCTCTCCAGCAGGTTCACATGCTCGGCCGTGCACTCGTCGATGATGATCTGGCGCACACGCCGGTAGTCCAGCACATGGCCGATGTCGTCGTCGCGCGGGGCCAGCGGCTGCACCCCCAGGCTCAGCTCAGCGTCCACCTGGATGGGCTGCGGGTCGGTCTTTTCGTGGTCGAGGATGCCCAGGTTGGCATCAAAGCGCAAACCGGTGAGCGTCAGGATCTGCGTGCCAGTCATCTGGGAAGGGGTCTGTGTCATGGGGTGGGGGCTCGTTGGGTGCGCCGGCGTTGGGCTCACATCAACGAGAAATCGCGGTCAAACTTCATCAGGTGCTGGCCACCATCGACCAGCAGCGTGGTGCCGGTGATGGAGCGATTCTCCAGCGCAAACTTCACCGTGGCGGCCACGTCTTCGGGGGTGGACGAGCGGCCCAGGGGGCTCAAGGCGTGCAACTGGGCAAACTTTTCGTCGCTCAGCATGTGGCTGGTCAGCGTGAGTCCGGGCGCCACGCCCACCACGCGCACACGCGGCGCCAGCGCCAGCGCCAGCATGGTGCCGGCGGCCTCCAGTGCCGCTTTCGACAGCGTGTAGCTCACAAAGTCGGGGTTCTGGTTCCAGAGCTTCTGGTCCAGCAGGTTGACCACGGCGCCCTGCGCGTCGGCCTCTCCCGCCGCCACACGGTCGGCCACATGCTGGTGCAGGGCCTGGGCCAGCAGCACGGGCGTCGCCGTGTTGCTGCGCAGGTGCTTTTCGAGTGCGGCAAAACTGAAGGTGGCGGCGTCATCGTGCTCGAACAGCGAGGCGCTGTTGACCACCGCGTCCACGCGGCCAAAGTGCGCCACCACGCGGGGCAGCAGGCCGCGCACGGCGGCCTCGTCATCAAAATCAGCCTCAAAATGGGCGCTTGCGCTAGTCAATCTTGTACATTCAGCTACGGTATTGATAGCGTCTTGCGCTGACGAGCGGTAGTGCACCGCCACCTGCCAGCCGCCGGCGGCCAGGGCCAGCGCAATGCTGCGACCCAGGCGCTTGGCGGCACCGGTCACCAGCACGGTGCGGGGGCGATGGGGGAGGGAAGGGGTGGACATGTGGGGGACAATGCGGGCCGTGACCCAAAGACCCGACAGTTTAACGACCGCCCTGCACCAGCACATCACCCAGGCCATTGCCGCCGAGGGTGGATGGCTGGGTTTTGACCGCTTCATGGCCCTGGCGTTGTATACGCCCGGCCTGGGCTATTACGCCAACGACTCCACCAAATTCGGCGCCATGCCCGAATCTGGCAGTGACTTTGTGACCGCGCCCGAGCTCACGCCCCTGTTCGGCCAGACACTGGCCGTGCAGGTGGGCGAGGCGCTGGAGCGCACTGGCACCCATGAAGTTTGGGAGTTTGGCGCAGGCTCCGGCGCGCTGGCGCTGCAGTTGCTGGATGCGCTGGGCGACCAGGTGCAGCGCTACACCATCGTCGATCTGTCGGGCAGCCTGCGCGCCCGCCAGCAGGCCAAGCTGGTGGCCCACGCTCACAAGCTGCGCTGGGTGGACGCACTGCCCGAGCACATCGAAGGCGTGGTGGTGGGCAACGAGGTGCTCGATGCGATGCCTGTGCAGCTGCTGGCGCGCCATGGCGGCCAGCAGGGCGGTGTGTGGCATGAGCGCGGTGTGGTGGTGGCCGAAGACGGCCGCTTTGCCTGGGCCGACCGCCCCACCGACCTGCGCCCGCCCATCGCCATCGAAGGCCCGCAGGACTACCTGACCGAAATCCACGCCCAGGGCGAAGGCTTCATGCGCATGCTGGCCGACCGGCTCACGCGTGGCGCGGCCTTCTTGCTGGACTATGGGTTTGGCGAAGACGAGTACTACCACCCCCAGCGCCACATGGGCACGGTGATGTGCCACCAGGGCCACCTGGCCGATGGCGACCCGCTGGTGGAGGTGGGCCGCAAGGACATCACCGCCCATGTCAACTTCACCGCCATGGCGCTGGCCGCGCAGGAGGCGGGCCTGAACGTGCTGGGTTACACCACGCAGGCGCATTTCCTCATCAACTGTGGACTGCTCCCAAAAATGGAGCAGCTACCGCAATCCCAGCGGGCGACAGCGGCCAAATTGATCATGGAACACGAGATGGGCGAGCTGTTCAAGGTGCTGGCCGTGGGTGCGGGCGAGCCGTGGGAGCCGATGGGGTTCAGCCACGGCGACCGTTCGCACCGGCTCTGACCGCCTGCTGCCGCGCTGCCCATGTTTCGCTGGCTCCTCGTCATCCTCCTGGCCCTGATGTTCATCAGCTGGCTGTCGCCGCTGCTGCGCCGCATGGGCTTTGGGCGGTTGCCGGGGGACTTTCGGTTTCGGTGGCTGGGGCGGGACTGGGACGTGCCGCTGGCGTCCACGCTGTTGCTGAGCTTTGTGGTCAGCCTGATCACAAAGCTGCTGTAGTGCAGCTGCTGTTGCCCTGCTATCTCAAATTAGCCCGCCGTCTGCAGCGCATCCAGAAACGCCTTGCGCCACCAGTGCACGTCGTGCTCCTTGATGCGCGCCATGAGCTTCTGGTGGCGCGCCTGCCGCTCGGCCAGCGGCATCTGCAGCGCCTGCTGGATGCTGTCGGCCATGCCCTGGGGGTCGTAGGGGTTCACCTGCAGCGCTTCTTTCAGCTGCTCTGCCGCACCGGCAAAGCGTGACAGCACCAGCACGCCGGGGTTGTCCGGGTCTTGCGCCACCACGTATTCCTTGGCCACCAGGTTCATGCCGTCGCGCAGCGGCGTGACCAGCCCCACGGCAGCGGCGCGACACAGGCCCGGCACACGTTTGCGCGCCACCATGCGGTGGATATAGCGCACGGGCATCCAGTCCAGCTCGCCATAGTCGCCATTGACCGAGCCGCACAGGCCCTCCAGCTCCTGGCGCAGGTCTGCATACGCGTGCACGTCGTCACGGCTGGGCGAGGCGATCATGATCATCGTCGCGCTGCCCCGGTTTTCGGGGTAGCGGTCCAGCAGCTCGCGGAAGGCCCGCACGCGGTGCGGGATGCCCTTGGAGTAGTCGAGCCGGTCGATGCCCAGCAGCAGGCGCCTGCGCGAATACTCGTCGCGCATGTTCTCGTAGGTCTCCACCGCGTCGGGGGCGTGTGCGAGGCGGGTGAATTCGTCCACGTCGATGCCGATGGGAAACGACTGCACCACCACGGTAGCCCCAAAGGCGCGCACCCGCTTTTCGTCCACCGCTTCGGCGCTGCCCTCGTTGCGCACATAGCGCGTGAAATGCGACACGTCGGCCTCGCTCTGCAGGCCCACCAGGTCGTAGGCGAACAAAGAGCGCATCAGCCACTCGTGCTGCGGAATGGCCGCCATGATGAGCGGCGGCGGCATGGGAATGTGCAGAAAGAACCCGATGCGCTGCTTGCAGCCCATGGCACGCAGCTCGGCGGCCAGCGGGATCAGGTGGTAGTCGTGCACCCAGATCACATCGTCGTCGCGCAGCAGCGGCAGCAGCTTGCGCGCAAACATCTGGTTCACGCGCCGGTAGCCTGCGATGTAGCTGGCGTTGAAGTCGGCCAGGTCCAGCCGGTAGTGGAACACCGGCCACAGCACGCTGTTGCTGTAGCCGTGGTAGTAACTGTCGTGGTCTTCGCGGCACAGGTCCACGGTGGCCAGGGTGACGGGGCCGGCCTGGCGGGTGTGCAGTTCGCCCTCGCCGGGGGTGCCGCCTTCGACCACCGTGCCGCTCCAGCCAAACCAGAGTCCTCCGGTCTGGTTCAGAGCTTCACCCAGGGCCACTGCCAGGCCCCCGGCGGCGGGTTTGCGAGGATCGGCAAGGCGGTTGGAGATGACGACAAGACGGCTCATGGGGCGATCATCCGTGCAGACCGCCCCTGGCCGCTGTCGGACAGCGCCTCAAATCACGCTGTCCCAGGGCGCCGACAGGCGCACGGCGGCGTTGATCACGCCCACCATCGAATAGGTCTGCGGGAAGTTGCCCCACATCTCGCGGGTGTCGGGGTGGGTGTCTTCCGACAGCAGGCCCAGCGGGTTGCGGGCGGCCAGCATGGTCTCGAAGATGGCCCGCGCCTCGGCCTTGCGGCCAATGCGCGCCAGCGCGTCGATGCGCCAGAAGGTGCAGATGTTGAAGGCTGTCTCGGGCTTGCCGAAGTCGTCAGCCGCCTCGTAACGCCGCATGTAGGGGCCATCGCACAGGCTCTTTTCCATGGCCTCCACGGTGCTTACAAAACGCGGGTCCTTGGGGTCGATGAGACCCACCTCGGCCATCAACAGCACGCTGGCGTCCAGTTCGTGCCCGCCAAAACTCTCGGCAAACGCCTGGCGTTCTTCGCACCACGACTTGTCGAGGATCTCGGCGCGCATGCGGTCGGCATGGTGCTGCCAGTGGCTGGCACGGTCGGCCAGCTGCAGCGTGGCGGCGATCTTGGCCAGCCGGTCGCAGGCGGCCCAGCTCATCAGGGCCGACGAGGTGTGCACCCGGGCGCGCGTGCGCAGCTCCCACATGCCCGCGTCGGGCTGGCCATACACACGCACGGCGTTGTCGCCCACCTGTTCCAGCCGCTTGAATTCGGCCAGGCCCGCGCGGTGCAGCAGGCGGTGGTCGTGGAAGGCCTGGGCCGCGCCCAGCACGATGTTGCCGTACACGTCGTGCTGAAAATGCTCGGCCGCCTGGTTGCCCACGCGCACCGGGCCCATGCCCCGGTAGCCCGCCAGTTGGGGCACAAAACTCTCGGGCAGGTCTTTCTCCAGCCCAATGCCATACAGCGGCTGGATGTGGCCGTCACCGCCCTCCACCACCACGTTGCTCAGCCAGCGCAGGTAGTCCTCCATGGTGCCCACCTCGGAGATGCTGTTGAGCGCGCGCACCACAAAAAACGCATCGCGCAGCCAGCAGTAGCGGTAGTCCCAGTTGCGGCCGCTGTGGGCGGACTCGGGGATGCTGGTAGTCATGGCGGCCACGATGGCACCGGTCTCTTCGTACAGCGACAGCTTGAGCGTGATGGCTGCGCGGATCACTGCGTCCTGCCACTCCAGCGGAATGGCCAGCGCGCGGCTCCAGCTACGCCAGTAGGCCGTGGTCTCCTGCTCAAAGTGGCGGGCGGTGTCGGCAATGCCGTCCACCAGCGTCTCGTCCGCGCCCAGCAGAAAGTTGTGTTCGCGCGTGAGCACAAACGCCTGGCCCGAGAGCACATGCGACACCGGCGCATCGGTGGACAGGCGCAGGGTCATGCCTTCGCCCACATAGCGGATGTGGTTGCTGCCGCGCGTGATCTCGGGCGTGGTCTGGCCCCAGTCGTAGCGCACCTTGAGCGCCACCCGGATGCGCGGCGACCCCTGGATGGGCCGCACCCGGCGCACCAGCGTCATGGGCCGGAAGTAGCGCGAGCGGCTGTAAAAGCGCGGCGCAAAGTCAGTGATCTCGATGCCGTGGCCCGCCTTGTCGAACAACTGCGTGCGCAGGATGGCGGTGTTGGGCTCGTACCACTGGTGGGCCGATGCCAGGTCTTCCAGCTCGATCGCGAAGTGGCTGCCCTCGTCGCCGGGCTGCAGTAAGGCGTTGAACACCGGATCGCCATCAAAGCGCGGCAGGCAGCACCACACCATGCGGGCGTGGTCGTCGATGAGTGCGCTGATGGCGCAGTTGCCGATCATCCCGAGGTTGAGCGAGCCCGTCTGGGGGTGTGTGGCGGCTGTGTTCATCGTTCGCGCTCCAGCGTTGTGCGTGCAGACGAAAGCCAGCCCCGCAGTGCGGCCGATGTCATGCAGCGGTGTTGTGCCATGGTGGGCCCTTCGCCCACCTTGATGCCCCAGCCGCCCAGCGACTGCACAGCGGCAAAGCCGGCCTCGTCGGTGACGTCATCGCCCACAAAGACCGGCGTGCGGCCCGCAAAGGGGGGCTGCGTCATGAAATCGATGATGGCCTGACCCTTGTGAACGCCACGGGGTTTCACTTCAAAGACGCATTTGCCGCGCAGCAGTTCCACACCGTCCACCTCACGCATGGCCTGCACCAGCGTGTCGTAGCACAGGGATTCGAGGTGGGGGGCCAGGCGGTAGTGCAGTGCCACGCTCACACGTTTGGTCTCCACCAGCAGGCCGGGGTGGCGCGCTGCCAGGGCCTGGGCGGCTTGCAAGACGGGCTCCAGGGCGGGTGGTGCGGTGGCGGGCACCGAAGTGTCAAAGAGGCGGTATTGGGCCCCATGCTCGCTCGCCAGCGGCAGGCGCAGCGGCGCCAGAAATCCGTCGATGTCGGCCTCAGGCCTGCCGGTCACGATGGCCAGCGCGCCACCCAGCTGGGCGTGCAGCGATGACAGCGTGGGAATCAGGCCCGATGCGATGCGCACCGCTTCAGGGCGCGGCGCCAGCTCGGTGAGCGTGCCATCGAAATCGAGAAAAAGCGCATGGGCAGTTGTCAGTGTGGGGAGCAGCTGCATGCGCGAAACCATAGCAGACGCTGCAATGCAGGCACGGCCACCAGGGGGATTCAGGGCTGGTAAACGCGCGCAAGGTCTGCGACCGGTTGCAACTGGGATGGCCGCAGATTGCAGGGCGGAGCCTTGAAACGAAGCGCCTGCGACGCCATGTGATCCGCAACCTGTTTGCCCCCAACCCTTGCTGCGCCATGACCGAAGCCTTGCACATCGTCTGCCCCCATTGCCACACCACCAACCGCGTGCAGAGCGCCGACCTGGGCAGCGCGCCCGATTGCGGCCAATGCCATCAGCCCCTGTTTGCGGGGGCGCCGCTGGAGCTGGATGCGACCAGCTTTGACAAGCATGTGGCGCGCAGCCACATCCCGGTGCTGGTGGACTTCTGGGCCCCGTGGTGTGGACCTTGCCGCCAGATGGCACCCGCCTTTGCGCAGGCCGCCCGCGAGCTGGAACCCCGCGTGCGCCTGGCCAAGCTCAACACCGAAGACCAGCAGGCCATTGCGGCGCGCTATGCCATCCGCAGCATCCCGACCATGATCCTGTTCCAGCAAGGGCGTGAGGTGGCGCGTATTTCGGGCGCGCTGGGGGCGGCCGATATCGTGCGCTGGGTGCGCACCACCGCAGGTTGATGTGCAGCGGTTAGCGGATTCCCAGCACGCGGTCCACCGACACGCTGCCTGCACCGCGCCCCACCAGGTACAGCATCAGCCCCGCCCACGACAGATGGGTGGGCCATGCGTCCGGGTAGACAAACAGTTGAATCGTCAGCGTCATGCCCAGCAGCGCCAGGGCTGAGAGGCGTGTGAACAGGCCGAGCACCAGCAGCACCGGGAATAGGTGCTCGGCCACGGTAGCCATCTGCGCTGCCAGCTCGGGTGGCAGCAAGGGCAGCTTGTATTCGTCGCGGAACAGCGCGTAGGCGCTGTTGGAGATGGTGAACCAGCCCTCGACCTTGGTGCGTGCCGACATCCAGAAGATGCCCGCAATGGACACCCGGTTCACCAAGGCCAGCAGGCTGTGCGGGGTGAGCCAGGTGGCGGTGTCGGCCAGGCGCGCCAAGAGCAAGCGTGGGCCTTTGGCAGGGGCCGTGGGGAAGTGTGTGCTGGTGGTCATGAAGGGCTCCTCAGCCTGTGCGTGAATCGGTGGGTATCAATGCGCCTGCGTCCAGCAAGGTGCTGATCAGGGCGGCAAAGTCGGCGGTGGGTTCGACATTCAGGGCCGACGTGGCGGCGGTTTCCAGCGTGTGGCCCTCGGCGCAGGCGTCCAGAAAGGCCACCCCAGCGCGCGACAGGGGGCGCCACACCACTTCGGCACGGGGCCGGGTCAGCAAGGCGCCGTCGCCCGTCCACTCCAGTGCCTCATTGGGATGCAGACCTTCACGGTGGCTCTGCCACAGGGCATAAGCCGGATGCTCTTCACACCAAGCCCAGCGTGCAGCGGGGTGGGGCCGCAGTGACGCTTGGGGCAAGGTGTCAGGGGTTTGCTGTGCCAGCCATTGGCGGTCCACGGCGGTGGCATCTGCCGCCAGGTGGCATTCGGTCCAGCAGCGGTCCAGGCGCGCCACGGCGCTCAGGTAGGGCAGCTCGGCGGCCGGGGCAAACCCGGCCAGGAAGTCGGCAAACCCTTCGCCATAGCTCACCAGCAGGCCGTTACGCGGCGGCTGGGTGCGGGCGAACACTGCTGCAGCGGCGCGGAACCAGTCGTCACCCACCAGCTGACCCACCGTGGGGTAGTTGGCCTGCAGCGCATCGATGCAGCCCTTGAGCACGGTGTTGCGGTACACGGCAAAGCCAGGTTGGGACTCCAGTGCAGACAGCCACTGCGCATCGGCCGCCGGGCCGAGCAGCGCGGCAGAAAAGCCGTTCTGGAAGGTGCTCAGCTGCATGTGGTCTCCTCGGGCTGCACGGCTGTGAGCGCGTGGTGGGCTTGGTCGCGTTCGGTCAGCAACTCGCTGAACACGGGCAGGTTGTCATCGCGTTCGATGAGGGTGGGTACAGGGCCGGTGCGTGCGATCACCTGCGCGTACAGCGCCCACACGGCGGGCCCCACGGGTGCATCGTGGCTGTCGATGAGCAGCGTATCGCCATGCAGCGGGTCCGCATGGTGGCCCGCCAGGTGGATCTCTGCCACGGCGTGCAGGGGGAAGGCGTCGAGGTAGGCCTGTGCGTCAAAACCCAGGTTGTTGGCGCTGATGTACACGTTGTTCACGTCCAGCAGCAGGGCACAGCCGGTGCGCCGCACCAGATCGGCCAAAAACTCGGTCTCCAGCCAGTCGTGGCCGTCGATGTGCAGATAGTGCGTGGGGTTCTCGATGGCAATGGGGCGTTGCAGCACATCCTGCGTGCGGGCGATGTTGTCTGCAATGCGCAGCAAGGCGGCCTGTGTGCGCGGAAACGGCAGCAGGTCAGGCAGGTACTGCCCGCGCCAAGTGGACCAGGCCAGGTGCTCTGAAATGATGGCGGGCTCCACGCGCCTTGCGAGGGCGGCCAGCCGCGCCAGGTGGGCCGCGTCGGGCGGCGCATCGGCTGCGAGCGACAGCGACACACCGTGCAGGGACACTGGATGGCGCGCGCGAATGGCTTCGAGCCAGGCCAGGCGCGGGCCGCCATCGGCCAGATAGTTCTCGGGGTGCACCTCCCACCACAGGCCGGGGGCGGTGCACCGCAGCGCCTCGTCGTAGTGCTGGGGCTTGAGACCCAGGCCGGCGGTGAGAGCGGGTGCCATGGTCAGCTCTTCATGGGCGTCAGCATGCCCATGCCCTTGGGCGTCTTGATCGTGGTGCAGGTGCCTGCGGGCACAAACTTCCAGGCGTTGCCCTGGTAGTCCATCTTGGACGTGCCTGCGCAGGTGGTGCCAGGGCCTGCGGCGCAGTCGTTCTTGCCGGCCATCGAGACGCCGTAGCACTTCTCCATGGCGGGCTTGGCGCCGTCCATGGGGGCGGGGCTGGTTTGGGCCATGGCGGCGCCAGAGGTCAGGGCCACAAGGGCGAGGGCGCCGAGGCTGAGGGTGCGGGTGGTCATGGTGCGGTTCTCCAAGGGTTGATAAAGGTTGAATCCGACCGGGTGACAGCACAGCGGTTGCGTTGCGTGGCCCGATCTGCGTTGTAATTCGCGCTGTGCGGCCCTCGGGTTACAGCGCTGCGCAAAAAAATGGGGCGGCATGCAGCACAAAATTTTTTGCGCGGCCTGTAACCCATTCGTCCCGGCATCCGAATTGCCTTCAGGGAGACACCATGGAGATAGTGGAAGAGCGCCTGCGAGGCTTATTGCTGCAAGGGCTGGATGCCGATGCAGCCGCCTACCAGCGCTTTTTGAAGGAGTTGAGTGCCCATCTGCGCGCCTTCTTGCGCCGCCGCCTTGCGCAGCGGCCCGATGAGGTGGAAGACCTTGTGCAGGAGACGCTGCTGGCCGTGCACAACCAGCGCCACACTTACCGGCCCGAAATGCCGGTGACGGCCTGGGCGCATGCGATTGCGCGCTACAAGCTCATCGACTGGCTGCGCTCGCATGCCTCCAAGGAGGCGCGCAACGACCCGCTGGACGATGCGGACGAGCTGTTTGCCAGCAGCGACAGCGAGGCTGCCGAGGCGCGGCGCGATCTGGGGCAGTTGCTGCAGACGCTGCCGGACAAGCAGCGCCTGCCGATTGAGTATGTGAAGCTGGAAGGGTTGTCGGTGGTCGAGACGGCACGCCTCACGGGGCTGTCGGAGTCGGCCGTCAAAGTCGGCGTGCACCGGGGGCTCAAGGCCCTGGCCGCCAGGATCAGAGACATGACTTACGCAAAACAGGGTTCAGGCAAATCGACGGGTTCATCCAGCGGCTCGTCGTCGCATCCTGGTTTGCGCAAGTCCCAGGAGGAATAGCATGAAAACCGATGAATTGATCCACCTGCTGGCGACGGATGACCGGCCCGTGCAGCGCACCGCCATTGAGCAACGGTTTGCCGTGGCCAGCGCTGCGGGCATTGCTGGCGCCGGGGTGCTGATGCTGGCGCTGTTCGGCCTGCGGCCTGATCTGCTGGCGACCATGGCGCTGCCCATGTTCTGGGGCAAGCTGGTTTTTGCCGCTGCGCTGGCTGCCGCCGGCCTGGCGCTGCTGCGCCGCATGGCCCGCCCGGGCATGCCGCTAGGCCATGCGCTGCTGTGGCTGGCGGTGCCGCCGCTGGTGCTGTGGGCCATGGCGCTGGGGGCTTTGTGGCAGGTGCCTGCGGCCGAGCGTGTGCCGCTGATTCTGGGCAGCACCTGGCGGACTTGCCCGTTCAATATCGCAGCACTGTCCGTGCCAGCGTTTGTTGCGGGCTTCTGGGCGCTGAAGGGCGCCGCCCCGACGCGACTGGCGTGGGCCGGTGCGGGCGCTGGCTTGCTGGCAGGTGCGCTGGGCGCATTGGTGTACGCCCTGCACTGCCCCGAGATGGCCACCCCGTTTTTGGCGGTGTGGTACGTGGTGGGCATGGCCATTCCGACCGCGCTGGGGGCTCTGCTGGGGCCACGCTTGCTGCGCTGGTAAGGGCGACTGGCACCGCCAGGGGCAGGGCGGTTCAGGCGCTGATGCGTTTGTTATAGGCGCGAAACACCGTGTCCAGCGTCCAGCCCAGCGACTCGTAAAGTTTTTGCGCCGTGGTGTTGGTGTGGGCCGTGGTCAGGTCCATGCGCACCTTGCCGTGGGCGTGGGCGGTGGCTTCTGCGGCCAGCAGCAAGCTGCGCCCTGCCCCTGTCTTACGTGCTGACGGCGACACGAACAGGTCGTACAGCGTGTAGATGGGCGCGGCCTCTACCGAGCAGAACGTGGGGTAGAGCTGGCAAAAGCCCACGGCCGTCTGCGTCCCATCCAACGCCAGAAGGATCACGGACTCTTCCCGCTCCAACCGCTCAGCGATGAAGGCCCGCGCTCCGGCCAGGTCCGGCGCCTGCTCGTAGAACTGCCGGTAGGCGTCAAACAGCGGCGCGATGGTGTCGGCGTCGGCCGTGGCGGCAGGGCGGATGTGCACAGAGGTCATGGGGGCGTCGTGATCGCAAAATAGTCAAAAGGCGCGCCCTTCCCAGGGCGCGAGCGGACGCGGATTGTAGGGAGGGTTAGGGCAACGCTGAACAAGTCCCTCGCGCACCGCGCACCCCTGCTTTGGGCGGTCTGCCGCGTTTGCAAATCCTCGCGATAGCTACGGCTATCGCTGTGGTTTGCGCCTTGCATCCCATCCCAAATCAGGGGGCGCGCCACTGCGGGGACTTATTCAGCGTTGCCTTAGACCGATCTTTGAGACGCAGCGCACCCGGTCAGGTGGCTGCGCTGTGCGCCTGGGCTTGCAGCCACTGCGCCACGGCTTCGACCCGTGCCTGGTGGATCAGCGCGCCCACCTGCGGGCCGCTCTGGCCCCGGGCGGCAGCCTGCGCCGCAATCTCGCGCGTGACGACCGACTGGACGGCGGCCAGCACGGCCAGCAGGCGGGGGCGCTGCGGGTAGGCAGACTCTTCAAACCCCAGCCGCCCGCGCGCATCGCATTCGCAGGCCAGCAGGATTTCGGCAAACCGCTCGGGCTTGCGGATGGCGTCGCAGCGCTCCAGCAGGCGCACCAGGGCGGCGGCCGACAGGTCCTGGCTGCGGTGGATGTGGCCGTGTTCACGCGCCACCACATCGGCCGTCTCGCGGCAGTCCACCGGCACGCGCAGGCGCTCGGCCACGTCTTTCAGCAGCTCTGCGCTGCGGGTTTCGTGGTCGATGTGGCGCGGCAGCACATCGGCGGGCGTGGTGCCCTTGCCCAGGTCGTGCGCCAGGCAGGCAAAGCGCACGGTGAGCGGCGCCGAGAGCCGCGCGGCCATGTCCAGCACCATCATCAGGTGCACGCCGGTGTCCACCTCGGGGTGGTAGTCGGCCCGCTGGGGAACGCCCCACAGGCGCGCCGCCTCGGGCAGCAGCACCTGCAGTGCGCCACAGTCGCGCAGCACCTCGAACATGCGGGACGGCTTTTCTTCCATCAGCCCGCGCGCCAGCTCTTGCCACACGCGTTCGGGCACCAGATGGTTCACCTCGCCGTGCTCCACCATCTCGCGCATCAGCTGCATCGTCTCGGGCGCCACCGTGAAGTCGGTGAAGCGCGCCGCAAACCGCGCCACGCGCAGGATGCGCACGGGGTCTTCGCGGAAGGCATCGGTCACATGGCGCAGCACCCGCGCACGGAGGTCTTTTTCGCCGCGGTAGGGGTCAAACAAGCGTGTAGCGCCGGATTCATCTGTGCTGGATGCTATTGAATTAATAGTGAGATCGCGGCGCGACAGGTCTTCCTCCAGCGTCACATCGGGCGAGCTCTGCACCACAAAGCCCCGGTAGCCGCGCCCGCTCTTGCGCTCGGTGCGGGCCAGTGCGTATTCCTCGCGCGTCTCGGGGTGCAAAAACACCGGAAAGTCGCGCCCCACGGGCAGGTAGCCCTGTGCCAGCATCTGCTCGGGCGTGGCGCCCACCACCACCCAGTCGTGGTCATTCACCGGCCGGCCCAGCAGCTTGTCGCGGACCGCGCCGCCCACCATGTAGATTTGCATCGTCGTAGTTTAGGACGAGGGTCGTATAGTCCCGCCACCATGTCCCTATCGTCTGATCTCACCATTGCCCAGCTCAACCCCGACGGCAGCGTGCCCGTGCCCCAGGCGCCTGACGCCGCCGCCAACGCGGCCGCCGAGGCCCTGCAGCGCGAGGCGCAGTTCGAGGCCCTGAAGGTCCAGGTGGAAGGCTTGCAGGAGATCCTGGCCAAGCCGCTCAACGACATCCTGGCCGAACACGACAAGTTCAAGGAGATGGCGGCCGCGTGGGATTCGTTCGGTGCTATGTGGATGCTGTCGCAGCGCGCCATGCGCCGCGTGGCCATGGACCTGGCGGCCACGCAGGGCATGAGCGAGGAGGAGGTGGTGGCCCGTGCGCTGGCCTATGCCAACCAGGTGCTCAATACCGAGGACGAAGACCTGGGCGGCACCATCGCCCCCGCCCAGCTGGCCCACATCGCGCGGCACAAAGCGTTTTTGCGCAAGCAGTTCCGTTAAAGGACCGCCTGTGCGCGGCTTCACTCAGGCGAATACAGGCCTGAAGAAGCTCCGCTCATAGCTCACGATGCAGCCCGTCTCTTCGGCGTAGCGGAAAGCCGCCTGGCAGTCCGCATCCTGCATCGACGCCTCGCGGTAGCGCTCGTAGGCTGCGAGGCTCTCGAACGTGAACAGCGCCAGCGCAATGTTGTTGGCACCCTCGCTGGGCATGAAGTAGCCGTGGTGCTGGCCGCCGAACTTCTCGACCAGCGGAATCCACAGTTTTCCGTAGTGCTCGAACTCTTTGAGTTTGCGGGTGTTGAGCACATAGCGCAGGTAGATGGTGACGGCCATGGTGTTGCTCAGCCTTCCGTATGGCGCAGGCGGTAGGGCTCTTCAAAGTCCAGAAAGTCCTTCTCGGCCAGTGCCTCGTCGATCCAGGCTTTGACGCCGGGCAGGGCGCGCACGCGGTCCACATAGGCCTGGATGGGCGCAGGCACGGGTAGGGCATAGGTGTGCAGGCGCATGCACACGGGAGCGAAGTAGGCGTCGGCCACGGTGAAGTCGCCAAACAGCAGCGGGCCGCCGTGCTCCTGCAGCAACGCACTCCACATCTCCACCAGGCGCTGCACGTCGGCGCGCACACCCGCCTGGTCGCGCCAGATCAGGGCGCCGGTGTCGGCCAGCTGGGCTTCGATGTTCATGGGGCAATGGCTGCGCAGGGCGGTGAAGCCGCTGTGCATCTCGGCACAGACGCTGCGGGCGCGCGCGCGGGCTTTGGCGTCCGTGGGCCAGAGCTTTTTGTCGGGATGGGTTTCGGCCACGTATTCGGCAATCGCCAGCGTGTCCCACACCACCAGGTCGCCGTCGACCAGCACGGGCACCTTGGCGGTGGGGCTCACGGCGCCGATGGTGCGCTTGAACTCGGATTGCGCGTCAAAGCTGTCAAAGCGCACGCGCACTTCTTCAAAGACGATGCCCGCCTGCTTGAGCAGCACCCAGGGGCGCATGGACCAGGACGAGTAGTTCTTGTTGCCGATGTAGAGCTTGAGCATGGTGGGCACCTGAAATGAAGAGGTCAGCCCGCCATGCTAGCCGCTGCGGCGCGCGCCAGCGATGCGAAAAACCGGCCCGAATGATGCGTGGCAGGCATCACAGGCCTTCGTGCCGACCGGCAAGTGCCCGGGGGCGACCTGCTGCGCGGTCGCCCACAGGCTCCGAAGGGTCAGACCGGCCAGACCACGCCGTTGTCGTTCAGGATGGCATCGAGTGGGAGATCGAACTCCTCGGGCTCGAACTCGTCCAGGTAGCCGTTGGTAAAGCCCAGGCCCACCGTGAAGGGCTTGGGCTGCAGCGTGGCCAGCGTGCGGTCGTAAAAGCCGCCGCCGTAGCCCAGCCGGTAGCCGCCGGCGGCGTAGCCTACGCAGGGCACAAACAGCAGCGTGGGTACGATGACCTCGGTGTCCTTGGGCTTGGGGATGCCGTAGGCGTCTTCTTCCATCGGGCAGCCGGGGTACCAGGCGTGGAAGGTCAGGGTCTTGTGCTGCTTGTTGACCACCGGCAGGCCGATGCGGCGGCGCAGGGGTTCGTCCAGCAGCTCGCCGTCTTCCTTCCAGCGGTGCAGGGCGGGCAGGGGGTCGAACTCGCCCTTGATGGGCCAGTAGGCGCCGATCACCGTGTCCGGCCGGTTCACCAGCCAGATGCGCATCACCTGCTGTAACAGGTCGGCCCGCTGTAGGCGGTCGGGCAGGTTGAGGCGTTCTTCTATCAATGTGCGCCGAAGGGCTGCTTTGTCCATCAGATAATTCCCCCATGCAATTTCTCAGAGCGATTCTGACACCCCTTGTGGCCGCCACCCTGCTGGCCGCCACCGCGCCGCTTGTCATGGCGCAAAACCGTGGTGACGATACCCTGCTGGAGATGCAGCAGGCGTTCCGCAAGGGCGACCGCAACAAGCTCGCGCAGTTGCTGCCTGCCGCGCGCGGCCATGCGCTGGAACCCTGGGCGGCCTACTGGGAGCTGCGGGTGCGCCTGGGCGAGGCGTCGCCGCAGGAGATCCAGTCCTTCATGCAGCGCTACGCCGGCACCTACCAGGAAGACCGCCTGCGCAACGACTGGCTGCTGCTGCTGGGCCAGCGGCGCGACTGGAGCCAGTTTGCCGAGCAGCACCCCAGCTACCGTATGTCGGACGACCGCGAGGTGCGCTGCTACGCGCTGCTGATCGACCACATCAAGGGCACGGCACCCGCCACGGTGGCGGACGATGTGCGCAGCAACTGGTACGCCATCCGCGACGCTGACGACGGCTGCAACCATGCGGCGGGCGAGCTGTACACCGCCAAGAAGCTCTCTGCGCTGGACATCTGGCGCAAGGCGCGGCTGGGTGTGGACGCCAACCGGCCCCGTGTGGTGCGCAATGCCGTCGAAATCGTGGCGCCCGATGCGCTGCCCCAGCTCAAGGAAGCGCTCGACACTCCCAGCAAATACCTGCTCGGCCGGGCCACGGCGCGGGGCAAGGTGCGCCAGGAGCTGATCGTGCTGGCACTGATCAAGCTTGCAGGCAGCGACCCGGACGGCGCAGCCCGTCAGCTCGACAGCAAATGGAGCGTGCACCTCTCGCCCGAGGAGCGCAACTGGGCCTGGGGCGTGATCGGCAAGGCGGCTGCGCAAAAGCTGTCCAGCGATGCCATGGGCTACTTTGGCAATATCACCAAGGACAGCGACCTCAACGACGATCTGCTGGGCTGGAAGGTGCGTGCCGCACTGCGCGCCGGCCAGTGGAAGGCCGTGGCCAAGGCCGTCGACGCCATGGGCCCCGAAGGCCGCCAGGACAGCACGTGGGTGTACTGGAAGGCGCGTGCGCTGCTGGTCGGCAAGCCCAGCGACGCAGACCGTGCCGAGGCGCGCCAGCTGTTCGAAAGCATTGCCGGCACGCGCGGGTTCTATGAGCAGCTGGCGCTGGAGGAACTGGGCCAGCGCATCAGCGTGCCGCCTGCGCCAGCCCCCCTCACCGCCGAAGAGAAGGCGGCTGCGCGCGCCAATCCGGGGCTCAATCGCGCGCTCTACGCCATTTTGCTGGGGCTGCGCAGCGAAGGCGTGCGCGAATGGAACTACACCACCAACCTGCACCAGCCCGGCGGCATGCCGGACCGCGAACTGCTGGCCGCTGCCGACTTTGCCTGCCAGCGCGAGGTGTGGGACCGGTGCATCAACACCAGCGAGCGCACCAAGGGCGTGATCGAGGTGAACCAGCGCTTCCCCATGCCGTTCCGCAGCACCGTGGTGGAGCGCGCGCAGGGCATCGGCATCGACCCGGCCTATGTGTACGGCCTGATCCGCCAGGAAAGCCGCTTTGTGATGGATGCCCGCTCGCATGTGGGCGCCTCGGGCCTCATGCAGGTGATGCCCGCCACCGCCCGCTGGACGGCCAAGAAGATCGGCCTTACCAACTTCACGCCCGACCAGATCACCGACCGCGACACCAACATCACCATCGGCACCGCCTACCTCAAGCTGGCGCTGGACGACTTTGCAGGCTCCATGCCCATGGCCGCTGCTGCCTACAACGCGGGCCCTGGCCGCCCACGCAGCTGGCGCAACGGCCCGGTGCTGGACGCCGCCATCTGGGCCGAAAACGTGCCCTTTGCCGAGACGCGCGACTACGTGAAGAAGGTGCTGTCCAACACCACCAACTACGCGGCCATCCTCACCGGCCTGCCCCAGTCGCTCAAGAGCCGCCTGGGCACCATTGGCCCGCGCGACGCGAACCTGCCCGAGGTGAACAAAGACCTGCCTTGACACCCAGGTGCTCGCCACGCGGGGGCTGGTGGTATTCGATTTGCTATCAATGGAGGAGCTGAAGGCGCATATTCAACGAGCGCCTCAGCGGGTTTTTATTCAAAAAAGAGAGGGTGTGATGGGCAAACTGGCATGGATGGCCTGTGTGGCCACAATCGGCGCGGCCGTGGCGTGGAGCGCGGGCGCGCAGGCGCAGCCCGTGTACAAATGGGTGGATGCCGATGGCAAGACCCATTACGGATCGCAGCCCCCGCCTGCCAAGCAGGATACCGAGCCGCTGAAGCTGCAGAGCAACAACGGCACCAGTGGGGGCAGTGGTTCCTCCAGCGGCAAGGGCGCCAGCGCCAAGGCGGGCCAGCAGTACAACCCTGACGGCACCAAAAAGGTCTCCAAGGACGTCGAGGAGTTTGGCGAGGGGCTAAAAAAATCGCTGGGCACCGTGGACAGCAAGCAAGTCCCCCTGAACTGCGCCGTGGCCGTGGACAACATCCACTACCAGGCCGACCTGATGCTGGAAGTGGGCCAGAAGAACGTGCGAGACGGCTACATGACCCAGGCGGCTTTCGACGCCACAGCCCCCAAGATCCGCGAAGCCAAGGGCAAGTACAGCGTGTCCGACTGCCAGGGGTCATCGGGCAACAAGAAGTCGTTTTACCAGTGCATGTCCAGCAGCAAGAACCACGTGACGGGCTGCGACAAGCAGTTCAAGCACTGATGGGGTGTTTGGGGTGGCTTGGTGAGTGGTGTGGCACGAGACCTGGCTCCGGCTCAGAGGAGGCGTAGGGTGCAGCTTCGCGATTTCGAATCCGCAGATCTGGATGGCGTCTATCGAATGCTCACCGCGAGCGGTTGGGCGCATCGCATTGAAAGCGCCGGCTATCTGCAGCGACTTGTTCAGGTATCGCATCGAACCGCTGTGGCGATGCTTGATGACCAAGTGGTTGGATTCGCCCGTGCCATCACCGATGGCCTGTCGAACGGTTACCTGTCGATGGTTGTTGTCGCCAAGCCTTGGCGTCGGCAGGGAGTTGGACGCGCTCTCGTACAACACATCGTTGGGTCCGACGCGTCCGTTACTTGGGTACTGCGTGCAGGGCGACCTGGAGCACCGGAGTTTTTTGCAAAACTGGGGTTCGTTGCCTCTGTGGACGCGATGGAAATGCGGCGCCGATGAGTCGGAAACCCATCACACGTTGTGCAACATCTCCCCTTGGCGCACCGCAGCGCCTGATCGCACCAGTTCATCCGCCAGGCTCTGCAGCCATTCGGCCTCGGTCTGCGCTGCAAAGTGCCGCGCGCGCAGCATGCCGAAATACGGCGTGGCTTGCGCCCAGGCCGTAAGGTCGGGGATGCCGATCTGCTGCCATTCGAGCAGCTTGTACTTCAGCAGCACCTTGGCTGCGTAGAGCGCGTGCTTGCCCGGGTTGCGCACAAAGCCGTCCAGGCGGCGGCGGGCGCCGTCGATGGCGCGGGGCGCATCGGCAAACACCGGCCCGTGGCCCGGGATCACGACCTGGGGCGACAGTGCCTCAATCAGGTCCAGCGTGGCACCCACCTGGGCGAAGGCATCGTCGCCTTCCAGCTCGGGGAACACCACGCCAAAGCCGTTTTCCCACAGCGCATCGGCCGATATCAGCACGCGGCCCTGGGGCTCGAACAGCACCACCGAATGCGGGTCGTGCCCGGGCGCGGCATGCACCTGCCAGGGCTTGTCGCCCAGCAGCACACACGAGCCCGGCACCAGCAGCGTGTCGGCCCGAAAGGGAGGGCATTCCTGCCCGGTGGGCGTGTAGCTGAGCGCATAGGCATCCCACTGGCGCACATGGTCGGCCTGGCCGGGCGGGATGGCGGTGAGCACGCTGGGCCAAGCCTTTTGCAGCGCCGCGTTGCCTCCGCAGTGGTCGCTGTGCAGGTGGGTGTTGAGGATGCGGTCCAGCGCGCGGCCCTGCAGCGTGCCGCGTACCAGGTCCACGGTTTGATCGGCATGGCTGCAGTAGCCTGTGTCCACGATGGCCGTGTCGTGCTGGCCGATGAAAAGGATGTTGTTGGCCGACAGCCAGCCGCGTTCGAGGACGGTGATTTCGGGGGGCAGGAGGTCGTGGGGCTCGGAGCTGGGCATGGGGCAGGCAATAGATGATGCCCCAGCGTACCCCAGGTGTGCCCTGCCAGACGTTCTCCAAAACCCGCAACGCCCGGCCTGCGGCGGGCCCGGCGGGTGTCACAACCTCAGAACCTCAGAAGGTCACGCCCGCCACCAGGATCACGTTGGCATACGGTGTGCATTCGCCCGTGCGCACCATCACGCGGGCTTGCTGCGTCAGGC
Organism: Acidovorax sp. M14; assembly: GCF_049331375.1. Lineage (NCBI taxonomy): Bacteria > Pseudomonadati > Pseudomonadota > Betaproteobacteria > Burkholderiales > Comamonadaceae > Acidovorax > Acidovorax sp. M14. The sequence goes on from NZ_CP186263.1 coordinate 702,403, forward strand.
GCTTGAAGTCCTCGTGCGAAACCGCCTGAGGAGTGACCGGCAGTTGGCACCAGCCGGGCAACTGGCCGCCGTTGCGTTCCATCGCTTCGGTGGCGATCACGGCCTTCTCGACCTGCATTTCTTCCAGCACCACCCGCAGCACATCCGCAACGGCGGGGATGCCAGGCGTGAGCGCCAGGTCAACGCGGCGCGGGCCGTTGGGGATGGGCAGGCCCACATCGCCGATCACCAGCATGTCGCCGTGGCCCAGGGTGGCGATGGCGTGGGAGAGTTCGGCGTGCAGCAGGGCGGTGCGTTTCAAAGGGGGCTCCAGGCGGGCGGTTGGGGGCTGTGCGCCACGGCGGCGCGGGTGGGGATGGAGGGCTGGGCGCCGGGCTGGGTGACGCACAGCGCCGATGCGCGGATGCCTTCGCGCACGGCGGCGTCCAGTGGTTCGCCGCGTGCCAGGGCTACGGCCAGCGCGCCCAGGAAGGTGTCACCAGCGGCCGTGGTGTCCACGGCTTTCACGACGAGGCCAGGGTGGTAGCGGTTGCCTGCGGCGTCGGCGGCCACGGCGCCTGCCGCGCCCAGGGTCACCACCACCTGGGCGGGGCCCTTGGCGCGCAGGGCTTGTGCGGCCTGCGCGGCATCGGCGGGCGTGGTCACGTTCTGGCCCGCCAGCGCGGCGGCTTCCACCTCGTTCACGACCAGCGTGTGAACCCGCGGCCACAGGGCCTCGGGCAGGGGCTGGATGGGCGAGGGGTTGAGCACCACGGGGCAGCCAGCGGCATGCGCCATCTCGGCCGCGGCCAGCACCTGGGGCAGGGGCGTTTCAAACTGCAGTACCAGGCCGCCTGCGCCTTGCAGCGCTTTGCCCAGCGCGGCGGCATCCAGCACAAAGCGGCCATTGGCGCCGGGCACCACCACGATGCGGTTTTGCCCGCTGGCCTCGACGGTGATGGCGGCCACGCCGGTGGTGGTTTCGGTGTCGGTCTGCACGCCGCTGTGGTCGATGCCGTCGGCGTCGAGCCCGGCGCGCAGCGTCTGGCCGTAGCCGTCATCGCCCACCCGGCCAAACAGGGCCACCCGGGCGCCCTGGCGTGCGCAGGCCACGGCCTGGTTGCCGCCCTTGCCGCCGGGTACCAGGTGCAGGGCGTCGGCCAGCACGGTTTCGCCGGGGCCGGGTGCGTGTTGCACCTGCAGCACCAGGTCCATGTTCAGGCTGCCGACGACGGCGATGCGGGGCGCGGTGTTCGTGCTCATGCAGCACCTCCGGACGCATGTGCCGTGGAGGCGCGCACGCGCAGCTCGGGCTGCAGCATCACCTTGCGTGCGTCCTGGCGTTTGCCGTCGATGCGCTCCAGCAGCATGTCCACCGCCAGCGCGCCGATGCGCTGCTTGGGCTGTGCCACGGTGGTGAGCGGTGGGCTGGTGAAGGCGGTGAGTTCGATGTCGTCAAAGCCGACGATGGACAGTGCCTCGGGCACGCGCAGGTCGCGCTCGTGCGCGGCGCACAGCGCCCCCATGGCCATGAGGTCGTTGCAGACGAAGACGGCGGTGGGCGGCTCGGGCGCGCGCAGCACGGCGTGCATGGCTTCGTAGCCGCCCTGGCTCGTGAAGTTGCCATGCCACAGCAGGCCGTCACCTGTGCCGCAGCCTGCGTCGGTCAGGGCCGTGCGCCAGCCAGCAATGCGCTGCTCGCTGGGGGCAATGCCTTCGGGGCCGCCAATGCAGGCAATGCGACGGTGGCCCAGCGACAGCAGGTGGCGCGTGGCCAGCAGCCCGCCCTGCATGTGGGCGGTTTCCACGAGGTCGCAGGGTTGTTGTTCGGCAATGTCGATTTCGCGGTCCACCAGCACGGTGGGGATGGACAGGCCCGCGAGCTGCGTGGCCAGCGTGGCGTCATGCCCGGTGGAGACCACGATGAGCCCGTCGATGCGCCGCTCGGCCAGCACCTGCAGGTAGGTGCCCTGGCGGTGCGCCTCGTCGTTGGTGTTGCACAGGATGACGTTGTATCCCGCGCCAAAGCAGCGGTCTTCCACGCTGTGCACGATCTCGGCAAAGTAGGGGTTGGAGCTGTTGGGGATCAGCATGCCCAGCGTGCGCGTGTTGTTGCTCTTGAGGCTGCGCGCAATGGCGCTGGGCACGTAGCCCAGCGCGCGGATGGCAGCCTCGACGCGCTCGCGGCCCTCGGGGCTCACGCGGCGGGTGCCGTTGACCACGTGCGACACCGTGGTGACGGACACCTCGGCGTGGCGCGCAACGTCCTTGATAGTAGCCATGCAGGAAGAAGAAAAATCGGTGTGTTGAAACAGGTTCAGCGGGCGGCGCGGCGCTGGCGCAGCGTGTCCACAATGACGGCCGCCACGATCACAAAACCCGTGATGATGCGCTTGCTGGGCTCGCTGGCGCCCACCTGGGCCAGGCCCGCTTCGAGCACCGCGATGATGAGCACGCCAAACGCGGTGTTCACCACCGAGCCGCGCCCGCCCATCAGGCTGGTGCCGCCAATCACCACGGCCGCAATCACCTGCAGCTCCATGCCGGTGCCCGCGTTGGGGTCGGCGGCTTCGAGCCGGGCCGACTGCATCAGGCCCGCCAGGCCCGCCAGCAAGCCTGTCATGGCAAACACGATCACACGGATGGGGCGCGGGTCCACGCCGGCCAGGCGCATGGCTTCTTCATTGGTGCCAATGCCCACCACGCAGCGGCCAAACACCGTGCGCGACAGCACCAGCTGCGCCACCACCACCAGCACCACGGCCAGCAAGAAGGCGAACGAGATGCCGCCAAAGAACGGCGCTGACAGCCAAGAGATCGCATCGCCCACGTACTGCGTGCGCGAGTCGGTCACCACATAGGCGCTGCCGCGCACGGCTTCGAGCATGCCCAGCGACACGATGAACGAGGGCAGCCGCCACGCGACAGAAATCATGCCGGTGATGGTGCCGCACACCAGGCCGGTGGCCAGCGCCAGCGCAGCGGCGGCGGGCACCGTCCAGCCCCACTGCAGGATGGCGGCGGCCGAGGTGGCAGCGGCCAGCGCCATCACCGAGCCCACCGACAGGTCGATGCCCGCGATGATGAGCACAAAGGTCATTCCCACGGCCATCACGGCCAGGGCCGGGATTTCGTTGGCGATGGTGATGAAGGTCTCGGCGCTCCAGAAGTACTCGGACAGCGACGAGAACAGCGCCACCATGCCCGCCAGCACGGCCATCAGGCCCAGATAGGTACCCAGCTGGCTGCGCCAGACCGAGGCGGAGGAAGGCGCCGCAGCGGGCGCGGCAGATGCGGTGGGGGCGTTCATGCGGTCACAGGAGAAGAAGTTGAAGGGGTGGTGCTGGTGCGCCCGCCGGGCTCGGAGAACGCTGCTGCCAGCAGCGATTGCTCGGACCACTCGCCGCGCTCGAACACGGCCACCAGGCGGCCTGCGCTCATCACGCCGATGCGGTCGGCCATGGCCATGAGTTCGCGCAGGTCGGACGACACCATGAGCAGCGCACGGCCCTCGGCGGCCATGCGGTCCAGCTCGCCATACAGCTCGGCGCGCGCGCCCACGTCCACGCCGCGCGTGGGTTCGTCGAGCAGCAGCACGCGGCCTTCGCGGTGCAGCCAGCGGGCGAACACCACCTTTTGCTGGTTGCCGCCGGACAGCTGGCCCACGGGCTGTTCCGGGCCGTGGCAGCGCACGCGCAGGGTGCGGATGAATCCCTGCACCAGACGGTTCTCAAGCCCGCGCTGCAGCCAGCCGCCGCGCGACACGGCCGACAGGTCGGACAGCGTGGCGTTGATGCGGATGGGCTGCGACAGCAGCAGGCCCTGGGATTTGCGGTCTTCCGTGACCAGGCCCACGCCGGCGGCGATGGCCTGCAGCGGCGATGTAAAGCCCCGCTGCCAGGTGCGGGGTACGGTGGGCGCCGGAGCGAGATGTTTTGCTATGTTTTGTGTAGCTGTTTGCGCATGATCTTCTAGCGCTTGGGGCTGTTTTTGCTCTGAAGTCGGGTGCAGCGTCACGCTGCCACGGTCTGCCCGGTCGGCGCCAAACAGCAGGCGGACCAGCTCGGTGCGGCCCGATCCGACCAGCCCGGCAATGCCAAAAATTTCACCGGCCCGCAGCTCCAGGCTCACGTCCTGCACGGCGGTGCCCCGGCCCAGCTTGTCTGCGCTCATCACCACGGGGCCGACGGGGCGGCGCGGGCGGTGGTCCAGGTCGCTCACCACGCGGCCCACCATGCGCTGCACCAGGTCGTCTTCGCTCATGCCCGCCATGGGGCGCACGTCCACCAGGCGGCCATCGCGCAGCACGGCCACGCGGTCTGCAATGCGGCGCAGCTCTTCGAGCCGGTGCGACACGTAGATGATGGCCACGCCACGCGCGGTGAGGTGGGCGATCTGCTCAAACAGGTAATTGGTCTCGCGCGGCGTGAGCATGGCCGTGGGCTCGTCGAGCACCAGGATGCGCGTGTCGTCCTGCAGGTTGCGCGCAATCTCCACCATCTGCTGCTGGCCAATGCCCAGCTGCGAAACGGGTGTGCCGGGGTCGATGGTGTCGAGCCCGATCTTGGCCAGCTGCGCACGGGCGGCTGCGTGCAGCACATCGCGCTGCAGCCAGCCCAGCCGGTGCGGCAGGCGGCCCATCAACAAATTCTCGGCCACGGTGAGCGTGGGCACAAGGCCCAGCTCCTGCATCACCATGCGCACGCCGTGGCGCTCGGCATCGCGGCGCGACGAGGGCGCGTACGCCTGTCCCGCCAGCTGCATGCCGCCGCGCGTGGGCTGTTCCAACCCGCAGAGGATCTTGGACAGCGTGCTCTTGCCCGCGCCGTTCTCCCCGGTCAGCGCCAGCACCTCGCCCGCAAACAGCTCCACGTTCACGCCATCGAGCACGGTGGCGGTGTAGTCCTTGCCCACGGCCTGGATGGCGAGCAGGGGCGTACGTGGTGAGTCAGGTGACGGGCTGGTGGGCATGGGAGTGTGTGCAGTTTTTAATTTTGCAGCGGTGAACAAAGCTCAGCGAAGCGGTTCTGGCTAGGCGCCGTGTCGCAGGCAGTACTGGAAGTACGACAAGACACGGCAACAACGCCAGAAGAGCTTTGTTCTCCGCTCCAGGGCTTACTTGCTGTCTTTCGTCACCAGCACCACATCGGTCTTCACCGTGGCGGGCAACTGGTTTTGCGGCGTCTTGGCGGCCAGGGCCTTCTGCGCGAGTTCGATGCCGAACACGGCCTGCTTGGCGGCGTACTGGTCGGCGGTGGCCAGCACGCGGCCGTCGGCCAGCATGGGCTTGATGGCACCGATGTTGTCGTAGCCCACCACCTGCACCTTGCCGGTCTTGCCAGCGGCCTTCACAGCGGCCACGGCGCCCAGGGCCATGCTGTCGTTGCCCGCCAGCAGGGCGACGAGGTCAGGGTGCTCGCGCATCATGCCGGCGGCCACGGTGTTGCCCTTTTCAATCTCCCAGTTGCCGGACTGCACGCCCACCACGGTGATGTTGGCGGCCTTCATGGCGTCCTGGTAGCCCAGGGTGCGCTGCTGCGCATTGAAGGTGGTGGACACGCCTTCGATGATGCCGACCTTGTCACCGGCCTTCAGCGTCTTGGCCAGGTGGTCGCCCACCAGCTTGGCGCCCGCGCGGTTGTCGGGGCCCACGAAGGGCACGGTGATGTTCTTTTCCTTCAGCGCATCGGCATCGAGCTGGTTGTCGATGTTGACCACGATGATGCCCTTGTCGATGGCCGTCTTGACCACGGGCACCAGCGCCTTGGAGTCGGCCGGGGCCAGCACGATGGCGTTGACCTTCTGCGCCACGGCCTGCTCGATCATCTTGATCTGGGCTGCCGTGTCGGTCTCGTTCTTGATGCCGTTGGCCACCAGCGTGTATTCCTTGGCATGGGCCTTCTGGTGCGCCTTGGCGCCGTCTTCCATGGTGCGGAAGAACTCGTTGGCCAGCGACTTCATGATGAGCGCGATCTTGGGCTTGTCCTGCGCAAACGCAGGGCTGGCCAGAAGGCTGCCCACAACGGCGAGGGCGGCGGCGGTCTGAACGGAACGGCGGGTGAACTTCATGGGGGTTGTCTCCAGGTTGGAATGTGGATAAAGGCAACGCTGAACAAGCCTCTCGCGCCCGGCGCATCCCTGGCTCAGCACGGTCTGCAGCGTTGCAAATCCTCGCGATAGCTACGGCTATCGCTGTGGTTTGCGCCTTGCAGCCCATCCCGATCCAGGGCCCGCCGCATCGCGGAGGCTTATTCAGCGTCGCCCTCAGGCGACCGACAGCGCGGAGAGAAACCCCCGGCAGACTCCGCAAGAAAGGAGCGCCTGCGGCTGCCCGGTGCCTTGTCGCGATCGGGATGATAACGAAAGCAAACGTTTGCGCAAACGTTTGCTAATCAGTAAAAACCCGGAGATGCCGATATTGGAGGATCTGGAGCACGCAGGCGGTTTGCAGTTTTTGCGCCCAAGAAAAAGGGCGCCGAAGCGCCCTGGGGGAGGTTGCCGGGTGCGGCGTTCGGGCCGCCGCGCCCATGAACAAGGTCAGGCCTTGCGCAACTCCCTGCGCAGGATCTTGCCCACATTGCTCTTGGGCAGCTCGTCGCGGAACTCGATGTACTTGGGGCGCTTGTAGCCGGTGAGGTTCTGGTGGCAGTAGTTGGCCACTTCGTCCTCGGTCAGGGCCGGGTCGCTCTTGATGATGAACACCTTGATGGCCTCGCCCTGTTTCTCGTCGGGCACGCCAATGGCCGCGCATTCGACCACGCCGGGGCACAGGCTGATGACCTGCTCCAGCTCGTTGGGGAACACGTTGAAGCCGCTCACCAGGATCATGTCCTTCTTGCGGTCGATGATGCGGGTGTAGCCCTGCGGGTCCATGATGCCGATGTCGCCCGTGCGCATGAAACCATCGGGCGTGAAGGCCTTGGCGTTCTCTTCGGGCTGGTTGTAGTAACCCGTCATCACGTTGGGGCCGCGGATGCAGATCTCGCCCGACTCGCCCTGGGGCAGGCTGTTGCCTTCGTCGTCCTTGATGGCAATGTCGATGCCCGGCAGCGGCAGGCCGATGTTGCCGCTGAAGGTGGTGCTGATCACCGGGTTGTTGGTGCCGATGGCGCAGGTCTCGCTCATGCCCCAGCCTTCGATCATGGTGCTGCCGGTCACCTTATGCCACTGCTTGGCCGTGCCCTCGCTGGCCGCCATGCCACCGGCCTGCGACACGCACAGGTGCGAGAAGTCCAGCGTCTTGAACTGCGGGTTTTGCAGCAGCGCGTTGAACAGCGTGTTCACTGCCGGCAGCATGTGGAAGGGCCGCTTCTTCAGCTCGGCGATGAACTTGGGAATGTCGCGCGGGTTCGGGATCAGCGTGAGGCTGGAGCCCTGGCGGATGGCCAGCAGGCACAGCGTGAGCGCGAAAATGTGGTACAGCGGCAGCGCGGCAATGCTGTTGGCCTTGGAGAGGTCGCCCACCTTGGACAACGCGGGCGTGAACCACGCCTCGGCCTGCAGCGTGGCGGCCACGATGTTGCGGTGGGTGAGCACCGCGCCTTTCGACAGGCCCGTGGTGCCACCGGTGTACTGCAGAAAGGCAATCGAATCTAGCGTGGCCTGGCTGGGCGCGAGCGACTTGTGCTCGCCCAGCGACAGCGCCTTCTTGAACGTGACGACCTTGCGGCCGCCCGTCAGCGGCAGGTCATACGCAGGCACCATCTTGGCCAGGTGGCGCACGGCAAAGGTGATCCATTTGCCAAACCAGAAGCCCAGCAGGTCGCCCATGGAGGCCATCACCACATGCTTGACGGCTGTGTGGTCAATGACCTCGGCCAGCGTGTGGGCAAAGTTCTCCAGGATCACGATGGCCGTTGCACCGGAGTCCTTGAGTTGGTGCTCCAGCTCGCGGGCGGTGTACAGAGGGTTCACGTTCACGCAGGTGTAGCCCGCGCGCAGCACGGCGGCCATGGTCACGCCAAACTGCGGGATGTTGGGCAGCATGATGGCCACGCGCGCGCCGGGCTCCAGCCCCAGGCTTTGCAGGTAGGCGCCCAGCGCGGCCGAGCGGCGCTCCAGCTCACCATAGGTCATCCACTGGTCCATGCAGACCGAGAACGGGCTGGATGCGTGTTTGCGGAACGACTCTTCCAGCAGGTGGGCCACAGAGCGGTATTGCTCGGGCTTCACGTCATGCGGGACGCCCGGGGGGTAGCTCTTGAGCCAGATCTTTTCCATGCGCTTGTTTCCTTCGGTGCCAGATGCCACTAAATGCCGTTAATAGGTGGGCACAGATTGTGGAAGGCGGGGGCGCAACGGGCTATCGGGCTTGTCCTAGTGTGTGGTTAAGCTGGGTCTCGCAGGTGACAGGATCAGCGTCGAAGAGCAAATCCATCAGCGCCCGCTCGCGTTGCTCGATGGTGGCCAGGAACTGCTCCACCCCGCCCCGCTGGCGCGCGAGCTGGCCGAAGGTGTCGAACCCGGCCTCCAGAAACTTCTGCAGCGCGCCCATGCCCGCCGCGTTGGCCGGGCCGCGCATCATGCGCAGCATCATCCGCAGGCCGGGTGTGCGGGTGAGGCGCGCCAGGTCGGTGCCCATGGCCAGCACGCGCTCCAGCTGCTGCTTGCGCGCGTGGCGTTGTCCGACGGCCCGCCAGGCGGCGGCGTAGCGGGCGGCGTCGTTGGCTTCATCGACGCCTTCATGCGCGAGCCAGGCGCGGCCCATGTCCTGGTCCAGTTCCTCGGTCTGCGCGTGCAGCACGGCCAGGGCCACGGCGGTGGTCACGACCGGCTGGGGGAACATGGTCTGCAGCGTGCCCGCGATGCGGCCAAACTGCTGGTCGCGGTCGGTGTAGTCGGTGTCGCTGTACAGCTCTTCCAGAAAGAACTGCGCTGCGGGACCGAACGCAGGCGATGCCATCAGGTCCGCATAGGTGCCGCGAAAGCGCCGCGCCTGAAAGGTCTTGACGCTGCCTACCGCCGCCCCCAGCGCCGGGTCGCCCGTGCGGTGCAGGCGCAGGACGGTCACATCGGCAATGGCATCGCGGATGGTCTGGGCGGCATCCATGGGGCGGGGTCCTTTCAGCGTTCTGCGGGGTGCGGTGTCGGGCTGTGGTCAGACCGCACAATGCGGCTGGTCCATTACAACATTTGCCCATCACCACCATCATGATGATCGCGCGCTGGCAACGAATCCTTCTTCTGTGCATCCTGCTGGCCATGGCCGCCTGGCTGGTGTGGCAATGGCCCCATTCGCCCTGGCGCGCCGTGCTGGGGGCCTTGGTGCCGCTGTGTCTGTACTTGGTGGTGATGGCGGTGGAGTTTGTGCTGATGCATTTCACCAACCGCACCGACGCCGCGCCGCGCGCCCGCCTGTCGCAGGTGGTCGGTGCCTGGTGGGCCGAGGTGTGGGTGGCGCTGATGGTGTTTTGCTGGCGCCAGCCGTTTCGCCACCAGTCCGTACCCGACTGGCTGCCTGCGCAGCCGACCGGAAAACGCGGCGTGGTGCTGGTGCATGGGTTCATGTGCAACCGGGGGCTGTGGCTGCCGTGGTTGGCGCAGTTGCAGGCGCGGGGGCATGCCTATGTGGCGGTCAATCTGGAGCCGGTGATGGGCTCGATTGACGAGTATGCGGACATCATTGAAGACGCTGTGCGCCAGGTGACGGCGGCCACGGGGCAGGCACCTGTGTTGTTGTGCCACAGCATGGGGGGCTTGGCGGCGCGGGCGTGGCTGCGGGCGCACCAGGCGGACGGGCGGGTGCACCGGGTGTTGACGCTGGGCACGCCGCATGGGGGCACGTGGCTAGGGCGTTTTAGTCGCGCGGTGAATGGGCGGCAGATGAGCCTGGCGGGGGACTGGGTGGTGGCGTTGCAGCGGGCGGAGCCTGCGGGGCGGGCGGCGTTGTTTACCTGCTGGTATTCGAACTGCGACAACATCGTGTTTCCGGCAACTACGGCGGCGTTAGCGGGGGCGGAGCACCGGTTGGTGGAAGGGGTTGCGCATGTGCAGATGGCGTTTGACCCTGGGGTGATGGGGGCTTGTCTGGAGGAGGTTGCTCGGGGGTGATGTTTTGGTTCTATTGGCTGGATGCGCTAGTGGGATATGCGCTGGTAGCTATTGATTTTGTAGTATTTGGTCGCGTGCGCTGATTGGGTGGCGTGCCTTTGTTGAGGGCGGAGGCCGGGAGTCGCCCCGGCGGGCGAGGTACTTTTCTTTGCTTCGCCAAAGAAAAGTACCCAAAAGAAAGGCGACCCCCAGTCTGCGACCCCTTCGCGTGGCGAAGGGGCAAACCTGCGTCGGGGCGGTTGCGGGGTGCGCCGTGGAACTCACTGCGCTGCGTTGCAGCTTCGTTCGGACATCCACGGCGAGTCAGTTCACGAAGCACGCGCGCTGCGGCGCGCGCGCCACCCCCCAACCGCCCCGCCGCAGGCGCAGCCAGCAGGGGTGGGACAGCCGAACAGCCGAACAGCCAACATCCATCCGGGCCATTGCTGCGCTCGGCCTCGTTTTGCGGGCGCAAGCGCCACGCGCTGCGCAAGCTGGGCCGAGCGAAGCAAAGGCCCGTGTGGATGTTCCGCTCCCTTTGCCCCTCTGGATGCGCCGAGGAGCGCAGGGTTTGGCGGATCAGGGCTCGCGTGTATCTGAGCGACGCGCAGCGGCGCGAGTTGAGCGAGACCCCGCCAAACCCGAGCACCGCAGGTTGCCCCGTAGCGAAGCGCAGGGGACGCAGACAGTGGGGTCGCCCTTTCTTTGGTTCCTTTCTTTCGGCGACGCGAAAGAAAGGGACTCGCATGCCGGGCGACTCCCGGCCTCCGCCCTCAAACCAGGCACAGAGCCCAATTCATCCACAAGCTCCAACAACCTCAGCCAGGTATTGCTGGATGCAGAAGAAATGCTATCAAATATGTAGCTAATAAGGCATGAATCACTATCGCTAGCAGCCAATACCACCAAAAATCAAGCCGCCACAGCCTCCCGCTCGTCCGCCGCAAACTCCGGCAGCCCCCGTAGCCGCTCATAGATCGGCGCAAAGTCCGCTGCCGTCATCTCAAACAACTGCTCAAAGCTGTCGATCACAAAGTACGTCTGCTGGTACGTATCGATCTTGTAGCGCGTGCGCATCGTCCGCTCCAGTTGCAACGGAATGCGCTGCGGCTCGGGGCTCTGCACCGAATACGCCAACTCCCCCGACGAACTCAATATCCCCGCGCCATACGCCCGCAACTGCCCCGCCTCGCGGATCAGCCCGAACTCGATCGTGTACCAGTACAAACGCGAGAGCATCTCGCACGACCCCAGCCCCTGCGCCTTCAGCCCACCCTGGCCATAGCGCTGCACATAGTCGGCAAACACCGGGTTGAACAGCAGCGGCACATGGCCGAACAGGTCATGAAAAATGTCGGGCTCGACGATGTATTCGAACTCCTCGGGCTTGCGGATCCAGTCCGTCACCGGGAACTTGCGGTTGGCCAGCAGGGTGAAAAAGGGCACCTCGGGGATCAGCCCCGGCACGCCCACCAGTTCCCAGCCGGTCGCTTTGTAGAGGCGCTCGTTCACCTCTTCAAAACGCGGAATGCGGTCGCTCGCGCCCAGTGAGGGCAGGGCGTCAATGAACGCCTGGCTCGCCAGGCCTGGCAGCAGGGCGCGCTGGCGCTCGTACAGGCGGCGGTAGGTGTCGTGGTCCGCGGCGGTGTAGGCCGCGTAGTCTTGCGGGCAGGTGTAGTCCGCGTCGGCACGCGAATAGTCGCCACGCGGTGGGCGGGTGGATTGGCCATAGACGACAGGGGCTTGTCCCATTTTTTTCTCCTTTGCCGCCATGGTCGGCGCACCGCGATGGGGGTGCGCACCAGCCCACGCGGCTGCTAATCGATCTTGATCTTTGCGGCCCGGATCAGAAATTCGTACTTGCTGTTTTCCGAGCGCACAAACTGCGCAAACCCGTCGAGCGTCAGCTCTTCGGGCGTGATGCCCATCTTCTTGAACTTCTCCTTGCCGGCAGGCGAGTGCATCGCGGCGCTGAACGCGTTGGCATAGCGGCGTGCGTCCGCATCAGGCAGCGAGGCCGGGGCAAACAGGCCGAACCAGGTGGACACGTTGAAGCCCTGCACGCTGTCGTTGATGCTGGGCACGTTGGGCAGTGCTTCGTTGCGGCTCAATGTGGTCACGCCCAGCGCCAGCAGCTTGCCCGACTGGATCTGCGGCAATGCCGAGGCCAGGTTGTCAAACACCATCAGCACCTGGCCCGATTCCAGCGCAGCGAGCGCGGGCTTGGAGCCCTGGAACGGCGTGTGGCCCATCTTGGTGTTGGTGAGCGACTTGAACATCTCGGCCGAGATGTGGCCGATGCTGCCGTTGCCGCCCGAGCCGTACTTGGCCTGGTCCGGGTTCTTTTTCAGGTAATGCACCAGGTCGGGCGTGGTCTTGATGCCCAGCTTGGCCGCCTGCTCCGCATTCACCACCAGCACATTGGGCGTGCGGGCCACGAGGACGAGGGGTTTGAAGTCCTTGAGTGCGTTGTAGGGGAAGTTCTTGTACAGCCAGGGGTTCACCGCGTGCGTGGCCACGGCGCCCATCAGCACCTGGTTGCTGGTCTTGGGGGCCTTGGCGACCTGGTCGGCGCCGGTATTGCCGCCTGCCCCCGGTTTGTTCTCCACAGTGATGGAGCCCAACTGGGCTGCGGCACCGTCGGCCACGATGCGGGCCGATGTGTCCAGCGGACCACCAGCGGGGTAGGGCACCACGATGGTGAGCGGGGCAGACGGGTTCTGCGCCAGCGCGACAGTGGCTGCGCCGGCCAGAAGGGTGCTGAACAGGGTGCTACGGAGCGACATCGGGATCCTTTTGAGTTCCGGGGAGCGCGCAGTATAGGCACCTGTGCAGGGTTAACCCTGGATGTCTGATGTCTTACGTGTTCAGCACACCACGGCGGATCTGGTCGCGTTCCAGCGACTCGAACAGCGCCTTGAAGTTGCCTTCGCCAAAGCCGTCGCGGTAATCGCCTTCGCGCTGGATGAATTCAAAGAACACCGGGCCCAGCATGGGCGTGGAGAAAATCTGCAGCAGCAGGCGGGGCGTGCCGTCAGCGGTGGATCCATCAAGCAGGATGCCGCGCGACTGCAGCTCGGGCACGGGCTGGCCGTGGCCGGGCAAACGGGTGTCCAGCATTTCGTAGTAGACCTCGTTGGGTGCCGTGGCCAGGGGCACGCCGGCCATGCCCAGCTTGTCCACCACGTCCAGCAGGTTGTCGCAGATCAGCGCGATGTGCTGGATGCCTTCGCCGTTGAACTGCATTAGGAATTCTTCGATCTGGCCGCCACCCTGCTTGGCTTCTTCGTTCAGTGGGATGCGGATCATGCCGTCGGGCGCTGTCATGGCCTTGGAGGTCAGGCCCGTGTATTCGCCCTGGATGTCGAAGTAGCGGATCTCACGGAAGTTGAACAGCTTCTCGTAGAAGTTGGCCCAGAAGCCCATGCGGCCCCGGTACACGTTGTGGGTGAGGTGGTCGATGAGGTTCAGGCCATGGCCCACAGGGCGGCGGTCCACACCTTCGATGAATTCGAAGTCGATGTCGTAGATGGACTTGCCGTCTTCAAAGCGGTCGATCAAGTACAGCGGTGCACCGCCAATGCCCTTGATGGCGGGCAGGCGCAGTTCCATGGGGCCGGTGGGGATGTCAATAGGCTGGGCGCCCAGTTCCAGTGCGCGGTTGTAAGCCTTGTGCGCATCTTTCACGCGGAAGGCCAGGCCGCAGGCGGAGGGGCCATGCTCCGCGCCAAAGTACGCGGCTTGGCTGTGGGGCTCGCGGTTCAGGATGAAGTTGATGCCGTTCTGGCGGTACAGCACCACGTCCTTGGAGCGGTGCTTGGCGACCAGCGTGAAACCCAGCTTTTCAAACACCGCCTCCAGCACGCCGGGCTGGGGCGAGGTGAATTCGACGAACTCGAAGCCCATCAGGCCCATGGGGTTGTCCCAGGCAGCGAGCTGGGCGGTGGTTTCTTGCGGCAAGGCGGCGTTCATGGGGGGGTCTCCGGCATTCGTTGATGAATGTCATGGACTGTAGGCGTGGCTTGCCTCATGTTTCTGGCGAAATCAAGAGGCTTTGCCGCTTGATTTGCAGGAATGTTGTGAATGATCAAAATTTCGCGCAATCAGGCGGCGCTTCGGGCAGGGGAGGTCGCCGCATCGATGCGGCTTCGCCAGGTGCCTGCAGAGCGCTAGGAGCCCGAAGCGCCCGCGCTAAGCCGGCGCAGCGCCAGCGCGGCGTCGATGCGTTGTTGCTCCTCGGGCGAGAAAAGCTGCTGGCGCAATTGCTGCAGGCCAGGGCCCTCGCCCTGTTGCGCCCGGGCTTGGCTGTACTGGTCCAGGCGCTGGTTCCAGTGCTGTTCCTCCCGGTCCAGCTGGGCCATGGCCTGGGCGGCCGCCGGGCCGTATTGCGCGCTGCGGGCGGCGTAGCGGGTGCGTTCGTCGGCATTGCTGGCGTTGAACACGGCCGTCTGCGCGGCGGCGGCCATGTGTTCGGTGGCGGCGCTGCGTTCCGCACGGCGCTCGGCAGAGAGTTCGTTGTCGGCCGCCTGCAGCGCCTGGGCGCGCTGCTCGGGGCTGAGCTGGATGTTGCGCTCAATCTCCAGGCGCGCCAGGGTGTAGCGGTCCAGCTCGGCCTCGCGCGCAAACAGGGCGTCGTATTCGGCGTCGTCAAAAAACTGCAGGCGCACCTTGTGGCGCGCCTCCAGGGCGTCGCGCAGTGCGCGTGGGTCGGTCAGGTCCTGCGGCGCGCGCAGGCTGCCCAGGGCCACGCGATAGTCCACATAGCGCTCGGCCAGGGCCAGCGCACGGGTGGCCAGGGTGGCGGGGAAATGTTGGTTCACCAGTGCGGCCAGGCGCTGCTTGAGCGTGGCCGGGTCGCTGGCGTCGCCCGCTTCCATCAGCAGGGCTTCCAGCGTGTCGCGCAGGCCGTGCACCAGCAGCGGGTCGGCCGGGCCGTCGGGGGTAATGGCGCGGCGGCGTGCAAGAAAGCTGTTGTCCACGCCCTGTGCTGGCGATGGTTGTACCTGGGCACCGGCGGTGGCGGCGGCCGCCCCCACGGGTGGTTGATGCGTATCCCCCGCGCCCAACCCGGCAGGGCCTCCCAGCCACCAGACCACGGCTGCCGTGGTGAAGGCCAGGAGTGCGGCGGCAACCGCCCAGGTGCGCAAGGGTTGGGCCATGGCTTACAGGCCTTGCTGCTTGAGGCGGTTGGCGTGCTGGCGGTACAGCGTCACCGGGTCGGTGGAGAACCAGTCGCGCAGGCCCAGCAACTGGTTCACTTCATCAAGGTGGTTCTGGCGGTAGTCGCCCAGGTGTTTGCCCAGGCGCGACGAGCAGGCCGACACCAGGCCGTCGTTGGCTTCGCCAAAGGTCAGGCTCAGCGTGGTCAGCAGTGCGTCGCTGGCGTCGAGCACGTTGGTCAGGGGCAGGGTGCCGGTCCAGGAGTAGTAGCGCACGCCATTCACCAGCTCAGCACCATTGCCGCAGCCGGAGGTGGGCACCCCCTGTGGGAAGCGGCTGTTGAACTTGGCGGAGCCTGCGGTGGTCAGCGAGTCCAGCGCCGCCGTGGGCATCTGGGGCAGGCCCGTGCCGCCCGAGGTCAGGTTGATCAAACCCACCAGCGCCTTGGCCGCCGCATTGGCCACGGCCTCGGACACCGAGCCTGCAGGCGCCACGCCGCGCAGGATATCGGCCACGCGCGAACCCCGGTTCACGCCCCCGATGGATGTGACCGAGGCCACCAACTGCGGCGCCACACCCGCCACATAGCGCGTGGTGGGGCCGCCGTGCGAATGGCCCACCAGGTTCACTTTGGCCGCGCCGGTGATGGCCAGGATGGTCTTGACCTGGGCCAGCAGCTGCTCGCCCCGCACCTCGGTGCTGTTGGCGGCTGACACCTGGGCCACGTAGACCTTGGCGCCACCCTGGCGCAGTGCGTCGGGAATGCCGTAGAAGTAATCGATGCCCAGCGCCGAGTCAAAGCCAAAAAGCCCGTGCACCAGCACGATGGGATACCGCGTTTGCGTGTAGCCCGTTTGCGCTTGCGCGCCCCCGCCCACCAGCAGCACCCCCGCCGTTGCTGCCAGCACCAGTCGCCGCAACAAGCGGCTGAAAAATCCGGTCATGTGTTTGTCTCCGTTGATGTGATTTCTTATGCTTGCAAAATAGAACGGTCGTTCGTTTTTGCGGTGTTTATTTTTTGGGGAGAAGGCTGCTGTCACTATCGGGACATACCCGTGGCTGCAATATGGTCGGCGGGAAATTGCCTGGATTCCGTAAAATCCTGCGCCATGAAAGCTTTTGACGCATTGGACAAGCTGGATCGCGCCATCCTGCGCCGTCTGCAAGAAAACGGCCGCGAGACCTACGACGTGATCGGCGAGCAGGTGGGCCTGTCGCCCAGCGCCGTGCTGCGCCGCGTCAAGCGGCTGGAGGACAGCGGCGTGATCGACCGCTATGTGGCCCTGGTGCCGCCCGAAGCGGTGGGGCTGGGGCTCACGGCTTACCTCAACGTGCGCCTCGAAAAACACACCGAAAGCCACAAACGCAACCCCATGGACCTGTTCCGCGCCAGCGTGCAGACCTGGCCCGAGGTGGTGGAGTGCGCCTCGCTCACCGGCGAGATGGACTACCTGCTGCGCGTGGTGGTGGCCGACATGGCGCACTACAGCCGCTTCATCATGGACACCCTGCTCAAGCACCCCAGCGTGCAGGACTGCAAGACCAGCTTTGTGCTCGACCGCGTGAAAGCGACCACGGCCGTGCCGGTGTAACCCGGCGCGGGCCTTGGCCCTGGGATGCACCCGGGCAGGTCACAGGCGTGACTCGCTGTGGCGTCTATTGATGTGGCGGAGGTTGCTGTAGGGCGGTCCGCGCTTTACGCTCTACCCTGTGCGAAGACGGCTTGGTGCTGAGTGGAGTGCAGCCGCTCCAGCCGTCGCGTCTGCGACCCCTGCAGAGGAGATTGGGAGCACAGAAGCTATTAAATTGATAGCTTCTGAGGCATGATTTTCTAGCGCTTGGGGCCGATTTTCCGGTATTTTGAGTCGGATCACTATTTTGTTGCGGCGCAGCAATTTGGACTGGAAAAGATGAGGGAAAACCCTTATATTTGGCGACATGTTCGCAACCAAAGACTGGCTCAAGGCATCCTGGTACGCAGGCCGGGACATGCTGCGCCCGGTAACCGGCGGCTCTTCTGCCTCTGACATTCACATCCACCAGCAGGAGACGCCCGTGATGGTTCCTATCCGCTCCCTGGGCCCCTCCTACCGGGAGCGGATCACCCAGCACCTGCTGCAGCTGGAGCCTGCAGACCGCTACCTGCGCTTTGGCTATGCCGCCAACGACGAGCAGATCCGCCGCTACGCCGAGCAGCTCAACTTCGAGCGCGACGAAATTTTTGGCATTTACAACCGCCGCCTGGAGCTCATCGCCATGGCCCACCTGGCGTTCTCGGAAAACCCCGAACACAAGCCCTGTGCCGAGTTTGGCGTGTCCGTGCTCAAGCAGGCGCGGGGCCGTGGCTTTGGTGCGCGCCTGTTCGAGCGAGCCGTGATGCATGCGCGCAATGAGGGCGTGAACATGGTGTTCATCCATGCGCTGTCTGAAAACACCGCCATGCTCAAGATCGCGCGCAACGCCGGTGCCACGGTGCGCCGCGATGGGTCCGAGTCCGAGGCTTACCTGCAGATTCCGCCCGCCAGCCTCGACACGCGCATGACCGAAATGGTCGAGCAGCAGTTCGCCGAGGTGGACTACCAGCTCAAGAAGCAGGCCAAGCAGTTCTGGGATTTCCTGGCCAGCGTGCAGGAAGTGCGCAGCGGCGTGCAGCACGCGCGCCACCAGTCGGCCGAGTGAGCCATGGCGGTCACGCCCCCGGCCGTGACGCCGGTGGTGGCCGGCTGTCACGGCAATCCGCTATCCTAGGGGCCTGATTCACTACCGCACGTCCTGCACCAAAGAGCGTGTTACGCACTTTTTCGTACCCACGTTGGGCCCTGAGGCCAGTGATCGTGAGGCGCGGGCCACTGCCAAGGCTGGTCGCCTTGGCGAGGTCCGCAACGATGCGAGCGCTGGCCTCAGGGCCCAACCCTTTGGGAAAGCCGGGGAAAGGCCCGGCCACGTTGTTGCAGCACGTTTGCGGTATTCATACCGCTGCACGTCCTGCGCCTAGTTGCCGGGCCTTTCCCCGGCTTTCGTGGGCACGCAAAAGTGCATAACACGCTCTCAAACAGTGTCTGACCCGCACCCCGCGCACCCCGGGCGACCGCCCGAGAGGGAAGACAAGCGCAGCTTCCTGCAGAAAGTGGCCGAGTTCATCCACCCTGGACCGGATTCGACGGAAGAACTCATCGAAACCCTGGCCGAGGCCGAGGACAACGAGGTCATCGGCGCCGAATCGCGCGTGATGCTGGAGCGCGTGATCCGCATGGCCGACATGACTGCGGGCGACGTGATGGTGGCCGCTCCGCGCATGGATCTCGTCAACATCGATGCGCCCTTTGACGAGCTGCTGCACCTCGTGATCAGCACCGCGCATTCACGGTTTCCGGTGTACCAGGGCGAGCGCGAGAACATCATCGGCATCCTGATGGCCAAGGACCTGCTCAAGCTACAGCGCGCACCAGAGCTCAACATCCGCGCGCTGCTGCGCCCCGCAGCCTTTGTGCCCGAGAGCAAGGGCTTGAACGACCTGCTGCGCGAGTTCCGGGGCAACCGCAACCACCTGGCCATCGTGATCGATGAGTTTGGGCGCATGGCCGGGCTCATCACCATCGAAGATGTGCTGGAGCAGATCGTGGGGGAGATCGAGGATGAGTTCGACATCCCCGAAGACCAGGGCGACATCTTTGGCCTGGCCGACCGCACCTACCGGGTGAGCGGCGACACGCCGATTGAACGCGTGGCCGAAGCCTTCGAGGTGGCCATTGCAGGCAGCGACCCGGACAAGCATTTCGACACCATCGGCGGCCTGATCGCCCACGAGATGGGCCATGTGCCCAAGCGCGGCGAGCACCTTCAGCTCAGCGGCCTGCACTTTGTGGTGCTGCACACCAAGGGCGGTGCGGTGCGCTGGTTCAAGGTGTCCCGGGTCGAAGCCACCGACGCCGCCGACTGATGTCGCGGCACTCTCAGACGGCGAACTGGCCGCTGCTGCCGCAACTGCTGCTCGCGCTGGTCGCGGGCCTGGCCCAGGCCGCCTCACTGGCTTGGCCGGGTAACGGTCAACCCCTGTGGTGGCTGCAACTGGTGTCGATGGCGGTGCTGGCCTGGCTGGTGCGGCCTGCCGCAGGCGCGTATCTAGGGGCCTACACAGTGCGCTGGCAGCGGGGCGCAATCCTCGGCGGGGTTTTTGGCACCGCCTGGCTGGCGGGTACCTTCTGGTGGCTGTTCATCTCCATGCATTCGTATGGCGGCCTGCCCGCGCCGCTGGCGGTGGCTGCGGTGCTGGGCCTGGCAGCGTTTCTGGCCAGCTACTACGCAGCCGCTTTGGCACTCTTTTGCCGCTATGCGCCGGTACATCGTGGCGGAGGCGCTCTCTTTTTCGGAGCGCTCTGGTTGCTGGCCGAGCTGGCGCGGGGCATCTGGTGGACGGGGTTCCCGTGGGGCGCTGGCGGCTATGCGCATGTGGACGGTCCGCTGGCCGTGCTGGCCCGCCACATGGGGGTGTATGGCATCAGTGCCGTGGCCGCTGCGTTAGCAATGGGCCTGGTGCAAGTGCGCGCGGCCGACCTGCGCAGCGTGCCCTGGTGGGCGCTGCTGCTGGCCATGGGGGGGCTGCTGGCCTGGGCCACGGTAGACCGGCATTGCGCCGTGGACCTGTGCCACACCCCGGCGCATCGCCGTCCTGCGCCCCTGAGCCTGGAGCTGCTCCAGGGCAATATCCCCCAGGACGAAAAATTCCAGCCCGGGAGCGGCGTGCCCGTGGCCCTGCAGTGGTATGCCGAGGCCTTGCGCAACGCCCAGGCCGACCTAGTAGTGGCGCCCGAGACAGCCATTCCGTTGCTGCCGCAGCAGCTCATTCCCGGGTATCTGGAGGGCATCCAGCAACGCTACGCACAAGGCAGCCAGGCCGCGATGGTGGGCATTCCGCTGGGGGATGAGGCCCAGGGCTATACCAACTCCGTACTAGGCATGAGTGCTGCCACGCAGGCCGAGCCGTACCGCTACGACAAGCACCACTTGGTGCCGTTTGGCGAGTTCATCCCGCCGTTCTTCAAGTGGTTCACGGAGATGATGAACATCCCGCTGGGCGACTTCAACCGGGGCACGGTGGGCCAGGCCTCTTTTGCCGTGGCGGGGCAGCGCATTGCCCCCAACATCTGCTACGAAGACCTGTTTGGCGAGGAGCTGGGTGCACGGTTCATCGACCCGGCCCTGGCGCCCACGGTGTTCGTCAACTTCAGCAACATTGGCTGGTTTGGCGACACCCTGGCCATCGATCAGCACCTGCACATCAGCCGCATGCGCGCGCTGGAGTTCGAGCGCCCTATGGTGCGCGCCACCAACACGGGCGCCACGGTCATCATCGACCACCGGGGCGTGGTCACGCACCAGCTGGCCCGCTACACGCGCGGCGTGCTCAAAGGCGAGGTGCACGGCCGGGGGCTGGACGCACAGAGCGGCTGGTCCATCACACCTTACGCATGGTGGGTGTCCCGCTGGGGGCTGTGGCCGCTGTGGGGCCTGGGGGCTCTGGCGCTGCTGGTTGCCATGGTCGCCGCCAGGGGCCGAAGGGCGCTTGGCGATTGATCCAGGTCAGGTATTGCGCCTGCTTGCACAGGGGCCCGCGCAGGCCGGTGTTTAGAGGCGGCTCCCTATGCCTTGATAATAGAGCCCCGCAACCGGGGGCTGGTGTTGCGTAAAACGATGATTTGAGGCGGGCCACCCGCCGTTCTGGAGCACGACTGAACATGGCAGATTCCTTTTCCTACGAACAACTGATCGCCTCGGGCGAAGGCCGGCTGTTCGGCGCTGACAGCGGGCGACTGCCGCTGCCACCCATGCTGATGTTTGACCGCATCACGCACATCGACGGCGATGGTGGCGCGCACGGGCTGGGAAAGATCCGTGCCGAACTCGACGTCAAGCCCGACCTGTGGTTCTTTGCCTGCCACTTCCAGGGTGATCCGGTCATGCCCGGCTGCCTGGGCCTGGATGCCATGTGGCAGCTCATCGGTTTTTACCTGACCTGGCTGCAACTGCCCGGCCGGGGCCGCGCACTGGGCGCGGGTGAGGTCAAATTCACCGGCGAAGTGGGTCCGGACGTGAAGCTGGTCACCTACGAAATCGACATCAAGCGCGTCATCAAGCGCAAGCTGGTCATGGCCATCGGCGACGCCCGCCTGCTGGCCGACGGCAAGGAAATCTATGTAGCCAACGACCTGCGCGTGGGTCTGTTCAAGCGCGAGGGCGACGACAAGGACGCAGCATGACCACCAAGAAGCGTGTAGTCATCACTGGCGCGGGCATCGTCTCGTGCATTGGCAACGACCTGGCCACCGTGGAGGCCTCGCTGCGTGCAGGCACCAGCGGCATCAAGGCCGTGGAAAAGTTCAAGGAACTTGGTCTGCGCAGCCAGGTGGGCGGCGCGCCTGAGATCGACATCGAAGCGCGCATTGACCGCAAGCAGCTGCGCTTCATGGGCGACGCGGCGGCCTATGCGCAGATCGCACTCGAAGACGCGATCCAGCAAGCCGGCCTGACGCCAGAGCAGGTGAGTCACCCGCGCACCGGCCTCATCATGGGCTCGGGCGGCGGTTCGCCCGCCAACCAGATCGAAGCGGCCGACACGCTGCGCGACAAGGGCATCCGCCGCGTGGGGCCGTACCAGGTCACGCGCTGCATGAGCTCCACCGTGTCCGCGTGCCTGGCTACCAACTTCAAGGTCAAGGGCATTAACTACTCCATCACCTCGGCATGCTCCACCTCGGCGCACTGCATCGGCGCTGCGGCGCAGCAGATCGCCTGGGGCGTGCAGGACGTGATGTTCGCGGGCGGCGGTGAAGAGCTGAGCTGGGGCATGTCGCTGCTGTTCGACGGCATGGGCGCCATGTCCAGCAAGTACAACGAAACGCCCGAACGTGCCTCGCGCGCCTACGACGCGAACCGCGACGGCTTCGTGATCGCTGGCGGCGGCGGCGCCGTGGTGCTGGAAAGCCTGGACCATGCCCTGGCACGCGGCGCCACCATCCTGGCCGAGGTGGTGGGCTTTGGCGCCACCAGCGATGGCGAAGACATGGTGGCTCCTTCCGGCGACGGCGCCATTGCCTGCATGCAGCAGGCCATGGAGGGGCTCGACGCGCCCATCGACTACATCAACACCCATGGCACCTCCACCCCGGTGGGCGACATGCAGGAAGTGCGCGCCATGCGTGCCCTGTTCGGCGACAAGGTGCCTCCGTTCTCGTCCACCAAGTCGCTCACCGGCCACTCGCTGGGTGCCACAGGCGTGCAAGAAGCCATCTACTGCATGATCATGCTGAACAAGGGCTTCATCGCTGGCTCGGCCAATGTCGAGACACCCGACCCGGCCCTGGGCGACATGCCCCTGGTCACCCAGACGCGCGATGCGCAGCTGACCACCGTGTTGTCCAACAGCTTCGGCTTTGGCGGCACCAACGCCAGCCTGGTGCTGCGCCGCTGGAACGACTGACCGCCTCGCTCCCTCGCGGAGCGATGGTTTGGCTTGCGCCACGGCCTGCCTGTCTTCGGACGGTCAGGCCGTTTTTCATGGCGTGAACGACCACGCTCAGCGCCTGGTGGCCTTGGGGTTGGGCTGTAGGGCCTCGTGCAGCAACGCGGGCAACATGCCCAGCATGCGCGTGGCCTGCAGGCCTGGCGGAAAGGCGCGCGCGTGGTAGCTGTACAGCGACATGGGTGCCAGCTCATGCAGCTCCTGCGCCACCATCTGCGCAGGGTCCAGCCCCTTGGCGGTGAGAAAGTCCACCACCGTCCAGCCCATGCCCCGGCGTACCAGCTCCAGCGCCAGGCGCGATGTCTGCACCTGGATACCGGGCCCGGCGGGCGAGCCGAGGCGGTGCGCGATGTCGTCAATCGCCTGGCGCATGGGGTCGTCGCCCACCAGGCGGATTACCGGCACCTGCGCCAGCCGCGCGCCGGGGCTGGCGGCACGGGGCGCCCGCGCCCACACGCTGGTTGCGACCGCCAGGTACAGGCGGCCGCTGACCAGCAGGTCGCTCGCGATTTGCGGGTGGGGGTGTTTGTAGAAGCCCAGGCAAAAGTCCACGCTGCGTGTGAGCAGGGCCTGCGTCATCTGGTCCTGGTGGATGGTGCGCACCTCCACGCCCACTTGGGGGTGCTGCTCCGCATGGTGCTGCAGCAGGCGCGGCAGAAACTCGTGGGTGATGGAGGGGATGGCGCCCAGCCGCACGTCGCCCGAATCACTGGTGGCCAGGTTGCGTGCGGTGCGCTTGAGGGCGTCCAGCTGCCGGTAGATGCCTGTGGACTCGGTGGCCAGCACCTGGGCCTCCGGCGTCGGGGTCAGGCCTGCCGGCGAGCGGTTGAACAGCCGGTAGCCCAGCTGCAGCTCGGTGTGTGCCACGGCCTTGCTGACGGCCGAAGGGGTGATGCACAGCAGGCGTGCCGCAGCACTCATGTTGCCGGTTTGCAGCACGGCCTGAAAAACTTCCAGCTGTCGCAAGTTCATGGCGGATTCGTTTCGTGGCGTGGGCCGATGGGCCCTTGATGGTCGTCAAACGGCCATTCAGGGGTGTGAACCCAGTTCATAAGGGTGGGTCAATTATTCCGCATGACTGTGTTCTGGTTTCTCATAGGATGCGGCACCGCTTCACAGGCGGTTTTGAACAAAGCGGCGCAACACGCGCCGCGACCCAAAAAAATCTGGAGACCTCTTCATGCGCATTGCTTCCTCGCCCACCGCCAGCCGCTGGCTTGCGGGTTTGCTGTTGTCCGCTGCCTCTGCCGTCGCCATGGCGCAGGCGGCCAAGCCCAACGTGGTGGTGCTGGCCACGGGCGGCACCATTGCCGGTGCGGGCGCCTCGGCCGCCAACAGCGCGACCTATGCTGCCGCCAAGGTGCCGGTGGACAAGCTGCTGGCGGGCCTGCCCGAGCTGGCCAACGTGGCCAAGGTGTCGGGTGAACAGGTGTTCCAGATCGCCTCCGAGAGCTTCACCAACGAGCACCTGCTGCGCCTGGGCCAGCGCGTGTCGGCTCTGGCCAAACAGGCCGATGTGGACGGCATCGTGATCACCCACGGCACGGACACGCTGGAAGAAACCGCGTACTTCCTGAACCTCACCGTGCGCACCAACAAGCCCATCGTGGTGGTGGGCTCCATGCGCCCCGGCACGGCCCTGTCGGCCGACGGCGCGCTGAACCTGTACGACGCCGTGACCGTGGCCGCCAGCAAGGACGCTGCCGGCAAGGGCGTGCTGGTCACGATGAACGACGAGATCCAGAGCGGTCGCGACGTGAGCAAGACCATCAATATCAAGACCGAGGCTTTCAAGAGCCAGTGGGGCCCGCTGGGCATGGTGGTGGAAGGCAAGAACTACTGGTTCCGCGCCCCCGTCAAGCGCCACACGACCAACTCCGAGTTCAACATCGACGACATCAAGGCCCTGCCTGCCGTGGACATCGTGTACGGCTACGGCAACATGAACACCACAGGCATCGACGCCTACGGCAAGGCCGGCGTCAAGGCGCTGATCCACGCCGGCACAGGCAATGGCTCTGTGGCCGCCCAGGCGGTCGATTCGCTCAAGGCCCTGCGCGCCTCGGGTGTGCAGATCATCCGCTCGGCCCGCGTGCCCGATGGTTTTGTGCTGCGCAATGCCGAGCAGCCCGACGACAAGTATGACTGGGTGGTGGCCCATGACCTGCGCCCCCAAAAGGCCCGCATCCTGGCCATGGTCGCTTTGACCAAGACCAACGACAGCAAGGAACTGCAACGCATTTTCTGGGAGTACTGATCCCGGTTCTGAAGTTTGAACGCCATGCTTTGACGCGATGCATGCGTTGACGGCCACACCCGTGTGGCCACCGGTACGCACCGGCTTATAGCTCGCGTGACTGGTTGGGAAGGCTGGGGCTCCAAAAGGGCTCCGGCCTTTTTTCATGGGCGCGGGCCGATGTTGTGGGCGCTGCCGCAGCACACGCGGCGGGGCGCCGTAAAATCACCGGTTTGCGCGCGCGATGCCCGCCCTGATTGCCTTGTGGGGCGACTGGCCTGGGGTTTGCTCACGCACCGCGTTTTCTTCCTTTCCCCTTACTTGCCCGGCCCTGGCTTGCCAGTGCCTCAGCCACAGACGCCATGTTGACATTCCAGCAAATCATTTTGAAGCTGCAGTCCTACTGGGACGCGCAGGGTTGCGCCCTTTTGCAACCCTATGACATGGAAGTGGGCGCCGGCACCTCGCACACCGCCACCTTCCTGCGCGCCATCGGCCCCGAGCCCTGGAAGGCCGCCTACGTGCAGCCCAGCCGCCGCCCCAAGGACGGCCGCTACGGCGAGAACCCCAACCGCCTGCAGCACTACTACCAGTACCAAGTCGTGCTCAAGCCCGCACCGGCCAATATCCTGGAGCTGTACCTGGGCAGCCTCGAAGCCCTGGGCTTCGACCTGAAAAAGAACGACATTCGTTTTGTGGAAGACGACTGGGAGAACCCCACGCTCGGCGCCTGGGGCCTGGGCTGGGAGGTCTGGCTCAACGGCATGGAAGTGACGCAGTTCACCTACTTCCAACAAGTGGGTGGCATCGACTGCAAGCCCGCCACGGGCGAGATCACCTACGGCCTGGAGCGCCTGGCCATGTACCTGCAGGGCGTGGACAACGTCTACAACCTCAAGTGGACCGACACGCTGAGCTACGGCGACGTGTACAAGCAAAACGAGGTGGAGCAGTCCACCTACAACTTCGAGCACAGCGACGCGGACTTCTTGTTCACCGCCTTCAATGCGCACGAAAAGCAGGCCAAGTACCTGATGGAACAGCAGCTGGCGCTGCCCGCGTACGAGCAGGTGCTCAAGGCCGCACACAGCTTCAACCTGCTGGATGCACGCGGCGCCATCAGCGTGACCGAACGCGCGGCCTACATCGGCCGCATCCGGAACCTGGCCCGCAGCGTGGCACAGAGCTACTACGAAAGCCGTGAGCGCCTGGGCTTCCCCATGGCGCCGCGCGAGTGGGTGGAACAGATGGTCAAAAAGGCCGCGTGAACGAGCGAAAGAACAAGAACATGACGACCCAAAACCTCCTCGTTGAACTGTTTGTTGAAGAACTGCCCCCCAAGGCGCTGCAGAAGCTGGGCGATGCCTTTGCCACCGTGCTGGGCGACCAGCTCAAGGCCTTGGGCCTGGCCAGCGCTGCTTCGGTGGTCACGCCCTTTGCCTCGCCCCGCCGCCTGGCTGCGCACGTGACCGCCGTGGCCGACAAGGCCGCCGACAAGGCCGTGCAGCAAAAGCTGATGCCCGTGACCGTGGGCTTGGACAAAGACGGCAACGCCACGCCTGCGCTGCTGAAAAAGCTGCAGGCGCTGGGCGCCGATGTGTCCAACCCCGCAGCCGCCGTGGCCGCCTTGAAGCGTGCGCAGGACGGCAAGGCCGAAGCCCTGTTTTACGACAGCGTGGTGCCCGGTGCGACGTTGGCAGTTGGCCTGCAAAAGGCGCTGGACGAAGCCATTGCCAAGCTCCCCATCCCCAAGGTGATGAGCTACCAGCTCGAAACCGACTGCGAGCTGCCCGGCTGGACCAGCGTGAACTTTGTGCGCCCTGCGCACGGCCTGGTCGCGCTGCATGGCAGCACGGTGGTGCCCGTGAAGGCGCTGGGCCTGACGGCCGGTAACAGCACCACCGGCCACCGTTTTGAAGCCGCCGTGTCGCCCGTGGTGCTGGCCGATGCCGACAGCTACGCCGCCACGCTGCAAAAAGACGGTGCTGTGATCGCATCGTTTGCCGAGCGCAAGGCCGAGATCGCCCGCCAGCTGGCCGCTGCCGCTGCCAAGGTCGGCAACGGCGCCCGCCCCATCGAAGACGAAGCCTTGCTGGATGAAGTGACCGCACTGGTCGAGCGGCCCAACGTGGTCATCTGCCAGTTTGAAGAGCAGTTCCTGGGCGTGCCGCAAGAGTGCCTCATCCTCACGATGAAGGCCAACCAGAAGTACTTCCCGCTGCTGGACGCCGCAGGCAAGCTCACCAACAAGTTCCTGGTGGTCAGCAACATCAGCCCCGAAGACACGAGCTTTGTGACCGGCGGCAACGAGCGCGTGGTGCGCCCACGCCTGGCCGACGCCAAGTTCTTCTTTGACCAGGACCGTAAGAAGACGCTGGCTTCGCGCGTCGAAGGTCTGGGCAAGGTCGTGTACCACAACAAGCTGGGCACACAGGGCGAGCGCGTGGAGCGCGTGCGCGCCATCGCCAAGGCCATCGCTCAACAACTGGGCGACGCTCAATTGGTGGCAGATGCTGACCAAGCCGCTTTGCTGGCCAAGACCGACCTCGTGACCGACATGGTGGGCGAGTTCCCCGAGCTGCAGGGCATCATGGGCGGCTACTACGCGCTCAACGACGGCCTGGGCGAGACCGTGGCGCACGCGATTGAAGACCACTACAAGCCGCGCTTTGCGGGCGACGCGCTGCCCCGCAACACGGCAGGTGTGGTGGTGGCCCTGGCCGACAAGCTCGAAACCCTGGTCGGCATGTTCGGCATCGGCAACCTGCCCACGGGCGACCGTGACCCCTTCGCGCTGCGCCGCCACGCGCTGGGCGTGATCCGCATGCTGGTCGAAAAAGATCTGCCGCTCGATTTGAACGCGCTGCTGGCCGGTGCCGTGCCCGCCTTTGGCGACAAGATCACCGACGCCTCGGCGCAGCTCGCCGACTTCATCTACGACCGCCTCGCCGGCAGCCTCCGCGAGCAAGGCTACAGCGCGCAAGAAGTGGACGCCGTGCTGGCCCTGCGCCCGCAGCGCCTGGCCTTGGTCGAGAAGCAGCTGGCGGCAGTGCGCGCCTTCGCCGCCTTGCCCGAAAGCCCGGCCCTGGCCGCCGCCAACAAGCGCGTGGGCAACATCCTGAAGAAGGCCGAGGTCGAAGGCCCGGTGGATGCCCACGTCAATCCCCAGCTGCTGCAGGAAAAGGCCGAGCAGGATCTGTTCGCCGCCCTGCAGCGCTTTGTGCCCGAGGCCAACGCCCAGTTCGAGGCCGGTGACTACACCGCCAGCCTGCAGACCCTGGCCGTGCTGCGCGCGCCCGTGGATGCGTTCTTTGACGACGTGATGGTGAACGCCGAGCAACTGGACCTGCGCCTGAACCGCCAGGGCCTGCTCAAGACGTTGCACGAAGCCATGAACCGCGTGGCCGATCTGTCCCGTCTGGCGGTCTGACCCCGGGTGCTGGTAGGCTGGTGGTTCTCACAAGGCAAACCCCTCCTATGAAACTCGCCATCCTCGACCGCGACGGCACCCTCAACCCGATGGGGGACGAATACATCACCTCGGCCGACGAATGGACGGCGGTGCCCGGCGCGCTCGAAGCCATTGCCCGCCTCAACCATGCGGGCTGGCATGTGGTGGTGGCCACCAACCAGCCGGGCCTGGGCCGGGGCCTGTTTGACGTGATGGCGCTCAACGCCATCCACGCCAAGCTGCACCGGCAGGTGGCAGCGGTGGGTGGGCGCATCGACGCGGTGTTCTATTGCCCCCACGCGGCCGACGAGGACTGCAGCTGCCGCAAGCCCGCTCCGGGCCTGCTCGAGCAGATCTGCGACCGCTACGGCGTGGAGCGCAACGAGGTCCGCGTGGTTGGCAGCTGCGAGGCCCACCTGCAGGCGGGTGCCGCCCTGGGGGCCCAGTTGCACCTGGTGTGCACCGGCCAGTCGGCCGCCTTGCGGCCGGGCGGGGCATTGCCTGTGGGGTTGCCAGCGGGCACGCAAGTGCACGCCAGCCTCGCAGATTTTGTGGACCAACTGCTGCCGGTGGTGCCTGGCGCTACAGGTGCTGTGGGCGCTTTGGGCGCAGCGCCCTTGCCGCTGTCGTGACAGGGCATCACAGGCGTGGCAACATCCTGATGCTATTTAATTAATAGCTGTTGGCGCATATTCCACTAGCGCTTGCGGCCTAAAAGACTTCCCAATGGCTCTTATCCGTTCCGTCATTCACCTTCTCTGGATGGGCATCACCGTGGTGCCCTACGCGCTGGCCATCATGCTGGGCACGCTGCTGGGCGTGCGCGGCGTGCCCCTGTACCGCATCGCGCGGGCCTGGCTGTCGCTGTGCATCAGCGGCGCGCGGGTGGTTCTGGGCATTCGCGCCGAGGTGACCGGCATGGAGAACCTGCCGCAGGGCGCCAACGAAGGCGCGATCCTGCTGGTCAAGCACCAGTCCACGTACGAGACCTTCCTGATGCCGGTGATCATGCCGCACCCCCTGGCCTACGTGTTCAAGAAGGAGCTGCTGCATGTGCCCTTCTTCGGCTGGGCCATCGGGCGGCTGGACATGATCCACATCGACCGCAACCAGCGCACCCAGGCCTTCAACAAGGTGGTGCAGCAGGGCAAGGACCTGCTCGCCAAGGGCATCTGGATCATCATGTTCCCCGAGGGCACGCGGATCGAGCGGGGGCAGAAGGGCAACTACAAGACGGGGGGCACGCGCCTCGCCATCGACACGGGCGCACCCGTGATCCCGATCGCCGTGACCTCGGCCAAGGTGTGGCCGCGCAAGGCGTTCATCAAGCGCCCCGGCGTGGTGGATGTGTCGATCGGCAAACCCATCTCCAGCGTGGGGCGCCAGCCCGACGAACTGATGCGCGAGGTGGAGGCCTGGATCGAGGCCGAGATGCGCCGCCTGGACCCCGATGCTTACCCGGCCCCAGCGGCCAACACAGCGGCCCACAGCGGGAAGTGAACCGACCGTGATGCAGCGGCTTGTGCAACTGGCGCTGGACCTGTTCGACCCGCCGGGCGCGCCTGCAGCAGCCCCCAGCCCCATGGCTGCGGGTCTGAAGCCAAATCAGCCGCAAGCGCTAGTGGATCATGCGTCAGTAGCTCCTAAAACGATAGTACAACGCCCAGCAGCACCCGCAGTGCCGCTGCCCTCGTTGCTGTCCCCCGCCGAATTCCGCCACCCGCAAGCCAACCGCGAGGTCTTATTGGGCGATGCTGTGGTGGCCTATGCGCTGCAGCGTGCGCGCCGCCGCAGCATCGGCTTCTCGGTGGGGCCCGACGGCCTGTCGGTGCGGGCACCCAGCTGGGTCACGCTGGGCGCGGTGGATTCTGCACTGCGCGAAAAATCCGAGTGGATCCTGCGCAAGCTGGGCGAAGCGCGCGAGCGCCAGCAGCGCATGGAAGGCGGCCGCATCGTCTGGGCCCATGGCGCCGTGCTGCCCTACCTGGGCGAGCCTTTGACGGTGGTGCTGGACCCCAGCCACGGCTTTGCGGGCAAGGGCGGGGCGCTGGTCACTGCCACGGAACAGTCCAGCCTGCACATCGGCCTGCCCCACAGCGCCAGCCCCGCGCAGATCCGCGACGCTGTGCAGGCCTGGCTGATGCGCGACGCGCGCCGCCACTTCACCGAGCGGTTGGACCACTTTGCGCCGCTGTTGGGCGTGCGCTGGGCCAGCCTGCGGCTGTCGAGCGCCAACACCCGCTGGGGCAGTGCCAAGGCCGACGGCTCCATCCGCCTAAACTGGCGCCTCCTGCATTACCGCCCGGCCATCATCGACTACGTGGTGGCGCACGAACTGGCCCACCTGCGCGTGATGGACCACAGCCCCCGCTTCTGGGACACCGTGGCCACTGTGGTGCCCGACTACGCCCAGCTGCGCAGCCATCTCCGCGACGAACCTGCCCCCTTGTGGGACTGAAAGAAGGACCTTGACGATGACCGAAGCCAAGATTTCTCCCGCCGACGGCTATGCCGGTGACGTGACGCCCCAGCAGGCCTGGCAATGGGTGCAGGCCGGGCAGGCCGTGCTGGTGGACGTGCGCAGCGATGCCGAACGCGAGTGGGTCGGCTACGTGCCCGGCGCCGCCGCCGTGGCCTGGAAGCAATGGCCGGGGATGGCGATGAACGCCGACTTTGATGCCCAGATGCGCGCCGCCGTGCCCGAGGGCGCGCGGGCCGTGCTGCTGTGCCGCAGCGGCGTGCGCTCCATCGCCGCCGCGCGCCGCGCCACCGAGCTGGGCATCACTGCGTACAACATCCTCGAAGGGTTTGAAGGCGATGCGGATGCGCAAGGCCAGCGCGGCAAGAAGGGCGGCTGGCGCTTTCATGGCCTGCCGTGGAAGCAGGGCTGAATAGCTATCAAAAAAAGAGCTGCCAGCGCCTGATTTACAAGCGCTGGCAGCTCTTTGGTCTTGAGGCCGAGAAGGCTTACTTGGCCAGGGGCGGGATGCGCAGCTTCTGGCCGGGGTAGATCTTGTCGGGGTGGCTCAGCATGGGCTTGTTGGCTTCGAAGATCACGGGGTACTTGTTGGCGTCGCCGTAGAACTTCTTGGCAATGGCGCTGAGCGTGTCGCCGCGCACCACGTCGTGGTACTGGGCTTCGGGCTCGGGGTTGGTCACCTCCATCAGGTTCTCGACGCTGGTCACGCTGGCCACGTTGCCGCAGCACAGGGTGATCTTCTCTTTGGCGGCCTGGGTGGGGGCGGTGCCCTTCACCGTGACCTTGCCTTCGGGGCCCTGAAAGGCCACCTGCACATTGCTAGCGCCTAGGTTTTGCGCGGCGATGTAGGTCTCGATGGCCTTGCTCGCCTTGGCGTTGAGTTCATCCTGCGTGGGAGCGGCGGCGGTGGCAGCTTGCGCGTCCTTACCACCAAACAGCTTTTCACCGGCTTCCTTGATGAAACTGAAAAGACCCATGTCGTACCTCCTGAGGTTGCAGAAAGAAAAAGGAGAGGCCACTGTAGCGGCAATGGAGGGCGCGCCGGTGTCAGACGAAAGGTGTGAAACGATTTTTCACATTCCCGCGCGGGCCGCTGTGGGGCTGTCTCGGCGGGATCTGCCCCGATGCCAAAACTCGGGATAATCCGCCGCATGACTTTTCTGGCCATCGACGTCGGTAACACCCGTCTCAAATGGGCGTTGTACGACGCTCCCCGCCCCGGGGCTGCGCTGATCGCGCATGGCGCCGAATTCCTCGACCACATCGACCGCCTGGCCGAAGGCAGCTGGGCATCGCTGCCGCACCCGGAGCGCATGCTGGGCTGCGTGGTAGCAGGAGATGCCGTCAAACGCCGCGTGCAAGAGCAAATGGAGCTGTGGGACGTGGCCCCCTCGTGGGTGGTGTCATCGGCGCAGGAGGCGGGGCTGACCAATGGCTACGACCATCCCTCGCGCCTGGGCTCCGACCGCTGGGTGGCCATGATCGGCGCGCGCCACCATGTGCTGGCACGCGGCCCCGCACGGCCGCTGGTGGTGGTGATGGTGGGCACGGCCGTGACGGTGGAATGCATCGACACCGAAGGCCGCTTCATGGGCGGCCTGATCTTGCCCGGCCACGGCATCATGCTCCGAGCACTCGAATCGGGCACGGCCGGGCTGCATGTGCCCACCGGTGAAGTGCGCCCGTTCCCCACCAATACCAGCGATGCCCTGACCAGCGGTGGCACCTACGCCATCGCAGGGGCCGTGGAGCGCATGTACCAGCACCTGCTGCAACACTGCGGCCAGGAGCCAGCTTGCATCATGACCGGCGGCGCCGGCTGGAAGATGGCACCCAGCATGACGCGGCCGTTCGAGCTGGTGGACAACCTGATTTTTGATGGGCTGCTGGAGATTGCTGCGCGGCGGTTTGGGGGCTGAGGGCCTTGTAACGCCGTCGCTGCACCAGTGCTAAGCGGTTTTCTAGGATCATCGACCAGCAAAACTGGCGCTGCCCACGCCAGGCGCGCCGAGCAAGGGCCGCCCCGCAGCGAAGGTGTCGTCCTACTTCCCGAATGGCGTAGTCAGTCGAGAGAAGGGCGAAGGCGCGAAGCGCCTCAGGGGGATGTACCGAACTTATTCTTCTTCGAGTTCACTCCGCGCCATTTCCACATCCAGCCGCTCCATGGCATCCATGGGCTCGGCGGTGGCGGCTTTTTCGTAGAGCGCGGTGGCTTCCTTCATCTTCTTGTCGCCTTCCAGCATGACCAGTGCGTTGGCGTATTCGATCATCGCAATGGCTGAGCCTGGATTGAGCTTGAGCGCTTCCTGGAACAGCTTGAGGCCCGTGTCCTTCTTGGCGCCATAGGTCATGCCGCCAATCAGCGAACCCACCTTGTCGATCACCTCGGCATGGAAGGCGCCCAGAGCGATGCGTGCATCGGCATGTTTGGGTGACAGGGCAATGGCCTTTTCCAGCGACTCCTTCACCTTGCCGCCCAGCCCCTGCGCCAGCGCCTTGGCCACGCTGATGCCCTGGCTGTAGCGGCCCAGAGCATACGCATGCCAGTACCAGGCGTTGGCATTGTTCGGTTCTGCGGCGGCCTGGGCCTCGGCCCTTTCGGCCACTTGCATGAACAGGTCCAGGCGCGTCTTTTCCTTGGGCTCCAGGTAGTTGGCGTAGATGGAAGTGGCTTTGTTGGCCGCAGTGATGCCTGCGCCACCGGCGGCCAGGCCTGCTGCTGCCGCCTTCTCGAAGTCTCCGTTATGGAACAGCGCCCACGCTTCCAGCACGGCTGCGTCCTTGGGGCAGGGTTCTGCATCACCGCCATGCAGTCGTGCCCAGTGCTTCTTGACGCTCGCAGCGTCGAACTGGTAGTCGCCGGCGTGGGGGAAGGGGGTCCATTTGGCCATGGTGTGTGTCTCCGGAAGTTCTTGTGGTGGGGTGTCTGTGGTGGGCTGTCTCTGCATCAGCCTGGCACTGCGGCGTAGGCGCCGACCAGCTCCAGCAAGTGGGCGCGCTGGCCGCTTTCCAGGTACGGCATGAGCAGGTTCAGCACATGGTGGGCGCCGCGCAGCAGCGCGGCCTGGGCGCTTTCGGGCTCCAGCGCACGGCGCGGGTCGCGCACGTATTCAAAGCTGAGCCAGTAGGTGAGCACCACGACCATACTGGTGGCCGTGGCCTCCAGCTCGCGCGAGTCGATGTGCAGTGCGTCTGCGCGCCCCATGCCGTCCAGCATGGCGCGCACGGCGCGGGTCTTGTTCTTGAGGATGGCCTGGAAGTGGGTCTCCAGTCGCCGATTCTTGGACAGCAGGTCGTTGAGGTCGCGGTACAAAAAGCGGTACTGCCAGATCAGCTCGAACAGCGAGTGCATGAAGAACCAGGCGTCCTCCACATTGCGCACGCCATCTGCTGCAGCCAGCAGTTCGGTGAGGGAGGCTTCGTAGCGATCAAACAGCGCGTTGATCAGCTCGTCCTTGGCGGGGTAGTGGTAGTACAGGTTGCCGGGGCTGATGCGCAGCTCGGCCGAAATCAGGGTGGTGGAGACGTTGGGTTCGCCGAACCGGTTGAACAGGTCCAGCGTCACTTCCAGAATGCGTTCTGCAGTGCGGCGTGGCGCTTTCTTCACCATGTGTGCGGGCCCTTCGCGTCGTTGTACTTCGT
The DNA here is from genome assembly GCF_049331375.1 of Acidovorax sp. M14. Lineage (NCBI taxonomy): Bacteria > Pseudomonadati > Pseudomonadota > Betaproteobacteria > Burkholderiales > Comamonadaceae > Acidovorax > Acidovorax sp. M14. The sequence continues at coordinate 736,898 of NZ_CP186263.1, forward strand.
TGTTTCGGTGTCTCTGATGGCTACTCTAACCCACGCAGTCATGCTGCAGTGCGACATGAGCAAAGTGCGCGCGTGCAGCATCCAGGCTGCTTGTAGCGCACTTCATGGGTTTCACCAATAAAAGAAAAGCGGCCCAGGCGCTGTGGCGCGTGGACCGCTTGGTGCGGGCTGGGTGCTTGCCAGCGGCAAGCCTCTGATCAGCTGGCCGACGGCGTGCTGGTGCCAGTGTCGGCAGCGGCACGTGTTGCGGTCTTCTTGGTTGCAGCCTTCTTCGCGGGGGCCTTGGCAGCGGGCTTGGCCGCAGCCTTGGCAGGAGCGGCCTTCTTTGCGGCCGCTTTCTTGGCAGGAGCCTTGGCAGCGGGCTTGGCCGCAGCCTTGGCTGGAGCTGCTTTGCTGCCCTTGGCCAGCGCGTCCACACGGGCGCTCAGGGCTTCCAGGTCGCGGGCCGAGGGCACGCCCAGCTTGGCCAGGGCCTTGGCCACGCGGTCTTCGAAGATGTTTTCGAGCTTGTCCCACTGGCCCTGGGCCTTGGAGCCGATGTCGCTGGCCATGGTGGTCACGCGGCTGGTGGCTTCGGTGATCTTTTCTTCGGCCACGGCCTGGGTCTTGCGCTGAATGGTCAGGCCTTCCTTGACCAGGGCTTCAAATACCTTGCCGCCTTCTTCCTGTGCCTTGGAGAAGGCACCCAAGCCAGCCAGCCAGATCTGCTGGGCGGAGTCCTTGACGGTGCTGGACAGTTGGGCGTTGCTCTTCTTCTTGTCAGCGCTGAGTTTCTGCAGTTTCTTGACCATGAGGCCTCCGTGGTGCGGTTGGTTGGGGTTGCCGGGGCGATTTTGCCTTCGACGCATGGCCGCACTGTACGCCGCACGGTGCGCAAGGTGTAGGCACGCGCTCCTAAAAATGTAGAGCGTGCCACCTAGCGGGGGAGGGCGCTTGCCGCCTAGCATCGGCGCGGGTTTCTGCTGAATCGGGGTGCGCAGGCCTTGGGCAAGAATGAAGTTATCTCAGAGGAGTTATCCATGAAGTATTTCGTGACGGGGGCAACAGGGTTCATTGGCAAGCGGCTGGTCAAGAAGCTGCTGGAGCGCAAGGGGGCGGTGGTCCACTTCCTGATCCGCAAGGAGAGTGCCGACAAGGTGGCCGACCTGCGCAGCTTCTGGGGCGTGGGCCCTGCACGCGCCGTTCCCGTGTTTGGTGACCTCACGGCCAAGAAGCTGGGCGTGGCGGCCGACGATGTCAAGAAGCTCAAGGGCCAGATCGACCACTTCTACCACCTGGCTGCGGTGTACGACCTGGCTGCCGATGAGGAAACCCAGGTGGCCGTGAACATCGAGGGCACGCGCAACACGGTGGATCTGGCCAAGGCCATCGATGCCGGGCACTTCCACCATGTCTCCTCCATCGCAGCCGCCGGCCTGTACGAAGGCGTGTTCCGCGAAGACATGTTTGACGAGGCCGAGGGCCTGGACCACCCGTACTTCCAGACCAAGCACGAGAGCGAAAAAATCGTGCGCCACGATTGCAAGGTGCCCTGGACGGTGTACCGCCCCGCGATGGTGGTGGGCGACAGCCAGACCGGCGAAATGGACAAGATCGACGGCCCCTACTATTTCTTCAAGCTCATCCAGCGCCTGCGCCAGCTGCTGCCGCCCTGGATGCCCACGGTGGGCCTGGAGGGCGGGCGTGTGAACATCGTGCCGGTGGACTTCGTGGTGAATGCGCTCAACGTGATTAGCCACCAGAAAGACATCGGCAAGAAGTGCTTCCACCTGGTGGACCCGGTGGGCTACCGCGTGGGCGATGTGCTGGACATTTTCAGCCGCGCAGCCCATGCGCCGCGGATGAACCTGTTCGTCAACGCTGCGCTGCTGGGCTTTATCCCCAAGAGCGTGAAGAAGAGCCTGATGGCGCTGGCGCCCGTGCGCCGGGTGCGCAACGCGGTCATGAAGGACCTGGGCCTGCCCGAGGACATGCTCACCTTCGTGAACTACCCCACACGCTTTGACTGCCGCGAGACACTGGCGGCGCTCAAGGGCTCAGGCGTTTCGTGCCCCAACCTCAAGGACTACGCCTGGCGCCTGTGGGACTACTGGGAGCGCCACCTGGACCCCGAGCTGTTCATCGACCGCACGCTCAAGGGCACGGTGGCGGGCAAGGTGGTGCTGATCACGGGCGGGTCGTCCGGCATTGGCTTGGCGGCTGCGCACAAGTTTGCCGAGGCGGGCGCCACCACCATCATTTGCGGCCGAGACCAGGACAAGCTGGACGAGGCCTGTGCCGAGGCCAAAGCCAAGGGCTACCAGTTCATCGCCTATTCGGCCGACATTGCCGACATGGCCGATTGCGACCGCTTCGTGCAATTGCTCATCGACAACCATGGCGGCGTGGACTTTTTGATCAACAACGCGGGCCGCTCCATCCGCCGCGCCATCGAGTCGAGCTACGACCGCTTCCACGACTACGAGCGCACCATGCAGCTGAACTACTTCGGCTGCCTGCGGGTGACGATGGGCCTGTTGCCAGGCATGGTGGAAAAGCGCAAGGGGCATGTGGTCAACATCAGCTCCATCGGTGTGCTGACCAATGCGCCGCGCTTCTCGGCCTATGTGGCCAGCAAGGCGGCGCTGGACGCCTGGACGCGCTGCGCGTCGAGCGAGTTTGCCGACCAGGGCATCACCTTCACCACCATCAACATGCCGCTGGTGCGCACTCCCATGATCGCGCCCACCAAGATCTACAACAACGTACCCACCTTGGCACCGGAAGAGGCGGCCGACATGATTGCCCAGGCCTGCATCTTCAAGCCCGTGCGCATCGCCACGCGCCTGGGTATCACCGGGCAGTTGCTGCACGCACTGGTGCCGCGCGTGGCCCAGATCACCATGAACACCAGCTTCCGCATGTTCCCGGATTCCACGGCGGCCAAGGGCAGCAAGGACGCCAAACCACAGCTATCGGCCGAGGCCGTGGCACTGCAGCAGATGATGCGTGGCATCCATTTCTGAAGCTGCGCCGCCTTCCTCCAAGGGGCCCGTGTTGAAATCTGTTACCCAGAGGTCAGGCGGGCAGGGATAATCACAGGCCTTGCCCAACGGGCATCACACACAGCCTCCCTATGATTCTGGTAACCGGCGGCGCGGGTTTCATTGGCGCCAACTTTGTCCTTGACTGGCTCGCTGCCTCTAGTGAGCCTGTTGTTAACCTCGACAAACTTACTTATGCGGGCAATCTGCACAATTTGGACAGTGTGCAAGGGGATGCGCGTCATATCTTTGTGCAAGGAGACATTGGTGACACGGCGCTGGTGGCTCGATTGTTGGCCGAGCACAAGCCCCGCGCGGTGGTGAATTTTGCGGCCGAGTCGCATGTAGACCGCTCCATCCACGGGCCCGAGGACTTCATCCAGACCAACATCGTCGGCTCGTTCCGCCTGCTTGAAGCGGTGCGCGGCTACTGGAGCGGGCTGCCCGAGGGCGAGCGTGCGGCCTTCCGCTTCCTGCACGTGTCCACCGACGAGGTGTACGGCTCGCTTTCGCCCACCGATCCGGCCTTCACTGAAACCCGCGGCTTCGAGCCCAACAGCCCCTACAGCGCCAGCAAGGCGGCCAGCGACCACCTGGTGCGCGCCTGGCACCACACCTACGGCCTGCCGGTGCTCACCACCAACTGCAGCAACAACTACGGGCCCTATCACTTCCCCGAGAAGCTGATCCCGCTGATGATCGTGAACGCCCTGGCCGGCAAAAACCTGCCGGTGTACGGCGACGGCATGCAGGTGCGCGACTGGCTGTATGTGAAGGACCACTGCAGCGCCATCCGCCGCGTGCTCGAAGCCGGGTGCCCCGGCGAGACCTACAACGTGGGCGGCTGGAACGAGAAGCCCAATATCGAGATCGTGAACATGGTGTGTGGCCTGCTCGACGAGTTGCGCCCCCGCGCTGACGGCCAGAGCTACCGCACCCAGATCACCTACGTGAAGGACCGCCCCGGCCACGACCGCCGCTACGCGATCGATGCACGCAAGATCGAGCGCGAGCTGGGCTGGAAGCCCGCCGAAACCTTCGACACCGGCATCCGCAAGACCGTGCAGTGGTACCTGGAGCATGCCGAGTGGGTGGCCAACGTGCAGACGGGTGCGTACCGCGACTGGGTAGAGACTCAGTACGAGCAGCAGCCCGTAGCCGTTGCGGACGCTCGCGCATGAACATCCTGCTGTTTGGCAAAGGCGGCCAGGTCGGCTGGGAGCTGCAGCGCAGCCTGTCCGTGCTGGGGGCGGTCACGGCGCTGGACTTCGACAGCACTGAGCATTGCGGCGACTTCGCGAACCCCGCCGGTGTGGCCGAAACGGTGCGCGCCCTGCGCCCCGACGTCATCGTCAATGCCGCAGCCCACACTGCCGTGGACAAGGCCGAGAGCGAGGCAGACTTCGCACGCACCTTGAACGCCACCACCCCTGGCGCCATTGCGCAGGAGGCGGCCAAGCTAGGCGCCTGGCTGGTGCACTACAGCACCGACTACGTCTTCGATGGCAGTGGCAACCGCCCTTGGGTCGAAACCGACCCGCCTGCGCCGCTGAGCGTGTACGGCCGCACCAAGCTCGAAGGCGAGCAGCTGATCGCTGAGGCCGGTGCCAAGCACCTGATTCTGCGCACCAGCTGGGTCTACGCAGCGCGTGGCGGCAACTTCGCCAAGACTATGCTGCGCCTGGCACAGGAGCGCGATCGCCTGACCGTGATCGACGACCAGTGGGGGGCGCCCACGGGGGCCGACCTGCTGGCCGACGTGACGGCGCATGCACTGCGCCACTTGCAGCAGCGTCCGCAGGACGCAGGCCTGTACCACTGCGCAGCAGCTGGTGCAACGAACTGGAACGAGTACGCAAAATTCGTGATTGCGCAGGCACAGATTACGCAACCTGCTATCAAAATAAAAGCAAGTGAGATTGCACCCGTTCCGACGAGCGCGTTCCCCACTCCCGCTGTGCGTCCGCACAATTCGCGCCTTGACACCGGCAAGCTGCAGGCCACCTTCGGCTTGAAGATACCGCACTGGCAAGCGGGCGTGGCGCGCATGCTGGCTGAAATTCTCTGATCGGCACCCTCATATGACGCAACGCAAAGGCATCATCCTGGCTGGAGGTTCCGGCACTCGCTTGCATCCGGCCACCCTGGCTATCAGCAAGCAATTGCTGCCGGTTTACGACAAGCCCATGATTTACTACCCGCTGAGTACGCTGATGCTCGCGGGCATTCGAGACATCCTCGTCATTAGTACGCCGCAAGATACGCCTCGTTTTGAGCAGTTGCTGGGTGACGGTAGCCAGTGGGGCTTGAACCTGCAGTATGCGGTGCAGCCCAGCCCCGACGGTTTGGCGCAGGCTTTTCTGATTGGCGAAGCCTTTTTGAGTGGAGCTCCCAGTGCTCTGGTGTTGGGTGACAACATTTTTTACGGGCACGACTTCCACGAACTGTTGAACAACGCCCGGCAGCGAGCGGTGGGGGCCAGTGTTTTTGCCTACCATGTGCAGGACCCCGAGCGTTATGGCGTGGCGGAATTCGATACCCAGGGCAAAGTGCTGTCCCTGGAGGAAAAGCCTGCACAACCCAAAAGCAGTTATGCGGTCACGGGTCTGTATTTTTACGACGATCAAGTGGTTGAGATGGCCAAGACACTCCAGCCCTCACCGCGTGGAGAGCTTGAGATCACTGACTTGAACCGTTTGTACCTGGAGCAAGGGCAGTTGAGTGTAGAGATCATGGGGCGGGGTTACGCGTGGCTGGATACAGGTACGCATGAAAGTCTGCTGGAGGCCGGCCAGTTCATCGCGACGCTGGAGCATCGCCAGGGACTGAAGATTGCGTGCCCCGAAGAAATCGCTTGGCGTTCCCAATGGATTGATAGTGCGCAGTTGGAGCGCCTGTCCCAACCGCTGGTCAAGAGTGGCTATGGCCAGTACTTGATGCGCCTGCTCAAAGACAAGATTTACTGATAGGCGCTACTCATGCAAGTTACACGGTTGGCTATTCCAGATGTCGTACTGATCGAGCCCCAGGTATTTGGAGATGCAAGGGGGTTTTTTTACGAAAGCTTCAATCAGCGGGACTTCAACGAGGCGACAGGTACCTCCTACCAGTTCGTCCAGGACAACCACAGTCGCAGCGCCCACGGGGTGCTGCGGGGTTTGCACTATCAGATCCAGCAGCCTCAAGGGAAGTTGGTCCGCGTTGCCAGTGGTTTTGTGTTTGATGTGGCGGTGGACCTCCGCCGCAGTTCACCGACGTTCGGGCGGTGGGTAGGAGCGGAACTCAGTGCCGACAATCACCGACAGTTGTGGGTGCCTCCAGGATTCGCGCATGGTTTTGTCGTGCTCAGCGAAACGGCCGAGTTCCTCTATAAGACCACGGACTACTACGCGCCCGCACACGAGCGGTGTATCGCGTGGAACGATCCCACGCTGGCCATTGATTGGCGGCTGACCACTGAGCCGCGCCTGTCCGCCAAAGATGCTCAAGGGATCAAGCTGTCCGAAGCCGAGGTATTTCCCTGACGTTGGTGGCTCATTTGTTATGGGCGCGGCAGGTTGGCGGCTCCTTGTCTCAGTGCCTGCTGCATTGATTCGTAAAGTGCGTCAGATCCGAATTGGGGGTTGTCTGGGTCGAACGAAAAGATGTTGTGGCCTCTTGCCACAAGCTTGCCCTCCCAGCGCGGCTCCATAAAAAAAGACAAGAATTCGGCACCCCGGGCAGCGTGCTGTTCCAATGTGCGCTGAAGCGTCGGTGTATCCATGGCCTTGAGGGGGTGAAATTCCGTGACTCCATAGCCTCTGCGCCCTGTGGACCGGTACCAACGCCCAAAGGCTTGCCCGTAGCTCGCATCTCCGTACAGGCTCACCCCGAGGCGTATCCCGTTCTGCTCGCGCAGCGATGCATCGATGGCGAACTTGTGCGCGTCCCAACTGGGATTGGCGAAAGGAACGATCTGGTGCGTGTAATGGGGTGTCTTGCTCAGGCACGACTCATGAACGACATCGTCAAAAAAACGAAGATAGTTCACCACCTGTTTCCCTCTGAATTGATGCCACAGCGGTACCAAGGGGTTGTAGTAATACGATGATTCATCAACAGGCATGTCGATGCTCGCAAGAGGCGAGGGCACGGCAGCCGTGCTGAGTGGAAGTGGTTGTTGAGGTAGCTCTTTGGGTGGGGTTTGTGCCCTGTCCATGATGGCGATACGCCGTGTGCCCAGAGGCGTGAGGTGTCCCGGAGCCTCTTCCAGAAAAACGTCGATGCGATGCATGCCAGCAGGCAGGCGTCGGAAATCCATGTCCAGACGCCAACCGGTGTCGGCGCTGCCAAATTCGGGCTTTGCTTTCAGTACATCCTGCCGCCCCTTGTTCACCGGCGTTTTGCCTACGAACACTCCGTTGCGAAACACATGCACCCAGGCCGGTCCTGATCCTTCGGTGTGCGGAACATAGGCCCATCCAGAAATTGGCAGGGTTCCTTGCGCAAAAGAATCGATGTGTTCTGTGTATCGCTGCAATGGTTCGGTGCGAATGTCTTTGGAGGGGGGGACGACTTGGTCAAAAGAGGCGTAATCCGCCCCCATCGCTCGGTTGAATTTCTCGATGCTTTGAAATTCTTGGCGCAGGAACGAGCGAAATGCAGTGACAGAGTGTGGGCTGTAGTCCGTTACCCGATAGGGGGGCGCAAACCCCATGCCACTCTCAAAGTTTGGGAACAGGTGATGTAGCTCGCCCAGTAGCGTCACGCCCCGCACTTTGGCGATGTCGTGTGCCGGGAGTTGGCACACGGCACCCAGGACGGCCCGGGCCGCTTGTGTGCGGCGCTCCGTTAACTCGTTCTGGGTACTCGCAAAACTCCAGTTGTACAGAGGCGCACCGTAATAGCTGCTTTGTCCGAGAGGGCCATCGCGTGTCTGCGCCAGGTTCCGGCTGTCTTGGGCCAAGACCTGTTCCAGAGGGGCGTCTGCCGAAAAGTGGGTCGAGAACAAGTACAGAATCAACGGTCTTTCCGTGTCGCGGATCGTTCGGACCAGACGATTGATCAGGCGCCCATCTATCTCCCAATGTCCTTGGGGGTTTTGATGAAACAATTTCAGTAGCGGTACTGGCAGCGTGTAGCCCAACGGATAGCGGCCTTGCCCCCCCGTCTGGGGTTGTAGCGTTGAGAGTGTGGACTCCACCAATGCCGCGGCAGAACCCTGCGGGCCTCCGCAACTGCGGGCTAAGTCATCCATAGGATGTGACGGGGAGCCTTCCGGTGTGGCAATGCAGGTATCTATCGCCCCGATCATGGGGGCAAGCAGCATCTGCTCTTTGGTGGCAGCGTCGCCAGTCGCGTATTTGGACAGAAGGACTGCGCCCATGGCGCCCGCAACAAGGGCGCTACATCCGGCAATGAAGACCGCCAGGGGCATCAGTCGGTCAGCTGAATCATGAGAACTCATAGCAAATCAAGGTATGGAGTGAACCTGGGGTCTGCGTGCCCAGGTACGTCTGCCTCGCCGCTAAGGCAGTAGGGCGCTTGCAGAGGCGTTTGTTCATAGAAGGCTAGGGTAGCGCTAGTATTTCATGGTTTTTAAGCTACTCAATTTGTAGCGTTTGTCGATCTTGGGCGTCGCCGCCGCTGTTGTACGCACCGAGGCGCCGCTTATGCGTACATGGGCTATCCAAGAGCGAAGCTACACTCCTGCCAAAGCTCTGCTGGATGGGGGCACGCCCGTGCGCCTATAGTTTGTGCCTCATTTTTCGGGGCCGTTTCAACACTTTTCATGACGACAAACACACATTTGGCCGAACCGGCTGATGAGGTCACCGAACCACGCCCCAGGCTTGGCGAACTTCTTGTGCAGGCGGGGAAGCTTTCGTCGCGCGACTTGGATCGGGCGCTGTCCGCCCAGCAGGAAATGGGTGGGATGCTCGGGCGTGTGCTGGTTCGCTTGGGACTGGTGTCCGACGGAGATGTAGCAGGTGCGTTGGCCCGTCAACTGGGTGTCCCTTTGGTGCAGGCGGATGGTTTTCCTGATCTTATGCCCGAGGTCGAGGGGTTACTGCCTGAGTTTCTGCAGGCCCATGCCATCTATCCGCTACGCCTGGAGAATGGCGTGCTGCATGTTGCCATGTCTGTGCCGCAGGATGCGTTTGTGGTCAAGGCGCTGCACCTCGCCACAGGGCAAAAGATTCAACCTCACCTTGCTCTTGAGAGCGATATTGAAAGAGCTCTGGTCGAGCCGGTTGAGGAGGCGGAAGATGCGGACGACGGCTTTGGCGACGGGCTGGATGGCGGGGACTTTGTTGAGCATCTCAAAGACCTCGCGAGCGAGGCGCCTGTCATTCGGTTGGTCAACACCATCATTGGACGCGTGATTGACCTTCGCGCTTCGGATATCCACTTGGAGCCATTCGATGATGGCTTGCATGTTCGCTATCGCGTGGATGGCGTGATTCACCCCGGCGAATTGGTGCCACCGCGCCTGTCTGCGGCCGTTAACTCACGCGTCAAACTTCTGGCGCATCTCGATATCGCGGAGCGCCGTTTGCCGCAGGATGGGCGCATCAAGACCCGCGTGAAGGGGCGCGAGCTGGATTTGCGCGTTTCCACCGTGCCTACGGTTCACGGTGAAAGTGTGGTCATGCGGGTCCTAGATCGGGCCAGTGTGCGGCTGGAGCTCGAAAAAATGGGCTTCGAAAAAGACACGTTGGTGCGCTTCAACCAACTGCTGGCCCGCCCACATGGCATTTTGTTGGTTACTGGCCCGACCGGTTCTGGCAAGACCACCACCCTGTATGCGGCCTTGGCGAAGATTGATGCAACCGAGCAAAAAATCATCACCGTCGAAGATCCGGTGGAGTATCAGCTCGAAGGCATTAACCAGATTCAGGTTCACTCGCAGATCAACTTGACGTTTGCCAACGCCTTGCGCTCGATCTTGCGGCAAGACCCCGACATCATCATGATTGGCGAAATGCGGGACGGGGAGACCGCTCAAATCGCAGTGCAGTCTGCATTGACGGGTCACTTGGTGTTGTCCACGCTGCATACCAACACCGCCGCGGGCGCGGTGATTCGCATGCAAGACATGGGCGTGGAGCCCTATCTGATCACCTCGGCGGTCAACGGCGTTCTCGCGCAGCGCTTGGTCCGGACGCTTTGCGAGCACTGCAAAGAAGCTTATGAGCCGGGCGATGAGGTTCGCGAGAGTACTGGGCTTTCGCGTTTCTGTGCGCCAGGCAAGCTCGTGTACCGGGCGGTTGGGTGCGAGCAGTGCCGCCAATCCGGCTATCGGGGCCGCACGGGCATCCATGAATTGCTATCGATCGATGAACCTATGCGCCGGGCCATCATCGAAGGCCGTGATGCCAATGTCCTCAACTCCATCGCCGCTCAGAGTGGCATGCTCAGTCTGTATGAAGATGGCCTGCGTAAGGTGGCTGCTGGCAGCACCACGTTGGATGAGTTGGCGCGAGTGACGCAGGATCAGTCCGATGCCTGAGTTCGCCTGGCGTGCCGCCAACAGCGCGGGAAAAGTAGAGGAAGGGCGGTTTGCAGCCGCCACACCCGCTCAGGTGCTGAAACACTTGCGCGACCAAGGCATGACTCCGCTGCATATCGGCGATGCGGGCGCAGCGGTTCCTCTGCAGGGTGCGACCGGTCAGGCCGATTCTCTTGGACGCTTCGCACAGCCCAAGGGTCGCCAGGCCCGGGGGCCGGTCACTGCACCCGATGTGCTGGCTCTCACGTCTGAGCTGGCCATCATGCTGCGTGCTGGATTGGCCCTGGACAACGCGCTGCGCGTACTCATTGACATGAGCCACAAGCCCAGCGTTGCGGCCTTGGTGCAGGGCATTCTGGATGCCGTCAAAGGCGGTACGCCGCTCAGTCGCGCACTGGCCGCACACAGAGACTTGTTTGGTGACTTCTATATCAACATGATTCGGTCAGGGGAGGCCAGCGGACAAATGTCTGCGGTACTGGATCGTTTGGTTGAACATATGGAGCGCCAGCGTGCGCTGCGGGACAGTGTCATTTCAGCCACCATTTACCCCGCCATCCTGCTGGGGGTGGCGGTGTTGTCGCTGATTGCCATGTTGGGCTTCGTGGTCCCGCAGTTTGAAAAGTTGTTCACTGACATGGGTGATGCATTACCGTTGCCGACCCGCCTTGTGATGGGGTTGGGGCATGCGTTCACCCAGTACGGTTTGGTAGTGGCGGTGATGCTGGCAGGTTTGGGGTGGGCCGCCCTGCGCTGGCTCAAGTCACCTGCGGGTCGTCGTTGGTGGCAAACCCTTGTACTGCGTTTGCCGCTGATGGGGCCTTTGGCCCTCAAGTACCAGCTGACCCTTTTCTCTCGGTCTCTTGGGACGTTGTTGGGCAATGGCGTTCCTATGCTGACGGCGCTTCACATTGCGACCGAAACGGTGGGCAACACGGTGCTTCAGGATGCCCTTGGCCGGGTGGCTCCGATCGTGAAAGAAGGGGGCAAAGTAGTGCAGGCTGTAACAGCGACAGGCATCTTTGCGCCTTTGGCCATCAACCTCATCCGGGTGGGGGAGGAGACTGGTCGCATCGGTCCCATGATGCTGGAACTGTCGAATATATTGAACCGAGAAGTCGAAACTGGCATCAAACGGCTTTTGACGCTCGTCGAGCCAGTGCTCATTCTGGTGCTGGGCGTGCTGATTGCGGCGATCATCGTGTCCATCCTGCTCGGAATTCTGTCTATCAATGACCTCGCCATATAATTTTTGTTTGTCCAAGGATTCTTCACCCATGGTGAATACAAGTCTAGGCCGTGTTCGCGGCACGGTGTCTGCAGCGCGGCGTTCGCGAGGTTTCACGCTGATTGAGTTGCTGGTGGTGCTGGCAATCCTCACGTTGCTGGCTGGCTTGGTAGGACCCCGTGTTCTGGGCCAACTGGGTGGCGCTAAGTCCAAAACGGCGGGTGTACAGATCGCCGATCTCGACAAGTCGCTTGAGCTTTTCAAACTTGATGTGGGGCGTTACCCAACTACTGAGGAGGGATTGGACGCACTCGTCAAAAAGCCAGGTAGCGTTAACGGGTGGAATGGTCCCTATCTCAAGGGAGGCGTGCCCTCTGACCCCTGGAACCACCCCTACCGTTACGCTAACAACGGAGGAAAAATTGAGCTTACTTCCTTTGGTGCCGATGGTGCTCCCGGTGGTGAAGGCGAAAATGCAGACATTCGCAATACGCCCTGAAAGCGCTGCCTGATCAAGGCTCAGTTTTTCATGCGGCGCGAACGCGGTTTCACGCTGGTGGAGTTGCTGGTGGTATTCGCCATCATGGCGCTCATCGCGGGTTTAGCTCCTGTAGCTTACGGGCGCATGCGCGAAGCATCACAGTATCGCGATACTGTACGTACCATCGCCAGCCAGCTTCGCTCTGCGCGTGTTATCGCTATAACCGAGGGGCGTGAAGCCCGCTTCACTCTTGACCTTCAAGGTCGCCAGTACGGATTGGATGGGCTGCCGGCCAAGCAGCTGCCGGAGTCACTTCAGTTGCGCGTTGTCGTCGCAGATCGCGAAATTGCCCCTGGCGGCCAAGCCGCGATACGTTTCCTTCCGTCGGGGGGGGCAACTGGCGGCAGTATTGAAGTGCTCCGCGCCCCTGGTTCTGGGGTCCGGCTGCGTGTGGATTGGTTTTCCGGTCGCGTTACGCAAGAGGTGTTGCTGCCATGATGGAGCGCCATCGGCAGCATGGCCTCACCTTGTTAGAGCTATTGGTGGCATTCGCCATCATGGCCCTATCAGTTGGCATGATTTATCGCATCATGGGCGGTAGTGCGCGGAGTGTTGGTGATCTCGAAGCGCGAGAGCGTGCGGTTGCTTTGGCTCAGTCACTGCTTGCTTTGCGCGACACTGTGCCGGAGGGTGGATTGCAACAATCTGGCGCAAGCGGTGGGTACCGCTGGCTCATCCAGAGTGCGCCTTACAACACTGGTGTGTCTGGACCTTCGGTTGTGCCTTTGTACGAACTTGCCATCGTTATTACGTGGGAACACGGCGGTCGCGAACGCAACCTTCAACTCACAACATTGCGACCGCAGCGCAGGTCTTCACCACAAATTCGCAGATGACCGTTAGGGTACTGTCATCTTCATCGCGAGGGTTCACACTGGTTGAGTTAATCGTTGTCCTCGTACTCTTGTCGCTGGTCACCTTGACTCTTGCATCGGTCATGCGCACTGCCGCTCAAACCGAAGAGCGCGTCGATGCGCGTTTGGAGCGTATCGATGATTTGCGCATTGCCAGCGATTTCATACGAGCCGTGCTTGGACGTGTGTCGGCGCAAAAAAGAGTGGGCATTCTTGAGCCCGGTGGCAGCCAATATTACTTCGTGGGCGCGGCCTCTGAGGTGCAGTGGGTAGGCGTCATGCCTGCCCGCTACGGAGTAGGTGGACGCCACCACTTTCGCCTGTATCTTGCAGGCGATCAGACGCTCTTGCTTCAATATTTGCCTTGGCGTGGTTCTGTGTCACAGCTGAATTGGGTTGGTGCACCCAGTACATCGTTGGCAACAGGAGTTAAAACTCTCTCTTTCAAATATGAGGACGCCGTGGACGAACCTGTGCAATGGGGTGCTCCTTGGACGGTTCTGGATAGAATGCCCGCGCGCATAGCCGTTAATGTGCAAACGGTTAATGGGGATTGGCCCGAGCTCATCGTGCCCCTCCGAGCCCTGCCTGCGAGCGACGGTCGCATCAGGGGGCCGGTATTCGGGGGATCCGTATGAATGGGCGCCATGCATCCAGGCCCGCGTACATGTGGCAGTCTGGTATGGCGCTAGTCGCCGTACTTTGGATGGTTGCTTTCCTCACTATCGTTGCTACGGGGATCACCAGCTCCATTCGGCTTGAGGCGCGTACGGCAGCTTTGGGCTGGCAAAAAACGGAAGCCCAGGCATTGGGGGAAGGGGCTATACAGATCGCTTTGCAGGCACTCACCGCAAGTCCCCAGTCTTTCACCCAGATCAATCACACTGCAGTGGTCTACCGGGGCGTCACTATGCAGGTCCATTGGATGCCCTTGAACGGGCTGGTGGATATCAACGCTGCTGGCCCCTCATTGCTTGAGAAAACTTTCACCATTGCTGGAGGTTTATCTGCGCAAGGAGCCCAGGCGGCAGCGCAGGCAGTCATCGAGGCGCGCCAGCGGCGCGACGACCAAGGCCGCCCGTATCGCTTTGAGGCAACAGAGGATCTCATGCAGGTCCCAGGGTTCGATTACGACCTCTATGCTAGACTCGCGCCGCTTCTTACGGCCGATCTGTATGGTTCAGGCCGCGTCAATCCACTTGCAGCTCCGGTTGAAGTCCTGGCGGTTTTGAGTGGAGGCAACCGTGCGGTTGCGGAGAAGATAGCGGCAGACCGCTCTGCAGGCGCTGTTGGTGTAGACACATCTGGGCTGGACAGCAGCCTTGTCGATAACGCGGCTACGCGCATCCTGCGCTTGCAGGTTTATGTGCCAATGGCGGACGGAGTCATAGTGCGGGTTTCGCATGACGTGGATGTGTCTGCCAGATCCAACGACAGTGCGCCTTGGCACATCTTCCAGAAGCTCACCATTGTGGAGCCCCCGCCCTCCAAGAAATCCTGATCTCCGTATGACCATGACAAAGTCCAATGCCCTGTTCTTGGGCCAAGATCTTCGTTCCCTGTGGCGCGAGGTGAGGCAAGCGTGGGCGCACGCGCAAGACCACGCGCCGCTGTCATGGTTTACCCCGATTGTTCCCGTACGGCTTCTGCAGGCGGATGGTGGTGAGTCCGTGTGGTTAGGGGGCTCAAAACAAGATATCTCCAGAAAAGCCATCAAAACGCAGCTCATCGCTGTTGAATTGCCTCACGATCTCGTTCTACAGGTTGCACGGAGTCTGCCCCCTATTGGAGAAACGGATCTCCATGGGGCCATCGCGTTGCACGTCCAGTCGGTGAGCCCATTTTCTGAGGCAGATTTGGTCTGGGGTTACCGAACCCGTTCTCTATCGGGGGGGGGCGCTACCGCTGATATCGCACTTGCCTCCCGCAGACATGTTCTCGCGTATCTCAATGCTCAGGCCCACCGTATCACTGGTTCGATTGCGCCAGAAGTGTGGGTGTCCGTCTCCACCGACGCGCCCATCGTCATGCAGGGCTTTGGAGAGTCTTCCCGTCGTGTTCAGATGGCTCGCGGGCGGTTCACTCGTTATGCATTTTTGGCAACTGCATGTGCATTGTTGGGCGCGATTGCCATTACGCCCTCATTTCAGCTGCGCGCTCGTGCACTTGATGCGTATACGCAGCATGAGGCGCTGGTTAAGAAGACAGCGCCCCTCGTGATGCAACGTGAAGCCTTGATGAAGGCCGCAGACGGTTTGAGTGTGCTGGCTGAACTCCAAGCGGCGCGCATAGAGCCGCTGCGAGTACTCGACAAACTTACTCGGGCCCTGCCAGACGACACGGCTCTTCAGAATCTCGTTCTCAAGGAGCAAAAAGTTACCATCACTGGCCTTACCGCCAACGCTTCCGCGCTCATGCAGTTATTAAGTGAGCAAGAAGGGGTGCGCGAGGTGCGCGCACCCAGTCCCGCCATGCGCTCTGGCGGTGACTCCAAAGAGAATTTCACCATCGAGTTCTTGGTAGATCCACGAGTTTTTGGTGTTTCACCTCAAGTGCCTGCGCCTGGAAATGCCGCGTCCACTCCTTCTGCGGCTGCCCAGCAGCCTTCCCTGCCCGCTTCAGGGAGCAAGTCATGAACAAGTCTGCCTGGCGCCGGGGTTTCATCTTGATGCTGACGATTGCCTTTGCCCTGCTTCCCTTCATATGGGGTGGCATGTACGTATGGGGCAAACACACTTGGATTCGCGACAATCTGGCTCGCATTGAGCCTCGCCACGCGCGGTTGATGGGGCTTGAATCCCAGGCTGCGGACGTGTCTGAAACCCTGCAGCGAGCTCAGGCCTTGCGCGCTCAATATGTCTATCCTGCCACGCAAGATGATGCCCAGACGGGCAACCTCGCACAGCAGAGGGTGCGCAGCATCTTCGAGGCGGCGGGCCTGCAGGTCATCAGCAGTCAGGCGCTCCCCTCCAAGGAGAGCAAAGGCTTCGACCGCATTCCTCTTTCTGTACGCGTTGAAGGAGAAATGCTTGCCTTACAAAGTGCGCTGGCCGTACTGAGCGGCCAGCAGCCCGCCATTTTCCTTGACGACATCAACATACAACTTGTGGGCGCATTGAATCAGGCAAATAACCGCGTGGCGCCCAAACTTGCCGCCCAGTTTAATTTCAGCGTGTTGCGGGAGCGCTCATGAACGCTTTAAACCGGTACGCGCTCCACGTTATCGTGGGGTTGAACTTTGTCCTCATACTCGCGCTGGCGGCTCTCTGGATAGGACCTGACGGAAAGGTGCGTAACCTGCAATGGCAACGCCCCGCGCCTCAGACCTCCGACTATGCTTCTATGTTGCCAGAACTCCCTAGCGTAGTGCCTGCGAACACCGGGGCTTTCATGGCCATTCTGGAGCGCCCTCTATTCACCATTACTCGTCGCCCGCCCCCACCGCCCCCCCCTCCCAAAGCCGTGGAGGCCCCTCCTCCTGATACCCTAAGTACCGCCAGGCTCACGGGCTTGTATACAGGTCCGGGCGCAGGGGGAGTCATTCTCAATATCGGAGGCAAGGACCGGCGCGTACGCATTCGCGAACAAATCGAAGGCTGGACGCTCTCTGCCATCGACCAGCAGAGTGCTACTTTCAGCAGCGGCAGCAGTCAGCGCACCCTGCCTTTGCTCAAAGGTAAGCTCTCTAATTTCACAGGGCAGTCCCCGTCGGCAATCGCGCCGCAGCCTGCAACTGCGCCAGTTTCGCCACCTCCGCAAACCGTAATGGCCCCCGTGGCGGTGCCAACAGCTCCGAGCGAGTTATCACCCCCAGCGCAGCCCGCAGTACCTAGCAATGGTGCTAAGCCTCGCCCGCAACCTGTTTTTGGCGGCAGCATCCGCTAAAAGCATGCTCGTGATCCACCCAAGCCCCGAGGGTTCGTGTAAATCCATGACGACTTCCACCAAACAACTTCTTGCCGTGACGGCTATGGCGGCCCTCCAGGTCGCGTGCGCCCAGGCTCCTCAGCAACCGACTGCCGTTGTTCCTGTACAGGCTGCCGGGAGCACATCAACCAATATTCAGACGGAAGGTGACAAGACGACAACGTCTGCCCCTGCGCCCTCTCCGTCATCGCCATCGATAGCCGCCGAACCAAAGCCAGTCCCTGCAGTCAGTGAGCCCCGTTACATCAAGGGCAACGATCAGGTCATAGCACCTGCCAAGCCGAGCGCCAACGTCGGCGGAAACCCGCTCGCGCTCAACTTTGAAGAAGCCCCGGTCGCTGAAGTGGTGCGCACTGTCTTGGGTGACATCATGCAGGTTCCTCATGTGCTCCATCCGCCGCTGAGTGGCACGGTGACTCTGGTCGCTCGCACGCCTGTAGCGCCGGATCAGGCGGTCTTTTTGCTTGAGAGCGCCCTACAAGCCAATGGACTGGCCATGGTGCGCGATACCCGTGGCACGTACCATGTCGGTCGCATTGACACTCTCAAAAATTTGGGTCTTGGCGCTGTAGGGCAGGCAGGCAAAGGCATTCAACTGGCCCCAGGCTTTGGCACCGTCATCGTGCCTTTGCAGTACATAGGTGCGGGTGAGATGGCCGCTATCCTGCGTCCCCTGGCACCGGGTGACGCTATTGTGCGCGTGGACAACGTGCGCAACTTGCTGGTGCTTCGAGGTAGCCGTACTCAGGCCGAAGGCTGGCTCGACCTCGTCAATACTTTTGATGTGGACCTGCTCAAGGGTATGTCTGTGGGGCTGTTCCCGTTAAAACATGCCACCATCAAAGAAGTCGAAAACGCTTTGCGTCTTGTCAGTGGCGCGCCGCAGGCTTCCGGTGCCGCAGGGGGGGCTGTTGCATCCGGCGCTGGGAGTTCTGGCGGGGCGTCTCTCGGTACTTCTGGTGCCTCGGCTGCTGCCATGTTGGGCGAGGGCAATCCTGTCTTTGGTGCGCTGCGCATCATGCCTGTAGAGCGGCTCAACGCCATCCTGGTGGTTACGCCGCGTGCGGCTTACCTTGAAGAAGCGCGCCGCTGGATCGAAAAGCTAGACCAGCCAAGCGACGGGGGCGCTGAAGCTCAGCTTTTCATTTATCGCGTGCAAAACGGCAATGCCAAGCACCTCGCCAACGTCCTTTCTGGCATTTTTGGTAGCGGCCAGCAAAGTGGGGCTGTGGCCAATAGTGGCGTGGCGCCTGGTTTGCGCTCGGGTGTGGGTACCTCTTTTGGGCAGCAGTCGCTAGGCAGCGGAGCTGTACTAGGTAGCGCAGGGGGAGGTTATGGCACTGGCGTGTTAGGCGCGGGCAACAGTTTCGGCTCCGGTGGTGTGGGCGTGAACGCCTTTTCCAATCAAAGCCGTAACAACAGCCAAGTTGGAACGCAAGGCGCTGTGGCGGCCACCATAGGCGGTGTGCGCGTCATGCCCGATGAGCAAAACAACTCCATTTTGGTGTGGAGCACCCGAGCCGAGTTTCTGAAGATTGAGTCCACCCTTAAGCGGCTTGACTTGCCGCCCACCCAGGTTCTTATTGAAGCCAGCATTATCGAAGTCACTTTGGGTGACGACCTCAAGTACGGCCTGCAATGGGCTTTTTCGGACAGCCATCGCGGCGGTCCGGGCAGCGGCCTTGTGGGTGCGCTGCCGGCCAACTCGGCCGGCGGGTTCTCCTACACGCTCAAGGATACCCTGGGCAACATGCGTGTCACCCTCAATGCGCTGGCTGCCAAGTCGCTGATCAAGGTCATCTCTAGCCCGTCGCTTATGGTGCTTGACAATCAGACAGCAACCATTGCCGTGGGTACCCAGCAACCCATTCGCACCGGAGAGACTACCAACCTCAATACGGTGGGCAACTCCACCACGACGACATATCAGTACAAGGACACCGGGGTACAGCTAGCCGTGCAACCCTCTGTCAACTCGGGCGACCTGGTGACTATGGACATCACCCAGTCTGTCACCGACGTAGGTGATGAAGACACCGTCACAGGTCAACGCGCCTTCCTACAGCGCCAGATTAGCAGCAAGGTGGCTGTGCGCTCCGGCGAAGCCATCGTGTTAGGCGGACTCATCAAGGACAATGCATCCAGCGGTCGTTCTGGAGTCCCTTTGCTAAGCGGTTTGCCCGTGGTGGGCGGGCTCTTTGGTGCTACCACAAGCACCAGCGGCCGCACCGAGCTGTTGGTCGTCATTACCCCTAGGGTAGTGCGCACAGACCCTGAAATTCGTGAGGCCAGTGAGGAACTGCGCGACCGTCTCCGGGGTCTGGATATCATCGAATTGCGCGACCGCGCCAAGGGCCGTCAAGCCCCTGGTACGTCCGGGGCTGGCGCGCCAGGGGTGCAGTAGCAGTCGATATCCGTGTTGATCGTGTAGATACGCATCCATTTGTTTGTCAAACACCAACCAACCATAAACCATCAAAAAAGAGGAATTTATCTGTATGAAAAATCTTTCGTTGTCCTCTCTGACCGGGCCCATTGCTGGTGGCATGGCTGCTGTCGTTCTTGCTGGGTGTGCTGCGCTTGGCCCGGCTACCCCTGAGCAGCAGGTCAAAGAACGGGCAACTGCATTCTGGAATGCCCGGCTGAAGGCCGATCCGCAGGGCGCTTATGCACTCCTCTCGCCCTCTTATCGAGGCATACGGAGTGAAAAGGAGTTTGTGCAAAGCAACAGCAGAGGTATCGCTGCTGAAAAGGTGGAAGTAGGTGCGGTGACTTGTGAGGCGGAAAAATGTACTGCTCGTGTTGCCATCACGGGTAAACCCGCGGTTCCGGGGTTGACTTTGCCGGTGATCACAAATTACATGGACGATGTTTGGGTGTCGGAGCAAGGGCAGTGGTGGCGATACATGGCGCCGTGAAGCCTGAAGGCGGCTGTTTGCAGATTGCTGGTAGATCTGACTTTTTTCGGGAAGTGCGCGTATACAACACTCGAACGTTAAGGTCTGCGCGCTTTGCGCAGAATCTGTCCGCAACCTGCTGAGCTTCTGTATATTCAAGGATCTTGATTGCGATCCCGGCAACTGGCCCGCCATCGATGCTTACTGAGTGTCTCTTTGGGGCAACAGGAATGTAGCGGGGGTGGAATCTTGGACGAGTTTGAAAAGAACTGTGCTAGCATTCTTGGGCGTAATCAATCGTGGTAGTTGCGCTTAATTTATTCAACTGGAGTTAAAGCATGAGAAAAAATGTATTGGCACTGAGCATTGCTGCCATGATTGGCGGCTTCGCCGGCGTCGCGCAGGCATCGGTCATTACGCCTGCAGCGGCTGGTGTTGTCGCTAAGGGTGACGTGTTTGGTACGTATGCTGGCACTGAGGCCCCTGCGACGGTTCTGGAAGTGAATCCTGGCAATGTGGGTCACATGTTGGTGGTGCCTTACTTCACGGCACAAAACGGCAACATGACCGTTCTGCACCTGAGCAACACCGATCAAAACAGCGGTAAGGCTGTGAAGATTCGCTTCCGTGGTGCTGCCAACTCTGACGACATCATGGACTTCCAGATTTACCTGTCCCCAGGTGACATCTGGACTGGTGCTGTGGCGCAAGGTGCTGGCGGTACTGCAACGCTGTACAGCGCTGATAAGACTTGCACGGTGCCTGCAATTCCTGCGGCCGGTGCTTCGTTCTCCACGGCTCGTCTGAATGCTGCGGACAACGTGAACGGTACGCGTGAAGGTTATGTTGAAATTTTCAACATGGCTGACATTCCGTCGAACAAGAACTTCGACAAGGATGGCAAGATTGCTGATGCAGGCGCCAATTCGGTTGTTTACACGCTGACGAAGCACGTGAATGGCGTGGCTCCTTGCTCGGTGGAAGGTTCTGCCGCCCGTACTGCACTGAATGATATCGCTCTGACTAATTTCACGGTCAAGGACGCTGCTGTTGGCGCTAATGCCAACGCTGTCGGCTTCGGTGCATCCACCACTGGTCTGGCTGCTGACTGGTACATCTTGAATCTGGCTCAATCCACTGCCTTCTCTGGCTCCGCAACGGCTATCGAGGCCCGCGTGGCTGCCGGTGGCGCTGCTGGTGCCGCCAACTTCGTGCACTTCCCGCAGACGAGCGCTGGTTCTGCCACGTTCTTTGCCGGTGCAGGTACCGCTGCTGACTCGTTCACGGCTGACCCGCTGCTGCGCCAGTTCTACACTCTTCAGGACAAGACGACTGTGACCACCGGTCCAGTGGTGACGCCTCTGTTTGTGGACCTCCCAGACATGTCCACGCCTTACGTGACTGCGATCGATGCAGTTGGTAATGCCCCCAAGGTGCAGGCGATCAATCTGACGGCTGCTCTGTCGCGCACTTCCGTGTCGAACCAGTTCGCCCTGGACGCTGGCATCAAGGCTGCTACGGATTGGGTGTTCTCTATGCCCACCCGTCGCTATAGCGTGGCCGCAAACTACAAGGCTGCTAAGACTTCTGACAAGGACTACCGCCTGTACTCCGATCTGAGCGTGATCAACAACGCTTACACGACGACAGCCGCTAGCGCCCCCGGCGCGGCTGACGAGTGGTTCTATCCAGCGAACACCCGGGTCGATGCCCGTGGCAACATTTGCGTGGATGCAACCAGCATGCGTTTCTACGACCGTGAAGAAACCACTTCTGGCGCAGCACCTATCTTCTCGCCCGCAGTTGCCAGCCAGCTGAGCTTCTGCGGTGAGACCAGCGTGCTGTCGTTCTCGGCCTCGAAGGTGTTGGGCTCCAGCAGTGACCTGACCGCTACGACCATGACCACGCCTTACACCAACGGCTGGACTGTGGTTACCACGACCAATGCGTTTGCGACGGCTGCTGCTGACAACACGAATGCTCTGGCCGCTACTGCTAAGGGCGGCCTCCCAATTTTGGGTGATGCATTCATCAAGGTGAACAACGACAGCGCAGGCAATGGTTTCGCCAGCACCTTCGGTATCACTTGGACGCACCGTTTCAACCGTTGATTGGTGGTTGAACTTTTCGCAGCAATGCGAAACCAAAAAAAGGCGGGGCAACCCGCCTTTTTTTTTGGTATGGCGCTTCGCTGGGAGCTAGCGAAGAGTCACATTTTTTAGGGCAATCTCTATGAACTCTTTTTTTCAGAATGCACGCTGCCGGGTTTTGCGAGCGGGCTTCGTATTGGTCGTGTCTGGCCTATCTTTGGCTGCCCAAGCGGCGGGGCCTCTCGCGCATGGCAAGGTGCCCGGCGTTGGCGATATACAGGTGAGCGCTGATGATGTTGCTGCCGACATCCAGCGCATACCTGTGGAGGTGCGTCCACAGGTTTTGACGCAAACCAAGACCATGAACCAGCTCGTGACCAACCTGTACACCCGTCGTGTGCTTGCCGAGCGTGCCCATGTTGAAGGTCTCGACAAGCGCCCAGATGTGGCGGCTGCTCTTGCTCTTGCGCGCGATAAGGTGTTGTCGGACGCTTTGTTGGCCTATGTTGTAGATAAGGGAAACACGCCCCCGGATGACAAAGCCTTGGCAATGGCACAGACCATGTACAAGGCGGATGCCAAGTCATTTCAGATGCCCGAGCAAGTGCGTATCCGCCACATTTTGATTGCTCCAGGCAAAGACAAAGATGACGCAGCTGCCGAGAAGGAGGCGCGGGATTTGCTGGCTCAGTTGCGTTCAGGCGGCGACTTCGCTGCGCTAGCCAAGGCACATTCGGCAGACCCAGGCAGCGCTTCAAAGGGCGGTGATCTGGGCTTCTTCGCTCAGGGCCGTATGGTGCCTGAATTTGATACTGCGGCCTTCCAGCTCCAGAAGGTGGGTGACTTCAGTGACTTGGTTAAAACCCAGTTCGGATACCACATTCTTCAGTTGCAAGAGCGCAAGCCAGCAGGCCAGCAGTCCTTTGATGAGGTAAAGGAAGCACTAGTAGCCAAGGTCAAGCAGTCAGAAGTGCAGAAGGGGCGCAACGAACTGGCAGAGCAACTCGAAGCCACCATGAAGCTTGACGAGCCAGCGGTGAAGGCGACTATCGAGAAGCTTACCCAGCAATCTGCTGCAGCCAAGAAGCCTTGAACTGCGCGTTAGCTGAAGAACTGCGCTCCGCATGGAGCGCACGTTCGTTGGTTTGGGTGCTTACCCGCCGTGAGGTGGCAGCGCGCCACGCTGGCACTGCGGCGGGTATTGCTTGGCCCTACCTGCAGCCATTGTTGACAGTGGCTGCGTATTACTTAGTGTTCGATGTGGTATTCGGCATGCGGCTGGGTGAACACGCGCCAACGCGTGCCGTCGGCGCCTTTCTGATCGTAGGCGCGCTACCGTGGATGGCGTTTTGTGATGCCGTGCAACGCGGCATGACCAGCCTGATTGACGCAGGCGGGTTACTGCACAAAAACCCGTTACCGCCCGTGCTGTTCACTGCCCGTGCCGTGCTGGCCAGTGCTTTGATTTACGGCCCCTTGTTGCTGCTGGTGGCGCTTGTGTACCTGCCGGCGCATGGGCTGCGGCTTGCCGCCGTGGCGTTGGTGCCGCTGCTGCTACTGCAGTTGCTGTTGAGCCTTGTGTTGGCCTATGTGCTGGCCATTCTGGCTGCCGCCTTGCGTGATGTCGTGCAGTTGGTGGGTTTCTTGTTGTCAGTGGGCATCTATCTGTCTCCCATTCTCTTTCCTCTGTCGCTGTTTCCCGAAAACTGGCGGTGGGTGCTGTGGCTCAATCCCATGACAGGCTTTGTACAGGGCTACCAGCACGTGCTTTTGCAGGGTGCATGGCCACCGCTTGCAGTATGGACGGCGTCGTTGGCGTGGATAGCTGTGCTAGCCTTGGCTCTTAACGTGCTGGTGGATCGCAGCCGTGATCAATTGGTGGACTGGCTGTGACCAAGGCGAATCCTGACTTGGTACTCAGTGTCCGGAACGTGAGCAAGGAGTACAAGCTCTACGCGTCACCGCGCTCTCGCCTGAAGGCGCTGATTACTGGCCGTGCCACACACCGCAGTCATTGGGCACTGCGCGACGTGTCCTTCGATTTGCGGCGGGGTGAATGTATCGGCGTTATTGGCGACAACGGCGCTGGCAAGAGTTCGTTGCTCAAGCTGCTTGCAGGTACTTTGCATCCGTCGCGAGGCACCATCGACCGCGTGGGGCGAGTGACCGCCATTTTGGAGTTGGGGGCAGGGTTTCACCCCGACTTCAGCGGGCGGGACAACCTTTACTTTGGTGGCAGCCTCATTGGCATCAGCCATGAAGAAATGGCGCGCCTGGAGCCGGAGATCATTGCATTCTCGGAGTTGGGCGAAGCGCTCGATAGGCCGGTTAAAACGTACTCTTCAGGCATGACGGTCCGCTTGGCGTTTGCGTTGGTCACGGCCGTTCAGCCTGATGTTTTGATCATCGACGAGGCGCTGGCTGTGGGAGACCAGAACTTCCAAAAAAAGTGCGTAGAGCGCATCACCGCCTTTCGCAATAACGGCTGCACCATCCTGTTTTGCTCTCACAGTCCGTATCACATTCGTCACCTGTGTGATCGGGCCCTGTGGCTCAAGGCTGGGCGTGTAGAGTTGTTCGGAGACACCGAGGGCGTATTGGCAGCGTACGACGTGCATACCCGCGACCGGGAGGCGGCGGCGCAGGTAGTGCCCCTTGGTTCCATTTCGGCGGCGGCCGTAAAGGATGACCACGGCGCTCAAGGGCAGATAGCCGAATCAGGAAGCGCGGTAGAACATTTGACGGCCGGGGAGGCAGGTGCGCGAGAGGCGAAAGCTGCCTCGTCGCCGGCGGCGCGGAAGTCAGAAAGTCCCGGGGCTGGAGCTTGCATTTTGTCGGTGGACGTGGAAAACCTGGCGGAACCCCAAGGCGGGCAGCCCGCGGTGCTGCAAGGGCAGGATCTGGTCGTGACGATCACAGCGCGTGGACGAGGCAGCGAGCGGCCGCACATTGGTTTCATGATTGAGCAGTCCAAGGGCGTGGGCATCACCTCGCTCGCAACCCATGAGGACGGGGCTGCCCCTGTGCAACTAGACGATGGCACTTGGCGTGCTGTGCTGCATTTTCCGGATCTGCCGTTGCACAGCGGTGACTATGTGATCAGTGCGTTCTTGTTCGACGAAACAGGGCTGGCTGTGTATGACGAGTGGTTTCAGTTCTTGCATTTCCGCTTTATTTTCCCCAAGCCACTGCCTGGGTTGGTACGCCTGCCGCACCACTGGAGCTAGCCGACCGCTCCGCATGGCCCGGAGCTCTGCTGCAGGCGCCGATAATCCGTGCTTGATTGGAACCACAAGATGACTGTAATTTCAGATGGAAGCCATTCGCTGTCCCTTGGTGTGCAGCTACTGGAGGAGGGGCGTGCGTTGCTCGAGCGTGGTGATCGCACGGCTGCTGCCCAAGTTCTGAGTCGGGCTCGTGACGAACGCGACGTGGTATTGGCTGCCCATGCCTTGATCGAAGATCACGAACTGGTCGGCTCGTACACCAATGTGATGGGGCTGAACTGCTCCATCTCCACAGAGGATGATATTTTTGGATTTTTCAAGAACCATCATTCCTGTCGTAATCCCCTGCGTGACTATTTGGCCGACGGTTGGCGCACTTTGTCGGAGTTGATGCTTCTGCTGGAGGCTGTGGATCAGCCGCTGTTGCACACGCCGCAGGTGCTGGAGTTCGCCAGCGGCCATGGTCGTTTTACTCGCCACTTGGTGAAGGCAATGGGCCCGGGGCATGTGACCGTGTCAGATGTAGTGCCTAGTGCGGTGGAATTCTCGCGCTCCACGTTCGGTGTGGAGGGCTTCCTGTCTGCCAGCACTCCCGAAGAGGTTCGCTGGCCAAGGCAATACGATCTAGTGTTCGTGCTGTCGCTGTTCAGCCATTTGCCCCGTTCAACTTGGGCACGGTGGCTGGCTGCGTTGTATGGCGCAGTGGCCCCTGGCGGGTTGCTGGTGTTTAGCACGCACGGTCTGAAGGCCGCGCGCTTTGACAACGTTAGTCTGGATCAGGACGGCTTTTTCTTTGCAGCCTCCAGCGAGTCGAATGCGATCGATGTACAGGAGTACGGTACGACTTTCACCGCTCCTGAATTTGTGCGAGCCCGTATTGCCGAGACCGTGGGGGCCCACCAATTGGTGCATGAAGCGCCGGTGCACTTCTGGAACCACCAGGATGCCTATGTACTGCGAAAGCCCTCCTTATGAGCCGCCTTCTATGGACGTTGAAGCTCCAGGAGCGCTTTTTTGGGCGTGCTCGCTGGGATCCATCGCAAATCACCGATGAATGGTTTCGAGCCCACTTTGAATACGCGGCAGATGTAGTGCAACAGTGGATAGGGAGCGCATTGGATGTGCGCACGGCGCATTTGCTCAATTTTGGCTGTGGCGATGGCATTACTGACTTGGCTTTGGTGTTGAGGTTTGGCGCAACGGCCATCCACGGCGTAGACATACGCCGCGAGTACGCCAAGCTGCCCCGCATAGCGCGCGAGCAGTTGGGCATGCAGCGGATTCCCTCTGCGCTGAGTTTCGAAACAATATCCCCTGGCGCGCCTTTAGCGAGCAGGCATCAGGGCATCGACGGCATCATGAGTTGGTCGACTTTTGAGCATGTGCAGCGTGATCAACTGCTGCCTATCTTGCGAGATCTGTACACCTGTCTTCGGCCGGGGGGCGTGTTTTTCTTGCAGATCGAGCCATTGTTTTACTCTCCGTATGGCTCGCATTTGAGGCGCTACGACGATGTTCCATGGCACCACCTGCAGGTTGGGGAAGAGGCGTTGTGGCAGATCGTGAAGAACCACGAGGGGCCGATTGATGCTTCGGAAGTGGATTTCGGTTTTGCGGATTTTGGTGTGGACGGATACAAGCGCTTTGTGTTCAAGGAGTACCAAGCGCTCAATCGCTTGAACGCCGATGAGTTGGTGGATCTTGTCGAACTGGCAGGCTTCACTGTGGAACGGCAGGAGCGGCGCAAAGTGGACCTCAATCCGCCGCCGGAATTGTTGGCTCAGTACCCAGAAGAACTGTTGCGCAACAACGAAGTTTTACTCTTGCTGCGCAAGCCGCAGGAGCAGAGCATGGCGCGATCGGTGTAGCGCGAGTCGCATGGCTAATCGCTTCGACCTGCTAAGGCTGATGGCCGCGCTGGCCGTTATGGTGGCTCACGGCGATTTTCTCTACCGCCTGCATTTGCCAGTGCTGTTCCCAGGGCACAGCTTGGGGTCTGTAGCGGTATATGTGTTTTTTTTCATCAGCGGATATTTGGTCTACCAAAGCTGGGTCCGCGAGCCCGATTGGCGAGCGTTCGGAATCAAGCGCGCGATGCGTATTTTCCCTGGGCTTATTGTGGCCGTGGCTTTTTCCGTTTTTGTATTAGGCTGGGCCGTCACCACACTGACTTCATCTGCTTATTGGCGCGCTGGGGGGACTTGGCTGAACTTCGCCAACAATTCCCTAGGGCTCGCCACGGTACAGACCTTGCCAGGCGTATTTGAAAGTAACCCGTTTGCTCGTGCCGTCAACGGTTCATTGTGGACTATTCGCTATGAAGTCTCGATGTATTTGGCCCTCGCTGCCATTGCGATAGTCTCACGCGAACGCCGATGGGTGTACCCACTGGCAGCGAGTGCGCTTGTATTGCTGTGGGAGGGAGCGCGTCAATGGCATTGGGACAGAGGTATTGAGGCTGGCGGCGGCTTCCTATCGGCTGCATTTCGCTGGCGGGACTTCTGTGGCTTTGGGGTCCCGTTCTTTATCGGCTCGTCGTTGGCTGCATACGCAGTACGCCCACGACTATGGATGGCGCTGGCTGCTGGTGTAGCGGTGGTTACTGCGTCTTCGGTTGAAAGTGAGCTGTTACGGCAGGCTTGTGTATGGATGCTGGTTGCCTGTGGCACTTTCTATGCAGCCCATGCGGGAATGGCTCGGGTTGAGTCCGGGCGATCAGAGCGTACCGATATTTCCTATGGGGTATACATTTATGCGTTCCCCGTCCAGCAAGCTGCAACGGCCCTGTGTCTGCGCCAAGGCTGGTCGCTTGCGGCATGCTTCGTGCTGTCGCTATTGCCGGTGCTGGTGCTTGCGCTTTTGTCATGGTTCTGGGTGGAGCGTCCTTGCATCATCGCAGCACATCGGTGGTTGGGTGTCATCCGCAGGACTTGGATCAAGACCTCAACCAGTTCTTGACTCCGCGTTGCCAATGAGCCGGAATCCACTGGGCCACACTGCGAAGGACTGGCACCGACCGCAAGTAGACCACCGCGCTCAAGAGACCTGATTTCGCACCAAGGACAGAAGCCTTTTGGGGTAAATAGACCTGGAGCGCGTCGCTGCTCAATGGCTGTGCCGAGCTGCGCCGGGGAGCGGCTTGCTCGGCAAAGTACTCGGATCGGTAGTGCCAATCATCTGAGCGAACAGTCGCCGCGGCGCAATCCAAGAGGCTCACAGTCGGTGCGGGAGGCTGGCCTAGCACGAAATGTTTTGCTTGGATGTCGGTGAATGCATCAATCCACTCCTTGGCACTGAGGTCCCAACGAAACACCCAACTCCACGGCCGGGCAGCAACGCGCTCTGCGAACGCTCCCAAGTCGGTGACTACCACGGGTAATGCAGACTGCAATGCGGCACTCAGCGTGTAGCTATATGTCTCCGGCCACTGCGCTGGGAACCACACGAGATCGGGCTTCAGCCATTCGAGCAGACCCGGAAGATCCGACTCCTCATACTGGCCATGGACAGTCAGCTTGGCACGCGGCTGCGTCTGCAGATGGCGATATCCATAACCCAGTAGGTGAAACTCTACATTTACCCTCTGCTTTGCAGCTTCGACCGCCGTCGCCTCCAGCAAGTCCGCGCCTTTGATTGCACTGAGTGCTCCGATAACGGCGATCTTGAGTGGGGCGTTGGCGGGTAGGGGCTGAGGAGCCGGAGCTTCCAGTGTTACTGCGCTAGCGTTATTTAAGTCCGTGTGGGGAACTACCCTAACGCGCGCGCCCGGTGCGAACGCGGCGATGCGCCGGGCTGTGTCATGGCTTGGAGCAAAGACATGCCGTGCGTTTGTAAGGAATAGCTCGTTGCGGTGCCGCCAATCTGCGATTGTGCCGGTGCCTGCGGGCGCCGCATCTTCGGGCGAGCAGCAGGCGCACACGCCAGGCTGAGGTTCTCTGGCATAGCGGTTGTCCTTTCCTGTCAAGGAAATATGCGCGCAGTAGCTGTAGAAGTCGTGTGCTGTGAAGTCGTAAGCTATGCCCAGTTGGTGCGGCAAATCCATGATTACGGGATCGTGGCCCAGCAGATGATGGTAGTGGATATGGGCCACGCCAAGCTTTTGCAAAATCTCTACCAAGTCCGGTAATTGGTCGGCGAGCCGGAAGACCAGCTGAAAGCCTTCCTTTTGTGCGGCAAGCTCCAGAACCACGCTATGACCAGGGGCTGGCTTGAGGGTCAGGAACACTGCTTTGTCTGCCAAATGCTGCGCCAATTCGCGCACGTGGCGAAGGGTTCCGCCCGCGCGGTCGTGCAGCACAGCCAACACGGTAGGCAGGCCTGCCTGCGCGATCCTAGCGGCGTCGATCGCCAGACGGAAGGCTTGCGCAGGGTCCGTCTGCACGAACGCCATGACAGCTTTCTCGTAGCGAGGATGCAGCCGCCTGAGCGTTTCCATGGCTGCTCGTTCGCGGGGGCTCTTGCTGTCGCCAAAGCTCACTCCACCAGTGTGCAGCACGAAAGTGTCGAGGTTGTGAAGGTTGCGCCAGCCCTTGGCGGCCGCCCGCTGGCAGAAGTCGTTTTCCTCGCCGTACCCTTTGCCGAAGTTCTCGGTGTCGAACAGGCCGACCTCCGCCAGGCAATCGCGGCGGATGTACATACAAAAGCCCACGCCAGTGGGCACATCCACCACCGCGCCAGGATTTGTTACGGCGCACAGGGCGTCTAGCCTTGCAGTGCTGTACCCCTCCGGCAGGTCGTTGCCTTCGCAGAACCGCGGATAGCTGCAGATGGTCGCGTTGTTCGAGAACGGGGTGACGGACGCCACCTTCCGGTCGCTGTAGGCGGCGCGGCGGATGCGGTCCAGCCAGTCGTTGGCGACTTCCGTGTCGCTGTTGAGCAGCAGCACGTCGTGGCAGTCGCTCAGTGCCATGCCCCGATTCACTGTGCCTACGAAGCCCAGGTTTTCGGCATTTTCAAGCAGCATGATGCGACTGTCCTGTGCGGCCTTTTCGCGCAGCCACTTTGTTACCTCGGGCTCGGGACTGGCATCATTGATCACGATCAGGCGGTACGGGCTGCTGCACGAACTGGCCAGCACGGATTCGACACACAGGCGGGTATCCGCCAGACCGCGGTAGACCGGTACGATGACATCTACCGGATGGTCAGGGGCGGCAATGGGCTGTGGGTCGGAGGTTGCCGCGGCACTGCTCCTTTTGGGCGTGCGGCCCAGCAATCGGTCAATGCGCATTTTTGCGTGCACCAGGGGGCGTGTGGCGCGGAAAACAGTGGAGGCTTCGATATTCTTCAGGTGCCAGGCCAGTTCGTCGTAGTCACGCTGCAAACGCGTGGCTTCCAACTGCCACGTGGCCCGCTGGTGCGCCGTGGCACGGTGGCATTCTTCGAGGAGCGCATTGCGGCTGCGCGCAGTCGCCAGATCTGACGCTAGGCTGGTTTGCACCTGTTGCAGATGCCCTTGCGTGTCTCTGAGCGCTGCTTCCAACTCCGCAATGCGGTCGTGTAGTGGAAGAACGGTGGCCGACAGCGCCAAGTAGTCGGTAGACATCGGCCAGCCCAGTTCGATGTCAAGGGCCAAGCTGTGGTCGCTGTGATCGGTGAGAACCTGTTCGGCGATGGGTAACTCAAACCAGGGATCCTCGCCGGACATCAGAATCAGGGTCGCTCCGCTAGCCGCCGGCAGGGGGGCCTGCCAGACGATGTCGTGGTGCCGCGTCGTCGCCAGCAATGATCGCTGGGCGGCCTGCGCGCTCCAGTGCCAGAGCGTGGCGCCGTCGGTGTTTTTGAGTGTGATGCCGTAAAGGTGCAGGTAGCCAGCGCGGTCGGCTGGGTCGAGCCGTAGATGGGTGTAGGGCGTTTCGCTGGCAGGTAGGACGAAGCGCACGACCTGTCGCTCCTCACCGATCACGCCCGAAGCAGTGAGCTTGTCAGTCTCGCGGTACTGGCCATTGCGACCAATGTAGAGTTCGGCCGAAAAGTGTGCCTTGCCCGCTGCAGGAAACGACTCCTGTGTTGTGGCGGCCTGATCGGCTGACTCCACCGGACGGGCGGCACCCACGAATTGATAGCTCAGCGCGTCGGGGCTAGAAAGCAGGAACCGCGCGACTGCGGGGGGGAGGTCGTCGAACTCGATCTGAAACTCCGACTCAGGAATCGGCCGCTCGATGACTTCCAGCGACTCGATGGCCCAGCGCTGCTCTGCCATGAAACGTATCAGAGACCGGCGCGTGAAAAAACGCAGGTGGGTTTCGTCCAGCAAACCTTCCTTGCGGTACTTGAACTCGCCCTTGAGCAGCTCGGCGATCAGGCCGCTGTAACTAGCGTTCGGCACCGAAATGAGAAGCCGGCCCTCGGGCGTGAGCATGCTACGGCATGCGGTCAGCACCAGCTCCGGACGCCGCAGGTGTTCGAGAACGTCCGCGCAGACGATGGCGTCATAGCGATCAGCCGCGAACAGGGCGTGCAGGTCGGCGGTTTCCAGGTCCGCCACATGCACATAGCGGTAGTGAGGCCGGGCGTGGGCCGCCTCGGCTTCGCTCCAGGTGACACCGTCAGTGACACATTGGCGGGTTTCGGCGAGATACTGGCCCAGCGCGCCACTGCCGCATCCCAGGTCCAGCACCCTGGAGCCTGGTGGAATCATCTCGGCGAGCGTGGAGAGTGAGGTTCGTTCTTCGGGACGAATGCTACGTAGATAGACGTGCAAGTCCTCAATTGTTTGCGTCATCCCGGAATTATGACGGTGCTTGTCGCGGTGCCTAAAGGATATTGTTACAACTGGGGCGCCATCCAAACGACAATACTCGGGTGTCACATTTAGCCTCCCGTTCCCCGCCATCCGTTGTCGTTTCGATCGTCAGCCATGCCCACGGCCCTCAGATCCAAGCGTTGCTGGAGGCGCTGGCCCGCCTGAATTCTCCGATGGTCGCAAGGGTCGTGCTCACGCTGAACGTGCCTGAGCCCGAGCCCCTGTGGCCGGCTGCCAACCAACTCCCCTTTGCACTCGATATTGTCCGAAACTCCTTTCCTAGGGGCTTCGGTGCCAATCACAACCGGGCTTTGGCTGGTGTTGCAGAAGGTTTCGTATGTGTGCTCAATCCGGACGTCGTGTTGCGGGAAGACCCGTTCGTCCCGCTGGTTCAGATTCTGGAAGGTCAACCGGATAGCTGCGCTTACCCCGTCCAAGTGGATGGCGCGGGGCGTGTACAGGACAGCGAGCGCGAAATTCCGTCGCCGCTGGCGCTGTTCCGTCGGCGCTTTTTGAAACAGACTGAGCACCGAGTGGATTGGGTGAATGCAGCTTGCCTACTGATGCCCGCTGCCGTGTGGCACGGTATGGGTGGGTTTGATGAGCGTTACTTTATGTATTGTGAAGATGTGGACTTTTGTCTCAGACTCCGGCTTCGGGGGGGGCGGCTACTTCAAGCGCCGGTCCAGGTCATCCACATCGGCCAGCGGGCCAGTGGGCGTCGGTTAAATCACCTTGCTTGGCACGTTCGAAGCTTGATGCGGCTCTGGACATCCCCTGTCTATCGTCAGTCGCTACAGTTGCTAACTGGAGTCCGTCCCATCAAAGGTACCATCGGCACCCCATGATTTGGTTGTCTGTGGTCGGTTTTTTGGTAGCGGCGGTGGCTGCGGGGCTCATAGTGCGATGGGGGCGCGAGCATGCCGCTGTTTATGGCGACAACATGCCGCAGCGGTTTCACCTGGGGCATGTTCCTCGGCTCGGGGGGGCGGCGCTGGTGCTCGGGACTGCCGTCGGATGGGCGCTGGGAGTGCTGCAGTCTACTCACTGGGGAGATCCAGGCTCCTTGCGACTCGACTACTGGGTGGTGGGTTGGCTGCTCGTGGTGCTTCCTGCTGCCGTGGGCGGTATTGCGGAAGACCTTACCCAGCGCCTTTCCGTGCGTTACCGGCTGACGTTGACCGGAGTATCCGGCGCATTGGCCGTAGGTTTGTCGGGTCTAAGCCTGCCTCGCATGGGTTTGCCTTGGTTGGATGCCGTTTTGGCTGCCGCCCCTTGGTTAGGTCTCGCCATCGTTGTGCTGGCCGTCGCAGGCCTACCCCACGCCTTCAATATCATCGACGGCTACAACGGACTGGCTGGAATGGTGGCCTTGATTGTTTGCCTGGCCCTGGCTCACGTGGCGCTGCAGGTGGGCGATCGTGCGCTGGCGGCACTCCTCGTATCCACCGCTGCGGCCACCGGCGGCTTTCTGGTCTGGAACTACCCGCGGGGCATGTTGTTTGCCGGTGATGGCGGGGCCTATGTGTGGGGCGTGGTGATCGCCATGGCCAGCATATCGCTGGTACAGCGCAACGCAGACGTGTCGCCCTGGTTCCCGATGCTGCTGCTGATCTACCCGGTGTGGGAGACGGTTTTTTCCATCTACCGCAAGGCGGTGCGTGGGGTTTCTCCGGGGGTGGCGGATGCTCTGCACTTCCACCAGCTCATCTACCGCCGCATCGTGCGCGGGGTGTTTCACGATGATGAGTCCCGCCGGGTGCTTATGCGCAACAACCGCACCTCACCCTATCTGTGGGGCTTCACGCTCTTGACCGTGGTGCCGGCGGTGCTGTTCTGGAACAACACCCCCTTGCTCATGGCGTTTTGCGGGTTGTTTGTAGTCAGCTACGTCATGGCCTATCTGGCCATCGTGCGGTTCAAAGTACCAAACTGGCTGCGGCACTGAAGTCTTCTTGTCTTCGCGCGCCCGGCGAATGCGGCACAATTTGCGCCTCACTGTTTTCTTCGGATGGCACGCCTCCATGACCGACCTTCTTTCGATTGCCCCGCGCGACAAGGCTGAAATCCTGGCCCAGGCGCTGCCTTACATCCGCAAGTTCCATGGCAAGACCATGGTCATCAAGTACGGCGGCAACGCCATGACCGACCCGGCCCTACAGGCAGACTTTGCCGAGGATGTGGTGCTGCTCAAGCTGGTGGGCATGAACCCCGTGGTGGTGCACGGTGGCGGCCCGCAGATTGAGACGGCGCTCAACCGCCTGGGCAAGAAGGGCGAGTTCATCCAGGGCATGCGCGTGACCGATGCCGAGACCATGGAAGTGGTCGAATGGGTGCTGGCGGGCGAGGTGCAGCAGGACATCGTGGGTCTGATCAATCAGGCTGGTGGCAAGGCCGTGGGCTTGACCGGCCGGGACGGCGGCATGATCCGCGCGCAAAAGCTCAAGATGGTGGACAGCAAGGACCCCACCATCGAACACGACGTGGGGCAGGTGGGCGACATCGTCTCCATCGACCCCAGCGTGGTGAAGGCGCTGCAGGACGATGCGTTCATTCCCGTCATCAGCCCGATTGGTTTTGGCGAGAACAACGAGAGCTACAACATCAACGCGGATGTGGTGGCCAGCAAGCTGGCCACGGTGTTGCGGGCCGAAAAGCTGATGCTGCTGACCAACACGCCCGGTGTGCTCGATAAGGCCGGCAACCTGCTGACCGACCTGACGGCCCGCCGTATCGACGAACTGTTTGCCGACGGCACGATCTCGGGCGGCATGCTGCCCAAGATCGCCGGCGCGCTGGATGCTGCCAAAGCCGGCGTGAATGCCGTGCACATTATTGACGGACGTGTGCCCCATGCCATGCTGCTGGAGATCCTGACCGACCAGGCCTACGGCACCATGATCCGGTCCCACTGATCTCCCCGCGTGAGGGCACCATGCGCCTGCTGTTGGTCGAAGACGATGTGATGGTGGCCAGCGGCATCAAGCTGGGGCTCACCGACGCGGGTTACGCAGTGGACTGGGTGGGCAGCGGCGAGCGGGCCGAGGAGGTACTGCGCGCCGAGTCGTTTGATGCCGCCATCATCGACATCGGGCTGCCTGCCATGGACGGCCTGGAGCTGACACGCCGCCTGCGCCGCCCGGACATGGCAAGCCCTGCCATGCCCGTGTTGATCCTGACAGCGCGAGACGCGCTGCATGACCGGGTGCAGGGGCTGGACCTGGGGGCTGACGACTACATGGTCAAGCCGTTTGAGCTGCCTGAGCTGCTGGCACGCCTGCGGGCGCTGCTGCGCCGTTCCCAGGCTGCGACCACGGCCGTGCTGAGTTTTGGCCCGCTGGAATTGGACACGGCCGGGCGCCGGGCCAGTATGCGTACGCCGGCGGGTGAACAGGTCATCGAACTGGGACCCCGCGAGTGGACAGTGCTTGAATACCTGCTCATCAACGCGCCCAAGCCCGCGAGCAAAGACAAGCTCCTTCAGGCGCTAACGGGGTGGGACAAGGAGATCACCCCCAACGCTGTGGAGGTCTATGTCTCGCGCCTGCGGGGCAAGCTGGAACCCCACGGCGTGGCGCTGCGGTCCATCCGGGGCTTTGGGTACCGCCTCGAACTGCAGGCCCCCTGAGCAGCAACTTTCTCACCCGCATCTCTCGGCCGCCCCGCCATGCTTTGGAAGAAGAACTCCTCCCGGCGGCCCGGTTTGCGCGCAATGACGTCGGATTTGCGCACCCGGCTGTTGCTGATGCTGGTGTTGCCGCTGTGTGTGCTGGCGCTGGTGGGGGTCTGGCTGGACTACCGATCGGCCGACGAGGCGGCTGGCCAGCACGACCAGCGGCTGGTACGGCTGCTGCCGGCGTTGGCCGATTCGGTGCTGGCGCCACCCATTCACGACAACGACCCGCCGTTGCTCCTGCTCGCGCCGCCCATTGAAGACTTCCTGCGTCAGAACGCCGGCTTTGCAGCCTACAGCGTGCGTGACACCTCCGGCCGCCTGCTGCTGGGCGAGGGCTGGGTGCATGGCGCCGTGCCCACCACCCAGGCCCCGGAGTTCCACAGCGTGGAATTCGGCGGGGTGACCTACCGGGTGGCGGCACAGCGCGGGCGCACAGGGGCGGGCGAGCTGGTGGTGGCTCTGGCCGACGGGTCAGACCCGCGCCAGAAATGGGCGCAACAACTGCTGCTGCGCGTGTTGTTGCCCAACCTGGTGCTGCTGGTGGCGGCGGGTTTTGCGATCCACTGGGCGGTGCGGCAGGCCTTCAAGCCCCTGGTGGGTTTGGCCGAGGCGGTGGAGCGCCGCTCGCCGCGGGACCTCAGCCCCATCGACGAGGCCGCATCGCCCGACGAGGTGCGCCCCCTGGTGCACTCGCTCAACCGCCTGTTTGCGCTGGTCAACGCGCAGGCGGAGGGGCAGCGGCGCTTTGTGGCCGACGCGGCGCACCAGCTGCGTACGCCCCTCGCAGGCCTGCAGGCCCAGGTCGAGGCCTGGGCCATGATGGCCAAGGCGGCAGCGCCACCCCGCACCTCTTTCCCGGATTTCGACCGAAAAATGCCGCTAGCGCATGAAGATCGTGCGCATGGTGCTATTGTTTTAGGAGTTGATCAGATCGAGAAGCTGCGCAATGCCACGCGCCGCACTTCGCAGCTGGCGCACCAGCTGCTGGCGCTGTCCCGGGCCGATGCCCGCAGCCTGGATGCGCAACCGCCGCAGCGGGTGGACCTCAAGGACCTGTGCGAATCGCTGCTCGAGAACTTTCTGGACGCCGCTACCGGCAAGGGCCTGGATTTGGGGCTCGATGTGCAGCTGGTGCATGTCACAGGCCACGGCTGGCTGCTGCGCGAGCTGTTGTCCAACCTGGTGGACAACGCCATCAAGTACACCCCGCCGGGGGGCGTGGTCACCATCCGCTGCGGACTGCGCCAGGGGCGTCTGGGTCCGCCACGTCCCTACATGGAGGTGGAGGACGACGGCCCGGGGGTGCCGGAGAGTGAGCGCACCCGCGTGCTGCAGCGCTTCTACCGCGTGCCCGGCGCGGGCGGTGAGGGCACCGGCCTGGGGCTGGCGATTGCGGACGAGATTGCCCGTGTGCACCGCGCCGCGCTGACGCTGGGCACCGGCCCCCAGGGGCGGGGGCTCGTGGTGGCGGTGGTGTTCCCGCTGTAGTGGTGCGTGCCCTGAGGCCTGCCAGGGCCCGCGGGGATCGCTTTGGGGCCTGTGCGAGAATCATTTCCACACACGATTGACTTGTGCAAACAGCTGGCGCCCCGACTCCTCCTGGCTGCTGCAAGACGTGACATCGTGATCCACGCCCTGCCGTGATCCGACCATGCCCGGTGGCATGTGTTCCGGGCGCGGGGCCCACCGGAGTCCCTGTCCTGCATGTCTGAAATCTCGCCCCTCCCCGAGTCCGCCAGTACCGCCGAAGCGGGTGATGTTGTGGCTGCCCGCAAGCGGCCCAAGCCCGGGGAGCGGCGCATCCAGATCCTGCAGGCCCTGGCCGCCATGCTGGAGCAGCCGGGGGCCGAACGCATCACCACCGCCGCGTTGGCCGCACGCCTGTCGGTCAGCGAGGCCGCGCTGTACCGCCACTTCGCCAGCAAGGCGCAGATGTTCGAGGGCTTGATCGATTTCATCGAGCAGTCGGTGTTCACGCTGGTGCAGCAGATCACCGGGCGCGATGTGCCTGACCCCGCACAGCCTGCCGACGCGGGCGCGCGCCAGGCTGCCCGCATCGTGGCTCTGGTATTGCAGTTTGGCGAACGCAACCCTGGCATGGTGCGGGTGATGGTGGGCGACGCGCTGGTGTTCGAGCACGAGCGCCTGCAGCAGCGCATGAACCAGTTTTTTGACCGCATCGAATCCACCCTGCGCCAGTGCCTGCGGGCTACTACGGCTGCATCCAGCACGCCCACGGTGGACGCCCAGGTGGCGGCCAGCGTGCTGACGGCCTTTGTGGTCGGGCGGCTGCAGGGCTATGCCCGCTCGGGGTTTCGGCGCTTGCCCACCGAGCACCTGGAGGCCAGTCTGGCGCTGATGCTGTAGCCAGCAGACGGCTGAGGCAGCGTTACCCAGCAAAGGTGGCGCGGCTGCAACGGGTGGTTTGGGTGCGTCTCCCTATTTTTTCCGGGGGCTTGGGGTGTGCGGGTAAATTGCTGCAGAATAGAACGAACGTTCGTTTTTATTCGTGCCCATGTCCTCCACCCCCGAATCCCGCCAGGTCACCCGCATTCCGCGCGCTCGCAGCGGTACGGGCCGTGCACTGCAAAAGGGCCAGCAGACCAAGGCGGCCATCGTCGAGGCGGCGCTGGGCCTGGCCACCCACATCGGTCTAGAGGGCCTTTCCATCGGGGCGCTGGCCGACGTCACGGGCATGAGCAAGTCGGGCGTGTTCGCCCACTTTGGCTCGCGCGAAGAGCTGCAGATCTCCGTGATCCGCGAATACCACACCCGCTTCGAGCAGGAAGTGTTCTACCCCGCCATGTCCGCCCCGCGCGGCGTGGCGCGTTTGTCGGCGCTGTTCGACAACTGGATGAAGCGCACCTCCATCGAAATCGACTCGGGCTGCATCTACATCAGCGGCGCGGTCGAGTTTGACGACCGCACCGGCCCCGTGCGCGATGCGCTGGCCAGTTCGGTGCTGACCTGGCATGCCGCCATGCGCCGCGCCATCGAGCAGTGTAAGGAACTGGGCGAGCTGCGGGCCGACACCAAGGAAGAGCAGATGCTCTTCGAGATCCATGGCCTGATTCTCGCGCTGCACTACGAAGCGCGGTTCCTGCAGACCCCGGGCTCCATCGACCGGGCCGTCGTGGGCTTTCACAACATTCTGGCGCGTTACAGCGCGCCGACAGCGGCAGCCAAGGCACCCACAGTGGCGCGCCGCAAAGTTTCCAACCAAACCACCACATCCAAGGAGTAAACCCATGCCTACCTATACGCCGCCCCTGCGCGACATGCAATTCGTCATGCACGAAGTGCTCAAGGTCAGTGATGAATTCAAGGCGATGCCACCCCACGCCGAAGTGGATGTGGACACCATCAACGCCGTGATCGAAGAGGCCGGCAAGTTTGCCGCCGAAGTCGCGTTCCCGCTTAACATCAGCGGCGACACCGAAGGCTGCGTGCTGAACAAGACCACGCACGAAGTGAAGACCCCCACCGGCTTCAAGGACGCGTATGCCAAGTACGTGGAAGGCGGCTGGGCAGCGCTGAGCTGCGATCCGGCCTATGGCGGCCAGGGCCTGCCTTTCGTGCTGAACCAGTGCCTGTACGAGATGCTGAACTCGGCCAACCAGGCCTGGACGATGTACCCCGGCCTGTCGCACGGCGCATACGAAGCCCTGCACGCCCACGGCACCGACGCCCAGAAGGCCCTGTACCTGCCCAAGCTGACCAGCGGCGAATGGACCGGCACCATGTGCCTGACCGAACCCCATTGCGGTACCGACCTGGGCCTGATGCGCACCAAGGCCGAACCCCAGGCCGACGGCACCTACAAGATCACCGGCAACAAGATCTTCATCAGCGCCGGTGAGCATGACATGGCCGCCAACATCGTTCACCTGGTGCTGGCCCGCCTGCCCGATGCGCCCAAGGGCAGCAAGGGCATCAGTCTGTTTGTGGTGCCCAAGTTCAACGTCAATGCCGACGGCTCCCTGGGCGAGCGCAACCCGATCTTCTGCACGGGCCTGGAGCACAAGATGGGCATCCACGGCAACGCCACCGCGCAGATCGCTCTGGACGGCGCCATCGGCACCATGGTGGGCCAGCCCAACAAGGGCCTGGCTGCCATGTTTGTGATGATGAATGCCGCCCGTCTGGGCGTGGGCAACCAGTCGCTGGGCCTGACCGAAGTGGCTTACCAGAACGCCCTGGCCTACGCCAAGGACCGCATCCAGTCGCGCAGCCTGTCGGGCCCCAAGGCCAAGGACAAGGACGCCGACCCCATCATCGTGCACCCCGATGTGCGCAAGATGCTGCTCACCGCCAAGGCCTACGCCGAAGGTGGCCGCGCGCTGCAGATCTTCTGCACGCTGCTGCTGGACAAGGTGCACAGCCACCCCGATGAAAAGGTGCGCAAGGATTCCGAAGAACTCGTGGCCCTGCTGACCCCCATCGTCAAGGCCTTCATCACCGACAACGGCCACATCAGCACCAACGCGTGCATGCAGGTCTTCGGCGGCCACGGCTTCATCAAGGAATGGGGCATGGAGCAGTACGTGCGGGACAACCGCATCAACATGATCTATGAAGGCACCAACACCATCCAGTCGCTCGACCTGCTGGGCCGCAAGGTGCTGGGCAACAACGGCGCCACGCTGAAAAAGCTGGGCAAGCTGATTGGCCAGCTGGTGGAAGAAGAGGGCGTGAACGAGCGCATGGCCGAGTTCATCAACCCCGTGGCCATGCTGGGCGACCAGATGACCAAGTTCACCACCGAGATCGGCTTCAAGGGCATGCAAAACCCCGACGAAGTGGGCGCTGCTGCGGTGGACTACCTGCGCGTGGCCGGCCACCTGGTGTTCGGCTACCTGTTCGCCCGCATGGCCCAGGTCGCCCTGCGCGAGATCGCAGCCGGCAACACCGACCCGTTCTACGGCGCCAAGCTGCAGACCGCGCGCTTCTACTTCGCCAAGCTGTTCCCCGAAACCGCCACGCTGATGCGCACCGCCCGTGCCGGCAGCAAGGTGCTGATGGACACCGATCTGGCCCTGGCCTGATCGGTGCCGGATGCGGATTTCAAGCCTTTTTGCCAGGGAGCGCAGATGTTCAAAGCGGTAGCAGCTATTGTTTTGGTAGCGGGTGCGCTGCCGGCCTGGGCGCAGATGACGCCCGAAGGCCTGTGGCGCAACATCGATGACAAGACCGGCGAGGCCAAGGCCGAGATCCGCATCCGCGACATTGGCGGCGGCGTGCTGCACGGAGCGCTGGAAAAGCGCCTGTCCAAGGACGCCAAGCCCGATGAGGTCTGCGACGAATGCTCGGACGACCGCAAGGGCAAGCCCATTCTCGGGCTGGAGATCATCCGTGGCGCCAAGAAGGCCGACGGCAAAGAAGTGTGGGAGGGCGGCAAGATTCTCGACCCTGAGAACGGTCGCAACTACACCCTGCGCATGACCCCCATCGAGGGCGGCAAGAAGCTCGAAGTGCGCGGCTCGATCGGCCCGTTTGGTCGCACGCAAACCTGGATCCGCGTCCAGTAAACCCCATTCCCGTGGCCGCGCGCACCCCAGCGGTGTCGCGCAGCGCCCCAACCAGGAACCCAACCCATGTCCCGATTTATCGAAACTCGCCCTACGGCTCGTTTTCAAGTGAAAAAAGTCGCCGTGCTCGGCGCAGGCGTGATGGGCGCGCAGATTGCCGCCCACCTCGTCAACGTGAAGGTGCCCGTGGTGCTGTTCGACCTGCCTGCCAAGGAAGGCCCGAAGAATGGCATCGTCACCAAGGCCGTCGAAGGCCTCAAGAAGCTCAAGCCCTCGCCCCTGGGTGTGGCCGACGATGCGGCGCTGATCCAGCAGGCCAACTACGAAGAGCACATGCACCTGCTCAAGGAATGCGACCTCGTGATCGAGGCCATTGCCGAGCGCATGGACTGGAAGCTCGACCTCTACACCAAGATCGCGCCCCACGTGGCCAAGCACGCCATCCTGGCGTCCAACACCTCGGGCCTGTCGATCACCAAATTGAGCG
The DNA here is from genome assembly GCF_049331375.1 of Acidovorax sp. M14. NCBI lineage: Bacteria > Pseudomonadati > Pseudomonadota > Betaproteobacteria > Burkholderiales > Comamonadaceae > Acidovorax > Acidovorax sp. M14. Next base: position 778,613 of record NZ_CP186263.1, read on the forward strand.
AAGTGCTGCCCGAGAGCATCAAGCCCCGTTTCTGCGGCATCCACTTCTTCAACCCCCCGCGCTACATGACGCTGGTGGAGCTGATCAACACCCCCACCACCCAGCCCGAAGTGCTGGACCAGCTCGAAGCCTTCGTCACCAGCGGCCTGGGCAAAGGCGTGGTGCGCGCGCACGACACACCCAACTTCGTGGCCAACCGCGTGGGCATCGCCGGCATGCTGGCCACGATGAAGGAAGTCGAGAACTTCGGTCTGACCTTCGACGTGGTGGACGACCTCACGGGCAAGAAGCTCGGCCGTGCATCCAGCGGCACCTTCCGCACCGCCGACGTGGTGGGTCTGGACACCATGGCCCACGTGATCAAGACGCTGCAGGACAACCTGAGCATTGAGACCGACCCGTTCTACGAAAGCTTTGGCACGCCCGCCGTGCTGAAAAAGCTGCTCGAGCTGGGCAACCTGGGTCAGAAGACCAAGGCAGGCTTCTTCAAGAAGGTCGGCCGCGATGTGATGCGCTTTGAGCTGGACAGCGAAGAATACGTGCCCGCCGGCCAGAAGGCCGACGAGGTGTATGCGCGCATGCTCAAGAAGCCCGCCGCTGAACGCCTGCGCCTGCTGCGCAACGCCGAAGGCGCGCCCGGCCAGTTCCTGTGGGCCATCCTGCGCAACAGCTTCCATTACGCCGCCGTGCACCTGGCCACCATTGCCGACAACGCCCGCGACGTGGACCAGGCCATGCGCTGGGGCTTTGGCATGAAGCAGGGCCCCTTCGAGCTGTGGCAAGAAGCCGGTTGGCTCGAAGTCGCGAAGATGATCCAGGAAGACATCGACGCTGGCAAAGCCCTGTGCAAGGCACCGCTGCCCGAGTGGGTGTTCAAGGGCCCCGTGGCCGACGCCGGTGGCGTGCACACCGCGCAAGGTTCGTGGAGTGCATCGCAGAACAAGTTTGTGCCCCGCCGCCAGTTGCCTGTGTACGAGCGCCAGATCTTCCCCGAGGCCCTACTGGGCGAAACCGGCCTGCCCGACTGGCGCACCGCTGGCACCACCATTGCGGAATCGAAAGCCCTGCGCACCTGGACGCTCGATGGCCAAGTGCTCATCGCCAGCATCAAGAACAAGATGCACGCCATCAGCCCCGAGGTGATGGAAGCGCTGATGGAAGCACTGGAACTGGCCGAGGCCGAGTACCAGGGCATGGTGATCTGGTCCGGCGACGCCCCCTTCAGTGTGGGGGCTGACCTGGAAGCCACGATGCCTGCCTTCATGGTCGGCGGCGCTGATGCAGTGGAAAGCATCGAGCAAGAGTTGCAAAACCTGATGATGCGCATCCGTTACGCGCAGGTGCCCGTGGTGGCTGCCATCCACGGCATGGCGCTGGGCGGTGGTTGCGAGCTGGCCGTGTATTCGGCCAAGCGCGTGGCGCACATGGAAAGCTATATCGGTCTGGTCGAAGTGGGCGTGGGCCTGGTGCCCGGCGCCGGCGGCCTGACCTACATCGCACGCCGCGCGGCCGAGAACATGGCGGCTTCGACCAGCAAAGACCTGCTGCCCTTCCTGACCGAAGGCTTCACCGCCGCCGCCATGGCCAAGGTGGGCACCAGTGCGCTGGAGTCGCGCAAGCTGGGCTACCTGCTGGACAGCGACATCATCGTGCCCCACAAGGATGAACTGCTGTTCGTCGCCATCAACGAAGCCAAGTCCATGGCTGCCAGTGGCTGGCGTGCACCGCACAAGCGCCTGTTCCCCGTGGCGGGCCGCAGCGGCCTGGCCACCATCAAGGCCCAGCTGGTGAACATGCGCGACGGCGGCTTCATCAGCGCCTACGACTTCAAGATCGGCGCCATGATCGCCGAGGTGGTCTGTGGCGGCGATGTGGATGCGGGCTCGATGGTGAGCGAGGAATACCTGCTCACGCTGGAGCGCAAGGTGTTCTGCCACCTGATCGCCCAGCCCAAGACGCACGAGCGCATCCTCGGAATGCTCTCCACGGGCAAGCCTGTTCGTAACTGATCGGCGTCACCATGACGAGCCCAACCCCCAACAAACTCCAGCGCTCGCTGATGCGCCTGGACGAGGCGCCCGCCTTCATGCGCGGCTTCGTGCAGAACATCATCCTGCGCCGGGCCGTGCCCTTCATCGGCACGGCCGGGGTGAAGTTCGTGTCGCTCACGCCCGAGCGTGTCGAGGTGCACCTGGCCAACGAGCGCCGGGTGCAGAACCACATCGGCGGCGTGCACGCGTCTGCCATGAACCTGCTGGCCGAAACGGCCACCGGCATGGTGGTGGGCATGAACGTGCGCGACGACTGCCTGCCGCTGGCCAAGGAGCTTTCCATGGCGTTCAAGAAGCGCGCCACGGGCGGCCTCAAGGCCGTGGCCACGCTCACTGCCGAGCAGCGCGCCGCCATGTTGGCCAGCGACAAGGGCGAGGTGCAGGTGAAAGTCACCGTGACCGACGAAGCCGGTGTGGAGCCGGTCGAATGTGTATTTACGTGGGCCTGGGTTCCTTCCAGCCGCCCCCCCAAGAATTGAAGGAGTTTCACCATGGCTCAAAAACAAGTCCAGGACGCCTACATCGTCGCCGCCACGCGTACGCCCATCGGGCGCTCGGGCCGCGGCTATTTCAAGAACACCCGGCCCGACGACCTGCTGGTCGCCGCCGTCAAGAGCGCCATGCTGCAGGTGCCCACGCTGGACCCCAAGGCGATTGAAGACGCCATCATTGGCTGCTCCTTCCCCGAAGGCGAGCAGGGCATGAACATGGCCCGCATTGCGATGGGCCTGGCGTTTGACCACCCCGTGGGCGGCGTGACGGTGAACCGTTTTTGTGCATCGGGCATCACCGCGCTGCAGATGGCCGCCGACCGCATCCGCGTGGGCGAAGCCGACGTGCTGATCGCCGGCGGCGCCGAGTCCATGAGCCTGGTGCCCATGGGCGGCAACAAGCCCTCGTTCAACGCCGAGATTTTTGCCAAGGACGAAAACGTGGGCATCGCCTACGGCATGGGCCTGACCGCCGAAAAGGTCGCCCAGCAGTGGAAGGTGAGCCGCGAGGCGCAGGACGCGTTCGCCCTCGAATCCCACCTGCGGGCCATCAAGGCGCAAAAGGCCGGTGAGTTCACCGATGAAATCACGCCCATCGAAATCGTGGAGCGTTCGCCCAACCTCGCCACCGGCGAAGTGGTGGAAAAGCGCCGCACCGTGAACCTGGACGAAGGCCCACGCCCCGACACGTCCCTGGAAGGCCTGGCCAAGCTCAAGCCCGTGTTCGCGGCGCGTGGCAGCGTCACGGCGGGCAACAGCTCGCAGACCAGCGATGGCGCCGGTGCGCTCATCGTGGCCAGCGAAAAGGCGGTGAAGCAGTTTGGTCTGACGCCCCTGGCCCGCTTTGTGAGCTACGCCGCGCGTGGCGTGCCGCCCGAGATCATGGGCATTGGTCCCATCGAGGCGATTCCTGCGGCGCTACGGTATGCGGGGCTCAAGAGTGATGACATCGGCTGGTACGAGCTGAACGAAGCGTTTGCGGCGCAGTCGCTCGCCGTGATCAACACGCTGGGGTTGAATCCTGCGAACGTGAACCCGATGGGCGGCGCGATTGCTCTGGGGCACCCGCTGGGGGCGACCGGTGCGATTCGCGCGGCGACGGTGGTGCACGCGCTGCGTCGGCACAAGCTGAAGTACGGCATGGTCACGATGTGTGTGGGGACAGGCCAAGGCGCCGCCGGCATCATCGAGGCGTTGTAACTGGCTACTGCGCAGGCCATCTGCGTCGTTGGGCGGTGCTCGCAATCCTCACGTACCGCAAGTACGTTCCGGTTGCTGCGCTCCGTCCGCCTAGCAGCTGATCCCGCTCGCTACGCCTTTGAGGGCGGAGTGTGAAGGCAGGGGGAAGTGCACTGCCTGTTTTTGTTTTCCATTCAAGCCGGCGCAGATCGGCATTGAGCTAAGGAGACAGACATGAACAAGCAAACTTTGCAGGTCAACGGGGCAGTGTCTTTGGCACTGCGTGTCTACGAACCCGAGCGCGCTCCGCGCGCCAGTGTCGTGATCGGCGGCGCGATGGGGGTGCGGCAGTCGTACTACGAGGCCTTTGCGCTGTGGATGGCGCAGCAGGGGTTTCGGGTCACCACGTTTGACTACCGCGGCCATGGCGATTCGCTGCAGGGCGCGATGCGTGATGTGAAGGCAGATCTGTTCGACTGGGCGCAGGACTACGAGGCGGTGATCACAGCCGCCAAGGCCGCGCTGCCGTCGCAGCCGCTGTACCTGCTGGGCCACAGCCTGGGCGCGCAGTTGCCGGGCTTGCTGAAAAAGCCCGAGCAGGTGGCGGGCCTGCTGAGCGTGGCCGCAGGCAGCGGCTACTGGCGTGACAACGCGCCGCAGCTCAAACGCATCGTTCCGTATTTCTGGTGGGTGCTGGTGCCGCTGGCCACGCGGCTGTGCGGGTACTTTCCGGGTCGCACACTCAAAAAGGTGGGCGACCTGCCTGCGGGGGTGATCCTGCAGTGGCGACGCTGGTGTCTGGACCCCGCTTACAGCGTGGGGGCCGAGGGGCCGGCGGTGGCGCGGAGTTATGGCGCGGTGCGGTTCCCGGTGCTGGCGCTGTCGATGGCCGACGATGAGCTGATGACCTTGCGCGGCACGCACAACCTCGTCAACCTGTACGCCAACACCGAGCGCCGGGTGGAGAGCATCACGCCGGCCGACCTGCAGGTGCGGCGCATTGGGCACTTTGGCTTCTTTCGCGACCAGTTCCGCCAAAGCCTGTGGCCGCGCGCAGCGGCTGAGCTGGCCGCACTGGGCGGTGGCGGAATGCCCCACGGCGAAGTCTCCGGTACGACGGCCTGAGCGGTCGTTTCGCGGCACACTTGCAGCATGACTTCCTCTTCATCCACTTCTTCGTCTGCGTCTTCGTCCTCCGCTATCCACCCGCTGGACGAGGCGCTGCAACTGACGGCTTCGTCCGCTGCGACGGGCCAGTACGAAGGGCAGACCCACCCCGGCTACTGGAACATGGTCGGCCCGTTTGGCGGCATCACCGCTGCCACGCTGCTACAGGCCATCTTGCAGCACCCCGACCGGCTGGGCGATCCGCTGTCGCTCACTGTCAACTATGCGGGCGCTTTGACCGCTGGTGCGTTCACGGTGCAGGCAACTCCTGTTCGCACCAATCGTTCCACCCAGCACTGGACGCTGTCGATTCTGCAGGCCGGTGCCGACGGCGCGCAGGTGGTCACCACCACGGCCACCGCCGTCACGGCCGTGCGCCGCGAGACCTGGAGCGTGGGCGACGTGCCCATGCCGCAGGTGCCACCCCCCGCAGAGCAAAAGGCCATCGTTGCCCCTTTGGGCGCTGTGGAATGGCTCAATCGCTATGAGATGCGCCCCATCGCTGGCTTCATCCCGCGCACCTGGGACGGCAGCGGCGACCACAGCCTGACGCAGCTGTGGATGCGCGACACACCACCGCGGCCGCTCGACTTCGTGGCGCTGTCCGCATTGGCTGATGTGTTCTTCCCCCGCGTGTGGCTGCGTCGCGCGCGCCAGGTGCCTGCGGGCACGGTGTCCATCACCGTGTACTTCCACGCCACGGCAGAGCAGCTGCAGGCCACGGGCACGGGCTTCCTGCTCGGCCAGGCGCGCGGGCAGGAGTTCCGCAACGGTTTCTTTGACCAGACCGTGCAGCTGTGGAACGAGGCTGGCACCATGCTGGCCACCAGCCATCAGATCGTTTACTACAAGGAATAGGAAGTCGGCCTGTTGCCCTGTGCCGTACCGCATTCCTCTCGTCCCAATCCATCCGACCCGGAACCTTCACCACCATGACCGAAGCCACCCAAGACATCCTCGTCCACTCCGAAGCGGGCGTGACCACCATCACCTTCAACCGCGTGGACAAGAAGAATTCCATCACGCGCGACATGTATGCCGCCATGGCCGACGCGCTGGATGCTGCCAAGGCCGACGCCAGCGTGCGCGTGGTGGTGTTCCAGGGCGACATCGCCATCTTCAGCGCGGGCAATGACATTGGCGACTTTCTGCAGCAGCCGCCTGCCACGCAGGACTCGCCGGTGTTCCGCTTTCTGCGCGGCATCGCCACCTTCCCCAAGCCTGTAATCGCATCGGTCTGCGGCCCGGCCGTGGGCATTGGCACGACGATGCTGTTCCATTGCGACCTGGTTTATGCGGGCGACAACGCGGCGTTCTCGATGCCTTTTGTGAATCTGGGTTTGTGCCCCGAGGCGGCATCGAGCCTGTTGGTGCCGCAGATGTTGGGGTATCACCGTGCTGCGGAGGCTTTGCTGTTGGGCGAGCCCTTCATGGCCGAGGCGGCGCTGGAAGTCGGCCTGGTGAACCGCGTGGTGCCGCCGACGGAGTGCAATGCCTATGCCCAGGCGCAGGCCAAAAAGCTGGCGGCCAAGCCGTTGTCGTCGCTCATCGAAACCAAGCGGTTGATGAAGGGTGGGCAGACGGCGAAGGTGCTGGAGGTGATGGCGGAAGAGGGCGAGAGCTTTGGGCGCATGTTGCGCGAGCCGGCGGCGCGGGAAGCTTTCTCGGCTTTCATGGAGAAGCGTAAGCCGGATTTCAGCGCGGTTTGAGTCACCGAATTTGAAGGTTTTTTTGACTGCAAGCGCTTATGCAGAAAGCGCTGGAAGCTATTGTTTTTATAGTTTTTTCTCGTCCCATCCGTTCGGGTTGGGCCTGTCGAGGCTTCTGTGCGGCGGCTACCGCATGCCCGTTTTGAGTGCGGGAGCCGGGAGTCGCCCGGCGTGCGAGTAACTTTCTTTTGCTTCGCCAAAAGAAAGTCACCAAAGAAAAGGCGACCCCCAGTCTGCGACCCCTGCGCTTCGCTACGGGGCAAACCTGCGGCGGGGCGGTTGCGGGGTGCGCCGTGGAACTCACTGCGCTGCGGTGCAGCTTCGTTCAGACAGCCACGGCGAGTCAGTTCACGAAGCATGGGCGCTCCGACGCCCATGCTCACCCCACAACCGCCCCGCCGCAGGCGCAGCCAGCAGGGGTGGGACATCCGAACAGCCGAATAGCCAACATCCATTCGGGCCATTGCTGCGCTCGGCCTAGCCTGCGCAGCGCGTGGCGCTTGCGCCCGCGAAACGGGGCCGAGCGCAGCGCAGCGAAGCAATGGCCCGTGTGGATGTCCGTTTTGGGTTCCCTTCTGCGCGTGCCGAGAAGCGCAGGGCAGGGGGTGCGTGCGTGTGCCGAAGGAAACACGCACTTCGTGCACTGACTTGCCGCAGTTGTTTGAACGGAGCGCGTAGCGCGCAGTGAGTTCTGCGGCGCACCCTCTGTCCGAGCATCGCAGGTTGCCCGTAGCGCAGCGAAGGGACGCGCGCAGTAGGGTCGCCCTTTCTTTGGTGACTTTCTTTCGGCGACGCGAAAGAAAGTTACTCGCACGCCGGGCGACTCCCGGCCTCCGTCCTTTACACAAGCACGCCGTTTGATTCCAAATACACGGCAAGTCAGGGATGGGTCACAAGCGCCTCATCTTGAACAGTACCTCATCTCAATCACGCGTTGACAAGCTACTATTTTTACAAAGCACTTGCTTGCTAAAAATAATCAGGTTTGCTATCGTGCCAGCATGGATTCACCCGTGCCGCGCACCAGCGCCATCGCCCCCGCTCCCAAGAAACCCCCGGCCCGCCCCCGCAGCAAGGCCGCAGCCTCCTCCAGCGCCAATTCCGCACCCAACGCAACCCCTGCAGAGCCAACCCCCACCCGTCGCCCGCGCGGCCGCCCTCGTAAAACCGCCGAAGAACTCGACGACGGCAACCGCCGCCGCAAGCTCATGGATGGCGCAGCCAAGCTCTTCCGCACCCAGGGCTTCGCTGCCACCAGCACGCGCGACATTGCGGCGGCGGCAGGCATGCACAGCGGCTCGCCCTTCTACCATTTCGAAAGCAAAAGCGCGCTGCTCTACGCCGTGATGAGCGAGGGCATGACCATTGCCGCGCAAAGCCAGCAGCAGGCACTCGATGCACTGCCAGCCCAGGCCACCCCGCGCGAGCAGCTGCACACGCTCATCCGTCACCACTTCGAGATCCTGCTCGGGCCGCGCAGCAGCTTCATCCCCGTGATGTTGTACGAATGGCGCTCGCTCACGCCTGCGCAGCGCAAGGGCATTGCCCGCATCAAGGACAGCTACGAGGCCACCTGGATGCCCGTGCTCGAAGCGCTGGCACAGCAGGGCGCCCTGCAGGCCGAGCCCGGTGTGGCGCGGCTGTTCATCTTTGGGGCGCTCAACTGGGCGGTGCAATGGTTCTCGCCCAAAAAGGGCAAGTCGCTCGACGCGCTCACCGATGAGGCCCTCGCCTTGTTCATCCGTTCATAACAACCCCATCAAAGCAGAGTCACCATGGCCCCCACCGCGCGCAACGCCTACCAGTCTGTGTTTGCTCCGGGCCTGTTTCAGGGGCAGGTGGTGGTGGTCACCGGCGGCGGCTCGGGCATTGGCCGGTGCACGGCGCACGAACTGGCGCACCTGGGCGCGCATGTGGTGCTGGTGGGGCGCAAGCCTGAAAAGCTGCTGGCCGTGGCCGAAGAGATCACCGCCGATGGCGGCCGCGTGTCCTGCGAGGTGTGTGACATCCGATCCGAAGAAGGTGTGGTGGCGCTGGTGCAGCAGATCATCGCTGCGCAGGGCCGCATCGATGCGCTGGTCAACAACGCGGGCGGGCAGTTCATGTCGCCGCTCGAATCCATCAGCGCCAAGGGCTGGGAGGCGGTGCTGCACACCAACCTCACGGGTGGCTTCTTGATGGCGCGCGAGTGCTACCGGCAGTGGATGGCGCAGCACGGGGGCTCCATCGTCAACATCGTGGCCGACATGTGGGGCTCCATGCCGGGCATGGGGCACAGCGGGGCTGCGCGAGCGGGCATGGTCAGTTTCACCGAAACCGCTGCGCTGGAATGGGCACACAGCGGTGTGCGCGTGAACGCCGTGGCGCCAGGCTATATCGCCTCCAGCGGCATGGACAACTACCCGCCCGAGGCGGCAGAAATGCTGCGTGCTATGCCGCGCACGGTGCCGCTCGGCCGCTTTGGCAACGAGGCCGAGGTGTCGGCCGCAATTGCCTTTTTGCTCAGCCCGGCAGCCAGCTTCATCAGTGGCACCACGCTGCGGGTGGACGGCGCACGGCCCCAGGTGCGCATGGGCTGGCCGCAGCGCCCGCCTGGTGCCACTGCCGCAGCACACCCGGCCGTGCGGCCGTTTGACGGCTTTCATCGCGCGCAGGTGCCGCAGGTGTTTGCGCCTTCCCACACCCCCAAGACTGAGGCCGCATGACCGCCGTCTTCACTTCCCGATTCAACCCAGGCAGCGCCGAGGCCACGCAGCGCCGCGCAGCGCTGCAGGCCCGGCTGGACGCCCTGCGCGCGCTGGAAGAGCGTGCCACCGCCGCCTCGGCCCGGTCCCTGCCCCAGTTTGAAAAACGCGGCCAGCTGCTGCCGCGCCAGCGCGTGGCACTGCTGCTGGATGCGGGTGCGCCCTGGCTGTCGCTGTGCACGCTGGCGGGCTACCTGCAGGACGTGAAAGACCCCGAGAAGTCTGTGCCCGGTGGCGGCATGGTCGCGGGCATCGGCTTTGTCAATGGCGTGCGCTGCATGGTGGTGGCCAGCGATTCGGGCATCGAGGCCGGCGCCATCCAGCCCATGGGCCTGGAAAAGATCTTGCGCGTACAGGAAATCGCGCTGCAAAACCGCTTGCCGTTCATCCACCTGGTGGAGAGCGCGGGTGCCAACCTCATGCGCTACCGGGTGGAGGGCTTCGTGCACGGCGGCACGCTGTTCCGCAACCTCGCGCGGCTGTCGGCGGCGGGCATTCCGGTGATTACCGTGCAGCACGGCTCGGGCACCGCAGGCGGCGCCTACATGCCGGGGCTGTCGGACGTGGTCATCATGGTGCAGGGCCGCTCGCGCGCCTTTCTGGCTGGGCCCCCGCTGCTCATGGCCGCGACGGGTGAGATTGCGACGGAAGAAGAACTGGGCGGCGCCGAGATGCACACCGCCGTCTCGGGCCTGGGCGAATACCTGGCCCAGGACGACCGTGAGGCGATTGGCCTGGCACGCGATGTGGTGGCGCAGCTGGGGTGGAACATGCCCCGGCGACCCAGCGCACCCGGCCCCAGCTTGCCGGCAGACGACCTGTTGTCCCTGATGTCTGCCGACCTGCGCCAACCCGTGGACATGCGCGAGGTGATGGCGCGGCTGGTGGATGGCTCTGAGCTGCTCGAGTTCAAGGCCCGCTACGGCGTGGCCACTTTGTGCGCGCAGGGCCACATCCAGGGCCATGCGGTGGGCTTCATCAGCAACAACGGCCCCATCGACGTGGCAGGCGCCAACAAGGCCACGCACTTCATCCAGTGGATGTGCCAGCTGGGCCACCCCATCATCTACCTGCAGAACACCACGGGCTACATGGTGGGCAAGGACAGCGAGCAGGGCGGCATGATCAAACACGGCAGCAAGATGATCCAGGCAGTGACCAACGCCACCGTGCCGCAGATCACCATCCAGTGCGGTGCCAGCTTTGGTGCGGGCAACTACGGCATGTGCGGTCGGGGCTATGCGCCGCGTTTCCTGTTCAGCTGGCCGGGCGCCAAGACGGCCGTGATGGGCGGTGAGCAGGCTGCGCGCACCATGCAGATCGTGACCGAGGCAGCGCTCGCTCGCAAAGGCATCACGCCCAACCCCGCCGAATCGCAGGCCCAGTTCGACAAGATCGTCGCCATGTTCGAGGCCCAGGCCGATGTGTTCTACACCAGCGGCCTGCTGCTGGACGACGGCGTGATCGACCCGCGCGACACGCGCGCCGTGCTGGCGTTTTGCCTGGACACCTGCGCCGAGGCCCAGGCCCGCACGCTGCGGCCCCTGAGCTTTGGCGTGGCGCGGATGTAAGCGCTTCGCACGCAATCTCCACGATGGCCGAGCCTCTCAAATACCTGCTGAACGACACCGCGCCCCCGCGCATCGCGGCCATGGTGCGGCGCGCGTGGCGCGAGTTCGATACCACCGCGTTTCTGCAGCAAGTAGGGCCCGGCTACGAATCGCTGGAGCTGATGGAACGCGGCCAGCGCATTGCGCAGGCTCTGCAGTCGCACCTGCCGCAAGATGTGCCACGCGCACTGCGCGTGCTGGTTGATTCCATGGACCCGCCCATGGGCATCGATGCGGCGGGTGAGCCCGATGCGGGTGACCGCCCCTACAGCGCCTTTCTGTACCTGCCCCACAGCATCTACATCGGCACGCAGGGGCTTGCGCATTTCGAGGCGGCCATGGCCGCGCAGCACGCGCTCACGCAGCGTTTTACGGCCGAGTTCTGCATACGCCCCTACCTGCTGCACCACCAGGGCGCCACACTCGCGCGGCTGCGCAACTGGGCGCAGGATGGCAACGCCCATGTGCGCCGATTGGTGAGCGAAGGCACGCGGCCCCGCCTGCCCTGGGCGCCGCGTTTGCCTGCATTCCAGAACAACCCGCAGTTGGCCCTGCCGCTGATCGATGCGCTCAAGGACGACCCATCGTCTTACGTGCGTCGCTCCGTGGCCAACCACCTGGGCGATATCGCCAAGGACCACCCCGACCTGGCCGTGGGCACCGCGCGCACCTGGCTGCAGGGCGCACCCGCCCCGCGTGAAGCCCTGGTGCGCCACGGCCTGCGCTTTCTCATCAAACGGGGCGACGCCGCTGCGCTCGATGCCCTGGGCGTAGGCCATGCCGTGGCGCTGGACGTGCGGTCCGCGCGCGTGCTGCCCGCCCGCGCCCGCATCGGCGACAAGGTGCGCATCGAGGTCGAACTGCACAACCCCATACCCCAGCCCCAGCGCGTGCTGGCGGACCTGAAGGTGCACTACGTCAAGGCCCACGGCGGTGCGGCGCCCAAGGTGTTCAAGCTGCAGACGCTGGACATTCCGCCCGGCGCCACCATGGTCGTGGGCAAAACCCTGTCACTGCAGCAGATGACCACGCGCACCCATTACCCCGGCGCGCACCGGGTGGAGCTGGTGCTCAACGGCCGACCCCAGCCGCTGGGGCAGTTCCAGCTTTCGTGATCGAGGTTTGCAGGCACACCCACAACACCGCAGGAGACAAGCACCATGCAGTTCACGCACGAGCACCGAGAGATCCAGAAGACCCTCAAGCGCTTCATCGACGAAGAGATCAACCCCCACGTGGACGAGTGGGAGGCGGCCGAGATATTTCCCGCGCACGAGGTCTTCAAGAAGATGGGCAAGCTGGGCCTCTTGGGCCTGTGCAAGCCCGAGGAATACGGCGGGCAGGGGCTGGACTACTCGTACAGCCTGGCCATGGCCGAGACGCTGGGCCATGTGCACTGCGGCGGCGTGCCTATGGCGATTGGCGTGCAGACCGACATGTGCACCCCGGCGCTTGCGCGCTACGGCAGCGAAGAGCTCAAGCGCCAGTTTCTGGCGCCAGCCATTGCGGGCGACATGGTGGGCTGCATCGGCGTGAGCGAGCCGGCGGCGGGCAGCGATGTGTCGGGCATCAAGAGCGTGGCCCGCAAGGATGGTGACGACTACGTGATCACCGGCCAAAAGATGTGGATCACCAACAGCCTGCAGGCCGACTGGATGTGCATGCTGGTCAACACGGGCGAGGGCCCCGTGCACAAAAACAAAAGCCTGGTGATGGTGCCCATGCGCGACGGGCCCGGCGGCAAGCTCACGAAGGGCATTGAAGTGGCGCAAAAGATCCGCAAGATTGGCATGCACAGCAGCGACACCGGGCTGATCTATTTTGACGAAGTGCGCGTACCGCAGCGCTACCGCATCGGTGCCGAAGGCCAGGGATTCATCTACCAGATGCAGCAGTTCCAGGAAGAGCGCCTGTGGTGCGCCGCCAGTACGCTCGAATCGCTGAACCACTGCATCCAGTGGACCATCGACTACGCGCAGGAGCGCAAGCTCTTTGGCGCCACGCTGGCCGACCAGCAGTGGGTGCAGTTCAAGCTGGCCGAACTCAAGACCGAGGTCGAAGCGCTGCGCGCACTCACCTACCGCGCCTGCGACCTGTATGTGAACGGGCAGGACGTGCTGGAGCTGGCCAGCATGGCCAAGCTCAAGGCCGGCCGCCTGAACCGCGAGGTGCCAGACACCTGCCTGCAGTTCTGGGGCGGCATGGGTTTCACGCTGGAGAACAAGGTCTCGCGCATGTACCGCGACGGGCGGCTGGCGTCGATTGGCGGCGGTGCGGACGAGGTGATGCTGGGCATCCTCGCCAAGCTCATGGGCATCGCCAAGAGATGAGCAACACCCCCCTGAGCGACTTCGTCGCTTCCCCCCGCTCTCGCATTGCTGCGCAATGCGGGCAGGGGGACGCAGCCCTCGCTGCGGGGCGGCCCTTGCTCGGCTGCCTTGGCACTGGGCCGCGCCAGTTTCGTATGTCGTGTGTAGCGCGCAGCACGGTGGAGACCTGACATGCCTTTACAGATAACCCGCGCGCCGCTGGCTAGCAGCAGCGTGGAAACCTGGACGCTCAACGACCCCGCCAGCCGCAATGCGCTGTCCGAGGCCGTGGTTGAGGGTTTGATAGCCGCGTGTGAGCGGGCTGCAAGCGATGCCGACCTGCGCGGCGTGGTGCTGCGGGGTGCCGGTGGGCACTTCTGCGCGGGTGGCAGCCTGGGCGGTTTTTCCAAGACCATCGGCCAGCCCCTGGCTGCGGGCGAGGCTGACCCGCTCGTGCCACTGAACCGCCGCTTCGGTGCGCTGCTGCAGGCTCTGTGTGCGTTGCCGCAGTGGTTCATCGTATCGGTCGAAGGTGCTGCGATGGGCGGCGGCTTTGGTCTGGTGTGCTGCGCTGATCAGGTGCTGGCCCATACCAGCGCGCAGTTCGCCACGCCCGAGGTCACGCTGGGCATCGTGCCTGCGCAGATCGCGCCCTTTGTGGTGCGGCGCCTGGGCCCAGCGGCAGCGCGGCGGTGTTTGTTGACAGGCGAGCGCTGGGATGCTGCGACAGCTCAAGGTGCGGGGCTGGTGGATGAGGTGGTCGCTGGCGACATGGAGGTTGCTGTGCAAGCCGCCATCGCGCGCCACGCCGCCGCAGCGCCGCAGGCCGTGGCCGCTACCAAACGTTTGTTGCTGGCCCAGCCCGAGACGCCATTGCCCGCGCTGCTGGATGATGCAGCGATGGCTTTTGCGCAAGCGCTGCGCGGGCCTGAGGTGCCGCAAGGGCTGGCGGCGTTTGCTGCGCGCAAGGCGCCGCCCTGGAGTGCGAAGCCATGAAAAAGATACTGATCGCCAATCGCGGCGTTCATGCCGCAGGCATGGCGAAGCAGATTGCCCGTGCACGCGCAGCGTGCAGGCGGGCGATGGAGCCGCGAGGGCTCAGCCTATGAAAAAAATCCTCATCGCCAATCGCGGCGAGATCGCCCGCCGCATCATCCACACCGCCCATCGCATGGGCATCGAAACGGTTGCCGTCTACTCCGATCCCGATGCTAACGCACTGCACGTGCGCGAAGCCACCCAGGCCGTGGCGCTGGGCGGTGCGGCCAGTGCCGACACTTATCTGCGCACCGACAAGCTGCTCGCCGCCGCCCGCGCCACCGGGGCCGATGCGGTGCATTCCGGCTATGGCTTCCTCAGCGAGAACGCCAACTTCGCTCAGGCCGTTATCGATGCAGGCTTGAGCTGGATCGGCCCGCCGCCCGGCGCCATCCGCGCGCTGGGCAGCAAGGCCGGTGCCAAGGCGCTGGCCCAGGCGCATGGCGTGCCCTGCCTGCCCGGCTATGCGGGGGAGGACCAGAGCGACGAGCGTTTTGCCGCCGAGGCCGCGCGTATCGGCACGTCCCTCATGGTCAAGGCCGTGGCGGGTGGGGGAGGGCGCGGCATGCGCCTGGTCACCGACCTGGCGCAGTTGGCCGCCGCACTGGCGAGTGCCCGGTCCGAAGCGCTGGCGGGCTTTGGCTGCGGCGACTTGCTCATCGAGCGCGCGCTGCTGCAGCCGCGCCATGTGGAAGTACAAGTCTTTGCCGACGCTCACGGCGCCTGCATCCACCTGGGCGAGCGCGATTGCTCGGTGCAGCGCCGCCACCAGAAGATCATCGAAGAGTCGCCCAGCCCTGCCGTGGACGCTGCGCTGCGCGAGCGCATGGGTTCCTGCGCCGTGGCGCTGGCTCAGGCGGCTGGCTACGTAGGCGCGGGCACGGTGGAGTTTCTGCTGGATGGTGAAGACTTCTACCTGATGGAGATGAACACCCGCCTGCAGGTGGAGCATCCGGTGACCGAAGCGCTCACGGGGCTGGACCTGGTGGAATGGCAAATCCGCGTGGCTCGGGGCGAGCCGCTGCCGCTCACGCAAGATCAGGTACATCTGCAAGGCCACGCCATCGAAGTGCGTCTGTGTGCCGAAGACGCGCACTTCCGCCCCCACACGGGCCGCGTGCTGCAGTTCAGCGCGCCGCCCGCCACCGCCTTTGAGCGGGCCGCGCCCGGTGCACTGCGCTTTGACCACGCGTTGGAAGCGGGGGCAGAGGTCACGCCTCACTACGACGCCATGCTGGGCAAGCTCATCGTGCACGCGCCCACGCGGACCGAGGCCATTGCCGCGCTGGTGCGCGCGCTGCACAGCACCCGTGTGCTGGGCCTGCCCACCAACCGCGCGTTTCTGGCGGCCTGCCTGCAGCACCCGGTGTTTGCCAGCGGCCATGCGCTGGTGCCGTTCCTGGCGGAGCATGCCCAGGAGTTGCAGTGTTTGCTATCAAATAGTGAGCTTTCAGTGCATATTCCTTCGGCGCTATCGGCCATTTTTGCTTCAAATCCGATGTCAGACCTGCCTTGTGCCATGGCCAGGCCCCTCCGGCTGCGCCACCAGGGCGAGTTGCACTCCATCGCCGTGCGCGAGCTGGGCGGTGGGCGGTTGCAGGTGGAGCAGGCCGGGGCAGAACCTGTGACATTGCAACTGCCCCAGCGCGGTGTGTATTCCGTGGCGGTGGGCCCGAGGCGCTGGCACTGGCAAACCGGCGGCGTGGACGGCTGGGTGGAAGACGCATCGTGGCAGCCCGCAGCGCGCGCAGATGCGGCGGGCGGTGCTACGGAGTTGCACGCCCCCTTCAACGGCAAGGTGGTCGCACTGCCCGTGGCAGCAGGCCAGGCGCTGGCGGCAGGCGATACGGTGGTGGTCATCGAATCCATGAAGCTCGAACACAGCCTGGCCAGCCCCGCAGCCGCCACCGTGGCCGAGCTGCTGGTGGCGCCCGGCCAGCAGGTGTCGCCCGGCCAGGTGCTGGCCCGCTTTGCACCCGCCACGCAAGGAGCGCCCGCATGAACGCCACGTCCAATGCGACCTCAGTGAGCGAGGAAGACCGCGCCGCGCTCACCGACACCGTCACCCGCTTTGCCCGCACCGAGATCGCGCCGCACGTGGATGCGTGGGACGCGGCCGGTGAATTCCCCCGCAGCCTGTACCGCCGCGCTGCCGACCTGGGCGTGCTCGGCCTGGGCTACCCTGAGCAGTACGGTGGCACACCCGCCAGCTACCAGCTGCGCCTGCCGCTGTGGCGCGCGCTCAGCCGCCACGGCGCCAGCGGTGGCGTGCTGGCCAGCCTGCTCTCGCACAACATCGGCCTGCCGCCGGTGCTGGCGCATGGCAGCGATGCCGTGCGTGCCGAGGTGATCCCGCCCGTGCTGGCGGGCGAGCAAATCGCTGCGCTGGCGATTACCGAACCCGGTGGCGGGTCCGACGTGGCCCAACTCAAGACCACGGCGCGGCGTGAAGGCGATGAGTACATCGTCCACGGCGAAAAGGTGTTCATCACCTCCGGCATGCGCGCGGACTGGATCACGGTGGCGGTGAGGACCGGGGAGGCCGGAAGCAAGGGCAGCGCAGGCATCTCCATGCTGCTCATCCCCGGCCACAGCGCAGGCCTGTCGCGCAGCAAGCTCGACAAGATGGGCTGGCTCTGCTCCGACACTGCCCACCTGCGTTTTGACAACGTGCGTGTGCCCGCCCGCTACCTGCTGGGCGAAGAGGGCGCGGGCTTTCGCATCATCATGGCCAACTTCAACGGCGAGCGCTTTGGCCTGGCCGCATCGGCTTTGGGCTTTGCCGAAGCCTGCTACGACGAAGCCCTGGCCTGGGCCCGCCAGCGCAGGACCTTTGGCGCCGCGCTGGTCGAGCACCAGGTCATCCGCCACAAGCTGGTGGACATGCAGATGCGCATCCAGTCCACCGCCGCGTGGTGCGAATCTGTGGCCGCGCAAGCCGACGCTGGGCGCACAGGGCCCGATTGGGTGGCTCAGGTGTGTTTGCTCAAGAACCACGCCACCCAAACCATGCAGTTCTGCGCCGACCAGGCCGTGCAAATCCTGGGCGGCATGGGTTACATGCGCGGCACCGTCAGCGAGCGCATCTACCGCGAGGTCAAGGTCATGATGATCGGCGGCGGTGCGGAAGAAATCATGAAAGACCTGGCTGCACGACAGCTCGGCATTTGAATGAAGGAGACAGGCCCCATGCACAGCACCGACCACGGCAACAAAGCCATCATCACCTGCGCCATCACCGGCGTGCTGACCGACCCCGGCCAGCACCACGTGCCCGTCACGCCCGAGCAACTGGCCAAAGAGGCCCGCCGTGCCTACGACGCAGGCGCCGCCGTGGTCCACGTGCACTTTCGCAACCAGGAGCCCAGCAAGGGCCACTTGCCCAGCTGGGACCCGCAGGTGGCGCGCGACTGTGTGCAAGCCATGCGTGAGGCCTGCCCGGGTTTGATCATCAACCAGACCACCGGCGTGGTCGGCCCCCACTACCAGGGCCCGCTCGACTGCCTGCGCGCCACCCGCCCCGAGATGGCGGCGTGCAACGCCGGATCGCTCAACTACCTGAAGGTGCGCAGCAACGGCACCTGGGCCTGGCCGCCCATGCTGTTCGACAATCAGCCCGCCAAGGTCAAGGACTTCATCGACGTGATGCTGGAAACCGGCACGCTACCCGAGTTTGAATGCTTCGACGTGGGCATCGTGCGCTGCGTGGAGATGTATGTGCAGACCGGCATGTACACCGAGCGCCTGCCCGAATACAACTTTGTGATGGGCGTCGAATCCGGCATGCCTGCGGACCCGGACCTGCTGCCCATCCTGCTCAAGCTCAAGATCAAGGACGCCCCCTGGCAAGCCACCGTCATCGGCCGCAGCGAGATCTGGTCCGTGCACCAGCGCGTGGCCGAACTGGGCGGGCATTTGCGCACGGGGCTGGAAGATACGTTCTATCTTCCGGATGGGACCAAGGCAGATTCAAACGGGCCGTTGATTGAGCAGCTGGCGCAGTACGCGCGCAATGCGGGGCGGGAGGTGGCTTCTCCGCAGGAGGCGCGGGGGATGTTGGGGCTTGCGTAGGTTGGTCTGAGTTTCGCGCTCATAGTTCCCCAAGTCTGTAGACTTGGAGCGTGTTTGACATCCATGAAATTCCTCAAGGGGCCGCTCAATCGACTGAACCGCTTGGGACGAAATACAAGTTCTGGTATCAAGACCCGACTTTCGGTATGACCCTTTTCAAAGAGGGGCGTCCAAATACGGGAGAGAATTGGGCGGAGAAGATCGCATGCGAACTCGCCCGCAGTCTTCATTTGCCCCATGCAAATTATGAATTTGCTCGCTATGAAGGTCGGTCAGGAATAATTACAAGGTCACTTGTAGATCGTGGTGCTCGTGTGATCCATGGCAACGAACTTCTAGCCTCCTTCACCACTGACTATGCGTCTCGTGACGGTGGAGCGTATAGGAACAGTAGCCACACCCTACGGCGCGTCCTTGCTTACTTCAGGAGTAGCACAGATTTTCTGGGTGCTCCTTATGGCTGGGCGACATCACCCAGGCTTCAAACCGCCCTTGATTTTTTTATTGGCTATCTCATGTTCGACGCGTGGATTGCGAATCAGGATCGGCACGATGAGAACTGGGGCGTGCTGAGAATGAATGATGGCAATCTCTTTCTGTCACCAAGCTTTGATCACGGTTCGAGCATGGCCCGCAACGAGCCTGATGCGCGGAGATTGGAAAGGCTGACCACCAAAGATTTGCCTCGCCATATCTCCAGGTTTGTCTGCCAAGCTCGAAGCGGATTCTTTCCCGCTGGAGCACAAGGGAAAGTTCCAGCCTTGTTTACGCTTGATGCCTTTCTGCAAGCGGCAAGTCAAAGTCCTGCTGCCGCTACAGAGTGGTGCGAACGTTTGCGTGCAATAGACGATGCTCAAATAGAGTCAATCGTTCGAAAAGTTCCTGGTGACTGGATGTCCGAGCCAGCAAGAATTTTCACCAGCCAGTTGCTTCTACTGAATCGTCATCGAATTTTGCAGGCTTTTTTTTCATGAACCGTCTTTTCGTTGCTGCTCAGAACTTAGATTCGCGCGAGTGGGTGCCTGTCGCGGAACTCACGCAGTTAAGTGAGGGGTATGAGCTCCGCTATACACAAGGCGCGACTCGAGTGCCTGGGTTTGTCGGCTTCGGTCGCATGCAAGCCCTCGATAAGATTTACCACTCTAGTGGGCTCTTCCCATTTTTTGCGAATAGGTTGATCGCCAAATCTCGTCCAGAGTATCGCGACTACCTGAGATGGCTAGGGCTGGAGAGCGCACCAAAAAATCTTCTTGAGGTACTCGCCATTTCTGGAGGAGCACGTGCAACAGACAGTTTTGAGTTGGTTGCGCCTCCAGTCTCTGACGGTGAGACGCTTCGACTGAGATTTTTCCCTAGAGGCCTGAGGTATCTACCAGCAGCATCTATTCAGTTGCTTTATGAGCAAAGAGATGGCGCCCCGTTGGTTCTGATGAAGGATGTTCAGAACGAGAAGGATGGAGGCGCCCTCGCCATCCGTACCGTTGAACAGACAACCGTACTTGTTGGCTATGTGCCCCGCTACTATTGCAAAGGCATTGGACGTCTCTTGGATCGTGCCCCACAAGATGTGAGGCTAACCATTCAAAGAGTCAACCATGACGCCCCCTTGGATATGAAGCTGCTCTTGGCTATTGAAGCGCCTATCCCAGCCGGGTTTGATCTATTGGACGATGTGTCGGATTTCCATCCTCTAACTAATGTAGGGACGGAAAAGATGTCGGCAGAGATCTTTTCTCGTACGGTTTTGGATATCTAAGTAGTGGCTCTGAGTTTGCCCATCATTTACATCAATAACTAGGGCGGTATTGTTCGAGAGTTGAAGCTAGGTTTTCACTTACGGTAAAGCCCTGTCCGAAACACGCTGACAACTCTTTCGCACGCTGAAGGAACGCCTCCACCCCAGTTCCATAAATGAACTGCATCGCCCCCCCCGTCCACGCCGGAAACCCGATCCCAAAAATCGACCCGATGTTCGCGTCATGCACGCTGGTCAGCACGCCCTCGGCCAGGCAGCGCGCAGTCTCAATGGCCTGGCGGTAGAGCAGGCGGTCCTGAATCTCCTGCACACTCCATTCCACGCCGGGCTTTTCGAACAGAGGTTTCAGCTCTGCCCACAGGTGCTTCTTGGCGCCTGTGGGGTAGTCGTAAAAGCCGCCGCCACCGGCGCGGCCGGGGCGCTTCAGTTCCTTGACCATGCGCTCCACCAGCAGCTCGCCGGGTGTGGCGGTGTAGGTTTTGCCTTCGGCGGCGTAGTCGGCACGGGTCTGGTCCAGCACATGCACGCTCAGGGTCAGTGCGGTTTCGTCCAGCACGGCCAGCGGGCCCACAGGCAGGCCCGCTTGCATGGCGGCGTTTTCAATCGCGGCGGCGGGGATGCCTTCGCCCAGCATGGCGGCGCCTTCCATCACAAAGGTGCCAAAGGTGCGGCTGGTGTAGAAGCCGCGTGAGTCGTTGACCACGATGGGCACCTTGCCCAAGGCCTGCACGTAGTCGAAGGCGCGGGCCACGGTTTCGTCGTCCGTCTGTTTGCCGCGAATGATCTCCACCAGCTTCATCTTGTCCACGGGGCTGAAGAAGTGGATGCCGACAAACTTCTCGGGCCGGCTGCTGGCCGTGGCCAGGCCGCTGATGGGCAGGGTGGAGGTGTTGCTGGCAAAGAAGCCGCCGGGCGCCAGCTGCGGCTCGGCCTCTTGCGTGACTTTGGCCTTGAGGTCGCGGCTTTCAAACACGGCTTCGATGATGAGGTCGCAGCCCGCCAGGTCTGCCGCGCTGGCGGTGGGCGTGATGCGCGCCAGCAGCGCCTGCTGCGCCTCGGCCGTCATGCGGCCCTTGTCCACGCGGGCCTGGGTGAGCTTGGCGCTGTAGGCCTTGCCGGCCTCGGCCTTCTCGATGCTCACGTCCTTGAGCACGGTGGCGATGCTCCGGCTGGCCTGGGCCCAGGCGATGCCCGCGCCCATCATGCCCGCGCCCAGGATGCCGACCTTTTGCGGCTTGTAGCGTGGAGCCGAGCCTGGGCGTGACTTGCCGCTCTTGATCGCGTTCATGTCGAAGAAGAACGTGTTGATCATGTTGCGCGCCACGGGGCCGGTCATCAGGCGGGCGAGGTAGCGGCTTTCGATGCGCAGGGCGGTGTCGTAGTCCACCATCGCGCCTTCGACCATGGCGGCCAGCGCGGCCTCGGGCGCGGGATAGCGGCCGCGCGTGGTCTTCTTGAGCATGGCGGGCGCGACGGTGAGGGCGCCTGCAATCTTGGGGTTGGCGGGCGTGCCGCCGGGCATCTTGTAGTTTTTGTCATCCCACGGCTGCACCGCGTGCGGGTGGGTGGCGATGTGGGCCAGGGCGGCGGGCAGCAGTTGCTCGCGCGTGGCAACCAGCTCGTGCACCAGTTGCAGTTCCAGCGCTTCGGCGGGGTTGAAGAGCTTGCCTTCCAGGATGTAGGGCTGCGCGCCCATCAGGCCAAGCAGGCGCGTCATCTTGGTCACGCCGGTGGCGCCGGGCATCAGGCCCAGCGTGACCTCGGGCAGGCCGAACTGAATCTTGGGGTCAGCCACGGCGATGCGGTAGTGGGCGACCAGGGCCACCTCCCATCCGCCGCCAAGCGCCGCGCCATTGAGGCAGGCCACCACCGGTAGCCCCAAAGTTTCGAGCGTGCGGAAGTGCTTCTTCATGCGCTCGATTTCGCCGAAAACGGCAGGAGCATCCCCAGGTGTCAGGCGCATGGTGGCCTTGAGGTCGGCGCCCGCAAAGAAGCTGGTCTTGGCCGATGCCAGCACGATGCCTTTGAGGGCAGTGCCCAGGCGTTCGCGGTCGCCCAACACCTGTGCGGTGACTTCGCCCAGCTCCTGCTGCCACTGGCGGCACATGGTGTTGACGGGCGAGTTGGCTTCGTCAAACGTGATGACGGCGACCTGGCCTTCGGTGCCCTGGGCGGGGATGAGTTCGTAGCGGATGGTTTGCATGATGTTCTTGTCTCCTGCCCGTTCAGATACGTTCAACAATCGTTGCGATGCCCATGCCGCCGCCCACGCACAGCGTGGCCAAGCCGTAGCGCTGGCCCCGGCGGTGCAGCTCGTCAATCAGGGTGCCGAGGATCATGGCGCCCGTGGCGCCCAGGGGGTGGCCCATGGCGATGGCACCGCCGTTCACGTTGACCTTGTCGTGGGGCACACCCAGCTCGCGCATGAAGCGCATGGGCACGGCGGCGAAGGCTTCGTTCACTTCAAACAGGTCGATCTGGTCGATGGTCATGCCTGCACGGGCCAGCGCCTTTTTGGCGGCGGGCACGGGGCCGGTGAGCATGATGGTGGGGTCGGCACCGCTCAGCGCTGTCGCCACGATGCGTGCGCGCGGCGTGAGGCCGTGGGCCTTGGCGGCGGCCTCGTTGCCGATGAGCACGGCGGCGGCGCCATCCACAATGCCCGACGAGTTGCCCGCGTGGTGCACGTGGTGGATGCGCTCCACCTGCGGGTAGCGCTGCAACGCCACGGCGTCAAAGCCCATGCCGCCCAGTTGCTCGAACGAGGGCTTGAGCGCGCCCAGGCCTTCGAGGGTGGTCTTAGGCTTGATGAATTCGTCTTCGGCCAGGATGGTCTGGCCAATGAAGTCGCGCACGGGCACGACGGAGTTCTTGAAGTAGCCGGCTGCGCGCGCGGCAGTGGCGCGGCGCTGCGATTCGAGCGCGAAGGCGTCCACATCGGCGCGGGTGTAGCCGTCCAGCGTGGCGATGAGGTCGGCGCCGATGCCCTGGGGCACGAACAGCGTGACGGAGTTGGTCTCCGGGTCTTGCGCCCAGGCGCCGCCGTCGGAGCCAATGGGCACGCGGCTCATGCTCTCCACGCCGCCGGCTACCACCAGATCCTCCCAGCCGCTGCGCACTTTCTGTGCGGCCAGGTTCACGGCTTCGAGGCCCGAGGCGCAAAAGCGATTGACCTGCACGCCCGCACAGCGAAAGTCCCACCCGGCCTTGAGCGCGGCCACCTTGGGCAGCACCGAGCCCTGCTCGCCCACGGGCGAGACGATGCCCATGACCACGTCGTCCACCGCGGCGGTATCAAAGCGGTGGCGCGCTTGCAGCTCGGTCAGCAGGCCCACCAGCAGGTCGATGGGCTTGACCTCGTGCAGGGTGCCGTCCTTTTTGCCCTTGCCGCGCGGGGTGCGCAGCGCGTCGAATACATAGGCTTCGGTCATGAGTGGTCTCCGGTGGTTTCTCTGAACTTCAAGCGGGTATCGTGGTGAAGCCGCTGGGCTGGCCCACGCCGCTACAAGGTGCTTTCTGACGCGGGTGCAGTGGTTTTTGCACTATCTTTCGGCGGTTGCTATCTACATTTCTGGCTATGGAACGAAATACATCCCCTGCATTGCAGCGCATCGCGCGCAGCGCCATCGAATACGACGACACGCGCGAAGGGTTTGCGCTGGAGCACCATGTCGTGCTGGCGGCATCCAGTGCGCTGGCAGTGGCGGCCTTCATGGCGCCCAGCCGCAGCTCAGCGGCCATACGCGGCATTGGCGCAGGCTTGCTGCTGATGCGCGCGCTGAGCGGCAGCCAGGGTGTGCGCTCCTGGCTGAATGTGACCGACCGCCGCCCCGGTGCGCCACTCAGCCCTGAGGAAGCGCGCGCCGCCTGGTATCTGTAACGGTATTCGACGCCCATTGGCGGGTTATGACGGGCGCTGTGCGGAGCATCGTGCACTGCGTGGCTCATGGCGCGGTGCATGCGGCTATTTACCCAGGCCCATGGCACGTGCAATCACTTCTTTCATGATCTCGTTGGTGCCGCCGTAAATGCGCTGTACGCGTGCGTCGGCATAGGCGCGGGTGATGGGGTATTCCCACATGTAGCCATAGCCTCCAAACAGCTGCACGCATTCGTCCATCACCTTGCACTGCAGGTCCGTCGTCCAGTACTTGGCCATGCTGGCGGTTTCGGTGTCGAGCTGATCGCGCACGATCAGCTCACAGCATTTGTCCACGAACACGCGGGCCACCTGCACCTGCGTTTGCAGCTCGGCCAGGGTGTGGCGGGTGTTCTGAAAGGACGCTACGCTCTGGCCAAAGACCTTGCGCTGCTTGACGTAGTCCAGCGTCCAGTCGATGGCGGCCTGGGCGGCCGCCACGGCAGTGATGGCGATCTGCAGGCGCTCCCAGGGCAGCTGCTCCATCAGGCAGATAAAGCCGCGCCCTTCCATGGCGGGGCCGCCCAGCAGGTTGTCCACCGGCACCTGCACGTCGTTGAAGAACAGCTCGGACGTGTCCTGCGCCTTCATGCCCATCTTCTTGAGGCGCTGGCCTTTTTCAAAACCGGGCATGCCGCGTTCCACCAATAACAGGCTGGTGCCCTTGGCGCCCGCAGCCGGATCGGTCTTGGCGACCACGATCACCAGGTCGGCATGCCAGCCGTTTGTGATGAAAGTCTTGCTGCCGTTTAGCACATAGTGACTGCCATCGGCGCTCTTGATAGCGGTGGTCTTGATGCCTTGCAGGTCGCTGCCCGCAGCCGGCTCGCTCATGGCGATGGCGCCCACCACGGCGCCGCTTGCCATCTGCGGCAGGTACTTCTGTTTCTGGGCTTCAGTGCCGTAGTGCAGGATGTACGGCGCCACGATCTCGCTGTGCAGACCAAAGCCGATGCCCGTGGTGCCCGCGCGCGCCAGCTCTTCCATCTGCGCCACCGAATAGAGCTTGTCGGCCCCAGCGCCGCCATACTCCTCGGGCAGGCTCATGCACAGAAAGCCGTTGGCGCCCGCCTGGCTCCACACCTCGCGCGCCACATAGCCCTGGTCTTCCCAGGCGGCGTGGTGGGGCGTCACTTCCTTGTCGATGAAGCGGCGAAAGCTGTCGGCAAAGGCCTGGTGGTCGGGTTGGAAGAGGGTGCGTTCGATCATGGTGGGCAACCAGGTTATTTATGCAAAGTTACTGCTTGGTTAAATTCTGCCACCGACTGAGCCCGGATGCACCCCCTGAAACGCAAAAGCCGCCCGAAGGCGGCTTGAAGGAGGCGGGTCAGGCGCTCATGGCTTGACGTAGTCGGAGACCACCTTCCATTTGCCGTCCTGGATCTGCGACAAGCGCGAGAGGTCACTGCCCAGGCGCTTTTGTGGGCCAAAGGTGCCTTCGGCGCTGCCGAACATGTCGGGCGGGATCACCATGGTGTCCATGGCCTTGATGAAGCTGTCGGTGTTCAGGTTGGGGCCTGCCTTTTGCGCGGCCTTGATGAAGGCATCGATGGCGTTGTAGCCATAGACCGAGAAGACGGTGGGGTCTTCATTGAACTTGGTCTTGTACTTGTTGGCCCAGAAGCGGATGGGCTGGCTGGCTTCATCCAGGTAGGGGTGTTGCACCGTCATGGTGGCGTACAGCCCGTCCATGGGCTTGCCGCCCAGCTTGTGGATGAGGTCGGTGTAGGCGGCGCTGGAGCCCAGGAAGGTGGGGTTGAAGCCCGTCTTGCGTGCCTCGCCAATCGTGCCAATGGTCTCGCGGATGATGGTGCCCAGGATCACGAAGTCGCATTCGGACGACTTCATCTTGGCGACCTGTGAGGAGAAGTCGGTGGCGCCGCGCTTGTAGGAAGTCTTCTCGGTGAAGTCCATGCCGATGGACTTGAGTGCTGCCTCGCCGCCGCGCATCACCTCCAGGCCAAACTCATCGTCTTGGTAGATGGTGCAGATCTTCTTGGCGCCTTTTTCCTTGATGAGCTTGGGGGCTGCCAGGCGGATCTGGTCGTAGTAAGTGGCGGCAAACGAATACTTGAGCTTGTGGAAGGGCTCGTACATTTCCCGCGCGGCCGTCACGGGGAAGAAGTTGATCACGTTCTTGCTGAACTGCACGGGCATGGCCGCCAGGTTCTGCGCGGTGCCGATGTGCGCGATCATCATGAAGATCTTGTCCTGGTTCACGAGCTTTTGCGCGGCCAGCACGGCTTTCTTGGGGTCATAGCCCGAGTCTTCCACCTTCAGGTCCAGCTTGCGGCCGTTCACGCCGCCTTGCTCGTTGGCCTCGTCCACGCGCAGCATCATGCCCAGCCGTACCTGCTTGCCAAAGCCCGCCAGCGGGCCGGACAGATCCTGGATGGAACCCAGCGCGATGGTGTCCTTGCTCACGCCCTGGCTGGGCTGCGCCTGTGCAGCACCTCCGGCCATGGCCACGATGGCCAGCGCGGCAATGTGATGAAGTTTCATGGCACGTCTCCTTCGGTTGGATCGAACTCGGTTGCTCGTTATAGAACGATGCCCGGGGTGGGGCACCAGCACTTTCCCTATCCTGACGGGCGTAGCCTTTAGTTGCGTGACGTGCGCACCTACCGGTACATGGCCTCGATCTGGGGGGCGTATTTCTGCTGCACCAGCTTGCGCTTGAGCTTCATGGTGGGTGTCAGCTCTTCATCCTCGGCCGTGAGCTGGGTGTCGAGCAGGAAGAACTTCTTGATCTGCTCCACACGGGCGAACTTGGTGTTGACGCGGTCGATCTCGCCCTGGATCAGCTCCTGCACCTCGCGCGTGCGGGTCAGGCTGGCGTAGTTGGAGAAGGGCACGTCGTGGTCCTGCGCGTACTTCTCCACGTTCTCCTGGTCGATCATGATGATGACCGTGAGGTAGGGCAGCTTGTCGCCAATCACCACCGCATCGGTGATGTACGGGCTGAACTTGAGCTCGTTCTCCAGCTCGCTGGGCGTGATGTTCTTGCCACCCGCCGTGATGATGATGTCCTTCATGCGGTCGGTGATGCGCAGGTAGCCGTCCGCATCGATCAGCCCCACATCGCCCGTGTGCAGCCAGCCGTCGGGGTCGATGGTTTCGGCCGTCTTCTCGGGCTGGTTGAGGTAGCCCTTGAACACATTGGGGCCGCGCACCAGGATCTCGCCGGTGGCGGGATCGATGCGCACCTCGTTGTAGCTGGCTGCTGGGCCGATGGAGCCGGGCTTGATGCGGGTGGCGGGCACACCCGTCGAAGCACCACAGGTCTCGGTCATGCCCCACACCTCCAGCATGGGAACGCCCAGCGCCAGGTACCACTTCACCAGCTCGGGCGAGATGGGGGCTGCCCCCGTGACGAGGAAGCGCGCACGGTGGATGCCGATGAGCTTGCGCACATTGTTCAGCGCAAGAAAGCGCGCGAGCATGAACTGCGCCTTCAGCAGGCCACCCACTGGCTGGCCCGCCAGCACACGGTCTGCAATGCGCGTGCCCACACCAATCGACCAGGCATAGGCCGCCTGCTGCAGCCGCGTGGATTCCTTGAGCGCGATCATCACGCCCGAATAGAACTTCTCCCACACGCGCGGCACGGCGGTGAACACCGTGGGTGCGATCTCGCGCACGTTTTCGGGCACGGTGTCGGGGTTCTCCACAAAGTTCAGGCGCGCACCGGTATAGAGCGAGAAGTATTCACCCCCCATGCGCTCGGCGATGTGGCAGAGGGGCAGAAAACACATGGTCTCGTCAGCCTCACTGCGCGAGATCAGCGTGTTGTAGCCGCGCACGGTGTAGGTGAGCGCAGCGTGCGTGTGCATGGCGCCCTTGGGCTTGCCGGTGGTGCCCGAGGTGTAGACCAGAATGGCCAGGTCTTCGGGGCGGCAGGCCTTGACGCGCTGCATCAGTGCGTCGGGGTGTTGTGTGTTCCACGCGCGGCCCAGCTCGCGCAGGTTCGCAAGGCTCAACACATCGGGGTCGTTCAGGCTGCGCAAGCCCTCCATGTCGAACACCACCACCTTGCGCAGCAGGGGCAGGTTGTTGCGCACTTCCAGCGCCTTGTCGAGCTGCTCGTCGTCTTCCACAAACAGTACGGTGGTGCGCGAGTCTTCACACAGGTAGTGCACCTGCGCCGCAGCATCGGTGGGGTAGATGCCGTTGGCCACGCCGCCGCAGCTCAGCACGGCCAGGTCGGCCAGCACCCATTCGATGTTGGTGTTGGACAGGATGGACGCGCATTCACCCGGCGCAAAGCCCAGCGACATCAGGCCGCCGGCTATCTCCCGCACGGCCTCGGCCGTCTGGTCCCAGGTCCAGCTCTTCCAGATGCCCAGCTCCTTCTGGCGCATCCACACGCGCGGGCCGCGCTCGGCCACGGCGTTCCAGAACATGGCGGCGATGGTATCGCCCGCGAGCACGTCGGTGCCTGCGGGCTGGATGTGATCGAGGTCCCAGAGATTGCTCATGTTGTCCTCATCGCCATGTTTTCTTCTTTTTCCACCTGCGCTCACCGCGCACGCCTTCATCCTTCATGCCAAGGTAGAACTCCTTGATGTCGTCCTTCTCGCGCAAGCGCTCGCAGCTGTCTTCCATCACGATGCGGCCGTTCTCCAGCACATAGCCGTAGTCCGATGCGTTGAGCGCCATGTTGGCGTTCTGCTCCACCAGCAGGATGGTGGTGCCGCGCTCGCGGTTGATGCGCACCACGATCTCGAAGATCTCCTTGGTGAGCTTGGGGGACAGGCCCAGGCTGGGCTCGTCCAGCAGGATCAGCTCAGGGTTGGCCATGAGCGCGCGCGAGATCGCCAGCATCTGCTGTTGCCCGCCTGATAGCAGGCCGGCGTCCTGCGCGGCGCGCTCCTTCAGAATGGGGAAGTAGCCGAACACGGTTTCGATGTCGCGCGCCACGCCATCTTTGTCGGCGCGTGTGTAGGCACCCATGAGCAGGTTGTCGCGCACCGAGAGCAGGGGGAACACCTCGCGCCCCTCAGGCACATGCATCAGGCCCCGGCGCACGATGGCGGCCGGGTCGTTGGCGGTGATGTCGGCGCCCTGGAATTCGATGGAGCCCTTGCGCGGGTCGATGATGCCGCTGATGGTCTTGAGGATGGTGGTCTTGCCCGCCCCGTTGCTGCCCAGCACGGCGGCGATCTCGCCCCGCCGCACCTGCAGGCTCACGCCCCGGATGGCCTTGATGGGGCCATAGGCGCTCTCCACGTTCTGCAGGCGCAGCAGAGGCTGGTCGGCGGCGTTGGCCGCTGTGCTGGTGGCGGGGGTGGACAGCACGGCGCTCATGTGCGGACTCCCATGCTGGAACCCGCTGGGCGGCGCAGGTTGCTCACATCGTCGATGGTGCCCAGGTACGCCTCGATCACCCCGGGGTGCGACTGCACTTCGCGCGGCGTGCCCATGGCCACCACCTCGCCCTGGTTCATGGCCAGCACGCGGTCGGACACCTTGGACACCAGCGACATGTCGTGCTCCACCATCAGCACCGTGATACCCAGCTCGTGCTGGATGTCCTGAATCCAGAAGGCCATGTCGTCGGTCTCTTCCACGTTCAGGCCCGACGAGGGCTCGTCGAGCAGCAGCAGCTGCGGCTCGGTGCACAGCGCGCGGGCCAGCTCCACCACCTTGCGCACGCCGTAGGGCAGGCCGGCCACCATGGTGTCGCGGTAGTGCTGCAGGTCGAGAAAATCGATGACCTGCTCGGCCTTCTCCCGGGCCTGAACTTCGCCTTCGCGCACCTTGCGTGTGAAGAACATCTCAGCCCACAGGCTGCTGTGCTGCCGGGTGTGGCGGCCGATCAGCAGGTTGTGCAGCACGCTCGCGTGCTCGAAGAGTTCGATGTTCTGGAAGGTGCGCGCAATGCCCAGGCCCGCCACCTTGTGCGGCGGCTGGTCGGTCAGCGGCAGCATGGCGCCGCCGGGGCCAGCATAGGCAATGGTGCCGGTGGTGGGCGTGTAGATGCGGCTGATAAGGTTGAACACCGTGGTCTTGCCCGCGCCGTTGGGGCCGATGAGGGTGAACACCTCGCCGCGCCGCACGTCAAAGCTCACGTTGTTGACGGCCAGCACGCCGCCAAAGCGCACGCTCAAGTTCTGGGCCGAAAGCAGAACGTCTTGGTTCATGGTGGTCGCAGCGCTCATTTCAAGCGATCCGATTTCTGGAACGACTTCTGCCGCTTGAACAAGCCCTTGCGGTAGAACGGGAACATCTGCAGCCAGGTGCGCACCTTGAGCCAGCGGCCATACAAGCCCATGGGCTCGAACAGCACAAACGCAATCAGCACCACGCCGTACACCACCGCCTGCAGGCCGGGCGACTGGCCGATGGAGTCTGGCAACCAGTCCTTGCCCAGGGAGATGAGCTGCGGCATGGAGATCAGGAATATCGCACCCAAAAAGGCGCCGTGCACCGAGCCCAGCCCGCCAATCACGATCATCAGCAGCAGGTCGATGGACTGCAGGATGTTGAACTGGTCGGGCGAGATGAACTGCAGCTTGTGCGCGTACAACGCCCCGCCGATGCCTGCGAGCGCGGCCGATATGGAGAACGACAGCGTCTTGTAGCGCGCGAGGTGGATGCCCATGCTCTGTGCGGAGATCTCTGAATCACGGATGGCGACAAACGCGCGGCCCGTGGGCGAGCGCAGCAGGTTCAGGATGGCGAGGGTGCTGACCACCGCAATCACCAGGCACAAAAAGTAGAACGACTCCGTGGTCTCGAACGAGTAGCCCGCGATTTGTGGCGGCACCAGGTGCTTGCCGGAGTTGCCGCCGGTCACCGACTCCCAGCGCGCAAAAACTTCTTCCACAATGAATCCGAACGACAGCGTGGCCATGCCCAGGTAGATGCCCTTGACGCGCAGCGCGGGCAACCCCACCACCACGCCCACGGCGGCCGACAGCCCCGCCGCGCAGGCCAGCGACAGCGCAAACGGCCAGCCCATGCCCGTGAGCACGGCCTGCGTATACGCCCCCACGCCCAGAAACGCTGCGTGCCCCAGCGAGAACAAGCCGGTGAAGCCCGCCAGCAGCATCAGCCCCAGGCCCACGATGGCGTAGATGAGCACAAAGGTGAGCTGTGCCAACCAGTATTCAGGCGCCACCCAGGGCGCGGCGACCAGGGCCAGGCACAGCAGGCTGTACCAGAACACATGCCCGCCATGCTTGGCGAGGCGAATGTCTTGCTCGTACGAGGTCTTGAAGAGAAAGCGCATGGGTCAGACTTTCTTTCTCAGCTTCTCGCCGAACAGTCCGTTCGGTTTGACCATCAGCATGATCAGCACCACGATGTACGCCGCCGTGTCCTTGAAACCGTCGGGCAGGTAAAAGCCCGAGAGCGATTCGACAATGCCAATCACCAGCCCACCGACGATGGCGCCCGGCAGGCTGCCAAAGCCGCCCACCACAGCGGCCGGAAAGGCCTTGAGGCCGATCAGCCCCATGTTGGCGTGCACGAAGGTAATGGGCGCCAGCAGCAGGCCTGCCACCGCCGCCACGGCGGCGGCCAGGCCCCAGGCCAGGCCGTTGAGCCGCTGCACCGGAATGCCCATGTAGTAGGCGGCCAGCTGGTTCTGCGACGACGCCTGCATGGCGATGCCCAGCTTGCTGTAGCGGAACATGGCAAACAGCAGCATGCACAACACGCCCGTGGCGCCGATCACCACCAGCTGCTCGGCGTTGAGCACCAGCGCACCGAGGCGAAACGACAAGTCCTTGTAGGGCACGGGCAGCGTGTGCGTCTCGGTGCCGATGTTGGGGATCATGGTCACCAGCCCACGCAGCACGTAGCCGATGCCGATGGTGAGCATGACGATGGAGAAGGCGGGCTGGCCCAGGATGGGACGGATCACGGCGCGCTCCAGCACCACGCCAAAGCAGCCCATGGCCAGGATGCTGGCGAGCACCGCCACCCAGAAGGGAAAGCCCAGCACCGTCATGAGTGCCAGCCCGCAGAAGGCGCCGAGCATCATGAGTTCGCCCTGGGCAAAGCTCACGGTCTCCGTGGCCTTGTAGATGAGCACAAAGCCCAGCGCGATCAGGCCGTAGATGCACCCCTGGGAGACACCGCTGATCAACAGTTGCACAAATTGCACACTGGCTCTCCAGATTGAGACCTGAGCCGGTGGGCGCAAAGCGTGTGGTGGCTGGCAGCACGCACTTTGTGAAACCCTGTGGGCACAAGACCTGCAGAATATTTTTACAAAGCGATTGCTTTGCATAAATAATGGTGCACGTGCCCGGCACAGACCGCACTCGGGGCTAACCCTGATGGGGGTTTGTGCGCAGGTTGCGGCGCATATTGACGCAGTGCTGCACCCTGCGCAATAGGAATAACGTCGGGTGGGAGAGCAGGTTTTGGGCCCCCCCGCTACAGGAGACGCACATGTCGGTAGAGGTTGAAACGCAGGGTGGTGTCACGCTGGTGACATTGCGCCGGCCTGGCGTGCGCAACGCCGTTGACGCCGCGACCGCCCACGCGCTGCACGCAGCCTTTGTGGCCTTTGAGCAAGACGACAGTGCCCATGTGGCGGTGTTCCAGGGCGCTGGCGGGCATTTCTGCGCGGGCTGGGACCTGCAGTCGGGCGCGCGTTTGCTGGCCGACGGCGTCACCCCCGAGGCGCTGGCAGACACGCTGGACTTCACGGCCGATACCGTCCACCCGCCCGGGCCCATGGGGCCCAGCCGTCTGCAGTTGTCCAAGCCGGTGATCGCGGCCATCGAAGGCGCTGCGGTGGCGGGTGGCATGGAGCTGGCGCTGTGGTGCGACCTGCGCGTGATGGCAGAGGACGCGTACATGGGCGTGTTCTGTCGCCGCTTTGGCGTGCCCCTGATTGATGGCGGCACCGTGCGGCTGCCGCGCCTGGTCGGCCTGTCGCATGCGCTGGACCTGATCCTGACCGGTCGCAAGGTCGAGGCCGACGAGGCCCTGCGCATGGGCCTGTGCAATCGCGTGGCGCCCGCAGGGCAGGCGCTGGAAGCCGCCCTGGCGCTGGCCCACCAGCTGGCCGCCTTTCCGCAGGCCACCTTGCGCGCCGACCGTGCCAGCGCGCTGGCCGCCGAGGGCTTGCCTTTGCAGCAGGCGCTGCTGCAGGAGTGGGCGGGTGGCCGCGAATGCCTGGCCGAGGCACTGCGCGGAGCCTCGCGTTTTGCGGCCGGGCAAGGGCGCCACGGCGAGTTTTGAGCCAAAATGGTCGCAGGTGCTGGTGTATCAAGCGCCAGCAGCTATAAAAACAGGAGTCATCGGTCTCCGGCAGGCGCAACGCCCCGCCGGGCCGCCCACAGCACACCATGAGCAAAACCATTCCCTCCCAGCCCCAGGCTTTCGAGCCCGAGTTCATTGCCGGGCTCAAGTCCATCTTTGAAGAAAAGATTGTGTTCAACCAGGTCCTGGGGCTCAAGATCACCGCCCTGGCGCCTGACGGCGTGGTGGGCCGCATCGACATGAAGCCCGACCTGGTGGGCCACTACGCCTACAACCGCATCCACGGAGGCGTGATCAGCGCGGGATTGGATGCCATGGGTGGGCTGGCCGTGATGGCCGCAATTGGCGCCAAGCACCTGGATGAGCCGCCCGAGCAGCGCCTGCACCGCTTTGCCAAGCTGGGCACCATCGACCTGCGCATCGACTACCTGCGCCCCGGCATTGGCAGCCACTTCGAGCTGCGCGCGCAGGTGCTGCGCCTGGGCTCCCGTGTTGCCACCACGCGCATGGAGTTTCTCGGGCCAGACGGGCAGATCATGTCGGCGGGGGCGGCGGCGTACATAGTGTCCTGACGCGTAGGCTGCGGTACACAACCGCGGGATGTGTAATCCCGCAAGCCCTGCAAGCGCATGCAACCATCGAACCGTTTGGTTACGGTTCTTGCGTAACGAGGGCATTTTTTTGCGTGCCGCAAACCTAGCATGGCCTCTTTTCAAGGAGATCTGATGGCCGTGCAAAACCCCTTCTTTGGCAAGCGTGAACCCGAATCGTTCCAACCCCGCAGCAGCACCACCTCAGGTTCCGTATTGGGGAGCAATGCGGTGAACAACAGTGCCGCATCGGCACAGCCGGTGCCCCCAGCGGTAGCCCCCAAGCCCAGCAGCGCCAGCGACAGCTCGGGCAGCAAGCTCACGGTGGGCCCCAACATCAAGCTCAAGGGCGTGGAGATCACCGATTGCGACACTCTCGTGGTCGAGGGCACCGTCGAGGCCACGATGGACTCGCGCGTGATCCAGATTTCGGAGAACGGGGCTTTCAAGGGCTCGGCCGAGATCGACATTGCCGAGATCCACGGCGAGTTCAACGGCACGCTCACCGTGCGCCAGAAGCTGGTGATCTACAGCTCGGGCAAGGTCAACGGCAAGATCCGCTACGGCAAGCTCGTGGTGGAAGAGGGCGGCCAGCTGGCGGGCGAGATCGAGGCGGGATTTTCTTCCTCCTCGTCCAGCAGTCCACAGCGTGCCGCAGCGCCATTGAGGGCAGAGCCCGCCGCGCTGGCGGCTTGATCCAAGCCCTGGGTCGTTGCGCGGGCGGGCGCCGCCCGGCGCGGCCCATCCACCTGGGCTGCTACGAATCCGCTTACGCAGGCGCGTTGTGCTTGGGCACCGGGCGCGGCCTGCCCTGGTGGTCAATGGCCACGTACGTCAGGCGCGCTTCCGTCACTTTCACATACTGCCCCTGGGCGGAAAAACGCTCGGCATACACCTCCACCTCCACGGTGACCGAGGTGTTGCCCACCCGCGTGATGGCCGAGAAGAACGACAGGATGTCGCCCACGCGCACGGGCTGCTTGAAGATGAATTCATTGACCGCCACCGTGGCCATGCGACCCTGGATGTAGCGCGCGGGCAGCACGGAGCCCGCCAAGTCCACCTGCGCCATCACCCATCCGCCAAAGATGTCGCCATTGCCGTTGGTGTCGGCGGGCATGGGGATGACCTTGAGCACCAGTTCCTTGTCGGTGGGCAATGCGGCGGGTGGTGGGCTGAAAACAGCAGACATGGGCACAATCTCGGTTGGGGCTGAGCCAATCCTTGGGGAAACCGGTGGTTTCACCAGGCCTTGCGCCCCGAGAAAAACCACCTGAGCATCAGCCAGGTCGGTAAAAACAACAACCGGAATTGTCCCCCATGCGCCACCACGGCGAAACTGCCCCCACCGCTGCCGGTGCCACTGCCAGTGGCACGGCCGCCAGCCCCGCACCGGTCCAGTCGGACTGGGCCACCCTGCACCGATTGCTGCCCTACCTGTGGCAATACAAGTGGCGCGTGATCGCCGCCATCGTCTTCATGGTGGGCGCCAAGTTCGCCAACGTGGGCGTGCCCATCCTGCTCAAGACGCTGGTCGATGCCATGAGCCTGAAGCCGGGCGACTCCGCCGCGCTGCTGGTGGTGCCGGTGGGGCTGCTGGTGGCCTACGGCGCGCTGCGGCTGTCCACCTCGCTGTTCACCGAGCTGCGCGAGCTGGTGTTTGCCAAGGCCACGCAGGGCGCGGCGCGCTCGATTGCGCTGCAGACCTTTGAGCACCTGCATGCCCTGAGCCTGCGCTTTCACCTGGAGCGGCAGACGGGCGGCATGACGCGCGACATCGAGCGCGGTGTGCGCGGCATCGAGTCGCTGATCTCCTTCACCCTGTTCAACGTGGTCGCCACGCTGGTCGAGGTGGTGCTGGTGCTGTCGGTGCTGGCCATCAAGTTCGACGCCTGGTTTGCGTGGATCACATTGGCAGCGCTGGCGCTGTACATCACCTTCACGGTGCTGGTGACCGAGTGGCGGACCAAATTTCGCCGCGAGGCCAACGAGTTCGACTCGGCCGCGCACTCCAAGGCCGTGGATTCGCTGCTCAACTACGAGACGGTGAAGTACTTCAACAACGAAGGCTTTGAGGCCCGCCGCTACGACGAAAGCCTGGAGCGCCTGCGCCGAGCGCGCCTGAAGAGCCAGACCACGCTGTCCATGCTCAACACCGGCCAGCAGCTCATCATTGCCGTGGGCTTGGTGGCCATGCTGTGGCGCGCCACGCAGGGCGTGGTCGATGGCCGCATGACGCTGGGCGACCTGGTCATGGTCAATGCCTTCATGATCCAGCTGTACATCCCGCTCAACTTCCTGGGCGTGATCTACCGCGAGATCAAGCAGAGCCTGACCGACCTGGACAAGATGTTCACGCTGATGGACAAGGAGCGCGAGGTGGCCGACGCCCCTGGCGCCCAGCCGCTGGCGGGGCTGGACCAGCCCACCGTGCGTTTCGAGGACGTGGTGTTTGCCTATGACGCCAAGGGCGGGCGCACCATCCTGCAAGGCATCAGCTTCGAGATCCCGGCGGGCAAGACGGTGGCGGTGGTGGGACCCTCGGGCTCGGGCAAGAGCACGCTGGCGCGGCTGCTGTTCCGCTTCTACGACATCCAGCAGGGGCGCATCAGCATTGCGGGGCAGGAGATCCGCAGCGTGACGCAGGCCAGCGTGCGCCAGGCCATTGGCATCGTGCCGCAAGACACCGTGCTGTTCAACGACACCGTGGCCTACAACATCGCCTATGGCCGCCCTGGCGCCAGCCAGGACGAGATCGAATCCGCCGCCCGCGCCGCGCGCATCCACGACTTCATCGCCAGCACACCCAAGGGCTACGCCACCATGGTCGGCGAGCGGGGGCTCAAGCTTTCGGGCGGTGAAAAGCAGCGCGTGGCGATTGCCCGCACCTTGCTCAAGAACCCGCCCATCCTGATCTTTGACGAAGCCACCAGCGCGCTGGACTCCGCCAACGAGCGCGCCATCCAGGCCGAGCTGCAGGGCGTGGCGCAGAACAAGACCACGCTGGTGATTGCCCACCGCCTGTCCACGGTGGTGGAAGCGCACGAGATCCTGGTCATGGACGCGGGCCGCATCATCGAACGCGGCACGCACGCGCAGCTGCTGGCCTTGGGGGGCCGCTACGCGAGCATGTGGTCCCTCCAGCAAAGCGATGCCTCCGCTTGAGCAGCGTCTTTCTCTCTTTCATTTGTTTCGCGATTTGTCATCCATGAAGCCCGTCCTTCTCGCCCTCATGTTTTTGTCTGAAGAGCACATCGCCCAGATGGCCCAGACCTTTGAAGTGATCTACGCCCCTGACGCGCCGCAGGCCGCCGCTGCCATCGCGCAGCACGGCAGCCGTGTGCGGGTGGTGTTGACCATCGGCTCGGTGGGCCTGAGCCCGGCGCAGATCGATGCGCTGCCCGCGCTCACCCTCATTTGCGCGCTCGGCGCCGGTTACGAGAACGTGGCGGTGGACTACGCCAAGGCCCGGGGCATCGTGGTGGCTACGGGTGCGGGCACCAACGACGACTGCGTGGCCGACCACACCTGGGGCCTGCTGATTGCGGCGCAGCGCCGCATCCTGCCGCTGGACAAGGCCACCCGCGCTGGCATCTGGCGCACCGCTTTGCCGCTGCCCCCCAATGTGTCGCACAAGCGCTTAGGCATCATCGGCCTGGGCACCATCGGCAAGAAGATTGCGCAGCGCGCCCTGGGCTTCGAGATTGAGGTGGGCTACCACAACCGCAGTGCCCGCACCGATGTGCCTTACCGCTACTTTGCCGATGTGGCAGCGCTGGCCGAGTGGGCAGACTTTCTTGTCATCGCCACGCCCGGCGGCGCGGGCACCAAACATCTGGTCAACGCAGACGTGTTGAATGCGCTGGGCCCACGTGGCGTGGTGGTCAACATCGCCCGCGGCAGCGTGATCGACACCGCTGCCCTGGCCGCCGCGCTGCGCGAAGGCCGCATCGCCGCAGCGGGCCTGGATGTGTACGAGAGCGAGCCCGCGCCCCCGGCCGAGCTGCTGGACCTGGACAACGTGGTGCTCACACCGCACGTGGCGGGCTGGTCGCCCGAGGCCGTGCAGGCCTCGGTAGACCGGTTCATGGAGAACGCCCGGCGTCACCTGGCGGGCGAGGCACCGGTCACGCCGGTGTGATGGGTTTCAGATCTTTCAGGCCGCTAGCGCAGGTGGAATATGCGCTGGTAGCTATTGAATCAGGAGCAATGAAATGTCTGTCGATCTGACGGCGCTGCAGGCCCGGTTGCGCGCATTTGCGGCAGAGCGGCAGTGGCAGCCGTTCCACACGCCCAAGAACCTGGCGATGGCGCTGATGGTGGAGGCGGCCGAGCTGGCGGAGATCTTTCAGTGGATGACGCCGGAGCAGTCGCTCGCGGTGCGTGAGGACCCGGCGCTGAAAGAGCCCATTGCCGATGAGGTGGCCGACGTGCTGCTGTACCTGCTGCAGCTGGCGGACCACGCGGGCGTGGACCTGGCCGAGGCGGTGGAGCACAAGCTGCGCAAAAACGCGGTCAAGCACCCAGTCCCTGATGATTTGAAGTGAAAGTGGCGGGTGGCGCTAGTGCAATATGCCTTGATTGCTATCAAATAGATAGTAATCTCGCAGGCCTGTCACCCGCAGTTGCCTTTATGCCCGCCCAGCAAAAAGCCCCGCCATGGCGGGGCTTGGGCAAACACCGGGCGACTGCCACGCACCGGTGCCGGGTCCGTTGAAGGATTACTTCTTGCGGGCGGCAATGGCCTTCTCGGCGGAGCCCACCAGGTCGGCGCCGATCTGGCCCTTCCACTTTTCGTACACGGGGCGCGTGGCCTTCACGAACGCGTCGCGCTCGGCGGCGGACAGCTGTGTGACGGTCACGCCGTTGGCCGCGATTTCCTTGAGCAGGGGCTTGTCGGCCTCGACCATGCCCTTGCGGGCGATGGCGATTTCTTCCTTGCCGGCGTCGATGGCGGCCTGCTTCACGATCTCGCGGTCCGCTGGGGTCCACGACGCCCAGATGTCCTTGTTCACCACGAACACCAGCGGGTCGTTCACGTAGCCCCACATGGTGATGTGCTTCTGCGCCACGGTGTGCAGCTTGGCGGCCTGGTATACGGCGATGGGGTTCTCCTGGCCGTCCACGGCGCCGCTGGCAAACGCGGGCTGTGCGTCGGCCCAGCTCATTTGCGTGGGGTTGGCACCCAGCGCGGTGAATGTGTCGAGGAACAGGGGCGAGCCCACCACGCGGATCTTCAGGCCCTTGAGGTCGGCAGGGCTCTTGATGGCCAGCTTGGAGTTGGAGATTTCGCGGTAGCCGTTTTCACCCCAGGCCAGGGGCACGACGCCTGCTTTCTCCAGCGTTGTGAAGATCTGCTTGCCCACATCCCCCTGCGTCACCGCATCGACGGCCGCGTAGTCAGGGAACAGGAAGGGCAGCGAGAACAGGTTGAGCTGCTTGACCTGGGGCGACCAGTTGATGGTGGAGCCCACGGCCATGTCGATCACGCCCTGGCGCAGCGCGCTGAACTCGCGCGTCTGGTCGCCCTGGATCAGCGACACGCCGGGGTACAGCTTGATGTTGATGCGGCCATTGGTGCGCTCGCGCACTTTGTTGGCCCACAGCTCGCCGCCCTTGCCCCAGGGGAAGGCGGTGCCCAGCACCAGCGACATGCGGTATTCGCTCTTGTAGGCGGTTTGCGCGATGGCGGCTGGGGCGGTGAACGCCAGGGCGGCGGCAGCGGCCACGGCGGAAGTGAGGAAGGTGCGCAGTTTCATTGTTTCAGTCTCCTGGTTAGAAATTCATCAAAAGAGGTCAGTAGCCCAGCTTGGCGGGCAGCCACAGGGCCAGTTGCGGGAAGGCGATCACGGCCACCATCACGAGGAACATGGCAAACAACATCCAGCCCACCCAGCGCACGGTGGATTCCATGCGCACACCGGCAATGCGGCACGACACCATCAGGTTCACGGCCAGCGGCGGGGTGAACTGGCCCAGCGCCACCTTGAGGGTCAGGATCACGCCGAACCATACGGGGTCCCATTGGTAGTGCTGCATGATGGGCAACAAAAGCGGCACGAAGATCAGGAAGATCGAGATGCCGTCGAGGAACATGCCCACGGTGATGAGCAGCACGATGAGCAGCGCCAGCACGCCGTACTCGCCCAGACCCGAATTCACGATGGCGTTGGCCACCGGGTCGATCACGCCTAACGTGGAGAGTGAATACGCAAAGATGCCCGCGAGCGACACCACGATGAGGATCACCGCCGACAGCTCGCCCGATTCACGCAGGATGGGAAACAGGTCGCGCACGGTGATCGTGCGGTGGATCACCATGCCCACGAACAGGCCGTAGAACACGGCCACCACGGCTGCCTCGGTGGGCGTGAACCAGCCCGCACGCATGCCGCCCAAAATCAGCACCGGCGCTGCCAGACCCCAGGTGG
Organism: Acidovorax sp. M14; assembly: GCF_049331375.1. Lineage (NCBI taxonomy): Bacteria > Pseudomonadati > Pseudomonadota > Betaproteobacteria > Burkholderiales > Comamonadaceae > Acidovorax > Acidovorax sp. M14. The sequence goes on from NZ_CP186263.1 coordinate 818,900, forward strand.
CCTCGCGCAGGCTCTTCCAGAATGGGGGGCGGGGCATTTCGGCCTCCAGCGCGCCCATCTTGTGTTTGCGCGCCATCCACACGGCGGGCACGATCAGCGCCACACCCGCCAGCACGCCGGGCACCATGCCGGCCGCAAACAGCGCGGGTACCGAGGCACCTGGCACGAGCACCGAGTAGATGATGAACGCCACCGAGGGCGGGATCAAGATGTCGGTAGCGGCAGCCGCACCCACCACGCTGGCCGAGAACGAAGGCGGGTAGCCTGCACGCGACATCGCTGCAATCATCACGCCGCCCACAGCGGCGGCATTGGCCGGGCCCGAACCGGAGATGCCGCCCAGGAACATGGCCACGGCAATGGCCACCAGCGGCAGCATGCCCGGGCCGCGGCCCACGATGGCCACGGCGAAGTTCACCAGGCGCAGCGCCACGCCCGAGCGGTCGAAGATCGAGCCGACCAGCACAAACATCGGGATGGCCAGCAGCGGGTACTTGCCCAGACCGGCATAGAAGTTCTGTGGCACAGCCAGCAAGCCAAACCACTGGCTGTCGGCATTGGCCAGCGCGATGGCGGCGGCACCGGCCAGGCCGAGCGCGGCGCCAATGGGCACGCCCACAAACATAAGGCCCAGGAAGGCCACAAAGAGCAGCGTGGCGATCATGGCTGGGCGTCCTTGGGCGCCGGGGCGGCATCGCTGACCGTGCTGCGGCTGCGGCGAATGAACAGCCCGATGGCGCGCGCCGTGATGAGCGCCGAGAACACAGGCAGCCAGATCGAGTACCACCACTGCGGCACGCCAATGCCGGGCGAGGTTTCGCCGAAGCTGTAGTCGTCCCACACCACACGCACGCTCAGGACGGCGATGACGCCAAACAGCAGGGCCACCGTGGCCGCGCCCAGCATGGACAGGCGTTTGCTGCGCAGCGCAGAGCCGCCTTCGGCAAAGTATTCGATACGGATGTGCTGGTCACGCGCCACGGCGGCAGAACCTGCGATGAGCGCCAGCGCGATCATCAGGAACACCGAGATTTCTTCGGTCCAGGCAAACGAGGAGTTGGTGAAGTAACGCACCAGCACGTTGGCAAAGGTGATGAGTGCGAGGGCCGCCATGACGATGACGGTGAGCCAGTCTTCAAGGCGCAGCGAGCGGGGCTCGGCCTCGGGACTCGCAGCGCCGGGCAGTGCGTCAGTCGCAGGCCCTTGGGGGGAGGAGGAGGACATGGGGCAGGGGGAGGAGGAGAACAAACACGGGATAGGCGGGTCGCCCTGCCCGGCAGTGTTGTGCACCAGGGGCCTCGACGCGGAGCGCTGTAGGCGCCGCTTTCTATTATGCGATGGGTTGCTATGCATGCACACCATTGGTGCGCCGCGTCCGCACTGTGTAAACCCTCATGCCTGCGGCCAGCAGGCTCCAGCCCGCGCGCGGATAATGCGCCGATGGAAACCAAGTGGCTTGAAGATTTCGTCAGTCTTGCGGAAACCCGCAGCTTCAGCCGGTCAGCGCAGCTGCGGCATGTGACCCAGCCCGCGTTCTCGCGGCGGATCCAGGCGCTGGAGGCTTGGGCCGGCACCGATCTGGTGGACCGCAGCTCCTACCCCACCCGGCTGACCCCGGCCGGCAAAACCCTGTACGACCAGGCCTTGGAGATGCTCCAGTCGCTGCAGAACACGCGCGCCATGCTGCGTGCGCACACCAGCGCGGGCAAGGACATGATCGAGTTTGCTGTGCCCCACACGCTGGCGTTCACGTTCTTTCCGGCCTGGGTGTCCAGCCTGCACGACAAGTTCGGCCCGTTCAAAAGCCGCCTGATTGCGCTGAATGTGCACGACGCCGTGATGCGGCTGGTGGAGGGCGGTTGCGATTTGCTGATTGCCTACCACCACCCTTCGCAGCCGTTTCAGCTCGACGCCGACCGTTATGAGATGGTCAGCCTGGGGCAGGAGGTGCTATCGCCCTACAGCAAGGCCGACGCTGACGGCCAGCCCGTGCACCGCCTGCCGGGCCGCGCGGGGCAGCCGCTGCCCTACCTGGGCTATGCGCCCGGCGCTTACCTGGGGCGGGTGACCGAACTCATCCTCAAGCAGTCGCAGACACCCATCCACCTGGAGCGCGTGTACGAGACCGACATGGCCGAGGGTCTCAAGGCCATGGCGCTGGAAGGGCACGGCGTGGCCTTCTTGCCGCACAGCGCCGTGAAGAAGGAACTGCGCTCGCGCCGCCTTGTCAGCGCCGCGCCCCCGGACGCTGAAGGCCTGCAAATGACCATGGATGTGCGCGCCTACCGCGAAAAGCCCAATGGCAAGGACACCCCCAAAGGCACCGCGCAGGCGCTGTGGAGCTACCTGCAGGCCCAAGCGGCTTCATGCTAAGGGTAAATACGGACATAAACAGTTTGCATAGTTGTGCGCGCAAACGGCATTGGAATTTCACCGTAACGACACGTACAGTCTGCGCCATCGCCGGATCGGTGGACAGCAGCGTGTGCCTTGGCAGGGCCCCACGGTGGCACGAAGATTGCAAACCCGGTTCATTCCTTCACAGAGGCATCGTATGAAAGTTCAGCATTGGGGATTGGCCTGGGGCCTCGCAGCACTGTGCTGTGCGGTCGGTGCGTCTGCGCAGGCCAGCGTGCTGGAGCGCGTGGCTGGCGGTGGCAAGCTGGTCATCGCTTACCGCGAATCCTCGGTGCCTTTCTCTTATGTCGACAGCCAGTCGGGCAAGCCGGTGGGCTACGCGCTGGACCTGTGCCTGCGCATGGCCGAGCTGGTGCGTAAGAAGACCGGCAAGAAGGACATGGAGGTCGAGATGGTGCCCGTCACCCCGGCCAACCGCATCGCCATGATCGAGCAGGGCAAGGCCGACATGGAGTGTGGCTCCACCACCAACAACGCCGAGCGGCGCCAGAAGGTGGCCTTCACCATCCCCCATTTCATCACCGGCGCGCGTCTCCTGGTCAAGGCGGCCAGCCCCATCGACAAGGTGGAGGACCTCAACGGCAAGAAGCTGGTGTCCACCAAAGGCACCACGCCATTGAAGGCGGCCGACCAGGCCAACCGCGAACGGCTGATGGGCATCACCATCGTGGAGGCCCCCGACCATGCCAAGGCCGTGGAGATGGTGGAAAAGGGCGAGGCCGACGCGTTTGTGATGGACGATGTGCTGCTGTACGGCCTGGCTGCAGGGCGGCCCGACCCCAAGGCGCTCAAGGTGGTGGGCCGGTTTATGACGACCGAGCCGCTGGCCATCATGCTGCCCAAGAATGACCCCGAGTTCAAAAAGCTGGTGGACGAGGAAATGCGCCGCCTGATCACCAGCCGCGAGATTTATCCGATTTACGACAAGTGGTTCAACAAACCCATCCCGCCCAACAACACGGTGCTGAACTTGCCGGTCAGTTACTTGTTGCGCGACTTCTGGAAATACCCTACCGACCAGGTCCCGTTCTGACTAATATCCCTGGTTGCGAGTTACCCCTTTTTGGAGTGCGGTCCTGACCGGAGACCCCGGGCAGGCCCCTGTCTCTAAAATCCCCCCCTTTTTTCGTTTTCAACACAAGGAGATCCCTATGAAGAAACATTTGCTCGCGGTTGCCGTGACCGCCTTGGCTGCTGGCAGCGTATTTGCCCAGGCCAATGACACTCTGGCCAAGATCAAGGCCTCCGGCAGCGTGACGCTCGGCGTGCGCGAGTCTTCGGGTCTTTCGTACACGCTGGGCAACGGCAAGTACGTGGGTTTCCACACCGAAATGGGTGAAATCGTCCTGCACGACATCCAGAAGCAACTGGGCCTGGCCAAGCTGGACATCAAGTACCAGCCCGTCACCTCGCAAAACCGTATCCCCCTGGTGACCAACGGCACCGTGGACCTGGAGTGCGGCTCCACCACGAACAACGCCGCCCGCCAGAAGGACGTGGCTTTTGCCGTGACCACCTACGTGGAAGAAGTGCGCACCGTGGTGAAGGCCAGCTCGGGCATCAACTCCATCAAGGACCTGAACGGCAAGACCGTGGCCACCACCACCGGTACGACCTCCGTGCAGACGCTGCGCAAGCACGAACGTGCAGGCGGCATCGACTTCAAGGAAGTGTTCGGCAAGGACCACGCTGACAGCTTCCTGATGCTGGAAACCGGCCGCGCTGACGCGTTCGTGATGGACGGCTCCATCCTGGCTGCCAACATCTCCAAGTCCAAGAACCCCGCCGACTACAAGATCGTTGGTGAAGTTCTGAGCGTGGAACCCATCGCCTGCATGCTGCGCAAGGACGACCCTGCCTTCAAGAAGGCCGTGGACGACTCCATCAAGCGCCAGATCGCCGACGGCTCGCTGGCCAAGCTGTACGACAAGTGGTTCATGCAACCCGTGCCACCGACCAACACCAAGATCGGTCTGCCCATGTCTGAAGCCACCAAGGCAGCCTGGGCCAACCCCAACGACAAGCCCATGGAAGACTACGCCAAGAAGTAATCTTCGCAACGCTTGTGCCCCTTCGGCCAACCGGTTTGAAGGGGCTTTTTTGTTGGGTGGGCCAAGGGTGGCGCCCAACGCATAACCAAAATTTGAAGGGGTGCTCCTATGAGTTGGGATTGGCAGGTGTTCTGCCAGGACACCATGGACCGGGAAGTCGTGCAAAGCTGCTTTGGCAAGGGCGGCGACATCACGTACCTGGACTGGATGCTGTCGGCCTGGGGCTGGACCGTGTCCGTTTCGCTGCTGGCGCTGCTGCTGGCACTTGTGTTGGGTTCCATCATCGGTACGCTGCGCACGTTGCAGGACCGTCCGATGGTCGTTCGGCTGGGTAATGCCTGGGTCGAGCTGTTTCGCAATATTCCGCTGCTGGTGCAGATTTTCCTCTGGTACCACGTGCTGCCTACCCTGTTCCCGGTGCTGCGCGGCGTGCCCGGTTTTGCACTGGTGGTGCTGGCGTTGGGTTTCTTTACCTCGGCGCGTATCGCCGAGCAGGTGCGCTCGGGCATTCAGGCCCTGCCACGCGGCCAGCGTTATGCCGGCATGGCCATGGGGTTCACCACGTTCCAGACCTACCGCTATGTGCTGCTGCCCATGGCGTTTCGCATCATCATTCCGCCGCTGACCAGCGAGACGATGAACATCTTCAAGAACTCGTCCGTGGCGTTTGCCGTGTCGGTGGCTGAACTCACCATGTTCGCCATGCAGGCGCAGGAAGAAACCTCGCGCGGCATCGAGGTGTACCTGGCGGTGACCACGCTGTACATCCTCTCGGCATTTGCCATCAACCGCATCATGGCCTTCATTGAAAAGCGTGCGCGCATCCCGGGCATGGTCGTGAGTGGCGTGGCCGGAGGGGGGCACTGATATGAATCTCGATTTCTCCTTCTACAACTGGGACCTGATCTCCAACTTCGTGCTCAAGGGGCTGTACTTCAGCCTGATCCTCACGCTGGTGGCGACTGTGGGCGGCGTGCTGTTCGGCACCGTGCTGGCGCTCATGCGCCTGTCGGGCAAGAAGTGGCTGGATGTGCCCGCCACCATCTACGTCAACGGCATGCGCTCCATCCCGCTGGTGATGGTGATCCTGTGGTTCTTCCTGCTGGTGCCGGCCATCATCGGCCGCCCCATCGGCGCAGAAGTGTCGGCGGTCATCACCTTCATCGCCTTTGAGGCTGCGTACTTCAGCGAAATCATGCGTGCGGGCATCCAGTCCATCCCGCGCGGCCAGGTGTATGCAGGCCAGGCGCTGGGCATGACCTACGGCCAGAACATGAAGCTGGTGGTGCTGCCCCAGGCGTTCCGCAACATGCTGCCTGTGCTGCTCACGCAGACCATCATCCTGTTCCAGGACACGTCGCTGGTCTATGCCATTGGTGCCTACGACATGCTCAAGGGTTTTGAAGTGGCAGGCAAGAACTTTGGCCGTCCGATCGAGGCGTACCTGGCGGCTGCGGTTCTGTACTTCGTGATGTGCTACGCGCTGTCCTGGATGGTCAAGCGCCTGCACCAGAAGATCGCGATCATCCGCTGATCGACGCTGGTGCAAAAGAGATTGGATTGAGGAAAAAGAAATGATCGAACTCAAGAACGTGTCCAAGTGGTATGGCCCGGTGCAGGTGCTCAACGAGTGCTCGGCCACCATCAACAAGGGTGAAGTGGTGGTGGTGTGCGGCCCGTCGGGCTCGGGCAAGTCCACGCTCATCAAGACCATCAATGCGCTCGAACCCTTCCAGAAGGGCGAGATCACGGTCGATGGCGTGAAGCTGCACGACCCCAGCACCAACCTGCCCAAGCTGCGCAGCCGCGTGGGCATGGTGTTCCAGCACTTCGAGCTGTTCCCCCACCTGTCGGTGACGGACAACTTGACGATCGCGCAGATCAAGGTGCTGGGCCGCAGTGCGGACGACGCCAAGAAGCGCGGCCTCAAGATGCTGGAGCGCGTGGGCCTGATTGCGCACAAGGACAAGTTCCCCGGCCAGCTCTCGGGCGGCCAGCAGCAGCGTGTGGCCATTGCGCGCGCGCTGTCGATGGACCCCATCGTGATGCTGTTCGACGAACCCACGTCGGCACTCGACCCCGAAATGGTGGGCGAAGTGCTGGACGTGATGGTGGGCCTGGCCAACGAAGGCATGACCATGATGTGCGTGACCCACGAAATGGGCTTTGCGCGCAAGGTGAGCAACCGCGTGATCTTCATGGACGTGGGCGGCAAGATCCTGGAAGACTGCTCGAAGGACGAGTTCTTCAACAACCCCGATGCGCGCCAGCCCCGCACCAAGGACTTTCTCAACAAGATCCTGCAGCACTGAACGCTGCCTTGCACTCCGCGTCGCACGGCGCGGTGGTATGAAAAAGCGCTCCTCGGAGCGCTTTTTTCATGGCCCCACGGTTGCCGGAGACGCGTGCTGCGCGCAGGCTAGCGCTTGCCCCTTCGACCGGTGGGCGAAGGGCCTTCCACGATGAGCTGGGACTCAAAATCCGTCCACAGGTCGTCGCGCCGTTTCAGCGCCTCGGACACCGCCTTGTGCCGCAGCTGCGCCACGGCCGACACCAGCGCATTGCACAGGAAGAACGCGGCGGTGTACGAGTCAAACGGCGACGCGTTGGACGTGCGCACCTGCAGCCGGTGGTGAGACAACGCGGCCAAGGGCGCTGCGGCGCTGTCGGTGATGGCCAGCACCTGGGCGCCCGCGTCGCGAAAGCGCTGCGCCACTTTCACCGGCCCGCTCGCGTAGCGGCGAATGCTGAAGACCAGCAGGGCGTCCTCAGGCTGAACCCACAGCAGCTGATCGGTGGCGTCCACGGCGCCAGCCCCCAGCTCGTGCACGCCGGGGCGGCACATGTTCAGGTGCAGCGCCAGCCAGGCGGCCACCGGGGCGCTGTTGATCTGCGCCAGCACAAAAATGCGGCCCTTGCCCTGCGCGATGCGCGCCACCATGGCCTCGAAGGCCACCATGTCCAGTCCGTCGCGTGTGGCGGTGAGGTTGTGCTGGTCGTGTAGCAGTGCATCGTCCACGCACTGCTGCAGGCTGCGCCGGGTGCCGATGGTGACGGGGGCGCGCTGCCCGGCCGTTTGCAGCAGGGCGGTGACCTCGGCCCGTGCCTCGCGCTGCGCCTCGGCATAGCTGCCGTAGCCCAGCTTGGCAAACAGCCGCACCACGGTCGATGCACTGGTGCCTGTGCGCGCAGCAAGGGCGGTGGCGGACTCCAGCAGGGCATGGGGGTAGTCGCGCCCCAGCGCCTCGGCCAATGCACGTTCGCTGGCGGTCAGGTCGGCATCCTGGCGGGCCAGCCGCTCGGTCAGCAAGGCGGTGGTTTCTTGCAATGATGATTTCATAAAATACTCAATCGTGCAAAATACGTTGCAAAACCCGGAGTCGCATGCAACACTGCGACCCAAATTTTGCCCCCACCCGGGCATTGCCCAAGGACAAAGATGCTCAATACCTCGAACGAAACCCGACTGCCGGTGCATGCTCAGGTGCTGGACTGGCTGGCCCGGCAGCAGCAGGCCATGCAAGACCTGTTGCAAAAAGTGGTCAACATCGAAAGCGGCAGCCGCAATGAAGCGGGCGTGACGGCGGTGGCGCATGCTTTGGCCGAGCGCCTGCAGGCGGCCGGTGTGCCCGTGCAGTTCGAGCCCGTGCCTGGCTATGGCGTGCTGCTGCACGCGCAGGTCAACCCTGCGGAAGGTACGGACACCGGCGGCGCCCCCATCATCCTCATGGGGCACATGGACACGGTGTTTCCCGATGGCACGGTGGCCAAGCGCCCCTACCGCGAGGAAGCGGGGCGCGCCTATGGTCCCGGCGTGGCCGACATGAAGTCGGGCCTGGTGCTCAACGTGTTTGTCGCCGAGGCCCTTGCTCGCTGCGGTGGGCTGAAGGCCCCGCTGCACCTGTTCTTCTCGTGCGACGAAGAGGTCGGCTCGCCCGCCACGCGCGATCTCATCATGGCCCGCGTGCGGGGCGCGCGTGCGGTGTTCAATGCCGAGCCCGGCCGCGTGAGCGGCAACGTGGTCACGAGTCGCAAGGGCTCGATGGTGGTAGAGTTCGAGGTGCAGGGCGTGGCCGCACATGCGGGCATCAACCACGCCGCAGGCGCCAGCGCCATTGACGCCCTGGCCCGCAAGACCCTGGCGCTGCACGCGCTGACCGACACTGCCACGGGCATCACCTGCAACGTGGGCGTGGTGCAGGGCGGCATCGTGCCCAACATGGTGGCCCCTCACGCACGTGCCGAGGTGGACTTGCGCTTCACGGCCGACACCAACCCCGACGACCTGCTGGAGCGCGTGCGCACCATCGTCGAAGAGGAGTCCGTGCCCCGCACCCAGGGCCGCATCACCACCACGCGCCGTTCCCTGCCAATGAAGCCCACGCCCGATTACCTGCTGGCGCTGTACCAGCAGGGCGCCCGTTCGCTGGGCTTTGAGGTGCAAGGTGAGTTCACCGGCGGCGCAGCCGACAGCGGCCTCACCGCCTCGGTGGGCGTGCCCACCCTGTGCGCCACCGGCCCCGTGGGTGGCCACCCGCACACCGAACGCGAGTACTGCGAGCTGTCCACCTTCGTGCCCCGCGCACAAGCCGTGGCACTGGCCGTGCTGGCACACCCCTGATTCTTTCCGTCCCGGTTGGACCTGTTTTGACCCGCTTTCTGAGTTCCTTGACTGCCATGACCGCCACCCCTTCCCGCCGCCATCTCCTGACCACTGGCCTGGGCCTCGCAGGCCTTGCTGCATTGCCCGCCCTGGCGCAGGACAAGTTCCCGTCGCGTCCCATCACGCTGGTGGTGCCGTTCCCGCCCGGCGGGTCGGTGGACATCATGGCGCGCCAGTATTCCGAGCCGCTGTCGCGCGTGCTGGGCGTGCCCATCGTGGTGGAAAACCGCGCTGGCGCCGGGGGCTCGGTGGGTGCGCAGTATGTGGCGCGCTCCAAGGCCGACGGCTACACCCTGGTGGTCTCGTCGCAAAGCAGCCACCTGGCCAACCCGCTCACCCAGCCCAAAATCGGCTACGACCCCATCAAGGACTTTGAAAACATCGCCATCCTGGGCCGCCAGCCCAATGCCCTGGTGGTGCATAGCAGCCTGCCGTTCAAGACCTTCAAGGAGTTCATCGACTACGCCAAGAAGAACCCCGGCAAGCTCAACTACGGCAGCGGCGGAGTGGGCAGCATGGGCCAGCTCAATGTGGAAATGCTCAAGGTCTCCACGGGCGTGTTCACCACGCACATTCCCTACCGTGGGGGCACGCCGCTGATCACGGGCGTGCTGGGCAACGAGGTGCAGTTCATCCTCGACAACCTGGTCATCATGCTGCCGCACATCCAGGCGGGCAAGGTGCGCGCCCTGGCCGTGGCCGCCGACCAGCGCCTGCCGCAGCTGCCCGATGTGCCCACCATGGCCGAGGTGGGTCACCCCGAGCTCAACCTCACTTCCTGGACGGGCCTGGCCGCGCCTGCGGGCACACCCGATGCGGTGGTGCAGACGCTGTACAAGGCCGTGCGCCAAGTGGCCACATCGCCCGCCATGGTGGCCAACCTCAAGGATCGCGGAGTGATCGTGCCGGAAGAGATGCCGCCCGCTGCGTTCGAAAAGATGATGGCCGACCGCATGGTGAAGTTCGGCGCAGTCGTCAAACGCGCGGGCATTACAGCCGAATAAACCGGTCCACCTGTCCGTAGCGCGCCGGTTTTGAGCGATTTTGCTCGGTAGCGCTACGTTCATATGCCTCGATAGCTATGAAAATGAGAGCGTTTGGGAGTCTCTTGCCCACAATGGGACAATCACGCCCATGACTGCAGCCCCCCAAACCCTCACCATCACCCGCCCCGACGACTGGCACCTGCATGTGCGCGACGGCGAGCCCTTGCACACCGTTGTGCCGCACACCGCAGCCCAGTTCGGCCGCGCCATCATCATGCCCAACCTGCGCCCACCGGTCACCACGGCCGCGCAGGCCCTGGCGTACAAGCAGCGCATCCTGGCCGCCGTGCCCGCCGGTATGCAGTTCGAGCCGCTGATGACGCTGTACCTGACGGACAACCTGCCGCCCGAAGAAATCGTGCGCGCCAAGGCGGCCGGCGTGGTGGCCTGCAAGCTCTACCCCGCAGGCGCCACCACCAACAGCGATGCGGGCGTGACGGACATCCGCAAGACCTACAAGACGCTCGAAGCCATGCAGAAGGCCGGCATGCTCCTGCTGGTGCATGGCGAGGTGACCAGCAGTGACATCGACCTGTTCGACCGCGAGGCCGTGTTCATCGAGCAGCAGCTCATCCCGCTGCGCCGCGACTTCCCCGAGCTGAAGATCGTCTTCGAGCACATCACCACCAAGGACGCGGCCGACTACGTGATGCAGGCCGACCGCTTCACGGCCGCCACCATCACTGCGCACCACCTGCTGTACAACCGCAACGCCATCTTCATCGGCGGCGTGCGCCCGCACTACTACTGCCTGCCGGTGCTCAAACGCGAAACGCACCGCGTGGCCCTGGTGCAGGCCGCCACCAGCGGCAGCAGCAAGTTCTTTCTGGGCACCGACAGCGCACCCCACCCCGCGCACCTCAAGGAACACGCCACCGGCTGCGCGGGCTGCTACACCGCCCATGCGGCCATCGAGATGTATGCCGAGGCATTCGACAACGCCGGTGCGCTCGACCAGCTCGAAGGCTTTGCCAGCTTCCACGGCCCGGACTTCTACAGCCTGCCGCGCAACACCGGCACCATCACCCTGCGCCGAGAGTCGTGGACACCACCCGACAGCTTTGCGTTTGGCGAGGCCGAACTCAAGCCCCTGCGCGCCGGTGAAGCCCTGCCGTGGCGGATGACGCAATGACCTTGCCGCAGGAGCCGCGCAAGGTTAGGACGGCCAGGAACATGGCCGTCTTCATCGACGCGGACAACCTGAATGATGCGACGGCGTTGGACCACGTTCTGATGGATTTGCGTCATCGTGCTGAACGCGTGCTTTACAAGCGCGCTTACGGCCGGGTTGATAGCCTCAAAGGCATCGAATCTGTGCTGTGGCGCCACGGTGTTCGCCCGGTCAGCAACATGATCGTGAACAAGGTCACTACGGACAGCGCCTTGGTGATTGATGCGGTAGAGGCGGTTTGCACTCAAGACATCGACACAGTGGCGATCTGTTCGGGCGACGCGGACTTTGTTCCCTTAGCGACCTGGGTCAGAGAGCGCGGTTGTCATGTTCTTTGTTTCAGCCTGTCCAACAAAATTTTTGCGAACCCCGAGAGCTTTTATGACGACGTGATCTTGCTGGAGGTGGTGGAAAAGCCGCAGAGCCCGGTCATTTCAAAGATAGTGGAGCCAGAGGTCCCAGTAGCTACCGATCTGAATCTTTCTTTGATTGCCGAGGCTCAATCCTCTGGCGGCCAGATTCGTCCGGTCATTGGAGCAGCCTCCGAGTCCACCGCTTTAGTTCCGCAGTCCTCAAACCAACAAGACCTTGTCGAGCAAGTGCTTCAGGCTGTGCCATCACTGCGCAATGGCCAAAGCCAGCACCTCAGCCAGGTGGTAGCCGCGTTGCGTCAGCGGGGTGTGTTGGGGAAGACCACGAAGACCTCGGTGTGGTTCGCGCAGTGTGGCGGCCGCTTTCAGCTGCAACCTTTGCGGCAGCCGAACCAGATCGCCTACATCTCTGATGCTAAGGCGAAGCAAGTAGCCAAAGCCTCTAGAGATACCGCTTCGGCTTTGCCTGCAATGCCTTCTTCTGAGATGGTTCAGCGAGTGTTGAAGGCTGTGCCGGATTTGAGGCTCGGGCCGCAGATGCTTAGCCAAGTCGTCCCAGTATTGCGTCAGAAAGCCATCTTGGGGAAAACGACCAAGTCGACTGCCTTTTTTGGACAGTTTCCTTCCCATTTCAAGCTTTCTCCCAAAGGGCAGCCTACACAAGTCACCTACATTGAGCCCTGCGCGCCCAACGTGGCCACCAATATTCCCCCACGACGTGCTGCTGCGAATGGAAAGGATTGATTGGGGCGCGCCTTGGCTAAGCGCAGTTCGCGATCTGGGCGTCCGTGTTCAGCGTGTAGTGTTCGATGGAAAGCCGGTAGCTGAGGCGCTGAATGTATTTTCCACGGCCTCTTTCCGCTTTGTCCCCCAGTCCGACCTGCCCGAAGGCACCGCCTACGAGCAGCACATCTGGGACACCCGCCGCGTGCCCACGCGCGACAACCTGCACGACTTTTTCAACGGCCTGGTGTGGTTGCGGTTTCCGCACACCAAGCGGCGCCTGAACCAGCTGCAGGCCCAGGCCATCGCCGCCGATGGCGTGCAGGCCGTGCGCGGGCCGCTGCGCGATGCCGTCACGGTTTTCGATGAAAACGGCGCACTGCTGCAGGCGCCCGATGCCCTGTGGGATGCGCTCCGGGCGCGGGACTGGCAGCGTCTGTTCATCGACCTGCGCCCGCTGTGGGCCGAGGCCCGGCTGGTGCTGTTCGGGCACGCGCTGCTCGAAAAGCTGGTGGCTCCACGAAAACCCATGGTGGCGCACGTATTTCATGCGCCAGTAGCTATGAATTCAATAGCGGATGTGGATGGCTGGCTGGCCGATCAGGTGGACGCCTCGGCATGGTCCACCAAGCCCTTCACGCCGCTGCCGGTGCTGGGCGTGCCCGGCTGGTGGCCTGCCAATGAGGCGCCGGGCTTTTATGACGACGCCCAGGTGTTCCGGCCCTTGCGGGCAGCGCCTGTGCCGTAATTCCCGCCAAGCCTTGTGTGATAAGGCCCTGGCCGGGGTTTGCACCTACCATAGCGCGATGCAATCGCGGCCATGGGGCGGGTGCCGTTGTCACCGAGGGTGGCGGCGCTTGAAGCGCGGCACCCGGCCCCCATCTGAGCCAGCAAACACTTGTTGTTGTTTACCCCACGGAGAAACCATTCCATGAAGCGGATCCTTTTGTTTGTGATGACCAACCTGGCCGTCGTTGTCGTGCTGGGGGTGGTGGCCAGCCTGCTGGGCGTCAACCGCTACCTCACGGCCAACGGCCTGAACCTGGGCGCGCTGCTGGGCTTCGCGCTGGTCATGGGTTTTGGCGGCGCCATCATCTCGCTGCTCATCAGCAAGCCCATGGCCAAGTGGACCTCGGGTGTGCGCGTGATCGACGGCTCCGGCTCGCCGGACGAGCGCTGGATCGTCGAGACCGTGCGCAAGTTCGCCGACCAGGCCCAGATCGGCATGCCCGAAGTCGGCATCTTCGAAGGCGACCCTAATGCCTTTGCCACGGGCGCGTTCAAGAACTCGGCGCTGGTGGCCGTGTCCACCGGCCTGCTGCAGGGCATGACGCGCGAAGAGGTCGAGGCCGTGATCGGCCATGAGGTGGCCCACATCGCCAATGGCGACATGGTGACCATGACGCTGATCCAGGGCGTGATGAACACCTTTGTGGTGTTCCTGTCGCGCGTCATTGGCTACGCGGTGGACAGCTTTCTGCGCAAGAACGACGAGAACAGCTCGGGCCCTGGCATCGGCTACTACGTGACCACCATCGTGCTCGACATCGTGCTGGGCTTTGTGGCCGCGATGATCGTGGCCTGGTTCAGCCGCCAGCGCGAGTTCCGCGCCGATGCAGGCGCTGCCCAGCTGATGGGCCGCCGCCAGCCCATGATCAACGCGCTGGCCCGCCTGGGCGGCATGCACCCCGGCGAGCTGCCCAAGAGCGTGGCCGCCATGGGCATTGCCGGTGGCATTGGCAAGCTGTTCAGCACCCACCCGCCCATCGAAGAGCGCATTGCTGCGCTGCAAAACGCCCAGCAGCAATAACCCGCTGCAGGCGCTGCGCCTGACCGACCCGAGGGCCGCCACAGTCTTGCACTGTGGCGGCTTTTTTTGTGGGTGTGCGGGCGGCTGTTGGGCGGCTGTTGCTTTGGCGCTCCGGCAGGGTGGGGCCTGTTGTGGGCCGGCTCAAGGACTTGTAACCTTTTGTCGATACATTCCCAACGCCTGCCACCCTGAACGGTAGGCCCGCGTTGTCCCATTCACCCTCACGAGAGCCTCCCATGTCCATCTCCCACGCACGTGTTGCCGTCCGCCTGGCCCTGGCTTTTGGTGTGGTCTGCCTCGTCATGTCCCTGTCGGCGGCGGTGGGCATCTGGCGGCTGGCCGGGCTGCAGGACATTGCGGACGACCTGGGCGGTGCGTCGTCCGAGCGCGCGCTGCTGGCGCGGGAGCTGCACGCCATCGTGGTGCTCAGCTCCGCCCGCGCCGAAACGCTGCTGGAGATCGACAACAACCCCGACTACGCGGCGCGCATCGACGCCGACCGCAAGACCACGTCAGCCCGCTCGTCCGAAGTGCGCAAGCGCCTGGACGAGCTGGCGGCGGACCCGGAATCGCAGGCCTTGTTCGACGCCATCGACAAGGCCGGCAACGGTTTTCGCACGGTGCGGGACGACCTCGTCAAGCGCCGCAAGGCGGGCGAGGCTTTGCCGCCCGACGCCATTGCCAACCAGCTGCGCCCTGCCGCCGACGCCTACGCTGCGGCCGTGGACAAGTTGGCCGACTACCAGCGCCAGCGCGTGGCCGAGGCGCGCGCCGCTGCCGCCCGCAGCGAAAGCCAGGGCATCACGCTGCTGGCAGCGGGCTCGCTGGTGGGCCTGCTGCTGAGCCTGGCCTGCGCCTGGCTGCTGTCGCGCTCCATCCTGCAGCCCTTGGCCCATGCGTCCGAAGTGACTGACCGCATTGCCGAAGGCGACCTCACCTCCCCCGTGCCCGCGCCGCAGGCGGGTAACCGCGACGAACTGCAAGCGCTGCTGGCGCGCCTGGGCGGCATGCAGGCGCGGCTGGCCGAGCTGGTGGTGGGCATGCGCCAGGCCAGCACGTCGGTGGCCGGGGCCAGCAGCGAGATCGCGGCGGGCAACAGCGACCTGTCAGCCCGCACCGAGCAGACGGCCTCCAACCTCGAAGAGATCGCCGCCAGCATGGAAGAACTGCTGGCCACCGTGCGCCACAGCGCCGACGCCGCTGCGCAGGCCAGCACCCTGGCCGCTGGTGCCAGCAGCGTCGCCCAGCGCGGGCGCGAGGCGGTGGACCGCGTGGTGGGCACCATGGACGGCATTGCCCTGTCGTCGCGCCGCATTGCCGACATCACCAGCGTGATCGATGGCATTGCGTTCCAGACCAACATCCTGGCACTGAACGCGGCCGTAGAAGCCGCCCGTGCGGGCGAGCAGGGCCGGGGCTTTGCGGTGGTGGCCAGCGAAGTGCGCAGCCTGGCCCAGCGCTCGGCCACGGCGGCCAAGGAGATCGGCGGGCTGATCAGCGACAGCGTGCGGCAGGTGGACGAGGGCACGCAGCTGGTCCACGCCGCTGGCGGCACCATGGGCGAGATCGTCCAGTCCGTGCAGCAGGTGGCCACCATCATTGGCGAGATCAGCACTGCCGCCCGCGAGCAGACCACGGGCCTGAGTCAGGTGGGCGAGGCGGTCTCGCAGCTCGACCAGATGACTCAGCAGAACGCCGCGCTGGTCGAGGAGTCGTCCGCCGCCGCCCAGGGCCTGCGGGTGCAGGCGCAGCAGCTGGCCGAGCTGGTGGAGGCGTTTCGCCTGCCTTCGGGCAACGGGCTGCCTCGCTAGGCGAGAGTACACCGGGCTTTCACGTCAGATCCACCCGCCAGCGCCTGCGCGGCGCGCGCAGTGCATGGCGCTTGCGGTACTCGGCCGGTGCCATGCCGGTGTAGCGCACAAAGATGCGCCGGAACGCCGCCGGGTCGGCATAGCCGCAGGCCGTGGCAATGCTGGGCACGCTCTCCAGCGTCACCTCCAGCAGCACCTTGGCGCGTGCGCAGCGCAGGCTGTGCAGGTGGTCCAGCGGCGACTGCGACAGCTCCAGCTGAAAGTGCCGCAGCAAAGTGCGCGGGCTCACCGCCGCCGCCTCGGCCAGCCGGGCCAGCGAGTAGGGCTCGTCCAGATGGGTCTCCATCCAGGCCATGGCGCGGGCCAGGGTGCTGTCGCGCGTCGCGGGGATGTGTTGCTGCGCGTTGGCCTGCAGCGCAGCCCGGGCGCGTTCGTGGTCGGGCCGCAGCACGCTGGCACAGGTCTGGGCCAGCGCGTCGCCCAGTGCGTGGCGCACCAGGGCGATGGCCATTTCTCCCAGACTGTGGGGCAGCGCACAGCTGAGCCAGGGGCCGTCATCGATCAGGTCGTGGCCTGCATCGAGGTCGATGGCGGGAAAGTCGCGCTCAAACCCGGCCAGGTAGAACCACGGCAGGCCGCAGCGGCGGCCCTGCAGGCGCCCGCTTTGCGCCGCCAGCCAGGCCCCGTTGCCGACGGTGAGCACCTTGTGCCCGGCATCCAGCGCAATGCCGATCTGGCGCGAGAGGGCGCGGTGGCGCGACGCCACGCTGCGGATGCCGGGGATGTCGGCGGCGTGGAAGGAGGGGATGAACCAGACGAATGCCGGCCCCTCGGCAGGTGCCGCCGGGGGCTGCGTGTAGGCCGCCAGCGGGCCCGGCTGGTGCGCCAGCGGCTGGCCTTGGGCGTCCAGCAGCCGCCAGGCCAGACGGGGCGAGCCAGCGCCGCCCCGCAAGCCGGCCAGCAGATTGGCGCTGCGCAAGAGGTCGATGAACTGCAGTGCGTTGCCCACCGCCGATTCGGGCAGCAGCGGGATGTCGATGCGAAAAACCGGCGCCGTCGCAGAGGGGACAGGAGAACGGGGCATGGCGATATTGGCTCTGTGGATGGCCATTTTCGCTTGTCTGCAGCGTGGGGTGGGCTCTTAGCATGAACGTGCGTTTTTTGCCGCGTTCCTTTTTGTTTTCACTTCCTGCACGGATCTGTCTCATGCACAAACCCCTCTCTGCCATCTCGCTGGCCACCGGCCTGCTTCTCAGCGGGCTGACGTTCGCACCGTCCGCCCAGGCCCAGGCCCTGGACGCCGCCGGCCTGCAGGCCATCGATGCCGCCGTGACGGCCGTGGCGCCCAAGATGGTCAACTGGCGCCGCGACATCCATGCCCACCCCGAACTCTCGGGCCAGGAAGTGCGCACGGCCAAGCTCGTGGCCGAGCACCTGAAGAAGCTGGGCATGGACGTGCAGACCGGCGTGGGCGGCACCGGCGTGGTGGGCACGCTCAAGGGCGGCCTGCCCGGCAAGGTGGTGGCCCTGCGCGCTGACATGGATGCCCTGCCCGTGCCCGAGAACACCGGCCTGCCGTTTGCGAGCAAGGCCAAGGCCAACTACCTGGGCAAGGAAGTGCCCGTGATGCATGCCTGCGGCCATGACGCCCACACCGCCATGCTGATGGGCGCGGCCGAGGTGCTGGCGGGCATGAAGGCGCAGCTGCCGGGCACGATCAAGTTCATCTTCCAGCCCGCCGAAGAGGGCGCGCCCGTGGAGCCCGACGCCAACGGCAAGGTGCCCAGCTTCGGCGCCAAGGCCATGATCGAAGCCGGTGCGCTCAAGGACGTGCAGGCCATCTACGGGCTGCACATCACCTCCAACCTGCCAGGCGGCGTGGTGGGCTACCGCAGCGGCCCGCTGATGGCCGGGTCGGACAACATCACCATCCATGTGGAAGGGCGTGGCGGCCATGGCTCTTCGCCCTGGGCCACCATCGACCCCATCGTGGCCGCCAGCCAGGTGGTGATGGGCCTGCAGACCGTGGTGAGCCGCCAGCTCAACATCAGCCAGGAACCGGCGGTGGTCACCATCGGCCAGATCCAGGGCGGCACCCGCTACAACATCATCCCCGACAAGGTGGAGATGATGGGCACGCTGCGCACCTTTGACGAAGACATGCGCCAGGAAGCGCTCAAGCGCATCACCACCACGGCCGAGTCGATTGCCGCCGCCAGCGGTGCCAAGGCCAGCGTGCGTTTTGGCCCCGTGGCCTACCCCGTGACCACCAACCCTGCGCCGCTCACGCAGGCCTCGCTGCCCGCGCTGAACCTGGCCATGGGCGGCAAGACCATGGTGATCCCCAAGGTCGCTGGGTCGGAGGACTTCTCGGAGTTTCAGAAGGTCGTGCCGGGCTTCTTCTACTTCCTGGGCGCGCCGCCCAAAGGCAAGGAATTTGCCAAGGCCCCGCCCAACCACTCTGCGCTGTTCGACATCGACGAAGACCAGCTGCCTACCGGCGCACGCAGCCTGGCCGCGCTGGCCGTGGACTTTTTGCAGCGCAAGTAAAAAGAAGCGGAAAGAAGACGGGCGCCGTGCGGCTCAGGCCGCGCGGTGGGGTGGGGCCAGCCGGCGGCCGATGAGCAGGCGAAACGGCAGCAGCAGCGCCACCCCCAGCCCCAGCTTCACGCCCAGGTCACCCAACGCCCAGGTGATCCACGGGTCGCTGGTGCCCGCAAACGCGATGCTCCAGAACACGGCGGTGTCCAGCACCGCTGCGAGCAGCGTGGCCACCAGCGGCGCGCGCCACCAGGTGCCATGGCGCAGACGGTCAAACACGCTGATGTCCAGCCACTGCGAGAGCAAAAACGCGGTGCCCGACGCGATGGCAATGCGCACCGGCGCCAGCACCAGCGAGGCCGTCACGGCCACCGCAAACCCCACCCAAGCCACCCGCCGCGCCTGCTGCGGGCCGTGGGCGCGGTTGACCAGCTCGCTGACCAGAAAGGCCACCGGGTAAGTGATGGCACCCCAGGTGAGCCAGTCATTGAGGGGGAACTGGACCAGGATGTTGGACGCCAGCACCACGGCGGCCATGGCCAGAGCCGCCGCTGCAAACTGCAGCGGGGTTGGCGCCCGCATCATGCAGCTGCGCCGAGCAGGCTGCGCGCCACGGCCTCGCCCACCTTGATGCCATCCACGCCCGCCGACAGAATGCCGCCCGCGTAGCTGGCGCCTTCGCCCGCCGGGTACAGCCCCGGTGTGTTCAGGCTTTGCAGGTTCTCGCCCCGCCCGATCTTGAGCGGTGACGAGGTACGTGTCTCCACGCCCGTCAGCACGGCGTCGTGCATGTCAAAGCCCTTGATCTTGCGGCCGAACACCGGCAGTGCCTCGCGCAGCGCCTCGATGGCGTAGCCGGGGAGGGCGGCGTGCAGGTCGCCCAGGGCCACGCCGGGCTTGTACGACGGCTCCACGCTGCCCAGTTGGGTCGATGGCTTGCCCGCAATGAACTCACCCACCAGCTGGCCCGGCGCGCTGTAGTCGCGCCCGCCCAGCACAAAGGCGTTGGATTCGAGCTGGCGCTGCAGCACGCTGCCCGACAGCGGGTGGTACTGCCCTGCGGGCAGGGCTTCGACGCCGTAGGTTTGACCCAGGTGGGTTTCAAACGCCTGCGCGTCCTGCGGGTAGTCGCTCGGGTCGATGCCCACCACCATGCCCGCGTTGGCGTTGCGCTCGTTGCGCGAATACTGGCTCATGCCGTTGGTCACCACGCGGTGGGGCTCGCTGGTGGCGGCCACCACGGTGCCGCCGGGGCACATGCAAAAGCTGTACACCGCACGTCCATTGGCGGCGTGGTGCACCAGCTTGTAGTCGGCCGCGCCCAGCAGCGGGTGGCCCGCGTGGCGGCCCCAGCGGGCGCGGTCAATCACGCCCTGCGGGTGCTCAATACGAAAGCCGATGGAGAACGGCTTGGCCTCCATGGCCACGCCGCGCTCGTATAGCATGGCAAAGGTGTCGCGCGAGCTGTGGCCCAGCGCCATCACCACGTGGTCGGCGCGCAGCTCGGTGGTCTCGCCCGTGGCCTGGTTCAGCACCTTGAGGCCGCGCAGATGGCGTTTATCTCCAGTGCCTTCCACGATCACGTCCGTCACGCGCTGCTCGAAGCGGATTTCGCCGCCCAGTGCAATGATCTGCTCGCGCAGGTTTTCCACCACCTTCACCAGCTTGAAGGTGCCGATGTGCGGGTGGGCGACGTACAGGATTTCTTCGGGCGCACCGGCTTTGACGAACTCGTTCATCACCTTGCGGCCCAGGTGGCGCGGGTCCTTGATCTGGCTGTAGAGCTTGCCGTCGCTGAAGGTGCCAGCGCCGCCCTCGCCAAACTGCACGTTGCTCTCGGCATGCAGCTCACGCTTGCGCCACAGGCCCCAGGTGTCCTTGGTGCGCTCGCGCACGGTCTTGCCGCGCTCCAGCACGATGGGCTTGAAACCCATTTGCGCCAGCACCAGCGCCGCAAAGATGCCGCAAGGGCCAAAGCCCACCACCACGGGGCGCAGGGGCAGCTCCGCAGGCGCCTGGCCCACGGGGTGCCAGGCCATGTCGGGCGTGGGCTGGATGTGCGGGTTGCTAGCGAACTTTTCGAGCAGCGCGGCTTCGCGTTCGGGCTGTGCCAGCGTGATGTCCACGATGTACACGGCCAGCAGATCGGCCTTGCGCGCATCAAAGCTCCGCTTGAAGACGTGCAGGTGGGCGATGTCGGCGTCGGAGATGCCCAGGATGTGGGTGACAGCGGCGCGCAGAGGCGCCTCGGGGGCTTCGGCTGCGGTGAATGGCAGCCGGATTTCGGAGAGTCGGATCATGGTCTTGCGGGCCCGTGTCGATCGGGCGAAAAGCAATGGCGTGGGGCCGGGATGATACGGGGTCTGCGCAGCGGGCGGAACCCCGTCGGCCTGCGCGACCGGGGTGCGGGAGGCCCTGGCTATATAAAAATGAGAGCAATCAAGGTATGCTGCACTAGCGCATTCGGCACTTTTGGCTGATTTTTTCTTCAGGACGCCACTAGGCATCCTGGGCAGGTCGCTGGCGCCGGCGCAGCTCGGCCACACCCAGTGCCACGGCCGCCAGCACCAGCGGCCCAAAGTAGTACAGCGCCCGGTAGGCCAGCAGCGCCGCCAGCACCTGTTCCTGCCCCAATGCGTCGGTGGCCAGCAGCGCCACGCCCACGGCCTCCAGCACGCCCAGGCCTGCAGGCACGCGCAGCACCAGCCCGGCCACGGCCCCCAGCAGCACCGTGGCCAGGGCGGCGGGGTAGGGCACCTGGTGTTGCAGCACCGTCCACAGGGCGGCGCCCATCAGCATCCAGTTGGTGGCCGATGCCGCGATTTGCCACAGTGCCACGGGCCAGTGCGGCAGCGGAAACGCGTGGCCGCGCAGCGTGAGCGCGCGGCCCCTGCGCGCCGCGCACAGTGCCAGGTACGCCAGCGGCAGGCCGCCCAGTACCGTGCCGCCCAAGTGCCATTGCCAGGGCGCTACCGTCCACCCGGCCACTGCCGGTGGCTGCCACAGCCATGACAGCACGCCTGCCAGCATCAGGTAGCCCACCCAGTTGGTCACGATGCTGGTGCCCACCACCTGGCCGATGGTGCCGGGGTCCACACCGCGCCGGTCGTACAGCCGGTAGCGCACGCCCACGCCGCCAATCAGCGAGCCCAGGTTGAGCGTGAACGGATAGCTCGTCATGGCGATGGCCAGGGTGGTACCACGCGGCAGGCGGTGGCCGCTGCAATGGCGGCCCACCCAGTCAAAGCTGCCGTAGGTGAAGTGGCTCAGCAGCGCCAGTACGCCGCCCAGCGCCAGTGCGGCGGTGGGCAGATCGCGCAGCGCCTGCAGCACTGCGGGCCAGTCCACCGTGCGCGCCTGCCGAAAGATCAACCCGGCCACCACCGCAAAGAAGGCGATGGCAACCCCTCGCGTGAGCCAGGGCCACCAGGCCTGCTGCGGCCAGTGGCGCCAGCTGCGGGCGCTGTGGCGGTTGCTGCCCTTGCGGGATGGCGGATGCATGGCGTTGGCGGCGCCGCCCGCCTGGGGGTCCGCGTGCAGCGTGGGGGTGGCCATGGTGTGCGCCTGACAGCTCAGGTAGCGGGGCTGCCTGCGGGCTCTGCCGCACCCGTACGCGGATTGGCGAGCGTGATCTCGGGTTTGTGCCGGGGCAGCCAGCCTGCCCAGGCGGGGAACCAGCGCAGCAGGTGGAACACCGCGTAGCTGCGCAGCAGGCGCAGGCCGTTCCAGCGGCTGGGCGCGGTGGCTTCCACCTGCTTGCAGCTGTGCTCCATCAGGTGCGACAGGCGCCTGTGCAGGTGGGCGTTGAAGGCGCGGTCCTGGATGATCACGTTGGCCTCCAGGTTCAGCGACAGGCTCAGCGGGTCGAGGTTGCTGGAGCCCACGGTGGACCAGTCCTCGTCCACCAGCGCCACCTTGCCGTGCAGCGGGCGGTCGCAGTATTCGTACACCCGCACCCCTGCGCGCTGCAGGTGGTCGTACAGCAGGCTGGCGGCCGTCTTGACGATGGGCATGTCGGGCTGGCCTTGCAGGATGATGCGCACGTCCACCCCCCGTTTTGCGGCGCGCCGCATCTCGCGGATGAAGCGGTAGCCGGGGAAGAAGTAGGCATTCGCAATCACGACCCGGCTGCGCGCTGCGCGCAGGGCCACGCGGTAGTGGCGCTCGATGTCGTTGGTGTGCTGCTGGTTGTCCCGTGTCACAAACATCGCGTGCGCTGTACCCGCGTGTGGTCGCCCGGTGATGCCGGCGGCCTGGTGGCGCTTGCGCTCCTGGCGGCTGAGCACCGCCTCGCGGGTGAAGTGGTGCATCTGCGCCACGATGGGGCCGCGCACCTGCACGGCGTAGTCCTGCTTGGCCTCGGGGCCAAAGTCGGCCACATGGTCGGCCGAGTAATTGATGCCGCCAATGAACCCCAGGTGCCCGTCCACCACCACGATCTTGCGGTGCATGCGGCGCAGCATGTTCAGCCGCTGGCCCAGGAAGCGGCGGCCCGGGTCAAAGATGCGAAAGTGCACGCCCGCCTCCACCAGGCTGCCGACAAACCGGTCCGACAGATCGGGCGAGCCAAAGCCGTCCACCAGCACATGCACCTCCACGCCACGCTGGGCGGCCGCCAGCAGCGCGGCGTGCAATTGCTGGCCGATCTTGTCCTCGAACAGGATGAAGGTCTCCAGCATCACCTCGCGCCGGGCGTCGGCAATGGCCTGGAACACGCGGGGAAAGAACTCCTCACCGTTTTCCAGCAACTCAAAATGGTTGCCGGGCACCCAGCGCGAGGACCGGGGTGCGCGCAGGGCGCGGGGCGTACTGAAGGCAGGGCGTTTCATAGCAGGATCTCCGCAGCCAGGGGCGCATGGTCCGAGAGCTTGTCCCAAGGCTTCTTGGGCAGCGCCAGCGGCGAGTGCACGGTGGCGTTGCGCACATAAATGCGGTCGAGCGCCAGCAGCGGCATCGCCGCCGGGAACGTGCGCACCGCCCGGCCAAAGGCCTGCACGAACACCTCCTGCAAGCCTGCTTCGCGGTGCAGGATGTCGTGTGCGCGGTGGCGCCAGTCGTTGAAATCGCCGGCCAGCACCACGGCCTCATTGGCGGGAAAGCTGTTGACCAGATCGCACACGCGACGCAGCTGGTGCTGCCGGTGCGACTCCTGCAGGCCCAGGTGCACGCACACGGCATGCACAGGCAGATGGTGCACAGGCGGCTGCAGCACACAGTGCAGCATGCCGCGCCGTTCGGGCCCGCTCACCGAGATGTCGTGGTTTTCGTAGTGCGTGATCGGAAACTTGGACAACAGCGCATTGCCATGGTGGCCGTTGTCATACACCGCATTGCGCCCGTAGGCGTACTGCGACCAGATAGTGTCAGCCAGAAACTCGTAGTGCGGCACCTGCGGAAAGTTGGCGAACCGGCTGGCGTGCCGGTGGTGCGTGCCCAGCACTTCTTGCAAGAACACCAGGTCCGCCGCCACGTCGCGCACGGCCTCGCGCAGCTCATGCAGCATGAAGCGCCGGTTGAAGGTGGTGAAGCCCTTGTGCACGTTCACGGTGAGCACCTTGAACGCAATAGGCTGGGAGTCTGTCGCGGAGTTCGGGGCCATGGGCAGTTGCAATCGTTGGAAGGGGCTCCGGCGAAGCCACCGCAAAGGTGGGCCGGTGCGAGCCTTGATTGTTCTGGCCCGAGCGCGTTGCCGCTGTAGGACGGCTGGCCGTGGCCTTGTGCTGCGCAGCCCAAAAAAAAGGGCCCCGAAGGGCCCTGGTGACAGCGCGCTGCGCGTGGGCGGCCATCAGGCCGGCAGGAAGCCTTCCACCGACAGGTAGCGCTCGCCCGTGTCGTAGTTGAAGCCCAGCACCTTGGCGCCTGCGGGCAGCTCGGGCAGCTTCTGGGCGATGGCGGCCAAGGTGGCGCCGGACGAGATGCCGACCAGCAGGCCCTCTTCGCGCGCAGAGCGGCGGGCGTATTCGCGGGCGGGCTCGGCATCGACCTGGATCACGCCGTCGAGCACACTGGTGTCCAGGTTCTTGGGGATGAAGCCCGCGCCAATGCCCTGGATGGGGTGGGGCGAGGGCGCGCCGCCCGAGATCACCGGCGAGGCCGTGGGCTCCACCGCAAACACCTTGAGCTGCGGAAATTTCGCCTTGAGCACGCGCGCAGTACCCGTCAGGTGGCCGCCTGTGCCCACGCCGGTGATGATGGCGTCCAGCCCGTCAGGGAAGTCGGCGAGGATTTCTTGCGCCGTGGTGCGCACATGGATGTCGATGTTGGCCGGGTTCTCGAACTGCTGCGGAATCCACGAGCCGGGCGTCTGCGCCTGCAGCTCTTGTGCGCGGGCAATCGCACCCTTCATGCCCTTTTCGCGCGGCGTCAGGTCAAACTGCGCGCCATAGGCCAGCATCAGGCGGCGGCGTTCGATGCTCATGCTGTCGGGCATCACGAGGATCAGCCTATAGCCCTTGACGGCCGCCACCAGCGCCAGGCCGATGCCGGTGTTGCCGCTGGTGGGCTCGATGATGGTGCCACCCGGCTTCAGCGCGCCGGACTTTTCCGCGTCTTCCACCATCGCCAGCGCAATGCGGTCCTTGATGGAGCCGCCGGGGTTGCTGCGCTCCGACTTCACCCACACATTGGCGCCAGGGCCAAACAGGCGATTGATGCGCACGTGGGGCGTTTTGCCGATGGTTTGCAGAATGTTGTCAACTTTCATGGCGTCTCCTGTGAAGCGTTGGGTTGGACACAAAGGGGAAGGTCTGTGGGGCGCATTCTGAACCACTTGTTCTACGGCTCTGGCCATATGGATATAGCCAGGGTATGGGGCGGGCCGCCGCAACGCCCATCACGGCAGGGGCGATACCTCCACGCGCATGGCGCCCGCTGCAGGAGTGATCTGCACCCGGACCGGCAGGCCCATCGCAATGGTCTGCGCGTTGGTGTCCGTGTGCTGCGTCACCTCGCTGCAGGTGTAGCTGGCAGCCTGCCCGCTGCGCCACACCACCAGGGCCAGCGGCAGCATCCACTGGTCCGCCAGGTGCGGGCCCAGCGCACCGGTGCTGCGCTGGTAGGCACGCACTTCGTCCACCAGCCGCTTGGCCACCTGCTCGGCCGAGAGGCTGCGCTCGCCCAACTGGCAAAACACCTCGGTCACCTGCGCGTACTCCAGCGTGGCGATCAGCGCATTGCCCGGCCCTTCGTTCTGGCGTGTGGGCGGCTGGCGCAACTGGCCGCCCTCAAACGTCCAGCCCATGCGCTGGCCCAGCGCCTCCAGCTCCCGCGTCGCAATATGGCGCGCCAGGCCGGGTGCCAGTGACTCGCCCCAGCCGTTGTGCAACGGGCCGCGCTCCAGCACATCCACCGGTGACAGAGGTCGGGTGGGTGTTGCGGGCGTGATGTGCGCCACCAGCTCGCCGCCCCCGGCGGGGTAAAAGCCCCGCCGCTGCAGTTGCAGCTCCAGCCCCACCCCTAGCCGCCGCATGAGCGGCGCAAAGGCGCGTTCCAGAAAATCAAACGGCGGCGCCATCGGGTTGTGCGTGCCACCCGCCAGGTCGACCTTGCTCGGGCCATCGGCCAGCATCAGCGCGGGCAGCACCGTCTGCAGCACCAGCAGGCAACTGCCTGCGGTGGCGATCTGAAAACGGTAGTCGCCCGCCCGCACGTCGCCGGGCGTGAACACCAGCGTTTGTGAGTTCAGCTCAGCGCCCTCGGCCTGCCCGCCGCACACGGCCACCGCAGCCTGCACGCAGGCCAGGTGCTGGCGCATGAGGCCCGGATTGGGTCGCCTGGCGCGGATACGCGTGATGTGCAGTGGGCGGCCGGTGACCATGGACAGGGCCAGGCCAGTGCGCAGGATTTGCCCGCCACCTTCGCCGGTGGAGCCGTCGAGAACGAGGCGGGCAGAGGTGATTTTCTCCAGATTGTTCTTGTACATAAAAATCGGCTCTCTTCCATTTCGGGTGGAACACTACAGTTCAAATAAATCCATTGACACCCCCTGAACAGGAGCCCTCCCGATGCAAGAAGCGTTGTTCTGCCAAGCGTTGGGGCTGGCCGCGCCCTGGGCTGTGGAGCGTGTTGCACTGGACGTCGAGCGCAGCCGCATCGACCTGTACGTGGTCTGGCAATCCGGCAGTGCAGCCTGTCCCGTTTGCGCCGCAGCTGACCAGAGACTGCATGACCACCGCCAGCGTAGCTGGCGGCATCTGGATTTCTTTCAGTTTGAAGCCTACGTGCACTGCGCTCTGCCTCGGGTGTCGTGCAGCGCCTGCGGCTCTACGAGCCAGCTGAGTGTTCCCTGGGCGCGAGAGGGCAGCCGCTTCACGCTCATGTTCGAGGCGCTGGCTCTGACGCTGGCCCGTGAGATGCCGGTGGCCGCGTGTGCGCGCATCCTGCGCTGCGCGGACAACGCCTTGTGGCGCCAGATCGATGCCCATGTTGGCTTGGCGCGCGCCAAGGAGAGCTACGCGGGTGTGGCGGTCATTGGTATCGATGAGACCAGTTGCGCCAAAGGCCATAGCTATATCACCCTGGTGCACGATCTAGAGCGAGCGCGACTGATCTACGCCACATCCGGCAAGGATGCCAGCACGGTTCAGAGATTTACCGAGGACTTCAAGAGCCACCAAGGCAAGGCCGAAGCCATCCAAGTGGTGTGCATGGACATGTCCAAGGCCTTCATCGCAGGAGCTGGCCAGCACTTGCCCCAAGCGGCCATTGCCTTTGATGGATTCCATGTGGTGCAACTGGCCAACCGGGCCGTGGACGCAGTGCGGCGGGATGAGGCCCGGGGCGAGCGCTGGCTCAAGAAGACGCGTTGGTGCTGGCTCAAGGACAAAGCCAAGTGGACGGACAAAGAGCAGGCAAAGATGGATTGGCTGCCCCGCACCCGATTGAAGACCGCCAGGGCGTGGCGGATGAAGGAGGCGCTGCGGGACATCTACCGCAGTGCGCTCGCTCAGACTCAGGCTGCACAAAGCGAGCTGGCAATCAAAAAGTGGCTGCGATGGGCACAGCGCAGCCGCTTGCGGCCCTTCACTGATCTGGCCAAGACCATCCAGCAGCACTGGGCGGGAATACTCCAGGCGTTTGATGCCTCTCACCTGCACACCGGCTATGTGGAGGCGGTGAACTCACTGCTGCAAGCAGCCAAGGCCAAGGCGCGTGGTTATGGCACCACCGATCACTTCATCGCCATGGCGTTCCTGATCGCGGGAAAGCTCACTCACCTGCCGGGCTGTCCTTTGCAAAAAGCAAGGGCCTGACCATGGCTCTGGTGGGGAATGTGGCTTTCCACCCGAAATGGAAGAGAGCCTAAAAATCGGCCATTGCGCCCAATGGACAAGCGCAAGCAGCTATCAAATCAATAGTTAAAAGGGCGTCACCCCTTCACGCAGACGACCTGCTTGAGCGTGTAAACCACCTCCACCAGGTCCTCCTGCGCCGCCATCACCGCGTCGATGTTCTTGTACGCCATCGGAATCTCGTCGATCACGTCCGCGTCCTTTCGGCATTCCACGCCTTCGGTGGCCTTGATATGGTCTTCCACCGTGAACAGCTTCTTGGCCTTGGTACGGCTCATGGTTCGCCCCGCGCCGTGGCTGCAGCTGTTGAAGCTCTCGGGGTTGCCTTTTCCGCGCACGATGAAGCTCTTGGCCCCCATGCTCCCCGGGATGATCCCCAGCTTGCCTTGCTCGGCACTCACCGCGCCCTTGCGGGTCACGAACACGTTGTGCCCGAAGTGCGTCTCGCGTTGCACATAGTTGTGGTGACAGTTCACCGCTTCCACGTGGGTCTCGAATGGCTTGGTGATGACTTTTCGCAGCGCGCCAATCACGCGGCCCATCATCACTTCGCGGTTGGCGGCGGCAAACTTTTGTGCCCAACCCACGGCCTTTACGTAGTCGCCAAAGTACTGCGCGCCTTCTTCAAAGTACGCCAGGTCTTTGTCGGGCAGGTTGCGCTGGTTCATCTCGGCGTCCTTCTTGGCCAGCTCGATGAAGTGGGTGCCGATGGCGTTCCCCACGCCCCGCGAACCGGAGTGCAGCATCACCCACACGGACTGGTGTTCGTCCAGGCAGATCTCGATGAAGTGGTTCCCCGTTCCGAGCGTTCCCAGGTGCTTGTAGTTGTTCGTGTTCTTGATGCGCGGGTGCGCTTCGCAAATCTCGTCGAACTCATCCACCAGCGCGGCCCAGGCCCGATCGGTCTCGGCGGGCGGCGTATCCCAGCTTCCCTTGTCGCGGCCGAAACGCTTGGGGGTCATCCCCACGGGCACGGCGCGCTCAATGGCGGCGCGCACGCCAGACAGGTTATCGGGCAGCTCGCTCGCAGTCAGCGTGGTCTTGCACGCCATCATTCCGCACCCCAGGTCCACCCCCACCGCAGCGGGGATGATGGCCTTGAGGGTGGGCACCACCGAGCCGATGGTCGCGCCGATTCCCAGGTGCACATCGGGCATCACCGCCACGTGCTTGAACACGATGGGCAGGCGCGCAATGTTGCGCAGCTGGTTCTTGGCGTCTTCTTCCACGGGCACGCCGTTGGTCCACATCTTTACGGGCACGCCGTTCGGGATTTCGAGTTGTTCGTAGTTCATGGTTCTTTTCTCGTTGTTTCTTCGTTGTGTTTCTTCGTTGTGTTTCTTCTTTGCGGCGATGTTCGTTACGCAGTCATTGCGTCAAAGACCCCGCTGATCCGCTCCGGGAGCGGGTAGTGCTGATGGTCCAAGGCCCCCGCTGGCAACCAGGAACTGGTGGGGCCTGCATCCACCAGCCGCATGAGCTTTTCTGTCCAACGCGCTTTGGTGGCTGGCCTGTTCAGCCATTCCTCCATGGTGCGCTTGTATTCGACCTCATCCGTGGCAAACGCATTGCCCATCTGGTTGGCATTCCACACATAGTCCCAATAGCAAGCGTCCACAAAGTTCAGGGTCGATGCGTCGCTTTCGCATTCCAGCCAGTGTTGCAGCAGGGGCTCCAGCGGCACGCGGGCATAGGCCCACATGAGCAGGATGGAGAAGGCGTTATCGCCCTGGAAGAGCGAATCGCTGGCTGCAGGCCATTGCTCCAACCCTTGCGCAAAGTACGCCAGCGCAAAGCTCTGCAGCGCAGCCTGTTCTGTCGCTGAAAACGAATCCGGCTCGCACCGCCCCAGCCGGTCCAGGTACAGCTCGATGGAGTGGTGCAGCCGGGCACCTTCGGCCAGCAGTTCCAGCAGCCGTGGGGCCAAGTATTTGATTTCATCCGCAGGCTGCACCTGGCTCTTGGCCGAGTCGTTGTATTCGTAGAAGTGCCTTTGGGTCAGTTGGCGCAGAGGCAGGTGTCGCATCTCACGCTCTAGCTCGGCATTCATGCAGCAGGCGGTACACACGTCCAGCAGGCCGTGTGGCGCGTCGTATCGGGAAAAGACCTGGTAGACCGCCTGTGTGGCGCCTTCCAGCGGCGTACCCGTGGGTGTTGCTTGCTTCTTCATAGCGTTCTTTCATCTCATCTTCACCAGCCCATTCAGCACCTGGTCCAGGCCGCCAAACACCGAGATCTTGTCGATGCGCTCGGCCACACGTTCCAGCGTCTCCAGCTCTTTCATGCGCAGGGCGACGGGGTTGTCCTCCATCACCTTGGCAGTGTTGAGCAGCGAGCGCGTGGCGGCGGTTTCTTCGCGGCGGCGGATCACGTTGGCCTCGGCCTGCTTCTGGGCTTGCACTACCTGGGTCAGGATGGTTTTCATCTCGCCGGGCAGCACGATGTCCTTCACGCCCACGCTTTCCAGTTGCATGCCATAGGGCAACAGCTTGGCGGCCATGTGTGCTGTCACCACCTCGTCGATCACTGTCTTGTTCTCCAGCAGCTCATCGAGCGTGCGGGTGCCCACGGCGGCGCGCAGCGCAAACTGCAGCTCGCGGTACAGGTAGTCGGCAGGCTTTTGCAAGTGGGCATAGGCTTGCAGCACATGCACAAAGCGGTAGGTGGCGCACAGGTTCAGGCGCAGGCTCACCTTGTCGCGGGTCATGATGTCCTGGCCCGACACTTCCACGGCTTGCAGGCGCAAATCCACCATCTCTACGGCCACGGTGCGGCCATACTTCCAGAAGGCGTAGGTGCCTGCGGTCAGCAGGCGTTCCACTTTGCCGTCCACCGTCAGCAGGCCGCACTGGCCCTCGGGCACTTGCACCTGCAGCACACCGGCCAATCCGGTCACGCTGCGCTGGCGCAGCTGGGTTTGCGTCAATCGCGCCACCAGTGCGGCTGGCAGTTCAGCGCCTGCTTGCAAGTCCACCACTTGCACGCTCACATCCACCAAGCCTTTCCAATAAAGGCGGCGGGTGCCAGGGGGCAGGATCTCGACCAGCACGCCATTTTCGCTGCGTAGGCCCACTTCGGTTTCCGACAGGCTCACCTGCACAAACTCGGCTGCCACCACGGCGGGCTCTTGCGCCATCAGGTACTCGGCCAGGCCGTGGGTGAAGGCGGGTTGTTCGAGGGCGAAGGTCTCCACGCGCAGCGCGTCGGTGCCCGCAAACAGCCAGTAGGTGCCGCTGTGCAGCACGCGGTCAAAGCTGCCATTGCGCAGCAGCAGGGCGCGTTCGTTTTTCTTCACGGTGGCGCGTTGGAACATCTTCATCAGCATCTCTTTTTCCTCTTCTTTCTTCTTCGTTGTCGTCACTCGTCACATATCGGGTAGCCGTTACAGCGATGGCGGGGTGCCAGGGGGCGCAGCCTGGGCCGTGCAGCGCGCCGTGGTGGCAGCCCCCATCCCCAGCGGGAAGGGCGGCAGCGCGGCTGGCTGCGGGCGCGGGCTGTGCCGGGTGCTGGCACAAACCGTAACCGGCTGACGGGGTGAATCCCTTGCGGTTGCAGCGCAACCTGGGGGCTTCTCTCCGCGTTCGGC
This sequence comes from Acidovorax sp. M14, assembly GCF_049331375.1. NCBI lineage: Bacteria > Pseudomonadati > Pseudomonadota > Betaproteobacteria > Burkholderiales > Comamonadaceae > Acidovorax > Acidovorax sp. M14. The sequence continues at coordinate 850,381 of NZ_CP186263.1, forward strand.
GGGTGGTCTTTCGACCGGTACTTCCAATCAAGGTCTTGCGACCGTGGGCAGGAATCGAACCTGCGACAACCGCCTTTCGGCGGGGCTCTACCAGACTGAGCTACCAGTGGTGGCACGCCTGGAGTCGAACCAGGCAGTTCCTTTCGGAGTGGTCACCACGACCGTGCCGTCGTTACCCAGCGTTTGCGATGTGCGGCATGCAGAACGTCAACAGAACCCGAAGGCCCCGGATGCCCGGCACCGGTGGGGCGAACGTTGGTCCTAACCCCGACCTGTGAGCGGTCACCGCTTGCGCTGGATGCATCTTCTATTGCCAGATGCATGCCAGCTTGCAATGCAGGGCGTTAATGCGTTCAAGTTGTTGATTTGTATGGGGTATTTTCCTTTCGGCGAAATTGATTGGGTGTTTAGATGCGAAGATAATTAGAATGAAAGCTAGTTAAATAGATAAAAAAATATGCGCAAAAACAAGGTGGTCATCGGCTTCCTGGGCACCCAGCTGGACTCTGGCAAGGGCGCAGGTCGGTGGGAGAAATGGCGCCCCACGGTGTCCCTGGTGCAGCATGAGGATGTGGTGATCGAGCGGCTGGAGCTGCTCTACACCCCGCCGCACCGCCAGCTGGCCCACCAGGTGCGCGCGGACATGGCCACCGCCTCGCCCGAGACCTCGGTGAACCTGGTGCCCCTGCCCATTGCCGACCCCTGGGACTTTGGTGAGGTCTATGCCCAGCTGTACGACTGGACGCAGGCCTACCGCTTTGACACCGAGCGTGAGGCGTACTGGACGCACATCACCACGGGCACGCATGTCGCGCAGATCTGCCTGTTCTTGCTGGTGGAGTCGCGCCGCATTCCGGGCGTGCTAGTGCAGACCTCCCCGCCCAAGCGTCAGCGCATCGGCGACCCCGGCAGCTACACGCTGATCGACCTGGACCTCTCGCGCTACGACGTGATCGCGCAGCGCTTTGGCGCCGAGCAGCAGGACGCAGTGCAGTTCCTCAAAAGCGGCATTGCCACGCGCAACGCCCGCTTCAATGCACTGATCGACGAGGTGGAGCGGGTGGCGGTGCGCTCGCGCGCGCCCATCCTGTTCACGGGGCCCACGGGCGCGGGCAAGTCGCATCTGGCGCGGCGCATGTACGAATTGAAGAAGGCCCGCCACCAAGTGGAGGGCGAGTTTGTGGAAGTGAACTGCGCCACGCTGCATGGTGACGGCGCGGCGTCCACGCTGTTTGGCCACAAGAAAGGTTCGTTCACCGGCGCGGCGGCCGACCGCGCGGGCCTGCTGCGCACGGCGCACAAGGGCGTGCTGTTCCTCGACGAGATTGGTGAGCTCGGCGCAGACGAGCAGGCCATGCTGCTCAAGGCCGTGGAAGAAAAGCGTTTCTACCCCCTGGGCAGCGACCGCGAGGTGGAGAGTGACTTCCAGCTCGTGGCGGGCACCAACCGTGACCTGCGCACCGAGGTGGCGGCCGGGCGCTTTCGTGAGGACCTGTTTGCGCGCATCAACCTCTGGAGCTATGTGCTGCCCGGCCTGGCCCAGCGACCCGAAGACATCGAGCCCAATGTGGACCACCTGCTGCAGCGCGCGGGCGAAGAGCTGGGCCGCAGCGTGCGCTTTTCCAACGAGGCGCGCGCCGCTTACCTGCGCTACGCCCAGTCTCCCGAAGCGCTGTGGACCGGCAACTTCCGCGACCTCTCCGCCAGCGTGACACGCCTGGCCACATTGGCTGACAGCGGCCGCATCGGCCTGCCGCTGGTGGAGGCCGAGATCGCGCGCCTGCGCTGGCTGTGGCAGCCCGCCAGCGATGCGCGCCATGGTCTGGCTCCCGCCGCAGGAGCGGTGGGGTGCGACGAACTCGCGGCTTTGCTGGGTGACGAGGTGGTGGAGTCCATGGACCTATTCGACCAGTTGCAATTGGCCGCCGTGCTGCAGGTCTGCCGGCAGTCGCGCACCTTGTCGGATGCAGGGCGCGTGCTGTTCCAGGCCTCGCGCACGCAGCGCACCGTGGTCAACGATGCGGATCGGCTGCGCAAGTACCTGGCGCGGTTTGGGCTGGATTGGGAGCGGGCATCGGGTGCTGGGCGATAATCTCGCCCGTGAAGCACGCCAGACCGCCGCTGGTGCAATCTGGGAAACCAGGCACTGGAGGAACGTCCGGACTGCACAGGACAGCGTAGCAGCTAACGGCTGCCCACCGTGAGGTGAGGATCAGAGCAACAGAGACGAGTCCCGGGGGAGTGCCGCAAGGCAAACCACCGGGGGTGAAACGGGCAATCTCTACGCGCAGCAATACCAAGTAGGCCAGCGTTGATGTGGTTCCGCAGAGCTGGCGGGTAGGTAGCACCGAGCCGTGGTGGCGACACCCGGCCCAGATTAATGGCGGTCACACTGCGGGCAACCGTGGTGCACAGAATCCGGCTTATCGGCGCGCTTCACACTTTTCATTGTTGAATCAAATTCGTGACTCGACAAGCCGCTCCCGCTCCCTGTCACAGATCACGCTGAGTGAGGTGTCTTTAGGCCCGCTTCGCAGATGGCGCTCAAGTGGCGCTTGCTAAGCTGAGAGTCGTCGTCCGTAGCATCGTGCAAAGGGCGCCGCTCAGGGGCCGTGCTGCATATTGTGGCTCCCGCTATGCAAAATGCGAAGCGAGGATGGTGAGGAGCAACCAAGTCCCTCGGCTATTTATACGCCTCTGTTGTGTCTTGTTGCCTAGCTTTCGCGACTCTGGCCTCACGGGGTGATGACGCACTGAAGTGAGGATGCTCGCGCCTTACCCGCGCTGACGCGAAACGAGATCACCGCTGAGGCTACATCCTCCCCCGCTTTGTGGTTGATCGAAAGCGTGCATTGCGTTTTGTTGCAACTTCCCTTAATTGCATTGTCGCCCGCATAGAGGTAGGCCATTCTCATGGCCAGAAGGTCCTTGACCTTGGCACGGCCTGACTGACCGAAATCGGCATGGCAGGACGATGCTGCTGGAATGGCATCGTCGGCGGCGGCCAATAAAACGCTCAGCGCCTTTTGCGTCGCCACCGGGTCGGCGCCACTACTGGTGGCGGAAGATTCCGTTTCGCTGAAGGCTGGGCCGATCAATACGCCGCCAAACAGTGCGGCCGCGCCGAGTGCGCGCAACTGCCGCATCACGGGGCCACTCCGAAGTACAAAGAAATGTCATTGCCAGCGTATGCACTTTTGAACTTGCTGTGGAAGGCTTCAACAGAGTTGTCGGCCACCACCTTGCTTTGGCTGTTGGAGAAATTGAATACCATGCCTCCGTAGTGAATTCCCACATGCTTTTGTGGCACGGGCGCCATTAAGTTGTTGACCACATTCTTGGCGGAAAGGACGAAGATCAAGAGACCGTCCGTCATGGCGGGCCTGTCTTCCCATTTGCCCCTTTGCGGCAATCGGTTGTACAGCTCATCGCAACGGATGGATGCACCCGTCTTCTTGGTCTTGAATGCCATGTCGCCACACAGCATTCCCAGCTTGATGCCCAGTGCGTGACTTACAAAATGTGCGCAATGATTTTGGTTGGACGAGGAAAAGCCGTTGGAGCAAATGTCGGAAATGGGTTTGCCCACATAAGCTTGTAGTGCGGTTAGTGTCGTGCTCATTGGTACGAGTGAATAAATGATTCTTGCTGGACAGCAAGTAGCGGGCTGTTTGTGGTGCCCGAGGTCGCATCGGCAAGCCGTTAGCACCGATGCGACTGGCGTTCGTAAAGACCCGCCATTCTCTGCATGAAAAAACCAACGGCTGTTACTTTGTGTTTTCTGGGTAACCAGGCTTGAGCTGGCGTCGCGGCCCTCGCATACACCCTTGTTGCCGCAGTTGCTCAGCCTTTGCCGCAATGCAGCGCATGTACCTGTTCCAGCTCGGTGGCTCGGCGCACGGTGTCTGGGTGGCTGCTCAGTAGCGACCACATGGGATGTGCTTCGAGCCTTGCTTTTGCTTGGTCCTTTGAATTCGGTGCGGACGCACTAGCCGGCGCCGCAACATCGGCCCCCTGTTCATTAGCGGCAGTGGTGATGCCTCTTTCATTGCCCTTTTGCTTGTTGGCACTTTCCTCATCGTCCCGCGCAATGGCCAGCAGCAGCTTGCCCATGGGCGCCGTGGGCAGTGCGGTATGGCGCATGAGTGCGATGGCGTAGCAGTCGGCCTCGCGCTCGTGGTTGCGGCTGTAGGCCAGGCCCGTCATCACCGAGGCACCGGTGGAGACGATGGCCGACACATCTCCCAGTGCCAGGCCCAGGCCGACGTTGAGCACGCCTTGCTCCACCACCATGCGGGTGGTGTGGCGGTGCACGACATGGCCGATCTCGTGGGCCAGCACGCCCACCAGGGCGTCGTCGGGCAGGCCCTTGTCGGCGGCGGCTTTCACGATGCCGTCGGTCATCACGATCTTGCCACCGGGCAGGGCAAAAGCGTTGGCGCCCATGCCCGAGCGGAACTCCAGCGACAGGGGCGGGTTGTATTGTGCGTAGCGGTGCAGTGTGGCGGGCGCCTGTTGCACCAACGTGTTGAAACGTGCCTGGAGTTGCTGCTGCCGCTCCTTGGGGAGCTTGCTGGGCTTGAGCGTGCCTTCATCCATCTGTTTGAGCACGTTCTCAGCCACGCTGGTTTCCCAGCCCAGGGGCACAAACCGCGTGAGTTGCGTGGCGGCCCAGGGCGTGCCGTAGCGGTAAAACAGCGTGAGGCCGATGATGGCGGCGGCCGTCACGCCCAGCAGCACGGGCCAGCGGGTCTGCATGCGTTGTGCGATGCCGGGGCGCTCGCCCGCAACGGCCAGGGCCGCACGCCACTCGGTCACGGCGTCGATCTCCACGCTGCCATGGTCGCGCAGATCAATGACCACACGGGGCTGCGGCTTGCGCTCGTTCCAGGCCTCCGGCCAGCCCACCTGCTTCCAGGCAAAGACCACCGGTTCAGTACCCGGCTGCGAGAGCGGATGCAGTACCAGCGATGGGCCTTGCGGTGTGGACCGCAGGCTCACCACCACCGGACGGGCCTTGCTGCTCTGGCCGTCAAACCAGCGCCCGGGGACCAGGGCAGGGTGCTCGGGCGCCGACATGGTCAACCGATGAGGTCGAGGCCAGCGGCATCCGCCAGCGCATCGCCCAGGCCACCCTGCTGCTGGCGCACCATGGCGCCGGTCACCTGCTCCACGCCCCCCTTGACGTGCAGGGTGACGGACTCGCACTTCATGCGGTATTCACTCACCCGCGCAAACGGGCGGTACAGCCCCAGCGTCAGCAGGGTGAGCAGCATGTTCTTGATGCGCAGCCACACGTATTGGCCGCTTTTCAGGTGGCACTTGAAACGGGCCACATGGCTCACGCCGATGTTGTTCCACATCAGCTGGAACATGCGCGCCTCGCGGTACGCGCGGGCAGGCGCCGACGCCAGGATCAGCATGAAGATGCCCGCGATGATGGACACGATGATCACCACAAACATCCACAGGCCCAGCCGGTTGCTCTGGCTGGCCACCAGGGCGATGGAGCTGCCTGCCAGGATGCCGATCAGCGCAGAGAAGCCCACCACGCACAGAATGAAAACGGCCACGGTGGCCATCCACACCTTGACGAAGTCCATGTACACGGGCTTCCAGCGGCCTTTTTCGGCGCCGACCTGGGCCTTGAGCACCAGCAGGCTCTTGAAGTTGTACTCCATGCGGATCACGCACAGCACCGACAGCACCAGGCCCAGCAGCACCAGGCCGCCCATGGCGGGCGTGAACGAGGGCATGGGTTGCTTCTTTCCTTCTTCCTCGATGGTCTCCAGCGCCTGGGCCAGGTCGGGCGACAGCAGCTGCAGGCCATAGAACACACCAAACCACACCAGCGCCAGTGCAAACACGGGCCAGCTGGCGAGGTAGACCTCTTTCCAGCTTGCCGTGAACTGCAGTCGCAGCCCGCGCCACCGTGTGGCCCCCAGGCGGAACCGCATGGCGCTGGCCCAGATGAAGGGCGCCAGCGCTGCGCCGGCCAGCAGGAACAGGCCCACGGCCGTATCCTGGCCGGTGTTGGCGGCCAGGTTATAGGCAATGGTCAGCAGCATCAGCAACACAAAGCCCATCACCATCTTGCGCTGCTGCGCGGTGAATTCGAGGGGGCTGCCGGCCACCAGCGTGTGGCTGTAGAAATACTGGGCGGTGCGGCGGCGTGCCCAGGGGGTGTAAATGCCCAGCGTGACGATGGACAACAGCACGTTGACGATCCACACCCGGAAATACTCGCCCCCGCTGCCCGTGAACTCGAGCGGGTGGGCATCGATGTTCATCGGCATGAAGGTGGACATCGGCCCCGCAGCGCCGCCTGACGATTGGTTTGTGTTCATGAACTCCCTCCAGAGTGCTGCGCAGTGTAGCAGCGGTGCAGATGGATGGAATTCAAATGAAAAGGGCCTGAAGCGCTTGTTGTAAAAGCGCTGATAGCTATGTTTTCAGGAGCATATGTGCGTCGCCTGTCCCTTGCGCATCGGCAGTACGCCGCTGGGCCCGTAAGCGCTTAGAGCAGATTCTTAGAACTTCTCCCACGGCTGCAGGTAGCGCCACTGCCCCTCGGGCACCTTGGCCAGCGGCACGCGGCCGATGCGGATGCGCTTGATGCCCACCACCGTCAGACCCACGGCTTCGCACATGGCCGGGATCTGGCCGGGGCGGATGCCCTTGAGTGCAAAGCGCAGCTTGGTCTCGTTCTGCCAGCTCACCTTGATGGGGGGCAGGGGACGGCCGTTGAACGTGAGGCCATGGCACAGGCGCTGCAGGCCATTGGGCGCGATGTCGCCCTTGACCTCGACGATGCACTCTTGCTCCAGCACCTCGATGTCTTCGGCCAGCTTGCGCGCAATGCGCTTGTCCTGCGTGTAGACCACGAGGCCACTGGCCTCGGTAGGCAGGGGCGTGAAGCATTCGAGCTGCTTGAAGTGGCGCTGCAGCACGCGGATGCCCGACGCGTCTTCTGGCAGATGCGACGCGGCATTGAGCAGCGTGAGCGCCTGTGGCGCGCCCTGGCTGCGGCTGGCGTGGGCCGCTTGCCCTGTGGCTGCGCCCGGCAGGCCCAGACCGGCTTCAAACCCTGCGGGCTTGTGCAGCAGCAAGGTCACCGGGGTCAGCGCCAGCAGGCTGGCATCGGGCGCGACCGTCACGGCCTGATCGGGGCGCACACGCGCGCCGGGGGCTTCCTCGATCTGGCCGTCCACGCTCACAAAGCCGCCCTCGATGAATTGCTCGGCCGTGCTGCGCGAGCAGCTCAGCTGTTCGGCCACGCGTTTGGCCAGGCGGATGTGGGTGGGGTCGGGGTTCTTGTCGGTCATTGAATATTGAAGGCGGTCTTGGTGTTCTTGGTGCTCAGTTGTTGCCGGGCTGCAGCGAGCGGATGCGCTCCACATGCGCCAGCAGCGAGCGCTGGGCCACGGGCCACATGCGCGGCGGCACATCGTCGTAGGCGTGGCGCACCCAGTCGTCCATGCTGCCTTGCGGCAGCGCCTGCATGGCGGCCAGCACCTTGGCCTCACGTGCCAGGCGGTGGGCCTTGAGCTTGGCGATGGCATTGCGGGCCCCCAGGACCGGGCCCCCCAGCACGTAGCCGTGCGCGGGCAGGATGAACTCCACGCCGTGCGCGGCGCAGACTGCATCCAGACGGTCCAGCGAATCCAGGTAGTCGGCCATGTTGCCGTCGGGCGGGTCGATCACGGTGGTGCTGCCGTTCAGGATGTGGTCGCCGCTGAACAGCAGCGCGTCCTCCACCAGCAGCAGGCACAGGTGGTTGGCCGCATGGCCCGGGGTATGGATCACCTGCAGGGTATGGGTGATTTTGCCCTCAGGCGCTAGTCCTTCAAGCACGAGCAACTCATTATTTTGTAGCGCCCGGTCGGGGGTGAACTGGCTGGCCGCGCGGGCCGTGGGGGCGGACGGCAGGCCCAGAACGGGCGGGCGTGCCTTGCCAGCCTGCACACACATCGCCTGCAGTGGCGCGGCGCCGGGGGAATGGTCGGCGTGCGAGTGGGTGCACACAATCATGCGGATGTCGCCCCCCGCTGCACGCCAGAGCTTGTCCAGGTGCTCGGTATCGGCCGGGCCGGGGTCGATGGCGATGAAGCCCGTGGCCGGGTCGCCCACCAGGTAGCTGTTGGTGCCGGGGCCGGTCATCACGCCGGGGTTGGGGGCGGTCAGGCGCATCACGTTGCGCAGCAGCGGCACGGGGCGCTCGGTCTGCCAGTCCAGCGGGTGCACGATCTGCCCGTCGGGGCACACCAGCGCCAGCTCGCCAAACGGCATGTCGTCTTCCATGTAGCGCGCTTCCTTGCCCGCCAGCAGGCCTGCGCGTGGGCAGCTCACCCACAGCGGCTGCTCGTGCGCAACCGCGTCCAGCACCGCCTGGGTGCTGGCAAATTGGGCCAGGCGCTGCAGCGTGCGGATGGTGGGGAAGATCATGAAGAACTGCCCCGCCTCGTGCCGCGCCAGCGCATCGGCCGGGCGCACCCACACGGGCTCGAACTGCTCGGCCTCGTCGGCCACGGGCTCCTGGCCCTCGGGCATACGGGCCACCAGAAAAGGCACTTCAAAGCGGCGCGCCAGGTCGCGGTCGGCCGTCCAGTGGGCCAGCAGGTACACCCCATCGGCCGCGAGGCGCAGTCCGCGTGCGGCGCACTGCGCGGCAAACGGCTGGTGGCGGTCGATGGCGGCAATGTCCTGCGCATCGGCCATCTGTCCTTGGCGGTGGCCCTCGGCATGGCGCGCCAGCAGCACGCCCAGTTCTTCAAAACTCTCGCGGATGGCCGCAATCGCCTGGGTGAGGTGCAGGTCGCTCTGGGTAGGGCGGCGGTCCGCAGCGGCGTGGGTGGCGGGGGCGGCATCCAGCGCATCAATGCCCCCGCCGGGGAAGACATAGGCACCGGGCGCAAAACTGGCCGTGGCCGAGCGCCGGGTCATGAGGACTTCGAGCCCGCCGCCGTCAGGCACATCGCGCAGCAGCAGCACGGTGGCGGCGGGGCGGGTGGCGACGGGTTCGCGTTGGGGGTGGAGTTGTTGGCTGGAGCGGGGCATCAGGCCATTATCGAGGCGCGCTGGACTCCGTGCACTCCTGCCAGCGCACAGGCTGCAGTGGGTAGCCCATGGCGCGTGCTGCTTTGCGTGAGGGGCACGGTACGGTCAGTGCCCTGCGGGCACAGGGCCGCTGGCGCGCACGGGGATGCCGCTGCGCCGGTCCAGCACACCGCTCCAGTGCGTGAGCGCGAGCGATACCAACACCACCAGCGCACCGATCCATGGCGTGTGCTGCAGGCCCAGGTGCGTCACGATCAGGCCCCCCGCCCAGGCGGCGCCGGCGATGCCCAGGTTGAACGCCGCGATGTTCAGGCCCGAGGCCACGTCCACTGCCTGCGGGGTGAAGCGCTCGGCCTGTTTCACCACGTACACCTGCAGCCCCGGCACATTGCCGAACGCCACAGCGCCCCACAGCAGCACGGTGCACACCGCCAGCCAGGGATGGGGGGCCGTGAACTGCAGTACCAGCAGCACGGCCGCCAGCAGCGCAAAGATGATGCGCAGCGCCGGGATGGGCCCCAGCCGGTCGGCCAGCTTGCCGCCCCAGAGGTTGCCCACGGCCACGGACACGCCGTAGACCAGCATCACCCAGCCCACGGCACTGGCGCTGAAGCCCGAGATGTCGGTGAGGATGGACGCGAGAAAGGTGAACGGGATGAAGGTGCCGCCGTAGCCAATGGCCGTCTTGGCGTACACCAGCAGCAGGCGGGGCTCGACCAGCACCTGGGCTTGTTGCGCCAGCGAAGCGGGGGGCGTGTGGGCGATGTGGCTGGGTACAAAGACTGCACTGCCGATGAAGGCCACCACCCCCAGGACCGACACGGCCAAAAAGGTCTCACGCCAGCCGAAATGCTGGCCGATGAACGTGCCCAGTGGCACACCGGTGACCAAGGCCACCGTGAGGCCGGTGAACATGATGGCAATCGCGCTTGCGGCCTTCTCGCGCGGTACCAGGCCGGTGGCGATGGTGGAGCCGATCGAGAAGAACACGCCATGCGCCAGCCCGGTGAGGATGCGCGCGGCCACCAGGGTCTCGTAGCGGGGCGCCTGCCAGGCCAGCAGGTTGCCGGCGGTGAACAGTGCCATCAGCGCCAGCAGCAGCGCCTTGCGCGGCAGTTTGCCGGTGAGTGCGGTGAGCACCGGGGCACCAATGGCGACCCCCAGGGCGTACAGGCTGACCAGCAGGCCCGCCGAGGGGATGCTGATGGAAAGGTCTGCCGCAACGGTGGGCAGCAGGCCAACGATCACGAACTCGGTCGTGCCGATGGCAAATGCGCTGAGCGTCAGCGCGAGCAAGGCAATGGGCATGGGAACACTCCAGGTTTCAGGCTTTCGGGCTGTGGAGTGTGGGTGTTTCAGTCTTGCTGAAAAAGATCGCTAAGCGCCATTGATAATTGATTTGAAGTCAACAATATCGCGGCAGGAGAACCCATGAAAACCACGCTGGAAGAACTGCAGGCCTTTGTGGCGGTGGTGGACGGCGGTTCGATCACGGCCGCAGCCGACACCCTGGGCCAGACCGTCTCGGGCATCAGCCGGGCGCTGGCGCGGCTGGAGAAAAAGCTGGACACCACGCTGCTGCGCCGCACCACGCGCCGCACCGAGCTGACGGAGGAGGGCCAGGCCTTTTTGCAGCGCACGCGCGCTATCCTGGCCTCCATCGACGACGCCGAGGAACACATGGCCGCGCGGCGCCAGCAGCCCGCCGGCCGCCTGCGGGTGAATGCGGCCACGCCCTTCATGCTGCACGCTGTGGTGCCCCTGGTGCCGGCGTTTCGCAAGGCCTATCCGCAGATCACGCTGCAGCTGGACACGGACGAGACATACATCGACCTGCTGGAACGGCGCACGGATGTGGCCATTCGCATCGGCCAGCTTCCGGATTCCACCCTGCATGCGCGCCCGCTGTGCACCAGCCGCCTGCGGGTGCTGGCCAGCCCCGACTACCTGGCGCGCACGGGCAAGCCCAAAAGTGTGGCCGACCTGGCCCGGCACACGCTGCTGGGCTTCAACCAGCCCGAGTCGCTCAACCAGTGGCCGCTGCGCGGCGCCCATGGAGACGCTTGGCCCATCGTGCCCGGCCTCACCGCATCAAGCGGCGAGACACTGCGCCAACTGGCGCTGCAAGGGGTGGGCATCGTGTGCCTGTCGGACTTCATGACGGCCGCTGACCGCGCGCGCGGCGACCTGGTGCAGGTGCTGGCCAAGGACACGGTGGAGGTGCGCCAGCCCATCAGTGCGGTGTATTACCGCAACACGCAGCTGGCGGCGCGCATTGCGTGTTTTCTTGATTTTCTGCAGGAGCGTCTGGGCTGAGCAGGCCTGCCTTGCAGGCCCGCCGCTAGCGCAAGGCGCGCAGTTGCTGCAGGCGCTGCAGCACGGCGTCGATGACGGCGTTGGCGCCCTCTACATCGCAGCTCCACAGCATTTCCAGCAACTCGATCAGCGCGATGGCGTTGGTCTCCTGCAGCGCTGCGCGGGCGGCAGCCTGCAGGTCGTGCAGGTCCAAATCCTGAAGAACATCAACGGTCAATCCCATGGGGTGCTCCTTGTTTTTTTGAGGAGGCCCATGGTAGGTGCGTGGCGCCAGGGTGCCGGGCTGCGCGGCATGATCAAGATCAAGGGCGGATGAGAAACCCGGCGCCCTGGCGTCCGCCGTCAGCCGCGCGCCGGAATCGCCAGCCCCCGGGCCACCGCCGGACGCGCCACGAAGGCGGCGAGCACGCGCTGCACCTCCTTGAACTGGTCAAACTCCACCAGGTCGCCCGCGCCGTAAAAGCCCACCAGGTTGCGCACCCACGGCAGGATGGCGATGTCGGCGACGGTGTACTGGTCGCCCATCACCCAGTGGCGGCCCGCAAGGCGCTCGTCCAGCACCTTGAGCAGGCGTTTCGATTCAGCGACATACCGGTCGCGCGGGCGCTTGTCTTCGTAGTCCTTGCCCGCAAACTTGTGGAAGAAGCCGAGCTGGCCAAACATGGGGCCCACACCGCCCATCTGCCACATCACCCACTGCAGGGTTTCGTAGCGCCCGGCGGTGTCCTGCGGCAGCAGGTGGCCGGTCTTGCTGGCCAGGTACACCAGGATGGCACCGGACTCGAACAGCGCCAGCGGCTGGCCGTCCGGGCCGTTCGGGTCCAGGATGGCCGGGATCTTGTTGTTGGGGTTGAGCGAGAGAAATTCGGGCGTGGTCTGGTCGTTGGTCTCAAAGCTCACCAGGTGGGGCTCGTACGGCAGGCCCAGTTCTTCCAGCGCTATGGACACCTTCACGCCGTTGGGCGTGGGCAGGGAATACAGCTGGATGCGGTCCGGGTGCCGGGCGGGCCACTTGCGGGTGATGGCAAAAGCGGAAAGATCGGTCATGCGAGGTTCCTGAAAAGCCGGTGGAATCGAGAGAAGCTGCCAAGCGTACGCCCGCGCGCGGTTTGGCGCAGGGGCGGGGCCATAATCCCGTCCCATGAAGATTCGCTTCACCAAAATGCAGGGCGCGGGCAACGATTTTGTGGTGCTCGACGAAACCCAGGGCCGCCTGGGGCTCAGTGCCGCCCAATACCGCTTCCTTGCCGACCGCCATTTCGGCGTCGGCGCCGACCAGATCCTCACCGTGCGGCCCTCGCCGGGGGAAGGCATCGACTTTGAATATGTGATCCACAACGCCGACGGCGGCGAGGTGGAGCAGTGCGGCAACGGTGCGCGCTGTTTTGCACGCTTTGTGCACGACCGGGGGCTGTCGGGCAAGGACACCATCCGCGTACAGACCAAAAGCGGCGTGATTGCCCCCCGCCTTACGGGCGACGGCCGCGTCACCGTGGACATGGGCCGGCCCGAGTTCGACCCCGCCAAGGTGCCGTTCGACACCACCGGTCTCACGCCCGTGCAGCAGGGTTCGGGGCAAAAATGGCCGGTAGCGTTAGAGGAATATGCCTCGGGCGCTTCTGTTTTGGTAGCAGTTTCCTCCATGGGCAACCCGCATGCGGTGCAACTGGTGGACAACGTGGACACGGCTCCCGTTGCGCAGACCGGACCGCTGATCGAGCGCCACGCGCGCTTTCCCCAGCGGGTGAACGCGGGCTACCTGCAGATCGTGGACCGCTCCCATGTGCGCCTGCGGGTGTTCGAGCGCGGCGCGGGCGAGACCCTGGCCTGCGGCACCGGCGCCTGCGCGGCCGTGGCCAGCGGCATCCGGCTGGGGCTGCTCGACCCCGAGGTGCAGGTGGACACGCGCGGCGGCCGCCTCACCATCGCCTGGAGCGGCCAGGAGGCTGATTCCGTTTTCATGACCGGCCCGGCCACCACGGTGTTCGAAGGCCAGATCGACATTCCCGACACGCTCGTATGACTACCCACATCCCACCGATCACCGAAGACGACATCGCCCAGTTCCTCACCAACACGCCGGGTTTCTTCGAGCGCCATGCCGAGGTACTGGCCAGCGTGCAGATCACCAGCCCGCACGGTGCGCGCGCCGTGAGCCTGCAGGAGCGCCAGGCCGAGATGCTGCGCGAAAAGATCAAGGGCCTGGAGCATCGGATCATGGAAATGGTGCGCAACAGCACCGAAAACGCCGCCATCGCCCACAAGGTGCACCAATGGACCGGCAGCCTGCTGCAGGTGCGCGACCCGTTCGACCTGCCCCAGGCCGTGGTCGATGGAGTGCGCACCCTGTTCGATGTGCCCCAGGCGGCAGTGCGGGTGTGGGCAGTGGCCGCTCCGTACATCGACGCCGACTTCACTCAGGGTGCCAGCGAAGACGCGCGGGCGTTTGCCTCGTCGCTGACCATGCCCTTCTGCGGCCCCAACCTGGGCTTCGAGCCCGCTGGCTGGCTGGCGCAAGAGGGCGGAGAGCCCGCCCAGTCCCTGGCCCTGCTGCCGCTGCGCGCTGGCGCCATCGACAGCGCCACGCCAGCGTTTGGCCTGCTGGTGCTGGGCTCGCACGATCCGCAGCGTTTTGATGCCACGATGGGCACCGACTTCTTGTCGCGCATGGCAGAGCTGGCCAGCGCAGCGCTGTTGCGGCTGCAGTAACCCGCGTTCTGGCAGCCCGTGCCAACCTAGCGGCGTCTCGGCGACGGCACCATGTCTGAAACGCCCGCAGCCCCCACCACGCTCGACCCTCAGGTCGTGCGCTATCTGGAGCATGTGCGCGTTGAAAAGCGGCTGGCCGCGCGCACGCTCACGCTCTACACCCTGGACCTCGAAAAGCTGGCGCAGTTTGCGGCTGGCGTGAACGTGCCGCTGCTGCAGTTGCAGACCGCTCACATTCGCCGCTTTGTCGCGCAGATGCACAGCGGCGGGCGCAGCGGGCGGGGCATTGCGCTCATCCTCTCGGGCTGGCGCGGCTTCTTCATCTGGGCCGTGCGGCAGGGGCTGATTCCGCACAACCCGGTGCAGGATGTGCGCGCGCCCAAGGCGCCCAAGCCCTTGCCCAAGGCGCTCGGCGTGGACGACGCGGTTCGGCTTGCAGAATTTGACAACGCCGGCGCCGACCCCTGGCTGGAGGCGCGCGATGCGGCCATGGTGGAGCTGCTGTACGGCTGCGGCCTGCGCGTGGGCGAACTGGCGGGGCTCGATGCCATCCCCAACGCCGACACCCAGCGCCAGGGCCGTGGCTGGGTGGACCTGCAAGCGGGCGAGGCCCATGTGTTCGGCAAGGGCAGCAAGCGCCGCAGCGTGCCGGTGGGCGCCGCCGCGACGGCCGCGCTGCAGGCCTGGCTGCAGCTGCGGGCCACACCGTTTGGTGGCGAGGGCTCTGCGCGGCTCGACACCGCCTTGTTCGTGGGCCAGCGCGGCAAGCGGCTCACCGCCCAGTCGATCTGGCTGCGCCTGCGCCAGCGCAGCCAGCAGGCGGGGCTCACCACACCGGTGCACCCGCACATGCTGCGCCATTCGTTTGCCAGCCACCTGCTGCAAAGCAGCGGCGACCTGCGTGCGGTGCAGGAGCTGCTGGGCCACGCCAACATCACGACCACGCAGGTGTACACGCGGCTCGACTTTCAGCACCTGGCCAAGGTCTATGACGCCGCCCACCCGCGTGCGCGGAAGAAGTCCCCCTGAGCCGCCGCGCGGGTCTCCGCGAAAGCGAAGCAACCGCCCGCCCGCCGCGCGGAACCAAGTGGCCCCCTGGCGCCTCCGATCCATCTGCCGCTCGCCGTGGGCGCCCTGGAGTTGTCGTCATGCTGCTGAACTGGATCCAATCGAACCTTAAATCGAACCGGTGGTTCATCGTGCTGCTGTTGTGCTTTGGCGTCTTTCGCACTGCCGTGGCCGACTGGAACCCCATTCCCTCGGGCTCGATGCGGCCCACGCTGCTGGAGGGGGATGTGGTGCTGGTCAACCGCCTGGCCTACGACCTCAAGCTGCCGCTCACTGACGTCATCCTGGCGCACATCGACGACCCGCAACGCGGCGATGTGGTCACCTTCTCGTCCCCGCTGGACGGCACCCGCCTGATCAAACGCATTGCCGCCTTGCCCGGCGACACGGTGGAGATGCGCAACGAGGTGCTCTACATCAACGGCCAGGCGGCCGAATACGAGAGGCCTGATTCTGTGCAGGAGCCGGTGCTGCCAGGCCACACGCTCACGGCCACGCGCTGGACAGAGCGTCTGCTGGGGCATGAGCGCCGCGTGCAGTGGCTGCAGGGCGTGACGGCGCGCAGCAGCTTCGATCCGGTGCAGGTGCCCGAGGGCGAATACCTGGTGCTGGGTGATAACCGGGACAACAGTGCCGACTCGCGCTACATCGGCCTGGTGCCGCGCCATCTGCTCATCGGGCAGGCGCACCGCGTGCTGCTGTCGGCCGATGTGCTGGGCCACTGGGCGCCGCGCCTGGAGCGCTTTGGCAAGGCGCTGTAGTCCGGTTCATTCACAGCGTGATCGGCCGCCCTAAGCCGCTCAGGCGGCCGCCATCGGCAGATGGGCGTGACCGAGCAAGGGGCGGCGTACGGGCCGGTGTTGCAAGACAGCGCGTGGCTCCTGCACGGAAGCCTGGGCTTGCTCCTGGCCATCGGGCAGCTTGAAGGTGGCAACCGTCTGAACCAGTTCGCCCGCCTGCTGGTTCAGGCTGGCAGCGGCTGCGGCCATTTCTTCCACCAAGGCAGCGTTTTGCTGGGTGGCGTGGTCCATCTGCGTCACCGCTTCGTTGATCTGGTCCACGCCCTGGCTTTGCTCGGTGCTGGCGGCACTGATCTCGCCCATGATGTCGGTCACACGCCGGATGGAGGCAACGACCTCGCTCATCGTTTGACCGGCGCGGTCCACCAGGGCCGATCCGGCTTCCACGCGCTCTACGCTGGTCCCGATCAGGCTCTTGATCTCACGGGACGCCTCGGCCGAGCGGCTTGCCAACACGCGCACCTCGGTGGCCACCACGGCAAAGCCCCGGCCCTGGTCGCCTGCACGGGCGGCCTCCACGGCAGCGTTCAGCGCCAGGATGTTGGTCTGGAACGCGATGGAGTCGATGACGCCAATGATCTCGGAGATCTTGTTGCTGCTGTCGTTGATGTCCTTCATGGTGCGCACCACGTCGGCCACCACCTCGCCCCCTTGCACGGCAATCGATGTGGCGGCCTGGGCCAGCTCGTTGGCCTGGCGGGAGTTTTCGGCGTTCTGGCGCACGGTGGCGTTCAGCTGCTCCATGGAGGCAGCGGTTTCCTGTAAGGCGCTGGCCTGCTGCTCTGTGCGCGCTGACAGATCGTTGTTGCCCTGGGCGATTTCGGCCGACGCGTAGGAGACGCTGTCACTGTTGGTCCGCACCTGGCCGACCAGATGCACCAGTGACTGTTGCATCTCCTGCAGCGCCTGCAGCAGTTGTGCGGTTTCGTTGGTGCCACGGTAGGTGATGGGCAGGCTCAAGTCCCCGGCCGCCACGGCGCGGGCGGCATCCACTGCGCGGCGCAGGGGAGCCGTGGTGGAGCGCACGATGCCAAATCCAATCGCCGCACCGGCCACCAGGGCCAGCCCTGTGAGCGCCAGCACCGACACGTTCAGCGTGGACACCGCCGCCACGGCATCGGCCTGGGCGGTCTTGGCCAGCGACTCCTGGAATTCGATCAGGCCGTCGAGAGCATCAAAGTACGCCTTGCGCGGCGCCGCCATGGACCCTGTCAGCACGGCCCGTGCATCGTCCATGCGCCCGGCGGTCAGCAGTTCAGAGTAGCGTGACAACTGCGCCGCGTACTCACCGCGTGCGCGCAGGGTTTCGGCCAGTGCGGCTTTGCCTTGGGGCGTGGTGATCTGCTGTGCGAGGGTCTCGAACAGCTGCGTGATCTGTTGGCGTTTGGCGTTGATGGTGGCCTGGTGCCGTTGTACGTTTTCGGGGCTGGTATCCAGCAGCATCTGCGTGAGGGCCAGCTCGACCCCCGTCACGTCTTCCTTGGCCACATGCAGGTGCAGCACCTTGGGGAAGCGGTCATCGATGATGGAGTGGAACGCTTTGTCCGCGCGGCTTGCCAGCACCACCGACATCGTGCCCATGAGGCCGATGAGCAGCGCCATCAAGCCAAAGCCCAGCGTGAGCCGGGTCGAAATCTTCAGGTCGTTGAATTTCATGGTGTGTCCAGTTCTTGGGGTATGGGATGGCCGCTCAGTGGCTGACGGCAAGGGCTTCGCCCGCCACAGGCCGGGCAAGGAATTTCTCGATGTCGAGCAGGATCAGCATCCGTGGACCCACCGAGCCGATGGCCAGCAGGTGTTCGGGCTTGACGTTGCCGCGCAGGGCGGGCACGGGGCGCAGCTGTTCGCGCTCCAGCGTGAGCACGTCGGACACGCCGTCCACCACCACGCCCACCGTGCGCTGGCCGATGTGCAGCACGATCACCACCTTCAGGTGGTCGTACTGCACGGCGGTCTGCCCCAGCTTCAGGCGCAAGTCGATGATGGGCACGATCACGCCGCGCAGGTTCATCACGCCCAGCAATTCGCCCGTGGCGTTGGCAATGGTGGTGGGCTTCTCGTACGTCCGGATCTCCTGCACCCGCAGGATGTCCACCCCGTATTCCTCGTTGCCGATCTTGAAGGCCAGAAATTCGCGCAGGTCGGTCATCACGGCCTGGGCCGTGCCGGGCGCGGGGGCGAGGCGGGTGGTGCTGGGGCGTGTGGCGGAGGTAGTCATCGGAGTGTTTTGATAAAAATGATAATTTCCGTAATTCTATCGATTGAGAATCATATTTGTCAAATATGCGGTTTCGAGAGAGCGACTCGGCCGGGTGTCTGCCGGGCGAAGAGGGGCGGGCGGCGCGTGTCTGACCAAGGCGTGATCAGGCGCGGTGATGGCTTCTGCGCGCGTTTTTCCGTCGGCGGGGCACTCTCCCGTGCCCGCCAGCCCGCACAATCCGGGGCATGAAAACCCTTCGACTCCGCGCAGGCAAAGAGCGCTCGCTGCTGCGCCGCCATCCCTGGATCTTTGAATCGGCCATCGCCAAGGGCGGCGGCGACAGCGGCGAGACCGTGCGCGTCGAGTCGCACGAAGGCCAGTTCCTCGCCTGGGCGGCTTACAGCCCCAGCTCGCGCATCCGCGCACGAGTGTGGAGCTTTGACGAGGCGCAGCGTATTGATGCTCCGTTTTTCATAGCTGCTTGCGCACGTTCCATCATCGCAAGAGCTCGTTTTGATGTGCAGAGCGATGGCGTACGCCTGGTGCACGGCGAGTCCGACGGTCTGCCGGGGCTCATCGTGGACCGCTATGGCGATACCCTGGTGGCGCAGTTCACCAGCGCAGGCACTGAGCGCTGGAAGGGCGTGATTGCCGATGCGCTGCTGCGCGAGACGGGGCTCACCAAGCTGTACGAGCGCTCGGACGCCAGCGTGCGTTCGCTGGAAGGTCTGGAGCCCGCCACCGGCTGGCTGCGCGGCGGGCCGACGGGCGCTGCGGGCGATGGCGAGGGGCCGCCGCTGGAGCTGACGATCCGCGAGCACCAGTGGCGCCTGACCCTCAACATCGCCGAGGGCCACAAGACGGGCTTTTATCTGGACCAGCGCGACAGCCGCAAGCGGTTTGCTGACTACACCCAGCGCCTGGGCTTCAAGCATGTGCTCAACTGCTTTTGCTACACCGGCGGCTTCAGTGTGGCGGCGCTGGCGGGCATGCGTGCTGCGGGCAATGTGGCCGACGGGCACGTGACCTCCATCGATTCCTCCAGCCCGGCCCTGGAGCGCGCCCGCGCCCACGTGGCGCTCAATGGGTTCGATCCGAACCGCGCCACCTTCCTCGATGCCGACGTGAACGCCTCGCTGCGCCAGTTCCTCAAGGAAGGCCAGCGCTTCGACGCCATCATCCTGGACCCACCGAAGTTTGCGCCCACTGCGGCGCATGCCGAGCGCGCCGCACGCGCCTACAAGGACATCAACCGGCTGGCACTGCAGTTGCTGTCGCCGGGGGGCGTGCTGTTCACCTTCTCTTGCTCAGGCGGCATCAGCGCCGACCTGTTCCACAAGATCGTGGCTTCGGCCGGCGCGGATGCGGGCGTGGACGGCTTCATCCTGGAGCGCCTGGGCGGTGCACCCGACCACCCGATGACATTGGAGTTTCCGGAGGGCGAGTACCTCAAGGGGCTGGTCGTCATGCGCAAGGGGTGAGCTTTCCGGCGCCAGCAGGGGCTTGACAGCCTCGGTACACTGAAAAAGATGCCCCTGGGTGGGGCACTGCTGCCGCGCAGCGCAAGTATTTGATTCCCTTGAAAGACAGATTTATGGCACTGATCCCCGTCACCATCCTCACCGGCTTCTTGGGCTCGGGCAAAACGACGTTGCTCAAGCGCCTCTTGAGCGAAGCCCATGGCCAGAAGATCGCCGTGATCGAGAACGAGTTCGGCGAAGAAAACATCGACAACGACATCCTGGTGACCGAGTCCAAGGAGCAGATCGTGCAGATGAGCAACGGCTGCATCTGCTGCACCATCCGGGAAGACCTGCGCGAAACGCTGCAACTGCTGGCCGCCAAGAAGCGCAAGAACCTGCTCGACTTTGACCGCATCGTGATCGAGACCACCGGCGTGGCCGACCCGGGCCCCGTGGCGCAGACCTTCTTCATGGACGAAGAGATCGCCGAGACTTACCTCATCGACTCGATCATCACGCTGGTGGATGCCAAACATGCGCCCCAGCAGCTCAACGACCGCCAGGAAGCGCGCCGCCAGGTGGGCTTTGCCGACCAGATATTCCTGTCCAAGACCGACCTGGTCAGCGCCGAGGAAACCGATGCGCTGATCCACCGCCTCAAGCACATGAACCCGCGCGCGCCCATCAAGGCCGTGCATTTTGGCGAAGTGCCGCTCAAGGAGGTGCTGGACCTGCGCGGTTTCAACCTCAATGCCAAGCTGGACATCGACCCGGACTTTCTCAAGGAAGAGGAGCACGGGCACGACCACCATGATCACGACCATGAGCATGGCGAGCACTGCAACCACCCGTCGCACCAGCATGGCCACGAGCACGGGCACCACCATCACCATGACGACGACGTGAAGAGTTTTGTGTACCGCTCGGACCGCCCGTTCGATCCGGCCAAGCTTGAAGACTTCCTCGGCGCCATCGTCAACATTTACGGCCCGCGCATGCTGCGCTACAAAGGGGTGCTGAATATGAAAGGCACGGAGCGCAAGGTGATTTTCCAGGGCGTGCACCAGCTCATGGGCAGCGACCTGGGCCCCCAGTGGGCCGAGGGCGAGCCGCGCACCAGCAAGATGGTTTTCATTGGCATTGACCTGCCCAAGGACATCTTCTTGCAGGGGCTGGAGCAAAGCCTGGTCTGACCTGCGCACGGGTTTGAGGGGGCGATGGCGCCCGATTTGTGTTGTATCCGCAACGTTTCCGTTTGCGTCAGCCCAGGTCGATACAATCGCGCCCCGGTAAAACCACCCAAGGCTTGCCACCAGTCCCGGGCCGTGAGAGCGGCCAAGGGCCCGCCCGTACTGCGAGGAGACCAGGAAGTGAAAGCCGACACCAGCAAATCCAAGGGGGCCACCAAGGCAACCCCTGCCGCGGCGAAAAGCGCCGCCGCCCCAGCAGCACCCAAGGTGGCTGCGAAGGCCGCTGCCAAGGCTGCTGCGGCACCCAAGGTGGCCGCGTCCCCTGCCGTGGCGGCACCCGCTGCGGCGCCTGCGCTACAGGCGGGCTCGCAGGTACCCGTGCGCACAACCCGGCCTTCTTCCCGATTGGCCCAATTGACCGTACCATCCATGGCACAGACGGTGGCCTCCACGGCCGCCAAAGCCAGTTATCAACACACCATGCCCACGACCGCGCAAGCGCAGCCCACTTTCACGGCTGCCAAAAAAGACCCCAAGCTGGCGAACAACTGGAAAACCAAGTCCGTCGCCGAGCTGACCGACGCTGAAGTCATGGCCATGCCCGACAGCGAGTACATGAACGAAAAGCAGATGGCGTTCTTCCGCCTCAAGCTCGTTCAGCTCAAGCAGGACATCCACAACAGCGCCGGCGAAACCACCGAGCACCTGCGTGAAGACACCGTGGTGGTGCCCGACCCGGCCGACCGCGCCACCATCGAAGAAGAGCACGCACTGGAACTGCGCACCCGCGACCGCGAGCGCAAGCTGCTCAAGAAAATCGAGCAATCCATCGCCCGCATTGACGCGGGTGACTACGGCTACTGCGACGAAACCGGTGAACCCATTGGCGTGGGCCGCCTGATCGCTCGCCCCACTGCCACGCTGTCGCTCGAAGCGCAGCAACGCCGCGAACTCAAGCAGAAGATGTTTGGGGATTGAGCAGGCAGCGGCCTGTCAATCAACGCGCGCACTCTGCACCCTGAGCCATGAGCAAGGAAGAATCCACCCCCGGCGGCCTGCTATCGAAGGTGGTGCGGTTCGTGAAGAATCCGACCGTCAACTGGACGGAGCTGGATTCCCTTCAGGACGACCGGGAGAGCCAGTACAGCAAGCAGATGCTCAAGGAGATGATCGAGCGCAAGCGCCGCAACGATTTTGTGCGGCGCCGCGAGTTCGATCAGCTGCGCAAGCTGCGCCAGCGCGAGGTCTTGCACGGCCAGCGGGTGGAAGACGCTGCAGGGCGGCCCTCGTTCTTCCAGAGCAGCATGGCATCGCCCGACGAGCGGGCCGTCACGCTCAAGAAGATCGACGAGATCGAAGCGCAGATGTCCCAGCAGTGGTGGAAGAGCAAGCAGGGCGCCGACGCCCCCACCCAGCCGGGGGTGATGCCTGATTCCAGCACCGAGGCGTCTTCGGAAGAACAGGCCCGGGCCTACGCACCCACGGTGCCCGGCAGCTTGTCCGCCCCGCTGGATACCAAACCCGCCGTACAGCCCCTGTTCGCCGATGACAGCATGGCCATTGGCCGTTTTGGTGGCACGGACGCCACCATGCTGCCCGGCACCACCCCAACCGTCGAAGCATCCTTCAGCCCTGCGGCTCCTACGGCTGCGCCCGCGCCCGCATTCGAACCGGAGGAATTCGTGCACGAACCCGATCTTGAAGAAGCCGCCATCCGGTTTGCCAATGGTGACCATGCAGGGGCCGAGTCTGGTCTGCTGGAGGTGCTGGCCCAGCACCAGCAGGACGATCCAGCGCAGCAGCTGGAAATCTGGATGACGCTGTTTGACCTGTACCGGGCCACCGGGCAGCACGACCGTTTTGACACCCTGGCCATCGACTTTGCCGCGCAGTACGGCCGTTCTGCGCCGCTGTGGTTCTCCATGCCGGCGCAGCTGGGTCTGGCCGCAGAGGCCGCACCCGCCGCCGAGCCCGCCGTCGCCATGCGCCGCGATTTCAGCTGGAACGCACCACCCACCGTCGCCGTCTCTTCGGTGGCGGCCCTGCAGGCCTCGCTGGCGCGCGCCGCATCGCCCTGGACGCTGTCTTGGTCGCGCCTCACTTCCATTGACGAGGCTGCGGTGCCTCTGCTGGCCGACCAGTTCAGCCAGTGGGCCGACCGTGAAGGGCAGATCGTGTTTTCGGGTGTGGAAAAGCTCCATGCCCTGCTGGATGCCAAGACCCAGTCGGGCGACCGCTCCAACAGCCCTGAGTGGTGGCGCCTGCGCATGGCCGCCATGCGCCTCATGGGCAAGCCCGACGAATTTGAACTGGTGGCGCTGGATTACTGCGTGACCTACGAGGTCTCGCCGCCGTCCTGGGTGTCGCCGCGCTGCGGATACTCGGACAACGAAGGGGTTTCGTCTGGTTCCGCCCCGCTGGCGGCGGACAGCGACTTCATGGCCTCCGACCTGGGCGAGCTGTCGGCCCCGGCCCCGCTGGATGTGGGCCCGGTGGCCGAGCTCAAGGGCCACATCGATGGCGATGCCACGCCCCTGTTGCAGCCGTTCGAGGCGCACTTCAAGCCCGGCGTGCCGCTGACCATAGCCTGCGACAAGCTGATCCGGGTGGACTTCGCGGCCGCAGGCTCTGTGCTCAACTGGGCCGCCGAGCAGCAAGGCCATGGCCATGTGATCCAGTTCCACAACCTGCAGCGGCTGGTGGCGATCTTCTTCAACGTGATCGGCATCAACGAGCACGCCTGGGTGGTGCCCCGCAAAAACTGAGCGGAGCTAACCCCGCCACGGGCGGCTGGGTGCGCCTCTCTGTTTCTTGTTTTCTCGGGTTGTCGGCGAAGCCGCCTTCAGCGGAGTGTGTGAGGGGCGTTTTACCCGTCTTTCCGCCGGATGGCTGCCTTGCAAAATGGGCTGTCGCCCCCATCTGCCGCAGCTATGGACTCATCACAAGACAACCACCCGGTGTTCCACGGCACCACCATCCTCAGCGTGCGCCGCCAGACGCCTTCCGGCATCCAGGTCGCCATCGGCGGCGACGGGCAGGTGACGCTGGGCAACATTGTGGTCAAGGGCACGGCGCGCAAGGTGCGCAAGCTCTACCACGGCAAGGTGCTGGCGGGCTTTGCCGGGGCCACGGCCGATGCTTTCACGCTGTTCGAGCGCTTCGAGGCCAAGCTGGAAAAGCACCAGGGCCACCTAACGCGCGCGGCCATCGAACTCACCAAGGACTGGCGCACCGACCGCGTTCTGCGCCGCCTCGAAGCCATGCTCGCGGTGGCCGATGCCAGCGCGTCGCTCATCATCACCGGCAATGGGGACGTGCTGGAGCCCGAGCAAGGCATCGTGGCGATCGGCTCCGGGGGCGCCTACGCGCACTCGGCGGCCAAGGCGCTGCTGGTGAACACCGAGTTGTCCGCCGAAGAGATCGTGAAGAAGTCGCTCGAAATCGCGGGCGAACTCTGCATCTACACCAACATGAACCACACCATCGAGACGCTCTGAGCGTACGGCGGTGGAACCGGCCCCAGGCTGGCCGCACGGTCAGCCTCTGATGGGCAATTGCTCTGTTTTTTATAGCTGCTAGCGCATGATCCACTAGCGCTACCGCCCCATTTGATACCAGGAAGACCTGTATGTCGTCCATGACCCCCCAGGAAATCGTCTCCGAGCTGGACAACCACATCGTGGGCCAGGCCAGCGCTAAGCGCGCCGTGGCCATCGCCCTGCGCAACCGCTGGCGCCGCCAGCAGGTGGAAGGCAGCCTGCGCCAGGAGATCACGCCCAAGAACATCCTCATGATTGGCCCCACTGGTGTGGGCAAGACCGAGATCGCGCGCCGCCTGGCCAAGCTGGCCGATGCGCCCTTCATCAAGGTCGAGGCCACCAAGTTCACCGAGGTGGGCTATGTCGGCAAGGATGTGGATTCGATCATCCGCGACCTGGCCGAGATGGCCGTCAAGCAGACGCGCGAGGCCGAGATGAAGAAGGTGCGCACCCGCGCCGAAGATGCGGCCGAGGAGCGCATTCTCGACGTGCTGATCCCTCCGGCCCGTGCTGCAGCAGGCAGCGAGCCCGCCGCTGACAACACCGCCCGCCAGGTCTTTCGCAAAAAGCTGCGCGAAGGCAGTCTGGACGACAAGGAGATCGAGATCGACGTGGCCGAAGGCCGCCCCCAGCTCGAAATCATGGGCCCCCAGGGCATGGAGGAAATGACGGAGCAACTGCGCGGCATGTTCAGCCAGCTGGGGCAGGATAAGCGCAAGACCCGCAAGCTCAAGATCGCGGAAGCCTTGAAGCTGATCACCGACGAAGAGGCGGCCAAGCTGGTCAACGAAGAGGAGATCAAGACCCGCGCCGTGCAGAACGCCGAGCAAAACGGCATCGTCTTCATCGACGAGATCGACAAGGTGGCCGCGCGGCAGGAAAGCAGTGGTGCGGACGTGTCGCGCCAGGGCGTGCAGCGCGACCTGCTGCCGCTGGTGGAGGGCACCACGGTGTCCACCAAGTACGGCATGATCAAGACGGACCACATCCTGTTCATCGCGTCGGGCGCTTTCCACCTGTCCAAGCCCAGCGACCTGATTCCGGAGCTGCAGGGGCGTTTCCCGATCCGGGTGGAACTGGAGTCGCTGTCGGTGAAGGACTTCGAAGCCATCCTTACGCAGACCCATGCGTCGCTGGTCAAGCAGTACCAGGCCTTGCTGGCCACGGAAGGCGTGACGCTGGAGTTTGCCCCCGAGGGCATCACGCGCCTGGCGCACATTGCCTTTGAGGTGAACGAACGCACCGAGAACATCGGTGCGCGCCGCCTGTCCACGGTGATGGAGCGCCTGCTGGACGAAGTGAGTTTTGACGCCACGCGCCTGTCCGGCCAGACCATCACCATCGACGCCGCCTACGTCGATGCGCGCCTGCAGACCCTAAGCCAGGACGAGGACCTGTCGCGCTACATCCTGTGACCACTCGGTCAAGCCTTGAGAGGTCACTTTCATAGGCCTCTCTAAGTACTTCTTTTTCAACGACTTTTGGCGTTTTGGTGGCTGAAAAAACGTATCTAAGTCGTTGATTTCATTGAAAAGTTTGTGGGACACCCCCCTTGTTCGGTGTGCTTTTCCTGCTACAGTGCAAAAAAGTGCAATTAAGTGGTGAAAAGTGCCCTCAAGGTCCCCTTCGGGACCTCCGAGGCGCAAAACCGAACTGGGAATCTGTCCGTGTTTCAAGGTGCCTCGTCGCTGAGTCTCGATGCGAAGGGTCGGCTGTCTGTGCCGACCCGGCATCGTGACGTCCTAGTGGCCACGGCATCGGGCCAGCTCACCATCACCAAGCACCCGCACGGCTGCCTCATGGTCTTTCCCCGTCCTGAATGGGAGAAGTTCCGCGAGCGTATCGCCCAGCTGCCCATGTCCGCCCAATGGTGGAAGCGCATCTTTCTGGGCAACGCCATGGATGTGGACATGGACGCCACGGGCCGTGTGCTGATCTCCCCCGAGCTGCGCGAAGCCGCCGGTATTTCTAAAGACACCATGCTGCTGGGCATGGGCAACCATTTCGAGCTCTGGGACAAGACCACCTACGACGAGCAGGAAGCCAAGGCCATGCAAGGCGAGATGCCGGATGTCTTCAAGGACTTCTCCTTCTGAGGCGCGCTGTGACATCTCCCTTGCAACACACCACCGTCCTGCTGAATGAGGCTGTGGACTCTCTCCTTGGCGGCGCGGGCGCGGAGCCTTCCGGCACCTGGGTCGACGCGACCTTCGGGCGCGGCGGTCACTCCCGCCTCATCCTGCTCCGGCTGGGCCCCCAGGGGCGCTTGGTGGCCTTTGACAAGGACCCCGAGGCCATCGCCGAAGCAACGCGCATCACCGATGCGCGTTTTTCCATTCGGCACGAAGGTTTTCGCCATCTGGCCGACCTGCCGCCTGCCAGCGCTGCGGGCGTGCTGATGGACCTGGGTGTGAGCTCGCCCCAGATCGACAGCCCCGAGCGGGGCTTCAGTTTCCGTTTTGACGGTCCGCTGGACATGCGCATGGACACCACGCGCGGCGAAAGCGTGGCCGATTGGTTGGCCACGGCCGAAGTCGGTCAGATTGCGGAGGTGATACGTGACTACGGTGAAGAACGGTTTGCTGGCCCCATTGCAAAGGCGATTGTTGCTCGGCGCGAAGAACGGGGTCCTCTTGCAACCACCGCAGAACTGGCCGACCTCGTGGCTGGCGCGGTCAAAACCCGCGAGCCGGGCCAGAACCCTGCAACGCGCACATTTCAAGCTCTTCGGATTTTCATCAACGCCGAGCTTGAAGAGTTGCAACAGGCGCTAGAGGCCAGCCTCTCGGTGCTGCAGCCCGGCGGGCGGCTGGTGGTCATCAGCTTCCATTCGCTCGAAGACCGTATCGTCAAACAATTCATCGCGAAACACTCCAAGGAGGTCTACGACCGCCGCGCACCGTTTGCCGCGCCGCAGGCCATGAAGCTCATCGCGCTCGACCGCATCAAGCCCAGTGCGGCCGAGGTCGAGTCCAATCCCCGCTCGCGCAGCGCCATCATGCGCGTGGCCGAGCGCACGGCAGTCGTCTGACATGACGCGGCTGAACGTGGTCCTTTTGCTGGCGGTGCTGGCCAGCGCGATCTACCTGGTGCACACCCAGTACGAATCGCGCCGCCTGTTCACCGAGCTGGACCGCGCGGTGGCCGAGGCACGTCGTCTGGAGACGGAGCACCAGCGCCTGCAGGTGGAAAAGCGCGCCCAGGCCACGCCGCTGCGGGTGGAAAGGATCGCGCGTGCACAGTTGAACATGCGCACGGCCACACCGGCCATCACGCAGTACGTATCTGACCCACAGGGTGTCGCAACTGCCAATGCAGCAGCGGCAGCCGCCGCTTCGCAACCTGCAGGGGCGCAGCCATGAGCCGCAGCGTGCTCTACACCTCAAGCCCTCTGCTGGCCAGCAAGACGCCGGTCTGGCGCAGCAAGTTCATCGTGGCGGTGATTGCGCTGGGTTTTCTGGGGCTGGCCGGTCGGGCGGCCTATGTGCAGGTGTTTGGCAACGCGTTCTTCCAGCGCCAGGGTGAGGTGCGGTTTGCGCGCACGCTGGAGCTGCCTGCCAACCGCGGCAAGATCGTGGACCGCAACGGTCTGATCCTCGCATCCAGCGTGCCGGCTGCGAGCATCTGGGCCATTCCCGAAGACGTGGACCAGGACAAGCCCGAGGTCCGCGCCAAGCTCAAGCAGCTGGCCAAGCTGCTGGACATGCCGCAGGCCGATCTGCTGAAGAAACTGGCGGATGAGGACAAGACCTTTGTCTGGATCAAGCGCCAGCTCGACTGGGATGTGGGCCAGCAGATTGCAGCCCTGGACATCAAGGGCATCTACCAGCGCAAGGAATACAAGCGCCAATACCCCGAGGGCGAGGCCGCCGCACACGTGGTGGGCTTCACTAACGTGGAAGACCATGGCCAGGAGGGCATGGAACTGGCGTTCGACAAGGAGCTGGCGGGCAAGCCCGGTTCGCGCCGCGTGATCAAGGACCGCCTGGGTCGCGTGGTGGAAAGCGTGGGCGAAACCGTGCCCCCGGTCGACGGCAAGGACATGCAGCTATCCATCGATAGCAAGGTGCAGTTCTTTGCGTACCAGAAGCTGCGCGACCAGGTGGCCGCGCACAAGGCCAAGGCGGGCAGCGTGGTGGTGCTCGATGCCCACACCGGCGAGCTGCTGGCGCTGGCCAACTACCCCAGCTACGTGCCCGACAAGCGCCAGAACCTCACCGGCGAGCAGTTGCGCAACCGCGCGCTCACCGACGTGTTCGAGCCCGGTTCCACCATGAAGCCGTTCACCATCGGCCTCGCACTGGAGACGGGCCGCGTGCGCCCCGAGACCATCGTGGACACCAACCCCGGGCGCATCACCATCACCGGTTCCACGATCTCGGACACGCACAACTACGGCGTGCTCACCGTGGAAGGCGTGATCCAGAAGTCCAGCAACGTGGGCACCACCAAGCTGGCCATGCAGATGCCCGCGCGCGAGATGTGGGAAACCTTCTCGGCGGCTGGTTTTGGCCAGAAGCCGCAACTGCACTTCCCGGGTGTGGTGACGGGCCGTCTGCGCCCTTACAAGAGCTGGCGTCCTGTGGAGCAGGCCACCATGTCCTACGGCTACGGCCTCTCGGCCAGCCTGTTCCAGATGGCGCGGTCGTACACCGTATTTGCCAATGGTGGCCGGGTCATTCCCGCCACCATGCTCAAGACCAGCGAGCCCGCCGTGGGCGTGCCCGTGTTTTCTGAGCGCACGGCCGACCAGGTGCGCAAGATGCTGCAGATGGCCGCAGGCCCCGGCGGCACGGGCCAGAAGGCGCAGACCGTGGGCTACTCGGTGGGCGGCAAGTCAGGCACCGCGCGCAAGCAGGTGGGCAAGAACTACGCCTCGGGCAAGTACCGCGCGTGGTTCACCGGCATGGCGCCCATCGACAAGCCCCGCATCATCGTGGCCGTGATGATCGACGAGCCCAGCAACGGCGTGTTCTACGGCGGCGCTGTGGCCGCGCCCGTGTTCAGCGAGGTGGTACAGCAAACCCTGCGCATGATGGGCGTGCAGCCCGACATGGCGGTCAAGCCGCAGATCGTGGCCAATGCGGTGGAGGAGTCGCTGTGATGCAAGCCCCGCTCCATACCCTGCAGACCGCTGGCGACGCGGTGCAATGGCTGCGCACGCGCGTCACCGGCACCCTGCACACCGACAGCCGCCAGATCACGCCCGGCGACGGCTTCATTGCCTGGCCTGGTGCCGCCACCGATGGCCGCGCGTATGTGGCCGATGCCATGGTGCGCGGCGCCACGGCCTGTCTGGTCGAACAGGCGGGGGTCGAGGCTTTCGCTTTCGATGGCGACCACATGGCCGCGCTGCCAGGCCTCAAGGCCGCCACAGGGCCCATCGCCGCTGAATGGTTTGCCCAGCCCACGCAGCAGCTGAAGGTGCTGGCCGTGACCGGAACCAACGGCAAGACCAGCACGGCCTGGTGGCTGGCGGGTGCGCTGAATGTGCTATCGAATGAGGAGTGCTCGGGGCGAGATCAATGTGCGCTGGTGGGCACTTTGGGCATGGGAGTGCCTCCGGCGCTGGCCTCCACCGGCATGACCACGCCCGACCCGGTGCGGTTGCAGCGCGCGTTTGCCCAGTTTGTGGCCCAGGGCCTCGGTGCCTGCGCCATCGAGGCCTCGTCGATTGGACTGGCCGAAGCCCGGCTCGACGGCACGCAGATCCACACCGCCATCTTCACCAACTTCACGCAGGACCACCTGGACTACCACGGCAGCATGGCCGACTACTGGCTGGCCAAGCGCGCTCTCTTCGACTGGCCCGGTCTGCAGGCCGTCATCGTCAATGTGGACGACCCCGCAGGCGCCCAGCTGCATGGCGAGCTGAAAGGCAGTGCGCTGGATCTGTGGAGCGTCTCGGCCCAGGCACCTGCGCGTCTGACGGCACAAGACACCACCCTGGGTGACCAGGGCCTGCGCTTCACGGTGGTGGAGGGCAATGACCGTCATCTGCTGCAAACCCGCGTGATCGGCCAGTACAACGTGCTCAACCTGCTGGGCGTGCTGGCCACGCTGCGCAGCCTGGGCGTGCCGCTGGACTGTGCCGTGCGTGCCTGCGCCAGCCTGCAGCCCGTGCCGGGCCGCATGCAGCGGCTGGTGGCGGTGGGCCAGCCCCTGGTGGCGGTGGACTACGCCCACACCCCCGATGCTTTGGACAAGGCCCTGCTAGCCCTTCGCCCCCTGGCGGCCGAGCGTGGCGGGCGGCTGTGGTGCGTGTTCGGCTGCGGCGGCGATCGCGACGCGGGCAAGCGCCCGCTGATGGGCGCCGTGGCCCAGCAGCAGGCCGACCAGGTGGTGGTGACCAGCGACAACCCCCGCAGCGAAGACCCAGCCGCCATCCTGCACCAGATCCTGCAGGGCACGATCGCCGGTGGCACGGTGCGCGCCGAGCCCGACCGTGCCGTCGCCATCGCCCAAGCCATTGCCGAAGCTGCGCCCGCCGATGTGGTGCTGATTGCCGGCAAGGGCCACGAAGACACCCAGGAGACGGCAGGCGTGCGCGTGCCGTTTTCCGACATGGCCCACGCGCAGGCTGCGCTGCAGGCCCGAGGAGCCCACACATGGGCATGAACAGTTTTGAACCCGTCATGACCCTGCAGCAAGCCTGGGCGCTGCTGCAGCCAAGTATCCCTGCCGCCCGTCTGGTGGGCGATGGCGCGACCCCGCTGGCGCGCGTGCACACCGACACGCGCACGTTGCAGCCGGGCGATTTGTTTGTGGCCCTCAAGGGCGAGCGCTTTGATGCCAACGCCTTTTTGGCCGATGCCCGTGCAGGCGGCGCTGCCGCCGCTATTGCGCACGGTGGCCTGGAAGCCGCGGGCTTGTCCGGCATCGAAGTGCCCAACAGCCTGGCTGCGCTGGGCGCACTGGCCACCGGCTGGCGCGCGCAATTCCACCTGCCGCTGATCGGTGTGACGGGCAGCAACGGCAAGACCACGGTGACGCAGATGATTGCGTCCATCCTGCGTGCCTGGCAGGGCGAGGCTGCGTTTGCCACGCAGGGTAATTTCAACAACGACATCGGTGTGCCGCTGATGCTGATGCGCCTGCGCGCCAGCCACCGCGCCGCCGTGATCGAGATGGGCATGAACCACCCTGGCGAGATCGCCACGCTGGCTGCGATGGCCCAGCCCACGGTGGCCTTGGTCAACAACGCCCAGCGCGAGCATCTGGAATTCATGCACACCCTAGAGGCCGTGGCCCGCGAGAACGGTTCGGTGTTTGCCAGCCTGCCGGCCGATGGTGTGGCCGTATTCCCGGCAGGGGATGCGTACACGAGCCTGTGGCAATCGCTTGCCATGGAGCGGCCCGGCCGCCGCACGGTGACATTTGGCGATGGCGGCGACGTCCGCTGCGCGCAGGCCACCTGGGAGCGCGGCGCCTGGGCGGTCACCCTGGCCACGCCACGCGGCGCGATCACCACCCGTCTGCACATCGCAGGCCGCCACAACGTGACGAACGCACTGGCGGCCACGGCGTGCACGCTGGCAGCCGGCGCACCGGTGGCTGCCATTGCCCAGGGGCTGCGCGACTTCACGCCGGTCAAGGGCCGCTCGCGCGCGTTCAGCGTGTCCGTTGCAGGCCGCGACATCACGGTGGTCGACGACACCTACAACGCCAACCCTGATTCCATGCACGCTGCCATCAAGGTGCTGGCTGAATTGCCGGGCCCGCAACTGCTGGTGATGGGCGACATGGGCGAGGTGGGCGACCAGGGCCCGCAGTTCCATGCCGAGGCGGGCGCACTGGCCCGTGAGGCGGGCATCCCCACGATGTTTGTTCTGGGTGCGCAGTCGGTGCACGCCGCATCGGCCTATGGCGATGGGGCCCGGCATTTCAACGAGATGGCCGCCCTGCAGGATGCCGTGCGCAAAGCCCTGCCCACGGTGGGCAGTGTGCTGGTCAAGGGATCGCGATTCATGAAGATGGAACAGGTGGTCGAGGCGATCAGCGCCGCCGCACTGCCCGCAGAACAACAACAAAGGCCGATCAACCCACGGGAGGGACACCATGGCGCAACGCATTGATATTGCCCGCACGGTGCCAGCCTGCGCCGGAGGTGCCACATGCTGCTGATGCTGTCGCAATGGCTGCAAGGGCTGTCGCCCGAGTTCGGCTTTTTCCGGGTGTTCCAGTACCTCACGTTCCGTGCGGTGATGGCCGCCATGACGGCGCTGCTCATCGGGCTGGTGGCCGGCCCCAAGGTGATTCGCATCCTCACCTCGCTCAAGATCGGCCAGCCCATCCGGGGCTATGCGATGCAGTCGCACCTGTCCAAGAGCGGCACGCCCACCATGGGTGGTGTGCTGATCCTGTTGTCGATTGCCATTTCCACCTTGCTGTGGTTTGACCTGTCCAACCGCTTTGTGTGGATCGTGCTCATCGTCACGCTCGGCTTTGGCGCCATCGGCTGGGTGGACGACTGGCGCAAGGTGGTCAACAAAGACCCCGAGGGCATGCGCTCGCGCGAGAAGTATTTCTGGCAGTCGGTGATCGGCCTCATGGCCGCGCTGTATCTGGTGTTCAGCATTTCCGAAAGCTCCAACGCCAAGGTGTGGGAGCTGTTTGTGGGCTGGGTGCAGTCGGGCTTCTCGCTGGACCTGCCGCCCAAGGCGGGCCTGCAGTTGCCGTTCTTCAAAGAGGTGAGCTACCCGCTGGGCGTGCTGGGTTTCGTGATCCTCACCTACCTGGTCATCGTGGGTTCCAGCAATGCGGTGAACCTGACCGATGGTCTTGACGGCCTGGCCATCATGCCCGTGGTGATGGTGGGCTCGGCACTGGGCGTGTTTGCCTACGTCACCGGTAGCTCGGTGTACTCCAAGTACCTGTTCTTTCCGCACATTCCGGGGTCGGGCGAACTGCTGATCTTCTGCGCAGCCATGGCGGGCGCAGGTTTGGCGTTTTTGTGGTTCAACGCGCACCCTGCCCAGGTCTTCATGGGTGATGTGGGCGCGCTGGCGCTGGGCGGTGCCCTGGGCACCATCGCCATCATCGTGCGCCAGGAGATCGTGCTCGCCATCATGGGCGGCATCTTTGTGGTCGAGGCGCTGTCGGTGATGCTGCAGGTCACCTGGTTCAAGTTCACCAAGAAGCGCTATGGCGAAGGCCGCCGCCTGCTCAAGATGGCGCCGCTGCACCACCACTTTGAGAAGAGCGGCTGGAAGGAAACGCAGGTGGTCGTGCGCTTCTGGATCATCACCATGCTGCTGTGCCTGATTGGCCTGTCCACGCTGAAACTGCGATGAACCCGAACGATCCTCTTGTCCCTGACCCCCTCGGTACGCCCGAGGCCATGTCCCCGTTGGCAGGGGCCGGGGTGGGCGCGGACGGCGCTCCCGAAGGCGATCCTGGCATGCAGGCCCCTTTGCCCGTAGCGCCCGCTGAGCCAGCAGAGCTCGCAGTGCCTGAGGCGAATCCGGCGCAGGATGTTGCCGCAGCAGGCAGCGAGGCCACAGACGCTTCGCCCGCAGCCAAAAGCACCAGCACCGCCTGGAACCCCGAGGCCGTGCCCGCCGTCTCCGCCGCGAAGGCAGCGGCGGACTTTGTGGCGCAGATCTTTGCCGAGGTGACCGCCCCCGAACCGGGCGCTGCGGACAGCGCGGACGTTGCCGAGACCGCTGAGGCCGATGAGCCCACCACGCCCCATGTGCCCGCAGGCCCGGCGCGCGAGGGCGTTGCGAACCTGCTGCAAGGCCAGCACATCCTGATCCTGGGCCTGGGCGCCTCGGGCATGGCGATGGCACGCTGGTGCGTGCGTTGCGGCGCGCAAGTCACTGTGGCCGACACGCGCGCTGCCCCGCCGCAACTTCCCGCGCTGCAGCAGGAGCTGCCCCGGGTGCGTTTTGTGTCGGGCGCATTCGATACCAGTCTGGTGCAGGGGCAGAACTTGCGCGCGGTCTATCGTTCGCCAGGGCTGAGCCCCGATGCAGTGGCTCCTGTTATGCAAGCAGCTCAAGCAAACAACATCAGCACTGGCGGTGAGTTGAGCCTGTATGCCACGGCCCTGGCCGCGCTGCGTGCATCGCATGCGTATGCCCCGGCTGTGCTGGCCATCACCGGCACCAACGGCAAGACCACCGTGACCTCGCTCACCGGTCAGCTGGTGGAACGCTCGGGCAAACGTGTGGCCGTGGCCGGCAACATCGGTCCGACCCTGCTCGACACACTGGCAGAACACCTGGATTCCGACACATTGCCCGATGTGTGGGTGCTGGAGCTGTCGAGTTTTCAGCTGGATGGCGTGAATGGGGGTGAAGGCGGCTTCGAGCCCACAGCCGCCACGGTGCTCAACATCACGCAGGATCACCTGGACTGGCACGGCAGCATCGAGGCCTACGCTGCGGCCAAGGCGCGCATCTTTGGCCAGACGGGCTTGATGATCCTGAACCGCGAAGACCCTGCGGTGATGGGCATGCTGCCACCGCCCGTCAAGGTCAAACTGCAAAAGCCGCAGGTGCGCGCGCACATCACTTTTGGTGGCGACATGCCCCGGCGTCCGGGCGACTTCGGCATTGAGGTGGTCAGCGGCATGCCCTGGCTGGTGCGTGCCATGGATGCAGACGAAACCCGCAAGCGTGGCCGCAACGAGGTTGAAGAGGACCTGCATATCCAGCGGCTCATGCCAGCGGATGCGCTGCGCATCCGGGGGCGCCACAACGCCACCAATGCCTTGGCGGCGCTGGCGCTGGTCACGGCAGCGGGCTGCCCGCTCGCGCCCATGCTGTACGGCCTGCGCGAGTACCGGGGCGAGCCGCACCGCGTGGAACCCGTGGCCATCATCCATGGCGTGGAATATTTTGACGACAGCAAGGGCACCAACGTAGGCGCCACGGCGGCAGCGTTGGTCGGGCTCGGCACGGAGCGGCGTTTGGTGGTCATTCTGGGCGGAGAAGGCAAGGGGCAAGACTTTGCGCCTTTGGCCGCCCCCGTCGCGCGCTATGCACGTGCGGTGGTGCTGATCGGCCGCGACGCACCGCTGATCCGCGCTGCGCTCCAGGACGCCGGCGTGCCGCTGCTCGATGCGGGCACCTTGCCGGAGGCCGTCGCACTGGCAGCGCAGCGCGCCCATTCGGGCGACGCGGTGCTGATGTCGCCTGCCTGTGCCAGCTTCGACATGTTCAAGGACTACGAGCACCGCGCCCACGTCTTTTGCGAGACCGTGCGGGCGATGGCTGACGATGCGGGCCAGTCGGCGGAGGGCATGCAATGACAGCACCCGCCAGCACCTTGCTCCAACGCGTGACCGGCTGGTTCGGTGGCCTGCCCGGCAAGGCGGCCGATGTGTTGCCCGTGCGTGTGGGCGGCACCGAGTACCGCCAGTCGTCCAGCACGCCCGCGAGCGTGCTGGGCTTTGACCAAGCCCTGCTCTGGGTGGTGGTGGCGCTGCTGGCCTGGGGGCTGGTGATGGTCTATTCGGCGTCGATTGCCATGCCGGACAACCCGCGCTTTGCCAACTATGCGTCCACCCATTTCCTGACCCGCCACATGATGTACCTGGTGGTGGGCTTTGTGGCGGCGCTGTTGGCGTTCCAGGTGCCCATGGCGCTGTGGGAGCGCGTGGCGCCCTGGTTGTTCATTGTGGCCCTGCTCATGCTGGTGGCGGTGCTGATCCCTGGCGTGGGCAAGGTGGTCAACGGCGCGCGCCGCTGGTTGTCCATCGGGCCGGTGGGCTTCCAGCCGTCCGAGGTGGCCAAGTTCGCGGTGCTGATCTATGCCGCCGACTACATGGTGCGCAAGATGGAGGTGAAGGAGCGCTTCTTCCGTGCCGTGCTGCCCATGGGCGCCGCGGTGGCCATCGTCGGCGTGCTGCTGCTGGCCGAGCCCGATATGGGCGCCTTCATGGTGGTGGCCGTAATTGCCATGGGCATCCTGTTCCTTGGCGGTGTGAATGCCCGCATGTTCTTCTTGATCGCAGGGGTGCTGGTAGGTGCCTTTGCGTTGATGATCGCCAGCTCCCCTTGGCGCCGCGAGCGCGTGTTTGCCTACCTCGACCCTTTCAGCGAACAGCATGCGCTGGGCAAGGGCTACCAGCTGTCGCACTCGCTGATCGCCATCGGGCGGGGCGAGGTGTTTGGCGTGGGGCTGGGCGGCAGCGTGGAGAAGCTGCACTGGCTGCCTGAGGCGCACACCGACTTCCTGATGGCCGTGATAGGCGAGGAGTTTGGCCTCGTGGGTGTGGTGGCGCTCATCATCCTGTTCCTGTGGATGACCCGCCGCATCATGCACATCGGCCGGCAGGCCATTGCGCTGGACCGGGTGTTCTCCGGCCTCGTCGCACAGGGCGTGGCGATCTGGATCGGCTTCCAGGCCTTCATCAACATGGGCGTGAACCTGGGCGCACTGCCGACCAAGGGGCTCACGCTGCCGCTGATGAGTTTTGGCGGGTCAGCGATTCTGATGAATCTGGTGGCGCTGGCGGTGGTGCTGCGGGTCGATTACGAGAATAAGCTCCTCATGCGGGGAGGTCGCGTATGAGCACGCAGAAGACCGCCCTCATCATGGCTGGTGGAACCGGCGGCCACATCTTCCCCGGCTTGGCTGTGGCCGAGGAACTGCGCGCACGCGGCTGGCGTGTGCACTGGCTGGGCGCGCCCGGCAGCATGGAGTCGCGCATCGTGCCGCAGCACGGCTTTGCGCTGGAACTCATCGATTTTTCGGGCGTGCGCGGCAAGGGGCTCGTCACGCTGGCGCTGTTGCCGCTGCGCCTGCTGCGTGCGTTCTGGCAGGCGCTGCAGGTCGTGCGCCGTGTGAAGCCCGACGTGGTGGTGGGCCTGGGTGGCTACATCACCTTTCCGGGCGGGATGATGGGCGTGCTCGCGGGCAAGCCCCTGGTGCTGCATGAGCAGAACTCGGTGGCGGGCATGGCGAACAAGGTCCTGGCAGGTGTGGCCGACCGGGTGTTCACCGCCTTCCCCCAGGTGTTCAAGCAGGGCCAGTGGGTGGGCAACCCCCTGCGCACCGCCTTCACGCAGCAGCCGGGCCCGGCCGAGCGGTTTGCAGGCCGCAGTGGCCCGCTGCGCCTGCTGGTGGTGGGCGGTAGCCTGGGAGCGCGTGCGCTCAACGAGATCGTGCCCCAGGCCATTGCGCTGATGCCTGCCGACCAGCGCCCCACCGTAGTCCACCAAAGCGGTGCGGCGCAGATCGATGCGCTGCGAGCCAACTATGCCGCCGCGGGTGTCGAGGCAGAGCTGACGCCTTTCATCGACGACACCGCCAGCGCGTTCGCAGCGGCCGACATCATCGTCTGCCGCGCGGGTGCGAGCACCGTCACCGAGATCGCGGCCGTGGGCGCTGCGTCCATCTTTGTGCCCTTCCCGTCGGCCGTGGACGACCACCAGACCACCAACGCGCAGTTCCTGGTGAATGCGGGCGGCGGCTGGCTGGTGCAGCAGCGCGACCTGACGCCGCAAGGGTTGTCTGAAATGCTATTGAAATTGGAGCGGTCCACGCTTGTGGATGTAGCGCTCAAGGCCAAAAACATGCAAAAAATCAACGCCACCCGCGAAGTGGTGACTGCCTGCGAGGAGTTGGCATGAAACACGCGATTCGCCACATCCACTTCGTCGGCCTGGGCGGCGCCGGCATGAGCGGCATTGCTGAAGTGCTGTTCAACCTGGGCTACCGCATCTCGGGCTCGGACCTGGCCGACAGCGCCACGCTGCGCCGCCTGGCCGACCTGGGCATCAAAACCTGCCTCGGCCACGCGGCCGCGCACATCGATGGTGCCGACGCCGTGGTCACGTCCACAGCAGTCACATCGGACAACCCCGAAGTGCTGGCCGCACGCGAAAAGAAAATCCCCGTGGTGCCGCGCGCGCTGATGCTGGCCGAGCTGATGCGCCTCAAGCAGGGCATTGCCATTGCGGGCACGCACGGCAAGACCACCACCACCAGCTTAGTGACCAGCGTGCTCGCCGAGGCGGGACTGGACCCGACTTTTGTGATCGGCGGCAAGCTCAACAGCGCGGGCGCCAATGCCAAACTGGGCAGCGGCGACTACATCGTGGTCGAGGCCGATGAGTCCGATGCGTCGTTCCTGAACTTGCTGCCCGTGATGGCGGTGGTGACCAACATCGACGCCGACCACATGGAGACCTACGGCCACGACTTCGGCCGGCTCAAGGGCGCGTTTGTGGACTTTCTGCACCGCATGCCGTTCTATGGCACGGCCATCCTGTGTGTGGACAGCCCCGCCGTGCGCGACATCCTGCAAAGCGTGACCTGCCCCGTCACCAGCTACGGCTTCGCGGAAGACGCCCAGGTGCGTGCCATCAACGTGCGTGCCGAGGCCGGCCAGATGCGCTTCACGGTGCAGCGGCGCAACGGCGTCACGCTGCCCGACATGGAGGTGGTGCTCAACCTCGCGGGCGAGCACAACGTGCTCAACGCGCTGTCGGCCATTGCCGTGGCGGTGGAGCTGAACATCCCCGACGACGCCGTGCAGCGCGCGCTGGTGGGCTTCAAGGGCGTGGGCCGGCGCTTCCAGCGCTATGGCGATCTGCCCGCGAAGGACGGCGGCACCTTCACCGTCATCGACGACTACGGCCACCACCCTGTGGAGATGGCTGCCACGCTGGCGGCCGCACGCGGCGCGTTCCCCGGGCGGCGCCTGGTGCTGGCCTTCCAGCCGCACCGCTACACCCGCACGCGCGATTGCTTCGAAGACTTCGTCAAGGTGATCGGCCATGCCGACGCGGTGCTACTCACCGAGGTGTATGCCGCAGGCGAGGCGCCAGTCGTGGCCGCCGATGGACGCTCGCTGGCCCGTGCCCTGCGTGTGGCAGGGCGCGTGGAGCCGGTGTTTGTGGACAACGTGGCCGATCTGCCCCAGGCCATTGCCGACAACGCACGCGCGGGCGACGTGGTGATGTGCATGGGAGCCGGCTCCATTGGCGCAGTGCCCGGCAAGGTGGTTGAGATGCTACAAAATAATGAGCTGAAAGCGCATGAAGGGAGCGCACCATGACCCTTCCTGAATCGAATATCGACGTGAAATCGCTGGGCAAGGTCGCCGTCCTGATGGGCGGAGACTCGGCTGAGCGCGAGGTCTCGCTCATGTCGGGCAGCGGCGTGCTGCAGGCGCTGCGCTCGCGCGGCGTCGATGCCCATGCGTTTGACCCTGCGCAGAATGCGCTGGGCGATTTGAAGCGCGACGGCTATGCGCGCTGCTTCATCGCACTGCATGGCCGCCATGGCGAAGACGGCACGGTGCAGGGCGCGCTGGAGCTGCTGCGCATTCCGTACACCGGCCCCGGCGTGATGGCGTCGGCGATCGCCATGGACAAGGTCATGACCAAGCGGGTGTGGCTGGCCGAGGGCCTGCCCACGCCGCGGTACGTATGGTTGGCCCCTGACCGTCAACAGCGTGAAGTAGTGCGCACCGTGCCCGACGAGCTGGGTCTGCCGCTGATCGTGAAGCCGCCGCGCGAAGGTTCGTCCATCGGCGTGACCAAGGTGCGCGGCTTCTCGGACATGCAGGAGGCCGTGCAGCTCTCTGCCCAGTACGACCCCGACGTGCTGTGCGAAGAGTTCATAGAAGGCGAAGAGGTGACCTGCCCCGTGCTGGGCCAGGGCGCCAGTGCCCGCGCACTGCCGGTGATCCGCATCGTGGCGCCCGATGGTGCCTACGACTACCAGAACAAGTACTTCACCGACGACGTGAAGTACCAGTGCCCGAGCGGCCTGCCTGAGGCCGAAGAGCGCGAGATCCAGCGCATCGTGCTGGAGGCCTACCGCACCCTGGGCTGCCGGGGCTGGGGCCGTGCCGACCTGATGATCCGCGCGAGCGACCGCAAGCCCTTCCTGCTGGAGATGAATACATCCCCTGGCATGACGGGCCACTCGCTGGTGCCTATGTCGGCCCGTGCCTCGGGCATCAGCTACGAAGAGCTGTGTCTGCGCATCCTTGCGGATGCGGCCCTCGACACGCCCACAAAACCAAAGGCCGCCTGATGACCCAGACGCTGCCCGCACCCCTGGACGTCAAGCTCATGAACCTGACCGCGTCGGTCCTGTTCGTGGGCTGCGCCATGGCCGTGCTGGCGGCGGGCGCGTGGTGGGTGCTGCGCTACCCCGGCTTTGCCATCGCACGCATCGTGGTGCAGGGCGAACTGGTGCACAACAACGCGGTGACGCTGCGGGCCAATGTGGCGCCGCACCTGGTGGGCAACTTCTTCACGGTGGACCTGCGCGCGGCGCGCGAGGCCTTCGAGCAGGTGCCCTGGGTTCGCCGCGCGCAGGTGCGGCGGGTCTACCCCGGCAGCCTGCGCGTGGAGTTGCAGGAGCACGACGCCGTGGCGTACTGGGGCCCGGACACCGGCTCGGCGCTGGTCAACAGCCAGGGCGAAGTCTTCGAGGCGAATGTCGGCGATGTGGAGCAGGAAGGTCTGCCGCGCCTGCAAGGACCTGCAGGCAGCTCGGCCGAGGTGCTGCAGATGTACGGACTGCTGGAGCCGGTGTTCCAACCCCTGGGGCTGGACGTGGAAGAACTGGAGCTGACAGGGCGGGGCGGCTGGCGCGCCACCCTCGACAGCGAGGCTGTGGTGGAGCTAGGCGGCGGCACGCCGCAGGAAGTGGTGCAGCGCACGCAGCGGTTTGTGCGCACCCTCACCCAGGTGGCCGCGCAGTACGGCCGCCGCGTGGATGCGCTGGAGTCGGCAGACCTGCGCCACGCCGGGGGCTACGCGCTGCGCCTGCGGGGCGTGACCACGGTGAATGCAGACGCAGCCGGCGCCACGGCCGTGCGCAAGAGGTGATGGCATGAGGAACAACAGGACTGGACGCAGCATGCTGCAGGCCCGGAGAGGGCGGTGTGAGGGCTTGGTGGGACAGCGGGACAGAACCGAGAAGGGCAGAGACTGATATGGCAAGAGAATACAAAGATGTCGTCGTGGGGCTGGACATTGGCACCGCCAAGGTCATGGCCGTGGTGGCCGAGGTTCTGCCCAATGGCGAGCTGAAGCTCGCAGGCTTGGGCGTGGCCCCGAGCAATGGTCTCAAGCGGGGCGTGGTGGTCAACATCGATGCCACGGTGCAGAGCATCCAGCAGGCCCTGAAAGAGGCCGAGCTGATGGCGGACTGCAAGATCCAGCGCGTCTACACCGGCATCACCGGCAGCCACATCCGCGGCCTCAACTCCAGCGGCATGGTGGCTGTGAAGGACAAGGAGGTCACGTCGGCCGACGTGGCGCGCGTGGTGGAGACGGCCAAGGCCATCAACATCAGCAGTGACCAGCGCCTGTTGCTGGTGGAGCCGCAAGAGTTTGTGATCGACGGGCAGGATGTGAAGGAGCCCATCGGCATGAGCGGCATCCGCTTGGAGGCCAAGATCCACATCGTGACCGGCGCGCAAAGCGCGGCCGAGAACATCATCAAGTGCGTGCGCCGCTGCGGCCTGGAGGTCGAGCAGCTCATGCTGAACCCGCTGGCCAGCAGCCAGGCCGTGCTGACCGACGACGAGCGCGAGCTGGGCGTGGTGGTGGTGGACATCGGCGCAGGTACGACGGATGTGGCCATCTTCACGGGTGGTGCGATCCGCCACACGGCGGTGATCCCGATTGCGGGCGACCTCATCACCAGCGACATCGCGATGGCGTTGCGCACCCCTACGAAGGACGCCGAAGACATCAAGGTCGAAAGCGGCTACGCCAAGCAGCTGCTGGCCGACCCCGAGGCGCAGGTGGAAGTGCCCGGCCTGGGCGACCGCAGCCCGCGCATGCTGAGCAAGCAGGCGCTGGCCGGTGTCATCGAGCCGCGCGTCGAAGAAATCTTCTCGCTCGTGCAGCAGGTGGTGCGTGAGTCGGGTTACGAAGAAGTGCTGTCGTCGGGCATCGTGCTCACGGGCGGCAGCTCGGTGATGCCCGGCATGATCGAACTGGGCGAAGACATCTTCCTCAAGCCCGTGCGGCGCGGCATTCCCAAGTATTCGAGCGCGCTGGCGGACATGGTGGCCCAGCCCCGTGCGGCCACCGTCATGGGCTTGCTGGAAGAGGCCCGACTGGCGCGCCTGCGCGGCTTCAAGGTGGCCCAGAAGAGCGGGTCGATGAAGACCGCGTTCGGGCGCTTCAAGGATTTCATCGTGGGGAATTTCTGACCATGAAATACCCACTCTGGTTAGCCCGTGGTAGTCCGCACGGCACTGCACGAGAGCGATGGCGATGTACAGGACCGCCACGCACTACAAGAAAAATGATCCCATCTCTCAATTGGCAATTGCATACGAATTTAGAACCAGGAGCTCCAAGATGACCATCGAAATGATCGAAGCCGAAGAATTCAACCAGGGCACCCAGATCAAGGTGATCGGTGTGGGCGGCGGCGGCAGCAATGCCGTCGAGCACATGATTGCCCGCAGCGTCCAGGGCGTGGAGTTTGTCAGCGCCAACACCGACGCGCAGGCGCTTACACGCAGCTCGGCCCACCGCGTCATCCAGCTGGGCAACAGCGGGCTGGGCGCAGGGGGCAAGCCGGAGAAGGCCCGCGATGCGGCCGAGGCGGCGGTGGCCGATATCCGTGAAGCCATCTCTGGCGCCCACATGCTGTTCATCACCGCGGGCATGGGCGGCGGCACGGGCACGGGCGCGGCGCCCGTGATCGCGCGCGTGGCCAAGGAGATGGGCATCCTCACCGTGGGCGTGGTCACCAAGCCTTTCGACTGGGAAGGTGGTCGCCGCATGAAGAATGCGGACGATGGCCTGGCCGAACTGGAAGCCAACGTGGACTCGCTGATCGTGGTGCTCAACGAAAAGCTGCTGGACGTGCTGGGCGACGACATCACCCAGGACGAAGCCTTTGCGCACGCCAATGACGTGCTCAAGAACGCCGTGGGCGGTATCGCTGAAATCATCAACGAATACGGCCAGGTGAACGTGGACTTTGAAGACGTGCGCACCGTGATGGGCGAGCCCGGCAAGGCCATGATGGGCACGGCCACGGCGAGCGGCCCAGACCGTGCACGCATCGCTGCCGAGCAGGCGATTGCCTGCCCGCTGCTCGAAGGCATCGACCTGTCGGGCGCCAAGGGCGTGCTGGTGCTGGTCACGGCCAGCAAGGGCAGCCTCAAGCTGTCTGAGTCGCGCCAGGCCATGAACACCATCAACGCCTACGCATCCACCGATGCGCATGTGATTTTCGGCGCCGCCTACGACGAAAGCCTGGGCGATGAGATCCGCGTGACGGTGGTGGCCACGGGCCTGTCGCGTGCCAATGCACGCCGCCAGCCCATCTCGGTGG
Organism: Acidovorax sp. M14; assembly: GCF_049331375.1. Lineage (NCBI taxonomy): Bacteria > Pseudomonadati > Pseudomonadota > Betaproteobacteria > Burkholderiales > Comamonadaceae > Acidovorax > Acidovorax sp. M14. The sequence goes on from NZ_CP186263.1 coordinate 894,001, forward strand.
TGCAAGGTGGTCTGCGCACGGGCACGGACAATATGGCCTACCAGATGCCCGTCGCCGGTGTGGGCACGCTGGGTGCCGCTGTGGGCGTTCCTGGCGGCCATGCGGGCAGTGCCCAGGCGGACTACGGCAGCATGTCGGTGCCCAGCGTGTGGCGCACCAACCGTACGCAGGCTGCAGCCCGCGTGGATGCCCTGTCGTCCGGCGGCATGGATGACCTGGAGATCCCCGCCTTCCTGCGCAAGCAGGCAGACTGAGAGCCCCGCTGATCGCACTCCGCCGCCCCTTGATGGGGGGCGTAAAACAAAAAGCCCTGCCAGCGCAAGCTGGCAGGGCTTTTTTACTGATGTAGCGTGCTTCAGCGCGCGTTCAGGCCTGGGTGGCCCCAGGCCTCTCAGCGATCAGAAAGACTCCCAGTCATCGTTGTTGTCTGCCGCAGGCTTGGGGCTGCTGGCCTTGGGGGGCAATGCCGCCGCTGGGGCGGGTGAAGGCGCCGCAGGGCGAGGGGCTGCCGGCGCCTTGGCCAGGGCTGGGCGGGGTGTTGCGGCGCGCACTGCAGGAGCCACGGCGGGGCGTGGCGCGGCTGCGGGCAGGCTGGCCGGGGCGGGCGCGGAGGTGCTGCCGTTCACACGGAAGAGCGCCACCACCTGGGTGAGCTTCATGGCTTGCTCGCGCAGACTGTCGGCGGCGGCGGTGGATTCTTCCACCAGCGCCGAGTTTTGCTGGGTCATCTGGTCCAGCTGGTTCATGGCGGTGTTGACCTGCGCAATGCCCTGGCTCTGCTCCGACGTGGCGGCACGGATCTCGCCAATGATGTCGGTCACGCGCTGCACGCTGGCCACGATCTCCGTCATGGTGGCACCCGCATTGCCCACCAGGGCCGTGCCGGACTCCACCTTTTCGACCGATGCGCCGATTAGCGACTTGATCTCCTTGGCGGCTTCGGCGCTGCGCTGCGCCAGGCTGCGCACCTCGCCGGCCACCACGGCAAAGCCCCGGCCCTGCTCGCCGGCACGGGCGGCCTCCACGGCGGCATTGAGCGCCAGGATATTGGTCTGGAACGCGATGCCGTCGATGACACCGATGATGTCGCTGATCTTCTTGCTGCTGGCATTGATGTCCTGCATGGTGGAAACCACCTGCGACACCACCTCGCCCCCGCGTGCCGCCACTTCGGCGGCGGACGTGGCCATCTGGTTGGCGGTCTGGGCGGAGTCGGAGGTCTGCTTCACCGTGCTGGTCAGCTCCTCCATGCTGCTGGCCGTGGTCTGCAGGTTGCTGGCCGTGTCTTCGGTGCGGTGGGCCAGGTCATTGTTGCCTTGCGCAATTTCGCTGGATGCGGTGGCAATGCTGTCGGTGGCCGAGCGCACTTCGGTCACCAGCTTGCGCAGCGAGGTCACCATGTGGGCGAGGCCGTCCAGCATGGAGCCCGGAGGGGCGGCCGGAATCTGCGCGTCCAGGTTGCCTTCGGCCACCTCGGACATGATGGCAATGGCATGGGTGGGCTCGCCGCCAATCTGGCGCAACACCGAGCGCGAAACCAGCAGGCCGATCACCCCCACCGCCACAAACACCGCCAGCACCAGCGCCAGGCTCGACCACAGGGCCTGGCGCAGCATCACATCTACGTCGTCTGTGTACAGCCCGGAGCCGACCATCCAGTTCCAGCCATCCACCTTGACGATGTACTGCAGCTTGGGCACGGGCGTCTGCTGGCCGGGACGCGCAAACATGGTGGGCACAAAGGCCTTGCCATCCTTGCTGTTGCGCATGCCGTTGACCAGCAGGCCGATGATGTCCACGCCCGAACCGTCCTTGACCTTGCCGAGCATGTCCTGCCCGTCCCATTCGGTCTTGAAGGGGTGCATCACGCCCACGCCCTCCGTGGTCCAGATGTAAAAATATTCGGTCTTGCCCTCGGGGCCGCCGTAACGGGCAATGCGCAGGGCGTCCTTGGCGGCTTTCTGCGCGTCTTCCACCGACATGGCGCCGCTGGCGGCCTTGGCCTGGTAGCCGACCACGATGCTGTGGGCGGACTGTACGGCGGTGGTCAGCATGTCCTTGCGGGACTCGGTGATCAGCCGTCGCTCCTGGAGGAGGGACAGGATGGCCATGATCAGCAGCGCCGTAAGCGCTGTGCCGATCATGAGCATGACCTTCATCTTGAAACTGAGTTTGCTCATGGGAGTCTCCTGCGGGGCGGGTGTAGTGAGTTCATGTCGTGTATTTTCAAGGCCCTCAGAGTGCAAATTGTGCGACCAAGCATGGGGCCTGCACAGTAGGTGAAAACGCGGCGGTAGCTCTACGTACGCGTCTCTGAAGGGCTGACAAGACCTCGGCGCATGCGGGGCGGCGGCGCAGAAACTAAAATGCGCGGATGCTTCAGCAACGCACCCTCAAGACCCTGACCCGCGCCGTAGGCGTGGGTCTGCACAGCGGCCAGCGGGTCGAGTTGACCCTGCGGCCCGCGCAGCCGGACACGGGCATCGTGTTCCGGCGGGTGGACCTGCCGCAGCCGGTAGACATTCCCATCCGTGCCGAGGCGGTGACGGACACGCGGCTGGCGTCCACCATCGCGGTGGGCAATGCCAAGGTGCACACCGTGGAGCATCTGATGTCGGCCTGTGCGGGGCTGGGCATTGACAACCTCTACGTGGACATTACGGCTGAAGAGGTCCCCATCCTCGACGGGTCTTCGGCCTCGTTCGTGTTCTTGCTTCAAAGCGCCGGGGTGGAGCTGCAAAACGCGCCCAAGCGCTTCATCCGCGTCACCCGCCCCGTGGAGGTGCGCGAGGGTGAAGGCGCCAACGCCAAGTGGGCGCGCCTCACGCCGTACCACGGCTACAAGCTCAGTTTTGAAATCGACTTCGACCACCCCGCCGTAGACTCCACCGGCCAGCGTGTGGAGTTTGACCTGGGGCAAGGCAACTACAGCCGCGACATCGCTCGCGCGCGCACCTTTGGCTTCACCCGCGATGTGGAGATGATGCGCTCCAACGGCCTGGCGCTGGGAGGCGGGCTGGACAACGCCATCGTCATGGACGACTACAAGGTGCTCAACAGCGACGGCCTGCGCTACGACGACGAGTTCGTGAAGCACAAGATCCTGGATGCCATGGGCGACCTGTACCTGATTGGCAAGCCGCTGCTGGCCGCCTACAGCGCCTTCCGCTCGGGCCATGCCATGAACAATTTGCTGCTGCGCGAGCTGCTGGCCCAGCGCGATGCCTGGGAAGTGGTCACCTTCGAGGATGAGCGCCAGGCACCCACCGGCTTTGCGCAGCCTGCGCGTGCCTGGTAGGGCCCGTTGGCCATGTTGATCTTTCGCTGGCTGGCCATGCTGCTGCTTTTGGCGGCCGCCGTGTCATTTGCGTTTTATGCCGGCACCGGGCAGCCGCGCTACAAGCGCCTGGGGCTCGTCATTCTCAAGTGGACGGTGATTGCCGCTGTGTTCTTTTTTGCAGTGATCCTCATCGGCCGCCTGGCCTGATGTATCGGCTGATGCGCGGGCTCTGCGGGCCCGTTATTTCCTCTGCCCTATACTCGCGCCTGCTCCGGGGTGTGCTGATGCGCTGAGATGCAAGGGCCTGAAGGAATTCAGGCGAGCTTGCGAACCCGACGAACTTGATCCGGTTCATACCGGCGGAAGAAGAGCCGACCTCCTTGTCCCCGTGCCCGCAGTCCCTGTGGGCACGCCATGCCCCAGGCGCCGCAGCACCTGGGGGGCGCACAGGTCCATTCCGGAGCAGACCCCACCGCCACCGGAACCAGGAGACCTGCCCATGAACGCCCCCGACCCCCACGCCCAGCTCGCTGCCTCCGAAAAGTTTGCCGAGCTGCTCGCCCGCACCCGCGAACCCTTCCCCGCATCGCGCAAGGCCTATATCCCCGGCCAGTTGCACACCGACCTGCGCGTGCCCGTGCGTGACATCGCGCTCACCAATGGCGAACTGGTCAGCGTGTACGACACGTCAGGCCCCTACACCGACCCGAGCGCTGTAATCGACGTGCGCCAGGGCCTGGCCAGCGTGCGTGGTGGCTGGATCACCGGCCGTGGCGATGTGGAGCACTACGAAGGCCGTGCGCCCGTGGCGCTGGACGACGGACAAAAGAGCGAAGACGCCACCCGCCTGGCCCAGCTGCGCGCCGAGGCCGCCGCCCTGCAGCGCAAGCCCCTGCGTGCCAAGGCAGGCGCCAACGTCACGCAGATGCACTACGCCAAGAAGGGCATCATCACGCCCGAGATGGAATACGTGGCCATCCGCGAAAACGGCAAGCGCGAGTGGATGGCGCAGTACATGGCCGATGAAGCCCGTGAGAAGCGCCTGATGGGCAACCCGATGGGTGCCAGCATCCCGCGCATCATCACGCCCGAATTCGTGCGCGATGAAGTGGCCCGGGGCCGCGCCATCATCCCCGCTAACATCAACCACCCCGAGGTGGAGCCGATGGCGATTGGCCGCAACTTCCTGGTCAAGATCAACGCCAACATCGGCAATTCGGCTGTCACATCGAGCATCGAGGAAGAAGTGGAAAAGCTCGTGTGGGCGATCCGCTGGGGTGCTGACAACGTGATGGACCTGAGCACCGGCAAGAACATCCACACCACACGCGACTGGATCGTGCGCAACTCGCCCGTGCCGATCGGCACGGTGCCCATCTACCAGGCGCTGGAGAAGGTGGGCGGCATCGCCGAGGACCTGACGTGGGCGATCTTCCGCGATACGCTGATCGAGCAGGCCGAGCAGGGCGTGGACTACTTCACCATCCACGCGGGCGTGCGCCTGGCCTACATCCACCTCACGGCGCAGCGGCGCACGGGTATCGTCTCGCGCGGCGGCTCCATCATGGCCAAGTGGTGCATGGCGCACCACCGCGAGAGCTTTCTGTACGAGCACTTCGAAGACATCTGCGACATCATGAAGGCATACGACGTGTCGTTCAGCCTGGGCGACGGCCTGCGCCCCGGCTGCGCCTCGGACGCCAACGACGAGGCGCAATTTGCCGAGCTGCACACGCTGGGCGAGCTGACCCAGGTGGCCTGGAAGCACGACGTGCAGACCATGATCGAAGGCCCCGGCCACGTGCCCATGCACATGATCCAGGCCAACATGACGGAGCAGCTCAAGACCTGCCACGAGGCGCCGTTCTACACCCTGGGCCCGCTGACCATCGACATCGCGCCGGGCTATGACCACATCGCCAGCGCCATCGGCGCCGCCATGATCGGCTGGATGGGCACGGCCATGCTGTGCTACGTGACGCCCAAGGAACACCTGGGCCTGCCCGACCGTGACGATGTGAAGCAAGGGATCATTGCCTACAAGATCGCGGCCCACGCGGCCGATGTGGCCAAGGGCCACCCCGGGGCCCGCTCGCGCGACGATGCGCTCAGCCAGGCGCGCTTCGACTTCCGTTGGCAGGACCAGTTCAACCTGGGCCTGGACCCCGAAACGGCCAAGGAATACCACGACGAGACCCTGCCCAAGGACTCTGCCAAGGTGGCGCATTTCTGCTCGATGTGTGGCCCTAAGTTCTGCTCGATGAAGATCACCCAGGAAGTGCGCGACTTTGCTGCGCAAAAGGGCGTGGCCGAGGCCGAGGCCCTGGCGCAGGGCATGCAGGCCAAGGCGGTGGAGTTCCAGCAGGGCGGCGGCGAGCTGTACATCCCCCTCAAGCCCGTGTGATGGCAGCGGCGCAATAAGCGCAGCTACTGGCCCCGAGGATTCCCTGAAACAGGGCCCCGGGGCCGTGCTTACCCTGTGCGGCGGACGACCTGGCCCGGCATATAGTCCCGCCCACCCCCGGCCCAGAAGGTAGGGGGTGTGAGTGGCACCAAATTTGCTATGCTGGACTATCTGTTAAAAAATGTAAGGAAGAGCCATGAACGCTCTCGGCCGCTTCTCCATCCGCACGCGTCTCTACTTCGGAACCGTCTTCTCCCTGATCCTTCTGGTCGTCATCGGTGCCATGGGCTACGTAGCCCTGGACCGCACGCGCGGCACCCTGCAAGTGCTGTTTTCAGAGCGCGTGCAGACGCTGACCGACATGTCCGAGCTGCGCACCACCCTGGGTGACCTGCGCCGGACCGAAAAAGACATCATCATCAACTTCAACAACTCGGTCGAGGTCTCTGCCCTGCGCGAGTCCTGGGCCAAGACCCTGACCTCCCTGCGCAAGCGCCTGGCCGATGTGCGCCAGGTGCAGTCGGGCGATGCCGATTTTGTGGCCTCCATCGACAAATCGCTGGACGAGATCAAGCAGTACGAAACCGGCATTTCGCCCATCTTCGAGAAGATCGAAGGCGCGCAGCTGGACGGTGCGGGTGGCGGCGCCTACGCCGATCGCCTGAAGGTCCACATGGAGGCCACCGACAAGCTGTTCTCCAGCCTCGCGGACTCGGCCCGTGCGCAGATGGACGAGGCCCGTGCGGGCGTCGAATCACGCACCTCCACCATGGCCGCGCTGATCGGCCTGGGCCTGGTGCTGGCACTGGCCGTGCTGATTCCTCTCACGTTCTTCAGCGTGCGCTCCATCACCAAATCCCTCGGGCAGGCACAAGAGCTGGCCGAACGCATTGCCAGCGGCGACCTGTCGCGCGATGTGGCGGCCATGAACCAGGACGAAGTGGGCCAGCTGGTGGGCGCCATGGGCCGCATGCAGGACTCGCTGCGTGACCTGGTGCGCCAGGTGCAGGACGCGGCGGGCAACATCTCCACCGCCAGCTCCGAGATCGCCAGCGGCAACCACGATCTGAGCCACCGCACCGAGCAGACGGCGGCCAACCTGGAGGAAACCGCGTCGTCAATGGAGGTGCTGACCAGCACCGTGCAGCAAAGCGCCCAGGCCTCGCGCCAGGCCAGCGACTTCGCGTCGACCGCTGCCGAGGTGGCCGCACGCGGCGGCGCCGTGGTGTCGCAGGTGGTGACCACCATGGACCAGATCACCACCAGCTCGCGCAAGATTGCCGACATCACGGGCGTGATCGATTCGATTGCGTTCCAGACCAACATCCTGGCGCTCAACGCCGCTGTGGAAGCTGCCCGTGCCGGTGAGCAAGGCCGCGGCTTTGCCGTGGTGGCCAGCGAGGTGCGCAACCTCGCGCAGCGCAGCGCCGAGGCCGCCAAGGAGATCAAGGGCCTGATCGGTTCGTCGGTGGAGCGGGTGGAAGACGGCTCGCGCCTGGTGAGCCAGGCCGGTCAGACCATGACGGAGATCGTGAGCAGCGTGCGGCGTGTGTCCGACATCATTGCGGAGATCACAGCCTCGTCGGCCGAGCAGAGCGACAACATCGGCCAGATCAGCCAGTCGGTCACCCAGCTGGACCAAATGACGCAGCAGAACGCGGCGCTGGTGGAGGAATCCACCGCAGCGTCCGAGTCGCTGCGTGAGCAGGCCCACCACCTCAACAGCGCGGTCAGCCAGTTCAAGCTGCAGGATGGCGCATCGCCCTCGGCCACGTTCAACACCCCCGTTGCCGCAGCACCCGCCGTCGCCCAGGTGGCGCGCCGACCTGCGTTGCAGATCCGGTAATTTCAGGTGTTTTTGGCTGGTAGTGCTAGTGCTTCATGCGCTAGCAGCTATCAGATGTATAGCAAATCAGTCCCGCGTCACCCGCAGCACTTCTTCGCGGCTGGTGATGCCGGCGGCAATCAGGCGTTCGCCGTCTTCGCGCATCAGTGCCATGCCATCGGCCATGGCGGCGGCGCGGATGTCGGCCTCTGACGCCTGGGCGTGGATTTGCGCGCGGATCGCGTCCGTGGTCACCAGCAGCTCGAACACGCCGGTGCGGCCGGTGTAGCCGGTCTGGCCGCAGTGCTCGCAGCCCGCGCCGTGACAGTGGCTGCAGAACTTGCGCACCAGGCGCTGGGCCAGCACGCCCAGCAAAGACGACGACAACAGGAACGGCTCCACGCCCATGTCCGTCAGGCGCGTGACGGCGCTGGCAGCATCGTTGGTGTGCAGCGTGGCCAGCACCAGGTGGCCGGTCAGCGACGCCTGGATGGCGATCTGCGCGGTCTCGAAGTCGCGGATTTCGCCGATCATGATGATGTCCGGGTCCTGCCGCAGGATGGCGCGCAGGGCCTTGGCAAAGGTCAGCTCGATCTTGCTGTTGACCTGGGTTTGCCCCACGCCGGGCAGCTCGTATTCGATGGGGTCTTCCACCGTCATGATGTTGTTGCGCGTGGCGTCGAGCCGGCCCAGCGCCGCGTACAGCGTGGTGGTCTTGCCCGAGCCCGTGGGGCCCGTCACCAGGATGATGCCGTGCGGCTGGCCGATCAGGCCCTCGAAGCGGTGCAGGGTGTCGCCCTGCATGCCCACGGCTTCCAGGCTCAGCTTGCTTTCGCTCTTGTCCAGCAGGCGCAGCACCGCGCGTTCGCCATGGGCGCTGGGCAGGGTGGAAACGCGCACGTCGATGGCTCGGGTGCCCAGGCGCAGGCTGATGCGGCCGTCCTGGGGCAGGCGTTTTTCGCTGATGTCCAGGTCGGCCATGATCTTCAGGCGCGAGATCAGGGCCGCGTGCAGCGCGCGGTTGGGCTGCACCACTTCGCGCAGCGTGCCGTCCACCCGAAAGCGCACGCTGCTGTGGCGCTCGTAAGGCTCGATGTGGATGTCGCTCGCGCCGTCGCGTGCGGCCTGTGTGAGCAGGGCGTTGAGCATGCGGATGATGGGCGCGTCGCCAGCGGACTCCAGCAGGTCTTCCACCGCCGGTAGCTCCTGCATCATGCGAGAGAGGTCGGCATCGCTCTCGACCTCGCTCACCACGGTGGCAGCGCTCGATTCGCTGTGCGAATAGGCTGCGCTGATGCGCTGGGCCAGGGCCGGGGCATCCAGCGGCAGCAGCTGCTGCACCGGGTGCTTGCGCAGCACTTCGGACAGCGCGCCCGCGTCGGGGCTGGGGCCGTGCCACAGCACCAGCTGGTGGCCGTCGTCCTCCAGCAGCAGCTGGGCGGTGCGGGCAAAGGCGTAGGGCAGGGGGTGGCGCATGGGGGGCGGCTCTTCTCTTCTCAGCGTGGCGAAGTCTCTGCGGGCAGCGGGGCTAGCGGCTGCGCCGGCACGGTGGCTGCGCCGGGCTCTGTGCGCTGTGGCAGCGCGGGCAGGATGGGCGCGCCGGACACCGACTTCATCACCACGCTGGGGGCGGGCTGCGTGGTCTGCTGCAGCGCGCGGATGGCCTCGTAGCGGTCCATCATCAACGCGTCGCTGGTGGCGTTGTCGCGCACCACAATGGGGCGCAGGAACACCATCAGGTTGGTCTTGTTGCGGGTGCGGTTCTCGCTGCGGAACAGGTTGCCCAGCACCGGGATGTCGCCCATCACCGGCACCTTGTCCTGGCCTTGCGAGTAGCTGTCTTCCAGCAGGCCGCCGATCACGATGATGTTGCCGTCGTCCACCACCACGTTCGACTCGATGGAGCGCTTGCTGGTGGTGGGGCCGTTGGCGTTGCTCAGCGTGGCGGTGTCGATCTTGGAGACCTCCTGGTAGATCGCCATCTTCACCGTGCCGTTCTCGCTGATCTGCGGGCGCACCTTCAGCATCAGGCCCACGTCCTTGCGCTCCACCGTGGTGAACGGGTTCACCGTGCTGCTGCCCGTGCTGTTGGCGTACGAGCCGGTCACGAAGGGCACGTTGTTGCCGATGATGATGCGCGCCTCTTCGTTGTCCAGCGTCATCAGGTTGGGGGTGGAGAGCACATTGGCGTCGCCGCTGTTCTGCAGAAAGTTCGCCAGCGCGCCCAGGTAGTACTGGCCGTTGACGCGTGGCGCCAGCGCCAGGTTCAGCCCCTTGCCCAGCGAGCTGGCCGCCGAGGCGATGGAGGTGGTGGAGCCCGAGGCCAGCGCGGCCGTGACTCCCAGGATGTTGGCGCCCGCCTGGCCGGAGTTGGTACCGATCACGCCCACGGTACCATCACCGTTCTTGCCCAGAACGCCTTGCCACTGGATGCCGAACTCGGCCACCTTGTTGGCGGAGACCTCGACGATCAGGCTCTCGACCAGCACCTGCGCGCGGCGGCCGTCGAGCTTGTCGATCACGTCGCGCAGCTGGCGGTACAGCGGCTCGGGCGCGGTGATGATGAGCGAGTTGGTGGTGGGGTCGGCCTGGATCTGCCCGCCGGTGGAGGGCTGGTTGTTGTTGGTACTGCTGGTGCCCATGGCGCTCGCGCTGGAGCCCAGGCCGCCGGTGCTGCTGCTGCCGGACGAGCTGCCGTTGGTGGACAGCATGCCGCCGGTGCTCAGCCCCGTGCTGGGTGCGGGCGCGCTGGCGCCACCACCGCCGCTGGCCGCGCCGCCATTGTTGCCGCCCATGGCCGCCATGGCGGCGCGCAGGGTGGTGGCCAGCTTGGTGGCGTCGGCGTTCTTGAGGTAGACCACATGGATGTTGCCGCTGGCGGCGCTGCTGCCGGGCGCAGGCGCCTGGTCCAGCTGGGCCACCAGGGCGCGCACCTGGGCCACGCGGGCCGGGTTGGCGGCGCGCAGGATCAGCGAGTTGCTGCGCGGCTCGGCAATCAGGGTGGTCTTGAACGACGTGTCGGCCTGGCCGGGCGCGGCCGCAGCGGCGGCGCCTCCGTTGGCGCTGCCGCCGTCGATCAGACGCGACACCAGCGGTGCCAGGTCGCTGGCAATCGCGTTCTTGAGCGGAATCACCTCCACATCGCTGGCGTTGGACACATCCATGGCCGCCACGATGCGCGCCAGGCGCTGCAGGTTGTCGGCATAGTCGGTGATCACCAGCGAGTTGTTGCCGGGGTTCACGTTGATGGTGTTGTTGGGACTGATGAGCGGGCGCAGCACCGGCACCAGATTGGCCGCGTTCTCGAAGTTGAGCTTGAAGATCTGCGTGACGATCTGTCCGCCGCCGGGCGCGCTGCCCGCGTTGCCCTGCACCACGCTCACGCTGCCGCCCTGCAGCTTGGCGTCGGCCTCGGGCACCACTTTGTACAGGCCGGCTGCCTCCACCACCGTGAAGCCTTGCAGCCGCAGGGCGGCCAAGAACTGCTGGAACGCGGCGGCGGGTGTCACGGCGCGCTCGGTCACCAGGTTGAGCTGGCCTTTCACGCGCGGGTCCACCACCACGTTGCGGCCGGTGATGGTGGCCATGGTGCGGGCCACAGCCTCGATCTCGGCGTTGGCGAAGTTGAGCGTGACGGGTTCGCTGGGGCGCACGCTGCCGGTGCGGGTGTCCACCGCCGTTTGGGCGCCAATTTGGCCGCTGGCGCAGGTAAGTATTGCGCTGGCAGCTATTGTTTTGAGAGTAAAGCGCAGGCGTGGAGCAAACAGGAAAGTCATAGATTCAACCCACGGTGATGATGGAGCGCGCGCCATTGCGCCGTCCGATGATGTTCAGAAGATTGGACAGTGCGGCCTCCCGCTCGGGGGCGGCACTGGCCTCGCCCGCAAAGCGCAGGCGGTTGCCCACCCACTGGCCGCTGCCGCTCAGTTGCAAGGCCCCGTCGAGGGTGCTGAGGGCGAGCGTGGGCACCTCGCCGCCCTGCAGCACCAGCCGGTAGCTGCCCATGGGGCGCAGGGTGGACAGGCGTGAGGACATGGCCCGCGCATCCAGCTGGGCCTGGCCCGACAGCACCATGCGGCCAGCGGCCCATTGCACGGCCAGTGCGCGGGTCTGCAGCGCCAGCTGGCCCTGCGGCTGTAGCGTGTTCCAGGGGGTGCCCAGGCCCGCCAGCAAGGCGGCGGGCCACTGGCTCTGGCCGTCGGCCAGGGTGATTTGCGGGCCGGCCCAGCGCAGGTGCACCTGGGCCTGCAGGGGCTCCGCCGTGCAGCAGCCCGCTTGCAGCCGGGCGCGCAGACCGCCCCATGTGGGACGCAGCTGCCAGTCCACCCGGCCGGGCAGGGCGGCGCTGTCTTTGCTGGCCTGGCCGCCGGTCAACACCAGCTGGGCCGATCCGGTCCACACCGTGCCGCGTGGCTGCAGCAACTGCACCTGCCCCTGGGTGGCGCGGGCCACGCCGCCGGCCAGCCAGTGCGCAGGCGCAAAGGCCACCACGGCGGGCAGCACGCCCACCAGCGCACCGGCCCATGCCCAGCCCCACGCTGTGCGGGGGGCGGAGCGGGGGGCGGGGCGTGTCGGACGGAGGTTGCGGGCCACGGTGGGGAGGGTGTCGTTCAGGGCGGTGACGCAGCGGCGGGTCAGCGGGCGGGTGCGGCGGGCAGGGCCAGCACCACGGTGCCATCCCAGCGGGGCATGGCCACGGGCGTGCTGCCCAGGGTGACGGGCGCATTGCCAGTCGGCGCCGCAGCAGCAGGAGCAGCGCTGCGGGTCAGGCGTGCTTCGAGCGGCGTGGCGCGGGCATTGCTGCGGGCCTGGGCCAGCCACTGGGCCAGCGCGTCGGCCGATGCGCCTTTGAGCGTGACCGTGGCGCGGTCGCCCGCCATGTTGAGCTGTGCCGTGTTGCCCAGGCGCTGCGTGAGGGCGGTGCGCAGCGCGCCCACGGCATCGCCGGGGCTTGTGGCGGGGGTGGCCTGCAGCTGCTGGGCCTCGGCCTGCAGGCTCTGCATGCGCTGCAGTTGGGCATCGAGTGCGGCGTGCCGTGCGGGCGCGGCACGCAAGGTGCCGAGTGCGGGGGCGACGGCCACCCACCACAGCAGGGCCAACGCCACCACGGTGCTGGCGGCCAGCACCAGGTTCTGCTCGCGGGGCGCCAGGGCTTTCCAGCGGTCCTGGAGGGCGGAGGGTTGGGTCATGGGCTCACCTCGGTGCGCAGCAACAGGCTGCCATCGTCCATGCGGGCGCGGTAGCCGGCGGCTTGCAGGCGGCCAGACACCACAGATTCTTCATCGGGCGCCAGGGTCACGCCACGCAGGCGCAGCTCGCCGGGCGTGTATTCGATGCTGCTGGGCAGGCGGCCATCGGGCAGCGCCGCACCGGCTGCTGCCAGCAAGGGCTCCAGGTCCCGCGGCGACACGCTACCGGCGGCCTGCCGCAGCTGGGCGAGTTCGCGTTCCATCTGCACTGGCGCATCGACGACCACCTGCACCTTGGGGAAGGTCTGGGTCAGGGTGTTGCGCACGCTGGCCTGCTTGGCGGTCAGTGCCTGCCGTTCTTGCCAGGCCCAGGCGTTGAGCCCCACCAGGTGCGCCACCACCAGCACGCCAGCGCCCCAGCGGGCGGCACGCCACTGCGGGGCGTACAGCGCCGCACTCAACGCGCTACCCACCTTGCGCAACGCGCGGGTGCTGCTGGTGCTGGAGAGGTCGAACTGCGCCAGGTCCCAGTCGCCACGGGCGGCATCGAGCGCGCGCTGGCTGGTGGTGTGCAGGGCAATGCGTTGGCCTTGCTGGCCCAGGGTGCGTTCGGCCAGCGCGGCCACGGCGGGCTCTGCGCGGACCACGAGGGCTGGGTCGTCGCCAGCCTCGGCGGCCGGCAAACCGGTACGCGCCAGGGTCAGGGCCATGGGCGTTAGCGGCAGCACGGCCACGCCCTGTTCGGCGCCGTGGCCGGTGAGCACCACGTAGGCCTCTTCGGGCGTGCCCAGGGCACACAGCTCGGGCTGGCCGCTGGCCGTGGGGCCCGGCGCAAATTCGGGCACCACGCGGGCCACGCGGCGGCCTGCGGCCTCCAGCGCCTGCAGGTGCTCTCGCAGCCAGGCGCGGTCGCACACGGCCACCCACACTGGCTCGCCAGCCTGCGCACGGCTTTGTGCGCCGGGTTGCAGCGCAAAGTGCAGCTGGCTGGCATCGTCCAGCACGCGGTCTTCAAGCAGGCCTTCAAGCACCGAGCGCAGCCGGGGCGTCTGCTGGCCTGCGCCCAGCGGCACACCGGCCGGCATGGTTACGCGTTGCCACGACAGCGCCCGTGCGGGCACCACGGCCACGACCTCGCCGCCGGGGCGGGTGGGCTCGGGCAGCAGGGCAGCGGGTGCGGTGGCGTGCTGGAGGGCGGAATGGCCGTCTGCCGTGAGCGTGTAGGCGTACTCGGAGGCGGGTCCCGGGCGTGCCGGCGGCAGGAAAAGGATCAGGGTGCTCATGGGCGGGTTTTGCGGGCCATTTTAGGGGGCGGGCGTGACACGGCGGCGGTGTGGGTGGTGCGGTGTTGAGGGTTGTTGTGCCTCAGAACAGGTTCTCAACGCTGCGCCCCGGGCAGGGTTTGCGTGGTTTCCCGGTCGAAGGCCCCGCGCTCGCGCCACAGCGTGGTCACGTCGATGCCCTGTTTGCGCACCAAAGAGCGCTCGTCCACCATCGCATCGCCCAGGCGCAGGCGGCCCCGCACTTCAAAGTACGACGAAGCCACGGCATGGGCGCTTTCGTTGATGTCGATGCTGGCACCCACCAGGTCGCGCACGTCGCTGAGGGTGCGGAAATGCCGCGCTTCGCGGGCCTGCACGATCTTCTGGGCCGTGGCGCTGTCCAGCCCGTCGATGGCGGCCATCAGCACGTTGATGTCGGCGGTGTTCAGATTGACTGGGGTGCGCACGGGCAGCAGCGTCACATGGGGGGCGAGCGCCGCCACCGTGGCCGGGGTCAGGCCCAGCCAGCCTAGCTGGCTCACGCTGGGGGGCAGCAGGGGGGCGGAGCCGCTGTCGGTGCCTGCACCCGCCTGCGCGCGGCGCAGGCCGTCGATGAGGGTGCTCAGCTGCTGGCCGGGCAGGCCCAGACGCTCGAACAGCCGGGTGAACTGCCGCAGTGCCACGGCCTGCACCTGCCCGCCTTCTGCGAGGTTGGTGATGTTCAGGCGGCCCTGCAGGTCGGTGATCTGGCCCGACAGGAAGGCTTCGGTGGTGTCGGTGCTCGCGTCGTCTACCTGCGTCACGTTCTTGTCGGCCGCGAGGAAGGTGGACAGGCGGGCCTCCTGCAAGGGGATGGCCCAGGGCTCGGCCAGGTGGTCGGCCCCGCCGGAGCGCCCGTCCTCGCGCAGGATCAGCCGCGACCAGTCGAGCGCGCCGATCAAGATCCACGCGGACTGCACCCGGCCGCGCTCGGCCGTTTCGACCTCTACCGCGCGCCACTGCTGCCACATCGCGGCGGCTGCAAAGGTGGCGACCAGCGTGACGGTGAGCATGGCGGCGAGCAGGGCGGCGCCGCGCGCCCTGTGCCTGTGCAATGGGCGCTGCCGCAGCGAGTGCCACCGTGGAGCTGGCTTTGCCAGGCCACGGGTGGCGTCCCCCTGGGGGGAAGCGGCGCAGCCGCTCAGGGGGGTACTCACGATCTGCCTCCGCCCAGCACGGGGTTGACCCAGTCACGCGTCAGCTGGCCCGTCAGCGCCTGGCCCGGGGGCAGGGTGATCTGCAGGCGGATGCCGTCCGGGATGGCCGAGGTGTTGTCGCCCGTCGGGGTGCCCGTGCTCGACTGTGGGTTGGACCATGCGCCACCCCGGTAGTAGAAGATCTGCCAGTTGTCGAGCGGCAGCAGCGTCACCTCGTAGCGCCGCTCGGCGTCGCCCGGCGTGCGCGCCCACTGGGCGGCCTGCTCCCAGGCCTGCCGCCAGTCAGCACGGGTGCGCACTGGCGGCGACTGCCACCGCAGCCACTGGCCGACGCCCTGGTTGTTGTTGCGGCGGGTCCAGGCCACCACCAGCGCCCCCTCGTCGGGCACGGCGCTGCTGCGGCGGGTGAGGCGCAGCACCTGGCCGTCCCAGTCCAGCGGCGTGGTGTTGGCGATGGACACCAGGGCGTCCAGGTCCGTCCCCCACTGGCCCAGCGCGGCCTGCAGCACCAGCATCTCGTCCGCCCGCTGGCGCGTGGACTCCTGCGCCCGCACCATGCCATCGAGCCCGCGCCAGCTCAGGATGGCAATCAACGCCATCACGCTGATGGCGACCAGCAACTCGATGAGTGTGAAGCCGAGCGGGGCCGTGCCCCCACTGCTGAGGCGCCGGCGCGAGGCCTGAGCAACTGGCGCGGCCCAGGCCAGCGGACGCCGCGCAAGGGCCGCCCCGCCGCGCTGGCGGCGTCCCCCTGCCCGCATTGCGCAGCAATGCGAGAGCGGGGGGAAGGCCCGCAGGGCCTCAGGGGGGTGTTCCATCAATACCGCCCGATGATGGTGGAGAGTCGCAGGATGGAGTTGTCCCCATCCAGCACCTGCGCATCGATGCGCCGAAAACTCGGGTTGGGCGTGGGTCGCACGATGGTCACCACCTGCAGCTGGCGCCCGGCCTGCTCGCAGGTCAGGCTGCTGTCACCCACGCTGGGCATCTGGCGCGAGAGGCGGGCCTTGATCAGTTCGTTCTCTGCGCACAGCTGCGCGAGCACGATGTCGGACTGCCGCAGGGCGTTGCGCGTGAGTGCCGTCGTGGCCTGCAGCCCCGCCATGAGGGCGATGGCCACGATGGCCAGCGCCACCAGCACTTCCACCAACGTGAAGCCCTGGTGGCTGACAGGGGGGCGGCGCGTCCTCACTGCACTGCATCCACGGAAAACGGACGCACACCATCGGTGGCAATGCGCAGGGTGCGGTCGGAGGAGGACTGGTGGGTGATCAGCACCTGCTGCGGTCCGATCAGGGGCTCGGGGCCCAGTAGCAGCACTGCCGGTCCGCGCACCACGGTGCCGGGGTCCAGCCACTGGTTGGGCAGGGCGGCCTGCGCGCTGCGCGGCAGCCCTTCAAAACGGAAGCCGCCCGGCAGCGCGCGCCAGCGCACCGGGATGCCCCCGGCGCGCGACTGGGCGCGTGCGGATTCGAGCAGCGCCGCCAGCCGCGCGGCTTCCCGCTCCAGCTGCGTCTGTCCGCCATCGCGCATCGCCAGCCCCACGCCCGCCGTGGCCAGCGCCATGATGCTGATGACCACCAACAGCTCCAGGAGGGTGAAGCCCCCTTGAGCCGCTGCACGGCTTCTTCCGAAGGAGAGGACGCCAGTGGCCTGGCAAAGCCAGGTCCATGGCGTCTCTCGCTGGGTGCGCGCCCGGTTCATGGGGCTGGGGCACCTTGGCAACGAGCGGTCACTGCCAGCTGCCAATATCGGCGTCCTTGCCTTCGCCACCCGACTGGCCATCGGCGCCGAACGACATCACGTCGATCTCGCCCTTGATGCCGGGGTTGAGGTATTGGTAAGGGCGGCCCCAGGGGTCGTTGGGCAGCTTTTCGAGGTACAGCTTCCAGTTGCCCGGTACGGGGCCCGCAGTGGGCTTGATGACCAGGGCTTGCAGGCCCTGTTCGGCCGTGGGGTAGCGCTGGTTGTCCAGGCGGTAGAGCTTGAGCGCCTGCATGATGTTGGTGATGTCGGTGCGGGCGGCCGTCACGCGGGCATCATCGGCACGTTCGAGCACGTTGGGCACGATCAGCGCGGCCAGCACGCCGATGATCACCAGCACCACCATCAGTTCGATGAGGGTGAAACCACGGGCCACGGACTTGGCAACGCGGCGCGGGGCGGAGCGCACAAGGAGGGAGAAAGAAGTGTTCACTGCTGGCGGTCTCTCGGATGGTCGAATCGCGTGAATCATAATCCCCGCATGGTGACCAATACGTACAGCAAATGGGGCGTCCGCCTGGGGACTCTGGTGCTCTGGGCAGCAGCCGGCGCCAGCGTGGTCTATTGGGGGCTGCGTCTGTCGGCGCCTTCGTCCGCATCCACCGCGCCGGCCGTGGCGCCTGCCCCGGTGGCCATGGATGCGCAGGCGCTGGCGCGTTTGCTGGGTGCGGCACCTGCCGCCCCTGGCGTGGCAGCGCCGGTGCCACCCACCGCAAGCCGGTTCACGCTGATCGGCGTGCTGTCGGGGCGCAGCAGCGGCGGCGGGGCGGCACTGATTGCCGTGGACGGCAAGCCCGCCAAGCCCTTCCGTGTGGGCGCTGCTGTGGATGAGGGGCTGGTGCTGCAGGCCCTGGGCCCCCGCCAGGCGCAACTGGGGGCCAGCATGGGCGGACCTGCCACGGTGACGCTGGACATGCCGCTCAAGAACTGAGCACCTGCTGGCCTGAAGACTTTGATCAGGCGCTTAGGCCAGCTCCCTGATTTCCCATTCCCCCCAGCCCGGCGCCGCCACCGGCCAGTCTTCCGCGCGGGGCAGGGCGCTTTCGCCACGCTCCTGCAACCAAGCCACGCAGCGTGCCACCCCGGCGTGGGTGATCCACACCATATCCTTCGCTCCCTGGTTGGAGCGCCACTCCCGGGCGGTCTGCAGGGCGGCCGCCACGCGGTGCAGCATGTGGGCCAGGCTTTCGCCCCCGCCGGGTGCGTGAGTGGCGAACCCGGCCACCCAGGCATCGATGGCACTTTTGCCGATGGCGTCCCAGGTTTGCCCTTCCCAGCGGCCGAAGTCCATCTCGCGCAGCCGGGCGTCAGGGGTGAAGGTCAAATCGGGTCTGAGCGCTTCTAAATCATGCGCCAGCAGCTCACATCTTTGTAGCGTGGAATGCGCCACGCGAGCTCCGGGTGGCAGTGTCGTTGCCAGTCGCTCTGCCGCAGCACGGGTGGCCTGCGCGTCGGCGGGCACGTCCAAAGCGCCGTAGCAGGTGCCCGGCGCAACCAGCGGGGCTGCATGGCGCACCAGCCACAGGCGGCTGCTGGCGGTGGCGGGGGAGGGCGTCATAGCCATCGCAGTGCGATGGCAGCGCCCAGGTAGAACCCGATCTCGCTCACCTGCTGCGTGGCGCCCAGGCAGTCGCCGGTGAAGCCTTGCAGCCGCCGGGCGAACCAGCGCGCCATCCAGGCCGCGCAGAGCGCGCTGAGGATGATGGGTGCTACCAAAAAGAGAGCTGATTGGGCATATCCGACAAGCACCAGGGGCGGAAAACACCATAAAAGCGCCGCAACCAGTGCCTGGCCAGAGATTTGATCGGCCAGCGGCTTGCTTTTGGAGCGCGCCGTGTCGCCCACATGCGGCAGGCTGCGCACGATGAGCAGGGGCCAAAAGCGCGACAACACGTGCGCACCGACCAGGGCCGCCAGTGCCACGGGCAGGCTGTGCGCCCCCAGCAGCGCCAGCAGGCTGAGCTTGGCCAGCAAGGCCAGCACCAGCGCCATGGCCCCGAAGGCGCCAATGCGCGAGTCCTTCATGATGTCCAGCGCGCGTTCGCGGTCGTAGCTGCCGCCCAGGCCGTCGGCCACGTCGGCCAGGCCGTCTTCATGAAAGCCGCCGGTCATCAGCACCGTGGCGATGGTGCAGAACACCGCCGCCACGGCCGGGGCCAGCGGGTTGGGCGCCAGCGCCCAGTGCAGCGCGGCATACACGGCCCCAGACAGCAACGCCGCCAGCCAGCCGATGCCCGGAAAGTGCGCCGCGCTGGCCCGCAGCATGGCCGGGCTGTAGCCCACCCACTGCGCCAGCCGACCGGTGACGGGAATGCGGGTGAAGAACTGCACGGCCAGCAGGTAGTGGCGCAGGGCTTGCATGGTGTGCAGTGGGGGCTTGATGCTTCTTTTTTAATAGCTGCTAGGGCATATTCAACTAGCGCTAGCAGCCATTTTTGCCATTATTTGGAGCGCAGGAACAGGCGGTAGGCCGGGTTCAGCGTTTCTTCCACATAGGGGTAGCCCAGCGTGGCCAGGAAGGCGTCGAAGGCCGCCTTGTCCTCGGGCGGCACCTGCATGCCCACGAGGATGCGGCCATAGTCCGCGCCCTGGTTGCGGTAATGGAACAGGCTGATGTTCCAAGTCGGCTGCATCAGGCTCAAAAATTTGAGCAGCGCGCCGGGCCGCTCGGGGAAGGTGAAGCGCATCAGGCGCTCGTCCTGGGCCAGCGCCGAGTGGCCGCCGACCAGGTGGCGCAGGTGTTCCTTGGCCAGCTCGTCGTGCGTCAGGTCCAGCGCCTCGAAGCCGTGGCGGTTGAAGTTCTTGGCGATCTTTTCCGATTCACCCTTGCCGTTGGTAGTTAGGCCCACAAACACATGGGCCCTTGCGGCGTCGCTGATGCGGTAGTTGAACTCGGTCACGTTGCGCGGGCCGCCGGGCAGGCCGCCCACCACCTCGCAAAAGCGGCGGAAGCTGCCGCGTTCTTCAGGGATGGTGACGGCGAGCAGTGCCTCGCGCTCTTCGCCCACTTCAGCGCGCTCGGCCACAAAGCGCAGCCGGTCGAAGTTCATGTTGGCGCCGCAAAGGATGGCGGCGTAGGTCTCGCCCTTGGTCTTGTTCCTGGCGACATATTGTTTGATGGCCGCCACCGCCAGCGCGCCTGCGGGCTCGACAATGCTGCGCGTGTCCACAAAGATGTCCTTGATGGCGGCGCAGACGGCGTCGGTATCGACCGTGATGTAGTCATCCACCAGGCCCTGCGCCACGCGGAAGGTCTCCTCGCCCACCAGCTTCACGGCGGTGCCGTCGGAGAACAGGCCCACATCGGCCAGCGTCACGCGCTTGTGGGCCTGCACCGACTGGATCATCGCGTCCGAGTCGTTCATCTGCACGCCGATCACCTTGATCTCGGGCCGCACGGCCTTGATGTAGTTGGCCACGCCGGATATGAGCCCGCCGCCGCCAATGGCCACGAACACGGCATCGAGCTGGTTGCTGCCCAGGCTTTGCAGCTGGCGCAGGATCTCCATGGCGATGGTGCCCTGGCCGGCGATCACGTCCGGGTCGTCGAATGGGTGCACGAAGGTCAGGCCCTGTTCTTTCTCCAGCTGGACGGAATGGCCGTAGGCGTCGGAATAGCTCTCGCCAAACAGCACAACCTCGCCGCCGAGAGTCTTCACAGCGTCAATCTTGAGCTGCGGCGTGGTGGTGGGCATCACGATCACGGCGCGCGTGCCCAGCCGGTGGGCGCTCATGGCCACGCCCTGGGCGTGGTTACCCGCCGATGCGCAGATCACGCCGCGCTGCAGCTGCTCGGGCGTGAGGTGCGCCATCTTGTTGTAGGCGCCCCGCAGCTTGAAGCTGAACACGGGTTGCTGGTCCTCGCGTTTGAGGAGCACCTTGTTGTGCAGGCGGCGGCTGAGGTTCTTGGCGGGCTCCAGCGCCGACTCCACCGCCACGTCGTACACGCGGGCAGTCAGTATTTTCTTGAGGTAGTCGGCGGGGGTGAGGTGCTGGGTCATGGCAGGTGCAGAAGGAGAGCCCCACCGGCGCAGGGCGGCGGGCGGGGGCCCACATCATAGGGCGTCGCCCTGGGCAGGGGCCGAGGCCTCTGGGCGGGCTGCCTGGTGCGGCGCAGGGCGAGCGGGCAAAAAAAAGCCCCGGGCCGTGAGGCCTGGGGCTAATCCATCCTTTGAGGAGATGGAGGAGACAATCGGTGCGAGGCAAGTGCCGGATTCCGAGCTTCTTGCCGCCTGCCGGTTCCTTTCTGTTCGAAAGCGGCAGCGCATGGGCGAAGTTTAGCGCGAGTCTTGTTGCGATGCAGCAAAATTCGCATCAAATTCTTTTCGTTTCGGTTTTCCGTGCGAAAAAAACCACGTGTCACACAGGAGAAACACAAATGGAATGCACAGTCAGTTGGACCGGCGGGGCGGGGACCCGCTCCGGCATGGGTTTTGTGGCCGAAACCGGCAGCGGCCATGTTTTGACCATGGACGGTGCCCCCGATGCCGCCAACCCTGCCAATGGCGGCCAGAACCTGGCGCCCCGGCCTATGGAAACCGTACTGGCGGGTACGGGCGGGTGCACCGCCTATGACGTGGTGCTGATCCTCAAGCGGGGCCGCCATGACGTGCGCGGCTGCAGCGTCAAGTTGACGACGGAACGCGCCGAGACCGACCCCAAGGTGTTCACCAAGATCCACATGCATTTCACCGTCACGGGCAAGGGCATCCCCCCGGCCGCCGTGGAGCGCGCGATTGCCATGAGCCATGACAAATACTGCTCAGCCAGCATCATGCTGGGCAAGACGGCCGACATCACCACCGGCTACGAGGTGCTGGAGGCCTGACGAAGTCGTGGGATGGTCTGGACTGCCAGAATGAGCGGGTGGTTGTGCGTATGTTTTTGGTGCACCTGTTGCCCGCGTGAACCAGCTGGGGGTTCAAAGATAGTGCGCCGTGGTGGTCATGACCTTGGCGGCGCCTTTCATGGCCAGGCGCACCGGGGCGGGCAATTCCAGCGCGCCGGCGGCACGGGCCTGGTCGGCATGCCGCTCCTCGTCCTGCTTCATCCGGGCGACCACGGCCCTTGACGCCTGATCCTGCTCGGGAAGCCGGTCGAGGTGGCTTTGCAGATGCGCGGCCACCTGGGTTTCTGTTTCCACCACAAACCCCAGGTTGGCCCGGTCACTGACCTTGGCGGCCACCAGTCCGAGCGCAAAGGCGCCCGCGAACCACAGGGGGTTGAGCAGGCTGGGGCGCGCGCCCAGTGCGTCCAGGCGCTGCTGTGTCCAGGCCAGATGGTCGGTCTCTTCACGCGCCGCCGCCTGCAGGTGGTCCCGCAGGGCGGGGTCGCGGGTGACAGCCGCCTGCGCGCTGTAGAGCGCCTGGGCGCACACTTCCCCCACATGATTCACGCGCATCAGGGCCCCCGCCAGCTTCTTCTGTGCGGGATCCAGCGACGCCTCGGGCACACCGTGGGCTGGTGTCTGCTCGGAAGCGCGGGGTTGGGCGAACAGTGTGCGCAGCGCGTTGTCTGCGGCAGTCAAAAAAGCGTCCATGGAAAGCTTTCGGGAGGCAATGGTGTCGAAACACAAATTGCACTTGGATACAAAAAACCACAAGGCAAGGCACAGGAGTTGCATGCAGCAATCGTGATTTTGCCCGTGCGCACTGAAATGTTGCAACACTGCAACGAATTTCCCCTTTCGGGGCGATTGTGGGTGAATTCCTTTGCGAAACCGGTCCGGGTCTGGTGCAATAAGAGCAACTTCCCCACCAGGAGGTTGGCCCGGGAAACCGGCGGGACTGTGCAGGTGCTTTCACCATAGACCCCCCGTACCGGAGCCCGATGTTTAACCTTGGAGTAACTCGCAATGAAAAAATCCCTGATTGCCCTGGCTGTGCTGGCTGCTTCCGGCGCTGCAATGGCTCAATCTTCCGTGACCCTGTTCGGCGTGGTTGACGCAACCTACGCTTACGGTTCCGGCAGCGTCTCTAACAAGTCGCAACTGACGAACTCCGGCTACAACAGCAGCCGTCTGGGTTTCCGCGGCGTTGAAGACCTGGGTGGCGGCATGTCCGCTTCGTTCTGGCTCGAAGCTGGTCTGAACAACGACAACGGCACCGGCGGCGTTACCAACACCAACAACCAAGCAGCTACCAGCACTGGCGGCGGCCTGACTTTCAACCGTCGTTCGACGGTTAGCCTGAACGGCGGCTTCGGTGAAGTGCGTCTGGGCCGTGACTACACCCCCCAATTCTGGAACCTGACCGTGTTCGATCCGTTCGGCACGAACGGCGTGGGCACCACCCAAACCCTGAACTCCAGCCTGGGCGGCCCTACCACCGTCCGCGCTTCGAACTCCATCGGCTACTTCCTGCCTGGCAACCTGGGTGGTTTCTATGGCCAAGCCCAGTACTACATGGGTGAGAACAACAGCAACGCTGCCAACAAGAAGGACGGCAACGGCCTGGCACTGCGCGCTGGTTACGCTAACGGCCCCATCAACGCCGCTATCGCTTTCTCCGAAACCAAGTTCCTGACGGGCAACATCAAGGCCGTGAACCTGGGCGGTCAATACGACCTGGGCATGGCTAAGATCATGGCTCACTACAACCAAGACAAGATCAGCGGCGGCAACGACGGTAAGGGCTTCCTGATCGGTGGTCTGATCCCCGTGGGCGCTGGCGAAATTCGTCTGGCTTACTCCACCTACAAGATCGACACCGTTGGTGCTGATCCCCGTACGAACAAGCTGGCTCTGGGCTACGTGCACAACCTGTCCAAGCGCACTGCTCTGTACGCAACGTACGCTCACGTGAACAACAAGAACGGCGCTGCACAAGCTCTGAACGGTGCTGTGACCGGTATCAACGAAAATTCCAACGGCTACGACTTCGGTATCCGTCACAGCTTCTAATATCGTCAGCTGGCTTTGGCCAGTTGTTGATACAAAAGCTTAAAAGCCGCCTTCGGGCGGCTTTTTTCATTTCTCGAATTGTTTTCGTGAGTTGGTTCGTCGCGTGCGACTCTCTGTGTATCGATTCGAGTAGTCCAAAGCTGTCTCGTGGTTTGCGTGCAGAACAGTGACTGCCATGCAGACCTATAGGTTTTGTGGGGCGACTGATTTCCCTCTGTGGAGTGCTTCCGTCGAGGTGGCGAGAAGGTCCGGTAGGTGGCAAGGCCACAGGGCAGTGTCTCTGCCCCTGGGTTGCTTGGTGGTGAAGTAATGTCGCGGCCGTGCCCCGAGGCGTGAGTCCACGCGGACAAGGTAAAAAGAAAGTTTGAACTGGCACCAACCTTGCATGAGGCACGCGCTGTCAGCGCAGTTATAGGCCCTTCATAGCACCGGGGATTCAGGGATTTCCCGTTGGCTATAGAGCAACCTTTACTGCATAGTAAAACTTTTAATTCAGAGGGTTCCATGAAACTCAACCACAGTCGTTTGGCGGTGGCTGCGGCCGCCGCGCTGCTGTTTGCGCCATCACTGCAAGCCAAGCCCTTCAAATGGGCCAGTCAGGGGGAAATTTCGACCTGGGACATTCACTCCCAGAACAATGCGCTGCAAAACGGCCTTCATGCCAACGTGTATGAAAGCTTGGTTTACTACAACAGCAAGACGTTCGATGTGGAACCTGTGCTGGCAACAGCCTGGAAAGAGATCAGCCCCACGCAGGTGCGTTTTACGCTGCGCCAGGGGGTCAAGTTCCATGATGGTTCGCCGTTGACCACGGACGATGCGGTGTACTCCATCCAGCGGGCCATGGCCAAAACGTCCAACTTCACCCCCTACGTGCAGGGCATCAGCAAAGTGGTGAAGGTGGATGCCCAGAACTTTGATGTGATCCTGTCCTCGCCCAACCCGGTGCTGCTGCGTCAGATGACCGAGTTGCGCATCATGAGCAAGGCATGGGCCGAAAAGAACAAGTCGGTAGAGCCCAAAGACATCAAGGGCACCGATGAGAACTTTGCCCACCGCAATGCCATGGGGACAGGGCCTTACACCCTCGAGTCGTGGCAGCCTGATGTGAAGATGGTGTTCAAGCGCAACCCCAACTGGTGGGGCAAGATGGACGGCAACGTGACCGAGATCGTCTACACGCCCATCAAGTCTGCAGCCACGCGCATTGCCGCGCTGCTGTCGGGTGAAGTGGATCTGGTGCTCGATCCATCACCCCAGGATCTGGGCCGCCTGCGCGCCAGCCCTGACCTGAAGGTGATTGACGGCGTGGAGAACCGCACGATCTTCCTGGGCATGGACCAGTTCCGCGAAGAACTCCCGGGCTCGAACATCAAGGGCAAGAATCCGCTCAAGGACGTGCGGGTGCGCAAGGCCCTCTATCAGGCGATTGATGCCGAAACCATCTCGCGCAACATCATGCGCGGCCTGGGCAAGCCCACCGGCACCATCGTGGCGCCACAAGTGGCCGGCTACACCGAGGCCGTGGGCAAGCGCTTCCCGTACAGCGTGGATGCGTCCAAGAAGCTGCTGGCCGAGGCGGGTTACCCCGATGGTTTTGAAGTGGATTTCGCCTGCCCCAACAACCGCTACATCAACGACGAAGCCATCTGCCAGGCCGTGACAGCGATGTGGGCGCGCGTGGGTGTGAAGGCCAAGCTGCGCACGCTGCCGCTGGTCAACTACTTCCCGATGATCCAGCGCTACGAAGCCAGCATCTACATGCTGGGCTGGGGCGTGCCGACATTTGACGCGCTGTACAGCCTGCAATCGCTGGTGCGCACCGTGGGCCAAGGTGGTGACGGCAACTACAACGTGGGTCGCTACAGCAACCAGCGCATGGACTACCTCGTGGACCGCATCAAGGCCGAGACCGATGCACCTGTGCGCGCCCGCATGCTGACCGAGGCGCTGCAGTTGTCCAACGACACCGTGTCCCACATTCCTCTGCATGACCAGGTGATCCCATGGGCCATGAAGAAGAACATCGAACTGGTGCACCGTGCCGATAACCGCGTGGACATGCGCACCGTCAAGGTGAACTGATTTATTCTTGACTGACTGAAAGCAAGGGCCGTGCGGCCCTTGCTTTCTTTGGTATATCTGACGATGTATTGACCCGCAGTGCCTCGGCCACCAAAAGTGGCGGTGGTACTTCCATCGAACACTCACTCGACTCTCTGATGCTTGCCTTTATATTGCGCCGCCTGATACAGGCTGTGATTGTCATGGTCACGGTGGCCTTCATCTCCTTCATGCTGTTCCAGTACGTGGGAGATCCCGTGGTGTTCCTGTTGGGCCAGGATGCCACCCCTGAGCAGATTCGCGAGCTGCGCAGCGCCCTCGGCCTGGACAAATCCTTCTTCGTGCAGTTCTGGCACTTTCTGGTGAATGCGGCGCAGGGCGAGTTTGGCCTGAGCCTGCGCCAGGGCGCCAAGGTATCGCGCCTGATTGCCGAGCGCTTCCCGGCCACGCTGGAGCTGGCCCTTGTAGCGGCCCTGCTCGCGCTGGTGATTGGTGTGCCGATGGGCGTGTATGCCGCCCTCAAGCGCGGCACTTTCACCAGCCAGTTGTTCATGACCCTGTCGCTGCTGGGCGTGTCCCTGCCCACCTTCCTGATCGGCATCTTGCTGATCCTGGTGTTTGCGGTGCACCTGGGCTGGTTCCCCAGCTTCGGCCGTGGCGAAGTGGTGCAGCTGGGCTGGTGGAGCACCGGCTTGCTCAAGGCGAAGGGTTGGCATCACATCACCTTGCCTGCGATCACACTGGCCATCTTCCAGCTCACGCTGATCATGCGTCTGGTGCGGGCTGAAATGCTGGAGGTGCTGCGCACCGACTACATCAAGTTCGCCCGGGCGCGTGGCCTGTCCAACCGGGCCATTCACTTTGGCCACGCCCTCAAGAACACGCTGGTGCCTGTGCTGACGATCACCGGTCTGCAACTGGGTGGCCTGATCGCTTTCGCCATCATCACCGAGACCGTGTTCCAGTGGCCGGGCATGGGCCTGCTGTTCATCCAGGCCGTCACGTTCGCCGACATCCCCGTGATGGCCGCTTACCTGTGCCTGATCGCGCTGATCTTCGTGGTCATCAACCTGGTGGTAGATCTGCTGTACTTCGCGGTGGATCCTCGCCTGCGCGTGGGCAAGGCAGGAGGCCACTGATGCAAGGCCCTCGTTTGAAAGCGGGTGGTCGCGCCTTCGCGCACATCGCGCAATACCACCCCGAGTTGACGGCGCTGCGCCGTGACCTGCACGCCCATCCCGAGCTGGGTTTTGAAGAGGTTTACACCAGCAAACGCGTCAAGGAAGCGCTGAAGCTCTGCGGTGTGGATGAGATCCACGACGGCATCGGGCGCACCGGCGTGGTGGGCGTCATCCGAGGGCGCAGCACGGCCAGCGGCAGCATGGTGGGCTTGCGCGCCGACATGGATGCCCTGCCGCTGACCGAACACAACGACTTTGCCTGGAAGTCCTGCAAGCAAGGACTCATGCACGGTTGCGGCCACGACGGCCACACCGCCATGCTGATCGGCGCCGCGCGCTACCTGGCGGAGACGCGCAACTTCGACGGCACCGCCGTGCTGGTGTTCCAGCCAGGCGAAGAAGGCTTTGCTGGTGCCCGCGTGATGATGGAAGACGGGTTGTTTGACCGCTTCCCGGTGCAGTCCATCTTTGCCATGCACAACTGGCCCGCGATGAAGCCCGGCACCGTCGGCATCAACGCCGGGCCCATGATGGCAGCTGCCGACCGCTTCACCGTTGAAATCACCGGGCGTGGCGGCCACGGCGCGCACGCCTACCAGACGGTAGACGTGGTGCTGGTCGCAGCCCACATCATCACTGCCGCACAGAGCATCGTGTCGCGCAACGTCCGGCCCATCGACAGTGCGGTGGTCAGCCTGTGCGCGATGCAGGCAGGCGACCTGGGGGCCTTCAGCGTGCTGCCCGGTACGGCCACGCTGGTAGGTACCGTGCGCACCTTTGACCCGCAGGTGCAGGAGATGGTGGAAAAGCGCCTCAAGGAGCTGTGCAGCGCCATTGCGCTGGGCTTCGGTGCCACGGCCACCGTGCACTACGAACGCATCTACCCCGCCACCATCAACAGCGAAAGCGAAGCCATCTTCGCGGGCGACGTGGCCGAATCCCTGCTGGGTGCCGACCACGTGGTGCGCGACCTGGAGCCCAGCATGGGCGCCGAGGACTTCTCTTTCATGCTGCAAAACAAGCCGGGCGCTTACCTGCGCATTGGCCAGGGCACGGGCGCAAGCGGCAGTGCGCTGCACAACAGCCGCTATGACTTCAACGACGACATCCTGCCACTGGGCGCTGCGCTGCATGCGAGCCTGATCGAGCAGGCCATGCCCCTGCCGGCAGTCTGACCGGATGTCCAGCCTTCATTGCTTGCACCGCCCGTTCGCGCAAACACGCTTTTCACCCACCGGAAGTCTTCGTACCCTTCCATCCCACCCTTTCACTACCAGGAGATTTCCATGAAATTCCAGAAAAAACTCGCTGTGACCGCTCTCTTCGCTGCGCTGGCTGCGGCGAGCGTGGTAGCCCAGGCCCAGACCGTGCGCATCGCCAACCAGGGCGATGCACTGTCGATGGACCCCCATTCGCTCAACGAATCCCTGCAGCTGAGCGTGACCAGCAACGTGTACGAACCCCTGGTGGGCCGCAACAAGGACCTGAGTCTGGCGCCCGCCCTGGCTACCAGCTGGAAGCAGATTGCCCCCACCGTGTGGCGCTTCGAACTGCGCAAGGGTGTGCAGTTCCATGACGGCACGCCGTTCACGGCCGACGACGTGGTGTTCAGCTTCGCCCGCATGAAGGGCGATGGCTCGGACATGAAGGCCACCAACAGCGATATCAAGCAGGTGCGCAAGATCGACGACCACACGGTCGAGATCGATACCGTCGCTCCCCAGCCCATCCTGCCAGACGTGATCACCACGTCGTACATGATGAGCAAGAAGTGGTGCGAGACCAACCAGGCCACCACCCCGGTGGACCGCCGCAAGGGCATCGAGAATGCCGCATCTTTCCGCGCCAACGGCACCGGCCCCTACCGCCTGCGTGAGCGCCAGCCCAACGTGCGCACGGTGTTTGTGCGCAACGGCGCCTACTGGGACAAGATTGAAGGCAACGCGACCGAGGTCGTCTTCACGCCCATCGGCAACGACGCCACCCGCGTGGCAGCCCTGCTGTCAGGCGAAGTGGACGTGATGGAGCCCGTGCCGGTGCAGGACATCGAGCGCATCAACAACAGCGCCAACGCCCGCGCCATTACCGGCCCCGAGCTGCGCACCATCTTCCTGGGCATGGACCAGAAGCGCGACGAGCTGCTGTACTCCAACGTCAAGGGCAAGAACCCCTTCAAGGACAAGCGCGTGCGCCAGGCCTTCTACCAGGCCATCGACATCGAAGGCATCAAGAAGACCGTGATGCGTGGTGCCTCCAACCCGTCCGCACTGATGGTGGGCCCCGGCATCAACGGCTTCCAGCCGGACGTCAAGCGCCTGCCTTATGACGTTGAAGCTGCCAAGAAGCTCATGGCCGAAGCCGGTTACCCCAACGGCTTTGAAGTCACCATGAACTGCCCCAACGACCGTTATGTGAACGACGGCCGTATCTGCCAGACGGTGGCCGCCAACCTGTCGCGCATCAACGTCAAGATCAACCTTGCTGCGGAAACCAAAGGCACGTACTTCCCCAAGGTGCTGCGCCGCGACACCAGCTTCTACATGCTGGGCTGGACGCCCACCACTTACGACTCGCACAACGCCCTCAATGCGCTGATGATCTGCCCGGACGACAAGACCGGCGCTGGCCAGTTCAACCTGGGTGCGTACTGCAACCCCAAGCTGGACGAGCTGACCAAGAAGATCCTGGTCGAGACCGACAAGCCCAAGCGCGACGCCATGATCAAGGAAGCCTTTGAAGTGCACACCGCCGATGTGGGGCACCTCCCGCTGCACCAGCAGGCGCTGGCCTGGGGCGTGAGCAAGAAGGTCAAGCTCGTGCAGATGGCCGACAACTACATGCCGTTCAAGTGGATCACCGTGAGCAAGTGAGCCCGCGTTTTTCCGACTGATCGATACGACGACAACAACAAAGCCACCGGCTGATCCAAGCCCGCAACAACACCCGCAGCTACCCGCTGCGCGTGTTGTTGCCCGTTGACTGGTTTCCCACAATGAAAACTACCCTTGCCCGCTGGTTCGACAGCGACGTTGGCTACAGCTTCCGCACATCGCCGGTCGCCATGCTGGCCGCTGCCATTGCGCTGATTTGCCTGTTCTGTTCGGTGTTTGCCGGATGGGTGGCACCCCACAACCCGTTCGACCTGACCACGCTGGAGCTGAGCGACGCGCGCCTGCCTCCGGCATGGAGCGAAATGGGCTCCATGAAATATCCCCTGGGCACCGATGACCAGGGCCGCGACATCCTGTCTGCGCTGATCTACGGCGCGCGCATCTCGCTCGTGGTCGGCATCGCCTCGGTGGTGCTGTCCGTGGTGGTGGGTGTGGCTTTTGGCCTGCTGGCAGGCTTTCGGGGTGGCTGGGTGGATGCCGTGCTCATGCGCCTGTGCGACGTGATGCTGTCCTTTCCCGCCATCCTGGTCGCGCTGCTGATTGCTGGCGTGGGCCGTGCGCTGTTCCCCAATGCCCACGAGTCGCTGGCGTTTGGCGTGCTGATCCTTTCCATCTCCCTCACCGGCTGGGTGCAATATGCCCGCACGGTGCGCGGCTCCACGCTGGTGGAGCGCAACAAGGAATACGTGCAAGCCGCCCGCGTGACGGGCGTCTCGCCGCTGCGCATCATGCGCAAGCACGTGCTGCCCAACGTGATGGGGCCCGTGCTGGTGCTGGCCACCATCCAGGTGGCCACGGCCATCATCACCGAAGCCACGCTGTCTTTCCTGGGCGTGGGCGCGCCGCCCACTTCGCCCTCGCTGGGCACGCTGATCCGTATCGGCAACGACTACCTGTTCTCGGGCGAATGGTGGATCACCGTCTTCCCGGGCGCCATGCTGGTGCTGATTGCTTTGTCCGTGAACCTGCTGGGTGACTGGCTGCGCGACGCGCTCAACCCCCGTCTGCGTTGAACAAGAACAAGAAGAAAAGCGATATTTCCATGAGCCTTCTCGAAGTCAAAAACCTCGTTGTCGAATTCCCGGGCCGTCGCGGTACCCTGCGCGCCCTGGACGACATTTCCTTTTCCATCGCACCCGGCGAGATCCTGGGCGTGGTGGGAGAGTCCGGCGCTGGCAAATCCCTCACCGGCGCGGCCATCATCGGCCTGCTGGAGCCGCCCGGCCGTGTGGCCTCGGGCCAGATCCTGCTGGAAGGCCAGCGCATCGACAACCTCAACAACGAGGAGATGCGCCACATCCGGGGCCGCCGCATCGGCGCCATCTTTCAAGACCCACTGACCTCGCTGAACCCGCTGTACACCGTGGGCCGCCAGCTCACCGAAACCATCCTGGCCCACCTGCCCGTGAATGCGGCCGAAGCCCGCCAGCGCGCCATCCAGTTGCTCAAGGACACCGGCATTCCCGCCGCCGAAGAGCGCATCGACCACTACCCGCACCAGTTTTCGGGCGGCATGCGCCAGCGCGTGGTGATCGCCCTGGCCCTGGCCGCCGAGCCCAAGCTCATCGTGGCCGACGAGCCCACCACGGCGCTGGATGTGTCCATCCAGGCACAGATCATCACGCTGCTGAAAAACATCTGCAAATCGCGTGGCGCGGCCGTGATGCTGATCACCCACGACATGGGCGTGATCGCTGAAACCTGCGACCGCGTGGCCGTGCTGTACGCAGGCCGCGTGGCCGAGATCGGCCCGGTGCACGATGTGATCAACCAGCCATCCCACCCCTACACCGCCGGGTTGATGGCCTCCATCCCCGACATGGAACAGGACCGCGAGCGCCTCAACCAGATCGACGGCGCCATGCCGCGCCTCAACGCCATCCCCAAGGGCTGTGCCTACAACCCCCGCTGCCCCAAGACCTTTGACCGCTGCATGACCGACCGCCCCGACCTGATGGATGCCGGCGCTACCCGCGCTGCCTGCTGGCTGCATGCCGGTGCAACGACCCAAGCCAAGGTGACCGCATGAGCGCCGCCGCAACGAATAGCAAGGCGCTGGTGCAGGCACACGACCTGGCCAAGACCTTTGACGTCTCTGCCCCGTGGCTCAACCGCGTGATCGAGCGTAAGCCCCGCACCCTGCTGCATGCGGTGGACGGCGTGAGCTTCGAGATCGAGAAGGGCAAGACGCTGGCGCTGGTGGGCGAATCCGGCTGCGGCAAGAGCACCGTGGCCCGCCTGCTGGTCGGCCTGTACGACCCCACACGCGGCGGCCTCACGTTTGATGGGCAAGACGCGCATGCGGCCTTCAAGGGCAACAACGCCAAGGCCATGCGCCGCCGCATCCAGATGATCTTCCAGGACCCGTACGCCAGCCTGAACCCCCGCTGGCTGGTCGAGGACATCATCGGCGAGCCGCTCAAGGAGCATGGGCTCATCACCGACAAGGAGCAGCTCAAGCAACGCGTGGGCGAACTGTTGCAGTCGGTGGGCCTCTCGCCGCTCGACATGGTCAAGTACCCGCACCAGTTCTCCGGCGGTCAGCGCCAGCGCATCTCGATTGCGCGTGCCCTCGCTACGGAGCCCGAGTTCCTGGTCTGCGACGAGCCCACCAGCGCCCTCGACGTGTCGGTGCAGGCGCAGGTGCTCAACATCATGAAGGACCTGCAGCGCGAGCGGCAGCTCACCTACCTGTTCATCAGCCACAACCTGGCCGTGGTGCGCCACGTGAGCGACCAGGTCGGCGTGATGTACCTGGGCCGCCTGGTGGAGCTGGCCGACAAACACACGCTGTTTGACACGCCGCGCCACCCCTACACGCGCATGCTGCTCGATGCCATCCCCAAGATGCACGACACCGGCAAGGCGCGCACCCCGGTGCAGGGCGAGGTGCCCAACCCGCTGAACCCGCCACCCGGCTGTGCGTTCAACCCCCGCTGCCCGCATGTCAATGACCGTTGCCGCACCGAGCGCCCCAAGCTCCAGAGCATCGGCGGCATCCGCATTGCGTGTCATGCGGTGGAGGAAGGGCGGATCTGATGCCCCGCGCCGCACCGGCGTGCTGCGAAGTCGCCCGGTGTGCGGGACAAGGGTGCAGGTGGATGTGTTTGCTATAAAAAATATAGCTTTTGACGCATGATTGACTAGCACCTGCGCCCGTTTTTTCATTGAAATTCGATCAAGGCGCTGATCCGGCCGCCGCTGGCGCGCCTGACTCGGCGGCGGGCAGGGCCCGCCCCAGCAGGTAGTCAATGCAGGTGCGCACCGCCCGGGTCTGGTGGCGGTTGGGCATGTAGAGCATGAACATCTGGGTGCCAAAAATGCTCAGCCGCCAGTCGTCGAGTGTGGTCAACACTTCGCCGCTGGACACGGCGTCCTGCACCACGTAATCCGGTACCAGCCCCACGCCAAGCCCTGCCAGGATGCCCTGGCGCAGAAACGGAAAGTGCTCCGAAATGAGGGTGGGCTCCAGCATGGCTTCCTGGCGCTGATCACCCCGGTACCCGCGCAGGCGCAGCTGCTTGCCCACCACCCCTGCGGTGATCACCGGCGCAGCCTGCAGCGCCTCGAAGTCCTGGGGCAGCCCATGCGCCTCGGCGTACCCGCGCGACGCGCAGGCGATGTAGCGCACGCTGCCCAGGTCGCGCGCCACCAGCGTGGGTGGGGGCTCGGGCATCACGCGGATGGCGATGTCCACCTCATCGCGGATGAGGTCATCCACCCGGTTTTCAAAGCGCACATCCAGCACGATGCCAGGGTACAGCCGCTTGAAGTCGATCAGCCAGTCCGACATCACCATCTGCCCGTAGCCACTGGGCACGCTCAGGCCCACGCGGCCCTGCAGGCCCTGGCCCAGCGTGGCAATGGTCTCGCGCGCGGCCAGCATTTCGTTCTGAATGGCGCGGCCATGGGCGTACAGGCGCAGCCCCACCTCGGTGGGCTCCACCCGGCGGGTGGTCCGGCGCACCAGCTGCACACCCACCGATTTTTCCAGTTGGTGCAGGTGGTAGCTCACGTTGGCCCGGGTCATCTTCAGGTTGCGCGCGGCCTGGCTCAGGTTGCCGGCATCAAGGATGTCGACCAGCACGGTGAGGGAGGTGAGTTCCATAGGCGGGATAGGTGGGGCGGCGCCTGAACGCTCGTTTGCCGTAGTTTGTCAAAAGAAGTTTGACAGTCTGTCAATGGGCTCTGTAATTGTCAAGATTACTTCGCGCATCAACAATCCCCCGGTCATCAACAGGCACAGCCATTGACCAGGAGACTTCCCCGTATGCACGCCGCCGCTGCCGCATCTTCCGTTGTTACGACCGCGCTGCATGGCGATGTTCTGGTCGTCACCATCGACAACCCGCCCGTCAATGCCCTGGGCGCCGCCGTGCGCCAGGGCTTGTTGGCCGCCATGCAGCAGGCGCAGGCCGATGCCGCCGTGCCGGCTGTGCTGCTGGTGGGCGCGGGCAAGGCCTTCATTGCCGGGGCGGACATCCGCGAATTCGGCAAGCCCCCGGTGGCTCCCATCCTGCCCGAGGTCTGCCGCGCCATCGAAAACCTGAACAAGCCCGTGGTGGCCGTGCTGCACGGCGCAGCCCTGGGCGGTGGGCTGGAGGTGGCTTTGTCGGCCCATTACCGGCTGGCCTTGCCCGCCGCCACGCTGGGCCTGCCCGAGGTGAACCTTGGCCTGCTGCCCGGCTCGGGCGGCACGCAGCGCGCCCCGCGCCTCATGGGCGTGCAGGCCGCCACCACCCTCATGCTCAGCGGCCAGCCCCTCAAGGCGCAGGCCGCGCTGCAGGCAGGTCTGGTCGACAAGCTGGTGGAAGGCTCCGACCCGCTGGCCGCAGGCCTGGCCTATGTGCGCGAGCTGCTGGCTGCCAATGCCCCCGTGCGCCGCACGCGTGACCTTGCTATTGCCGAGCCGCAGGCTGCCCTGGTCTGGCTGGAGGCACAGAAGAACGAGACCACTCAAAAATCGCGCGGCCTGTTCTCTCCCCTCAAGATCATCGAATGCGTGCAGGCCGCGCTGCAGTTGCCCTTCGACGAAGGCATGGCCCGCGAGCGTGCGCTGTTCATGGAATGCATCGACAGCCCGCAACGCGCCGGGCTCATCCACGCCTTTTTTGCCGAGCGTGAAGTGGTCAAGGTGCCCGAGGCCCAGGCCGCGCAGCCACGCCCTGTCGCCAGCATTGCCGTCATCGGCGGCGGCACCATGGGCGCGGGCATTGCCGTGGCGGCGCTGGATGCGGGCCTGCCCGTGACCATGATCGAGCGCGATGCCGAGTCCATCGCCCGGGGCCGCGCCAATGTCGAGAAGGTCTACAACGGCCTGGTCTCCAAAGGCCGCATGACCGACGCCGCCCAGGCCGCCGTGATGGCGCGCTACACCGGCAGCACCAGCTACGCCGACATCGCGCAGGTTGATTTGGTGATCGAAGCCGTGTTTGAAGACACCGAGGTCAAGAAGGCCGTGTTCCGTGAGCTGGACCGCGTGTGCAAGCCCGGCGCGGTGCTGGCCACGAATACGTCGTACCTCGACATCGACGCCATTGCTGCGGCCACCGGTCGCCCGCAGGATGTGATCGGCCTGCACTTCTTCAGCCCCGCCAACATCATGAAGCTGCTGGAGATCGTGGTGCCCGCCAAGGTGGCACCCGATGTGGTGGCCACGGCGTTTGAGCTGGCCAAGAAGCTCAAAAAGGTGCCTGTGCGCGCCGGTGTGTGCGACGGCTTTATCGGCAACCGCATCCTGGCTGTCTACAAGCAGGCGGCCGACTACCTGCTGGAAGACGGTGCCAGCCCCTACGAAATCGACGCCGCCGTGCGCGGTTTCGGTTTTGCCATGGGCCCCTTCCAGGTGACAGACCTGGCCGGTGGCGACATTGGCTGGGCCACGCGCAAGCGCCGTGCTGCGACGCGCGACCCCAACGCCCGTTATGTGGAAATTGCCGACCGCATTTGCGAACGCGGCTGGTTTGGGCAGAAGACCGGGCGCGGCTTTTACCTCTACCCCGAAGGCTCCCGCACGGGCCAGCCCGACCCTGAAGTGCTGGCCATTGTGGATGCCGAGCGCGCAAAGAAGGGCGTCACCCCCCGCAGCTTCACCGCTGACGAGATCATGCGCCGCTACATGGCCGCCATGGTCAACGAAGGGGCCAATGTGGTGCACGAGGGCATTGCCCTGCGCCCGCTGGATGTGGACGTGACCTTTGTGGCGGGCTATGGCTTTCCGCGCCACCGGGGCGGCCCGATGAAGTGGGCCGACATGACGGGGCTGGACAAGGTGCTGGCCGACATCGAGGCCTTTGCCAAGGAAGACCCGCTGTTCTGGAAGCCCTCGCCCTTGCTGGAAAAGCTGGTGCGGGAGGGGCGCAACTTTGACAGCCTGAACAAGGCCGAATAGTGCAGAAGCCGCCCCACCCGCACAGCACTTCAGGCGGCTTCTCAATTTCATTGAATTCAAGTCATTTTGGGCTCTAGCGCAATATCAATAAGCGCAAGCAGCTATCAAATCAGGAGCAAATTATGCGTGAAGCTGTCATCGTTTCCACCGCCCGCACCCCGCTGACCAAGTCGCACCGGGGCGAGTTCAACGCCACGCCCGGCCCGCAGCTGGCGGCGTATTCCGTCAAAGCGGCGGTGGAGCGCTCGGGCATCGAGCCCGAGCTGATCGAAGACGTGGTGATGGGCTGCGGCTACCCCGAAGGCATCACCGGCAAGAACATCGGCCGCCAGACGGCGTTGCGTGCGGGCCTGCCCCTGTCGGTGGCGGGCATGGTGGCCAGCCGCTTTTGTGCGTCGGGCCTGCAGTCGATGGCGATTGCGGCGGGCCGCATCGTGGCCGAAGGCGTGCCCGCCATGGTGGCGGGCGGGGTGGAGAGCATCTCGGCCATCCGCGCAGGCAACCCGGCAGACATCGACCCCTGGCTGCAGGAGCACAAGCCCGACCTCTACATGGCCATGATCGACACCGCCGACATCGTGGCCCACCGCTACGGCATCAGCCGCGAAGACCAGGACGCGTTCTCGCTGCAAAGCCAGCAGCGCACCGCCGCCGCACAGCAGGCGGGGGTGTTTGCTGACGAGATCGTGCCCTGCACCACGCGCATGATGGAAAAGAACAAGGAGACCGGCGAGGTCACCTACCGCGAAGTGACCGCCACGCACGACAACTGCAACCGTACCAACACCACGCTCGAAGGCCTGGCCAAGCTGGAGCCGGTGAAGGGCCCCGGCCAGTTCATCACCGCAGGTAATGCCTCGCAGCTGTCCGATGGCTCCAGCGCCTGCGTGCTCATGGAAGCCAAGGAGGCAGAGCGCCGCGGCCTGCAGCCGCTGGGTGCCTTCCGCGGCTTTGCGGTGGCCGGGTGCGAGCCCGACGAAATGGGCATTGGCCCCGTGTTTGCCGTGCCCAAGCTGCTGGCACGCCACGGACTCACGGTTCAAGACATTGACCTGTGGGAGATGAATGAAGCCTTTGCTTCGCAGGCCCTGTACTGCCAGCGCCGCCTGGGGATTCCGTCCGAGCGGCTGAACGTGAACGGCGGTGCCATCGCCATTGGCCACCCCTTTGGCATGACCGGTGCACGCCTGGTGGGCCACCTGCTGCTCGAAGGCCGCCGCCGCAAGGCCAAGTACGGCGTGGTGACGATGTGCATTGCAGGCGGCATGGGCGCGGCAGGCCTGTTTGAAATTTATTGAAACACCCCCTGAGCGGCTGGCGCCGCTTCCCCCTCTCCTGCGGGAGGGGGACGACGCCCTCGCTGCGGGGCGGCCCTTGCTCGGCGTCACCCGCGTGGGGCGCGCCGGTGCGAAGGCCGTAGACAGGCGCACAGCGCCATGGATCACTGAGGAAAACCGTCAATGGACCTGAATTTCACCCCCGAAGAAGAAGCCTTCCGCGCCGAGGTGCAGGCTTTCTTGAAAGCCAAGCTGCCCGAACGCATCGCCACCAAGGTCAAGGCCGGGCAGCGCCTGACCAAGGCGGACCAGGATGAGTGGCACGCCATCCTGAACGAGCGCGGCTGGCTGGCCAATCACTGGCCCGAGGCCTACGGCGGACCGGGCTGGGGTGCCGTGGAGAAGTTCATTTTCGACACCGAGTGCGCCCTGGCCGGTGGCCCGCGCATCGTGCCCTTTGGCGTGAACATGCTGGGCCCGGTGCTCATCAAGTTTGGCAACGAGGCGCAAAAGCAATACTGGCTGCCGCGCATCCTGAGCGGCGAGGACTGGTGGTGCCAGGGCTACTCCGAACCCGGTGCGGGCTCGGACCTGGCTTCGGTCAAGACCACGGCGGTACGAGTCACGGACGAAACAGGCGACCACTACATCGTTAACGGCCAGAAGACCTGGACCACCCAGGGCCAGCACGCCAACATGATCTTCTGCCTGGTGCGCACAGACCGTGAGGCCAAGGCGCAGTCGGGCATCAGCTTCTTGCTGGTGGACATGAAATCGCCAGGCGTGGAGCTGCGCCCCATCCGCACGCTCGATGGCGACAAGGAAGTCAACGAAGTGTTCTTCACCGACGTGAAGGTGCCCGTGGAAAACCTGGTGGGCGAGGAAAACAAGGGCTGGACGTATGCCAAGTACCTGCTGACCTACGAGCGCACCGGCATTGCAGGCGTGGGCTTTTGCATTGCTGCCCTGGCCAAGCTCAAGGTGGTGGCCGCCAAGGTGATGAAGAACGGCAAACCGCTGGACCAGGACCCGCTGTTTGCTGCCCGCATGGCCCAGGTCGAGATTGACCTGGAGAACATGAAGACCACCAACCTGCGCGTGATTGCCGCCGTGGCCGGTGGTGGCGTGCCGGGGGCGGAAAGCTCGATGCTCAAGATCCGTGGCACCGAGATCCGCCAGGAAATCCTCTCGCTCATCCGCCGTGCGGTGGGCCCATACGCGCTGCCCTTCATCGAAGAGGCGCAGTACGAAGGCTATGCCGAAGAACCCGTGGGCCCGAAGGAGGCGGCGACGGCTGCGGCCAACTACTTCAACTACCGCAAGCTGTCGATCTTTGGCGGCTCCAATGAAATCCAGAAGAACATCATCTCCAAGATGATCCTCGGCCTGTGAGGTTGCCGCGATGAACTTTGAACATACCGAAGACCGCCGCATGCTGGCGGACACCCTGAACCGCTTCGTGGCCGAGCAGTACGGCATCGAAACCCGCAATCACATCGCTTACGGCGACACCGGTACGGACCCAGCACTGTGGGCCCGCTTTGCCGAGCTGGGCGCGGTTGGCGCGCTGTTCCCCGAAGCCGATGGCGGCTTTGGCGGCGCAGGCTTTGATGTGGCCGTGGTGTTTGAGGCCCTGGGCGGCGGCCTGGTGGTGGAGCCGTTTGTGGGCGCGCTGGTGGTGGGCCGGGCGCTGGGCCTGGCGGGCAGCGCGGCGCAAAAGGAACACATCGCCAGCCTCATCGACGGCAGCGCTGTGGCCGCACTGGCGCATGAAGAGCCCGGCGCGCACTACGCCCTGAACCGCGTGACGACCCGCGCCGTGCGCAGTGGCGATGGCTGGTTGCTGACGGGCCATAAGGCCGTGGTGCTGCATGGCGACCAAGCCCAGCTGTTGCTGGTCAGTGCCCGCACCTCGGGCGCTGTGGACGAT
Organism: Acidovorax sp. M14; assembly: GCF_049331375.1. Lineage (NCBI taxonomy): Bacteria > Pseudomonadati > Pseudomonadota > Betaproteobacteria > Burkholderiales > Comamonadaceae > Acidovorax > Acidovorax sp. M14. The sequence goes on from NZ_CP186263.1 coordinate 933,556, forward strand.
GAAAACGGCATCGCGCTGTTCCTGGTGCCCGCAGATGCCGCAGGCCTGAGCCGCCGTGGCATGGGCCGTATCGACGGCGGCCGCGTGGCCGAAGTCACGTTGCAGAACGTGCAAGTCGGCGCCGGCGCGTTGGTGGGATCGGAAGGCCAGGGCTTAGCCACGCTGGAACATGCCGTGGGCTGGGGCATTCTGGCCGTGTGTGCCGAGGCGCTGGGCGCCATGGACGTTGCCAAGAAGCACACGCTGGAATACCTGCAAACGCGCAAGCAGTTTGGTGTGCCCATCGGCAGCTTCCAGGCCCTGCAGCACCGCATGGCCGACCTGCTGCTGGAAGTGGAGCAGGCGCGTTCTGCCGTCATCAACGCAGCCGCAGCCATGGACAGCACCGACCGCACCGAGCGCGAGCGCGCCCTGTCGGCCGCCAAGGTCACCATGGGCCGTATCGGCGCGTTGGTGGCTGAAGAATGCATTCAGCTGCACGGCGGCATTGGCATGACGTGGGAGCTGCCGCTGTCGCACTACGCCAAGCGCCTCGTCATGGTGGACCACCAGTTTGGTGATGAAGACCACCACCTGGCGCGCTTTATCGCGCTGGGCCGGAGCTGAAGCCATGGAGCAGCCACTGCCTCTGCTGCAACGCCGTGAAGGCGCGGTGCTCGTGCTCTCCAACAACAACCCCGCCGCGCGCAATGCGTTGTCACCCGCGTTCTACGCGGCACTGACCGAGGCACTGGCGCAGGCCGAGGCCGACCCCACCGTGGGCGCCATCGTGCTCACGGGCGAAGGCGGGCACTTTTGTGCGGGTGGTGACTTGCGCCAGCTGGCCAAGCGCCGCGAGCTGCCCATTGAAGGGCGCCGCGCCAAGCTCGAAGGCCTGCACGACCTGATCCGCACCGTGCGCGATTGCCGCAAGCCGGTGATTGCAGCGGTGGAGGGCGCAGCGGCCGGTGCGGGCCTGTCGCTGGCGCTGGCCTGCGACATGCTGGTGGCTGCGCGCAATGCGTTGTTCTCGGTGGCTTATGTGAAAGTGGGCCTCACGCCCGATGGCGGCGCCACGGCCTTCCTGGCCGAGTTCGTATCGCGCCAGGTGCTGACCGAGCTGTGCCTCACCGGCGAACGTATCTCGGGCGAGCGGCTGCACGCACTGGGCCCGGTCAACCGACTGGCCGAACCGGGTGAGGCCCTGACGCAGGCATTGGCATTGGCCGCGCAGGTTGCCGCCGGGCCGGACCTGGCCATGGGCCGCATCAAGGCGCTGTGCCGCAGTACCTACGCGCAGCCACTGGACGACCAGCTGGAGCTGGAAGCACAGCTCATGGTGCAGTCGCAAGCCACCGAAGAATCCCGCGAAGGCATTGGTGCGTTTCTGGAAAAGCGCCCGGCCGATTTCGCCCGCCTGCGCCAGGTCAATGCCGCTGGCGCGGGTACACAAGACACTACGCAATGACCTCCACAACCCCCACACCCGCATTGCCTGAGGGCATGGATTTCCCGCTCGAAGGCGTGCGCGTACTCGACCTCTCGCGCGTGTTTGCCGGGCCGCTGTGCGGCCAGGTGCTGGCCGATTTTGGTGCCGACGTCATCAAGGTGGAACACCCCGGACGGGGTGACGACACCCGCGACTGGGGCATGCGCATCGGCAAAACCGAGACCACTTACTACAACAGCATGAACCGCAACAAGCGGTCCATCACGGTGGATTTGCAGACGCCCGAAGGCGTGAAGATCATCCGCGACCTGCTGCCCCAGTGCGACGTGGTGGTGCAGAACTTCAAGACCGGCGGTGCCGAGAAGCTGGGCCTGGGCTACGAGCAGCTCAAGGCCATCAAGCCCGACCTCATTTACTGCTCGGTGGCGGGCTACGACAGCTCCGGCCCCGAGGCCAAGCGCCCCGGTTATGACCTGGTGATCCAGGGCGAGGCTGGGCTGATGGCCATCAACGGTGAGGCCAGCCAGCCCCCGCTGAAGTTCGGCGTGGCCGCGGTGGACATGATGACCGGCATGTACGCTGCGCAGGCCGTGCTGGCCGCACTGTTCCGTCGGGAGCGCACGGGCCAGGGGCGCCACATCGAGATGGCGCTGTACGACTGCGGTCTGATGATCACCGGCTACTACGGCCTGGACGCCATGCTGCTGGGCCACGACCCGCAGCGTTACGGCAATGCCCACCCGTCCATCGTGCCCTACGGCATGTTCGAGGCACAGGATGGTCCGCTCATCATCGCCGTGGGCAACAACAGCCAGTTCGACAAGTTCTGCCGCCAGGTAGTGATGCGCCCGGACATCGTGGAAGACCCCCGTTTTGCCACCAACGTCGAGCGTGCTCGCAATCGACTGACCCTGCTGCCCGAGATGAAGGCGTTGATTGCCAGCTTTCCGCGTGATGTGCTGCTCGAACGCCTGACCGCTGCAGGCATCCCTTGCGGCCGCGTGGCCGGCCTGCATGAGGCGCTGACCAGCGAGCGCACGCGCCGCGGCGGCCTGCTGCAGGAAATGCCACACCCCGTGGCGGGCACCACGCATGTGTTTGCGCCGCCTTATCGACTGGACGGCCAGCGCCTACCCATCCGCAACGCACCGCCCACCCTGGGCGCCGCCACGCGCGAGGTGCTGCAGCAGCTGCTGCAACTGCCAGAGGCCGAGCTGCAGGCCCTGCGCGACAAGGGCGTGCTCACGCTGCCCGACCCACAACAACATTGACAGGAGACTCCCCCCATGCGATCCATTTCCCGCCGCGCCATTCTGGCCACCGTGGCTGCCCTGGCCCCCTTGGCTGTCCCCGGCACCATGTCGGCAGCCCATGCGCAGGCATGGCCTGCCAAGCCCATCAAGCTGATCGTGCCGTACCCGGCGGGCGGCGCCACGGACATTACCGCCCGCACGCTGGGCGAGAAGCTCTCGGCCCGTCTGGGCCAGCCTGTGCTGGTGGACAACCGTGGTGGTGCGGGTGGAGTGACCGGTACCGACCAGGCGCTCAAGTCGCCCGCCGACGGCTACACCCTGCTGGTGTCCCTGGGCACCACCATGCTCATCAACCAGTTCCTGTACGACCGCCTGCCTTACCAACCGCAAAAGGACCAAGCCCTCATCACGCAGATCGCGCTGGCGCCGGTGGTGCTGCTGGTCAACCCGCAGCTGCCGGTCAACAACGCGTCGGAGCTGATGGCCTACATCGACCGCAACAAGGGCAAGATCGCCTATGGCTCATGGGGCATGGGTTCTTACGCCCACCTGGCGGGTGCATGGCTGTCCGACAAGCACAAGGCCGACATGAACCATGTGGCCTACAAGGGCGAGGCCCCCATGCTGCAGGACCTCGTGGGCGGGCAGTTCCAGATGGCGTTTGCCAGCCTGCAGTCGGCCCGGCCCTACATCGAATCGGGTCGCCTCAAGCCACTGGCCGTGACCGGCGCGCAGCGCATGGACGCGCTGCCCAAAGTGGCCACCATGGCCGAGCAGGGTATCAAGGACGAGGTCTTCCAGGTGACAGGCTGGGTGGGCATGAGCGCACCCGCCAAGACGCCGCCTGAAGTCGTGGCCCGGCTCGGCGCCGAGCTGCAGGCCGTGATCGCGATGCCCGAGGTGCGCGAGCGCATCCAGCAGATGGGTTTCATCCCCGTGGGCAGCAGCCCCGAGCAGTTCAACGCGCAGTTCAAGAAGGATGCGCCCGTGTGGGAACGCGTGGTCAAAGTTTCTGGCGCAAAACTGGATTAACACCGTCCTGAGCCGCTGCGCGCCTTCCCCCCGCTCTCGCAACGCTGCGCGTTGCGGGCAGGGGGATGCAGCCAGCGCGGCGGGGCGTGGGCCACCACAAAAGCTGAAGATAAAAACGGATCTCTGATGACGGAACAATCTCTTTTCCCTGCCGCCTTTTCGCGTCGCGCAGTGCTTGCCACGGCTGCGGCTGTGTCGGCGCTTGGCCTGCTGGGCACTGCCCCCGCACACGCCCAGGCCTGGCCCAACAAGATGATCAAGCTCGTGGTGCCCTTCCCGGCGGGCGGCCCCACCGACACGGCCTCGCGCATCGTCGGCCAGAAGCTGGCCGAGCGCCTGAAGCAGCCCGTGGTGGTGGAGAACCGCGCGGGCGCGTCGGGCTCGATGGCCGCGCAGCAGATCGCCAAGACCCCTGGCGACGGCTACACGCTCATGATGCTGGCCACGCCCACGCTGCTGGCGCCGCACCTGTACAGAAAGGCGGGCTACGACACCACCAAGGATTTCGTGTCTGTGGCCACCGTGTACGACCTGCCCATCGTGGTGGTGGTCAACCCGGCGCAGATGCCCACCGTGACCGATCTGCAAAAGCTCATCACCCACGCCAAGGCGCGGCCGGGTCAGCTCAACTACACCTCCTCGGGCGTGGGCAGCTTTGGCCACCTGAGCATGGAGCTGCTCAAGCAGCTGGGTCAATTTGAGATGGAGCATGTGCCCTACAAAGGCGGTGTGCCCGCCATCACCGACACGCTGGGCGGCCAGGTGCCCATGATGTATGCCGACCTCGTGGCGGCGCTGCCCCATATCCAGACGGGCAAGCTGCGTGCGATTGCCGTGGGCTCGCCGCAGCGCGTGGGCGTGATCCCCAATGTGCCCACCATCGCCGAGCAGGGCTTCAAGGGCTTTGATGCCGTGTCGTGGGGCGGCCTGATGGCCCCGCTTGGCACGCCCAAGGAGGTGGTCGACCGCATCAGCACCGAAGTCAAGGCCATCCTGGCCGACAAGGAAGTGCAGGACAAGCTGCTCAACGCCGGCGCCATCGCCAACTACCAGGGCCCGGACCAGATGGCCAAGCGCGTGCGTGGCGATTACGCCAAGTGGGGCCAGGTGATCCGCGACAAGGGCATCACGTTCGAGTAAGTTGGGCCATGACCAACACCACTGCCTCTGCCCCTTTCTTCCCTTTCCCCCCGTTCCGCCGGGTCTCCGATCTGCTGCGTGACAACGCGCGGCAGCGCCCGCAGGCCAAGGCCTTGGCCGATGACGACTCTGCGCTGGACTGGGCTGCGCTCGATGCCCTGGTGGACCGCGTGGCCGCATCGTTGCAGCAGGCGGGCCTGCAGTCGGGCGATGTGATGGCCGTGTGCGCCGCGTCGTCGGTGCGTTATGCCGCCGTGTACCTGGGTGCCCTGCGTGCGGGCGTGGTGGTGGCACCACTGGCGCCGTCCGTCACGCCCGAGGCCATGGCGTCCATGCTGGGCGATGCCCAGGCGCGCCTGCTGTTTGCCGATGCGCAGGGCAGGGCGGCGGTGCCACCTGCGGTGATGGAAGGCGCCGGTGCGCTGCTGCTCGTGGCGCTGGACGACGTGGGTGCGGGCACGCCGTGGATGGAGTGGCTTGCCCCTGAAGGCGCGGCGCCGACGCCGGTGGACGTGGGCCCCGAGCATCCGTTCAACATCATTTATTCCTCTGGTACCACCGGCAACCCCAAGGGCATCGTGCAATCGCACGGCATGCGCTGGGCGCACCTGGTGCGCGGCCTGGCACAGGGCTACGGGCCGGACAGTGTCACGCTGCTGGCCACGCCGCTGTATTCCAACACCACGCTGGTGTCGTTCTTCCCCGGCCTGTGCTGGGGCGGCTGCGTGCGGCTGATGCCAAAGTTCGATGCACTGCGCTACCTGCAGACTGCGCAGCAGATCCGCGCCACGCATTCCATGCTGGTGCCGGTGCAGTACCAGCGCATCATGGCGCTGCCGCAGTTTGGTGAATTCGACCTGTCGTCCTTTCGCGCCAAGTTCTGCACCAGCGCGCCGTTCCGCTCCGAGCTGAAAGCCGACATCCTGGCGCGCTGGCCGGGCGCGCTGTACGAGTTCTACGGCATGACCGAAGGAGGGGGCACCTGCATCCTGGCGGCGCACGAGCACCCGGACAAACTGCACACCGTCGGCCAGCCCGCATCCACCAGCGACATCCGCCTGATCGACGAAGAGGGCCATGAGCTGCAGCCCGGTGCCACCGGCGAGGTGGTGGGCCACTCCCCCGGCATGATGACCGGCTACCACCGCCAGCCCGACAAGACGCGCGAGGCCGAGTGGTTTGACGCCACCGGCAAGCGCTTCATCCGCACGGGCGACGTGGGCCGGTTTGACGCGGACGGATTTCTGACCCTGCTGGACCGCCGCAAGGACATGGTCATCAGCGGCGGCTTCAACATCTACCCCAGCGACCTCGAAGCCGAGCTGCGCAAGCACCCCGCCGTGGAGGACGTGGCCGTGACCGGCGTGCCCTCCGAACAGTGGGGCGAGACGCCGGTAGCCTTTGTGTGCCGCCGACCGGGCGCCACCGAAGACGCCGCCCGGATCATGGGTTGGTACAACGCCCGGGCGGGCAAGACACAGCGGCTGGCTGCGCTGCATTTCATCGACGAGCTGCCGCGCAGCGCCATCGGCAAGGTGCTCAAGCGCGAGCTCCGCGACCTGCACCGCACGCTGTCGCACTGATTGATTTCCTGTTTTTTCAGAAAGACCCAACCATGAAAGTTCTCGTTCCCGTCAAGCGCGTGGTGGACTACAACGTGAAAGTCCGCGTGAAGTCGGACAACACGGGTGTGGACATCGCCAACGTGAAGATGAGCATGAACCCCTTTGACGAAATCGCCGTTGAAGAGGCCGTGCGCCTGAAAGAAAAAGGCCTGGTGACCGAAGTCATCGCAGTCTCCTGCGGCGTAGCCCAATGCCAGGAAACCCTGCGCACCGCCATGGCCATTGGCGCCGACCGCGCCATCCTGGTGGAAACCGACGTCGAACTGCAGCCCCTGGCCGTGGCCAAGCTCTTGAAGGCCCTGGTCGACAAAGAACAGCCTTCTCTCATCATCCTGGGCAAACAAGCCATCGACGACGACGCCAACCAGACCGGCCAGATGCTGGCGGCCCTGGCCGACCTGCCCCAGGCCACCTTCGCCAGCAAGGTCGAACTCGCTGCCGACAAAGTCAGCGTGACCCGTGAAGTGGACGGCGGCCTGGAAACCCTGGCCCTCACGCTCCCTGCCGTCATCACCACCGACCTGCGCCTGAACGAGCCCCGCTACGTCACCTTGCCCAACATCATGAAGGCCAAGAAAAAGCAGCTCGATACCGTCAAGCCCGAAGACCTCGGCGTGGACGTGGCTCCGCGCCTGAAGACCCTCAAGGTGACCGAACCCGCCAAGCGCGGCGCAGGCATCAAGGTGGCCGACGTGGCCGCACTGGTCGAAAAACTCAAGAACGAAGCGAAGGTGATCTAAATGTCGGTACTCGTTATTGCTGAACACGACAACGCGTCCATCAAGGGCGCCACGCTGAACACCGTCACGGCCGCAGTGGCCTGCGGCGGCGACGTGCACGTGCTGGTGGCTGGCCACAACGCCGGTGCCGCCGCACAAGCCGCCTCCAAAATAGCCGGAGTCGCCAAGGTCATCCACGCCGACGCAGCAGGCCTGGAACACGGCCTGGCAGAGAACGTGGCCGCCCAAGTGCTCGCCATCGCCTCCAACTACAGCCACATCCTGTTCCCCGCGACTGCCAGCGGCAAGAACGTGGCACCCCGCGTGGCCGCCAAGCTGGATGTCGCCCAGATCAGCGACATCACCAAGGTCGTCTCCCCCGACACCTTCGAGCGCCCCATCTACGCAGGCAATGCGATTGCCACCGTGCAAAGCAGCGACAGCGTCAAGATCATCACCGTGCGCACCACCGGCTTTGACGCCGCCGCCGCCACCGGTGGCAGCGCCGCTGTCGAAACCGCCGACGCCACGGCCGACGCCGGCAAGAGCAGCTTCGTGGGCAGCGAAATCGCCAAGAGCGACCGGCCCGAGCTGACAGCCGCCAAGATCATCGTCTCCGGTGGCCGGGCCCTGGGCAGCAAGGAAAAGTTCGACGAAGTCATGACCCCGCTGGCCGACAAGCTGGGCGCGGCTCTGGGTGCCAGCCGCGCAGCGGTGGATGCAGGCTACGCACCGAACGACTGGCAAGTGGGCCAGACGGGCAAGATCGTGGCGCCGCAGCTGTATGTGGCGGCCGGCATCTCGGGCGCCATCCAGCACTTGGCGGGTATGAAGGATTCGAAGGTGATCGTGGCGATCAACAAGGACCCTGAGGCGCCGATCTTCAGTGTGGCCGACTATGGGCTGGAAGCGGATCTGTTCACGGCTGTGCCGGAACTGGTCAAGGCGCTCTGAGCCCCCGCAGATTACTGGCACAGCCCATCTGATGGGATCTTGTTGCTATTAAAAACAGAGCTATCGGCGCTTAATGCATAAGCGCTGGGTCTGTTTTATTTCTAAAAATTAGCAGGAGACAAAACCATGAGCACATTCCTTTCCCGTCGCAGGCTTGTCCAGGTCACCGGCGCAGCGCTGGCCGGTGCGGCATTGCCAGCGCTGGCCCAAACCAGTTGGCCCAGCCGCCCGATTCGCATCATCGTGCCTTACACGGCGGGTGGGTTCACTGACCAGATGGCGCGTCTGCTGACGGTGGGCCTGCAAAAGCAATTCGGCCAGCCGGTTGTCATCGACAACAAACCCGGCGCGAACAGCATCATCGGTGTGGATGCCGTCGCCAAGTCCGCCCCGGACGGTCACACCTTTGGGGTGGTCATTCCAGCCTTTACCGCCAACACCACCCTCTACCCCAAGCTGCCCTACAACCCGCGCAAGGACCTGATGGGGGTGTCGCTGCTGGGTGTTTCTCCGTTGGTGGCGGCGGTGGCGCCCAATGCACCGTTCAAGACGGTGAGGGAACTCGTGGCCTATGCCAAGGCCAACCCGGGCAAGGTGAGCTTTGCTTCGTCCGGCACAGGCTCGGCTGCGCACCTGACCTGCGAACTGCTCAAGTCGCTGACCAAGACCTTCATGGTCCACATTCCCTACCGCGGCGCAGCCCCGGCGTTGACGGACTTGCTCGGCGGCCAGGTGCCCCTGTTCCTCGACCCTCCGCCCAACCTGATCCAGCCCGCCAAGGCAGGCCGCATCACCCTCGTCGGCGTGGCCAGCGAAAAGCGCTTGCCCATGTTGCCTGACGTGCCGACCTTCATCGAGCAAGGCGTGCCCGGCATGCTGGGCAGTACCTGGGCCAGCATGATTGCACCCGCAGGGACGCCGCGCGACATCGTCAAGCGCATGTCGGACGCCGTGAACGCCATCATCCAGAGTGATGAAACCAAGGCCAAACTCGACACCATGGGCACCTTTGGTGAGGGCACCACGCCCGAGGCGTGCGACGCCTTTTTGGCGGCCGAGACGACCAAGTGGGGCAAGGTGATCCGCGACGCGGGTGTCACGCTGGACTGAGAAGGCGTGCGCCGGCCTGGCCTGACGGCCAGGATTTACGCGTAGCGCTTGGCCCGCAGGTTCTCTTTCATCTGCTGCAGGATGGGCTGCAGCGAGCTGCCAATGCGCAGCGCCACGCAGGTGGCCAGTACGTCGATGATGAGCAGGTGCATGAGGCGCGACACCATGGGGCTGTAGCGGTCGTAGCCCTCGGGGTGGTCGGCGGCCAAGTGGATCTGGCAGGTGCTGGCCAGGGGCGAGCCGCTGGCGGTGATGACGATGGTGGTGGCACCGTTGCGGCGGGCGATGTCGGCCGCGTCCATCAGGTCGCGGGTGCGGCCCGAGTTGGAGATGATCACTGCGCAATCGCCCGGGCCCAGCAGGGTGGCGCTCATCACCTGCATGTGGCCGTCGCTGCTGGAGATGGAGGTCACGCCCAGGCGAAAGAACTTGTGCTGCGCGTCCTGCGCCACGATGCCCGAGTTGCCCACGCCGTAGAACTCGATGCGCTTGCCCTTCTTCCAGGTGTCCGCAATCGCGTCGGCCGCGCGTTCGATGGCCACGGTGCTGGCCGCGTTGCGGTATTGCAGGAAGGCCGCCACGGCGTTGTCCACCACCTTCACCAGCACGTCGCCGGTCTTGTCGTCGGCATCCACGCTGCGGTGGATGAAGGGCACGCCCTCGCTCACGCTGCCGGCCAGTTTGAGCTTGAAGTCCGCCAGCCCGTCGTAGCCCATGCTGCGGCAAAAGCGCACCACGGTGGGCTTGCTCACGTGCGCGCGCTCGGCCAGCTCGCGCACGGGCAGGCGGGCAAAAGTGCGCGGGTCGGTCAGCACCAGCTTGGCCACGCGCTGTTCGGCGGGGGCCAGCGAGGGCAGGGAGGCGGTGATGCGGTCGAGCATGTCAGTCTGTGAAGGCGGGGCAGGCTGCGCAGGGGCCTTTGAAAAAGGGGCTGGGACGGGACGCTCCATCTGGCTGCGGTCAGTGCGGTGGCGGGGCCGTCCTCATTTAATGTAACTCGGTTCCCAAACCTGCGGGGCCCGCGCAATCCCTGCCTTTCAACCTGCTTGCACCGACCCTGGGCGTTTCCCCCCTGGCCCGGGCGGGCCTTGCACGCATAGCATCCTCCATTACGTTATCCAGATACTGAGGAGCCTTCCATGCGCAAACCCTTGCTGACAAAACTTCTGGCCGGTGCGGCCCTGGTGGCTGCTGCGTCGGGCAGCTGGGCCCAGGGCCAGGTCAACATCATTTGCTCGGTACAGGCCGAGTGGTGCAACCTGATGTCCACGGTGTACGCCAAGACCACCGGCACCAAGGTGAACATGACGGCCAAGGGGTCGGGCGAGGCGCTGGCGCAGCTCAATGCCGAGCGCGCCAACCCCAAGACCGACATCTGGTTTGGCGGCACGGGCGACCCGCACCTGCAGGCGGCAGAGCAGGGCCTGACGCTCGAATACAAGTCGCCCCAGCTCCCGCAGCTCTACCCCTGGGCGCAAAAGCAGGCGGCGGACTCCAAGTACCGCACCGTGGGCGTCTACCTGGGGCCGCTGGGCTTTGGCTACAACAAGGAGCTGCTGGCCAAGCGCAAGCTCAACCCGCCCCAGTCGTGGGCCGACCTGCTCAAGCCCGAGTTCAAGGGCGAGGTACAGATGGCCAACCCCGCATCGAGCGGCACCGCCTACACCATGATCGCCACGCTGGTGCAGATCATGGGCGAGGAAAAAGCGTTCGAGTACCTCAAGGCCCTGCACCCCAACATCAGCGCGTACACCCGTTCGGGCACAGCCCCGGTCAAGGCGGTTGCACGCGGCGAGACCACGGTGTCCGTGAGCTTTGTGCACGACGTGACCACCGAGGCGGTCAATGGCTTCCCGGTCGGATCGGCCACGCCGTCCGAAGGCACCGGCGCTGAGGTGGGCTCCATGAGCATCGTCAAGAACGGCCCCAACACCGAGGCGGCCAAGAAGTTCTACGAATGGGCGCTCACGCCCGGCGGCCAACAGTTTGGCCTGGCGGCCAAGCAGTTCCAGCTGCCCAGCAACACGCAGGTGCCCAAGGACCCGCGCATGACCGATCCGGCCAAGATGAAGCTCATCAACTACGACTACGCCAAGTACGGCGCCAGCGCCGAGCGCCGCCGCCTGATTGCGCGCTGGGAAAAAGACGTGCAGAACGCAACACGCTAAGGGGTGGTGGTGTCGGCAGCAGCGGCGGCAGCGCACGCAACCCCCCGGACCCGGGCTCCCGGTGCCTCGGTCAACCGGCCCTTGTGGGTCTGGCTGGCCATGGGCGTGTTGGGGTACCTGGTGTTCCCCTGGTATGCACAGCAGGACGCCAATGGCCTGCTGGCGGTCGGCCAGGTCTTCAGCAGCGAGCAGGCCGCCAACGGGCTGATGCAGGCGGCCTTGTTCGGACGCCCCTGGCTGTGGCTGGGCCTGGCCGGGCTGGCGGTGGCGGGCCTGGGGGCCTGCCTGCCCGCCGGGCGCAAGCAAGGCACGCTGCTGATGGCGGGGGGCGCACTGGGGCTGGCGGCCCTGCTGCTCAGCGGCTTTGCGATTGGTGCGCGCGGCTGGGCGTTTGAATGGATGAACACCAGCCTGGGCGAACTGGGCGCGCGCCAGCCCGGCATGGGCTGGGGCGGGTTTGTGGTGCTGTCGGCACTGCTGGTGCTTCTGTCGTTCGGTGTGGCGCGGCGCGGCTTCTTCAAGGGCGACCTGTTCGTAGCGGCTGCGGTGGTGGGCTGCGGCAGCCTGCTCGCGCTGTTCATCGTGTTCCCGGTGCTCAAGGCGCTGTCGGCGGCATTTTTTCTGGAAGACGGCCCGTTCTCGCTGGCCGTGGTGTGGGAGCGCATTGCGCACGAGCGCAACTTCAGCCTGTCGTGCCTGGCGAACTTGGGTGGAGGCCAGCGCTGCGGCGTGGCCTGGAACACGCTGTTCCTGGGCCTGATGACCGCTACCAGCACGACGCTGCTAGGCACCTTCATGGCCCTGATGGCCGAGCGCGCTTCGCGCCGCTATGCGCGGCCGCTGAACATCGTGGCGCTGCTGCCCATCATCACGCCGCCGTTCGTGGTGGGCCTGGGGCTGATCCTGCTGTTTGGCCGCGCGGGGGTGTTCAACCAGTTTCTGGAATACGCGTTCGGCATCACGCCATCGCGCTGGTTTTATGGGTGGCTGGGTGTGTGGGTGGCGCAGACCTTTGCGTTCACGCCCATCGCCTTCATGATCATGCGCGGCGTGGTGCAGGGCGTGGCCCCCAGCCTGGAAGAGGCCGCGCAAACCCTGCGCGCCAGCCCGCACCGCACCTTCATGACCGTGACCCTGCCGCTGCTCAAGCCCGGCCTGGCCAATGCGTTCCTGGTGGGCTTCATCGAAAGCATGGCCGACTTCGGCAACCCCATCGTGGTGGGCGGGCAGTTCTCGGTGCTGTCCACCGAAATTTTCTTTGCCATCGTGGGCGCGCAGTACGACCAAGGCCGTGCGGCATCGCTGGCATGGATCCTCACCTTCTTTGCGCTCACGGTGTTTGCCATCCAGCGCGGGCTGCTGGGCAAGCAGAACTTCACCACGGTGTCTGGCAAGGGCGATGCGGGCATTGCCATGCCGTTGCCACGGGGCGTGCGCCGCGTGGTGCATTCCATCGCGCTGCCCTGGATGGCGTTCACGCTCATCGTGTACCTGTTTGCGCTGGCCGGTGGTTTTGTGCAGACCTGGGGGCGCGACTACACCATCACGCTGGCACATTTCCGTACCGCGTTCAGCGTGGAATGGGGCGAGTTTGGTGTGGTGTGGGCGGGCACAGCCTGGAACTCGTTCTTCACCACCCTCAAGCTCGCCGCCATCTCCGCGCCACTCACGGCCACGCTGGGTATTGCCATTGCGTGGCTGCTGGCACGCACCGAGTTCCGGGGGCAGGGCGCGTTCGAGTTTGCGGCGCTGCTGGCCTTTGCGATCCCCGGCACGGTGCTGGGTGTGAGCTACATCCTGGCGTTCAACGTGCCACCGTTCGAGCTGACGGGCACGGCGCTGATCATCGTGTTGTGCTTCATGTTCCGCAATCTGCCCGTGGGCGTGCGCGCGGGCACGGCGGCGTTCAAGCAGCTGGACCGATCGCTGGATGAAGCCTCCGTCATGCTGCGTGCGGGCAGCGTGCAGACGCTGCGCCATGTGGTGCTGCCGCTGCTCAAGCCCGCGCTGGTGGCTGCACTGGTCTACAGCTTTGTGCGCGCCATCACCACCGTGAGCGCGGTGATCTTCCTGGTAACGGCCGAGAACGAGCTGGCCACCACCTACATCATCGGCCGCGTGGGCAATGGCGACTATGGCGTGGCGTTGGCGTACTGCACGGTGCTCATCATCCTGATGTCGGCCTCCATCGGCCTGATCCAGCTGCTTGTCGGCGACCGCAAGCTGGGCCGCCGTGGGGCGGCCCCCGCCGCGCACTGAACACCCTTGCAGAAAAAGAAGAAACGCCATGAACCATAACGACGCGGGCATCGTGTTCCGCAACATCACCAAGCGCTACGGCACTGACAGCAGCGCGGCCCTGGCCGTCAAGGGCATCAGCTTTGAGGTGCCGCGCGGCACGCTGACCACCATCCTCGGCCCCTCGGGCTGTGGCAAGACCACCACCTTGCGCATGATCGCGGGGCTGGAGTCGCCCACCTCCGGCGAGATCTTTATCGGCGGCAGGGACGTGACCACGCTGGGCCCCGCGCAGCGCAACGTGAGCATGATGTTTCAGAGCTACGCGCTGTTCCCGCACATGAATGTGGTGGAGAACGTGATGTACGGCCTGCGCATGTCGGGCCAGCCCAAGGAGCAGGCGCGCACCAAGGCCGTGGAGGCGCTGCGCGGCGTGGGCCTGGTGGGCTATGACGACCGCCTGCCCAGCGAGCTGTCGGGCGGTCAGCAGCAGCGCGTGGCCCTGGCCCGCGCGCTGGTGCTGGAGCCCGAGGTGCTGCTGTTTGACGAACCCTTGTCCAACCTCGACGCCCGCCTGCGCCGCGAGATGCGCGAAGAGATCCGTGCGCTGCAGCAGCGCCTGTCGCTCACGGTGGCCTACGTCACTCACGACCAGGCCGAAGCCATGGCGGTGAGCGACCAGATCATCGTGATGAACCAGGGCCTGATTGCGCAGAAGGGCTCGCCCCGTGCGCTGTACGAAACTCCACACAGCGAATTCGTCGCGGGCTTCATGGGCGAGGCCATGCTGTTCCCGGCCGTGGCCGACCCTGATGGCACGGTGGCGCTCGGCCCGCTGGTGCTGCGCCCGCGCATGGCGGTGCAAAGCGGCCCGGTGAAGGTGGCGGTGCGGCCTGAGGCCTGGCGCATTCACCGCCAGGGCGAGGGCCTGCTGCCCGCCCGGCTGGACAAGCGGGCCTACCTGGGCGCGGTGTACGAATACACCTTCGAGACCGCGCTGGGCCACATCTTCGTGGTGTCTTCCGATCTGGACGATGTGCTGGCCGTGGGCGATGAGGTGAAACTGAGCCTGGGTGCCCATGGCGTATCGGTGGTTGGTAGTACCGAAGCTGCCCGGACCAATGCGGAATAATGGCGCCATGACGAACCAACTCGACGCCCTCAAACAGTTCACTACTGTGGTTGCCGACACCGGCGACTTTCTGCAACTGGCCCAGTTCCGTCCGCAGGACGCGACGACCAACCCTTCGCTGATCCTCAAGGCGGTGCAGAAGCCCGAATACGCACCCTTGCTCAAGGACACCGTTGCCAAGTGGCAAGGGCGCGCGATGGACGAGGTGATCGACCGCCTGCTGGTGCGTTTTGGCTGCGAGATCCTGACCCACGTGCCCGGCCGCGTCTCCACCGAAGTGGACGCTCGCCTGAGCTTTGACACCAGTGCCACCGTCACGCGCGCCGAACGCATCATAGAGCTGTACCAAGCCGAGGGCATTCACATTGACCGCGTGCTCATCAAGATCGCGGCCACGTGGGAAGGCATTCAGGCCGCCGAAAAGCTGGAGCGCAAGGGCATCCACACCAACCTCACGCTGCTGTTCTCGTTCGCCCAGGCCGTGGCTTGCGGCCAGGCCAAGGTGCAGCTGATCTCGCCCTTTGTGGGACGTATTTACGACTGGTACAAAAAGCAGGCGGGCGCGGGCTGGGACGAGGCCGCGCGCGCTGGCGCCAACGACCCCGGTGTGCAGTCGGTCACGCAGATTTACAACCACTACAAGCGCTTTGGCATCGCCACCGAGGTGATGGGCGCGAGCTTCCGCAATGTGGGGCAGATCACGGCGCTGGCTGGGTGCGACCTGTTGACCATTGCGCCCGAGCTGTTGGCGCAACTGGCTGCGAGTGATGCACCGTTGCAGCGGGCGTTGGATGCGGAGGCGGCCAAGGCGATGGACTTGCCAGCGGTGAACTATGACGAGGCGGGGTTCCGATTTGCTCTGAACGAGGACGCGATGGCGACCGAGAAGCTGGCTGAGGGGATTCGGGCGTTTGCGGTGGATGCTGTGAAGCTGGAGAAGCTGATCCTCGCTGCTTGAAGTTGTGGGTTTTTTGAGCGGCTGGTGCCCTGAGTTGCAGGTGCTGGCCGCTTTTGTTTTTTGCTATTTGCAAATCAGTGCGCTGATTTAGCCTCATGCTTGCGGTGATGGCGGAGGCCGGGAGTCGCCCGGCGTGCGAGTAACTTTCTTTTGCTTCGCCAAAAGAAAGTCACCAAAGAAAAGGCGACCCCCAGTCTGCGACCCCTTCGCGGTGCGAAGGGGCAGACCTGCGGCGGGGCGGTTGCGGGGTGCGCCGTGGAACTCACTGCGCTGCGGTGCAGCTTCGTTCAGACAGCCACGGCGAGTCAGAGCACGAAGCACGCGCGCTGCGACGCGCGTGTCACCCCGCAACCGCCCCGCCGCAGGCGCAGCCAGCAGGGGTGGACAGCCGAACAGCCGAACAGCCACACGGGCCATCTCTGCTGCGCTCGGCCCAGCTTTCGCAGCGCGTGGCGCATGCGCCCGCGTGAGGGGGCCGAGCGCAGCGTAGCGAAGCAATGGCCCGAGTGGATGTCCCTCGGGTTCCCTTCTGCGCGTGCCGAGAAGCGCAGGGCAGGGGGTGCGTGCGTGTGCCGAAGGACACACGCACTTCGTGCACTGACTTGCCGCAGTTGTTTGAACGGAGCGCGTAGCGCGCAGTGAGTTCTGCGGCGCACCCCCTGTGCGAGCATCGCAGGTTGCCCGTAGCGCAGCGAAGGGACGCGCGCAGTAGGGTCGCCCTTTCTTTGGTGACTTTCTTTCGGCGACGCGAAAGAAAGTTACTCGCACGCCGGGCGACTCCCGGCCTCCGCCTTGAGCCTAGGCAAGCAACCCGATAAGTACACAAGCCTCCACAGAAACAGTCCGTTAGACCGTCAACGTCGACCGGAAATCTCCCACCCGGAAGGGCTGGAGTTCACTATAAAAATCATAGCTACCAAGGCATGAAGCACTAGCGCATCCAGCCAAAAACACCAAAAACTCACCCCGCAGGCAGCCGCATCCCCACCCGCAACCCCTTGGGCACCACCCCTTCCGCCACCGTCCGCCCCCCGTGCCGCAGCGCGATCTCTTCCACGATCGACAACCCCAGCCCACAGCCGCCCGCCTTGTCCGACCCGCGCCAGAACCGCGCAAACAGATCGCCCAGGTGCTCGGCTGGCACACCGGGCCCGTCGTCTTCCACCACCAGTAGTGCCCAGTGCCCTGGCTCCTCATGGCCCACGCGCACCGTCACCGTGGCGCCGAGGCCGGCGTAGTGCAGCGCGTTGTCGATGAGGTTGTTCAACGCCTCGCGCAGCAACAGCGGGTGGCCCTGCGCGGGCAGATGGTCCACGCCCTCGTAGCCCAGGTCCATGCCCTGGGCCAGGGCGCGGGCGGCCCATTCGCGGGCCACCTCGCGGGCCAGGGCGGCGAGGTCGATGGACTGCATCTCCACGTTCGACTCTGAGCGCGCCAGCTGCAGCAGCTGGTGCACCAGGTGCGCGCTGCGTTGCGCGGCCGACAGCACCTTTTGCAGGCGGGCCTGCACGGCGGGTTCGTGGCTCTCATGCAGGGCCAACTCGGTCTGGCCGATCAGGCCGGCGAGCGGCGTGCGCAGCTGGTGGGCAGCGTCGTTCAGAAACCGCTTTTCCTTTTGCTGGCCACGCGCCACAGTCTCCAGCAGGCGGTTGATGGTGCTGGCCAGCGAATGCACTTCCTGCGGGGCAGAGGTCAGCTCGATGGGCGGCAGCGGCGTGGTGCCCGTGTGGGGCTGCGCGCCTGCGCGCTCAATTTGCGCCTCCAGGCGCTTCAAGGGCTGCAGGCCGCGCAGCACGCCGGCGTACACCACGGCGCTCAGGGCCAGGCCCATCAGGCCCATGGGGAACACCATGCGCTCCAGCAGTTCCTGCGCAATGCGCTCGCGCACCGTGAGGCTCTGGGCCACCTGCACGCGCAGGCGCTGGCGGGTGGAGGCGGTGCCGTAGTCCACATCCAGCAAGGCCACGCGCACCGGTTTGTCATCCACCCGCGCCTGGTACAAAAACGCCTCGCCCACCGCCACATCAACCTGGGCGGGCGGTGGCGGCAGCTGCGCGTTGCCCAGCAAAAAGCGGCCGGGCGGGGACGACACCATGTAGGTGATGCGGTCGGCTGGGTCCTGCTCCAGGATGTCCTGCGCGGCCTTCGGAAAGTCCACCAGCAGCCCATCGCCAATCGGCTTGATCTGCCGCGCCAGCGCCCGCACCGACTGGGTCAACGTCTGGTCAATGCCCTTTTCGCCGTTCTGCAGTGCAATGCGCCACGCCAGAAACCCGCCCGACAGCCACAGTACCAGCTGCGGCAGCAGCAGCCACAAAAGCAGCTTGCGTTGAAGAGAGACCCCAGGTACGTGGCGCATGTCAGCGAACCCCACGGCGGGAGGTCGTGAAAGCCCGCAACGCGTGACACTGGCGCGGCCGGGGCGCGGGATGCCGAGCAAGGGCCGCCCCGCAGCGAGGGCATCGTCCCCCTGCCCGCGCAGCGCAGCGAAGCGAGAGCGGGGGGAAGGCGCGCAGCGACTCAGGGGGGTGTGCCATCTACGGCTTGTTCAGCATGTACCCCAGCCCCCGGATATTGCGGATCACCAGGTTGGACTGGTCGAGCTTCTTGCGCAGGCGGTGCACATACACCTCCAGCGCATTGGAGTTCAGCGGGGCGGCGGTCTGGCCGGGCTCGGGCGGGCTGGCGCGCCAGGCGGCCAGCACGTCGTCGCGGGTGACGACTTCGCCGCAGCGGTGGGCCAGCAGCTCCAGCAGCTCCCACTCGCGCTGGGTCAGCTCCAGCAGATCGCCGTTCAGCGCGGCGGAATGGCTGGCGTGGTCCAGCACCAGCGGGCCGATGGTGGTGTTGGCAACGCCCGCCGCGCTGCTGGCCTGGGTGAAGGCGGGCTGGCGTGCGCGGCGCAGCATGGCCTGCAGGCGGGCCTGCAGCTCCTGCATGTTGAAGGGCTTGGTGATGTAGTCGTCGGCCCCGGCGTTCAGGCCCAGCACGCGGTCATCGACGCCGTCGCGGGCGGTGAGGATCAGCACGGGCAGGCCGGCAATGTGCGCGCGGGCCCAGGTCAGCAGTTCCATGCCGTCGGCGCCGGGCAGGCCCAGGTCCAGGATGATGCCGTCCACTGCCTGCGTCTGCAAAAGCGCCATGGCCTGCGCCACGCTGCTGGCGGTGCAGACGCTGTAATCGAGTTGCTTGAGCTGGCCGGTGAGAGCGTCGAGCAGGAGGGCGTCGTCTTCGACAATCAGTATCGTGGCCATGGATTGAGCATAACAAAGGCCCCCGCAACGGCCCCGCTGTGGGGCCGCTGCGACTCTCAGGGAAAGCCCTGAGAATTAAATTAATTATTGTAATTAAAGTACCGACTGCGCTGAACGGCACCGGTATCACGGCGCAGCAACGGATTCTGGAAAACAACGTCGAGGAGACAAGGGTATGTGGAAGATGACAAAGATCGCCGCACTGGCGGTGGGCCTGGCGGCCGCGATGTCTGCCAGCGCGGGGGAGGTCGAGGTCCTGCACTACTGGACATCGGGCGGCGAGGCCAAGTCGGCCGCCGAGCTCAAGAAGATCATGCAGTCCAAGGGCCATACCTGGCGCGACTTTGCTGTGGCGGGCGGCGGTGGCGACAGCGCCATGACGGTGCTCAAGAGCCGCGTGATCTCGGGCAACCCGCCCTCGGCCGCCCAGGTCAAGGGCCCGGCCATCCAGGAATGGGCGTCCGAAGGCGTGCTGGCCAATGTCGATGCGCTGGCCAAGACCGAGAAGTGGGACGACGTGCTGCCCAAGGTGGTCGCCGACGTGATGAAGTACAAGGGCAGCTACGTGGCCGCCCCCGTCAATGTGCACCGCGTGAACTGGCTGTGGGCCAGCTCCGATGCGCTGAAGAAGGCTGGCGTGGCCAGCATGCCCAAGACCTGGGACGAATTCTTTGCCGCTGCCGACAAGCTCAAGGCCGCAGGCCTGATCCCCGTGGCGCATGGAGGTCAGAACTGGCAGGACTTCACGACCTTTGAATCCGTGGTGCTGGGTGTGGGCGGTGCCAAGTTCTACCAGGACGCACTGGTCAAACTGGACGACAAGGCCATCAACAGCGACACCATGAAGAAGTCGCTGGAGACCTTCCGCCGCATCAAGACCTACACTGACCCGGGCGCTCCCGGCCGCGACTGGAACCTTGCCACGGCCATGCTCATTCAGGGCAAGGCGGGCTTCCAGCTGATGGGCGACTGGGCCAAGGGTGAGTTCATCGCGGCCAACAAGGCGCCGGGCAAGGACTTCCAGTGCGCAGCGGCACCGGGCACGGCCAACGCGTTCACCTTCAACGTGGACTCGTTCATCCTGTTCAAGCTCAAGGACGCAGCAGCGCAGAAGGCGCAGAGCGACCTGGCCAGCTCCATCATGAGCCCTGAGTTCCAGGAGGTGTTCAACCTCAACAAGGGCTCGATCCCTGTGCGCACCGGACAGAAGATGGACAAGTTTGACGACTGCGCCAAGCTGTCCAGCAAAGACTTTGCCGACACTGCCAAGAGCGGTGGCCTGGTGCCCAGCGTGGCCCATGGCATGGCGATTGCGCCTGCCACCGAAGGGGCGATCAAGGATGTCGTCAGCCAGTTCTGGAACGACGACAAGGTGAGCGTCGCCGACGCCATGAAGAAGATCGCGGCCGCCGCGAAGACCAAGTAAGCCGTGTACGACACACGCACCCGCACGCACTAAAACCAACCCCAGAGGGATCCCATCATGAAGACAAGAAACCGCCTCACGGCGGTGGCTTTGGCCGCCGCATGCGCGAATGGCGCCTTTGCTATGGACGTAGCAGGCTTTGAGTTCAACGGCTACTCCCGCGGTGGCCCCGTGTTCAACCACTCCGACGGCGTCAAGGGCAACCTGACGCTGGGCGGCGAGCTGCAAAAGTACCGCTTGGGCAACGAAGGCGACAACGGTATCGAAGTCAACTTTGCCAAGGGCTTCGAGGCCGGCGGCATCAACTGGAAGGTGAACTACATGCCCGCCAAGTGGGGCAGTGGCGACATCAGCACCGAACAGGCGTTTGTGGAAATGAGCGGCTTCTCGTTCTCGCCCGAAGCCAAGTTCTGGGTCGGCCAGCGCCGCCTGCGGATCCAGGACGTGCACATCGTCGACTACTTCCTGCTGAACTACGGCGACAACATCGGCGCCGGTGTGACCGACGTACCTGTGGGTGGCATGAAGCTGGGCGTGGGCGTGTTCTCCGGCGACAAGTTTGACGGCGGCCTGCCGGGCAACGTGAAGGCACACCGCATCAACGCAGACCTGTCTGACATCAACACCAACCCCGGCGGCAAGCTGCGGGTGCTGCTGACGGCCGTGGGGGGCAAGAACCAGGTGGGCGGCGGCTCGGGCTCTGGCATCTCGCTGATGCACACGCAAAAGGAGTTCCTGCTGCCTAGCATCACCAACACGCTGTACCTGCAGACATCGCGTGGCCATGCCCGCATCGACGGGGAGTTTGAGGCCATCGAGGGCACCAGCGCAGGCAAGCGCGCCACCCGCATCGCCGACTCCATCAATTGGCAAAGCGGCCCGTTTGGCGGCCAGGCCCTCATTGGCTACCAGACCAACAAGGCTGACCTGACCGGTGTGGAGACCAAGGACTTCTCGCTGGGCGGCCGTGGCTCGTACGCGTTCACCAAGAACTTCAAGGGCCTGGTGGAACTGTCCACCACCACCCGCAAGGGCAGTGGCCCGGACCAGCGCCTGTCCAAGGTCACGCTGGCGGGTGCCCTGGCACTGAATGAAGACTTCTGGTCGCGTCCCGAGCTGCGTCTGTATGTGACCAAGGCCAACTGGAACCAGGCGGCGGCGGTGGCCAACGCAGGCACCTTTGGCGCCAATGGCAAGACCTCGCGCACGCTGGTGGGCGTGCAGTACGAGGTGTGGTGGTAAGAACCTGCTCAAGATCTTTTCGGGGTCGCACAAGTACCTTGCCGGGATGGGGTGCAAGGCGCGGTGCGCAGTGGATAGCTTGGCTATCCACAAGCGCCGCAACGCCGCAGACCGCCCGGCAAGGCACTTGCCCGAAGGGTTGGAGTGAAATCTGGCGATTGGACGCCTCGGTTGCTTGCATGGGCACGAGCCCATGCGGCGCATCCAAGGCATCCACTCATCCCGATTGCACTCCAATGCGATCCCCGAACAGATTTTGAACAGGTTCTAAGTGAGTGAGTAGCGAGTTAGTTTGAGGTAAACACTTTGTTCATTGGGGGGTGCTCTGTGCGCACCCCCCTTTTTTCATGTGACACAAAGTGGATGTGTGAATGAGTGAAACGGTGGTTGAGTGATTGATCGAGATACCACGTACAGCGCCTACCGCGCACGCAGCGTGTGCAGTGCGTACGCAAGAGAGATTCGCAAGCAATGAAGAATTCCTTTGAAACCTGGCTGCCCAGGCTGGTGGTGACCCCGGCGTTTGTCCTGGGTTTTGCCTTCATCTATGGCCTCATGGTGTGGAACGGCGTGCTCAGCCTTACCGCATCGCGCATGCTGCCCAACTACGAATGGGCGGGCCTGGCGCAGTACGAGCGCCTGTGGGAGATGGACCGCTGGTGGGTCGCCCTGAAGAACCTGGGTATTTTTGGCGTGGGCTATGTAGGCGGATCGCTGGTGATTGGTGTGGTGCTGGCCGTGCTGCTGGACCAGAAAATCCGCGCCGAGGGCGCGCTGCGCACCATTTACCTGTACCCCATGGCGCTGTCGTTCGTGGTGACCGGTACGGCCTGGAAGTGGCTGCTCAACCCCGGCCTGGGCATCGAAAAAATGGTGCGCGACTGGGGCTTCACGAACTTTGAATTTGGCTGGCTGGTGGACACCGAGATGGCCATCTACTGCGTGGTCATCGCCGGCATCTGGCAAAGCGCCGGTTTTGCCATGGCGCTGTTCCTCGCCGGGCTGCGCGGCATTGACGACAGTATCATCAAGGCCGCGCAGGTCGATGGTGCCTCCCTACCGCGCATCTACTGGCGCATCGTGCTGCCCGCGCTGCGCCCAGTGTTCTTCTCCACGCTCATGGTGCTGTCGCACCTGGCCATCAAGAGCTTTGACCTGGTGATGGCGCTCACGGCGGGCGGCCCCGGCTTTGCCACCGATGTGCCCGCCACCTTCATGTACACCATGTCGTTCTCGCGCGGCCAGATCGGCCTGGGCGCGGCCAGCGCCACCATGATGCTGGCCACCGTGGCGGCCCTGGTGATTCCTTACCTTTACAGCGAACTGCGGAGCAAACCCCATGACCGCTAAGCCCTCTGTTTTTCCGTCCGTGGGTCGCCTGCTGGTCTATGGCGTGCTGGCCCTGGCCACCGCGTTTTTTCTGCTGCCACTGTACGCCATGCTGGTCACGTCGTTCAAGGACGCCGAGGAGATCCGCAGCACCTCGCTGCTGGCGCTGCCGGGCTCGCTGAACTGGTCGGCCTGGGGCACGGCCTGGTCCACCGCCTGCACGGGGGTGGACTGCAACGGCCTGCGCCCGTTCTTCTGGAACTCGGTGGCCATGGCCGTGCCGGCCGTGCTGATCTCTACCGTGTGGGGCGCGCTCAACGGCTATGTGCTGAGCCTGTGGAAGTTTCGCGGCAGCGACACCTTGTTTGGCCTGCTGCTGTTTGGCGTGTTCATGCCCTTCCAGGTGGTGCTGCTGCCCATGAGCCAGGTGCTGGGCTGGCTGGGCTTGTCCAGCTCCATCACCGGGCTGGTGCTGGTGCACTGCCTGGCCGGCCTGGCGGGCACCACGCTGTTCTTTCGCAACTACTACGCAGCGATCCCCAAGGAGCTGGTCAATGCAGCACGCATGGACGGCGCCAGCTTCTGGCAGATCTTCTGGCGCATCGTGCTGCCGCTGTCCACGCCCATCGTCATGGTCACGCTGATCTGGCAGTTCACCAACATCTGGAACGACTTTCTGTTCGGCGTGGTGTTCTCGGGCACCGAGTCCAAGCCCATCACCGTGGGCCTCAACAACCTGGCCAACACCAGCAGCAGCGTGAAGGCCTACAACGTGGACATGGCGGCCGCGATCATTGCGGGCTTGCCCACGATGGTGATCTATGTGCTGGCTGGTAAATTTTTTGTGCGCGGGCTGACGGCCGGCGCGGTGAAGGGATAAATCATGGCGTCATCACTCGACATTGCAGGCATCAACAAGCGCTTTGGCAAGGGCGACAAGAGCGTGGAAGTGCTGCGCAAGGTGGACATCCACGTCGCGCCCGGCGAGTTCCTCATCCTGGTCGGCCCCTCGGGCTGCGGCAAGTCCACGCTGCTCAACATCATTGCGGGGCTGGACGAGCCCACCGAGGGCGAGATCCGCATCGGCGGCAAGAACGTGGTGGGCATGCCCCCGCGCGACCGCGACATCGCCATGGTGTTCCAGAGCTACGCGCTGTACCCCACCTTGAGCGTGGCCGACAACATCGGCTTTGCGCTGGAGATGCGTAAGATGCCCAAGGCCGAGCGCCAAAAGCGCATCGACGAAGTGGCCGCCATGCTGCAGATCAGTCACCTGCTGGACCGCCGGCCCAGCCAGCTGTCGGGCGGCCAGCGCCAGCGCGTGGCCATGGGCCGGGCACTGGCGCGCCAGCCGCAGCTGTTTTTGTTTGACGAGCCGCTGTCCAACCTGGACGCCAAGCTGCGCGTGGAGATGCGCGCCGAGATCAAACGCTTGCACCAGGCCAGCGGCATCACCAGCGTGTACGTCACACACGACCAGGTCGAGGCCATGACGCTGGGCTCGCGCATCGCGGTCATGAAGGGGGGCGTGGTGCAGCAGTTGGGCACGCCGGACGACATCTACAACCGCCCGGCCAACACCTATGTGGCCACCTTCATCGGCTCGCCCACCATGAACCTGCTGCGCGGCGCGGCCACGGGGGGGCAGTTTGGCATCCAGGGCGCGGCGCTGAACCTGGCAGCCCCCGTCAGCGCCAACGAGGTGCTGCTGGGTGTGCGTCCCGAGCACCTGGTGATCCAGGAGACCGCCCCCTGGCGCGGCCGCGTCAGCGTGGTGGAGCCCACGGGACCTGACACCTATGTGATGGTGGACACGGCCGCAGGCAGCGTCACGCTGCGCACCGATGCCCAGACCCGCGTGCAGCCCGGCGACGCCGTGGGCCTGGCGGTAGAGCCCGCCAACGCCCACTGGTTTGACGCCAGCAGCGAGAATCGGCTGGCGTGAGCCGCGCGGCGAATGCGCCGCCCGGTCGTTGCATGTAGTGTGCTGTCCCGCAAATAGCTGCACATGAAATCGCGTCCTCACCCCCAGGGCTGCGTTGCAAATCCTCGCGATAGCGACTGCTATCACTGCGGTTTGCGCCTTGCCCTGGGCGCGATGCCATCGATTTCATTTCGTGCAGCTATTTGCGGGACAGCACACTGGTTGCTATTGAAACAATAGCTGCTAGCGCATGTCCTACTAGCGCTGGCAGCTGTTTTTGCTTAAAAACACCACATGACACCCCTGCGCCTGCTGGCCGACATCGGCGGCACCAACATTCGCCTGGCCTGGCAAGACCAGCCCGATGGCCCCCTGCACGACACCCGTGTGTTGTCCTGTGCTCAGTTCCCCACGGTGGATGCTGCCCTGTCGGCCTACCTGGCCGAGGTGAACATCGCCACGCCCCGCGAGGCGGCGTTTGGCATCGCCAACCCGGTCACGGGCGACGCCATCCGCATGACCAACCACAGCTGGAGCTTCTCGCAGCGCGCCGTGCGCGAGGCGTTTGGTTTTGAGCGGCTGGTGGTCATCAACGACTTCACTGCACTCGCACTGGCGCTGCCCCTGCTCACGCCCGAGCAGCTGCGCCCCGTCGGCGGTGGCGAGGCCGTGCCGGGAGCCGCGATTGCGCTGCTGGGCCCGGGCACGGGCCTGGGCGTGTCGGGCCTGGTGTTTCCGCCCGGCTCCAGCCTGGGGATGCCGCTGTCGGGCGAGGGCGGCCATGTCACGCTGGCCGCGCAGACCCAGCGCGAATTCGATGTGCTGGGCATCCTGCAAGAGCGCTACGGCCACGTGTCGGCCGAACGCGCCGTGTGTGGCGCCGGGCTGGTGGACCTGTACCACGCGCTGCGCCGGCTGGCCCAGCGCGGCGGCAAGGAAGTCAGCTCCGCCGCGCAGGTGACCGAGCTGGCCCTGCAAGCCAACGACCCGCTGGCGCTGGAGGCGCTGGAGCTGTTCTGCGGCTTTCTGGGCAGCGTGGCGGGCAATCTTGCGCTCACGCTCGGCGCGCGCGGCGGCGTGTTCATCGGCGGCGGCATGGTGCCGCGCCTGGGCACGTGGTTTGACCAGTCGCCGTTCCGTGCGCGGTTTGAATCCAAGGGGCGGTTCCAGTCTTACCTGGCGACGATTCCCTGCTGGGTGATTGACCCCAGCGCCACACCCGCGCTGTTTGGCGCATCGCGTGCGCTGGACATTGCGGGCTCGGATGCATGAGCAGCAACAGCGCACCACCGCCCATGCTCCGGCCCACCGGCGTGCACCATGTGGCCGTCATTGCCAGCGACTATGCGCGCTCCCGCCGCTTCTACACCGAGGTGCTGGGCCTGCAGGTGGTGCACGAGCACTACCGCGCCGAGCGGCAGTCGTACAAGCTGGACCTGCAACTGCCCGATGGCACGCAGGTGGAGCTGTTTTCTTTTCCCAATCCCCCGTCTCGCCCGTCTTACCCCGAGGCCTGCGGTCTGCGCCACCTGGCCCTGCGCGTGGCCGACATGCGGGCCAGCGTGGCCGCCTTGGCCGCCCATGGCGTGGCGGTGGAGCCGGTGCGGGTGGACCCGTTCACGGGCGCACTGTTCACCTTTTTTGCCG
Organism: Acidovorax sp. M14; assembly: GCF_049331375.1. Lineage (NCBI taxonomy): Bacteria > Pseudomonadati > Pseudomonadota > Betaproteobacteria > Burkholderiales > Comamonadaceae > Acidovorax > Acidovorax sp. M14. Next base: position 960,136 of record NZ_CP186263.1, read on the forward strand.
ACCCGGATGGGTTGCCGATTGAGCTGGTGGAAGAGGGCAGGGCGCGGTAACCTGCACATCGCTGCAACGCCACAGCAACACGGAGTGGCCATTGCGCTGGCGCAGAGAGCGCGGACCTGCCCCCCTCGGTACGCCCCTATGTCAACCACGCCTTGACGCGCACCGACAACGCATCGGTGCTGATGCCGTAGCGGTCGTGCAGTGTGGGCAAAGCCCCCGCATCCAGGTAGGCATCGGGCAGCCCCGCCAGGCGGAAGCGCGCGGGCTGGATGCCGTTTTGCAGCAGTGCGCTGGCCACGGCCTCGCCCAGGCCGCCGACCACCGAGTGGTTCTCCGCCACCACCACCAGGCGCGGCTTGCGCTGCACCTCGGCCAGGATCGTTGCTACATCGAGTGGCTTGATGGTGGGGCAATGCAGCACGCTCACGCCGATGCGGTCGGCCTGCAGCGCCTGGGCCACCTCCAGCGCGCGCATGGTCATGAAGCCGCTGGAGATGATGAGCACCTCGTCGCCATCCACCAGGCGCTTGGCCTTGCCCAGCTCGAACTGGTAGTCGTACTCGTCCAGCACCAGCGGCACGTTGCCGCGCAGCAGGCGCATGTAGACGGGGCCGTTGTGTGCCGCCATCTGCGGCACGGCCTGTTCGATGTCGAGCGCATCGCAGGGGTCGATGATGGTCAGGCCGGGGATGCCGCGCATCATGGCCAGGTCTTCGGTGGCCTGGTGGCTGGGGCCATAGCCGGTGGTCAGGCCGGGCAGCGCGCAGCACATCTTCACGTTCAGGTTTTCTTCGGCGATCACCTGGTGGATGAAGTCGTAAGCACGGCGTGTACCGAACACGGCGTAGGTGGTGGCAAAAGGAATCAGGCCTTCCTTGGCCATCCCGCCCGCCGCGCCCATCAGCAGCTGTTCGGCCATGCCCATCTGGTAGAAGCGCTCGGGGTAGGCCTGCGCAAACAAGTGCAGGTCGGTGTACTTGGCCAGGTCGGCGGTCATGCCCACGATCTCGGGGCGGGTGGCGGCCAGTTCGACCAGGGCCTTGCCAAACGGTGCGGCCTTGACGCGCTGCCCTTCGCCCGCGATGGAGGCGATCATGGCGGAGGTGGTCAGGCGCGGTTTTTTCTCGGCAACGGTGTTCATGCGGCGGCTCCTTCGGGGGCGTTCTGGTCGAGGATGGCGAGGGCCTGCCGCCACTCGGGCGGATCGACGCGGATGAAGTGGTTCTTGTCGCGCGTCTCCAGGAAGGGCACGCCCTTGCCCATCAGCGTGTTGAACAGGATCACGCGCGGCTTGGGCTCTTTGAGGTTGCGCGCGGTATCAAAGGCCGCCAGCACGGCAGCCAGGTCATTGCCATCAACACGCTGCACATGCCAGCCAAAGGCCAGCCACTTGTCGGCCAGCGGCTCGAAGCCCAGCACCTGGCTGCTGGGGCCGTCGGCCTGCTGGTTGTTGATGTCCACCAGGCAGATCAGGTTGTCGAGCTGGTGGTGGGCGGCTGACATCGCGGCCTCCCAGGTCGAGCCTTCGTCCAGCTCGCCGTCGCTCATGGAGTTGTAGACGAAGGCAGGGTTCTTCTTCTGCTTCAGGCCCAGTGCCATGCCCACACCGATCACCAGGCCCTGGCCCAGCGAGCCGCCCGAGATTTCCATGCCCGGTGTGTACGTGGCCATACCGCTCATGGGCAGGCGGCTGTCGTCGCTGCCGTAGGTTTCCAGCTCCTCCTGCGGAATCACGCCGGCTTCGATCAGCGCTGCGTAGTGGGCGATGGCGTAGTGGCCGTGCGAGAGCAGAAAGCGGTCACGGCCCTCCCAGGTGGGGTCTTGGGGTTGCAGGTTCAGTGCGTGGCCGTAGGCCACGGCCAGCACGTCGGCCCAGCCCAGGGCCTGGCCGATGTAGCCCTGGCCCTGAACCTCACCCATGCGAACGGCGTAGCGGCGGATGCGATGGGCGCACCGGGCCAGCGCCTGCAGTTTGTCTGCGGCGGAAGTCATGGAGTTCTCCTGTGTGAAAGCGGGGGAAGAAAAGCGGTCAGCGAAGGATCGAAGCCGGCACGTAAGACACCAGCGCCAGCACTAGGAAGGCCACGAAGTAAAACGGCCCCAGCTCGCGCACCGTCTGGCCCACCTTGACCTTGGCCAGCGCGCTGGTGATGAACAGCGTGGTGCCCACGGGCGGGGTGTAGAGGCCCACAGCCAGGTTCACCACCATCATGATTCCCAGCTGCACCGGGTCCATGCCGATGCTTTCGGCCAGGGGCAGGAACACCGGGGTCAGCAGCAACACGGCGGCGGGCAGGTCGATGAACATGCCGATGAACAGCATCAGCAGGTTCATGATCAGGATCACGATCCAGCCCTGGCTCACGTTCTGCTGGATCCAGTGGGCCACTCCCGTGGGCATCTGGTCATAGGTCAGCAGCCAGCCGATGGCGGCAGAGGCCATGATCACCAGCAGCACCACGCCGGTCGCCAGGCCCGCATGCACCACGGCATCGTTCAGGCGCTTGAGCGACAGGTCGCGGTACACCACCACCGACACCGCAGCAGCGTACAGCGTGGACAACACGGCCACCTCGGTGGGTGTGGCAATGCCAAAGCGCAGGAACAACACGATCAGCACCGGCAGCAGCAGCGCGGGTGACGAGTACAGCAGGTGCACGCGGAATTCACTCCAGTTGATGGGCGTGGTGTCGCGTGGGAAGTTGCGGCGCTTGCCAACCCACCAGCACATGAACATGAAGCCCACGCACATCAGGATGCCAGGCAGGATGCCTGCGACAAAAAGTGCCGCGATGGAGGCATTGGCCGTCAGGGCGAACAGAATCATCGGGATCGAGGGCGGGATCAGGATGTCGATGGTGGCCGCTGCAGCCAGCGTGGCGGCAGAAAAAGCGGGTGGATAGCCCAGGCGCTTGTGCCAGGGAATCAGCAGTGAGCCGATGGCCGAGGCATCGGCCACGGCCGAGCCCGACACGCCGCCGAACAGCGTGGACGACAGCACGCCCACCTGCGCGGGTCCGCCGTGAAAGCGGCCGATCAACGTGCTGAGCACGCCCACCAGCGCTGCCCCCAGGCGGCCGCCCATCATGAGCGAGCCGGTGAGCATGAAGAACGGGATCGCGATCAGCGGAAAACTCTGCACCTGCGCCACCATCTGCTGTACCAGCAGATCGAGCGGCACGCGGTCGGAGGTGGCGGCGGCCGCCATGGCCGCGACCAGCAGCGCATGGGCAATGGGCATGGCCAGCACGGCCGCGCCGAGAAAGACAAAAAGAATGAGGGCGCTCATGGTGAGATCCTTGGCAGGGGTGGCGGGGCTTACCAGTGCGCCTCGGGCACGGCGGTCTCGGCATCGGGGGCGCTGGGCACCGGTGGCGTGGCCCACGCGTTCCAGGCCGACTTGAGCGCCAGCAGCGCCAGCATCACCAGCCCACCCATCACGCAGCCATAGGTGAGCGACCCGGGCACCTGCAGGATGGGCGACTTCTCGTCGTGCACGATCTCCAGCATCTGAAAGGTGGCGCGAGCGAGCGTGCCGTACAGCGCTGCCACCACCAGCCAGCTGCCGATGGCCGCCCAGCGGCGCAGCGCGGGCGGTACGGCGTCCATCAGAAAGCTGGTGGTGATGTGGGCACCGTGCGCTGCCGCCAGCACCACGCCAGACATGACCAGCCACGGAAACAGCAGCTCCGGCACCTCATTGGCCCATTGCAGGCTGGTGCCGGTGGCGTAGCGCAACACGGTGTTGGCCACCAGGATGATGAAGATGACGGACGTGCTGATCCACAGCAGCACTCGGCATACGCCGACAACGGCCCATTCGATGAGGTTCATCGGGAGACTCCTTGGGCTGCAGGGCCGGGGCCCGTGCAGCGGCTTCGGGAAAATGAGGACAGGCGCCGCAGCGCCCCGAACGGTCAGCGCGCGGCGGCGATGACTTTCTTGAGGTACGGCCCGATGGGCGTGGTCAGCCACTTGGCGTCCACCGCAGCCGTGGCCTTGGCAAACGCGGCCTTGTCCACCGTGGTCACTTGCACGCCCTTGGCCTTGAGGTCGTCCAGCAGCTTGTCGTCGGCCTCTTGCGACATCTTGCGCTGCAGTGCCGTGGCCTCGGCAGCCGCTTCGGTCACGGCCTTGCGGTCCGCGTCGGACAGGCGGTCCCAGGTGCGCTTGCTCATGAGGAACGGCGTCATCTGGAACATGTGGCTCGTCAGTGCCAGGTGCTTTTGCACTTCGTACAGCTTGCTGGCGTGGATGTTGACCAGCGGGTTCTCCTGCCCATCGACCACGCCCTGCTGCAGCGCCACGTACAGCTCGGCAAACTTGATCTGCTGCGCCTCGGCACCCAGCGCCTGCATGATGTCCACCAGCACTGCGTCAGGCGGGGTGCGCATCTTTAAGCCCTTCATGTCTTCGACCTTGGTGATGGGGCGTTTGCTGTTGGTCATGTGACGGATGCCGTTGTCCCAATAGCCCAGCACCACCATGCCCTTGTCGGCCGACTTCTGTGCCAGCTCCTGGCCCAGCGGGCCGTCCAGCAGCTTGAAGGCCTGCGCGGGGGTCGAGAACATGAACGGCATGCCGTAGGCGGCGTACTCGGGCACGGCCACCGACACGGCGCCTTGCGAGTTCGCCGTCATGTCCAGCGCGCCGGTGCGCACGGCCGTGACCATGGCAGCGTCGTCGCCCAGCTGGGCGGAGGGCGCCACCTGCACCTCGATGCGGCCTGCGGTCTTGGCCTTGAGGGTTTCGGCGAATTTGACAGCGGCCTCGTGGCGAGGATTGCCGGGGGCCGCGCCATGGCCCAGCGTGAGCTTCATGGTCTGTGCCTGGGCGAGCCCGGGCAGTGCCACTGCCAAGGCGGCGGCTGCCAACAAGGTGCGGGTGAAGGTTTTGCGTTGCATGGTTTGTCTCCTGGTTTATGTTTGTTGAGATGTAGTGCAGGCGGTCAGTGGATCAGCATGCCGCCGTTCACATCGAGCGTGATGCCGGTGCAGTAGGTCGACAGCGGGCTGGCCAGGAACACGCAGGCGCCGGCAATGTCATCGGCCCGGCCCAGGCGTGCCAGTGGAATGGTCTCCGCGATCTCGGCCTTCTTCTCTTCGGTCAGCTTGCCCTTGATGATGTCCGTGCCGATCAGTCCGGGTGTGATGCAGTTGACGCGGATGTTCTCGGGGCCGAACTCGCGGGCCATGGCTCGGGCCAGGCCCAGCACGCCCGCCTTGGCGGCCGAGTAGTGGGGCCCGCCCAGAATGCCGCCGCCGCGCTGGGCTGACACCGACGAGATGCAGATGATGGAGCCGCTTTGCTGCGCGCGCAGTGTGGGCAGCACGGCCTGGGACATGTACAGCGTGCCGCGCAGGCTGACGTTAAGAATGCGGTCGTAGTCGGCGCCGGTGATCTCCAGCGTCTTGACGGGCTGGGTGATGCCCGCGTTGTTGACCAGCGTGTCGATACGGCCGAGATGCGCACGCACCTGGGCGGCGGCGGCTTCGCACGATGTCTTGTCGGTCACATCGGCCACCAGGCCCAGGTGGCCCTCGCCCAGCCGCGCGGCGGCGCCTGCAGGGTCGGCGGCTTCGAGGTCGAGGATGGCGACTTTGGCGCCTTGCTCGGCCATCAGGCGGGCGGTGGCAAACCCGAGGCCGTTGAGTCCCGCCCCGCCGGTAATGATGGCAACCTGGTCCTTGAGCAGCATGTGTCTTGTCTCCTGTGGTGTGAAGGTGCAGGAGACTTGCGCGCTGCCCGTGAGGGCGGCTGTCAAAGCGGTGTCTCCTGTTCTGGGAGCCGATTCTCAAAGCCGCTCAAGATGATGACAAGCGATGAATCATCAGCGTAAGATGACATTCCGTCATCTAACGTCAGGGTTCACCCCATGCCCACCTTGCCGCCCATTGCCAATCTGCAGGCCTTTGAGGCCGTGGCACGCCGCCGCAGCTTCGCGCTGGCCGCGGCGGAGCTGAACCTCACGGCCTCGGCCATCAGCCACCAGGTTTCGCGGCTGGAGGCGCAACTGGACATTCGCCTGTTCGAGCGCAGCGCCCATGGGGTGCGCCTGAGCCCTGCGGGCGAGCATTACCTGATGCATGTGGGGGCTGCGCTCAACGCCATTGCCACGGCCACCGACGATTTGCGGCATGGCATCCGCAACAGCCTGTATGTGCACACGGCACCCAGCATCGCCAGCCTGTGGCTCATGCCGCGCCTGCACCGCTTTGCGCAGGCCTACCCGGAGATATCGCTCAACCTCTCAGCCGCCCACACGCCCAGCGATTTCGCGCTCGGCCAGGCCGACATCGACATCCGCTACGGCATTCCGCAATGGGGCGATCTGGTGGTGGAGCCGCTGTTCGAGGAAGCGATCGTGCCGCTCGCCAGTCCGGCCTTCATCAAGGCGCACAAGCTCAAGCGCGCGGAGCAGTTGCTGGACCTGCCGCTGATCCAGAGCAATGTGAGCATCGTGCAGTGGTCGGACTGGTTTGGCCGGTTCACCAAATTGCGGGCGCCCGACCGTTTCTCCCTGCGGTTTGACCGAGCACAGATGTCGCTGGATGCCGCTACACAAGGCCTGGGCGTGGCCCTGGAGAGCGCCGTCAACGCAGGCGGGCACCTGGCCGATGGCCGACTGAAGGCCCCGTTCGGCATGGACCAGGCCGTGCGGGTGAAGGCGCATTTTGCGGTGTACCCCGAGCGGCACGCCAAGCGCCCGGCGGTGGAGGCCTTTTTGTCGTGGCTGCACAGCGAGGCTGCGCAGACCTGAAGAAAACAAGGCCCAGCGACCGGGGCTGCGAATGTCTGCAGCCACCGGTGGCGAGGCTCTCACATCTCCTCGCTCCAGCAATACCCGTCGCGCGCAATCATCGCGCTGGCGGCACGCGGCCCCCAACTGCCGGCGGGGTAGGGGCGTGGGCCTGCCGGGTCGTTCTTCCAGTACTGCAGGATGGGCTCTACCCAGCGCCAGGCTTCTTCCTGCTCGTCGCTGCGCACAAACAGGTTCAGGCGACCCGCAATCACGTCGAGCAGCAAGCGTTCGTAGGCGCCCACGCGCTCGGTGCCAAAGCGCTGGTCAAAGTCCAGGTTCAGGTGCACCTGCGACAGCGCGGGTTCGGTCTGGTGCTGGGCGGCGCCCTGCGCCATCAGGTGCAGTTCCAGCCCGTCCTTGGGTTGCAGGTTGATCACCAGGCGGTTGGCGGCGCCCGCAGGGGTCTTGAAGATGGGGTGGGGCACGGGCCGGAAGTTGATGACGATGTGCGCGTCGCGCCCCGCCAGCCGCTTGCCGGTGCGGATGTAAAACGGCACGCCCGCCCAGCGCCAGTTGCTGATCTCGGTGCGCAGCGCCACAAAGGTCTCGGTGGTGCTGCTGGCGGCCACGCCTTTCTCTTGCGCGTAGCCGGGCACGGGCTGGCCCTGGTGGTTGCCGGCCGCGTACTGCCCACGGATCACGTGCTGGCCGATGGTCTCCAGCGTCCAGGGCTTGAGCGACTGCAGCACCTTGAGCTTTTCGTCGCGGATGGCGTTGGCGCTGGAGTTGATGGGCGGCTCCATGCCGATGGCGCACAGCAGTTGCAAGGCGTGGTTTTGCACCATGTCACGCAGCGCACCGGTCTGGTCGTAGAAGGCACCGCGCGATTCCACGCCCAGCTCTTCGGCAATCGTGATCTGGATGTTGGCGATGGTCTCGCGGCGCCACAGGGGCTCGAACAGCGCGTTGCCAAAGCGCAGCGCAAACAGGTTCTGCACCGACGGCTTGCCCAGGTAATGGTCGATGCGGAAGACCTGTTCTTCCTTGAGCACGCGACGCAGCGTGTCGTTGATGGCCTGGTTGGACTGCAGGTCGTGGCCCAGGGGCTTTTCCAGCACCACGCGGGTGGTGGGGCCGTTCAGGCCCACGGCGGCGATCTGCTCGCACACGTTGGTGAACAGGCTGGGCGCGGTCGCCACGTACATCACCACCGAGTGGGCGCCGCGCGCCTTCAGGGTCTCTGCCAGGCGTTCGTAGTCCTGGGTTTTGGACAGGTCCATGCGCAGGTAATGCAGCAGTGCCGCGAAGCGTGCAAACTCGTCCGGGCTGGGGCGCTTGGCCAGTTCCACGCTGTCGAACCGCGACTGGATCAGGCTGCGGTATTGTTCGTCGCTCAGGTCGTCGCGTGCGACCGCAATGATGCGCCCCCCCTCAGGCAGCGTGCCATGCCGAAAGGCCTGAAACAATGCGGGCATGAGCTTGCGCCAGGCAAGGTCGCCGGTGCCGCCGAACAGGACGAGGTCAAAACTCATGGTGTCTCCGTGATGGGGTGGTTCGTTTTGTTGTGTGGGATTGTAATCACGTTACATGATTTTCCAAAGAATGCTGCCTTGTTACTACTGCGTGTAACTCAAAAGAACCTGCCAATAAGCCATTTGATTGTGTAATCAAGTTACTATCTCCGCGCTTTTCACCCTACCTGTTTGATGACCATGCCTCTCCGTTGCGACCAGTCTGCGCTGTGGCCCCAGTTGGCCGCCCACTACGCCTCCCACGGCCAGCACCTGGACATGCGCCAGGCGTTTGCGCAGGACGCCCAGCGGTTTGCCGCCTTCAGCCAGTCGGCCCCGCATGTGTTTGCCGACCTGTCCAAGAACCTGTGGGACCGCGATACCGAAGCGTTGCTGCTGGACCTGGCCCGCGACTGCGGCCTGGTGCAACACCGCGATGCGATGTTTGCTGGCGAGGCCATCAACACCACCGAAAACCGCGCCGTGCTGCACACGCTGCTGCGCCGCCCTGCAGGCGTGGCCCTGCCCGGTGATGTGCCCGAGACCGCGCAGCGCCTGGCCGATGTGCACCACACGCTTGACGCCATGCTGCAGTACGCCGAGCGGGTGCGCAGCGATGCCGCCATCACCGACGTGGTGAACATCGGCATCGGCGGGTCGGACCTGGGCCCGCACATGGCCGTGCGTGCGCTCGAAGAGTTCCGCATCCCCGGCAAGCGCTTTCACTTTGTCTCCAACGTGGATGGGCACGAGCTGCACCATGTGCTCAAGGGTTTGCGGCCCGAGAGCACGCTGTTCCTCATCGCGTCCAAAACCTTCACCACGGCAGAGACCATGACCAACGCGCGCTCGGCGCTCGCGTGGTTTGCTGCCCAGGGCGGTCGCGATGTGGCCCGCCACTTTGCAGCGCTCACCACCAACATCGAAGCCGCTGGCGCCTTGGGCATTACCACCACCTTCGGTTTCTGGGACTGGGTGGGCGGCCGTTACTCGCTGTGGTCGGCCATTGGCCTGCCCATCGCCATCGCGATTGGTGCGCAGGGCTTCCGCGACTTCCTCGCGGGCGCGCATGCCATGGACGAGCATTTCCGCACCGCGCCGCTGGCGCAGAACTTGCCCGTGCGCCTGGGCCTGCTCGATGTCTGGTACCGCAACTTCCACGGCTTTACCAGCCGCTGCATCGCGCCCTATCACGCGGCGCTGGGCCGGTACTCGGCCTACCTGCAGCAGCTGGAGATGGAAAGCAATGGCAAGCGTGTGGCGCAGGACGGCAGCACGCTGGCGTGCGTGACGTCGCCCGTGCTGTGGGGCGAGCCCGGCACCAACGGCCAGCATGCGTTCTTCCAGATGCTGCACCAGGGCGCCGACGTGCTGCCGCTGGAGATCGTGGCCGTGCGCAAGGCATCACACCCGCTGCCGGGCCACCAGCAAAAGCTGCTGGCCAACGCGCTGGCGCAAACGCAGGCGCTGATGGTGGGCAAGGCCAGCGACGACGGCCACCGGCACTTTCCGGGCAACCGCCCCAGCACCCTGATGCTGCTCGAATCACTCACCCCCACTTCGTTGGGCGCATTGATTGCGCTGCAGGAGCACCGCGTGTTTGTGAGCGGCAGCCTGTGGGGGATCAACAGCTTTGACCAATGGGGCGTGGAGCTGGGCAAGGTGCTGGCCAAGGACATTGAGGCGCGCCTGGAGAGCGGTGATGTGGCCGGACTCGATGGCTCCACGGCGGGCCTGCTGGGCTTGTTGCGCAACGCGGCCTGACTCTCACGGCACTGCACCGTCCTTGGGGTAGCGCTGGCGCGAGACCAGGCGCCCCACCGGCAGAAACTAGCGCGGTTTCTTGCCCATAGCCACAGACCAGGAGACACACGCCATGGCGATCCCGCCCCTGCCAGACTTCCGCTCCGCTGCCTTTTTGCGCCAGCATCTGCGCGACACCATGGCGTTCTACGACCCCGTGGCCACCGACCCGAGCGGCGGGCAGTTCCACTTCTTTCTGGACGACGGCACGGTTTACGACACGCACACCCGCCACCTCGTCAGCGCCACCCGTTTTGTGGTCACGCACGCCATGCTCTACCGCACCACGGGGGAGGCGCGTTATCAGGCGGGCATGCGGCACGCGCTCACGTTCCTGCGCACCGCGTTCCTCGACCCTGCCACGGGCGGCTACGCCTGGCTGATCGACTGGCAGGATGGCCGCACCACCGTGCAAGACGCCACGCGCCACTGCTACGGCATGGCCTTTGTGATGCTGGCCTATGCCCGCGCTTACGAGGCCGGAGTGCCCGAAGCCCGCGCGTGGCTGGCTGAGGCCTTTGATATCGCCGAACAGCATTTCTGGCAACCCGCCGCAGGCCTGTATGCCGACGAGGCCAGCCCCGAGTGGCAGCTGACCAGCTACCGGGGCCAGAACGCCAACATGCACGCCTGCGAGGCCATGATCTCGGCCTTCCGCGCCACGGGCGAGCATCGCTACATCGAGCGTGCGGAGCAACTCGCACAAGGCATCTGCCAGCGGCAGGCCGCGCTGTCCACCGCCGCCCTTGCTCCCGCCGCTGAAGGGTGGTTGTGGGAACACTTCCACGCCGACTGGTCCGTGGACTGGGACTACAACCGCCACGACCGCAGCAACATCTTCCGCCCCTGGGGCTACCAGATCGGCCACCAGACCGAATGGGCCAAACTGCTGCTGCAACTCGATGCTTTGCTACCCGCTGATTGGCACCTGCCCTGTGCACAGCGCCTGTTTGATACCGCCATGGAGCGCGGCTGGGACGCTGAGCACGGCGGCCTGTACTACGGCATGGCGCCCGATGGCAGCATCTGCGACGACGGCAAATACCACTGGGTGCAAGCTGAGAGCCTAGCCGCTGCTGCGGTGCTAGCCGGGTGCACGGGCGACGAGCGTTACTGGCAGTGGTACGACCGCATCTGGGCATACTGCTGGGCGCATTTTGTGGACCACGAACACGGCGCATGGTTTCGCATCCTGCACCGCGACAACCGCAACACCACCCGCGAAAAGAGCAATGCGGGGAAGGTGGATTATCACAACATGGGGGCGTGTTATGACGTGCTGGGAGTGGTGGCAGCGGGGACTTGAGCGCGGAGAATGGCGGCTACTGCCATTTCCAAGGACGAGGTTTGTGTATGAGCGAAATCGCCACAGAAAGTCGGCCCATGTACCAAGCGGCCTGTCATTGCGGTGCAGTTCGGTTTGAGATACAGCTCGCAGACGGCTTGCGCAGTGCCCGTAGATGCAACTGCTCCTACTGCCGCATGCGTGGCGCGGTGGCTGTTTCTGCCAACTTGAGCGATATGAAGGTATTGCAAGGCGCGGATGTACTGACCCTGTACCAGTTCAACACGCGTGAGGCCAAACACTACTTTTGTTCCCGCTGCGGCATCTACACGTTTCATCAACGCCGGTCCTCTCCTCATCAATACGGGATCAATGTCGCCTGTATTGAAGGAATGAGCCCTTTCGACTTCGAAGAGGTGCCCGTCAGCGAAGGGCGGATGCATCCCAAGGATGCTGGTGGACGCAGCGGAACGATTGCTGGCTGGCTGCGATACACGGCCAATCAGTAAGCCGGGAAAACGGGCCTGCAAGCATTGCCGCTGGGCACGCTGGATCGCTCCTTCTTATGCACATTGGAATGCGTTGACTGGCAGTCCTGCCACCTCCATCCGCACGCTGAACAGCGACCCCGCCGGAATCGCCGCCTGCTGCTCTTCTACAGGCCTCCCCGCCCGCGCCGACGTAATGAACAATGTCCGCAAATGCTCCCCCCCAAAACACACCATGGTCGGGCACTGCACCGGCACCGCAATGCGCTGCAGCACCTCACCCGCTGGCGAGAGTTGCAACACGCATGCCCCCTCATACATAGCGACCCAGTAATTCCCCTCCACATCCACCGCCGCGCCATCGGGTCGGCCGTCGTAGGGTCGGCCGTCCACCTTGCGGTCGAACTGCACCCAGGGGCGGCGGTTGGTGATCTCGCCGGTAGACACATCAAAGTCGAACTGGTCAACGCGGTGTTCGGGTGTGTTGGACCAGTACATCGTGCAGTTGTCGGGGCTGAAGGCCAGGCCGTTGGCGGTGAAGTTGTCGCCTGCCATCTGGCGCACGCTGTAGCCGGTGGCGCTGCTGGCATCGGCCTGCAGGCGCCACAGCGCGGCATTCGGTGCTGTGCGGGGTGTGATGACCGAGCCCGCCCAGAAGCGGCCTGCGGTATCGCAGCGGCCGTCGTTCAAGCGCAGGACCGCGGTGTCGTGCTGCTCCGGCGGCAGCAGGGCCAGGCAGGTGAGGGCGGTGGGGTCTGCGCTGTCCTTAGCCGTGTCCAGAAGATAGAAACCGTTTCGTAACCCGATTACCAAACGTCCGTCGGGCGCCGGCGCGCAACAGCCGGGCTCGCTGGGCATGCGCCATTGCCGGTGGCGGCCGCTTTCGGGATGCCATGCATGCACCGCTTGTCCCTGAATGTCACACCAGTAAAGGGATTTTTCCGTGGGGTGCCAGAAGGGCGATTCGCCCAGTTCGGATGGCGGCAAGGGCAAGGTTTGCAGGGACATGGGTTGAAGCGGGGTGGTTATCGAGTTACATTCTAGGGCCTCAGATACTGAGCCCCGGCACCATGCATGGGGCCTTGCCACCCACCGATGGAGACTTCCATGCACCCAGTTGTAGCGCGCGTGACCGAGCGCATTGTCCAGCGCAGCGCAGACACCCGCAGCGCCTACCTTGCCGGCGTTGACGCCATGATCGCCCGCAAGCCCGCCCAAGACCGCATGGGCTGCGCCAACCTGGCCCATGCCTACGCGGCGCTGCCGGGTTCTGACAAGTTCAAGGTCACGGTCGAGAAGGCGCCCAACATCGGCATCGTCACGGCCTACAACGACATGCTCTCGGCCCACCAGCCGTACCAAGGCTACCCTGCCATCCTGCGTGACGAAGCCGCCAAGTTGGGCGCCACCGTGCAAGTGGCGGGCGGTGTACCCGCGATGTGCGACGGTGTGACGCAGGGCACGCCCGGCATGGAGCTGTCGCTGTTCTCCCGCGATGCCATTGCCATGGCCACTGCGGTAGCGCTGTCCCATGATGTGTTTGATGGCGCGCTGCTGCTGGGCGTGTGCGACAAGATCGTGCCGGGCTTGCTGATCGGTGCGCTGCACTACGGCCACTTGCCCTGCGTGTTCGTGCCCGCAGGCCCCATGGGCACGGGCCTGTCGAACAAGGACAAATCCAAGGTGCGCGAGCAGTACGCACAAGGTCTGGTGGGGCGTGACGAACTGCTCAAGGCCGAGTCCGCCGCGTACCACAGCCCCGGCACCTGCACCTTTTACGGCACGGCCAACAGCAACCAGATGCTGCTCGAAGCCATGGGCCTGCATGTGCCCGGCGCGGCGTTCGAGTCCCCCGGCACCGAGGCGCGCGAGGCCTTCACCCGCCAGGCGCTGCGCACCTTGCTCGACATCGGCAAGCGCGGATCGCGTTTCACCCCCATCGGCAAGCTGGTGGACGAGCGCTGCATCGTCAACGCCATGGTGGCCTTGCTGGCCACGGGAGGCTCCACCAACCACCTGATCCATTGGGTAGCCATTGCACGCAGCGCGGGCATCCTGATCGACTGGACGGACTTTGACGAGCTCTCGTCCGTGGTGCCCCTGCTGGCCCGCGTGTATCCGAACGGCGATGCCGATGTGAACCAGTTCCAGGCCGCAGGCGGCCCGCCGTGGATCCTGCGCGAGCTGCTGGCGGGCGGCTTCATGCACCCCGATGTATTGAGCGTGAACGCGGGCGGCATTGCCGATGGCGGCAAGAGCGCACCCGCCGTATCGGGCGACACCTCGGTGCTGCGGCCTGTGAGCGAACCCTTCTCGCCCACGGGCGGCCTGCGCCTTCTGCAAGGCCGCCTGGGCCGTGCGGTGATCAAGGTCTCGGCTGTGCCCGAAGACCGCCACGTTGTCCAGGCCCCGGCGCGTGTTTTCGATTCGCAAGAAGCCCTGCTCGCCGCCTTCAGCGCGGGCGAGGTCAACCAGGACATGGTGGCCGTGGTGCGTTTTCAGGGGCCGCAGGCCAACGGCATGCCCGAGCTGCACAAGCTCACGCCCCCGCTGGCGGTGCTGCAGAACCAAGGCTTCCAGGTGGCGCTGGTGACTGACGGTCGCATGAGCGGCGCATCGGGCCGTGTGCCTGCTGCCATCCACGTCACGCCCGAGGCACTGGCCGGTGGTCCGCTGGCCAAGGTGCGCGATGGCGACATCGTGCGGGTGGATGCAGTCGCTGGCACGCTCGATGTGTTGGTGGACGATGCCGAGTGGGCCGCGCGCGCCCCGGCACCCTTCAACGCCCCATCACCCATCGGCTTTGGCCGTGAACTCTTCACCAACTTTCGCCGCCACGCAGGCGGTGCCGAACAAGGAGCCTGCACATGGCTGTAACCCCTGCTTCCACCCCCATGAATCCCCTCGACATCGCCAGCCATGGTCCGGTCATCCCCGTCATCGTGATCGATCGCGTGGAAGACGCTCTGCCCCTGGCCGAGGCATTGCTGGCCGGTGGCGTGAAGGTGCTGGAGGTGACGTTGCGCACCGCTGCGGGTCTGCCTGCCATCGAAGCCATCGCCTGCCATCTGCCCGAGGCCGTGGTGGGTGTGGGCACGGTGCTCAACGCCGATGACGCCCGTCGTGCGAGCGAAGCCGGTGCGCGTTTTGCCGTGAGCCCCGGCTACACCTCGGCCGTGGGCAGCGCCTGCAAGGGCCTGAACCTGCCGCTGCTGCCCGGCGTGGCCACGTCGAGCGAGATCATGGCGGCGCTGGCCGATGGGTTCTCGTTCCTCAAACTGTTCCCGGCCGAGGCCGTGGGTGGCATCCCGCTGCTCAAGTCCTGGGCCAGCCCGTTTGGCCAGGTGAGCTTTTGCCCTACCGGCGGCATCACCAACGCCACCGCTTCCAACTACCTGGCGCTGCCCAATGTGCGCTGCGTGGGGGGCTCGTGGCTCACGCCCACCGACGCGGTGCGTGCGGGCGACTGGGCGCGCATCACGCAACTGGCGCGCGACACCCAGGCGCTGCGCAAGGCGGCCTGAGGGATCGCTAGCGCTGGGTTTGCTGCCGAAAGTGCCCCATGCGCTAGTGCAATAAGCGCTGGTTGCTATAAAAATAATAGCGTCTGACTTCAAAAATCCGTGGCGCTGGCGGCACAGCGTGGCCGCTGTGTGTGTCGAGCCGGCTGGACTTGTCGCAACGCCCCTCTATCATGGCCACGCGGGGATACCCCGTGACCGAGCAACGATTGTTCAAGAGAGGGAGTTCGCTATGGATTTTGTTTCGGCTGTCAAAAGCTGCTTCGCGCAGTACGCCGGGTTTTCGGGCCGTGCGCCACGCTCCGAGTTCTGGTGGTTCGCGCTGTTCCAGCTCGGCGTGCTGGTGATTGCCACCCTGATCAGCCAGGTGCTCTACGGCATCGCTGCCTTGGCCCTGCTGCTGCCCGCGCTGGCGGTGGGCGCACGCCGCTTGCATGACATTGGGCGCTCCGGCTGGTGGCAGCTGCTGTCGCTCACCGGTATTGGTACCCTGGTGCTGATTTACTGGTGGGTGCAGCCCAGCGGGGAGTAAAGCCGCCGCAAGCTGACGCCCCGCGTTGGCGCCCATGAAAAAAGCCCACAGACCGTAAGGCCTGCGGGCTTTTATATTGCGGACTGCGCAGCGAGCACTGGGCTGCTGCGCAGGGGCCGGGCAATTACATGCCCATGCCGCCCATGCCACCCATGCCGCCCATGTCGGGCATGCCAGCAGCAGGTGCGTCGTCCTTTGGAGCCTCAGCCACCATGGCTTCGGTCGTCAGCAGCAGTGATGCCACGGAAGCGGCGTTCTGCAGAGCGGTACGGGTCACCTTCGTGGGGTCCAGGATACCCATTTCGATCATGTCGCCGTAGGTGTCGTTGGCAGCGTTGAAGCCGTAGTTGCCCTTGCCGTTCAGCACGGCGTTCACCACCACCGATGGCTCGCCACCAGCGTTGTAAACGATCTCGCGCAGAGGGGCTTCGATGGCCTTCAGGATCAGCTTCACGCCAGCGTCCTGGTCAGGGTTGTCACCCTTGATCTCGCCAGCCGCTTGGCGTGCGCGCAGCAGGGCCACGCCACCACCGGCCACGATGCCTTCTTCCACCGCAGCGCGAGTAGCGTGCAGGGCGTCTTCCACGCGGGCCTTCTTTTCCTTCATTTCGACTTCGGTCGCAGCGCCGACCTTGATCACTGCCACGCCGCCAGCCAGCTTGGCCACGCGCTCTTGCAGCTTTTCACGGTCGTAGTCGCTGGTCGCTTCTTCGATCTGAATGCGGATTTGCTTCACGCGGGCTTCGATGTCGGCAGCGGCACCAGCACCATCGATGATGATGGTGTTTTCCTTGCCCACTTCGATGCGCTTGGCTTGGCCCAGGTCGGCCAGGGTCACCTTCTCCAGGCTCAGGCCCACTTCTTCAGCGATGACCTTGCCGCCCGTCAGGATGGCGATGTCTTCCAGCATGGCCTTGCGACGGTCGCCGAAGCCAGGAGCCTTGACAGCCACAACCTTCAGGATGCCGCGGATGGTGTTGACCACCAGCGTAGCCAGGGCTTCGCCTTCGACTTCTTCGGCAATGATCAGCAGGGGACGGCCAGCCTTGGCAACTTGCTCCAGCGTGGGCAGCAGGTCGCGGATGTTGCTGATCTTCTTGTCGAACAGCAGCACGAAGGGGTTGTCCAGCAGAGCGGCTTGCTTTTCTGGGTTGTTGATGAAGTAGGGCGACAGGTAGCCGCGGTCAAACTGCATGCCTTCCACGACATCCAGCTCGTTTTGCAGCGACTTGCCGTCTTCCACGGTGATCACGCCTTCCTTGCCGACCTTGTCCATGGCGTCAGCAATGATCTTGCCGATGGATTCGTCGGAGTTGGCGGAGATCGAACCCACTTGGGCGATTTCCTTGGAGGTGGTGGTGGGCTTGGAAGCCTTCTTCAGCTCTTCGGTCAGGGCCAGCACGGCCTTGTCGATACCGCGCTTCAGGTCCATGGGGTTCAGGCCAGCGGCCACGTACTTGGAGCCTTCGCGCACGATGGCTTGGGCCAGCACGGTGGCGGTGGTGGTGCCGTCACCAGCGTTGTCGCTGGTCTTCGAAGCCACTTCCTTCACAAGCTGGGCGCCCATGTTCTGCAGCTTGTCCTTGAGTTCGATTTCCTTGGCCACGGACACACCGTCCTTGGTCACGGTGGGGGCGCCGAACGAGCGCTCCAGCACCACGTTGCGGCCCTTGGGGCCCAGCGTGACCTTGACCGCGTTGGCCAGGATGTTCACGCCTTCAACCATGCGTGCGCGGGCTTCGCCGCCGAAAACTACGTCTTTTGCTGCCATTTTGGAGCTCCTGAAAATTGGGTTCAAATTGGCTGCTAGCGCTTGATCAATCGGCGCGAGCAGCTATGAAAAGATGAGTAACGCAGGGGTGAGGAATTACTTCTCGACCACGGCAAACAGGTCGTCTTCTTTCATGACCAGCAGCTCGTCGCCGTTGACCTTGACGGTCTGGCCCGAGTACTTGCCGAACAGAACGCGGTCGCCGACCTTCACGTTCAGGGCGATCACTTCACCCTTGTCGTTCTTCTTGCCAGGGCCCACGGCCAACACTTCACCTTGATCGGGCTTTTCGGCGGCGTTGTCAGGGATCACGATGCCGGAGGCCGTCGTGGTTTCGCTTTCAATACGCTTGACGATCACGCGATCGTGCAGAGGGCGAAGGTTCATTGCATTGCTCCTGTTTTCAGTAAAAAAAGCTGATGGATTCAATCAGCCCCGGCCATCCGGGGCCACCAAACTGCCAGCAGGGAGCGCAGTGTTAGCACTCGTCTGCGGTGAGTGCTAATGATACGGGCATTTGTGGCCATTTCAAGACACCCCCCCAGAACATTAGGGTGAAGGCTTTGCCTCTCCAGCTCTGCCCGCGTCCGTCAGGCCGCGCCGCTCAGCATCAGATCCAGGTTCTGCACTGCCGCCCCCGAGGCGCCCTTGCCCAGGTTGTCAAACACGGCGGTCAGCAACACCTGGCCGTGGCGGGCGTTGCTGAACACCCCCAGCCGCAACTGGTTGGTGCCGTTCAGGGCCTGTGGGTCCAGGTGTTCGGCTACTTCGGTAGCGGCGGGAGGCATCACCTCGACAAAGGGGGCGTCGGCATAGTGCTGCTGCAGGCAGGCGTGCAGGAGTTCGCCTTGTGTGCCCGGCGCGAGCTGCCGCAGATGCAACCCGACGGTCAGCACGATGCCCTGGCGGAAGGCGCCGTACGAGGGCAAGAAAAACGGGCGCTGCGACAGCCCGGCGTGTTGCGCGATTTCGGGCGTGTGTTTGTGTTCCAGCTGCAGCCCGTAGACCTGGAAGGCGGGCGCATGGGCTGCCTCGGGGCCTTCGTGCGCTTGCACGCGGGCGCGCCCACCCCCGGAGTATCCCGACACTGCATGGATGTTGAGTGCATGGTCGGCAGGCAACAAGCCGGCCTGCACCAGGGGCCGCAGCAGTGCGATAGCGCCTGTGGGGTAACAGCCGGGGTTGCTGACGCGTTGCGCGCTGGCGATGCGCGCGGCCTGCGCCGCATCCATTTCCGGAAAGCCATAGACCCATTGCGCGTCCGTGCGGTGGGCCGAGCTGGCGTCGATCACGCGCACGGCGGGATTGTGGATGGCGGCGACTGCTTCGCGGGCGGCGGCGTCGGGCAGGCACAGGATGGCGATGTCGCAGCTGTTGATGGCGTCGGCGCGGCGGGTGGGGTTCTTGCGGTCGGCTTCGGGCAGTGTCAGCACCTGCAGGTCGGTGCGGCCGTGCAGGCGCTGGTGGATTTGCAGGCCGGTGGTGCCTTGGTCGCCGTCGATAAAAACAAGGGGCTGGTGGGTCATGGTGTGGATTCCTGGCATGGGGGGATGTGGAATCTTCGGCGCCGGTCTAAACTTTGAAAAGTTGAATTTCACAAACTTCAAGATCAGTTCTGCTGAACGTCATGCGCGAACTCAATCTCGACCGGCTGCGCACCCTGGTCACCATCGCTGATCTCGGGTCTTTTGCCGAAGCGGCCCGCACGCTGCATCTGGCACCTCCCACCGTCAGCCTGCACATTGCCGACCTGGAGGCGTTGATTGGGGCGCCGTTGCTGGTGCGCAAGCGGGGCGAGGTGCGGCCGTCCGGCGCGGGCGAGGTGCTGGTGGAGCGGGCCCGGCGCCTGCTGGCCGATGCCGACGAGGCCATGGACCTGGTGCGGCGCCAGGTGCAGGGGCTGGAGGGGCGGGTGCGCCTGGGCGCGTCCACCGGCGCCATCGCGCACCTGCTGCCCCAGGCGCTGGAGGTGCTCGGCCAGCACCACCCCGGCATCGATGTGCAGGTGGTGGTGCTCACGTCGCTGGAGACCGTGTCGCGGCTGGCCCTGGGCACGCTGGACGTGGGCCTGGTGGCCTTGCCCATGGCCGCGGTGCGCGGGGTGACGGTGATGCCCTGGCGGCGCGACCCGGTGATGGCGTTTGTCCCCTCGGCCTGGACGGCGCCCCGCAGGGTCACGCCCCAGTGGCTGGCGGGGCAGCCGTTGATCCTGAATGACGATGGCACCAGCCTGTCGCGCCTGACGAGCGAATGGCTGGCCCTGGCGGGCGAGCAACCCAAGGCGCGCATCCAGCTCAACTACAACGATGCCATCAAGAGCCTGGTGGCTGCGGGCTACGGAGCCACGCTGCTTCCGCACGAGGCCTCCACCGCCACGCCGCTGGACCCGCGCATCCGCATGCTGCCGGTGCAGCCCCGGCTGTGGCGCCCCCTGGGCATTGCCCACCGCGCGGGCCCGGTGGAGCGCGCCACCCAGCATGTGCTGGATGTGCTGTGGCGGCAGAAGCAGGTCTGACGCGAAGCGGAGCCGGGAATGTGCCGCCCCAGTCGGCTGCCATCGCTCAGGCCGCGTCGTCCCCGATGAGCAACCGGGTGTCAGACACATAGCGGTGCGGCGGTACCTCCAGGTTGGTGGGCGCGGGCTTGTTCTTGAAGACGCGGCCCGCCAGGTCGAAGGTGGAGCCGTGGCAGGGGCAAAAGAAACCACCCTGCCATTGGTCTCCCACGCTGGGGTTGCTGGTGCCTGCATGCACGGCGGTGGGGGAGCAGCCGAGGTGCGTGCAGATACCCACCGTGACAAACACCTCAGGGCGGATGGAGCGTTGCGGGTTGCGGGCGTACTCGGGTTGCTGGTCCTTGCGCGAGGCCGGGTCGGCCAGCGCGGCGTCTTGCTGGGGCAGGGCGGCCAGCATTTCGGGCGTACGCCGCATGACCCACACGGGCTTGCCGCGCCATTCCACCGTCTTCACGCCACCGGGCGCCAGGTCGCTGATATCCACCTCCACACCGGCGCCCATGGCCCGTGCGCGTTCGCTGGGGGCCAGGCTGGACACCAGGGGCACGGCGACCCCTGCCGCCGCCACGCAGCCCGTGGCCGCTGTCAGCAGCACCAGCTGCCGACGCTCTGCGGAGGGATCGCCGTCGGTGCCTGGAAGGGGGCCATGGGGAGTAGCGGGGTGGAGGGACATGGGGTGCTTTCAGAGAGAGGTAGGACTGGCCGTGGCGCCGAGACCGAGAGAGGGCTCGACGGGGTGACGGCCACCGCCCGCAACGCTGTGGGCGGCAATGCTCTACCGCAAACGACGTGCCATCACCCGCAAGACCGGCCTGCCATGACGCGTCCCGCATGAAAAGCCTTTGAATTCAACAGGTTGCGCGCGCATATCGTGTGAGCGGGCGCGCCGCAGGCCCGGCCCCAGCCGGATGGACTGCCACTCCGTCTGCCAAATTAACTGCCAACTGCCATCCATTGCAGTCCGCATGGCATAGATCAAAGGCCCGTCGGCGAAACCGGTGCACCGTCAGGGCCTTTGCCTGCACCGAGGTGTTGCCATGCCCCGTCTCCCCGCGCCGCCTGCCGAACTGGTGTCCTTTCTGGAGGGCCTGCCCGATCCACACATCCTGCTGGACGACCGCTATCGCATCCTGGCGGCCAATGGGGCCTATCGCCGCCAGTTCGGTGCATCGGGCGGTATCGAAGGCGGTGCGGAGGGCAGTGTGGTGGGGCGCACCTGCCACGCCGTGTCCCACCACGCCAGCGTGCCCTGTGACCAGGCGGGCGAGTCCTGTCCGCTTGCGCAGGCGCGCGCCTCGGGGCAACGCGAACGGGTGCTGCATGTGCACCACACGGCCCAGGGCGAGGAATATGTGCAGATCGAGCTGACGCCGGTGGCGGGGGCGGACGGCACCACGGGGTTCTTTGTCGAAAAGATGGTGCCTTTGCCGGCTGCTGCGCGGCCGGTGCCATCAACGCAGGGGCTCATCGGGCGGTCGCCCGCGTTCCAGAAGATGCTGGGGCTGGTGGCGCGGGTGGCGCCTTCGCGGGCTGCGGTGTTGCTTCTGGGAGAGTCGGGCACGGGCAAGGAGCTGGTGGCCCATGCCGTGCACCAAGGCAGCCTGCGCGCACGGCGGGCGCTGGTGCCCGTGGACTGCTCCAGCATGCCCGAGACGCTGTTCGAGTCCGAGCTGTTCGGGCATGAGAAAGGTGCTTTCACCGGCGCGGCCCAGGCCCGGCCGGGGCTGGTGGAGGCGGCAGACGGTGGCACGCTGTTTCTGGACGAAGTGGGCGACATCCCCCTGCCACTGCAGGTCAAGCTGCTGCGTCTGCTGGAGACCGGCACCTACCGCCGCGTGGGCAGCACCGAGCTGCGGCATGCCGACCTGCGCGTGGTGTCTGCCACGCACCGCGACCTGCAGCACATGGTCGCCGTAGGGCGCTTTCGTGAGGACCTGTATTACCGCCTGAGCACCTTCCCCATCCACCTGCCACCGCTGCACGAACGCCAGGGCGACATCGCCCTGCTGGCACGTGCGCTGCTGGAGCGTGTGGCGCCCCCGCCCCGGGCACTGCAGCTGTCTGGCGCTGCGCTGGCCTTGCTGGAGGCGCAGCCTTACCCTGGCAATGTGCGGGAACTGCGCAACCTGCTGGATCGCACCGCCCTGCTGTGCGATGGCGACACCATCGGCGTGGAGCATGTGCAGCAAGCGCTTGCCTGTGGTCTGCCGCCGCTCGTGAGTGGGGCGGAGGGGGGCGCAGCGGAGCCGCGTGCATCGGCGGCGTTGGCCGGGTTGTCACGCCAACGACGCTTGATTGACGACGAGGCCTTGCAACAGGCTCTGGCTGCCCACCAGGGCAGCCGTGCAGCGCTGGCGCGGCGGCTGGGCATCAGCGAGCGATCGCTGTACCGGCGGCTGAAAACATTGGGTGCTTGACACCAAAAAGTGAAGAAATTGGCCTCAAGTGCATATTTTTATTATGCTTTTAGCTATCTTTTGTATAGCGTTTTGTGCGCCTTGCTTGCTTACGCCACCGCATCGGGCGCCAGCGCGCTCAGCACCATGCGCACGATCAGCTCTTCGGCCTTTTCGTAGTCGCGCTCGGTCAGGGCGGGCTTGCCCAGCAGCAGGGCGAACTGGGCCTCCTGCTCCGCATAGGCCTGGGTGACCGACCAGATGATGAACATGAGGTGCGTGAAGTTGACCTTTGCAATGCGCCCCTCGCGCGCCCAGCGCTCGAAGGTGCGCACCTCGGTCTTGAGCAGCGGCGCCACGCGTTCGGTGATGGCTGTGCCATACCGTGGTGCACCCGCAATCACCTCTTTGGTGAACACCTTGGCGCCCTGAGGGCGGGTGCGCGAATAGTGCAGCTTGGCGCGGATGTAACGCCGCAGCGCCTGCTGCGGGTCGTCGCTGTGCGACAGATCTTCCATGCCCGCCAGCCACTGAGTGAGCACGTCGTCCAGCACGCGCTGGTACAGCGCTTCCTTGCTTGGGAAGTAATACAGCAGGTTGTGGCGGCTGATGCCAATGGCGGCGGCAATGCTCTCCAGCGAGGCGCCTTCAAAGCCAAATTGCGCAAACTGGTTCTCCGCCTCGGTGAGGATGCCCTGCTCCTTGAGCAAGCGCGACGCCGTGGGTGCGCGGGGCGCGGACTCGTCAAGAGCGGGCGGGCGGGCCACCTTGCGGGGGCGGGGGGCGGGGTTGGCAGGGGACGGGCGGGCTGCAGTCATTGCACCATTGTGGAACAAGCCGGGGCCTGAAAACTGGCAATTGGCTGGCTGGAGGCTGGCACGCGGTTTGCTGTAGGGATTTTACCAATTGGTAAATTTTTACGGGTTGGTAAATTGACCCACAACGCAGGGCACCGCCGCACCAAAGCAGCGGGCACCTGCAACCCACAGCGAGGACCACGATGAAACCTCCGAAGTTTGCGGGTACCAGCCTTCACGCTGGTGCCGCATTGGTTGGCGCCACTGGCTGGCGCTCCAGCGCTGCGCGGCGTGCGCCTGCACGCCCTATAGGCGCCCAGACCCCCACCCTCACCCTCTCGGAGGAAACCTGATGGACACACCCGCAAGCCGTGCCTGCGGCATTCATGCCGCACGCCTGAACCTGGCCGACTACGCCGTCAACTTCGGCGACGCCCACCCGCCGCTCACCCGGGCGCAGGCGCTGATCGAGGCCGAGCGCTGCTACTACTGCCACGACGCCCCCTGCGCCACGGCCTGCCCCACGGGCATCGACATTCCGTCGTTCATCCACCGCATTGCGCAGGACAACAACCGGGGCGCCGCCCGCGCCATCCTGGAGGCCAACCCCCTGGGCGGCATGTGCGCCCGCGTTTGCCCCACCGAGGTGCTGTGCGAGCAGGCCTGCGTGCGCAACACCAACGAAGACAAGCCCGTGGAGATTGGCTCGCTGCAGCGCTACGCCACCGACGCCTTCTTTGCCCAGCCCGGTGCTCCGCTGTTCCAGCGTGCAGCCGCCACCGGCAAGCGCGTGGCCGTGGTGGGCGCCGGGCCTGCGGGCCTGGCCTGTGCGCATGGCCTGGCCGTGCGCGGGCATGACGTGGTGCTGTTCGAGGCGCGACCCAAGCTCGGCGGCCTCAATGAATATGGCCTGGCCAGCTACAAGACCACCAACAACTTCGCGCAGAAGGAAGTGGAGTGGCTGCTGTCCATCGGCGGCATCGAGGTGCGCACCGGCCAGCAACTGGGCCGCGACATCACGCTCGACAGCCTGCTAGGCGCCTACGACGCCGTGTTCCTGGGCCTGGGCCTGCAGGGCGTGAACGCGCTGGGCGTGGCCGAGCCCACGGCCACCGGCCTGCGCAATGCGGTGGACTTCATCGCCGAGCTGCGCCAGAGCACCGACCTCTCGACCCTGCCCGTGGGCCGCCGCGTGGTGGTGATTGGCGGCGGCATGACGGCGGTGGACGCCGCCGTGCAGTCGCGCAAGCTGGGCGCGGAAGAAGTGACCATCGTCTACCGCCGGGGCGCCGAGGCCATGTCTGCATCGTCCGTGGAGCAGCAATGGGCGCAGACGAATGGCGTGACCATTCGCCACTGGGCCGCACCGAAAGAGGTGCTGAGCGAAGGCGGCGCGGTGAAGGGCGTGCGCTTTGCCGCCACGGCGCTGAGTGGCGGCAAGCTGGTGGAAACCGGCGAGACCTTTACGCTCGATGCCGACATGGTGCTCAAGGCCATCGGCCAGACCTTTGTGGCCGAGCCCGTGGGCAGCCGCATTGCGCTGGAGGGCGGGCGCATCGCCACCGATGCCGAAGGCCAGACCAGCCTGCCACGTGTGTGGGCCGGTGGCGACTGCCGCGTGGGCGGCCGCGACCTCACGGTGGAGGCGGTGGAGCACGGCAAGGTGGCCGCTGTCTCCATCCACGCCGCACTGATGGCTTGAGATGGCCTGAAGCGGCCAGACCCCTTCCCCCCAGTTTTCACGGGAGCACCCCATGGCAGACATCCGCAGCAATTTTCTGGGCATTCAAAGTCCCAACCCCTTCTGGCTGGCCTCCGCACCACCCACCGACAAAGAGATCAACGTCACCCGCGCCTTCGAGGCGGGCTGGGGCGGCGTGGTGTGGAAGACGCTGGGCGAAGACCCACCGGTGGTCAACGTCAACGGCCCGCGCTATTCCACGCTCATGTCGCAAGACCGCCGCGTGATCGGCCTGAACAACATCGAGCTGATCACCGACCGGCCGCTGCACACCAACCTGGAAGAGATCAAGCGCGTCAAACGCAACTGGCCGGACCGGGCCATGATCGTCTCGCTCATGGTGCCCTGCGTGGAAGAGCGCTGGAAGAACATCTTGCCGCTGGTGGAAGACACCGGTGCTGATGGCATCGAACTCAACTTCGGCTGCCCGCACGGCATGAGCGAGCGCGGTATGGGCGCGGCTGTAGGCCAGGTGCCTGAATACATCCAGATGGTCACGGCCTGGTGTAAGCACTACAGCAAGCTGCCCGTTATCGTGAAGCTCACGCCCAACATCACCGACGTGCGCCACCCGGCGCGCGCGGCCAAGGCGGGCGGGGCCGATGCTGTGTCGCTCATCAACACCATCAACTCCATCATGGGTGTGGACCTGGACCGCATGGTGATGAGCCCGAGCACCGACGGCTGGGGCTCGCACGGCGGCTACTGCGGCCCGGCCGTCAAGCCTATTGCGCTGAATATGGTGGCGGAGATTGCGCGCGATGCGCAGACCGCCGGCCTGCCCATCAGCGGCATTGGCGGCATCACCACCTGGCGCGATGCGGCCGAGTACATCGCGCTGGGCTGCGGCACGGTGCAGGTGTGCACTGCCGCCATGGTCTACGGCTTCAAGATCGTGCAGGACATGTGCGATGGGCTGTCCAACTTCATGGACGAGCACGGCTACGCCACGCTCGACGATTTCAAGGGCCAGGCCGTGCCCACGGTGAAGGACTGGAAGAACCTCAACCTCAACCACATCGAAAAAGCCGTCATCAACCAGGACGCCTGCATCCAGTGCGGCCGCTGCCATGTGGTCTGCGAAGACACCTCGCACCAGGCCATCACCTTCACCAAGGAAGGCGGCGTGCGGAAGTTCGAGATCAACGAGGCCGAGTGCGTGGGCTGCAACCTGTGCGTGTCGATCTGCCCCGTGCCCGAGTGCATCACCATGCGCGCGCTGGAGCCGGGCGAGGTGGATGTGCGCACCGGCAAGACGGTGACGGGCGAATACGCCAACTGGACCACGCACCCCAACAACCCGCAGCGCGTGTCTGCAGCCGCTTGATATGTGCCCCTGCGCGCGTGCGCCACGGACCTCGCAAGACGTTGCGGCAGCACCCGTCGTGGTGCCGATTTGCAACGCATGCTGCACTGCATCTGGTGCAGTTCTTGCGTGATCTCTAGCATCGCTCGCTTCCCTTTGCCCGCCATCTGCCAGCGTGAGGGCGCTGGAACAGACAGCGGGTTGTGTGCAACCCCAACGACGTCTTTGACAGGAGTACAGGCATGACCAACAGTACCGGCAGCGCGGCCCATGTGGCGGGGCTGATGCCCGGCGATGCATCCAACACGCTCGCCAATGAAGATCTGCTCCCCACCACCGCCGCGCAGCGACACTGGACGTGGAAGGACTTTGCCGCACTCTGGGTGGGCATGGTCGTGTGTGTGCCCACCTACACCATGGCCAGCTCCATGCTGGACCAGGGCTTTACCTGGCAGATGGCGGTGTGGCTGGTGTTCCTGGCCAACTGCATCGTGCTGGTGCCCATGGTACTCATCGGGCGCGTGGGGCCCCGGTACGGCGTGCCGTTCCCGGTGCTGGCGCGTGCATCGTTTGGCGTGAAAGGTGCCAACCTGCCCGCTGTGCTGCGCGGCCTGGTTGCGTGTGGCTGGTTCTCCATCAACTGCTACTTTGGAGCGTTGGCGCTCCATGGCTTCCTCAACATTCTGGGCATGAACCTGGCTGGACCGGCCGATGGGCAGACCATCAGCACCTCGCAGTTCATGTGCTTCCTGGCGTTCTGGGCGGTGCACATCTGGTTCATCTGGAAAGGGCCTGAATCGATCCGCATGCTGGAGGTTATTGCGGCGCCGCTGATGATCATTGCGTCCATCGCACTGGTTGTCGTGCTGATGATGAAGGTGCCCTCGGGCCAGCTCTTCAATCTGCCCGCCAAGGTGGTCGAGGGTGGCCCCAAGACCTGGGCGGCGCTCACGGGCCTGGTGGGCTTCTGGGCCACGCTGGCGCTCAACATCCCGGACTTCACCCGCTTTGCCAAATCGCAGAAGGACCAGGTGGTGGGCCAGGCCATCGGCCTGCCCATTCCCATGGCGCTGTTCTCCATGGTGGGCGTTATCGGCTTCTCTGCCTCGGCCATCCTGTACGGCAAGGCCCAGCTGTTCCCTGATGGTCTGCTCACGCAGATGGGCAGCGTGGCCGCAGGCCTGGGTCTGCTGGTGATCTTGCTCGCCAACCTCACGACCAACGTGGCCGCCAATCTGGTGTCGCCGTCGTATGACTTCAGCCAGTGCGCGCCGTCCAAGATCAGCTTCCGCATGGGCGGCCTGATCGCTGCGGGCATCGGCCTGCTGTTCATGCCCTGGAAGCTGCTGGCTACATCGGGCGGCTACCTGTTCACTTGGCTGGGCGGCTACGGCACGCTGCTGGGCGCCATCGCGGGCATCCTGCTGGTGGACTACTACCTGGTGCGCAAGAGCGAACTGAAGGTGGACGACCTGTACCGCCGTGGCGGTGAATACGAGTACAGCAACGGCTGGAACCTGCAGGCCCTGATCGCGTTTGCACTGGGCGTGCTGCCCTGCCTGCCGGGCTACCTGGCCGTGTCGGGTGTGGTGGACAAGGCGGGCATGCCTCCCATCTGGCTGTCGTTGTTCGACTCGGGCTGGTTCTTCAGCCTGGCGGTGGCCGGCACCTACTACTACCTGACGGCCAAGAAGAAGTGATGCCCTGGACCCTGCCTGGGCCTGGTGCCAGTGCAGGTTCCGTTTTTTTGAATTGATCCGTATCCCTGAAGGAGACCCCCCATGAGCCAAGCCCTTGTGATCCGCGGTGGCACCGTGGTCAACGCCGACCGTGAACAGCGCGCCGATGTGTTGTGCGTCGATGGCCGCATCGTGGCCGTGGGGGAGGACGCTGCGGCCCAGGCCCCTGCGGGCGCAGAGACGCTGGATGCCAGCGGCCAGTACGTGCTGCCCGGCGGCATTGACCCGCACACGCACATGCAATTGCCGTTCATGGGCACCGTCACCATGGACGACTTCTTCACCGGCACGGCCGCCGCGCTGGCGGGCGGCACCACGAGCATCATCGACTTCGTGATCCCCGACCCGCAGGAGCCGCTGATGGACGCCTACCGCAAATGGCGCGGCTGGGCGGAGAAGTCGGCGGCCGACTATTCCTTCCACGTCGCCGTCACCTGGTGGAGCGAGCAGGTGCGCGCCGACATGGGCACGCTGGTGCAGGAAGAGGGCGTGAACAGCTTCAAGCACTTCATGGCCTACAAGAACGCCATCATGTGCGACGACGAAACGCTGGTGAACAGCTTCAAGCGAGCCCTCGAACTCGGGGCCATGCCCACGGTGCACGCCGAGAACGGTGAGCTGGTGTACCTGCTGCAGCAGGAGGTCGCCAAGATGGGTATCACCGGCCCCGAGGGCCACCCGCTCTCGCGCCCGCCCATGGTCGAGGCCGAGGCCGCCAACCGCGCCATCGCGATTGCCGATGTACTGGGCGTGCCCATCTACGTGGTGCACGTGAGCTGCATGGAGTCCGCCGACGCCATTGCCCGTGCCCGCGCACGTGGCCAGCGTGTGTACGGCGAGGTGCTGGCGGGCCACCTGCTGGTGGACGACAGCGTGTACCGCGACCCCGACTTTGCCAAGGCCGCCGCCTATGTGATGAGCCCACCTTTCCGCCCCAAGGGCCACCAGGAGGCGCTGTGGCGCGGCCTGCAGTCGGGCCAGCTGCACACCACGGCGACGGACCACTGCACCTTCTGCGCCGCGCAAAAGGCCATGGGCAAAGAAAACTTCGCCAAGATCCCCAACGGCACGGGCGGCGTGGAAGAGCGCATGGCCGCGCTGTGGGATGGAGGTGTGAACACCGGCCGCCTCACGCCCAGCGAGTTCGTGGCCATCACCTCGGCCAACGCAGCCAAGCTGTTCAACATTTACCCCCGCAAGGGCTACATCGGTGAAGGTGCCGATGCGGACCTGGTGCTGTGGGACCCGCAAGGCACCAAGACCTTCTCTGCCAAGACCCAGTTCAGCAAGGGCGACTTCAACATCTTTGAAGGCCGCACTGTGCGCGGCATCCCCAGCCACACCGTGAGCCAGGGCCGCGTGGCGTTTGCCAACGGCGACCTGCGCGCCGAGCAAGGCAAGGGCCGTTACATCAAGCGCCCGGCGTTTGGCGCCAACTTCCAGGCCGTGCAGAAACGTGCTCAGGACCTGGCCCCCACGGCGGTGGCGCGCTGACCGCTGCAATGCATCTGGAGAACACCATGGACACGAAAGTCAAACCCAACATCGAAAACCTGCGCATCAACGGCCAGCGCCTGTGGGATTCGCTCATGGAGCTGGCGCAGATCGGCGCCACGCCCAAGGGTGGCGTGTGCCGCCTCACCCTCACCGACCTGGACAAACAGGGCCGTGACCTTGTCACCCGCTGGGCGCGTGAAGCGGGCATGACCGTCACCATCGACAAGATCGGCAACGGCTTCATGCGCCGCCCCGGCCGCAACAACAGCCTGCCGCCCATCATGACCGGCAGCCACATCGACACCCAGCCCACGGGCGGCAAGTTCGACGGCAACTACGGCGTGCTCGCGGGCATCGAGGTGGTGCGCACGCTGAATGACCACGGCATCGAAACCGAAGCCCCCATCGAAGTCGCGTTTTGGACCAACGAAGAAGGCAGCCGCTTTGTGCCTGTGATGATGGGATCGGGCGTGTTCGCCAAGGCCTTCACGCTGGAGCACGCCTATGCCGCCACCGACACCGAAGGCAAGACCGTGAAGGGCGAGTTGGAACGCATCGGCTACATCGGCGACCAGGAGCCGGGCGACCACCCCATCGGCGCGTACTTCGAGACCCACATCGAGCAAGGCCCGGTGCTGGAAGACAACGACAAGACCATTGGCGTCGTCAGTGGCGTGCTGGGCATCCGCTGGTTTGACTGCACCGTCACCGGCATGGAGGCCCACGCCGGCCCCACGCCCATGGCCCTGCGCAAGGACGCCATGCTGGCCGCCACACGCATCATGCAAGACGTGGTGGCAGCCGCCCACCGCCACCCGCCGCATGGCCGGGGCACCGTGGGCATGGTGCAGGTGTTTCCCAACAGCCGCAACGTCATCCCCGGCCGGGTCAAGTTCAGCATCGACCTGCGCAACAGCACGGACGCACTGGTGGACGCCATGGCTGCCGAGGTCAAGGCCTTTGCCGACCAGGTGGCCAAGGAGCATGGTGTGCAGGTGCACATTGAGATGGTGTCCAGCTACCCCGCACAGCTCTTTCAGCCCGAGTGCGTGGAGGCCGTGGGCCGCGCCGCTGCCAAGCTGGGCTACAGCCACATGCCCGCCGTGTCAGGCGCCGGGCACGACGCCGTCTACATGGCCAAGCTCGCGCCCAGCGGCATGATCTTCATCCCCTGCAAGGACGGCATCAGCCACAACGAGATCGAGGACGCGAAACCCGAGCACATCGAGGCCGGGTGCAACGTGCTGCTGCATGCCATGCTGGAGCGCGCAGGGATTTAGTGCTATAGAAAATATAGCTTTTTAGGCATGATTCTGTAGCGCTTGAGCACGTTTGGATGCAAAAACGGGTGGAACGGATCAGTCCAGCTTCGTCAGCCCCAGAAAGTGGTCCAGCATGTGGAAGTGGTCTTCGAAGAACTCCTCTTCCATGCCTGCCAGCTGGTCAATGCGTGTCCACTGCACCAGCGCCGCATCGTCGTCGGCCTGCACCACCGGGAACGGCGCATCGCCCAGGTCGAAGTAGTGCGCATGTGTGATGGTGCGGCCACGCTGGCTGCGGTCGGGGTGGTCGAACACGGCCACCGACTGCAGTGCGGCGCGCATGGTGGCCTCGGGCAGGTCGCAGTGCGTTTCTTCCACCAGTTCGCGCAGGCACGATTGCCACACGGTTTCGCGCTGTTCGATGAAGCCGCCGGGCACGGCCAGCTGGCCCTTGCCGGGCGCGTGGGCGCGGCGGATCAGCAGCATTTGGTCCTGGCAGCGCAGCAGGGCGTCCACGGTCACGAAAACGGGCGGGTAGGGCGCGGCAGACCAGGCCTGGCGGTAGCCGCGCAGCATGCGCCACTCCTCCTGCAGCGCGGCGTAGTGCGGTGTGTGCACAAAGGCCTGCAGCTGGGCCATCGTGCTCGCCGGAATCTGCGCGGCCAGTGGCGCCAGGGCTTCGCCCACCGTGGCAGCCTTGGCGCCAAAGTAGGCGTCACGGATGGTGGTGGCGTCCATGCTGCCCTGGCGGGGCAGGTCGATCAGCGCCCAGCCGGGGAAGGCGCGCAGGTAGCTGCTGGTCGCGTCCTTGAAATGGCCCACCAGCGCGATGCGGTCGCCGGGCTGCGTGTGCCGCGCCACGCTGCGGCGCACGGCCTGCACCCACACGGCTTCGTTGTAGTAGTCGCGCACGGGAAGCACGCGCACACGGTTGCGGTCGGATGGGGGCAGTGCATCACGCAGCATGGCCTCGCGCTCTGCCCAGGTGAAGGGGTTCTTGGGCGAGCGGGCCTGCCAGGCCGAGCCCACCACCACGATGACCTGGGGCGCCATGCGCAGGGCCTCGTGCAGCAGGGCGAGGTGGCCGCTGTGCACGGGTTCAAAGCGGCCGATGAGGAGGGCGGTGTCGTACATGGGTCTCCAAAATTTTGAGGTTTTTGGCCTCTTGCGCTCGTCCATCATGCGCTTATAGCTACGATTTTAGTAGTGATTCCCTTTGGGGAATGGGCCGCGCCGCTGGGTACCGGCGCGGCCCCCGCCAGCGGACGCCGCGCAAGGGCCGCCCCGCCGCGCTGGCGTCGTCCCCCTTCCCACGCGCAGCGTGAGAGAAGGGGGAAGCCGCGAAGCGGCTCAGGGGGTTGTCACACATACCTTGCGGCGATGGGCATCTGCCGACCGCTGCCAAATGCGCGCGGCCGCACGCGCAGGATGGGCGGGGCCTGGCGGCGTTTGTATTCATTGCGCGCCACCATCATGCGCACGCGCTGCACCAGGGCGCGGCCGGCATCGTCGGTCTGCAGCTGTGCCACGAACGCCTGTGCGGCGGCCAGTTCGGGGGGCGACAGGCGCTCGCCTTCGATGAGCAGCTTGAGCACTTCGTCCAGCACGGGGTAGGGCGGTAGGCTGTCCACGTCGCGTTGGCCCGGGGCCAGTTCTGCCGATGGCTCCTTGTCGATGATGGCCTGCGGGATCAGCTCGCGCCCCGCTTGTTCGTTGACATGGCGCGACAGTGCAAATACCTCGGTCTTGTACAGGTCGCCAATCAGCCCCAGGCCGCCGTTGGTGTCGCCATACAGCGTGCAGTAGCCCACCGAGATTTCGCTCTTGTTGCCCGTGGTCAGCAGCAGGTGGCCGAAAGCGTTGGAGTATTCCATCAGCACCGTGCCACGGATGCGGGCCTGCAGGTTTTCGAGCGGCAGGCCAGAGAGCGGCTGGCCGAAGCTGCCCTCGAACTGCTTTGCGTAGCCTGCTACCAGCTCGGCAATCGGGTGCGTGTGCAGCTGCACGTCCAGGTTCTGGCACAGCGCCACCGAGTCATCGACCGAGCCACTGCTGGAGTAGCGCGAGGGCATGGTCACGCCCACCACGTTCTCGGGGCCGAGTGCCTGCGCGGCCAGTGCCAGCGTGAGTGCGCTGTCGATGCCACCCGAGCTGCCTACCACCACCTGCTTGAAGCCGCAGCGCCGTGCGTAGTCCTTGAGGCCCAGCAGGATCTGCTGGCGGTAAAACTCCATGGTGGGCAGGCCTTCGGCGGGAACACGCACTGGCGCGTTGCCATCGGCGGTAAGGAAGTGGCCGTTGTCAAACCGCAGCGTGCGCAAGTCCTCCACAAAACGCGGCGCCTCGAACACGATGCCTGCCTCGGGCTCGGCCGCGAACGATGCGCCGTCGTACACCACCTGATCGTGCCCGCCGACCTGGTTCACGTACAGGATGGGCAGGCCGTGGCGGCGCGACGAACCCCCGAAGATCTGGTGCCGCTGCTCGCGCTTGCCCACGTGGCTCGGGCTGGCGTTGATGCTGATGACCAGGTCGGGCGCAGCGTCGCGCAGGCGCTCGAAGGGGTTGGTGGCGTAGTCGGCGCCGTGGTCGTTCCAGCCGTCCTCGCACACCAGCAGGCCCACCTGTGTGCCGCCAATGCGCAGCACCTTGGCCACGTCTGGCCCAGGCTCGAAGTGGCGGCGTTCGTCAAAGATGTTGTAGGTGGGCAGCAGCTGCTTGGCGTATTGCAGGCGCACGGTGCCGCCCTGCAGCACCAGCAGGCTGTTGTGCAGGCGCTTGCCCGGGCCTGTGGCGGGCGTGGGCGCGCCCACTACCCAGTGCAGCGCGGGCAGCTCGGCCGATGCCTTCTGCAACGCCGCCAGGCCGTCCTGCACGCGTTGCAGGAAGGGCGGCTCGTCCAGCATGTCACCGGGGTAGTAGCCGCACAGCGCGAGTTCGCTGAACACGATGAGGTCGGACTGCTCGCGGGCGGCCTGCTGCGCGGCGGCCACCATGCGGGCCACGTTGCCCTCGATGTCGCCGACGGTGAGGTTGAGCTGGGCGATGGTGATACGGAGCATGGTGTCAGTCCTTCACGTTGAAGACTTGGCGCAAGTAAGCGAGGTAGGTTTCATCGTCACACAGCGTCTTGCCCGGTGTGTCCGACAGCTTGGCCACCGGCTGCCCGTTGGCGCGCACCAGCTTCATCACGATGTTGAGCGGCTTCATCTCCGGGGCATCCCCCATGTCGTTGGTGAGGTGGGTGCCAATGCCAAAGCCCAGCTGCGTGCGGTCGCCAAAGTGGCGGTACAGCGCCAGCGCCTTGGTCAGTGTGAGGCCGTCGGAGAACACCAGCCGCTTGGTGTGCGCGTCGATGCGCAGTTTGGCGTAGTGCGCCAGCGCCTTCTCGCCCCAGGCCACCGGGTCGCCCGAGTCGTGCCGCAGGCCGTCGAACAGCTTGGCGAAGTACAAGTCAAAGTCGGCCAGGAAGGCGTCCATGCCCACGGTGTCGGTCAGCGCAATGCCCAGGTCACCCCGGTACTCCTGCACCCAGTCTTCGAGCGCCGCCTTTTGAAAGTCGCGCAGGCGCACGCCCAGTGCCTGGTAGCTTTGCAGGTATTCATGCGCCATGGTGCCGATGGGCACCAGGCCCAGGTCGCGCGCCAGCAGCACGTTGCTGGTGCCCTTGAACCACTGCGGCGTCTGCGTGACAAAGGTCTGCACCACCTCGCGCTGCCAGGCTCCGCTGTAGCGGCGGCGCAGGCCAAAGTCGAACAGCTCGAAGGGGTGGCGCAGTGTGGCTTGCTGCGCCAGGTCCTGCAGCTGCTGCACCTTGGCCGCCAATCGCTCGCAGCCGCTGGCCAGAGCGGCAGTAGCATCGAAGCGGCGAAAGTACAGCTCGTTCACGATGGCCAGCACAAAGATCTCAAAGCCCATCACATGCACCTGCGGGCCCTGTGCCACGATGTGCAACTGATCGCCCTCGGCCCAGGCGCGGATGAAGTTGCGCTGGAACTGGAAGATGCGCAGAAAGTCGATGAAGTCGCTCTTGATGAACCGCAGGCCGCGCAGGTAGGCCAGCTCGTCTTCGCTGAAGCGCAGGGTGCACAGGTGGTCCAGCGCGGCGTTCACCTCGGGCAGCAGCTCTGCCAGCGGGTAAATCGGCTGGTTGCGGCAGACAAAGCGGTATTCGCTCTGCGTCTGTGGATGCCGGTGCAGCAGCGCTTGCCACATGGTGAACTTGTAGAGGTCGGTGTCGAGCAGGCTGGTGATGACGGGGGCCATGATTTGCTCCTGAATGGATAGCTGCCAGGGTAAGAAGTAAAAGCGCTACAGGCTGATTTCGCTCATGGATGCCAGTTGCGCACCGGCCGTGCGCATCCCGTCCAGAAACGCCTGGTGCTGCGCTTCGAATCCCGCCACGGGGCTCATGCCGTCTGTCAGCAGCACGATGCGGCTGGCCTGCCAGCCGGGCACCAGGCGTGGCAGGTGCTGCACGATGTGCTCGGTGGTCGAGCGCACGCAGTGGCTGCTGGCCTCGCCCGCGATCAGCAGCTGATCGGCCTGGCCCAGCGACTGCAGCAGGGCGGTGTTGAGCGCGGTGCTGGCGTCGTCCGCGTCGGGCACCTCGGCCTCGATGGCGCTGTAGTGCTCCGTCCAGGGGTTGGTGCCCTTGAACACATTGCGCACCGCGCGCTGGCGCTGCAGTTGCCAGTCGCCACAGGCGGCCAGCACATCGGCGTGGATGCAGTGGCCCCAGCTGCCGATCTCGCAGTGCACGGGCCAGACCATGAGCGTGTAGCGGCCCTGGGCTTCGAGTGCGTCCAGGTAGGCCAGTGTGCGGGGCAGGGCGGCCACATCGCGCGGCATGAAGTCGCCTGCACGCACCTGGGCGGCGGTGATGGGAGTGAAGGGCGCCACCTCTGCCCCCGCGCCGGTCTGCCAGAAGCCGGGGTGGGCGATGTCGAAGCGCTGGTGCGAATCGAGCGTGACGGTGATGGCGTCGATCTGGCCGCCCCGTGCTCGGATGAAGTCCGCCAGGCGCTGCATGTCGGCGTGGGCCCCCGCCACGGGCAGGCTGGGCGCGCTGCCTGCGGGGCGGTCGCTGGCGGGCAGGTCGCAGAAATCGTTTTGGGGGTCGATCACCAGAAGCTGGGTGGTACACGTGGCCATGGTCTTTCTCCTTCGCTGTGACTGCAGTTTAGGTTTGTTAGATTAGTTTTGCAACTAAGTAATTTGCAAGCCAATGTTTCAGATGAGAACGGTAATGGCTGAATCGAGCTGCTTTCCTGTCGACTGGCTTGGTGGTAGCCTTGTTCGTTCAAAGTTGCAATGAACTAAAGCCCCGTGACCACCGAAAACATTCCCGCCGTGATCTGCACCGTAGACGTGGTGCTGCTGACCCTGGAGCAATCCACGCTGAAGGTGGCCCTGGTGCGGCGCGAGCGCGAGCCCTTTGCCCAGGCGCTGGCGCTGCCCGGCGGCTACATCCATGCACAGGACGATGTGGACGCCCAGGCCAGTGCCGCGCGGGTGCTGCGGGACAAGGCCGGGCTCGAAAGCCCGTACCTGGAGCAATTGGCCACCTTCACCGGTGCGGTGCGCGACCCGCGCGGCTGGTCGGTGGCCGTGGCCTATTGCGCCCTGGTGCCCGCCACCGTGCTGGCGCAGGCTGCGGGGCGGGTAGAACTGGTCGCGGTCGATGAGCTGCCGCCGTTGCCCTTTGACCACCGGCAGATCATCGACGCCGCCGTATTGCGCGTGCGCAGCAAAAGCCAGTATTCGTCGCTGCCCGTGCACCTGTGCGCCGAGCCCTTCACGCTGCCGCAGCTGCAGGCGGTGTACGAAGCGGTGCTGGGCGAGCCGGTGAACAAGGTGAGTTTTCGCCGCAAGGTGGACGAGCTGGCCATGCTGGAGCCCGTGCCCGGCGCGCTGCAGACGGGCGGCGCCCACCGGCCCGCGCAGCTGTACCGGGTGCGCCCGGCCTATCGGCGGCAGCTGTCGCTCAGTGCCCGAGGGTTGTAGCGCGGCCTCCTCGCGCACAAAACATTGGACCGCCGCGCCCAAATCTGGCACAAACGCAAACTTTGTGTTCCACGAACGGTGGTCGCGCGCGGTCGGGTGCTCCGGCGCCAGGACTGCCTCATTGAAATACCGGCCCTGTGCCGGACCTGAGGGAGAACCATGTCTTTGCGGCTCAAATTCAACCTGGTGCTGGCGGGCGTGCTGCTGCTGGCGGTGCTGGGCGCGGGCGCCTATGTGCACCGCTTCCTGCAGCAATCCGCCATCGAGGAGGTGCAGCACAACTCTCAGATCATGATGCACGCCGCGATGGCCATCCGCGACTACACCACCGAACTGGTCAAGCCGCACCTGGATGTGACGCTGGCCGAGAAATTCCTGCCGCAGACCGTGCCCGCCTACGCCGCCACCGAAACGCTGCGCCGGCTGCAGAACCGGTTTCCGGGCTACGAGTACAAGGAAGCGGTGCTCAACCCCACCAACCTGCGCGACCGGGCCAACGAATGGGAAGAGCGCATCATCAGCGACTTCCGCGAAGGCCGCGCTGACCTCAAGAAAGAAGTGACGGGCGAGGTGGGCGAGGGCATGCACCGTGCGATGTACGTGGCCCGCCCCATCACCATCAAGCAGCCCCAGTGCATGGCCTGCCACAGCACGCCCGCCGTGGCGCCCCCCACCATGCTCAAGGTCTATGGCGACAAGAACGGTTTTGGCTGGGGCATGAACGAAACCGTGGGCATCCAGGTGGTGAAGGTGCCGATGTACTTCCCGCTGGAGAAAGCGCGCCAGACCTTCAACACCGTGATGGCAGCGCTGGTGGGCAGCTTTGTGCTGTTGTTTGTCGGCCTGAACCTCTCGCTGTCGTCGCTGGTGATTGAGCCCATGGCGCGGCTGAACAGCAAGCTGGAAGACCTGGCCACCAAGGACTTCCTCACCGACCTGGTCAACCGCCGCCGGTTCTTCGAACGGCTTGAGGCCGACATGGCCGAGACGCGGGTCAAGAAGAGCCAGCTGTCGGTCGTCATGTTCGACATCGACTTCTTCAAGCGCATCAATGACACCTTCGGGCATGACTCGGGCGATGTGGTGCTGAAGAACACGGCGCTGCGCGTGCGCGAACTGCTGCGCTCGTCCGACTGCGCCGCGCGCTTCGGGGGCGAGGAGTTCATCATCCTGCTCAAGGAAACCCCGGTGGATGCCGCCATGGCCATGGCCGAGGCGGTGCGCGCGCGCATTGCCGGTGTGCCGTTCGACGCAGTGGGCCATGTGAGCGCCAGCTTTGGCGTGGCCACCTGGGACCACAAGGAAGACAGTCACGCCCTCATCAAGCGCGCGGACACGGCGCTGTACAAGGCCAAGTCCAGCGGTCGCAATTGCGTGGTCCAGGCCGAAGACGCTGCCTGATTGGCGGGCGCTGGACGTTAGGCGTCAGGCCGTCGCGGCCAGGGCTTCTTCGTAATCCGCCCGGTAGTCAGCAGCCAGCGCGGTTTTCTGCTTTTCCGTCAGCAGCTTGCCCGCCATCTGGAAGAAGCGGTGTTCTTCTTCTTTGAGGTGGTGCTCTACCTTCTCGGCCAGCTTCTTGGCCAGGGGTAGCCATGCAGGGCTGGAGGGCTCGGTGTCTTCGAGCGACTCCACCAGCTCATCGATCTCGTGGTGCTCGGAAATGGCGTGGCGCGACAGATCAATGCCTGCGTCGTGCGCCATCAGCGGGATGTAGAAGTGGCGGTCCTCTGCCTGGGCGTGGGCGGCGAGTTCCTTCTTGAGCTGATCGAACAGATCGCGCCGCTCTGGCGTGTCGCCGCTGGTGTTGGTGAGTGCGCTGTACAGCGCGCGCTGGCGCTCGTGGCTTTCGCGCAGGGCTTCGAAGATGTTGGTGGTATCAGTCATGGTGGGCTGTGCAGTGGTGTGGAGGGCGGCGCGTGGCCTTACTTGAGCACCTTGCGTGCTGCGCCCACGCCAATGGCGGCGAGCACCACAAACACCACGGCAACCACCAGGAACAGCACAAACAGCACCTTGGCGATGCCCGCCGCGCCTGCGGCCACCCCGCTGAAACCCAGGGCCCCGGCCACGAGGGAAATCAGGGCAAAAATGATGGCGTACTTCAGCATGGTGGTCGCTCCTTGCAGTGGATGTTGAGGCAGCTCGGGGCTGCGGAAGGTGTGCAGGCACGATACCGGTGGGCGGTGAGGTGCGCCGTCAGCGCAGGCGGGCGGCAGGTGTAGGAGAGTGCCGCTGGCGTGCTACGGTGAAGCGCCAAAAGAAAAGCCGCAACGCGGGGCGTTGCGGCTTGGGAGGTGGGGTGGCTCTGATGGTGTTTTGGTCTGCGCTCACATCGCTTGCGCGATATGAACTCCGCCCGAAGACCGATACCGCGCTACTCGCGCGGCGGGCTTTACAGCCTTGCCCGTACGTTGGCTGCGGCACGGGCCTTGCGGCCCTTCACATCGCTGCGCGATATGAGCCTGCGCCGAAAGCCGGACAAGCTCGCTTCGCTCGGGGCCTTTACAGGCCCGCTGCTGCGCGCAGCGCAGCCGCCTTGTCCGTCTTTTCCCAGCTGAACTCGGGTTCCTCGCGGCCGAAGTGGCCGTAGGCGGCGGTCTTTTCGTAGATTGGGCGCAGCAGGTCCAGCATCTGGATGATGCCCTTGGGGCGTAGGTCGAAGTGTGCGCGTACCAGCTTGGCGATCTGGTCGTCGGGGATCACGCCCGTGCCTTCGGTGTAGACCGTGATGTTCATCGGCTCGGCCACGCCAATCGCGTAGGCCACCTGGATCTGGCACTGGCGCGCCAGGCCAGCGGCCACCACGTTCTTGGCCACGTAGCGGGCAGCGTAGGCGGCCGAGCGGTCCACCTTCGTTGGGTCCTTGCCGCTGAACGCGCCGCCGCCGTGCGGGCAGGCACCGCCGTAGGTGTCCACGATGATCTTGCGGCCCGTGAGACCGCAGTCGCCTTGTGGGCCGCCGATGACAAAACGGCCGGTGGGGTTGATCAGGTAGCGCGTGTCCTGGATCCATTCCTTGGGCAGCACGGGCTTGATGATCTCTTCAATGATGGCTTCGGTGAACGAGGCCTTCATCTTGGTTTGCGTTTCGCTCTGGTCGGGGTGGTGCTGGGTGGAGAGCACCACGGTGTCGATGCTGTGGGGCTTGCCATCCACATAGCGCATCGTCACTTGCGACTTGGCGTCCGGGCGCAGGAACGGCAGGCGGCCGTCCTTGCGCAGCTGGGCCTGGCGCTCGACGAGGCGGTGCGCGTAGTAGATGGGCGCGGGCATCAGCTCGGGCGTCTCGTCGCAGGCGTAGCCGAACATCAGGCCCTGGTCGCCAGCGCCGGTGTTCAGGTGGTCGTCGGACGCGTGGTCCACGCCCTGGGCGATGTCGTTGGACTGCTTGTCGTACGCCACGAGCACGGCGCAACCCTTGTAGTCGATGCCGTAGTCGGTGTTGTCGTAGCCGATACGCTTGATGGTGTCGCGCGCCACCTGGATGTAGTCCACATGGGCATTGGTGGTGATTTCGCCCGCCAGCACCACGAGGCCGGTGTTGGTCAGCGTTTCAGCGGCGACACGGCTGCGGGGGTCCTGTTTGAAGATCGCGTCGAGAATCGCGTCCGAGATCTGGTCGGCCACCTTGTCGGGGTGGCCTTCAGAGACGGATTCCGAGGTAAAGAGAAAGTCGTTCGCCATTTGAATAAACTCCTGTGTTCCGGCATTTGGGGCGTTGCCCTCACCCCGAAGGAGATCTGGCGAACGCTTTAGCAGATTTTTTTAACGTCGCCCTGCAAGTTGCTCATTTAACTCAGCGACCCCGTCATTTTAATGCCAGTCGTCTTCCGATTCTTTTCCGTATTTCCACTGTGGTTGCTGCACATCATGGGCGCGGCCATGGGCTGGGTGGCGTTTGTGGCGTCTCCTACCTATCGGCGCCGGTTTCTCGCCAACTCGGCGCTGGCGGGTTATTCGTTCGGTGCGGTGCGGGCCGCCGTGGCGCATGCGGGCCGCATGGTGGCCGAACTGCCGCGCCTGTGGATGGGCGCGACCATGCCCTGCGCACTCACGGGCGAGGCTTGTGTGGAGCAGGCCTACGCCGCCGGTCGCGGCATTGTGTTTCTGACCCCACACCAGGGGTGCTTCGAGCTGTCGGCCCAGGCCGCAGCGCGCCGCTGGAGCGCGGAGCGGGGCCCCATCACCGTGTTGTACCGTCCAGCACGCCAGGCCTGGCTGGCCAAGGTGATGGAGACCGCCCGCAACCGCCCCGGCATGCTGGCCGTGCCTACCACGCTGGCGGGTGTGCGTCAGATGATCAAGGCCCTGCGCCGGGGTGAGGCCGTGGGCCTGCTGCCTGACCAGGTGCCGCCCGGAGGGCAGGGCCAGTGGGCGCCATTTTTTGGGCGCGACGCCTACACCATGACCCTGGCCGTGCGCTTGGCGCAGCAGACCGGAGCGGCCGTGGTGCTGGCGCGCTGCGAGCGCCTGCCCTGGGGGCGTGGCTATGTCACGCATTTCGAACCACTTTCCGCGCCACTGTCCGCCGACATGGACCAGGCCGTGCTGCAGATCAACCAGGCCATGGAACATCTCATCCGCCAATGCCCCGAGCAATACCTGTGGGGCTATGGCCGCTACAAGCAGCCGCGTGGCGAGGCTGCTCCGGCGGAGCCTGCCGCAGGGGGCGCAGTATGAAGGGCCTCACAGGGCGTTTGGGCGTGGGGTTCATGCGGGTGCTGGCGCTGCTGCCGCTGCCGGTGTTGCGCGGCATGGGCTGGCTGCTGGGACAGGTGGCCTTTGTGCTGGTGGCGCCCCGCCGCAAGGTGGCTTTGCGCAATCTGGCGCTGTGTTTTCCTGACTGGACCGAAGCGCGCCGCAGCGCCGTGGCGCGGGCCAGCTTTGTCGCGTTTTGCCAGACCTGGCTGGACCGCAGCTGGCTCTGGGCCGCGCCGCGTTCAGTGGTGGAGCAGCGTGTGCGCCTGACGGGCGCGGTGCACGAGCTGGAGGGCGACACGCCCACCATTTTGTTTGCGCCGCATTTCTACGGCATGGACGCGGGGGGGCTGGCCTTGCCGCTGCGCAGCAGCCGTGCGTTCACCTCCATCTTTGCCACCCACCCCGATCCAGCGGTGGATGCCTGGTTCATGGCGGGGCGCCAGCGGTTTGGCGATGTGCGCATGCTCAATCGTTCG
Source organism: Acidovorax sp. M14 (assembly GCF_049331375.1). NCBI lineage: Bacteria > Pseudomonadati > Pseudomonadota > Betaproteobacteria > Burkholderiales > Comamonadaceae > Acidovorax > Acidovorax sp. M14. The sequence continues at coordinate 1,002,225 of NZ_CP186263.1, forward strand.
GACGGCGTCAAACCCATCATCGCCAGCCTGCGCAAGGGCGGACTGCTGTACCTGCTACCCGACATGGACTACGGCCGCAATGACTCGGTGTTTGTGCCGTTTTATGGTGTGACGGCGGCCACCATTCCGTCGCTGTCGCGGTTTGCGCGACTGGGCCGGGCCAAGGTGGTGGGTGTGTATTCGCGCATGACGCCCACCGGGTACGTGGCCGAGGTCTCGCCCGCTTGGGCCAACTACCCCACCGACGATGCGGAGGCCGATACGGCACGCATGAACCGCGAACTGCAGGCCGTGATCGACACCATGCCCGAGCAGTACTACTGGGTGCACAAGCGCTTCAAGACCCGCCCGGATGGCGAGCCCTCGGTGTATTCCCGCTGAAATATCAGCAAAAACAGCCTGATGCGCTAGTGCATCATGCGCTGATAGCTATTGTTTGGATAGCAAAAAACGCTGGAGCTCCGCGACCACGCGCTCGGGGTGCTCGTGCACGACCCAGTGTGATGCCTGCTCCACCTGCTGCACCTGCAGCTGGGGAATCCAGCCGGGCAGGCCGTCCAGCAGGCCAGGCAGCAGGGCCGGGTCGTCCATGCCCCAGAGCACCAGCGTGGGCACGTCCACTGTCAACATCGACTCGGGCAGGGTGATGGCCTGGGCGCCGGGGTCGCCCTCGCGCGGCGGGCGGATGGGGCTGGCGCGGTAGTAGTTGCAGGCACCCTGCAGGCCTTGCTGCCACAGGGCCCGGTACTGGGCACGCACCTCGTCGGTCAGCCATGCGGGGGCGCTGCCGTCCGGGGCGTTGAAAAAGGCGAACAGGCGGCGGAAGTCGTCTTCGGCCAGCAGGGCTTCAGCATCCGGTCTGCACAAGAAATGCATGTACTGGCTGCCCGCCTGCTGGGCGGCGTTGTGCGACAGCTCGCGCACAAAGGCGCCGGGGTGGGGCGAGTTGATGATGGCCAGGCGCTTCATCAGTTGTGGCTGCTGGTTGGCCAGGTTCCATGCCACGGCGCCGCCCCAGTCATGGGCCACCAGGCATTCCAGCGCACTGCCGGGGCATTCGTGGGCGATCAGCGCGACCAGGTCCTGCACCAGGTGCTTGGCGCGGTACGCATCCACCGCCTGCGGGCTGCTGGACGGGCCAAACCCCCGCAGGTAGGGCGCCACGCAGCGGTAGCCGCCGTTCTCGGGGCGGGCAAAGTGCAGCAGCAGTTCATCCCAGATGAAAGCCCCTTCGGGGAATCCGTGCAGGAACAACAGCACCGGGCGACCGGGGATGCCGCTCACGCGGCAGTGCAGGGTGATTCCGTGGGGGAGGTCAACAAGGCAATCTTGGATCATGACGCTATGCATTCTGTAGCTGCCAGCGCATGATGCAATTGCGCTTGCGGCTAGTTGGTTTCGGATTCGCTGGTGGGCGAAGGCTCGGCGGGGCTGCTGCTGTCCGCAGCCGCAGGGGGCTCTTCGACGAGGGGCTTCACCGGGTGCGCCCACTGCCACAGCAACTGGGCCACTTCATCCACCCCTTGCTTTTTGAGGGCCGAGAACATCTTCACCTCGCCACCCCCGGCGTGCAGTCGCGTAATCGACAGCACCTTGGCCTGTTCGGCGCGCGTGAGCTTGTCGGCCTTGGTCAGCACGATGAGGAACTTGAGTCCTTCTTCCACGCGGGGGCGCACCACTTCGAGCAACGCCTCGTCCAGCTCGGTCAGGCCCAGGCGGGGGTCGCACAGCAGCACGATGCCGGTGAGACCAGGGCGACTGACCAGGTAGTTCACCATTACCTGTTGCCAGCGCACCTTGTCCGAGCGCGACACGGCGGCGTAGCCGTAGCCGGGCAAGTCGGCCAGCACCGCGTCCATCACCCCCTGTTTGCCCAGCGAGAACAAATTGATGTGCTGGGTGCGCCCTGGCTTTTTGGACGCAAACGCCAGCTGCTTTTGCTGGGTGAGGGTGTTGATGCAGGTGGATTTGCCCGCGTTGGAACGGCCCACGAAAGCGATTTCGGGTACGTCGATGGGCGGCAGGTGGTGCAGCTGCGCCGCCGTGGTGAGGAACCTGGCGGTGTGCATCCAGCCCATGGCGATTTTGGCGTCAGGTGCGGGCGGGAGAGAGCCAGCAACTGGCGCAGAGGGGGGTGTCGTCATGGGGAGTTGGGAGAGAAAGAACCATCATTGTAGAATCGCGAGGTTTTGCGCACATAAACACACACCCTCGATATGAAGTTGCTCGCCTCATTGCTGACGGCTGCCGCACTGGCAGCACCTGTTTTTTCGGCCTTTGCAGCGGGTGATGCACCCAAAGCGGCCAAGCCGGATCTCGTCAAGGGCGAGGCCAGCTTCACTGCGGTGTGTGCGGCCTGCCACGGCGCAGACGGCAATTCGGCCATCGCGGCCAACCCCAAGCTGTCGCAGCAACACCCCGAATACCTGGTCAAGCAGCTGCAGGAATTCAAGTCCGGCAAGCGCAACAACGCCGTCATGAAGGGCTTTGCCACGGCCCTGTCGGACGACGACATGCGCAATATCGCCTACTGGCTCACGTCCAAGCCCGCCAAGCCCGGCTTTGCCAAGGACAAGGACCTGGTGGCCATGGGCGAACGCATCTACCGCGGCGGCATTGCCGACCGCCAGATCGCCGCGTGCGCTGGCTGCCACAGCCCCAATGGCGCTGGCATCCCTGCGCAGTACCCCCGCCTGTCGGGCCAGCACGCCGACTACACGGTGTCGCAGCTGAACATGTTCCGCGACGGCTCGCGCGCCAACAGCATCCAGATGACCCAGGTCGCCGCCAAGCTCAATGACAAGGAAATCAAGGCCGTGGCGGACTACATCGCCGGCCTGCGTTGATTGATTGCTTGATATTTGTCATGGCCCGGCCTGATTGACCGGGCGGCACGGAACCTACCGCCAATAACAACCCCAAAAAGGGCGGGTCCATCGCAGCGATGGTCCCGCCCTTTTTCTTTCGCGCTTCGCAGACACCGCTCCCACCCATGTCCGACAACACCAAGGGCCTTCGCATGAAGTCCGGCTCCCAGGCCCTGCGCGCCGGGGTCGAGCTGCTGTCTTCGATGCGGTTCGCCATCTCGCTGCTGACGGTGATCTGCATCGCCTCGGTCATCGGCACGGTGCTCAAGCAGCACGAACCTTCGGCCAACTACGTCAACCAGTTCGGACCGTTCTGGGCCGAGTTGTTTGGCGCCATCCAGCTCAACGCGGTGTACAGCGCCTGGTGGTTCCTGCTGATCCTGGCGTTCCTAGTGATCAGCACCTCGCTGTGCATTGCTCGCAACACGCCCAAGATCCTCACCGACCTCAAGGTCTACAAAGAGAACATCCGCGAGCAAAGCCTGAAAGCGTTTCACCACAAGGCCGAGGCTGCGCTCAGCGACTCTGCCGAGGCCGAGGCACGCCGCATTGGCACGCTGCTGGCGGGTGGCGGATGGAAGGTGCGTCTGCAGCAGCGCGATACCGCCGCTGGCCCAGGCACCGGCTGGATGGTGGCGGCCAAGGCGGGTGCGGCCAACAAGATCGGCTACATCGCGGCGCACAGCGCCATCGTGCTGGTGTGTGTGGGGGGCCTGCTGGATGGCGACCTCATCGTGCGGGCGCAGATGCTGCTGGGCGGCAAGTCGGTCTACACCGGGGGCGGGCTGATCGCCGATGTGAAGCCCGAGCACCGCCTGTCCGAGCGCAACCCCACCTTCCGGGGCAACCTGCTGGTGGCTGAGGGCACGCAGTCGAGCACCGCCATCCTGAGCCAGTCCGACGGCGTGCTGCTGCAGGACCTGCCGTTCGCGATCGAGCTCAAGAAGTTCATCGTGGAGCACTACTCCACCGGCATGCCCAAGCTGTTCGCCAGCGAAATCATCATCCACGACAAGGCCACGGGCGAGAAAACGCCCGCCCGTGTGGAGGTGAACCACCCGGCCAGCTACAAGGGCATCGAGATCTACCAGTCGAGCTTTGACGACGGCGGCTCGCACCTCAAGCTGCGCGCCGTACCCATGTTGGCGGGGGCCAAGCCTTTCGATGTCGAAGGGGTGGTGGGCAACTCCACGCAGCTCACCAACAAGGGCGGTGGCCCTGGCAGCGATACGCTGACGCTGGAGTTCACGGCGCTGCGCACCATCAACGTCGAGAACTTTGGCGGCGCTGGCCCGGGTGGCAGTGGCGCAGATGTTCGCAAGGTGGACCTGCGCGAATCGGTGGAGTCGCGCCTGGGCGCCGCCAACAAGACCGTCACCAAGAAAGAACTGCGCAACGTCGGCCCCAGCGTGAGCTACAAGCTGCGTGATGCGGCCGGCCAAGCACGCGAGTTCCACAACTACATGCTGCCAGTGGACACCGGCGACGGCGTGCCGGTGTTCCTGCTGGGGGTGCGCGAGTCCCCGGCAGAGCCCTTCCGCTACCTGCGGGTACCGGCGGATGACAAGGGCAGCATGGACGGTTTCATGCGCATGAAGGCCGCCCTGGCCGACCCCCAGGCCCGGGAGCAGGCGGTGCGCCGCTACGTGTCGCAGGCCATGGATGCTTCGCGCCCCGACCTAGCTGAGCAACTGCAGCAGTCTGCCGTGCGCGCGCTGGCGTTGTTCGCAGGGCGTGGTGTGGTCGATGGCAAGCCCACGGGCGGGCTGCAGGCCATCTCGGACTTCATGGAAGCCAATGTGCCCGAGGCGGAGCGTGCGCGCGCAGGCGAGGTGCTGGTGCGCATCCTGAACGGCACGCTGTTCGAGCTGGCCCAGTTGACCCGCCAGCGCGAGGGCCTGCCGCCGCTGCCGCAGGACGATCAGACCCGGGGTTTCATGACCCAGGCCGTGCTCTCGCTCAGCGATGCGCAGATCTACCCTGCGCCCCTGGCGTTTGAACTCAAGGACTTCACCCAGGTCCAGGCCAGCGTGTTCCAGGTGGCGCGAGCCCCTGGCAAGAATGTTGTCTATCTGGGCTGCGCCTTGCTGATCCTGGGCGTTTTTGCCATGCTCTACGTTCGCGAGCGGCGCGTGTGGGTCTGGGTGGCCCCGCAGGATGGCCGCACCCACGCCACCATGGCCCTGTCCACCAACCGCAAGACCATGGACGGCGACCAGGAGTTTGTCCAGCTCGCACAAAAACTGATCGGGGCGTCGCCCCGCGAAGGCACCGCATGAACACCGCGACTTCTACCTCGACCGCTACCACGATCACCCTGAACGAGGGGTTCTTCTCGCGCCGCAACTGGTTGGACTGGCTGTTTGCCGCCATCGTGGCCGTGGGCGGGCTGTATGCGCTGCAGCGCTACGGCGCCTTCATGGATGTCTATGAAAAGGGCATTTTGCTGGGAGCCATCCCGTGCACCATCTGGCTGGGCTGGTTCTGGCGCCCGCTGCGCGTGCTGATGCTGGTGGTGGCGGCCGTGGCACTCATGGCCATTGGCCTGTACCAGCAAGACGGGGCGGGCAGCCTGGCGCGGGCGGACACGGTGTTCGGCCTCAAGTATTTCCTGTCCAGCCAGTCGGCCATCCTGTGGATGAGCATGCTGTTTTTCATCAGCACGGCGTTTTACTGGGTGGGCATGTTTGCGCGCGGTGAAGGCAAGACGATGAACATGCTGGGCTCGCGCATTGCCTGGGTGGCGGTGGCGATGGCGCTCATCGGCACGCTGGTGCGCTGGTACGAAAGCTACCTGATTGGCCCGGACATCGGCCACATCCCGGTCAGCAACCTGTACGAAGTGTTCGTTCTGTTTTGCTGGATGACGGCCGCGTTCTATCTGTACTACGAGCAGCAGTACGACACGCGCGCGCTGGGTGGTTTTGTGATGTTGGTGGTCAGTGCTGCCGTGGGCTTTTTGCTTTGGTACACCGTGGTGCGCGAGGCGCATGAGATCCAGCCGCTGGTCCCCGCGCTCAAGAGCTGGTGGATGAAGCTGCACGTGCCTGCCAATTTCATCGGCTATGGCACGTTTGCCCTTTCGGCCATGGTGGCGTTTGCCTACCTCATCAAGCAGCAGGCCACCGAAACCCGCTGGTACAAGCTGGCGCCGCTGTGGCTGCTGGGCGTGGTGCTGTGTTTCGAGCCCATCGTGTTCCGCCAGGGGGCGACGGAAAACGGCGGCAGCTACTGGATGGTGTACTTCGGCGTTTCGGCCTTCATCGTTGCGGGCATTCTGCTGGGGCGCAAGCGCATCGCGGCGCGCCTGCCCTCGTTCGAGATCCTGGACGACGTGATGTACAAGTCCATCGCGGTGGGCTTTGCGTTCTTCACCATCGCCACGGTGCTGGGCGCCCTGTGGGCGGCCGAGGCCTGGGGCGGCTACTGGAGCTGGGACCCCAAGGAGACCTGGGCGCTGATCGTCTGGCTCAACTACGCGGCCTGGCTGCACATGCGGCTCATGAAGGGCCTGCGCGGCACAGTGTCTGCCTGGTGGGCGCTGGTGGGGCTGGCAGTGACGACCTTCGCGTTTCTGGGCGTCAACATGTTCCTGAGCGGCCTGCACAGCTACGGCACGCTCTGAGAGGGCGAGCGCTGTTGACGATCCCTGCCAGATCGTCAACGGGCGCGGCGGGCATGTCGGGCATTCGCAGGCGCACAGCAACCATTGCGTCTTCGGTGTAACCTGAGCGGTCCAGGGAACGAACTAACAGTTGTTCTGCTCTACCGCTGCAGCTGTTTCCCCTTACATGACCGGAGCCACCATGCTGATCCCCTCACGCGATTCGGGTTTCAACCACCCGTACTCCTCCGAAATCACCCCCCGCTCGGTCTACGAAGACCGCCGCCAGATGCTCAAGCTGATGGCGGGCGGTGCTGCCGGCGCCGCCATGGCCGCCTGGGCGGGCCGGGAGGCCCTGGCGCAGCAGGTAGCAGTCACGCGGCCCGGCAAGCTGGCGCCTCTGGCGGGCGCCAAGTCGGCAGTAGCGGGTGCGGTCTCCATGGAGAAGCTCACGGACTACAAGGACGCGAGCACTTACAACAACTTCTACGAATTTGGCACCGACAAGGCCGACCCCGCCCGCAATGCGCACACCCTCAAGACCAGCCCGTGGACGGTGGAAGTTGAGGGCCTGGTCAAGAAGCCCGGCAAGTACGGCATTGAAGACCTGATCAAACTCAGCGCGCAGGAAGAACGCATTTACAGACTGCGCTGCGTGGAAGGATGGTCCATGGTCATCCCGTGGGTGGGGTACTCTCTAGCCGAGCTCATCAAGCGAGTGGAGCCGCAGGGCAGCGCCAAGTACGTCGAATTCGTGACCCTGGCCGACAAGGCCACCATGCCCTTCGTGGGCTCGCGCGTGCTGGACTGGCCTTATGTGGAAGGCCTGCGCATGGACGAAGCCATGCACCCGCTGACCTTGCTGGCCTTCGGCATGTACGGCGAAGTGCTGCCCAACCAGAACGGTGCACCCGTGCGCCTGGTGGTGCCATGGAAATACGGCTTCAAGAGCGCCAAGAGCATCGTGAAGATCCGCTTTGTCGAAAAGGAGCCAGGCACCGCGTGGAACAAGGCGGCCCAGCAGGAGTACGGGTTCTATTCCAACGTGAACCCCAATGTGGACCACCCCCGCTGGAGCCAGGCGACCGAGCGGCGCATTGGTGAAGATGGCTTGTTTGCCAAGAAGCGCAAGACGTTGATGTTCAACGGCTACGAAGCCCAGGTCGGCCAGCTCTACGCGGGCATGGACCTCAAGAAGTTCTACTGAGCGCCCGGGCCTCGCTGCCTTGCTGGGCATTGTGCGAGGCCACGGGGGTTCTTTAATCGCGATGCGAAAATTATTGCTCCACCCCGCCGCCAAACCGGTGGTGTTTGTGTTGTGCCTGTTGCCGCTGGCATGGCTGGTCTATGCAGCGGTGGCGAACCAGCTGGGCGCCAACCCTGCAGAGGCGTTGATCCGCGCCACTGGTGACTGGACGCTGCGGGCGCTTTGCCTGGTGCTGGCGATCACTCCACTGCGCGTCATCACCGCCACCCCGCAGCTGGCGCGGTTTCGGCGCATGCTGGGGTTGTTCGTGTTCTTTTACGGCGTGCTGCACCTGCTGAGCTACAGCTGGTTCGACATGGGTTTCGACATCCCGGACATCCTGCACGACATTGCCAAGCGGCCATTCATCCTGGTGGGCACATTGGCCCTGGTGTTGCTGGCCCTGTTGGCTGTGACGTCGTTCAACCGCGCGATCAAGGCCCTGGGCGGCAAACGTTGGCAAGCGCTGCACCGTACCGTGTATGCAGTGGCCGGGTTGGCGGTGCTGCATTTCTTCTGGATGCGTGCGGGCAAGAACAATTTTGGTGAAGTGGCCATCTATGCCGCCATCCTCGGCGCGCTGCTGGGCTGGCGACTTTGGCACCGACTGCAAAAGCGGTCGGCTGCACCGGCCGGTGCAGCGGCAAGACGGACAGCCGCTGGATCTCCGGGACGTTGATTGCTATTAAATTTATAGCTTATTGGGCATATAGTTGTAGCGCTAGCAGTCGATTTGACCAACATTTACCCATTGACTGCCCGCAGCGCAGGGCGCATCTGTCGGGTCACAGGGTCGATGTACGCGGTGGGAATCTGGTAGGCGCGGTCATCGAACAGGTCGATACCGCACATCAGGTTCTCGATCCATTCAAAGAAGTCGCTAATGGCTTCCTTGCCCATGATCGGGGCACCATGCTGCGGCACGATCATGGCAATGTCGAGCTGCCGTGCCATGCGTGCCCACAGGCGCAGGATTTTGTTGGACACCATGTAGCGGCGGTGGAACCCCTCCATGCGCGGAATGTGCGCCTTGAGGTCAGTCACCGGCACACGGGCCTCAGCCCCCGACATCATCGACACGCCCAAGTCGCCTGTGAACAGAATGCGGCTGACCGGGTCGTAGAAGTGGAAGTTGCCCTCGGAGTGCATGAAGTGCGCAGGCAGCAGCACCAGTTCATGGCGTCCCAGGGGCAGGTGGCCGCCACCGTCTGGCACACCGATCACGCGGTTTTCGGTTTTACCCACCTTGGTGAAGTGCGGTGCAAAGCGCTCCCACACACGTGAGATCACCAGGTTGGCCTTGGTGCTGGTCATCCAGCGGTCCAGCGAGGCGATGATGTCCGGGTCTGCGTGCGAGGCGATCAGGTACGACAGCTTGTGCGGCGGGAAATGTTTGGTCATCCCCATGAACAGCTCGTTGAAAGCGAGGTTGCCGCCCGGGTCGATGATGGCGCCAGTGTCGTCGTCCACGATCAGGAACTGATTGGCCTGCACGGCCTGTCCATCTTCCTCAATGAGGTCGGTGAACATCAGGCAAGCATGATTTTTGTCGCGGTAGAGTTCCAGGGCCATGGCCATCCTGCGGTGCAATAAAGCGCAGACTGTACGAGTACCCCTAAGCTTTGTGCTTGATGGAAATCAAGCGAAACCGCATTGCCTGGCCATCCTGCGCAGGCGGCCGAATGTTTCAGCGTGGCTGCGAGGCGCTGGCTGCAGGCGGCGGCGCAGTGCTGGTGTCGTTGCCCGGCGTGAGTGTTTGCGGCAGCGTGGCACGCTGGCTCGCAGCAGGGCCGGTCGGCAGATACAACGGCCCCCGCTGGCCACAACCGAAGAGGGCTGCCGCACTGGCAGCAAGGACAAGCGTCCTGACTAGAATTTGGGGAGCTTTCAACATGCGCAAATTGTAATGACCGACCTCGAATTCATGGACCACGCCGAACAACTGCTGCTTGCCGTCGAGCGCAGTTGTGATCGCATCAACGACACCTCGGATGCCGATGTGGACAGCCAGCGCTCGGGGGGCATGGTGACCTTGACCTTTCCCAATCGCAGCCAGATCGTGATCAATCTGCAAAAGCCGCTGCACGAGGTGTGGATGGCGGCCCGATCGGGTGGCTACCACTACCGTTTTGATGGCAGCCACTGGCAGGACACCAAAGGCGCAGGGGAGTTTTTTGCGTGCCTCACGCGTGACGCATCACAACAGTCCGGGATGTTGCTGCAGTTTTCTGCGTGACGGTTTCCGCCCCGCCAGCCTGAGGGGTGGCCTAGGGGCGTCAGGGCGATCAGTTACGGAACAAGTCCAGGATGCGACTGCGCTCTTCAGAAGGAGGAGGCGCCTGGGGGGCTACCGCCGGAGATACGGATCGGTCTTCCACACCCACGCTCGAAACACCCGCGTTGCGCGCGTATTCCTCGTAGAACCACTCGCCGCCCACATTCACGACACCGGGCGGCACCGTGGGCTCCATCACCGGCACACCCTTGAGCGCGCGCTCCATGAAGCTGATCCACACCGGCAGGCTCAGCCCGCCCCCGGTTTCCCTGCTGCCCAGATTGCGCGGCGTGTCATAGCCAATCCAGGTCACGGCTGCGATGGTCGGCTGGAACCCGGCAAACCACGCGTCCACCGAATCATTGGTGGTGCCGGTTTTGCCATAAAGATCGGGTCGCTTCAGGGTCGCCTGAGCGCGTGCTGCAGTACCGGTGCGGGTCACTTCCTGCAACAGGCTGCTCATGACAAAGGCGTTGCGCGCATCAATGGCACGTGGCTGTTCACTCAACGCGGGAGGTGTGATCTCTGAAATCACCCGGCCCTTGTGGTCGGTGACCTTGGCGATCAGCCAAGGGTTGATGCGGTACCCGCCGTTGGCGAACACCGAATACGCAGAGGCCATTTGCAGAGGCGTCACTGAGCCTGCACCCAGCGCCATGGTCAGGTAGGCGGGGTGTTTCTCGGGGTCGAATCCAAACCGTCCCACCCATTCCTGTGCCGTCTTGGGGCCTACGGCCTGCAGGATCCGGATGGAGATCATGTTCTTGGACTTCGCCAAGCCGGTGCGCATGCTCATGGGGCCGTCGTACTTGCCGTCGTAGTTCTTGGGCTCCCAGGGTTGGCCGCCGGTGACACCCGCATCGAAGAACAGCGGGGCGTCGTTGATCACAGTGGCGGGGGTGAAGCCTTTTTCGAGCGCCGCCGAGTAAATGAAGGGCTTGAAGCTAGAGCCCGGCTGGCGCCAGGCCTGCGCCGCGTGGTTGAACTTGTTTTTGTCGAAGTCGAAGCCACCCACCAGTGCACGAATGGAGCCGTTACGCGGGTCCAGAGCCACAAAAGCGCCTTCCACTTCGGGCAGCTGTGTAATTTCCCAGGCGCCCTTGGGTGTCTTGACCACACGGATCACAGCCCCACGCCGTATCTTGATATTGGGAGGGGCCTTGTCGCTGAGACCTGATTGAGCAGGCTTCAGTCCATCGCCTGTGATCTCGACCGAATCCCCGTTGGCACGGGCGGCCAGGATGCGTTTGGCGGATGCCTCCAGCACCACCGCGGAGAGCACGTCGCCGTTGTCCGGGTGGTTGGCCAGTGCGTCATCAATGGCGTCTTCCACCTCCTGGGCGCTGGCAGGCAGCGCCACAAACTTTTCGGGCCCCCGGTACTGCTGGCGCCGTTCGTAGTCCATGATCCCACGCCGCAAGGCGACATAGGCCGCCTCTTGTTCTGCAGCATTGAGGGTGGTGTACACATTGAGACCGCGTGTGTAGGCCTCGTTGCCGTACTGGGCAAAGATCAGCTGGCGGGCCATTTCCGCCACGTATTCAGCGTGGATGCGGGTGTTGTCGGGCCCCGTGCGGATTTTCAGTTCTTCTTTCTTGGCTTGCTCTGCTTGTTGTGCAGTGATGAAGCCGTTTTCTTCCATCCGCTCGATGATGTACTGCTGACGAGCGCGGGCACGTTTCGGATTGCTGATGGGATTGTAGGCAGATGGAGCCTTGGGCAAACCGGCAAGCATCGCAGCTTCTGCGATCGAAACGGATTTGAGCGGTTTACCAAAATAAGCTTCGGAGGCGGCTGCAAAACCGTAAGCACGATTGCCGAGGAAAATCTGATTCATGTAAATCTCAAGAATCTGATCTTTGGTCAGCAAATGCTCCAATTTGAAGGTTAGTAAGATTTCGTAAATTTTGCGAGTAAATGTTTTTTCTGAAGACAGATAAACATTGCGTGCCACCTGCATGGTGATCGTAGAAGCGCCTTGGCTTTTTACCCGGCCCAGATTGGCGAGACCCGCACGCAGAACGCCTTTGTAGTCCACCCCGCCGTGCTGGAAGAACCGGGCATCTTCAATCGCCAAAACGGCGTCTTTCATGACCTGCGGAATCTCGCCGATGGGTGTGAGGTTGCGACGCTCTTCGCCAAACTCGCCCAGCAGCGCCCCTTCCGCTGAGTACACCCGCAGTGGCAATTTGGGGCGGTAGTCCGCCAAGTCAGAGATGTCCGGCAGGTTGGGGTAGGCCACCGACAGAGCCACGGCGATTGTGAGCGCCAGGCCCACGGCTGCGGCTGCCGCCAGTCCTGTGATCCAGAGGGTGATGCGAACCAACCAGCGAAGCCAACTGGGGCGGGTGCGAACAAGAGAGGAGTCCGACTTGTCGGAGGACTTCGAAGGGGAGGGCGGCATATCGCTCCGATGGGGTAAGACCGCCCATTATAAAAATGTCCACCGCTGGGGCTCGAAATCCAATTTCGTACTTGGCAAGGTGCCGCCGAAAGGCTTCCGGTAGTGGCCGAGTGGTATTGCAGTGCCCAGAAATTTCGTCTGCTTTTGGCAACGCTCCTCGGACGTTACAGGGGGAAAAATCTTTGCTGGAGAACTATCTTACTGATAGCATTCATGTGAAGTGTTAAGTTTTGTTGCCTCATTTTGGCAAGTTACAGGGGACCAATCTTGATCTCAATGGGGTCTTTGTTCAATCGCCAGTCTGCTCCGCTGCTGGGAATCGACATCAGCTCCTCCAGTGTCAAGCTGGTGGAGTTGGGGCGCGATAAGGCGGGTAGTCTGGTCCTAGAGCGTTGCGCGATCGAGCCACTGGAGCGGGGCTGGATCACCGATGGCAACATCGAAAAGTTTGACGAAGTGGCGGACGCATTGCGTCGCTTGGTCAAGAAAAGCGGTACTCGAACCAAAAACGTCGCGCTTGCGCTGCCCCCTTCCGCAGTGATCACCAAGAAGATCACGCTGCCAGGTGGTATGACCGAGCAGGAGCTCGAGGTCCAGGTGGAATCGGAGGCCAACCAGTACATCCCGTTTTCGCTCGACGAGGTGAGCTTGGATTTTTGCGTTATCGGTCCCAGCAAAAACGCCCCAGGGGATGTTGACGTTCTGATTGCCGCGTCCCGGCGTGAAAAAGTCCAAGACCGACAGGGCTTGGCGGAGGCCGCCGGGCTGAAGCCCGTGGTGGTCGATATTGAATCCCATGCATCACGACTGGCTGCTGGGCGCCTCATTGAAGCGCTGCCTAATAAAGGCGTGGATGCGATGGTGGCCCTTTTCGAGGTGGGAGCACTGACGACCAGCATGCAGGTGATCCGGAACGAAGAGGTTCTGTATGACCGTGATCAAGCCTTTGGCGGCGCCCAGCTTACTCAGTTGATTGTTCGTCAATATGGCTTCTCGGTTGAAGAAGCCGAGAGCAAAAAACGCAGTGGGGATTTGCCAGAAGACTATCAATCAGCGGTCCTTCGTCCTTTTGTCGACAGCATGGCCCAAGAGATTGGACGTGCCCTGCAGTTCTTCTTCACCAGCACGCCGCACAACCGTGTTGACCACATCATGTTGGCGGGGGGCTCAGCCCCGCTGCCAGGTCTTACAGAGGCTGTCACCCAGCAAACTGGCTTTGCATGCAGCGCTGTCAATCCTTTTGATGGCATGGAAATCGGAAGTTCCGTGCGACTGAAAAAAATGGTGCGTGAAGCGCCGTCCTACCTGACCTCTTGCGGTCTCGCTATGCGGAGGTTTTTGCAGTGATTCTCATCAATCTATTACCGCATCGTGAGGAGGCGCGTAAGCGTCGCAAGGAGGCATTCCAAGCGACGATGTTTGCGTCTGTTCTGCTGGGTCTTGTTATTGCCGGAGCTATCTATTGGTGGTTTCAGATAATGATCGCCGACCAGCAAGGAAAAAACACCTTTCTTCAGCAGGAGATTAAAGTTCTGGAGGGGCAGATTAAAGAAATCGCATCCATCGAAGATGAGATTGCTTCTCTAAGTGCGCGCCAAAAGGCAGTAGAAGATTTGCAGTCTGATCGAAATCTGCCTGTTCACCTGCTCACTGAATTGGTTAAACAATTACCCGATGGAGTTTATGTCACGGCGATCAGACAAGCTGGGCAAACCATTACTATGCAAGGAATGGCTCAGTCAAACGAGCGGGTTTCTGAGTTGTTGCGCAATTTGGCAAGCAATACTCCGTGGTTGGCCAAACCTGAGTTGGTGGAAATTACGGCAAGTACAATATCAGTGACTCCACGCGATCAGCGTCGAGTTTCTTCATTCAACTTGAGATTTCAACTCGTGCGTGCGAGCGAGGCTCAAAAAACTATAGCAGCTGCAGGTGCTACGACTTCTTCGCCGGGGGGGAAATGATATGGCGAAACCAAAAATCAATACTGTGAGTTTTGCTGATCATCTGGGCACACTGCAGCGGCAATTCAAAAATTTAGACACGCGAGACCCTTCCATTTGGCCCTTGTTGCCGAAACTGCTACTTTGCTTTTTCATTGTGGGAGCGGTAGCGATAGTGTCTTGGTTCGCTTTTTTACAGGATTATGAAGTCCAGTTGAATGAGGAGCGGGCAAAGGAGTTGGCTCTGCGAACGGATTATCAGAAAAAACTTGTTAAAGCTGTTAGTTTGGATGCTCTGAAAAAGCAGCGAGAGCAAATTCAACAGTATGTTACCCAATTGGAGAAGCAGCTCCCTAGTAAGGCTGAGATGGCAGCATTGCTTTCTGATATCAATCAGTCAGGGCTGGGGCGGAGTCTCCAGTTCGAACTTTTTCGACCTGGCCAAATTGTAGTAAGAGATTATTATGCAGAATTGCCAATTTCCATTCGTGTGACTGGTAAGTATCACGATATTGGGGCGTTTGCATCTGATGTTGCGCATCTCTCTCGGATTGTCACCCTCAATAATATGACTATTACCCCTGGGGCTCGGGATGCGCTGGTAATGGATGCCACGGCGCGTACCTTCAGGTATTTGGATCCTGAAGAAATTCAGGCACAAAAGAAAGCCGGGGGAAGTAAGAAATGAGGGGTAAAAAAAGATCTTTGTACACCCTGGTTTTGCTGCTTCTTGGGGGGTGTGCGCCCTCGGGTGAAGAAGAGCTAAGGGCTTGGATGGCTGAGCAACGGGCAAGTACAAAGCCTAGTATTCAACCATTGACGGAGCCGAAAAAATTTGTGCCCGAGGCTTATTCGGAAGAAGGATTTATAGAGCCATTCAATCAAGCCAAGCTAACCCAAGCATTGAGGCGTGACTCCAATCAGGTAGCTGCGAATGCTGCTCTTATTGCTCCTGAGACGACTCGCCGAAAAGAGCCTCTTGAATCTTTTCCCTTGGATTCAATGGCAATGGTTGGTAGTCTGAATAAGGCGGGTGCTCCTACGGCCCTTGTGAAAGCCGATAATTTAATTTATCAAGTTAAAGTGGGAAATTATCTTGGCCAAAACTATGGAAAGATAATAAAAATAACTGAAAATTCGATTCAGTTGCGTGAAATAGCTCAGGATGCAACCGGCGATTGGATAGAGCGTTCAGCTTCGCTTGATCTGCAAGAGGGTAAAAAATGAAACGATATAGTAGCGATTTTCTTAATTATTGCCGCGGAGCTGCTATTGGCGTTTCAGCTCTTTGTATCTCTTTGGGAGCTGCAGCTCAAGGTGCGATAAGCGCAATTTCCGCGAGCGTCCAGGCTGGGGTCGAAACGCTTAAAATCGATTTTTCTGAGCCCATAGCAGGAGTGCCCACAGGTTTCGCGACACAGTCGCCACCAAGAATTGCGTTGGATTTCCAGGGTATCGTGAATGCTTCCGGCAAGTCGGTCTATGAGATTAATCTCGGGAATTTGAAATCGGTAAATGTCGTTCAGGCAGGCGATCGTGCTCGTATAGTACTTAATCTTAAAACCCCCACAGCATACAGAACAGAGTTACAAGGCAACTCACTCCTGCTTGCCATGGAGTCCGGTCAGTCTGAGGCACAGGTTAGTTCGACTCGTTCTTCGGTATTTTCGGAAGCCCAAAATCGAGAGATTCTTCCACTAAAAGATATTGATTTTCGCCGCGGAGCTGATGGATCCGGAAGAGTGGTAGTGAATCTTTCCAGTAATCAAGTTGGTGTTGATCTCCAGCAGCAATCCAAAGGAATTTCTGTTGAGTTCATGCGCTCTTCGCTACCTGAAGGATTACGTCGACGGTTGGATGTTACGGACTTTGGGACACCTGTGCAGAAGATAACGACGGTTGAATCCGGCGAACGAGTCCGCATGTTGATCGAATCTGCTGGTGAGTGGGAACATAGTGCATATCAAACTGATAATCAGTTCGTGGTTGAGGTCCGTCAGAAGAAAGTTGATCTCACAAAGCTAACTCAAGGCCCTGGTTATTCTGGGGAAAAGCTCTCGTTAAATTTCCAGAATATTGAAGTCAGATCCTTGTTGCAGGTTATCGCTGATTTTACTAATTTCAATATTGTGACTTCCGATACGGTCACTGGTGCATTGACGCTGCGGTTGAAGGATGTTCCATGGGATCAGGCTCTCCAGATAATCATGGATGCTAAGGGCCTAGGCATGAAAAAGACAGGGTCCGTGCTTTGGATAGCGCCAAAAGATGAAATTGATGCGCGTACTAAAAAAGACTTTGAAGCTGCGCAGGCAATTCAGAAGCTCGAGCCCTTGAAGACCCAAGCTTTTCAATTGAACTATGCAAAAGCAGCTGACATTCTTACCCAGCTCACTACAAACACAAGCTCAGCAGGCGGCGCTAACGTGACGCGTTTTTTATCGGAGCGGGGAAGTGCTATTTCAGAGCCTAGGACTAATCAGCTATTTGTGACGGATACCCCTGCTAAGCTGGAGGAGGTTCGGTTATTATTGGCGAGTTTGGATGTTGCTGTACGCCAAGTGCTCATCGAAGCAAGAATTGTAGAAGCTAGAGATACATTTGGCCGTTCGCTTGGAGTTCGGTTAGGAGGTACTGATCTCCGTGCTAATCGTGGTGGTGATGGCGGTTACGGCATTGGTGGCGACAACCGTGTAGCGTTCGGCACATCCTACAACAATGCAGTTGCTTCTAGCGGTGCCGGGGGTACTACAAATACAAGCGGCAATTTTGTTAATTTGCCAGCAAGCTTGTCTAATGTTGCTAGTGTTGGAAGCTTTGCCCTTTCGATTTTTAATTCGGCTGCGAATAGATTCCTGACACTCGAACTATCCGCCATGGAGGCGGACGGCAAAGGGCGTATTGTTTCAAGTCCGCGTATTATTACGGCAGACCAAACAAAGGCTCTGATTGAGCAGGGTACCGAATACCCGTATGCGGTAACTGCCCCCAACGGTGCTACTACGCTGGCTTTCAAGAAGGCGGTGCTTAAATTGGAGGTGACGCCTCAGATTACCCCTGAGGGCAACATTATTCTAGATTTGGATGTTAATAAGGATAGTCGAGGTGAGACTACCACTCAAGGCGTAGCAATTGATACTAAGCATGTAAAGACTCAAATTTTGATTGAAAATGGTGGAACGGTTGTGATTGGTGGTATTTTTGAGATGGAAGAAACAAATCAGGAGAATAAGATTCCCCTGCTGGGTGATGTTCCTGTTGTTGGTAATCTTTTTAAGAGTAGAACCAAAGAGTCATCAAAGCGTGAAATGCTTGTATTCATAACGCCGAAGGTCATTTCCGATAATAGCCCTAGAAAATAGTTAATACCTTTATAATTGATTATGAAAAATATTATCAAATCTATACTTGTTGTTGTGACGAGTGTTATGGTGGTTGCATGCGGCGGTGGCGGTGGGGGCGGTGGAACCCCCAACGGTCCATCTGCAACGTTACGAGTCTACCCCCCTGTAGATACCGTTAGTTTGCCCGTCGGCGCTGCAGGTTCTACGGGCATTGAAGTCCGCGGGGGTAAAGCTCCCTACGGAGTGATTAGTTCCGATGCATCCGTAAGTGCAACGTTGTCGGCAGATGGCATATTGTTTATTGCGGGGAATAGTGACGGCACATCAACCTTAACGGTATATGATGAAAGTTTGCCTGTTCAGCAAGTGAAAATTACTGTGACGGCTAAGGCTGTCCCCCTGGTAAGTAGCGCAGGCACATCAATTACATTGCGTCCAAATCAATCGTTGCAATTTAACGTTAGAGGCGGGGCTGCGCCTTATTCTGTGAACAGTTCTGACACAAGTATTGTGAGTGCATCTATTTCGGGATCCACTGTGACACTATCAGGTCTTCCGAAAGCAGGGAATGCGACTATTTTGGTTACTGATGCCGCCGGCGCTACATTGACCATCACAGCTACAGTTCAGGTGAGCACAATGAGCGTGTCGCCTGCTTCTATTACTGGTCCAGCCGCTACCAGCAATACTATAACGATCAATGGCGGAGTGGGGCCGTACACCGTAAGCTCAACTAACACCGCTGTAGCTACCGCATCGGTTTCAGGCTCTTCGGTGTCGGTCTCACTGGTTGCCCAGGGCTCTGCAGACATCAAGATAACAGACGCCGCTGGAACCTCCGTTGTTGTCTCCGTTACTGTAAATACCAGCGTTTTGCAAGTTTCGCCGGCCAACCAAACTGTAGACGAAAAGAGCTTGACATCCACTACGCTTACTTATTTGATCGCAGGTGGGACGCCTCCATATACGCCTCTGGTAAGTCCAGCTGATAAAGCATTTTTTACCGCGCTATCTATTACTGCGAACGCGCTTACCGCGACTCTGCCGGATTCCGCCACAGGTCCTAGGTGTGTGACTGCCGATAAGGTGATTCCGATTGATGTTTATGACTCAAAACTTGTCAAACAAACTGTATCAGTTACTATCAAAGACGGCGGTGCTGTGGCTTGCCCATAAGGTTTCTGCAATCTGAAAAAAAGGCCAATCTCGAGTTGGCCTTTTTTATTTTTGAGCTGTAATTTGAGATGGGTGATTGATTATGAATATTGTTAATATTGATCTGGGTGATAGGGCTTATCGAATACTGATTGATCGGAATATAGATTTGATTCAACACCTTGAAGGTGTTTCTTATAAATATCGAGTGGCTGTGATTGTCACAAATACTACTGTTGGTGGTTTGCATTTGAATCGAGTTGTAGGTTTGCTTGCTCGCATCTTCGAGGGTGTGCATGTTATCGAGTTGCCGGATGGAGAAAAATATAAAAGTTGGGATTCGCTAAATAGTATATTCAATTCGCTTTTGGGTTGGCAGTGTGATCGAAAGACGACGTTGTTTGCCCTTGGCGGTGGGGTGATTGGAGATTTAACGGGGTTTGCTGCTGCAACATATATGCGCGGCATACCTTTTGTGCAACTTCCTACTACATTACTCGCTCAAGTTGATT
Source organism: Acidovorax sp. M14 (assembly GCF_049331375.1). Classification (NCBI taxonomy): domain Bacteria; kingdom Pseudomonadati; phylum Pseudomonadota; class Betaproteobacteria; order Burkholderiales; family Comamonadaceae; genus Acidovorax; species Acidovorax sp. M14. Next base: position 1,021,575 of record NZ_CP186263.1, read on the forward strand.
CTTCAGTGGGGGGGAAGACTGCAATTAATCACCCGCTCGGAAAAAACATGATCGGGGCTTTTTATCAGCCCCAACTGGTTGTTTGTGACTTAAACACATTGAGTACCTTGCCTGATCGCGAACTGCGCGCGGGTTTGGCTGAGGTGATTAAGTATGGTCCCATTGCCGATGTCGCTTTCATGGAATGGCTGGAGCAAAACTTGAACGCTGTTTTGGCCAAAGAGACGGCGGCATTAGCCCATGTGGTGCAGCGTAGCTGTGAAATCAAAGCTTGGGTGGTAGGCCAAGACGAAAAGGAGTCAGGCCTACGCGCGATATTGAATTTCGGTCATACTTTTGGTCATGCTATTGAAGCTGGAATGGGTTATGGTGTGTGGCTCCATGGAGAGGGAGTTTCGGCCGGCATGGTGATGGCTGCAGAACTCTCCCGACGGTTGGGGCTGATAGATTCCGAATTTGTACAGCGACTAATCACATTGATTCAGCGTGCCGGTTTGCCTGCAAAAGGACCTGTAATAGATGTTGGCGACAACGCTGGCCGCTATTTAGAATTGATGCGGATTGATAAAAAGGCCGAGGCGGGTGAAATACGTTTTGTCTTGATTGATGGCCCCGGAAAGGCTGTAGTGCGAACCGCACCAGATTCCCTGGTTCGCGAAGTCATTGATGCCTGCTGTGAATGAATATTAGTAAATGGCTAGATAACTATTTCGACAGATCTTGTATGTTGTGCGGTGAAAGGCGGCAAGGGTGATTGGGCGTGCAAATTTGTTACTTGGCGCATCTGATCCGACACAAAGCCGTGGGCGGCGTTATTTGGAGCCTTCAGCACCGACCCGGACCGAATACCAGCGCGACCGCGATCGAATCGTCCATTCCACAGCATTTCGCCGGCTTGTCTATAAGACGCAAGTCTTCCTGAACCACGAGGGGGATCTGTTTCGGACACGGTTGACCCATTCTTTGGAGGTCGCGCAACTCGGGCGGTCTATTGCGCGTTCGTTGCAGATCAACGAAGACTTGGTAGAGGCTATCTCTCTGGCCCATGATTTGGGGCACACCCCGTTTGGGCATGCGGGTCAAGACGCCTTGAATGGCTGCATGGCTGACTTCGGGGGCTTTGAGCACAACTTGCAGAGTTTGCGGGTAGTGGACCAGCTGGAAGAGCGTTACCCAATTTACGACGGACTCAACCTCACGTTCGAGACCCGGGAGGGGATTCTCAAACACTGCTCACGTACTCATGCTTTGCAGTTGGAGGCCGTGGAGCCCAACGGAGTCGGTGCGCGCTTTTTGCGCAATGAGCGGCCAAGCTTGGAGGCGCAGTTGTGCAATCTGGCAGACGAGATTGCGTACAACGCGCACGATGTTGATGATGGTGTGCGCTCCGGGTTGATTACCTTGGCGCAGTTGCAAGAAGTACCTTTGTTTGACGCATACCGTTGGTCAGCCCAGAGGGAACATCCTGACCTCAGCGCGCCATCAATGCAACGTCGCTTGTTGTATGAGGCCATCCGGCGGATGCTCAGCGCGCAGGTGTACGACGTCATTGACACCACAAAAGCCGCGCTGCAAGAGCATGCGCCGGCTCATCCCAATGAGGTGCGGAGGCTCCCGGTTCTTGTGAGCTTTGGTGGCGAGATGCGTGAACGCTCCACTACACTCAAGCGATTCCTCTTCAAGCATCTCTACCGGCATCCCAGGGTGATGGAGACTACTGGTCATGCCCAAGAAATCGTGCGTGACTTGTTCGATGCATACATGGCGCGGCCTGAAGAAATGAAAGCTGCCTTTACCGCGCGGGCCTTAGAGGGCGACAGGTACGGGCGAGCTCGGGTGGTGGCCGACTTTATTGCCGGAATGACGGATCGCTTTGCGGTACGGGAACATGAGCGCCTTACAGGGCGTCGCTTGTTGCAGGAATAGCACCCGGTCAGGATCGTAGTAAGGGGTGAGTTGCAGTTGGTTTGAATGCCGCTCGTCGCTGGCGTTGCGCAATATTCAGGTTGCGGTAGCCACTGCCGCTTGGACCATGCCTTGCGCGTGCATGTGCATTCGTTACTACTGCCGTGTCTTATCCGGGTTGAGCGTCTCCCGACGGAGCGATCGGGCTCTACGGTGGGCCGCCGCTATCGCGAGATCCGCTAATAACTCACACCGATAAAATCCCACCTCTACCCTTGCGCTTTTGCGCGCGCCCATGACATCCTCCGCCACCAACGCCGCAAAGGCGCTTCCCTATTCTGAATCTACAGATACCTACGTCCAGGACACCGTCCGGTGGTTGGAGAGGGCCGTCATTGGGTTGAATCTCTGTCCCTTTGCCAAGTCGGTGCATGTCAAAAGGCAGATTCACTATGCGGTGACGTTGGCAACGACCGGGGAGGATGTGCTGGCGGTGCTGCGCGAAGAACTCCAGGCGCTTGCAAACACACCCGCTGAAGTCAGAGACACTACGTTGGTGGTGGTCCCGCATTCCTTGCAGGACTTCTTGGACTTCAATGACTTTCTGGGTGATGTGGAGGACGTGGTGCACGACATGGGGTTGGAGGGTACGCTGCAGGTCGCAAGCTTTCATCCGCAGTTTCAGTTCGCGGGCACCGATGCGGACGACGTGACCAATTGCACCAACCGAGCTCCTTACCCTACGCTGCATTTGCTGCGCGAGGCCAGTATTGACCGAGCGGTTTCAGTCTTCCCCGAGGCGGAAACCATCTTCGAGCGCAACATGGAAGTGCTGGAAGAGATGGGCATGGCCGGTTGGCTGGCGCTGGACGTGGGCCCTCATGGCAACGGCGGCAAGAGCATCGTAGCCACTGTCGCTACCGATGACATTTCGCCAACACGAGGCCCTGGGGTATGAGTAAAAAGAAAACATCTGCAGTGACGACCGGTAAGCCCGTCCGCGACCTGAGCAAACCCAAGAGCGAGAGTGCTGAGCTGCAGGAATTGCGTCCAGGCCAATCGGTAGAACTGCTCAAAGAACTGCACATCCTTACCCGGGATGGCCGTCTCAATCAGGACTCGCGCCGCAAGCTCAAGCAGGTGTACCACCTGTTCAATTTCATCGAGCCCTTGCTGACAGAGCTATCTGTGCAGGGAAATGGGCCCACGCTGGCGGACCACGGCGCGGGCAAATCCTATTTGGGTTTCATCCTGTACGACCTGTATTTCAATGCGCTGGGTCACGGGCATATCTATGGGGTGGAGACACGGGCGGAGTTGGTAGAGAAGTCGCGCGCGCTCGCGCAACGGCTTCATTTCGAGCGTATGTCGTTCCTGAATCTGTCCGTGGCTGAATCCGCCGATGCCCGGGAGTTGCCCGACCAGATCGATGTGGTCACGGCCTTGCACGCCTGCGATACCGCTACCGACGACGCCATCGCATTTGGGCTGCAAAAGAAGGCCCAGGCCATGGTTCTGGTGCCTTGCTGCCAAGCCGAAATGGCGGCCTGCCTGCGTCAGGGTAAGGCCCTTCAGTTGGCGCGTACCCCACTTGCGGAGCTGTGGCGCCACCCGCTGCACACCCGCGAACTGGGCAGCCAAGTGACCAATGTGCTGCGCTGCCTGTATCTGGAGGCGAGCGGTTACCAAGTTACCGTGACCGAGCTGGTGGGCTGGGAGCACAGCATGAAAAACGAACTCATCATTGCGCGTTACACCGGCCAGAAAAAGCGCAGTGCGGCCGAGCGCTTGCGGGCGCTCCTTGCGGAATTTGGTTTGGAGAAAGTCATGGGCGCACGCTTTGGCGTGGATGCGGTGACAGGCCTGGAAATCCACCCGACCTCCCTCTGACAGCACCCACACAGCGAGCCCGCCCGGTTCTGCGGCAGGCGGGTGCTTTCCTTGGGCAAGTGTGGATGCTGTGTGTTGCCACATCCCATTCAAATAAGGGACAGGTCTATGATCGCAGGCATCCTATTTCTGACTCAAAACCATGGCTCGTCTGCCACGCCTGACCCTGCCAGGTCATCTGCACCACGTCATCCTGAGGGGTAACAACCGCCAACCCATCTTCCACGGCGCTGAAGATTTTGAGGCACTGCTGACGCTGTTGAAAGACGGCGCACCCAAAGAGACCGTGGCGGTCCATGCCTATGTGCTGATGGACAACCATTTCCACTTGCTCGTCACTCCGGCGACGCAAGACGGCCTGCCCCGGATGATGCAGGCGGTGGGCCGGCGGTATGTGCAGTATTTCAATCGCCGACACGCCCGTACGGGCACCCTCTGGGAGGGGCGGTACCGGTCCACCGTATTGCAGCCGGAACGGTATTTGCTGGCATGCATGGTGTATCTGGATCTCAACCCTGTGCGGGCCGGGTTGGTGCAGCAAGCTGCGGACTACGCCTGGTCCAGCCATGCGCACTGGGTGGGCTTGCGAAACGACCGGTGGCTGGCACCCCATGCGCTGTACTGGGCTTTGGGCAACACCCCGTTTGCTAGGGAGGCGGCGTACGCAGCGCTGGTTCAGGCTGGTTTAGGGGCGGCGATGCAAACGTCGCTGACCGATTCGGCACTCAGCGGGTGGGCCTTGGGTGATGCGGAGTTCCTGGAAGGGCTTCAGCAGCAAACGCCGCGCCGTGTCACCCGGGGGGCGCCTGGCAGGCCACGAAGTATCAAAAACATAGCTAAAGAAGGTTGATGCGAAGGTGCTATATGGTTTATTTGCTATTATTTTTGATATGTCCCCAATAATTGTCCCGCGGCGCATGGGTTTTTGTAAATAAGAATCTGACCCCATTTAATTTGCTTGCCAACATATGCTGCAATGCACTAATCTCGGCTCCCCTGCGAAAAATATAGGAGTGCGCCATGACCACGGCTGCCGAGATCCAGCATCTGCAACAACACGGTTTGTATTCATCGGGTAACGAACACGACGCCTGTGGCCTCGGTTTTGTGGCTCACATCAAGGGCATCAAGCGCCACGACATCGTGACGCAGGCCCTGAAGATTCTGGAAAACATCGACCACCGTGGTGCGGTGGGTGCCGACCCGCTGATGGGCGACGGCGCCGGCATCCTGATCCAGATCCCTGACGCGCTGTACCGGGAAGAAATGGCCAAGCAAGGCGTGACCTTGCCGGCGGCTGGCGAATACGGCGTGGGCATGATCTTCCTGCCCAAGGAGCACGCTTCCCGCTTGGCCTGCGAGCAGGAGATGGAGCGCGCCATCAAGGCCGAAGGCCAGGTGTTGCTGGGCTGGCGCGATGTGCCGGTGAATGTGGACATGCCCATGTCCCCCACCGTGCGCAAGAAGGAGCCCATCCTGCGCCAGGTCTTCATCGGCCGTGGCAACGACGTGATCGTGCAGGACGCGCTGGAGCGCAAGCTGTACGTGATCCGCAAGACGGCCAGTGCCAACATCCAGGCCCTCAAGCTCAAGCACAGCAAGGAATACTACGTTCCGTCCATGTCCAGCCGCACGGTGGTGTACAAGGGCCTGCTGCTGGCCGACCAGGTGGGCGTGTACTACAAGGATCTGTCGGACGAGCGCTGCGTCTCGGCCATCGGCCTGGTGCACCAGCGTTTCTCCACCAACACCTTCCCCGAGTGGCCGCTGGCCCACCCATACCGCTACGTGGCGCACAACGGTGAAATCAACACCGTCAAGGGCAACTACAACTGGATGAAGGCCCGCGAAGGCGTGATGGCATCGCCTGTGCTCGCGGCCGACCTGCAAAAGCTCTACCCGATCAGCTTTGCCGACCAGTCCGACACCGCCACGTTCGACAACTGCCTGGAACTGCTGACCATGGCCGGCTACCCCATCAGCCAGGCCGTGATGATGATGATCCCCGAGCCCTGGGAGCAGCACACCACCATGGACGAGCGCCGCCGCGCCTTCTATGAGTACCACGCCGCCATGTTGGAGCCCTGGGACGGTCCGGCCTCCATCGTGTTCACCGACGGCCGCCAGATCGGCGCCACGCTGGACCGCAATGGCCTGCGCCCTTCGCGTTATTGCATCACCGACGACGACCTGGTCATCATGGGGTCCGAGTCGGGCGTGCTGCCCGTGCCTGAGAACAAGATCGTGCGCAAGTGGCGCCTGCAGCCCGGCAAGATGTTCCTGATCGACCTGGAACAAGGCCGCATGATCGACGACGACGAGTTGAAAGCCAACATCGTCAACACCAAGCCCTACAAGCAGTGGATCGAAAACCTTCGCATCAAGCTCGACAGCATCGAAACCGGTGCCCAGGCTGCCGCGCCTCAGGCCGCTGACCTGCCCCTGCTGGACCGCCAGCAAGCCTTTGGCTACACCCAGGAAGACATCAAGTTCCTGATGGCGCCCATGGCCAAAAATGGCGAGGAAGGCATCGGCTCCATGGGCAACGACAGCCCGCTGGCCGTGCTGTCGGGCAAGAACAAGCCGCTGTACAACTATTTCAAGCAGCTGTTCGCCCAGGTGACGAACCCGCCGATCGACCCGATCCGCGAGGCCATCGTGATGTCGCTCAACAGCTTCATCGGCCCCAAGCCCAACCTGCTGGACATCAACCAGGTCAACCCACCGATGCGGCTCGAAGTGAGCCAGCCCGTGCTCGACTTTGCCGACATGGCCAAGCTGCGCAATATCGAGCAGTACACCAACGGCAAGTTCAAGAGCGTCACCATCGACATCACTTACCCCCTGAGCTGGGACCGTGAGGGCGTGGAAGCCAAGCTCGCTTCGCTGTGCGCGCAGGCGGTGGACGCCATCAAGGGCGGTGCCAACATCCTCATCATCAGCGACCGCGCCGTGAGCGCCACGCAAGTGGCCATCCCCGCGCTGCTGGCGCTGTCGGCCATCCACCAGCATCTGGTGGTGACGGGGCTGCGCACCACCGCCGGCCTGGTAGTCGAGACGGGCACCGCGCGCGAAGTGCACCACTTTGCCGTGCTGGCAGGCTACGGTGCAGAGGCCGTGCACCCCTATCTGGCCATGGAAACCCTGGCCGAGATGCACAAGGACCTGGGTGGCGACTTGTCTGCCGACAAGGCCATTTACAACTACGTCAAGGCGATTGGCAAGGGCCTGTCCAAGATCATGTCCAAGATGGGCGTGAGCACCTACATGAGCTACTGCGGCGCCCAGCTGTTCGAGGCCATCGGCCTGAACACGGAGACCGTGAGCAAGTACTTCACCGGCACCGCCAGCCGTGTGGAAGGCATCGGCGTGTTCGAGATCGCTGAAGAAGCCATCCGCATGCACAAGGCCGCATTTGGTGATGACCCCGTGCTCGAAACCATGCTGGATGCCGGTGGCGAATACGCCTGGCGCGCCCGTGGTGAAGACCACATGTGGACGCCTGACGCCATTGCCAAGCTGCAGCACAGCACGCGTGCCAACAACTGGAACACGTACAAGGAATACGCCCAGATCATCAACGACCAGAGCAAGCGCCACATGACGCTGCGCGGCCTGTTCGAGTTCAAGATCGACCCGTCCAAGGCGATCTCGATCGACGAGGTCGAGCCCGCCAAGGAAATCGTCAAGCGCTTCGCTACGGGCGCCATGTCGCTCGGCTCCATCTCCACCGAGGCGCACGCCACGCTGGCCGTGGCCATGAACCGCATTGGCGGCAAGAGCAATACGGGTGAAGGTGGTGAGGACGCCGCGCGTTACCGCAACGAACTCAAGGGCATCCCGATCAAGAAGGGCGACAGCCTCAAGAGCGTGATCGGTGCCGAGAACGTCGAGGTCGATCTGCCTTTGCAAGACGGCGACTCGCTGCGCAGCCGTATCAAGCAAGTGGCTTCCGGCCGCTTTGGTGTGACGGCGGAATACCTCTCGTCGGCCGATCAGATCCAGATCAAGATGGCCCAGGGCGCCAAGCCCGGCGAAGGTGGTCAGCTGCCCGGTGGCAAGGTCTCCAACTACATCGGCAAGCTGCGCCACAGCGTGCCGGGTGTGGGCCTGATTTCGCCCCCACCACACCACGACATCTACTCCATCGAGGACTTGGCCCAGCTGATCCACGACCTGAAGAACGTGGCACCCCATGCCGGTATCAGCGTCAAGCTGGTGTCCGAAGTGGGCGTGGGCACCATCGCCGCAGGCGTGGCCAAGTGCAAGAGCGACCACGTCGTGATCGCCGGCCATGACGGCGGCACGGGCGCATCGCCTTGGTCGTCAATCAAGCACGCGGGCGGCCCGTGGGAAATCGGCCTGGCTGAAACCCAGCAGACCCTGGTGCTGAACCGCCTGCGCGGCCGCATCCGCGTGCAGGCCGACGGCCAGATGAAGACGGGCCGTGACGTCGCCATCGGCGCGCTGCTGGGCGCGGACGAATTTGGCTTCGCCACCGCGCCGCTGGTGGTCGAGGGCTGCATCATGATGCGCAAGTGCCACCTGAACACTTGCCCCGTGGGCGTGGCCACGCAAGACCCCGAGCTGCGCAAGAAGTTCTCGGGCAAGCCTGAGCACGTGGTCAACTACTTCTTCTTCATCGCGGAAGAAGTGCGCCAGATCATGGCCCAGTTGGGCATCCGCAAGTTCGACGACCTGATCGGCCGCACCGACCTGCTCGACATGCGCCAGGGCCTGGAACACTGGAAGGCACGCGGGCTGGACTTCAGCCGCCTGTTCGCTCAGCCCAACGTGCCTGCCGACGTGCCGCGCTTCCACGTGGACGTGCAGGACCACAACATCGAGCACACGCTGGACCGCAAGCTCATCGAGCGAAGCAAGCCCGCCATCGAAAAGGGCGAGCGCGTGCAGTTCATCGAGGTGGCGCGCAACGTGAACCGTTCGGTCGGCGCGATGCTGTCCGGCGCGGTCACCCGTGTGCACCCCGAGGGCTTGCCTGATGACACCATCCGCATCCAGTTGGAAGGTACGGGCGGCCAGTCGTTCGGTGCGTTCCTGACGCGCGGCATCACGCTGTACCTGATTGGCGATGCCAACGACTACACCGGCAAGGGCCTGTCGGGCGGCCGCGTGATCGTGCGCCCCAGCATCGACTTCCGGGGTGAGGCCGTGCGCAACACCATCGTGGGCAACACGGTGATGTACGGTGCCACCACCGGTGAGGCCTTCTTCAGTGGCGTGGCGGGCGAGCGCTTTGCCGTGCGTCTGTCGGGCGCCACGGCTGTTGTTGAAGGCACAGGCGACCATGGCTGCGAGTACATGACCGGCGGTACCGTCGTCGTGCTCGGCAAGACAGGCCGCAACTTCGCGGCCGGTATGAGCGGCGGCGTGGCCTACGTCTATGACGAAGATGGCCAGTTCGACACGCGCTGCAACCTGTCGATGGTGACGCTGGAGCGCATCCTGCCCGCCACTGAGCAGGAGGCCACCGTGCCCCGCTCGATCTGGCACAACGGCCAGACGGACGAGGCTCAGCTCAAGAAGCTGTTGGAAGACCACAACCGCTGGACGGGCAGCAAGCGCGCCCGCGAGCTGCTGGACAACTGGGCCGCTTCGCGCAGCAAGTTCGTCAAGGTCTTCCCGACCGAGTACAAGCGTGCGTTGGCTGAAATTTATGAACGAAAAGTGCTGGAGGAGTCCGCTACACCAGCGGTAGCTGCTACCAAAAAAGAAGTGGCTCCCGCCAAGTAAGGCGGCGCCATCCCCCTTCGCACAGCATTCATAGACAAGGACATCGTCATGGGAAAAACTACCGGCTTCATGGAATACGAGCGCATCGAAGAGGGCTACAAGCCCGTGCCCGAGCGCCTGAAGCACTACAAGGAATTTGTCATCGGCCTCGACGAAAGCCAGGCCAAGGTGCAAGGCGCGCGCTGCATGGACTGCGGCACGCCGTTCTGCAACAACGGCTGCCCGGTGAACAACATCATTCCGGACTTCAACGACCTCGTGTACCACGCGGACTGGAAGAGCGCGATCGAGGTGCTGCACAGCACCAACAACTTCCCCGAGTTCACCGGCCGCATCTGCCCCGCGCCTTGCGAGGCAGCCTGCGTGCTCAATGTGAACGACGACGCCGTGGGCATCAAGTCCATCGAGCACGCGATCATCGACCGCGCCTGGGAAGAGGGCTGGGTGAAGCCCCGTCCCGCCAAGCACCAAACGGGCAAGAAGGTTGCCGTGGTGGGCTCTGGCCCCGCAGGCCTGGCCGCTGCCCAGCAACTGGCCCGCGCAGGCCACAGCGTCACGCTGTTTGAAAAGAACGACCGCGTGGGCGGCTTGCTGCGCTACGGCATCCCCGACTTCAAGATGGAGAAGTCGCACATTGACCGCCGCGTGAAGCAGCTCGAAGCCGAAGGCGTAGTCATCCGCACCAGCGTGTTCGTGGGCGCTGCCAAGGACGGTCTGGGCAAGGACTCCAAGGTCACCAACTGGGCCAAGGAAACCATCACGCCCGAGCAGTTGAACAAAGAGTTCGACGCCGTGCTGCTGACCGGTGGCGCCGAGCAATCGCGCGATCTACCCGTGCCTGGCCGCGAGCTCGATGGCATTCACTTCGCCATGGAGTTCCTGCCCCAGCAGAACAAGGTCAACGCGGGCGACAAGCTCAAGGGCCAGATCACGGCGACGGGTAAGCATGTCATCGTGATCGGTGGCGGCGACACCGGCAGCGACTGCGTGGGCACCAGCAACCGCCATGGTGCGGCCAGCGTCACCCAGTTCGAGGTGATGCCCCAGCCCCCCGAAGTGGAAAACCGCCCCCTGACCTGGCCATACTGGCCACTGAAGCTGCGCACCAGCTCCAGCCACGAAGAAGGCTGCGTGCGTGAGTTTGCGATCTCCACCAAGGAGTTCACGGGCGAAAAGGGCAAGGTCAAGGGCCTGACCACCGTGCAGGTCGAGTTCAAGGACGGCAAGCTGGTCGAGATCCCCGGCACCGAGAAGCACTACCAGGCCGACCTGGTGCTGCTGGCCATGGGCTTCGTGAGCCCGGTGGCCCCAGTGCTGGACGCGTTTGGCGTGGAGAAGGACGCCCGCGGCAATGCCCGCGCCACGACCGACTTTGACGGTGGCTACGCCACCAACGTGCCCAAGGTCTTTGCGGCCGGCGACATCCGTCGCGGCCAGTCTCTGGTGGTCTGGGCCATCCGCGAAGGCCGCCAGGCTGCGCGCGCCGTGGACGAGTTCCTCATGGGTTACTCGGACCTGCCACGCTGATCCTGCGCATTGCGCGCCCTCACGGTCACGGCGCCTTCGGGCGCCGTTTGTATTGGTGGGGCTTGGCTTCAAGCTGTGGCAATGACCGGGCGTCAGCCTTCTGGAGGCTTTGTTGGCACAATCAGGGGTTCTGTCAATCCGGGCTTGCCTCGGTCCCACGGGGTGGGGCTCTGCCTGTTGTGCTTTTCTTTACAAACATACGTGAATGTATGTTTGTGTCTTCAGCTACCATCTGCGCTCCGTTTTTCGGGGGCGGGTGGTGTTTTGGCAGGCCCGAATTCCGATCACTCCTTCTTGCATGGCTGAGTCCTCCTTTCTTGCCGAGTTGCGCAACGTCACCTTTTCGTACGGTGACCGCGTGATCCTGCGCGACGTGACGCTGGCGGTTCCGCGCGGCAAGGTCACGGCGCTGATGGGGGCATCGGGGGGGGGCAAAACCACCGTGCTGCGCTTGATCGGAGGGCAGCACAAGGCCCAGAGCGGCCAGGTGCTGGTCAACGGCCAGGACGTGGGGCGCATGGACGTGCAGGCTTTGTATGCCGCGCGCCGGCGCATGGGCATGCTGTTCCAGTTCGGCGCGCTGTTTACCGACCTCAGCGTGTTCGAGAACGTGGCGTTTCCGCTGCGTGAGCACACCGATTTGTCCGAAGACCTGATTCGCGATGTCGTGCTGATGAAGCTGCACGCGGTGGGTCTGCGTGGAGCCCGTGACCTAATGCCCAGCCAGATCTCGGGCGGCATGGCGCGCCGCGTGGCGCTGGCCCGTGCGATCGTGCTGGACCCGGAGCTGGTCATGTACGACGAGCCCTTTGCGGGCCTCGACCCGATTTCACTGGGCACGGCGGCGCAGCTGATTCGCCAGCTCAACGACGCCATGGGGCTCACCAGCATCGTCGTGTCGCATGACCTGGAAGAGACCTTCCGCCTGGCGGACCACGTGATCATCCTGGGCGAAGGTGTGGTGGCAGCCCAAGGCACGCCCGAAGAGGTGCTTGCCAGCCGTGATCCGCTGGTGCACCAGTTTGTGAATGCCCTGCCTGCAGGGCCTGTGCCGTTCCATTACCCCGGCCCTGCCGTGGCGGAGGATTTTGGACCCGTGGGAGGGCGTGCGCTGTGAGCTGGTACAAGCCCTCCGACGTTGGTTTTGCGGTGCGCCACAAGCTCGCCGATATCGGTATGGGCGCACGGCTGTTCGGGCGGCTGGTGCGGTTGCTGGGTGCCACGTTTCTGCGGCCCGCGCTGGTGCGCGACCAAGTGCATTTTCTGGGCAACTATTCGTTGGCCATCATCGCTGTGTCGGGCCTGTTCGTTGGGTTTGTGCTGGGCTTGCAGGGCTACTACACGCTGCAGCGCTACGGCTCGTCCGAGGCGCTGGGCCTGCTGGTGGCCTTGAGCCTGGTGCGCGAGCTGGGGCCTGTGGTCACGGCGCTGTTGTTTGCGGGACGCGCTGGCACATCGCTCACGGCCGAAATCGGCCTGATGCGCGCGGGTGAGCAGCTCAGCGCCATGGAGATGATGGCGGTGGACCCGGTGCAGCGCATCCTGGCTCCACGATTCTGGGCCGGTGTGATCACCATGCCGCTGCTGGCGGCGGTGTTCAGTGCGGTGGGCATCATCGGCGGCTGGATCGTCGGGGTGCTCATGATCGGCATCGACCCCGGCGCGTTCTGGAGCCAGATGCAGGGCGGGGTGGATGTCTGGAAGGACCTGGGCAACGGCGTGCTCAAAAGTGTGGTCTTTGGCTTCACGGTAACTTTTGTGGCGCTGCTGCAGGGCTACGCCGCCAAACCCACCCCCGAAGGGGTGTCGCGCGCCACCACGCGCACCGTGGTCATGGCGTCTTTGGCGGTGCTGGCACTGGACTTCGTGCTCACTGCGCTGATGTTCAGTATCTGACGCTGGCGGTGCTGGCAGTTCTAGGAATCAAAGGTATGCAACGTTCCAAAAACGATCTGTGGGTAGGGCTCTTCGTGATGCTGGGCGCGGTGGCACTGGTGTTTCTGGCGCTGCAGTCGGCCAATCTGCTGAGCCTGCAATTCCATTCGGGCTACCGCATCACTGCCAAGTTCGACAACATCGGTGGCCTCAAGCCCCAGGCAGCAGTGCGCAGCGCCGGAGTGGTGGTGGGGCGCGTGGAGTCCATCACTTTTGACGACAAGACCTTCCAGGCGCGCGTCACGCTGGCCATGGAAGACCGCTACGCGTTCCCCAAGGACAGCTCCCTCAAGATCCTGACCAGCGGCCTGCTGGGCGAGCAGTACATCGGGATCGAGGCCGGTGCCGACGAAAAAAACTTGGCAGCGGGCGACACAATCACGTCCACCCAGTCGGCAGTGGTGCTTGAGAACCTTATCGGACAATTTCTTTACAGCAAAGCCGAAGACGGCGCAAAACCTGCAGGGACAGGTGGCAAAAAATGATGCATTCACTTCTTACATTCCGCGCCAGCATCGCTGGTGACAGGTGGTCGATTTCCCGCCTGGCGACAGGCCTGGCGCTGCTGCTGGGGGGCGTGCTGCTCACCGGGTGCGCCACGGTGGCCAACCCTGACCCCCGCGACCCGCTGGAGTCTTACAACCGCAGCATGACCAACTTCAATGAACAGGTCGATGCCATGGTGCTCAAGCCCGTGGCGACGGCGTATAAGGAGGTCACGCCCGCGCCCGTGCGCACCGGGGTCAGCAACTTCTTTGCAAACCTGGGCGATGTCTGGTCCTTTGTGAACAACGTGCTGCAGCTGCGCGGCGAAGCCGCTGCGTCCAGCTTCATGCGGGTCAATGTGAACACCTTCATGGGCCTGGGTGGCTTGCTGGACATCGCCAGCGAGCTGGGCATTGACCGCTACAAGCAGGACTTTGGCCTGACCCTGGGGCGCTGGGGCGTGGGCACGGGGCCGTATCTGGTGCTGCCCATCCTGGGGCCTTCCACCATCCGCGACACGTTCGCTCTGCCGGTGGACATGAAGGGCAATGTGGTGAGCTACGTGGACCCGGTCTCTGCCCGCAACTCGTTGTATGCCCTGCGCGTGGTGGACACGCGGGCCAACCTGCTGCGCGCCAGCTCGGTGCTCGACAGCGCTGCTCTGGACAAGTACAGCTTTACGCGTGACGTGTACCTGCAAGTGCGCAGCCATGCCGGTGAGGCGCAGAATGCCGACGGCAAGGACGACGGCGGCGCCAGCAACGGCGTACTGCCGGAAGAGCCTCCCCGCTGATGGCCTGCCGGGCGGGGCACCATGCTCCGCCCTGGGCCTGGCCCTGTTGCACTTGCTTGCAACCCGCAACCGCTGCGACGCATGCTGGTGGGTCAGCACCTCCACAATGATTTGACGGGCACAAGCCCGCACCGATGAAAGCCGAGAAGATGATGAATCGACGTTCCCTGGGCCGTGCCGCCCTTTGCATTGCAGCCAGTGCCGCGTTCAGCCTGCCGCTGTCCGCTTTGGCGGCCGATGAGGCACCCGATGCGCTGATCAAGCGGCTGTCCGCCGATGTGCTCAACACGGTGAAGTCCGACAAGGCCATCCAGGCCGGAGACCTGAGCAAGGTGATCGCCTTGGTCGATAAAACGGTGATGCCCAACGTCAACTTCCGCCGCATGACGGCCGCCGCCGTCGGCCCCGGCTGGCGCCAGGCCACGCCCGAGCAGCAAAAGCGCCTGCAGGACGAGTTCAAGATCCTGCTGGTGCGCACCTATGCCGGGGCGCTGGCCCAGGTCAATGACCAGACCATCCAGGTCAAGCCCCTGCGTGCAGCCGCCGAAGACAAGGACGTGCTGGTCCGCACCGAAATCGTGGGCCGCGGCGACCCCATCCAGCTCGACTACCGCCTCGAAAAGACCCCGGGCGATGGTGCAGGCTGGAAGATCTACAACCTGAATGTGCTGGGCGTCTGGCTGGTCGAAACCTACCGTGGCCAGTTCGCGCAGGAGATCAATGCCAAGGGCATTGAAGGCCTGATCGACACCCTGGCCGCCCGCAACAAGACCAATGCGGGCACTGCCAAGGGCTGACAGCCCCCTCGCCATGCTGGTGCTGCCTCCCGAACTCACCCACCGTCAGGCCACCGCCTGCCTGCACATGCTCAAGCAGGGCCTGCGGGTGCACCGCGACAGCACGGTGGTGGTGGATGCCCATGCGCTGACGGTGTTCGATACCTCGGCCCTCGCCGTGCTGCTCGAATGCCGGCGCGAAGCCTTGTCCGAGGGCAAGCAGTTTGCCGTGCAAGGCATGCCAACTGGTCTGGCGGGCATGGCGGGGTTGTACGGGGTGGATGCGCTGCTGGTCGCCGCACCTTGATACGAAATAACTTTCATGGTCCCGGGTGGCTTTGCCCACCCAAGCCATGAAACTGAGGGCCCACAGCGCCCGACAGGGGCCATTGAAGCGGTCGCCCTGCCTGCAGAGGGCTGAGGCCTTAAAATCGAAGGCTTCATGCCCGCAGTCTCCTTCCAAGCCATCTCCAAGACCTTTGCCACGCCCAAAGGCCCTTTTCAGGCACTGAACCAGGTCAACCTGGACATTGAGGAGGGCGAGTTCTTTGGGCTCCTCGGCCCCAACGGTGCCGGCAAAACCACCCTGATCAGCATCCTGGCCGGCCTGGCGCGTGCCACCAGCGGCCGCGTGCTGGTTCAGGGCAGCGACGTGCAGGCCCAGTACGCCGACGCCCGCCGCAAGCTGGGCATCGTGCCGCAAGAGCTGGTGTTCGACCCCTTTTTCAACGTGCGCGAGGCGCTGCGTATCCAGTCGGGCTACTTTGGCGTGAAGAATGACGACGCGTGGATCGACGAGCTGCTCGAAAACCTGGGCCTGGCCGACAAGGCCAACGCCAACATGCGCCAGCTGTCGGGCGGCATGAAGCGCCGCGTGCTCGTGGCACAAGCCCTGGTGCACAAGCCGCCCATCATCGTTCTCGACGAGCCTACGGCCGGCGTGGATGTGGAACTGCGCCAGACCCTGTGGCACTTTATCGCCCGCCTGAACAAGGAAGGGCACACCGTGCTGCTCACCACCCACTACCTGGAAGAAGCCGAGGCCCTGTGCGGCCGCATCGCCATGCTCAAGGCCGGGCAGGTGGTGGCGCTCAACCGCACCAGCGAGCTGCTCAAGGCCGCCTCGGGCAGCGTGCTGCAGTTCAAGACCGACACGGCCCTGCCGCTCGCGCTGGCTGCCGTGGCGCGGGTCACCGGTCGCATCGTCCAGTTGCCCGCCCACGACGCGGCCGAGATTGAAAGCCACCTGGCTGCCTTGCGCGTGGCCGGGGTCGAGGTGCAGGACATGGAGATTCGCCGGCCCGATCTGGAGGATGTGTTCCTGCAGGTGATGTCCGGCACTTCGGCGTCGAACATTCCGCTGGAGGGGGGCGCGTCCGCCGCAGCGCCGGGCCGCCCCAAGCAAGGCGCGGCCCCCTTGGGGGGCAGCGAGGACACGGCAGTGCCGAGCGTGGGGGCACAACGATGACCGGCTGGCAGACCCTGTTCTACAAAGAGGTTCTGCGCTTCTGGAAAGTCAGCTTCCAGACTGTCGCAGCTCCCGTGCTCACGGCGGTGTTGTACCTGCTGATCTTTGGCCACGTGCTCGAAGACCACGTCAAGGTCTACGACCGCATCAGCTACACGGCGTTCCTCGTGCCGGGCCTGGTGATGATGAGCGTGCTGCAGAACGCATTTGCCAACAGCTCGTCCAGCATCATCCAGAGCAAGATCATGGGCAGCCTGGTGTTTGTGCTGCTCACGCCGCTGTCGCACTGGGCTTGGTTCTGTGCGTACGTGGGCTCGTCCATCGTGCGCGGGCTGGTGGTGGGCCTGGGTGTGTTCATCGTCACGCTGGCGTTTGCGCGGCCCGAGTTTGCGGCGCCGCTGTGGATTCTGGCCTTTGCGCTGCTGGGCGCGGCGCTGCTGGCCACGCTGGGGTTGATCGCGGGGCTCTGGGCCGACAAGTTCGACCAGATGGCTGCGTTCCAGAACTTCATCATCGTGCCGATGACCTTCCTGTCGGGCGTGTTCTATTCGATCCAGTCGCTGCCTCCGTTCTGGCAGGCCGTGAGCCACCTCAACCCGTTCTTCTACATGATCGACGGCTTTCGCTACGGCTTCTTCGGCCAGAGCGACACCTCGCCCTGGCTCAGCCTGGGCATCGTGGGCATCGCCTGGCTGGCCGTGAGCGCGCTGGCCGTGCACCTCTTGCGCACGGGCTACAAAATTCGGAATTGACATGACCGCTGATCAACTCAAAGACCTCATCACCGCTGGCCTTGCCTGCGAACACATCACGCTCGAAGGCGACGGCCGCCACTGGTACGCGACCATTGTCTCGGCCGAGTTCGAGGGCAAGCGCGCCATCCAGCGCCACCAGCGCGTGTACGCCACGCTGGGCGCGAAAATGCACACCGACGAGGTGCATGCGCTGTCGATGAAGACATTCACCCCGGCCGAATGGGCCGCCCAGGCGCAGTAGCGCCTGCACAGCCACTAGAACTCACTTTTTGATAGCTGCTGGCGCATGTTCCACTAGCGCATGCAGCACTTTTGACCCCTATTTTGGTGATTTGAGATGGACAAACTCCTGATTCGCGGCGGACGCAGCTTGCAAGGCGAGGTGCTGGTCTCCGGCGCCAAGAACGCCGCCTTGCCGGAGTTGTGCGCCGCCCTGCTCACGGCCGAACCCGTGACCCTGCTCAACGTGCCCCAGCTGCAGGATGTGAGCACCATGCTCAAGCTCATCCGCAACATGGGCGTGGCCGCCGAGCGCGCCGACGACGGCACGGTGCGCATCGACGCCAGCGCGCTGAGTACGCCCGAAGCCCCGTACGAACTGGTCAAGACCATGCGTGCCTCGGTGCTGGCGCTGGGCCCGCTGCTCGCGCGCTTTGGCGAGGCCACGGTGTCTCTTCCCGGCGGCTGCGCCATCGGTTCGCGCCCGGTGGACCAGCACATCAAGGGCCTGGCCGCCATGGGCGCTGAGATCGTGGTCGAGCACGGCTACATGATCGCCAAGCTGCCCGCTGGCTGGAAGCGCCTGAAGGGTGCGCGCATCACCACCGACATGGTCACGGTGACAGGCACCGAGAACTTCCTCATGGCCGCCGCGCTGGCCGAGGGCGAAACGGTACTCGAAAACGCCGCCCAAGAACCCGAGATTTCGGACCTGGCCGAGATGCTGATCGCCATGGGCGCACAGATCGAAGGCCACGGCACCAGCCGCATCCGCATCCAGGGTGTGGACAAGCTGCACGGCTGCACCCACCGTGTGGTGGCCGACCGCATCGAGGCCGGCACCTTCCTGTGTGCCGTGGCGGCCACGGGCGGTGATGTGCTGCTGCGCCATGGCCGTGCCGACCACCTGGATGCGGTGATCGAAAAGCTGCGCGAAGCCGGTGCCACCGTGCAAGCGGTGGACGGCGGCATCCGAGTGCAAAGCGCGGGCGGCGCCACGCTCAAGGCCCAGGGCTTTCGCACCACCGAGTACCCCGGTTTCCCCACCGACATGCAGGCCCAGTTCATGGCGCTCAACTGCATTGCCCAGGGCACGGCCACGGTGACTGAGACGATTTTTGAAAACCGTTTCATGCACGTCAACGAGCTGGTTCGCCTGGGAGCCAAAATCCAGGTGGATGGCAAGGTGGCGGTGATTGAGGGTGTGCCCCGCCTGTCCGGCGCCACCGTCATGGCCACCGACCTGCGCGCCTCGGCCAGCTTGGTCATCGCGGGCCTGGTGGCCGACGGCGAAACCGTGGTGGACCGCATCTACCACCTGGACCGCGGCTACGACTGCATGGAAGCCAAACTGCGCGGCATTGGCGCCGACATCGAACGAGTAAAAGCATGAGCAGCAACATGATCACCCTGGCGCTTTCCAAGGGCCGCATCTTTGACGAAACCCTGCCGCTGCTGGCCGCCGCAGGCATCGAGGTGCTCGAAGACCCCGAAAAATCGCGCAAGCTCATCCTGCCCACCAACCAGCCCAACGTGCGCGTGGTGCTGGTGCGCGCCACCGACGTGCCCACTTATGTGGAATACGGCGGCGCCGACATTGGCGTGACCGGCAAGGACACCCTGATCGAGCACGGTGGGCAGGGCCTCTACCAGCCGCTGGACCTGCGCATTGCCAAGTGCCGCGTGAGCGTGGCCGTGCGCAATGACTTCGACTACGCCCAGGCCGTCAAGCAGGGCTCGCGCCTCAAGGTCGCCACCAAGTACACCGGCATTGCGCGCGACTTCTTTGCCAGCAAGGGCGTGCACGTGGACATGGTCAAGCTCTACGGCAGCATGGAATTGGCGCCGCTCACCGGCCTGGCCGATGCGATCGTGGACCTGGTCTCCACCGGCAACACCCTCAAGGCCAACAACCTCATCGAAGTGGAGCGCATCATGGACATCAGCTCCTACCTGGTCGTGAACCAGGCGGCGCTCAAGCTCAAGCAGGCGCCACTGCGCCGCATCATCGATGCGTTTGCCTCGGCCATACCGGCCGAAAAGAACTGACCTCCACCCAACGACTGACACTATGACTTTGGTAGCTGCTCCCGCCCGTCTGTCCACCGCTGCGGCCACTTTTGAGGCTGATTTTGCAGCCCGCCTGCATTGGTCTGCCGACACCGACGCGGCCATTGAGCAGCGCGTGGCTGACATCCTGG
Organism: Acidovorax sp. M14; assembly: GCF_049331375.1. Lineage (NCBI taxonomy): Bacteria > Pseudomonadati > Pseudomonadota > Betaproteobacteria > Burkholderiales > Comamonadaceae > Acidovorax > Acidovorax sp. M14. The sequence continues at coordinate 1,041,284 of NZ_CP186263.1, forward strand.
CCGACGTGCAAAAGCGCGGCGACGCGGCGGTGCTGGAGTACACCGCCCGCTTCGACGGCCTCAGCGCCCCCAACATGGCCGCGCTGGAGCTGACCCAGGCCGACTTCAAGGCCGCGTTCGACGCCATTCCACAGGCTCAGCGCGACGCCCTGCAGGCTGCAGCGAAGCGCGTGCGCAGCTACCACGAGGCGCAGAAAAAAGCCTCGGGCGAGAGCTGGAGCTACCGCGACGAAGACGGCACGCTGCTGGGCCAGAAGGTCACGCCGCTGGACCGTGTGGGCATCTACGTGCCCGGCGGCAAGGCCGCCTACCCGTCGAGCCTGCTGATGAACGCAATCCCGGCCCATGTGGCGGGCGTGCAGGAAATCATCATGGTTGTGCCCACGCCCGTGCGCGGCAGCGTGGCAACCGGTGGAACGGGCGAGGGCACCTCGACGAAGGGCGAGCGCAACGAGCTGGTGCTGGCAGCCGCTTACGTGGCCGGTGTGACCCGCGCCTTCACCATCGGCGGCGCCCAGGCCGTGGCCGCGCTGGCGTATGGAACTGAGACCGTGCCCAAGGTGGACAAGATCACCGGCCCCGGCAACGCCTATGTGGCCAGCGCCAAGAAGCGCGTGTTCGGCACCGTGGGCATCGACATGATCGCGGGCCCGAGCGAAATCCTGGTGCTGGCCGATGGCACCACGCCGCCCGATTGGGTGGCGATGGATCTCTTCAGCCAGGCCGAGCATGACGAGCTGGCGCAGAGCATCCTGCTGTGCCCTGACGCCGCCTACCTCGACGCCGTGCAGCGCGAGATCGACCGCCTGCTGCCTACCATGCCGCGCGCCGAGATCATCGCCAAGAGCCTCACCGGCCGCGGCGCGCTGATCCTCACCAAGGACATGGAAGAAGCCTGCGCGATCAGCAACCGCATCGCACCGGAACACCTGGAAGTGAGCAGCACCGACCCACACCGCTGGGAGCCGTTGCTGCGCCACGCGGGCGCGATCTTCCTGGGGGCCTACACCTCCGAAAGCCTGGGCGACTACTGCGCAGGCCCCAACCACGTGCTGCCCACCAGCGGCACGGCGCGCTTCTCGTCGCCGCTGGGCGTGTACGACTTCCAGAAACGCAGCAGCCTCATCGAGGTGAGCGAGGCCGGCGCCCAGGTGCTGGGTACCATTGCCGCCGAGCTGGCCTATGGCGAGGGCCTGCAGGCCCACGCACAAGCCGCAGAGATGCGGCTGACAACGCCCGTCAAGCCGCGCTGATGGCACCCCGGGGCAGGGCGCCCTGCGTGGGGGCTGCTGTCCTGGGCTGAGGGGTTGCGGCCGGCGCTGCGGTTGTAGAGGGCGCTGGCGGATACGCGGCGCCTTCCACGGCCCGGTGCTGCGCCCAGTTGAGCCGTGCAGGCCGGTGGCCTTCGGCGCTGACGCGCAGCCGCACAGGTCCGGTGAACGACAGGCGCTGTCCAGCCTCCAGAAAATAATCCTCCAGCAGACCATCACAGGTCACCCAGACGCGGCCCTGTTCGACTTCAAGCAGGGCGATCTCGCCCGCGCGGAAGTCCAGCACCTGGACGGCCTGCAGCGGCGGCAGGGGCTGGCGCTTCCATTGCAGGGTGAGGGGCACCGCAGGCTGGGTGGGCAGCGTGGGCGACGGTGGGGTGGGGGTGTGCAGCGTGTTCATGCCTTCACTGTGCGGCCAGCTGCCGTGGGCCACCAGCCACAGGCGCGTACGATCTGGCCCAGTACAGAACAGCGAACAGGCCCATCTGTACTGTACGCACTGGGCAGTCTCTGTACTGTCTGCCGGCCAAAGTGCCAGTACAGAATGCAGCATGGCCACCGATGACGCACCCCCGCTGTACCTTCAAATCGCCGAACAGCTTGCGCAGCTGATCCGCAACGGCACCCTGGCGCGCGGCGAAAAGCTGCCCTCGGTGCGTGAGCTGGCGCGCCAGCACGGCGTGGCGCAGACCACGGTGGTGCAGGCCTACCACTGGCTCGAAGATGCGCGCCTGATCACCGCGCGCCCGCGCTCCGGCTTTTTTGTGGCGGCGCGGCCGGTGAGCCTGCCCGAGCCCAGCACGCCGCGCCCGATGCGCCGCCCCCGCGAGGTGTCGGTGGACTGGCTGGGCCAGCGCATCCTGGGGCGCAACCAGCCGGTGGACATCATTTCGTACAGCAGCGGCACGCCTGGCCCCGAGCTGTTCAACCCCGACCGCGTGCGCCGCGCCGTGGTCCGCGCCGCGCAGCGCCACCGCAACCTGCTTTGCACCTACCCCGGTTCGTCGGGCCATGAGGACGCGCGCCGCGCCCTGGCGCGCTATGCCGTCAGCCTGGGGTGCAGCCTGGACCCCGAGAACATCGTGATCACCGGCGGCTGCATGGACAGCATTGCGCTGTGCCTGCGCGCGGTGACGCAGCCGGGCGACGTGGTGGCGCTGGAGTCTCCCACGCATTTTTCGTTTCTGGAGGTGCTGCAGGGCCTGCACCTCAAGGCGCTGGAGATTCCCACCCACCCGCGCAACGGCCTGTCGCTCGATGCGCTGCAATTGGCGTTGGACACCCAGCCCGTCAAGGCGGTGATGGTGGTGCCCACGCTCAGCAACCCGCTGGGCAGCTGCATGCCCCAGGCCGAGCGCAAGCGCCTGGCGCAGATGGCGACGCGGCACGACATGGCGGTGATCGAGGATGCGATCTACAACGACCTGGTCGAGGTGGACGATATGCGCCGCACCGTCAAGTCGTACGACACCACCGGCCATGTGATGCTGTGCGACTCGTTCTCCAAGACGCTGGCGCCGGGCCTGCGCCTGGGGTGGCTGGAGGCCGGTCGCTGGGCCGAGAAGCTGCGCGCCATCAAGGACCTGCAGGCTGGCGGCCAGTCGGCCGTACTGGAACTGGCCCTGGCCGACCTCATCACCCAGGCGGGCCACGCCGCCGCCATGCGCCAGCTGCGCACGGCCGTGGCAGCGCGCATGGACGAGGTGCGCCATGTGATTGCCGCGCACTTCCCGCAGGGCACGCGCGTGAGTGACCCGCCCGGCGGCCTGCTGCTGTGGCTGGAGCTGCCGCGCGCGCTCGATTCCGTGCAACTGCATGAGGCCTGCCTGGCCCGGCAGATCCTGATCGCACCCGGCACGGTGTTCAGTGCCAGCGGACGGTTTCGCAACTGCCTGCGCATCGGCGTGGGAGGCGACTGGACGCCTGCCCACCTGGAGGCGCTGCGCACCGTGGGTGACATGGCGTGCCAGATGCTGCAGAGCGGGGCGCCGCGCAAGGCGGCCTGAATTCAAAAGCAACACGAAGTTCGTGGAGCACGAAGTTCGTGTAATATTTGACCCATGAAAAACATCACCGTGACCATGGACGACACCGTTGCCGAATGGGTGCGCGTGGAAGCCGCCAAGCGCGGCAGCAGCGTGTCGCGCCTGCTCGGTGAATGGCTGGCCGAAAAGATGCGCCAGGAAGACGCCTACGCCCAGGCCATGCGCGAGGCGCTGGGGTTTGAATCCTGGGGGGCGTCCAGCGGGCCCTATGTGCCGCGCGAAACCCTGTTTCTGCGCTGAACGGGGCAGACCACATGGCCACCGTCCCCATCTTTGTCGATACCGAAATCCTGCTCGCCAGCGTGGACGACCGCGATGCCGAGCGCCAGGCGCGGGCGCGTGAATGGATCAGCTTTTGCTGGCAAACGCGCAGCGGCCGCATCAGCTCGCAAGTGCTCAACGAGCTGTACAACCAGGCCATCCAGCGGTTCGACGGCCCCCACGTGCTGCAGCAGGTGCGCGCCCAGGTGCGCCGCCTGCGCGTGTGGCTGCCGCCGCACCTGGACTCCTACACGGTGGACGGCGCCTGGGACCTGCAGGACCGCTACCGCCTGGGCTACTGGGATGCACTCATCCTCTCGTCCGCCCACCAGCAGGGCTGCCGCTACCTGCTGACCGAGGCGCTGCCGCACGACCAGCCCATGGACGCCGTGCGCCCCATCAACCCTTTCCTTGTCACCCCCAACGAACTGGACACCACCGAATGACTACTCCCGCGTCGTCTCCCCTCCAGGCCCTGGCCCGCATCCGCCCCGACGTGCGTGCCATGCACTCCTATGTCGTGCAGCCCTCTACCGGCATGCTCAAGATGGACGCGATGGAGAACCCCTTCCGCCTGCCCGCACATTTGCAGGCCGCGCTGGGCCAGCGCCTGGGCGCGGTGGCACTCAACCGCTACCCCGGCGACCGCATTGCCGACCTGAAGGCGGCCCTGGCCCAGTACGCGGGCATGCCCGAGGGCTACGGCATCGTGCTGGGCAATGGCTCGGACGAGCTCATCACCCTGCTGGCGCTGGCCTGCGCACAGCCAGGCACGGGCCAGCGCGCCACCATGCTGGCGCCCATGCCCGGCTTTGTGATGTACCCGCTGTCGGCGCAGCTGCAGGGCCTGGACTTTGTCGGCGTGCCGCTCACGCCCGACTTTGAACTGGACGAGCCCGCCATGCTGGCCGCCATCGCGCAGCACCAGCCCGCCATCACCTACATCGCCTACCCCAACAACCCCACGGCCACGCTGTGGGACGAGGGCGCGGTGCAGCGCATCATCGACGCCGCAGGCGCGCAGGGCGGCATTGTGGTGATGGACGAGGCCTACCAGCCCTTTGCCAGCCGCACCTGGATCGACCGCATGCGCGCCGAGCCCGCGCGCAATGCGCACGTGCTGCTCATGCGCACGCTCAGCAAGTTTGGCCTCGCGGGTGTGCGCCTGGGCTACCTCATCGGGCCCGCCGCATTGGTGAGCGAGATCGACAAGGTGCGCCCGCCCTACAACGTGAGCGTGCTCAACTGCGAAGCGGCCCTGTTTGCACTGGAACATGCCGAGGTTTTCGCTGCCCAGGCCGCTGAAATCCGTGCCGAGCGCACCACACTCATCGCCGCGCTGCGCCAGATGCCCGGGGTCGAAAAGTGCTGGGACAGCGAGGCCAACATGGTGCTCCTGCGTGTGGCGGATTCCGCCAAGGCCTACGAGGGCATGAAAAACCGCAAGGTGCTGGTCAAGAACGTTTCTACAATGCACCCATTGCTGGCCAACTGCCTGCGCCTGACGGTAGGAAATGCCGAAGACAACGCGCAGATGCTGGCCGCACTCCAAGCCTCCCTATGACTTCCTCCGCACTCGTACCCTCCGCCCCATCGGCCGACCCGATGGCCGACCGCATTGCCGAGGTCAGCCGCAACACCGCCGAGACTCGCATCAGCGTGCGCATCAACCTCGACGGCACCGGCCAGGCCAAGCTGCACACCGGCATCGGCTTCTTCGACCACATGCTCGACCAGATCGCCCGCCACGGGCTGATCGACCTCGACATCGACTGCGAAGGCGACCTGCACATCGACGGCCACCACACGGTGGAAGACGTGGGCATCACCCTGGGCCAGGCCTTCGCGCGTGCCGTGGGCGACAAGAAGGGCATTCGCCGCTACGGCCATACCTACGTGCCGCTGGATGAAGCGCTGTCGCGCGTCGTGGTCGATTTTTCGGGCCGCCCTGGGCTGCACATGGACGTGAAGTTCACGGCCGGGAGCATCGGCCAGCTCGACACGCAACTGGTGTTCGAATTCTTCCAGGGCTTTGTGAACCACGCGGGCGTGACGCTGCACATCGACAACCTCAAGGGCGTCAACGCACACCACCAGTGCGAGACCATCTTCAAGGCGTTCGGGCGCACGCTGCGTGCGGCGCTGGAGCGCGATCCGCGCTCGGCCGGTGTCATCCCCTCCACCAAGGGCTCTCTGTGAATTTTTCAGTCAAATCGGGCGTAAGCGCTTGATTTGTATGCGCTAGCAGCTATGAATATGGAAGCAAAAACAGTGGCGGTCGTGGACTACGGCATGGGCAACCTGCGCTCCGTGTCGCAGGCCGTGCAGGCCGCCGCCGAGGGCACGGGCTGGACCGTGGTCGTCACCCAGCGCCCCGAAGACGTGCGCGCCGCCCAGCGCATCGTGCTGCCAGGGCAGGGCGCCATGCCCGACTGCATGCGCGAGTTGCGCGAGTCCGGCCTGCAGGAATCGGTGCTCGAAGCCGCTGCCTCCAAACCGATGTTTGGCGTGTGCGTGGGCATGCAGATGCTGCTGGACCACAGCGCCGAGGGTGACACCCCTGGGCTGGGCCTGATCCCTGGCGACGTGCTCAAGTTCGACCTGGCAGGCCGCACCCAGCCCGACGGCAGCCGCTTCAAGGTGCCCCAGATGGGCTGGAACCAGGTGCGGCAGATGCCCCACGCGCACCACGGGGGCGGCGTGCACCCGGTGTGGGCGGGCGTGCCGGACAACAGTTATTTCTACTTCGTGCACAGTTTCTACGCGGTGCCGCAAAATCCCGCCCATTGCGCCGGGCAGGCCGACTACGGCGGTTTGTTTGCTGCCGCCGTGGCGCGCGATAATATTTTTGCCACCCAGTTTCACCCGGAGAAGAGCGCGGAGCACGGCTTGGCCCTGTACCGCAATTTTCTGCACTGGAATCCCTGATCCCTTAACCCCCACCCGTTCGGGCCGAGCTGCGTCTCGCCCTTTTTCACCCGAACTTCACCACCATGCTGCTCATTCCCGCCATCGACCTCAAAGACGGCCACTGCGTACGCCTCAAGCAAGGCGATATGGACCAATCCACCACCTTTGGTGAAGACCCCGCCGCCATGGCGCGCAAGTGGGTGGATGCTGGCGCACGCCGCCTGCACCTGGTGGACCTGAACGGTGCGTTTGCGGGCGTGCCGAAGAACTACAGCGCCATCAAGTCCATCCTGAAAGAGGTGGGCGATGACATCCCCGTGCAGCTGGGCGGCGGCATCCGCGACCTGGACACCATCGAAAAATACATCGACGGCGGCCTGCGCTACGTGATCATCGGCACGGCAGCCGTGAAGAACCCCGGCTTCCTCAAAGACGCCTGCAGCGCCTTCGGCGGCCACATCATCGTGGGGCTCGACGCCAAGGACGGCAAGGTGGCCACCGACGGCTGGAGCAAGCTCACCGGCCACGAGGTCGTGGACCTGGCCAAGAAGTTCGAGGACTGGGGCGTCGAATCCATCATCTACACCGACATCGGCCGCGACGGCATGCTGTCGGGCATCAACATCGACGCCACCGTCAAACTGGCCCAGGCGCTGACCATTCCCGTGATCGCCTCGGGCGGCCTGTCCAACATGGCCGACATCGAGCAGCTGTGCGCGGTGGAAGACGAGGGCGTGGAAGGCGTGATCTGCGGCCGCGCCATCTACAGCGGCGACCTGGACTTTGCGGCGGCGCAGGCGCGTGCCGACGAACTCAACGGCTGAAACCGATCACCCCCTGAGCGGCTTCGCCGCTTCCCCCAGGGGACGACGCCAGTGGCCTGGCGAAGCCAGTTCCACGGCGTCTGCTGGCCTCGGTAGCGTCAAATCAACGAATCGCTCACTGACATGCTCGCAAAACGAATCATTCCTTGTCTTGACGTCACCGGAGGCCGTGTGGTCAAGGGCGTCAATTTCGTCGAGCTGCGCGACGCCGGCGACCCGGTCGAAATTGCCGCGCGCTACAACGCGCAGGGCGCTGACGAGCTCACCTTCCTGGACATCACGGCCACCAGCGATGGCCGTGACCTCATCCTGCACATCATCGAGGCCGTGGCCAGCCAGGTGTTCATTCCGCTCACCGTGGGGGGGGGCGTGCGCACCGTGGACGACGTTCGCCGCCTGCTCAATGCCGGTGCGGACAAGACCAGCTTCAACTCGGCCGCCATTGCCAATCCCGACGTGATCAACGCCGTGTCGGCCAAGTACGGCGCGCAGTGCATCGTGGTGGCCATCGACGCCAAGCGCCGCTCGGCCGAGGACGCGCAACGCCTGGGCGCCAACGGCCAGCCCGTGGGGGCGGGCTGGGACGTCTACAGCCACGGCGGCCGCAAGAACACGGGCCTGGACGCCATCGCCTGGGCGACGGAGATGGCGCAGCGCGGTGCGGGCGAGATCCTGCTGACCAGCATGGACCGCGACGGCACCAAGGCGGGCTTTGACCTGGAGCTGACCCGCGCCGTTAGCGACGCGGTCAGCGTGCCTGTGATCGCCTCGGGCGGTGTGGGCAACCTCGACCACCTAGCCGACGGCATCCAGACCGGCGGTGCCGACGCGGTGCTGGCCGCCAGCATCTTCCACTACGGCGAATACACCGTGGGCCAGGCCAAGCAGCGCATGGCCGAGCGGGGCATCCCCGTGCGGATGTGATTACTATTCACTCCTGATTTGATAGCTTCTGGCGCATGTAATACCTGCGCTTGCGGCCAAAAACACCTGAAAAGTGTGGATGCACGCCCTGGCGGGCACGGGCGCGCCATCCGGATCACCGACAATGGCTCCCATGAACTGGCTCAATGAAGTGAAATGGGATGCGCAGGGCTTGGTGCCCGTGATTGCGCAAGAGCAGGGCACGGGCGACGTGCTGATGTTTGCGTGGATGAACCGCGAGGCCCTGGCGAGGACCGCGGAACTGGGCCGCGCCGTGTACTTCAGCCGCTCGCGCAAGAAGCTGTGGTTCAAGGGCGAAGAGTCCGGCCACGTGCAGACCGTGCACGAAATCCGCCTGGACTGCGACAACGACGTGGTGCTGCTCAAGGTCACCCAGCAGGGCCACGAGCCCGGCATTGCCTGCCATACGGGCCGCCACAGCTGTTTTTTCAGCGTGCTCAAGGACGGTGTCTGGCATGCGGTCGATCCGGTCTTGAAAGACCCCGAATCCATCTACAAGTAATGGCAATGGACGACAAGACCATGAGTTCCCATGATTCCCTGGCGCGCCTGGCCGCCGTCATCGAAAGCCGCAAACCCGCCAACGGCGGCGACCCGGCCACCAGCTACGTGTCGCGCCTGCTGCACAAGGGGCCGGATTCCTTCCTGAAGAAGATCGGTGAAGAAGCCACCGAGGTGGTCATGGCCGCCAAGGACGTAGACCACGGTGCCGACAAGTCCAAGATCGTCTACGAAGTGGCCGACCTGTGGTTCCACACCATGGTGGCGCTGGCCCACTACGGCCTCACGCCCGCCGACGTGGTTGCCGAGCTGGAGCGCCGCGAAGGCACCAGCGGCATCGAGGAAAAGGCCCTGCGCAAGGTGGCGGAACGCGCTGCCGAAGAAGGCACACCGTGAGCGACATCATCGACGTGCAGACCAACGACCAGAAGGCCGAAGACCTCAAGGCCATCGGCTGGGTCAGCTACGTGCTGCACCTGATCGTGGCGCTGGGGGCGGTCATCCCGGGCGCGCAGCCCGGCGCTGCGCTGCTGATCGTGGCGCTGGTGATCGACCTGGTGAAAAAAGGCGATGCCGAAGGCACCTGGCAGGCCAACCATTTCTCATGGCGCATCCGCACCGTGATCTGGGCCGGCGTGCTCTACATCGTCACGGCGCCGCTGTGGCTGCTGTTCTTCCTGCCCGGCTGGATCGCCTGGGGCCTGATCTCCATCTGGTTCCTGTACCGCATCGTGCGCGGCATGGTCGCCATGAACAAGAGCCAGGCCGTGGATGCATGAGGCCGCTCGTCCCCGCCCGCGTCTGAACCTGGCGCTGCAGGGCGGCGGCTCGCACGGCGCGCTCACCTGGGGCGTGCTGGATGCGTTGCTGGAGGACGGCCAGTGGCAGTTTGATGGTGTCAGTGGCACCAGCGCAGGCGCCATGAACGCGGTGGCCCTGGCGCACGGATTTGCGCAGGCCGCGCAGCAGCACAAGGACCCCGAAGACGCCCACCTCGCAGGCTGCGCCCTGGCGCGAGAATCGCTCACCCGCCTGTGGGAAGGGGTTGGGGCGCTGGGCAGCCTGACCTGGGGAACGCCGCTGTCCGCCGCCAACCCGCTGGTGGGCATGATGTCGCAGTGGTTCTCGCCTTACCAGACCAATCCGCTGGGCATCAACCCCCTGCGCAAGCTGCTGGAGCGCGAAGTGGACTTCAGCCTGCTGTGCTCCACCCGCACCGGCGTGGTCGGCCCCAAGGTGTTTGTGTGTGCCACCAATGTGCGCACCGGCCGGGGCGAGATTTTTTTTGGGCCCCGGCTCAGTGCCGATGCGGTGATGGCATCGGCCTGCCTGCCCATGCTGTTCAAGGCGGTCGAGATCGAGGGCGAGGCGTACTGGGACGGCGGCTATTCCGGCAACCCCGCGCTGCACCCGCTGATCTACCAGACCGATACCTCGGACATCCTGCTGGTGCAGATCAACCCCGTGGAGCACCTGGACGTGCCCAGCAGCGCCTCCGAGATCATGGAGCGCATGAACGAAGTCACCTTCAACGCCAGCCTGCTGGCCGAGCTGCGCGCCATCGAGTTCGTGCGCCGCCTGCTCGCCGAGGGCAAGCTCGATGCCCGCCGCTATAAAAGCGTGCGCATGCACCGCATCGATGGCGGTTCGGTGCTGGCGCCCTTCGGCGCCGACAGCAAGCTGCGCGCGGACCTGGCCTTTGTGCGCAAGCTGTTTGCGCTGGGCCGCACAGCAGGACAGGAGTGGCTGCACGCACACCGCAAGGATGTGGGCGTGCGCCCCAGCATCAAGATCGCTGACAATGCCTAGGGATGTCCTGCATAACTCCCTGCGGTCTGTGATAGCGCGGTCTCGGGCGGTCCGCTGCGTTGCTTTTTTGGCCAATAGCACAGCTATTGGCTGCAAAAAGACGCCTTGCGGCCCATCCCGATCCGCACTACACCGACTCGCGAGGGTTATGCAGGACATCCCTCGCTTGCGCGCGAGGCGCCCTCAGGGTTGATCCGCGCCTGTACCCCTGATTCCCTTTGCTCCGATCCCTCCCATGCACGATCCGAACTGCCTTTTCTGCAAAATCATCGCGGGCCAGATTCCTTCCAAAAAGGTCTATGAGGACGAAGAAATCTTCGCCTTCCATGACATCCACCCGTGGGCGCCAGTGCACTTTTTGATGGTGCCCAAGCTGCATATCCCTTCCATGGCACAGGTCACCCCGGAGCACGCTGGCGTGCTGGGGCGCATGATGGCGCTGGCGCCGAAGCTGGCGCTGGAGCAGGGCTGCAACCCGTACCCGGATGGTGGCTTTCGCGTCGTGGTAAACACGGGGCTTGAAGGTGGGCAGGAAATCCACCACCTGCATATCCACGTGATGGGCGGACCCCGCCCGTGGCTCAAAGGCTGAACCAGGCTGACGATCGGGGCAGATACAGAGGTGCCGGCATGTTCCGGCATTGAACTCCTGTCACGCCCCCCGTCTAAAATGATTGCAATTCGTTAGGAGATATTTCATGGGCTCTTTTTCCATCTGGCACTGGCTGATCGTGCTGTTGATCGTTGTGATGGTGTTCGGTACCAAGAAGCTCAAGAACATGGGCTCCGATCTGGGCGGCGCCGTCAAGGGCTTCAAGGACGGCATGAAGGACGGCGCTTCGGACGCTCCCGCTGCCGCCACGCCCCCCGCTGGCCAGGTGGCCAACAGCCAGGCTGCCGACAAGACCACCATCGATGTCGAAGCCAAGCAAAAGAGCTGAGCGGGTGCCTTTGACCTGCAGCCTTTGCCTGCCTTGCACGGGCGCTTGATCCATGATTGATATTGGTCTGTCCAAAATGGCGCTGATCGGTGCCGTGGCGTTGATCGTCATCGGCCCCGAGAAGCTGCCCCGCGTGGCCCGCACCGTCGGCACCTTGCTGGGCAAGGCGCAGCGCTACGTCTCCGACGTGAAGGCGGAGGTCAACCGGTCCATGGAGCTCGATGAGCTCAAGAAGATGAAGGACACGGTGGAGAACGCCGCGCGCGACGTGCACAACACCATCCAGACCAGCGCCAGCGAGTTCGAGAAGGACTGGAACGAGGCCATCGATTCGAGCAGCAACGCTGATCTGCGCGAGCAGGCGGCCGTGGTGCCTGCCTACAAGCACCCTGGCAAGAACTGGCGCCTCAAGCGCGGCGCGGTGCCCCAGTGGTACAAGGCGCGCAGCGGTGTGCGCACCAAGGCACAGTCTGGCGCAGCCCGCGTAGCACGCTACCGCCCCCAAAAATTCCACTGACGCAGCCTGCCGCGCCCCCTGCGCTGCATGGGCGGCCTTGACGCCCACGAAAACCCACCATGTCCGAAACCCCCTCCAAAGAAGACGAACTGGCCGGCACCGAGCAGCCGTTCGTACAGCACCTCATGGAGCTGCGCGACCGCCTGGTCAAGGCCATGATCGCTATCGCCATCGCGGCAGCGATCCTGTTCTTCTTCCCGGGCCCCGGCGCGCTGTACGACTTTCTGGCCGCCCCCCTGGTGGCCCATCTGCCCAAGGGAGCCACGCTGATCGCCACCTCGGTGATCTCGCCCTTCATGGTGCCGCTCAAGATCTTGCTGATGTCGGCATTCCTGCTGGCGCTGCCCTTTGTGCTGTGGCAGATCTGGGCTTTTGTGGCGCCCGGCCTGTATTCGCACGAGAAGAAGCTGGTGCTGCCGCTGGTGATTTCCAGCACGCTGCTGTTTTTCGTGGGAGTGGCGTTCTGCTACTACCTGGTGTTTGGCCAGGTGTTCGCGTTCATCCAGAGCTTTGCCCCCAAGAGCATAACGGCCGCACCTGATATCGAGGCCTACCTGAGTTTTGTGTTGTCCATGTTCCTGGCGTTCGGCATGGCCTTTGAGGTGCCGATTGCCGTGGTGGTGCTGGCGCGCATGGGCATCGTGAGCGTGCAGAAGCTGCGCGAGTTTCGCGGCTATTTCATCGTGCTGGCCTTTGTGGTGGCCGCCGTCGTGACCCCGCCCGATGTGGTGTCGCAGCTGTCGCTGGCCGTGCCGATGTGCCTGCTGTACGAAGTGGGCATCTGGGCCGCGCAGATCTTCATCAAGCACACCCAGGCGCCCGAAGAGCCTGGCGAATCCGCTTCCGCATCCTGACCCTCTGGCCTCGCAAGGGGCGGGGCCGTGACGAAGGTATGCGCAGATCACGTCTCTGGGGCTTCGCCCAGGCTGTGAAAGCGAATATTCAATAAAAACAGCTGCAAGCGCCAGTGCTATATGCGCTTGTGGCTATCATTTTCATAGTGCTGCGTGGAGTTGGCTGCACACGCGTTGGCGTGACATGCGCCATCCAATCCCTTCCTGCCGGCCCGTGCTTCATTCCCGCCTGAGCTTGCACCAGGGCCATCGAGGCTGTCGCCCTTCGCCGACCCAGTCCCACGCTCCGCTGCGTTGACGGGCCGTACCCGGCGTTGGTGATTCCTATCTGGGCCTGCGAGGACGTCAGCGCCTCACATTGCGCTGGGGCCGGGGGCGCACGCCCGGGTTGATGCTCAGCTCCACCCGCTTGTCGGCCCGCTGCACATCAAACGCCGCCGCCTGGCCGGGCTTGAGCGCTGCCACAGCGGTCAGCAGCTGCGACACGTTGCTCACAGCCTTGCCATCCACCTGCACGATCACGTCGCCGGGCCGCATGCCGGCCTGGGCGGCGGGGCCATCCTGCAGCACGCCGGTGATGATCACGCCCTCGGTGGCCTTTTTGACGCCAAAGGTTTCTGCCAGTTCGGGCGAGAGTTCGTTGGGCTCCACGCCGATCCAGCCGCGCGTGACCTGGCCGTCCTTCACGATGCCGTCGAGCACCATGCGCGCTGTGGACACGGGGATGGCAAAGCCGATGCCCATGCTGCCGCCCGAGCGCGAGTAGATCGCGGTATTGATGCCCATGAGGTTGCCGTTCACATCGACCAGTGCACCGCCCGAATTGCCGGGGTTGATGGCCGCGTCGGTCTGGATGAAGTTCTCGAAGGTGTTGATGCCCAGCTGGCTGCGGCCCAGCGCGCTCACGATGCCGCTGGTCACTGTCTGCCCCACGCCGAAGGGGTTGCCGATGGCCAGCACCTGGTCGCCCACGTCCAGGGCGTCGGAGTTGCCCAGCACGATGACTGGCAGCTTGTCGAGTTCGATCTTGAGGATGGCCAGGTCGGTGTCGGGGTCGGTGCCGATCACGCGCGCACGGGCGCGGCGGCTGTCGGTGAGGGTGACCTCGATCTCGTCTGCGCCTTCCACCACATGGTTGTTGGTGAGGATGTAGCCCTCGGGGCTCACGATCACGCCGCTGCCCAGGCCCGCCTGCGCCTGGCTGCCCTGGTCGCCAAAGAAGAACTGGAACCAGGGGTCGTTGCTGCGCGGGTGGCGCACTTCCTTGCTGGTGTTGATGCTGACCACGGCCGGTGCCGCCTTGCGCGCCGCACCGCTGAAGCTGCCCGCTGCCGGCTGGGAAGGTGGCGTGGCGGGAGCCTCCAGCAGCGCAATGCCCGCCCCGGAGCGCGTGGTGCCCCGGCCCAGCCATTCAGGCTGGAGCGTGGCGACAACAAAGTAGGCCGCAACGAGGACCGTCACGGACTGGGAAAACAGCAGCCAGAGTCGCTTCATGAAAGGTGCTTACCGGTGGTGGTACAGGGTGGGCGATGGAGGCGGGCGCCGCAGATTCGCCTCGGCGGCCCGGTGTCTTGCTCCAGTGGGGGATTGTCTCCCAATGTGGGGTGCAGACGGCGCGCCACAATAGCGGCATGAGCATTCATCGCAGTCAACTTTTGCAGGCGTTTGACCGCCTGCTGCAACCCGAGCGCTTCAAGGACTACGGCCCCAACGGCCTGCAGGTCGAGGGCAAGGCCGAGATTCACCGCGTGGTGAGCGGCGTCACCGCCAGCCGTGCCCTGATCGAGGCCGCCATCGCTGCCCGCGCGGACGCCATCTTTGTGCACCACGGCCTGTTCTGGCGCGGGCAGGATGGCCGCATCACGGGCTGGATGAAGCAGCGGCTGCAGCTGCTGCTGGCACACGACATCAACCTGTTTGCCTACCACCTGCCGCTCGATGCCCATGCCGAACTGGGCAACAACGCACAGCTGGGCCGGGTGCTCGGTTTTGCCGCCGATGCGCGGTTTGGCGAGCAGGACCTGGGCTTTGCGGCGCCCGCGGCCTTTGAAAATATCCAGGCTGTGGCCGACCATGTGGCCCAGGCGCTCGGCCGACCAGTCACCCTGGCGTGTCCGGGCGATGTGGGTGGTGATGCCGCTCCGCTGCGCCCCGTGCGCCGCGTGGCGTGGTGCACGGGCGGCGCTCAGGGGTATTTCGAGTCGGCCATTGCCGCAGGGGCGGATGTTTTCATCACCGGCGAAATCTCCGAGCCCCAGGCGCATCTGGCGCGCGAGATGGGCGTGGGCTTCATAGCCGCCGGGCACCATGCCACGGAGCGCTACGGCGCCCCCGCTGTGGCGGCCCATGTGGCAGAACAGTGCGGGTTCAGCCACCAGTTCATCGAGATCGACAACCCCGCCTAGCCCACGGCAAGACACCGCGAAACCAGGCATCCCATCGTCCGTTTGAGTGGTTCTTTTGCTCACTTATTAATAGCTAATAGCGCATGATCAAATAGCGCTACAGGCACTTTTGGCTTCAAACCCATGCAACCCATCGCCATCACCCAGGGAGACCCCGCCGGCATCGGTCCCGAGATCGTGGCCAAGGCTTTTCGGGATGCGCCCGATGCGCTGCGCCATTGTTTTGTCGTCGGTGACCTGGCCACTGTGCGCCGCGCTGCAGGTGTCATCACGCGCCCTGGCGTGCCCGGTGTGCCCGTGGCGCAGATCGCGGCGCCGGGCGAAGCGGCGGACGCTCCGCCCCGCTGCATCCCTGTGCTGCAACTGCCCGGTATCCCTGGGCCCCAGCCCTGGGGCGAGATCAGCGCCGCCGCCGGCCGTGCTGCGGCGGACAGCGTGGTCTGGGCCGCGCGTGCCGCACTGCGTGGAGAGGTGGGGGCGCTGGTGACGGCACCGTTGCACAAGGAGGCGCTGTCCGCAGCCGGGGTGGATTTTCCGGGGCACACGGAGCTGTTGCAGGCAGAGGCCGCCGCGTACCAGGGCGTACCGCTGGCCCAGATGCCCGTGCGCATGATGCTGGCCAATGACGAGCTGCGCACCGTGCTTGTCAGCATCCATGTGTCGCTGCGCGACGCGATTGCGGCCGTGACACAGGACAACGTGCTGCAGACGCTGCGCATCACCCACGCGGCCCTGCAGCGCAGCCTGGGCCGCGTGCCGCGCATCGGCGTGGCGGGGCTCAATCCCCATGCGGGCGAGGGCGGGCTGTTCGGTCGCGAAGAGCTGGAGGTGATCGCTCCGGCCATTGCAGCCGCTCGTGGCGAGGGGCTGGACGTGCACGGCCCCTTTGCGCCCGACACGGTGTTCATGCGCGCTCGCAGCACGCCGCTGCGCGCGGGTGAGTTCGATGTGGTGATTGCCATGTACCACGACCAGGGTCTGATCCCGGTGAAGTACCTGGGGGTGGAAAAGGGCGTGAACGTGACGCTGGGCCTGCCCCTGGTGCGCACCAGCCCCGACCATGGCACGGCGTTTGATATTGCGGGGCAGGGCATTGCAGACGCCTCCAGCCTGATCGAGGCGGTGCGCATGGCGCGGGCGCTGTGCGGGTGATGTCAGCCGCCGAGGCCTTTCAGCCCGGCGCTGATCGAAATCAAACGAACGGCTGAAAAAGTGGGTGCCTGCCCGGGCGCGGCAGTGCCTCAAGCTATCCGGAAAAACCAACGCCACCGGTGGCTGGTCGTGACAGCGCAGCGGTGGCGTGGTGTGCGGCCGCAAGGGCCGCTTGCCCAAGGGTCTACTTCTTCAGGCTGTCGCGGATTTCGCGCAGCAGCACGATGTCTTCGGGGGGCGCCACCGGTGCGGCGGGGGCGGGAGGGACTTCGCGCTTGAGGCGGTTGATCTGCTTGATCATCATGAAGATGATGAACGCCAGGATCACAAAGTTGACCGCCACAGTCAGGAAGTTGCCATAGGCAAACACGGGTACGCCCGCTTTTTTCAGGGCATCGAGCGTGGTGCCCGTGCCCGGGGGCACGTTGCCCAGCACGATGAACAGGTTGGAGAAATCGAGCTTGCCAAAGACCAGCCCCACCACGGGCATGATCAGGTCCGCTACCACCGAATCCACGATCTTGCCAAAGGCACCGCCAATGATGACGCCCACCGCGAGGTCAATCACGTTGCCCTTGACCGCGAACTCCCTGAACTCTTGCATCATCCCCATGTAGTTTCTCCTTGTAAAACGGTGATAGGCGAGTATTGCCCGGTTCGCCCCTCTGTCAAGGCAGCAAACCACTTGGAAATAACCATTTTCACTCCGCTACAATTCGCGGTTGACCCCAATCTAGCGATGTTCATCGAGGATCCCCATGAGTGACACTCCAATCGACTCCAGCAAGCGGACGTGGATCATCACGTCAGCATGTGCTGGTGCGGTGGGCGGCGTGGCAACCGCCGTTCCTTTCGTGAGTACTTTCCAGCCCTCAGAGCGTGCCAAGGCCGCTGGTGCTGCAGTCGAGGTGGATATCTCCGCCCTCAAACCTGGAGAAAAGGTCACTGTGGAGTGGCGCGGCAAGCCCGTCTGGATCATCAAGCGCACGCCCGAGCAACTGGCAGAACTGCCCAAGCTCGACGGCCAGCTCGCCGATCCCAAGTCGGAGCGCAAGCCCTCCGAACTCACGCCCGAGTACGCCCGCAACGAGGCGCGTTCGATCAAGCCAGAAATTTTTGTGGGTGTGGGTATCTGCTCGCACTTGGGTTGCTCGCCCTCCGACAAGTTCCAGCCCGGTGCGCAGCCTTCGCTGCCCGATGACTGGAAGGGCGGCTTCCTGTGCCCCTGCCATGGCTCCACGTTCGACATGGCGGGCCGCGTCTTCAAGAACAAGCCAGCACCCGACAACCTCGAGGTGCCTCCGCACATGTACCTGTCCGATACGCGCCTGCTGATCGGTGAAGACAAGAAGGCTTGACGGAGAACGACATGGCCCACGAATTCAAAGAAATCTCGCCGAACGCCTCCGCAGGCGCCAAGGTCACCAACTGGTTCGAGAACCGGTTCCCGACGGCCTTTGACGCCTACAAGGTTCACATGTCGGAGTACTACGCTCCGAAGAACTTCAACTTCTGGTACA
Source organism: Acidovorax sp. M14 (assembly GCF_049331375.1). Classification (NCBI taxonomy): domain Bacteria; kingdom Pseudomonadati; phylum Pseudomonadota; class Betaproteobacteria; order Burkholderiales; family Comamonadaceae; genus Acidovorax; species Acidovorax sp. M14. The sequence goes on from NZ_CP186263.1 coordinate 1,059,239, forward strand.
TCTTCGGCTCGCTCGCGCTGGTCGTGCTGGTGATCCAGATCGTGACCGGCATCTTCCTGGTCATGCACTACAAGCCGGACGCCAACCTGGCGTTTGCCTCGGTCGAGTACATCATGCGCGATGTGCCCTGGGGCTGGCTGATCCGCTACATGCACTCCACAGGCGCCTCGGCGTTCTTTGTGGTGGTGTATCTGCACATGTTCCGTGGCCTCATCTACGGCAGCTACCGCAAGCCGCGCGAGCTGGTCTGGATCTTCGGCTGCGCGATCTTCCTGTGCCTCATGGCTGAAGCCTTCATGGGCTACCTGCTGCCCTGGGGCCAAATGTCCTACTGGGGCGCCCAGGTGATCGTGAACCTGTTTGCCGCCATTCCCTTCATCGGTCCGGACCTGGCTCTGCTGATCCGTGGCGACTACGTCGTGGGCGACGCGACGCTGAACCGCTTCTTCAGCTTCCACGTGATTGCCGTGCCCCTGGTGCTGCTGGGCCTGGTGGTGGCGCACTTGCTGGCGCTGCACGACGTGGGCTCCAACAACCCCGACGGTGTGGAAATCAAGGGCCCCAAAGCTCCCAAGGATGCCAACGGCAAGCCGCTCGATGGCGTGCCCTTCCACCCTTACTACACGGTGCACGACATCTTCGCGCTGAGCATGTTCCTGATGGCATTCACAGCCGTGGTGTTCTTTGCTCCCGAGTTCGGTGGTTACTTCCTCGAATACAACAACTTCATCCCTGCGGATCCGCTCAAGACCCCGGCCCACATTGCCCCGGTCTGGTACTTCACGCCGTTCTATTCGATGCTGCGTGCCATCACCACCGAGATGATGTACGTGCTCGTGCTGTGCGTGGTCGCTGGCGCCGGTTTTGGCGTTCTCAAGGCCAAGCTGCCCAGCTTTGTGAAGGCGGGTATCGCCGGTGCGGCCGTGGTGGTCATCGCCATGATGCTGTCCATCGATGCCAAGTTCTGGGGTGTGGTGGTGATGGGTGGCGCTGTGATCATCCTGTTCTTCCTGCCCTGGCTGGATCACAGCCCCGTCAAGTCGATCCGCTACCGCCCTGACTGGCACAAGTACCTCTACGGCGTGTTCGTGATCATCTTCCTGATCCTGGGCTACCTGGGTGTGCAGCCACCATCGCCGATCGGCGAGCGGGTGTCGCAAGTCGGAACGCTGTTCTACTTCGGCTTCTTCCTGCTGATGCCCTGGTGGAGTCGCATCGGTGAAACCAAGCCCGTGCCTGACCGCGTGACCTTTGTGGCGCACTGAGCCTGGAGATAACAACAATGAAGAAAATCATCCTCACGTTGATCGCCGCTGTGGGTCTGGTCACTGGTGCTGCCCATGCGGCAGGCGCTGACACCATCGCCTGGGACAAGGCGCCCAACAAGACCAACGACCTGGCCTCGCTGCAAAACGGCGCCAAGATCTTCGTCAACTACTGCCTCAGCTGCCACTCCGCTGCGTTCATGCGGTTCAACCGCCTGCGCGACATTGGCCTGACGGAGCAGCAGATCAAGGACAACCTGCTGTTCACCACCGACAAGGTGGGCGAAACCATGAAGGCGTCCATCGACCCCAAGCAGGCCAAGGAATGGTTTGGCGCCAACCCGCCCGACCTCACCGTGATCGCACGTTCGCGTGCAGGCCACGGCGGTACAGGGGCTGACTATCTGTACACCTTCCTGCGTACCTTCTACCGCGACGACACCAAGGCCACGGGCTGGAACAACTTGGCTTTCCCCAGCGTGGGCATGCCCCATGTGCTGTGGCAAATGCAGGGCGAGCGTCGTCCCGTGTTTGAAGAGCACGAGAGCCATGGCCACAAGTCCCAGGTGTTCAAGGGCTGGGAGCAGATCACTCCCGGCACGATGACGCCGCTGCAGTTCGATCAGAACATTGGCGACTTGGTGAACTACCTGCAGTGGATGGGTGAGCCCGCGCAAAACATCCGGTGGCGCGTCGGCGTCTGGGTGCTGATTTTCCTGGGCGTGTTCACCGTCATCGCTTGGCGCCTGAACGCCGCGTTCTGGAAGGACGTGAAGTAAACGCCAGATCCATCCCCAGCACCCTGCGGGGTGCCATTGGATTTATTGCAGAGTGGGCGCTTTTGGCGTCCCACTCTTTTGATTTTTAGGAGCCTCCCACCATGATGGTGCTTTATTCGGGTACGACCTGTCCCTTCTCCCACCGCTGCCGTTTTGTCCTGTTTGAAAAGGGCATGGACTTTGAAATCCGCGATGTGGACCTGTACAACAAGCCCGAAGACATCAGCGTGATGAACCCGTACGGCCAGGTGCCCATCCTGGTCGAGCGCGACCTGATCCTGTACGAGTCGAACATCATCAATGAGTACATCGATGAGCGTTTTCCTCACCCCCAACTGATGCCTGGTGACCCGGTGGATCGCGCCCGCGTGCGCCTGTTCCTGCTCAACTTCGAGAAGGAACTGTTCGTGCATGTGAACACGCTCGAGTCGCGCGCCACCAAGGGCAATGAAAAGGCGCTGGAAAAGGCCCGCGCGCACATTCGCGACCGCCTGACGCAGCTGGCCCCCGTGTTCCTCAAGAACAAGTACATGCTGGGCGACAACTTCTCGATGCTGGACGTGGCCATTGCCCCACTGCTGTGGCGCCTCGACTACTACGGCATTGACCTGTCCAAGAATGCGGCTCCGCTGCTCAAGTACGCAGAGCGCATCTTCTCGCGCCCGGCCTACATCGAAGCGCTGACGCCGTCCGAAAAGGTCATGCGCAAGTAAGCAGCGGCCTGCAGACTTCACTTCTTCCATCGCAGCCGTAACAACGCCATCCATGATCGCACAGGAATCGACCTCCACGCGCCCCTATCTCATTCGTGCACTCTACGAATGGTGCACCGACAACGGGCTGACGCCTTATGTGGCGGTGCGTGTGGACGATTCCGTGCAGGTTCCGCGCGAGTACGTGAAGGACGGTGAAATCGTTCTGAACATCAGCTTTGATGCCACCAGCGCGTTGCAGCTGGGCAATGAATTCATCGAATTCAAAGCCCGATTTGGCGGCAAGCCCCGCGAAATCCTGGTGCCCGTGGGCCGTGTGATTGCCATCTATGCCCGCGAGAACGGTCAAGGCATGGCGTTTCCGCCCCCGGTGGATCTGCTGCCCTCTGCCGAAGGGGCCCCGGCAGCACTGTCTGCGGCGGGCGCTCCTGCTGCCATGCCGGCGGAGGAGGCGCCTGCCGGTGCCGCTGAAGATCGCGTTGTGCAACTGGTGGGTGTGGAAGACGGCCACAAGGACGATGGGGGCGATGCGCCCCGGCCTCCGCCTTCTCAGGGTGGCGCGCGTCCCTCGCTGAAGCGCATCAAATAACGCGTTTTCAAATTTTGGGCGGTTTTTACAGGATAAAATACTGCCTTCGCCGGTTTAGCTCAGTTGGTAGAGCACCCGCCTTGTAAGCGGTAGGTCGTCAGTTCGATTCCGACAACCGGCACCATCTCTCTTTTTTTCGCATTCCCTGGCCCCGACGCTTGCCGTCAGGTTTGAACTTTCAGGCGAATCGCGTTAACCTCCCACCCCCGACTGCGCAGATGCGCCTGCAAAGCAGGCAGCAGCTGGCGTATTTTTGCCGCCGCAGCGTTGCTCTTCACCAGCAGGCACCAGCTGTCCCCGTCGATGGGACCCGCCTGAACTGCGGGGCGCAGCGCGGCGGGGATCAGCAATTCAATGGCCTTGAGCCGATCACTGGAGTCGCGTGTCAGCGCTGTGAGCCTGGCCAGCGTGGGGGATTCCTCGCTGGCCTGCTGCAGGGTGACGGCGTAGTGGCGGCGATTCATGGCGTAGCGTCTTCGGGCGTGGAGTATGGACAGTGCATTTGATTATCACGGACGCCAGGCTGGCGCGCAGCCGGGCCATTCATTTGTCTGGCACACGCCTGGTGCTGGTCGGGCTTGCGGTATCGCTGTGCTTGATGGTGGTAGCGGCAGGGCTATACCACTGGGTGTTTCTGAAGGGCGCGCGTGAGGGCTGGCCCATTGTGGGCTCGCTGGTGCGTTTGGTGGTGAAGGACGAGTTCGCGGAGCGTGACCGTTTCATGCGCGCCAACCTGGACGCCATGGCCCGGCGTGTGGGTGAAATGCAGGCGCGCATGGTGCAGCTGGAGTCCCTGGGGGATCGTGTGCTGGGCTTGGCAGGCATGGCGCCTGCGGACCTCCCGAAACAGGATGCGCGCGGCGGTGCCTTGGTGAGCGCTCGCAACCTCTCGATGGAAGAGCTGCAGGCCACGCTGGATGATCTGGAGCGCCTGACGAATCAGCGTGTGGATCTGATGACGGTGCTGGAGTCCCGCCTGTTTGACCAGCACATTCGCAAGAAGATGATCCCGACCCATGCGCCCGTCACGGGGCGCGTGGCAGGTTCGGGATTTGGCTGGCGCGTCGACCCCATTACGGGGCAGTCGGCCTTGCACACGGGGCTGGATTTCCAGGCGGATACCGGCACGCCCATCTTGGCGGCCGCCGGGGGCGTGGTCGTGACCCAGGAATACCACCCCGCCTACGGCAACATGGTCGAGGTGGACCATGGCAACCAGCTGGTGACACGCTATGCCCATGCCTCGCGCGTCCTGGTCAAACAAGGCGATATCGTGCGTCGCGGGCAAAAGATTGCAGAGATTGGCACCACCGGTCGCTCCACGGGCCCCCATCTGCATTTTGAGGTGCTGGTGCAGGGGGTTTTCCAGGACCCACAGAAGTTTCTGAACGCAGGGGGTACGGCCACCGGGGCGCAGGTCGCCGCCGTTCAGCCCTCACCGCTGGCGGGACAGTCGGCTGCCCCGGCAACGGGCAGGTAAAATCGCGGGTCCGGCGTTCTCTGCCCGCCGTTGCAATGCTTGCAATACCGGTCGCAGGACCCATCTGAACTCAATTCATCTTAGGGATTTCGGTCGCCTGGCGCGCTGATGGCAGCGGGACAGGCGGTCCTGTTCGCATGGCCACCAACTTCCTCACCAAAATATTCGGCAGCCGCAATGACCGGCTTCTCAAGCAGTACCGCAAGACGGTGAACCGCATCAATGCGATGGAGCCCGAGTACGAGAAGCTGTCGGACGAGCAGCTCCGGGCCAAGACGCAGGAGTTCAAGGACCGCGTGGCCAAAGGCGAGTCTCTGGACAGCATCCTTCCCGAAGCGTTTGCCGTGGTGCGCGAGGGCTCCAAGCGCATCATGAAGATGCGGCACTTTGATGTGCAGTTGCTGGGCGGCATGGCGCTGCACTTCGGCAAGATCGCCGAAATGCGCACCGGCGAAGGCAAGACCCTGACGGCCACGCTGCCGGTGTATCTGAATGCCCTCTCGGGCAAGGGCGTGCACGTGGTGACGGTGAATGACTATCTCGCCAACCGCGACGCGCAGTGGATGGGGCGCCTGTACAACTTCCTGGGCCTCACGGTGGGCATCAACCTGCCCAACATGCCCCGTGAAGAAAAGCAGGCGGCGTACCGGGCCGACATCACCTACGGCACCAACAACGAATACGGCTTTGACTACCTGCGTGACAACATGGTCTACGAGGCGCAGGACCGCGTGCAGCAGGGCCTGAACTTCGCCATCGTGGACGAGGTGGACTCCATCCTGATCGATGAGGCCCGCACGCCGCTCATCATCAGCGGCCAGGCGGAAGACCACACGGCGATGTACATCGCCATGAACAAGGTGGTGCCCCTGTTGGTGCGCCAAGAGGGCGAAGCCGACCCCCGCACGGGTGAAGGCGTGACCAAGCCCGGCGATTTCACGCTGGACGAAAAAACCCACCAGGTGTTCCTGACCGAGCAAGGCCACGAGACGGCCGAACGCATTCTGGCCTCGCATGGCCTGATCGCCGAAGGCGCATCGGTGTATGACCCGGCCAACATCACGCTGATGCACCACCTGTATGCGGCGCTGCGGGCCAACCACCTGTACCACCGCGATCAGCACTATGTGGTGCAAAACGGCGAGATCGTGATCGTGGACGAGTTCACCGGCCGCCTCATGTCGGGCCGCCGCTGGAGTGAAGGTCTGCACCAGGCTGTGGAAGCCAAGGAAGGCGTGAACATCCAGGCCGAGAACCAGACGCTGGCCTCCATCACCTTCCAGAACTATTTCCGCCTGTACAACAAGCTTGCCGGTATGACGGGCACGGCCGATACCGAGGCCTATGAGTTCCAGGAAATCTATGGCCTGGAAACCATGGTCATCCCGCCCAACCGCCCCAGCAAGCGCGACGACCAGCTAGACCGCGTGTACAAGACCACGCGTGAGAAGTATGAAGCCGCGATCAAGGACATTCGCGAATGCCACGAGCGCGGCCAGCCCGTGCTGGTGGGCACCACGTCGATCGAGAACTCCGAAATCATCGACCAGCTGCTGAACAAGGAAGGTCTGCCCCACCAGGTGCTCAACGCCAAGCAGCACGCCCGTGAGGCCGATATCGTGGCCCAGGCGGGGCGCGAGGGCATGATCACCATCGCCACCAACATGGCTGGTCGTGGTACCGACATCGTGCTGGGCGGCAACATCGAGAAGGATGTGGCGGCCATCGAGGCCGATGAATCCCTGTCCGAGTCCGAGCGCGCCGCCAAGGTGGCCGCGCTGCGCGAGCAGTGGAAGGTGGACCACGAGAAGGTCAAGGCCTTGGGTGGCCTGCGCATCATCGCCACCGAGCGCCATGAGTCTCGCCGCATCGACAACCAGCTGCGTGGCCGTTCGGGCCGCCAGGGCGACCCTGGTTCCTCGCGTTTCTACCTGAGCCTGGACGACTCGCTGATGCGCATCTTCGCGGGCGACCGCGTGAAAGCGATCATGGACCGCCTGAAGATGCCCGATGGCGAAGCCATTGAAGCGGGCATCGTGACCCGCAGCATCGAGTCGGCCCAGCGCAAGGTGGAGGCCCGCAACTTCGACATCCGCAAGCAATTGCTGGAATACGACGATGTGGCCAACGACCAGCGCAAGGTGATCTACCAGCAGCGCAACGACATCCTGGACGCGACGGACCTTTCGGACGTGATCGCTGCCATGCGCGAAGACTGCATGACCGATCTGGTGCGCCAGTATGTGCCTGCCGAATCGGTAGAGGAGCAGTGGGATCTGGCCGCGCTGGAGAAGGCGCTTGCAGAAGAATGGCAGGTATCGATTGCGCTGCAGCAGGAAGTGCAGGGCGCCAATGCGATCACCGACGATGAAATCCTGGACAAGGTCTTGCAGGCAGCACATGCGGCCTTCAATGCCAAGGTCGAGCAGGTCGGCCGCGAGAACTTCACGCAGTTTGAGCGTGTGGTGCTCCTGCAGAACTTTGACTCCAACTGGCGTGATCACCTGAGCGCACTCGACTATCTGCGCCAGGGCATCCACCTGCGCGGCTACGCGCAAAAGCAGCCCAAACAGGAGTACAAGCGCGAGGCCTTCGAGCTGTTCCGCCAGCTGATCGACCAGGTCAAGAACGAGGTCACCAAGATCCTTATGACCGTGCAGGTGCAGTCGCAGGCGCAACTCGACCAGGCTGCGCAGGACATGGAGCAGCGCGCCGAAAGCATTGCCAACGTGACCTACACCGCACCCACCGAAACCGGCGAGGTGGAAACTACGGTGGATGCACAGACCGTGGCCCAGCAAGCGGTGCCTGAAGGCATGCGCGTGGGCCGCAACGACCCCTGCCCTTGTGGAAGTGGCAAGAAGTACAAGCAGTGCCACGGCAAACTGGCTTGATTTCCTGATCCAGACAACACGGGCTTCGGCCCGTGTTTTCATTGGCGCGCCACGGTTTTCCGGATAATCGGCCGCAGTTTTTTGAGAAAGACCCCCATGCCCGTCAATCTAGTCGCCCCCGTTGCTGCCGATCTGCACCCCATCGCGGGTCTGCGCATCGGTGTTGCCGAAGCCGGTGTCCGCAAGGCCCACCGCAAGGACCTCACCGTGTTCCTGCTGGACGAGGGCGCCAGCGTGGCCGGCGTGTTCACGCAGAACCGCTTTTGCGCAGCGCCGGTGCAGATCAGCCGCGAGCATCTGGCCAGCGGCCAGCCCATCCGCGCCATGGTCATCAACACCGGTAATGCCAATGCGGGCACGGGGGCAGACGGCCTGGCGCGTGCGCGCTCCACCTGCATTGCGCTCGCCCGCCAGCTGAGCGTGGCGCCCGAGCAGATCCTGCCGTTCTCGACCGGCGTGATCATGGAGCCGCTGCCCAACGACCGCATCGAAGCGGGACTGCCCGCCGCCATCGCCGACGCGCAGCCCGGCCACTGGGCGCGTGCCGCCGAGGGCATCATGACCACCGACACACTGCCCAAGGCATTCTCTGCGCAGGTGCAGATCGGTGGCGCCACGGTGTCCATCACGGGTATCAGCAAGGGCGCGGGCATGATCCGCCCCAACATGGCCACCATGCTGGGCTTCCTGGCCACGGACGCCTGTGTGGTCCCAGCCGTCATGCAGCAACTGGCGCGTGAACTGGCTGACGGCTCCTTCAACCGCGTCACCATCGACGGCGACACATCGACGAATGACTCCTTTGTGGTTGTTGCCACCAACAAGGCAGCGCATGCGCCCGTGACCTCGCTGGACAGTGCGGACGGCCAAGCCCTCAAGGCGGCAATGCTCTCGGTGTCGCAAAAGCTGGCGCAGGCCATCGTGCGCGACGGCGAGGGGGCGACCAAGTTCATCACGGTGCGGGTTGAGGGCGGCAAGACCGGTGAGGAATGCCGCAAGGTGGCCTACGCCATTGCCCATTCGCCGTTGGTCAAGACGGCCTTTTTTGCCAGCGACCCCAACCTGGGCCGCATCCTGGCCGCCGTCGGCTACGCTGGTATTGATGACCTGGACCAGACCGGCATAGACCTGTACCTGGACGATGTGCATGTGGCGCTGCAAGGAGGGCGCAACCCCGCCTATCGCGAAGAAGACGGCCAGCGCGTGATGAAGCAGAGCGAGATCACCGTGAGGGTGCTGCTGGGGCGGGGAACCGCCGCAGACACGGTGTGGACCTGCGACTTCAGCCACGAGTACGTGACCATCAACGCAGACTACCGCTCGTGAGCTGGGTTTGCTATCTTTGTGATAGCTGCTAAGGCACATTCCACTAGCGCATTTCGCCACAATGAACGAAAAATTTGAACGCTTGGTCGAGCGTGCCGAGCAGCTCATCGCCCGCATCGAGTCGGTACTGCCCCAGCCGCTGGGGGCTCCCGACTGGTCCACATCTATTGCCTGGCGCTACCGCAAGCGCAGCAGTGGGCATGGCACGCTGGAACCCGTGCGCCACGTGGGCGCGATGCGGCTGGCGGACCTCAAGGAAATCGATCCGCAAAAGGAAAAGATTGAGCGCAACACCCAGCAGTTTGTGCAGGGTAAGCCCGCCAACAACGTGCTGCTGACTGGCGCGCGTGGCACCGGCAAGTCGTCGCTCATCAAGGCCTGCCTGAACGCCTATGCGGCCGAAGGCCTGCGCCTGATCGAGGTGGACAAGGCCGACCTGACCGACCTGCCGGACATCGTGGATGTAGTGTCTGACCGGCCCGAGAAATTCATCGTCTTCTGCGACGACCTGAGCTTTGAGGACGGCGAGCCAGGCTACAAGGCGCTCAAGTCGATCTTGGACGGCTCGGTGGCGGCGGCCACTCCCAACGTGCTGATCTACGCCACAAGCAACCGGCGCCACCTGCTGCCGGAGTACATGGCCGATAACCTCACCTACACCCACACCGAAGACGGTGAGGTGCACCCGGGCGAGGTGGTGGAAGAGAAGATTTCGCTGTCTGAGCGTTTCGGCCTGTGGGTCAGCTTCTACCCGTTCAGCCAACAAGAGTACCTGACCATCGTGGGGCAGTGGCTGTCGTCGTTCGGTGTGCCCGCGCAGGCCATTGAGGAGGCGCGGCCTGAGGCGTTGGTCTGGGCGCTGGAGCGGGGCTCGCGCAGCGGCCGCGTGGCGTACCAGTTTGCGCGCGACTATGCGGGGCGTCATGGTGGCTGAAAATATCGCCCCCAATGGCACGCCAGCCGTTACCGAACGCAAACACACCGAAGTGGCTGTGGGCATCCTGCTGCGCGCTGATGGCGCGATGCTGTTGTCCACCCGCCCGCCGGGCAAGCCCTACGCAGGGTACTGGGAATTTCCGGGCGGCAAGCTCGAAGCGGGTGAGACGGTGGAGCAGGCCCTGCGACGCGAGCTGATCGAGGAGCTGGGCGTGACCATCGGCCCGGCCAGCGTCTGGAAAGTGACCGAACACGATTACCCCCACGCGCTGGTTCGCCTGCACTGGTGCAAGGTCTGGGAATGGACCGGCGAGTTCGAGATGCGCGAAGGCCAGGCCATGGCTTGGCAGCAGATGCCGATCACGGTGTCTCCCGTGCTGCCCGGTGCCTATCCGGTGCTGCACTGGCTGGCCGAGGAACGGGGTTTGCAGTCTGCGGTGGAGTGAAATCTCCGCCTGTATGGGACTGATGTGCTATTGAATTGGTAGCTGCTCAGGCATGCAGTACTAGCGCTACCGCTGGTTTTGGACGAGATGGCTCTTGAACGGAGCCTGTAATCTTGGTCAATGCTGCTGGCGCGGGTCGCCATGGGGAGCGTCGTCTGGCGGTGCTTCGGTGGGCATGCGAAAGCTTTCGCTGGCCCATGCACCAAGGTCTATCTGTTTGCAGCGCTCACTGCAGAAAGGGCGGTACACGTTCGCGGGGCTGTACACGCTATCGCCGCCGCAGCTGGGGCAGGTGACGATGCGCGCCTGCGAGGAGGGGGCTGGGGAGTGGGGCATCCTGGGGTGATCCTCTTGCTCAAATTGGCCGGCCCGATCTTCTGCGGGCCTCGGCGCTATGCAGTCTCTGGGCTTGGGGTTGCTGAGGCCTATGCGCACAGGGTCAGTTCAAACGCCGCGTCTTCGTTGCAGGCGTGCAAACGCCCATCAGCTTCCAACCGCATGAGCCGCACCGAGACAATCAAACGGTTGCCACTGATTTCCGGGATCAGGTTCAGCGCCGGGTCGATGCGAAGTCGCAGCAGCTGGAACGTGCGGCCCTGGGGCAGGTTTTGCTGAAACTGCCCACGTTCGGCAGCCACCTTTTGGGGCACGCCTGAATCGCGCAGGAGCTTGAGCAACACATAGATCGACTCGGCAAGGGGGGCCAGGGTGGAGGCCCACTCTTCCAGCGCCTGCTGGCGCACTGCGGGAGTATGGTGCTGCCACGCGTAATAGGCGGGCAGGTCAAAGCCGCAGGTCCCACCCGGAATGCCGATGCGGCTGCGAATGCTCATCAGCCAGTCGTTTTCCGTCAGCGCGTGGCCCGACTTGCCGCTTTGGGTGTTGAGCGCCACGAAGCACCGGTCCAGTTGGCTGATGACTGCGTCGAGCGCAGCTTCCGAAATGGAGGGGTTGCCCCGGTAGGCGTCGAGCTGGTGCTTGTGCTTTTCAATGTCCTTGAGCACATCCGACTTCAGATCGGCCCGGGCGGCCACGTCCATGATCTCGAAGATCGTGACCAGGGCGAAGTGGTGATCCAGCGCGTGGGGCCGGGGGATCAATTCCCCCAAGCGGCGGAACAGCTGCTCCAGCCGCAGGTAGGTTCTGAGACGCTCGTTAAAGGGGTATTCGTAAAGGATCACGCTGGCGGGTTCCTGGAGGCTCAGGCAGTATTCTGACGCCGGTGGCGCACGGCATGGGGCGAAAGCACAAACGGTTTCGTACGCATCATAGCCCGAACAGTGCGGCCACTTGCCGTACCTCGGCCTGCAACTGCTCCAGTGTGCAGTGTGCTTCGTTGGCAATCACCACATCGGCCACTGCCCTGCGCACTGAGCGCGTGGCTTGTGAGGCCATGATGCCCTGTACAGCTTCGGCGGACAGGCCGCTGCGCTGCATGACCCGCGCGATCTGGGTCTGCTCTGTGCAGTCCACCACCACCACGGCGTCAAGCTGGCGAGCCCACCGCCCGGACTCTGTGAGCAGAGGAATGTCGTGCACGATCAATCCGGCGCCAGCCTGCAAGGCCTGCTCAATCCGTTGCTCGCTGTGCAGGGCCACCAAAGGGTGCACGATGGCCTCCAGCTGGCTGCGGGCCTCCGGTTGGCTGAAGGCCAGTTGCCGCATGCGCGCGCGGTCCAACGCGCCCGATGCATCGACATACGCGTCACCAAAGGTACTTTGGATGGCTGACATGGCTGCGCCTCCGGGCCCGGTCACTTCCCGGGAAATCTGGTCGGCATCAATCAGGACAGCGCCAAGGGCTGCCAGCATCTGGCCCACGGTACTCTTGCCACTGCCAATGCCGCCTGTCAGTCCCACGCGCAAGGGCTGTCGGGAGGTTGCCATGGAGGTCTGTCAGAGTCCCAAAAGCCCGAGCACCGTGCCCAGAATGGCGTTGGGCCCAAACGCCATCGCGGTGAGCCCTGCGCCGACGAGAAAGGGGCCGAATGGGATGTAGCCACCTTCACGCAAGCTACTGAAAATCTTCATGGCGATCCCGATGATGGCGCCAATGACCGAAGACATCAGAATGATGGGCACCAGGGCCTGCCAGCCGAACCAGGCCCCCAAAGCCGCAAACAGCTTGAAGTCTCCGTAGCCCATCCCTTCCTTGCCGGTGGCTAGCTTGAATCCCCAATACACCAGCCAGAGCGATAGGTATCCTGCTGCTGCACCCATGACCGAGGCAAACAACGGCACATTCGTCCATTGCAGGGCCGACGCCAGCAGTCCCGCCCAGAGCAAGGGCAAGGTAATGTCATCTGGCAAGAGTGTGGTGTCCCAGTCAATGAACGCCAAAGCCACCAGGGCGGCCGAAAAGCCGCACCATGCCAACCCTGTGGGTGTCGCACCCCAGCGGTGCATACAGAAAAAGAACAGCGCCCCCGTCGCCAGCTCGACAAGCGGGTAGCGGGGGCTGATGCGTGTCTTGCAGGACGAGCAGCGCCCACGCAAGAACAGGTAACTCACAACCGGAATGTTTTCATGCCACCGAACCACATGCCCGCAAGCCGGACAGCGGGACCGTGGCGTCATGAGATTGAAGGTGGGCTCTGTGTCCTCTGGCGGCTCTTTGCCCTGGTTGGATGCCTCGACCTGCGCCAGCTCTGCCGCCCATTGCCTTTCCATCATTTTGGGAAGGCGGTAGATGACTACATTGAGAAAACTGCCGAAAAGCAAACCAATCACACCGCCGATAGCGGCATCCAACCATGCTTCCAGCACCATTACACAACCTGACCGAGCTTGAAGATGGGGAGGTACATCGACACCACGATACCGCCGATGAGTGTGCCCAGAAACACGATGATGATGGGTTCCATCAGGCTGGAGAGGCCTGCGACCATGTCGTCCACTTCGGCTTCGTAGAAGTCTGCGGCCTTGCCGAGCATGTGGTCGATGGAGCCGGATTCCTCACCGATAGCGCACATCTGTAGCACCATGGACGGGAAAATATTTGCATTTCCCATGGCTGCGGTGAGGCTAGTGCCTGTGGAGACTTCTTGTTGAATTTTGTCCGTGGCCATGGAGTAGACCGAATTGCCAGCAGCTCCCCCCACCGAATCGAGGGCCTCTACGAGTGGTACACCAGCGGCAAACATGGTGGACAAAGTCCGAGTCCAGCGCGCGACGCATGATTTGTCAATCAAGGCACCAAACACGGGGAGGCGTAGCAAAAGTCGGTCCATGAACATCTGCATTTTCTCATTGCGACGCCATGCCTGCATAAAAAAGAAAAGGCCACCACCGATAACACCAAAAATGAGCCACCACCATTTGACAAATATTTCACTTATAGCCATAACGAACAAAGTGGGCGCAGGAAGATCGGCGCCAAAAGAGGTAAAAACCTCCTTGAATGCAGGAATCACGAAAATCATGATAACTGTTACCACCACGAAGGCAACGATGACCACAGAAATAGGATACATAAGAGCCGATTTGATCTTCGATTTGATCGCTTCAGTCTTTTCCATGTAAGTGGCAAGTCGGTCTAGGAGGGCTTCCAAAATACCCGCAGCTTCGCCGGCCTCTACCAGATTGCAATAGAGGCTGTCAAAGTACATTGGGTACTTTCTGAAAGCCCCGTTGAGCGATGTCCCTGTCTCAATATCGGAGCGAATGTCGTTCAATAGCTTGGTGACGCTGGCATTGGTATTGCCACGACCTACAATATCGAAAGCCTGCAAAAGTGGCACACCGGCCTTCATCATGGTCGCTAACTGACGCGTAAAAAGTGCAATATCTTTGGGCTTGATTTTTTTGCCCGAGCGCATGCGTCGTTTTTTAATTTTAGTGGGGAAAACCCCTTGCCGACGTAAGGTCGCTTGTACTTGGTTTTCTCCGAGTGCGCGGATTTCTCCTCGCACTATCTTTCCGTTGCGATCCTTGCCCTCCCACTCGAAGACAAAATCTTTAATATCTTTAGCTGATGCTGCGGTAGCCATAGTGCCATCGTCCTCGAATATTATTCGTTGGTCACAGCCAGCACTTCTTCCAGCGAAGTGAGGCCTAATTTGGCCTTGTAGAGCCCCGATTCGCGCAGAGACCGAACACCCTCGGCGCGAGCCTGCTCCGCGATCTCCAATGCACTCCCATCACGAAGGATGATGCGTTGAATCTCTTCGGAAACTGGCATTACCTGATAGATACCGAGTCGCCCTTTGTAGCCGTTATTACAGGCCGAACAACCGACGGGACGGTAGGTAACCCATGAACCATCAATCTCATGCTCTTGGTACCCCGCGTCCACTAAAGCTTCGTGCGGGATGTCGGCAGGAACCTTGCACACCGGACACAACCGACGGGCCAGTCGCTGCGCGGTAATGAGGATCACGCTGGATGCGATATTGAATGGCGCTATCCCCATGTTGCGCATGCGCGTGAGCGTGGTAGGGGCGTCATTGGTATGCAGAGTAGAAAGCACCAAGTGGCCGGTCTGCGCTGCTTTGATGGAAATGTCTGCAGTCTCCAGATCTCGAATTTCACCCACCATGATGATGTCGGGGTCTTGGCGCAGAAATGATTTCAATGCTACGGCAAAAGTCAATCCGGCCTTCTCATTTACATTGACCTGGTTAACACCAGGCAAGTTGATTTCGGAAGGATCTTCGGCTGTTGCGATATTGACGCCAGGCTTGTTCAACAAATTCAAGCAAGTGTAGAGAGACACTGTTTTACCTGAACCAGTAGGGCCCGTGACCAAAATCATCCCATAAGGGCGGCCGATGGCTTGGAGTAGTCGCTCTTTTTCTACGGGCTCGTAGCCCAGGGCATCGATACCAAGTTTGGCACTACTAGGATCCAAAATACGGATAACGATTTTTTCGCCAAACAAGGTTGGTAAAGTACTCACCCGAAAGTCGATCACTCGATCCGGCCCAACCTTGAGCTTCATGCGGCCATCTTGAGGCACGCGCTTCTCAGAAATATCCAGTCGCGAAATCACTTTGATACGCGACGCCAGCTTATCCTTGATGGCAATCGGAGGGGAGGCTATTTCGCGAAGTTCTCCATCAATGCGAAATCGAACGCGGTATTGGTGTTCGTAAGGTTCGAAATGCAAATCTGATGCGCGCATATTAAACGCATCAAGCAGCATTTTGTGCAGAAACTTGACAATCGGTGCATCTTCTACTTCCGTTGTCCCCGTGTCAGCTTCCTCGGGAGCGTCTTCGATGGTAACGTCATCAAAAGCGAAATCGCCTCCTCCACTAATTAGCGTGTCCATAGACTCGCTCGTGGATTTAGTGGTCGCTTCTACTAGTCGGCTGAGCTTGTCATACTCCGCAATAATCCAGTCCACCCCCATTTGAGTGGTGAACTTGATTTTTTCTGCGGCTTCTTGGTCCGTCGGGTCGGCCGTTGCAACGATTAGTCGGTTATTTCGTTTGCTCAGAACCACCACGCGATATGCCTGGCATATCTTGTTATCCAGCAGTTCCTTTGGCAAGCGCAACGGATCAATGGCGTCCAGATCGAGCAAAGGTGCGCCAAAGACTGCCGACACCGTATGCGCGAGATCCGCTGCAGAAACAGCGCCCGAACCCGTCAGTTCAGCAATGAAACTGGTCCGGCTGATTTGTGATTTTTTGTAAATGTCTTCCGCTGACTTCTGGGTCAGTTTGCCAGCAGACATCAGGGCACGGCCAAGCCCAGGCAGAGCGACTGCGGAAGCTTCTTTGAGGGCAGTATCAACAGCGGCCATGTAACCGGAAATGAGTTAGGTGTGGAAAAGAAACCATCCTATCATCACCGATCAACCACAGGCTGTACAGCGGCGCATATTGGCAACGGCGCCACAAACCAAGGCTTGGGCTCGTGAACGCGCAGTGTTTTTTTGGTCGGGGTGAGAGGATTCGAACCTCCGGCCTCTACGTCCCGAACGTAGCGCTCTACCAGGCTAAGCTACACCCCGCATATTGCAGTCGCGTTTGCAAATGGATTGAATACTTATTTCAATTCCGCCGCTCAAGCAATTGCGAGGCCAATTCTAACAAACCCTCCGAGTGGGCATTGGCTGGTAATCGTCGGGCGGCGGCCATGGCGCGGCGTGCTTCGGCGAACGCTGCGGCGCGCGTAACGTCCAAGGCGCCGGTCTGGCGGACAATGCTCACGATCTCTGCCAGTTGTTCGGTCGAGCCTTGTTCGATGGCGTTGCGAACCACTTCCGCTTGACTAGGGGTCCCCCGCTCCATGGCGGCGATCAGCGGGAGTGTGGATTTGCCTTCGCGCAAGTCATCCCCGAGATTTTTGCCCATTTCTGCGGCGTCGCCGTCGTAATCCAGCACGTCGTCAATGATCTGGAACGCGGTGCCCAGTGCCTGTCCGTAAGTTGCACATGCTTCTTCCACGTCGGGTGGGCTGTTGGCAAGGATGGCGCCCAGACGGGCGCTGGCTTCGAACAGCTTGGCCGTTTTGGATCGGATGACGCGCAGGTAGCCTGCTTCGTCCAGCGATGCATCGTGCATGTTCATGAGCTGGAGCACTTCGCCTTCGGCAATCACGTTCGTGGCTTCGGAGAGGATTTCCATGATGCGCATGCTTCCGGCCTCGACCATCATCTGGAATGACCGGGTGTGCAGAAAGTCCCCCACCAGTACGCTGGCAGGGTTGCCGAAGGTTTCGTTCGCTGTGGGGCGGCCGCGGCGCAAGGTGGATGCATCCACCACATCGTCATGCAGCAAGGTTGCTGTGTGAATCAACTCGACCACCGCAGCCAGGCTGTGCCGATGTGTGCCGCGGTAGCCCAGGGCTCCGCATACCATCAGTAACAGGGCAGGGCGCAGGCGTTTGCCACCGGCGGCGATGATGTACTGTGAAATCTGGGCCACCAGGGGGACGCTGGATGTCAGGCGCTGACCGATGACCTTGTCAACCTCGTGCATGTCTTGTGCAACGAGCGCGAGGGGGGAAGCAGCGGGGGCGGTATGGTCAGTCAAGATGGTGGTCACAGAAAGTGCCGGAATTATAGGAAGGCGCGCCGTGCGGGCTGGACGCCCGTCGGTATTTGGCGCCCGCCTTGCCGACTGGTGCGGCGAGGGCTGGTCAAACGTCGGGAGAAGCGCTATAATCGCGGGCTCTGCGGAAATTCGTCTGCAGAACTCAAATCAAGAGGTCAACATGTACGCGGTCATAAAAACCGGCGGCAAGCAGTATCGCGTTGCTTCCGGCGAAAAAATTAAAGTAGAACAGATTGCTGCGGACGTAGGCCAGGAAATTGTGATCGACCAAGTTCTGGCAGTCGGCAACGGCGCTGAGCTGAAGGTTGGTACACCCCTGGTGTCCGGCGCAACCGTGAAAGCCACAGTCGTGGCCCACGGCAAGCACGACAAAGTGCACATCTTCAAGATGCGCCGTCGCAAGCACTATCAAAAACGCCAAGGCCATCGCCAGCAGTTCACTGAGCTGCAAATCGGTGCGATTGCTGCTTAATCGAAGGAGCTAGTCATGGCACAGAAAAAAGGCGGCGGCTCTACGCGAAACGGGCGCGACTCCAAGCCAAAGATGCTGGGTGTCAAGGCGTTCGGTGGTGAATTGATCAGCGCAGGTTCGATCATCGTGCGCCAGCGTGGCACGCGCTTCCACCCCGGCACCAATGTCGGCGTGGGCAAGGATCACACGCTGTTTGCCTTGGTGGACGGCCACGTGTCATTTGGTACCAAGGGTGCATTGTCCAAGTCCACGGTCAATGTGACACCCGCCTGAGGATTTTTCCTCTGGCACTCATCGAAGCCCCGCTTTGTCGGGGCTTTGTTGTTTGGTCTGTACGCGTTACTGATGTGTTGTTGGTGTGTGGTGGCTGGAGTACGTGTCGCCATTCCGCCACAATGGATTGCCAGCGGATGCTGCGGACCCTTTTGTAAACTGGATACCCCATGAAGTTCGTCGATGAAGCCTTTATTGACATTGCCGCTGGTGATGGTGGCAATGGCTGCGTGTCGTTCCGGCACGAAAAATACAAGGAGTTCGGCGGCCCCAATGGTGGCGATGGGGGGCGCGGTGGGCATGTGTTCGCCGTGGCTGACCCCAATCTGAATACCTTGGTGGACTATCGCTACTCGCGCCGCCATGAGGCCAAACGCGGTGAGCATGGCATGGGCTCCGACATGTTCGGTGCTGCAGGTACCGACATCACACTCAAGATGCCGGTTGGCACCATCATCAGCGATGCCGAGACGGGTGAGGTGCTATATGAGCTGCTGACACCGGGCGAGGTCATCACCATTGCCAAGGGCGGCGATGGCGGCTTTGGCAACTTGCGTTTCAAGAGCGCTATCAACCGCGCTCCGCGCCAAAAAACGCCCGGCTGGCCCGGAGAGAAAAAGAATCTGAAGCTGGAATTGAAGGTGCTGGCCGATGTGGGCCTGCTGGGCATGCCCAACGCGGGCAAGTCCACCTTCATCACTGCGGTGTCTAACGCGCGGCCGAAGATTGCGGACTACCCGTTCACCACATTGCATCCCAATCTGGGCGTTGTGCGGGTGGGGCCTGAGCAGAGTTTTGTGGTGGCCGACATTCCCGGTCTGATCGAGGGTGCGTCCGAAGGCGCCGGTTTGGGTCACCAGTTCCTGCGCCATCTGCAGCGCACGCGCTTGTTGCTGCATATCGTTGACGTGGCGCCGTTCGATGAGGCGGTGGACCCAGTAGCCCAGGCCAAAGCTATCGTGAACGAGCTCAAGAAATACGACCAGCAGCTCTACAACAAGCCGCGCTGGCTGGTTTTGAACAAGCTGGACATGGTGCCCGCCGAGGAGCGCGAGGCGCGTGTGAAGGACTTTGTGAAACGCTTCAAATGGAAGGGGCCGGTGTTCGAGATCTCCGCATTGACCCGTGAAGGCTGCGAGCCGCTGATCCACGCCATCTTCCGCCACGTGCAGTCCGAGCAGCGCACGGAGAACGAGCCGGTGGAGGTGGATCCTCGCTTTGCGGGTGACGCGCCGGCTTGACGCCTTGAGGTCCGGAGCAAAGATTTGCTATATTTTTAATAGCTACTCAGGTATGAAGCAGTAGCGCTATCGGCATCAAAGACATTAAAATGGTTTCCAGCGTATTGAGAGATGCCCGCCGCATCGTGGTGAAGGTGGGCTCCAGCCTTGTGACCAATGAAGGGCGTGGACTGGATGAAACTGCCATCGGCGAGTGGAGTCGCCAACTGGCCGCTCTGGTACGCGGCGACGGGGGCGCACCGCGCGAGGTGGTGATGGTGTCCAGTGGCGCCATTGCCGAAGGCATGAAGCGTCTGGGCTGGACCACGCGACCCCAGGAAGTCCACGAGTTGCAGGCTGCTGCAGCGGTGGGGCAGATGGGGCTGGCGCAGATGTACGAAACCAAGCTGCGCGAGCAGGGCATGGGCAGCGCGCAGGTGCTGCTCACCCATGCCGACCTGGCCGACCGCGAGCGTTATCTCAATGCACGTTCCACCTTGCTCACGCTGCTGCGTTTAGGTGTGGTGCCGGTGATCAACGAAAACGACACGGTGGTCAATGACGAGATCAAGTTTGGCGACAACGACACGCTGGGTGCGCTGGTGGCCAACCTCGTGGAAGCCGACGCCCTGATCATCCTCACGGACCAGAAGGGGCTGTACACCGCTGACCCGCGCCGTGATCCATCCGCACAATTTGTGCACGAGGCCAAGGCAGGTGATCTGGCGCTGGAAGCGATGGCGGGCGGCGCGGGCTCCAGCATCGGCAAGGGTGGCATGATCACCAAGATCCTGGCGGCCAAGCGTGCGGCGGGCTCTGGCGCATCGACCGTGATCGCCTGGGGGCGCGAGCCCGATGTGCTGGTTCGTCTCGTGAATGGCGAGGCACTGGGCACCCTCCTGGTCGCCCAGACACAGAAAAAGCAGGCCCGCAAGCAGTGGATGGCCGACCACCTGCAGCTGCGCGGCTCCGTGGTGGTGGATGCGGGCGCGGCGGCCAAGGTGCGCGATGAGGGCAAAAGCCTGCTGCCCATCGGCATGACGGCGGTGGAGGGCGACTTCTCGCGTGGCGATGTCATTGCCGTGCGCGACGGGTCGGGAGCCGAGATTGCACGTGGCTTGGCCAACTATGCGGCTGCCGAAGCACGCCTGCTGTGCCGCAAGCCTTCAACGGAGTTTGAGAAACTGCTGGGCTACATGGCGGAGCCGGAGATGGTTCACCGCGACAATCTCGTCCTGGCGCAGGGCGCCTAGAGATTCACAGCGTGCATCGATCAGCTTGTGCATCGGTTCTGGGCTGAGGGACGATCCATCTACCAAAACAAAACGCCTGCATTTGCAGGCGTTTTGCATGGAGTGGTCCTGGGTCAGCGCGGTGTGTCTGATACCGATGGGATACCGTCAAGCTCCCCCGGCATGCTGTTTTGCGGATCGGGGTCGAAGCTGGCCCCTGGCGGGAGTTCCATGCCCGGATTGACGAGCATGGAGCCCGTGCGAAACATGTTCGCCGCGCCGGTGTGTTCGCCCTCTCTGGTGCGCAAGCCACTGCGCAAATAGCGGTTGCGCTGCTCGTGGCGCGGGAGATAGCGGGCCAGCTCGGTGAGCGCCATCTCGTAAACGCCACGTTTGAACTCGACCACCACATCGAGTGGAACCCAGTAGTCGTTCCACCGCCAAGCGTCAAACTCCGGGTGGTTGGTGGCGCGCAGGTTCAGGTCCCAGTCGTGCCCCATCAATTGCAGCAGGTACCAGATCTGCTTCTGGCCCTTGTAGTGGCCGCGTGCATCGCGGCGGATGTACCGGTCAGGCACCTCATAACGCAACCAGTCCCGGGTGCGGGCCACCACGCGAACGTGGTTGGGCAATAATCCCACCTCCTCATGCAGCTCGCGGAACATGGCCTGCTCGGGGGTTTCGCCCCGGTCAATGCCACCCTGCGGGAACTGCCAGCTGTGGGTGCGTATGCGCTTGCCCCAAAACACCTGGTTTTTCTGGTTGAGCAGGATGATGCCGACGTTCGGCCGAAAGCCGTCCCGGTCAAGCATAATCAAACCCCAAATTTTTAAACTGTGTCCATTATGCACGGCGCCTAGCGCGCAGCAAGTGGACGGCCCCGTTCTGCCTGCAATCGATTCCCGATGAAAGCCTCCCAATTCTTCATTTCCACCCTCAAGGAAGCTCCGGCGGATGCCGAAGTGGTCAGCCACAAACTCATGACGCGGGCCGGGCTGATCAAGAAGCTGGGCGCTGGCATCTATAACTACATGCCCTTGGGCCTGCGCGTGATCCGCAAGGTGGAAGCCATCGTGCGCGAAGAAATGAACCGCGCTGGCGCCGTGGAGCTGACCATGCCGGTAGTGCAGCCCGCCGAGCTCTGGCAGGAAACGGGCCGCTTTGAGAAAATGGGCCCTGAGCTGCTGCGCATCCAGGACCGCCATGGGCGCGACTTTGTGGTGCAGCCGACCAGCGAAGAAGTGATCACTGACATCGCACGCCAGGAGCTCAAGAGCTACAAGCAGTTGCCGAAGAACTTCTACCAGATCCAGACCAAGTTCCGCGACGAGCGCCGTCCCCGCTTTGGCCTCATGCGCGGCCGAGAGTTCATCATGAAGGACGCCTACAGCTTTGACCGAGACCAGGCTGCCGCCAAGGCCAGCTACCAGGTGATGGCGCAGGCCTACCGGCGGATCTTTGACCGCTTCGGCCTGACCTACCGCGCCGTGGCCGCCGACAGTGGCGCCATCGGGGGCGACCTGTCGGAAGAGTTTCAGGTAATTGCTGCAACCGGTGAAGACGCTATCGTCTACTGTCCGCAGAGCGACTACGCCGCCAATATGGAAAAGGCCGAAGCCCTGGCCCCCGCCGGACCACGCGGCGCTGCCACGCAGGCGCTGACCAAGACGGCGACCCCGGGCAAGAGCACCTGCGCCGATGTGGCGGAACTGCTGGGTGTTCCACTCAACACCACCGTGAAGTCGCTGGTGCTGGCCACGGACGAAACCAACGAAGCCGGCGAGATTGTCAAGACCCAGGTCTGGCTGCTGCTGCTGCGCGGCGATCATGACATGAACGAGATCAAGGTGGGCAAGGTGCCCGGACTGGCGGGCTTCCGCTTTGCGACGCTGGGCGAAATCGAGGACCACTTTGGCTGCAAGCCGGGGTACCTGGGCCCCATTGGCCTCAAGAAACCTTTGAAGATCGTGGTGGACCGCGAAGTTGCTGTGATGGCGGACTGGATTTGCGGCGCCAACGAAGTGGACTTTCACATCACCGGCGTCAACTGGGGTCGTGACCTGCCCGAGCCCGACATGGTGGCTGACCTGCGCAACGTAGTAGCGGGCGACCGCTCCCCGGACGGCAAGGGCGAGCTGGCGATCGAGCGCGGCATCGAAGTGGGCCATGTGTTCTACCTGGGCACCAAATACAGCAAGGGCATGAACGCAACCTTCCTGGGCGACGATGGTAAGCCGGCGTTCTTCGAGATGGGTTGCTACGGCATTGGCGTGACGCGCCTGCCCGCTGCCGCTATTGAGCAAAACCACGATGAGCGCGGCATCATTTGGCCGGACGCCATTGCACCGTTCACGGTGGTGGTTTGCCCCGTGGGCATGGACCGCAGCGAGGCCGTCAAGGCCACGGCCGAGCAGCTGTATGCCGACCTGCTGGCCGCAGGCGTGGACGTGATCCTGGACGACCGTGGCGAGCGTCCCGGCGCCATGTTTGCCGACTGGGAACTGATCGGCGTGCCCCACCGCGTGACCATCGGCGACAAGAGCCTGAAGGAAGGTGTGGTCGAGTACCAGCACCGCCGTGACACCGCAGCCACCAAGGTGGCCGTGGCCGACATCCTGGCCCACGTGAAGGGCCGCATGGCCGTATGAGCAAGAGCGGCGCCCCCTTGAACGCTCCGTGGGTTGCTGCCGCTGGCGGCCCCGGGGGGCTGTCGCGCCGCGGCTGCCTGGTGTCGCTGGCGTCACTGGCAGCGCCCGCTGCCTGGCTGGGTGCTCCGCAGGTGGCGCACGCCGGCGGGCAGCTGGAGGAGCCCCTGATGGATTCGGTGCGTACCGCACTGAGTTCGGCCATTGCCAACCAGGCACCGCCTGAGCCGGAGTTTTTCACCACCGAAGCGCGCCTGCACTACCTGCGGTGGCTGGGCACGCAGAGCGATCGGTTGCGCCCGCGCAAGCCGGACCTGGAGGTGCGTCGCGACTTCCTGCAGACGGTCTGGTACGAATCCAAGCGCGCGGGGCTGGATGTGTCCCTGGTTCTGGGGCTGATCCAGGTGGAAAGCGGATTCCGCAAGTTTGCGGTGTCCAGCGTCGGAGCGCGGGGCTACATGCAGGTCATGCCGTTCTGGACGCGCGTGATTGGCGACGGCGACCCGGGCAAGCTGTTTCACATGCAGACCAATCTGCGTTTTGGCTGCGTCATCCTGCGTCACTACATTGACCGAGAGCAGGGCGACCTGTTCATGGCCCTGGGCCGCTACAACGGGAGCCGAGGCCGGTCGCCCTACCCGGATGCCGTGTTTGCGGCCCAGCGCAAGTGGCTGTTTGCCGACCGGCCGCAGTCGCCCGCCGCTTAAATTAGTGGACTGGGCATGACACCGGCCGGGCCCCGGTCACTGCGCGGTGGTTGCTGCGGGGGCTGACGGGTTCGCCGCAGTGCCGACAGAGGCCGCGCCCAGCCGGGACACCATGACCTGGTCGATGCGGTAGCTGTCCACGTCCAGCACCTCAAACTTGTAGCCGCCCCAGCTCACGCTGTCGGTGCGGCGCGGCACGCGGCGCAGCATCACCATCAGAAAGCCCGCCAGGGTTTCGTATTCGCCGGTGTGCGGCAACTCGTCCAGCGACAGTGCGTGCAGCACATCCTCGATGGGCGTCACACCGTCGATGAGCCAGGAGTTTTCGTCCCGCCGCACGATCTGCTCCTCATCCACCGGGCCCACCAGGTCACCCATCACGGTGCTCATCACGTCGTTCAGCGTGACCACGCCCACCACCAGGCTGTATTCGTTCACGATGACCGCAAAGTCCTCGTGCACTTGGCGGAACTGCTCCAGCACTTCCGACAAGGTGAGCCGGTCGGGCACGATCAGCACCTTGCGCACCAAGCTGTCGTCGGCCAGTGAAATCGGCTGGTTGTTCAGCACGCGCTGAAACAGGTCCTTGGCATCCACATAGCCGACCACATGGTCGATGTCGCCCTCGCAGACCGGGTAGGTCGAAAACGGCTCGGCCGCAATGCGCAGGCGGATCACCGAGTCGGGCTCGTCGCGCAGGAAGAACGCCACCCGGTCGCGCGGCGACATGGCGCTGGACACAGTGCGCGTGTCCAGCTCAAACACGTTGGTGATGACCTGTTGCTCGCGCGCTGCCAGCACCCCGGCGCGGGCACCGGCCTCCATCATGGCAAGGATGTCGTCGGATGTGATGCGGTCGTCCCGCAGTGACGACAAGCCCAACAGGCGGAACAGCGCATCCGCCCCCCGGCTGTAGAACCATACCAGCGGCCGCAGCAGCGTCATGCACCACGCCATGGGCTGTGCCAGCCGTATCACCAGCCGTTCGGGCTCGGCCATGCCCAGGCGTTTGGGGAACAGGTCGGCAAACAGGATGAACAGCGAGGTGATGATGAGGAAAGACGCCAGAAACCCCGCCCGCTCGGCCGTGGGCCCTGACATCCACAGCGCAAACAGTTCGCTGAAATGCGGGCTCAGCGCCCCTTCGCCCACGATACCGCCCAGGATGGCCACGGCGTTTTGCCCCACCTGCACCACCGTGAAATAGTCTCCTGGCTGCTCTTGCATGCGCAGTACCCGGTCCGCGCGCGCGTCGCCTTCGTCGGCCATCTGGCGCAGGCGCAGGCGGCGGGCGGCCGCGAGCGAAATCTCGGCCATGGAGAAAAAGGCGCTGGCTGCAATCAGCAGCCCGATCACGAAGAGGCTTTGGGACAGGGTCATGGGACGAGGGTGGAGCCGGTGCACGGTGTGTGTGCCACGGGCCACCAAGTGTATCTGCGCACCTTGTGCGCCGGCCTGCTGATGCTGCCTGGGTGGATAGTGCTAACCCCGCGCCAGGCCTTTGCTTGGCGTGGCGGGGGAGGCGACACCAGCAGGCGACCGCGCTACTTACTGCACAAAGCCGATGCGGCTGCGCCCCGTGGCCGCCTTGGGCAGATCGGTGATCTCCACGGTAGACCGGCGGTCCAGCCGCGCGTTGCCAAAGCCGGTCATCAGCGCCCGCCGCATCTCGCGCGGGGGCATCTGGGCCAGGTGGTCCAGCACGTCGTCCAGCGGTTCGGGGTCGATCAGGCGGCCCCAGTCATGCCCCGCGCGGATGCCCTGGTACAGGTTGCGGGCGATGGTGCGGGCCTGATCCAGCGTGGGCGCCTCCACCTCGAACACGTTCATGCGGTTCAGGATGGGGTCGGGAATGCCGCGTGTGTCGTTGGCTGTGGTGATCCAGATCACCTGGCTCGCGTCGATGGCCACCTCGGCAAACTCGTCGGTAAAGCTCTGCGCAGTGTCGTATTCGAGCAGGCTGTACAGCGCGCCCAGTGGGTCGTACTGCGCATCGCTGCTGGCCTTGTCGATCTCGTCCACCACGATGACCGGGTTGGCGTATTCGCCCTCCACAAGCGCTTCAAACACTTTGCCAGGCCGCGCGCCCTTCCATTGTGCGGACGAGCCCGACAGCAGCCAGCCAGCGGTCATGGAACTCATCGGCAGCAGGTTCATGCCCGTGCCCAGCAGCTCGGCCAGATGGCGTGCAAAGTGGGTCTTGCCGATGCCGGGCGGGCCCAGCAGCAGCATGGGCGTGACTTCCAGGCCGTCGCTGCTGTCCTGCGCCAGCGCCACGTGGCGCTTCACGTCGTCCAGCACCTCGGTGAAGTTGGGCAACTGCTCGTACAGGCTGGCCATGTCGGGCACGCCCGAGGGCTTGACCTGAAAACGCTCCGGGCCACGCTCCAGCATGCGTTCGTACACGGTGCGCAGGGTTTCGTATTCGCGCTGGTTGCCCGACTCTTGCAACCGGGCCAGCTTGCGTTCCACATCACCCGGATGGAACACGTTGCGCATCTGGGCCACCGGCAGGCGCAGGGCGGGGGACTGGGGAACAAGGCTATGGCTGGTCATTGCATGCTCCTGTGAGGATTACGTCACGCAATCATTCAAGCACACAACATGCCCGCTGCTCCATCGGAAAAGCCCCTGATTGGTGCCTCTGTTGCGGGCAAACAAAAAGGCCGCCCGAAGGCGGCCTGATGGCGGGTGGCGCAACGGCTGCGTCGATCAGCCCTCGGTGCCCAGCACCTGCTTGAGTTCGCCCGATTCGTACATCTCCATCATGATGTCCGAGCCGCCGATGAACTCGCCCTTCACGTACAGCTGCGGGATGGTGGGCCAGTTGCTGTATTCCTTGATGCCCTGGCGGATTGCGTCGTCTTCCAGCACGTTGACGGTGACCACGCTCTTGGGGTCCACGCCGCAGGCCTTCAGGATCTGGATGGCGCGGCCGGAGAAACCGCACATGGGGAAGCTGGCGCTGCCCTTCATGAACAGCAAGATGTCGCTGGATTTGACGAGGGCGTCGATGCGTTGTTGGGTGTCGCTCATGGGAAAACTCCTGGTAAAGGGGCTGGCGGGCAGGGAGAGGCTAGGAGCCCGCGATGGGTGGGATTATTTCACTGTCTGTGCCGCAGGCCACTGCCCGCCCGTGCAACGCGCAATGCCAGCGAGGTCATTGCGGCTTTGTACCTGGGCAAAGCCCTGGGCGGCCAGCAGCGCCTGCACGGCTTGTGCCTGGTCATAGCCATGCTCCAGCAGCAGCCAGCCGCCGTGCTGCAGGTGGGCGGGCGCCTGGGCAACGATGGTGCGGATGTCGTCGAGGCCGTCTGCGCCGCTGGCCAGGGCCTGCAGTGGCTCGTGCGTCAGCGCGGCCAGGTGCGGGTCGGCGCTGGGGATGTAGGGCGGGTTGGAGACGATGGCATCGAAGGGGCCCTCCACGGCCGCCAGCCAGTTGGCTGGCTGGAACTGCACGGGCAGGCCCAGTCGCTCGGCATTCGCCTGCGCCACGGCCAGCGCATCGGTACTGGCATCCACCGCCAGCACCTGGGCGTCGGTGCGCTGGCTTTGCAGCGCCAGGGCAATGGCACCGCTGCCGGTGCCCAGGTCCACCACGCGGGGCGATGCCAGCGGGGCGATCACCTCCAGCGCCCAGTCCACCAGGGTTTCGGTGTCCGGGCGCGGGTCCAGCACGCGCGCGTCCACCTGCAGCGGCAGGCCGTAGAACTCCTTGAGGCCCGTGAGGTAGGCCACCGGCTCGCCCGCCAAACGGCGCTGACACAGGGCGATGAACTGGGCGTGCACGGCTTCGTCCATGGCGTCGGTGTCGTGCGCCAGCAGCCAGGCGCGGCCTGCGTCCGGGCGACCCACGGCGTGCAGCAGCAGCAGTTGCGCGTCGATGCGCGCCAGGCCCAGGGTGTGGGCCTGCGCCAAAGCCTGGGCGAGGGTGGGAGAGGTGGTATGGTTCACTATTGTTTTGATAGCTGTTCAGGCATATGAATCTAGCGCTACCAGCCAATTTTTCTCAAATTCTGGCCTGGCTCACCCGGTGGCGCCCATCTCCAGCTCTTCCAGCTGCTCGGCCTCGCGGGCATGCTGCAGGGCCTGCAGCACATCGCCCAGGTCGCCTTCCATCACGGCCAGCAGCTTGTACAGCGTGAGGTTGATGCGGTGGTCGGTCAGGCGCCCCTGCGGGAAGTTGTAGGTGCGGATGCGGTCGCTGCGGTCGCCGCTGCCGATCAGGCCCTTGCGCAGCGCGGCTTCTTTGGCGGCGCGTTCGCTGCGCTCTTTCTCCTGGATGCGGGCCTGCAGCACCTGCAGCGCCTTGGCCTTGTTGCTGTGCTGGCTGCGGCCGTCCTGGCATTCGGCCACGATGCCGGTGGGCAAGTGCACCACGCGCACGGCAGAGTCGGTCTTGTTGATGTGCTGGCCGCCCGCGCCGCTGGCGCGGAAGGTGTCGATGCGCAGGTCCGCCGGGTTCAGCGTGATGGCCTGGTGCTCGTCGGGCTCGGGCATCACGGCCACGGTGCAGGCGCTGGTGTGGATGCGGCCTTGCGTTTCGGTGGCGGGCACACGCTGCACGCGGTGGCCGCCGGATTCGAACTTGAGTGCGCCGTACACGTGGTCGCCCTCCACGCGCAGCACGATTTCCTTGTAGCCGCCCAGCTCGCTTTCGTTGGCGCTCATCACCTCCACCTTCCAGCCCTGGGTGGCGGCATAGCGGGTGTACATGCGGGTCAGGTCGGCGGCGAACAGGGCGGATTCGTCACCGCCCGTGCCCGCGCGGATTTCGACGAAGGCATTGCGCGCGTCGTCGGGGTCCTTGGGCAGCAGCAGGCGCTGCAGTTCATCCTCCAGCTGCACCAGCTCGGCCTCGGCGCTGGTGATTTCTTCCTGTGCCATCTCGGCCATGTCGGGGTCGGCCAGCATCTCGCGCGCGCCCGCCAGGTCGGCCTCGCGCTGCTGGTAGCGGGCGTAGCGGCCTGCGACCTGCGTGACTTCGGCATGTTCGACGGAGATGCGCCGGTACTGCGCCATGTCGCTCATGATGTCTTCGCGCGAGAGCAGAAAGTCGAGTTCGCCCAGGCGTTGTGCGTAGCGCTCCAGCTGGCTTCGGAGAAAGGGTTTCATGGAATTCTGGGAAAATGATTCGCTACAGATTTAGTAGCTGGTTGCGCATATATGTCATGCGCTTGGTGCCGATTTGACTCAAATCGGAACGGCTGTGGAGCGGGCGAGTGCCGCTACAGGCCGTTGTTGTGGGGGGTCTTGCTTTGCGAGCGCAGGAAAAGGCGCGAGACGGTCTGGGCCGTCTGGGCGCGCATCTCGGCATCGCCCGCGCGCAGCTCGGCCAGGGTGCCGTGCAGCATCTTTTGTGTGAGGCCGCGCGAGAGGGCTTCGAGTACGGCGTCCACGTCCTCGCCCTTGGCCAGCAGCTTCTTGGCGCGGGCGATTTCCAGCGCGCGCCATTCGTCCGTCTGGGCGTTGAGCTGCTGGATCAGCGGCACCACGCCGCCCTCGGCAGCCGCGGGGCTGCGCAACTCCATCCAGTGCATGAAGCTCTGCACACCGGCATCGATGATGGCCTCGGCCTGCGCCACGGCGGCCTGACGGTTGGCCTGCGCGGTCTGCACTACGGTGGCCAGGTCGTCCACGGTGTACAGGTAGACGTCGCCCAGGGCTTTCACCTCGGGCTCGATGTCACGCGGCACAGCCAGGTCCACCATGAAGATGGGGCGGTGGCGGCGCTTCTTAAGCGCGCGCTCCACAGCGCCCAGGCCGATGATGGGCAGGCTGCTGGCGGTGCAGCTGATGACGGCGTCGAACTCGTGCAGGCGCTCGGGCAGATCGGCCAGGCGCATCACTTCGCCGCCAAAGCGGGTGGCGAGCTTTTCGCCACGCTCCAGCGTGCGGTTGGCAATGGCGATGGCCTTGGGGTTCTTGGCGGCGAAGTGCGTGGCGCACAGCTGGATCATCTCGCCCGCGCCCACAAACAGCACACGGATCTTGGAGAGGTCTTCAAACAGCTGGCTGGCCAGGCGCACGGCGGCGGCGGCCATGCTGATGCTGTGTGCGCCAATCTCGGTGCTGGTACGCACCTCCTTGGCCACGGCAAAGCTGCGCTGGAACAGCTGGTTGAGCGTGGTGCCCAGGGCGCCAGCTGTCTCCGCAGCGCGCACCGCGTCTTTCATCTGCCCCAGAATCTGGGCCTCGCCCAGCACCATGGAATCGAGGCCGCTGGCCACGCGGAATGCGTGGCGTGCGACGAGGCTGTCTTCCAGCGTGTAGGAGTGCGAGCGCAGTAGCGCGGGGCTCACGCCACCGCTTTGGGCCAACCAGCCCAGTGTGTGGTCCATGGCCGGCGCCTCGGCCGCGCAGTAAATCTCGGTGCGGTTGCAGGTGGAAATGATGGCGGTTTCCACGCCGGGGTGCCGGGTGTTACTGCCCAGCGACTGGCGCAAACCCTGCAATGTGGGCGCAATCTGGTCGAGCGCAAACGCAAACCGGCCACGCAGATCGAGCGGCGCGGTGGTGTGGTTGATGCCGAGGGCCCAGACTGCCATAAGCTGCAATTATAAAATTGTTGGCCCGAACAGGCGGCCTTGCTTGTTCAAGCCTTGATTTGGGTCAATTCCATGGGTCCGCTGGACATCGCCAACCACCTCCTCAACTTTGTTGCACCCGCTGCCGCTGTGGCGCTCGTGCTGGTGCTTTCGGGCCGCCTGGTGGGCTCGCGCAGCGCCTCTGCGATGTCGGTGTGGCTGCGTGGGGCGATTCTGTTTGCCGTGGGGGTGGCGGTGCTCGCTGCAGGGCTGGTGCTGTGGGGGCGCGACGGCAAGATGCTCACCTATGCCGCGCTGGTCGTGGCCTGCGCCACCTGCCAGTGGGTGCTGGTGCGGGGCTGGAAGGCCTGAAGCTTTCAGCAAGCCTTCACATGTTTTGAGGGTTTTCGAGGGGTGCTCTGGAGGGCTGCCGCGCCCTGGCGTCTGATAGCCTCTTTGCATCTTCCCATGCGGCCGCCATGGTCCGCGTCGGCGGAGGCGGCAAGCATCCCTCACACCCATAACCAAAGCTGGAGACAACCCCATGAAGCTGCTGCGTACCTGCATCACCCTGGCCGCAGGCCTGGCCTTGTCTGCCGCCGTGCATGCGCAGGCGTTTCCGTCCAAGCCGGTTCGTATCGTGGTGGGCTTCCCCGCCGGCGGGCCGCTGGACCAGCATGCGCGCCTACTGTCCGACAAGCTGCAGACCGTGCTGGGCCAACCCGTGGTGATGGATTACAAGGCCGGTGCCGGTGGCACCGTAGGCGCACAGGAGGTCATGAGAGCGCCCCCGGACGGCCACACCATCATGCTCGCCAACACGGGGGTGATGGTCATCAACCCCGCCCTGTACAGCCGCCTGCCCTACGCGACCCTGAAGGACTTTGTGCCCGTGGCGCGCACGGCCATGCAGCCGCTGGCCTTGCTGGTCAACCCCAGCGTGCCCGCGAAGAACCTGCAGGAGTTCATGGCCTATGCCAAGTCGCGGCCCGGTCAGGTCAACTTTGGCTCGGCGGGCAATGGCGGCATCAGCCACCTGGTGCCTGAGATGTTCAAGACGGCCACGGGCCTATTCATGGTGCACATCCCCTACCGGGGCAGCGCGCCCGCGTTCACCGACCTCATGGGCGGGCAGGTGCAGTTCATGGCCGAGAGCATTCCGCAGGCTGCGTCGTACCACAAGCAAGGCAAGGTGCGCGCCCTGGCCGTGACCAGCAAGGAGCGCAACCCCGCGCTGCCCGAGGTGCCCACGGTGATCGAGAGCGGTATCAAAGGCTTTGAGGTGGTGGGCTTCTACGGTTTTCTGGCGCCTGCAGGCACGCCCAAGGACGTGGTCAACAAGCTCAGTGACGCCTTTGGCCAGGTGCTGCAGATGCCCGACGTGCGCAACCGCATGGTGAGCCAGGGCGCAGACCCGGCGTTTCTGGGCGCGGACGACTTTGCCAAGTTCCTGGCCGCCGAGATGCCGCGCTGGGCGGATGCCGTCAAGAAGTCCGGCGCGAAGATGGATTGACCCCCTGAGGCGCTAAGCGCCTTCCCCCTGAAGGGGGACGCCACCGGTGGCCCGGTGAGGCCGGCCCACGGTGGCCGCTGGATTGGGAGGGGGGGTGTTTTGCTGAAGTGGTGCCCTATGGCTTGGCAGGCGAGAAAAAATCCACTCGGTCGGTGATGATGCCGTCAGTCCCCAGCGCGATGAGGCGCTGCGCTGCCCAGTCGTCATTCACCGTATAGCTCAGCGTACGCATGCCCATGCCGTGCACTTGGGCTACCAGGGCCTGATCCCACAGCGCGTGGTTGCACACGATGGCCACGCAGCCGAGCGCCTGGGCTTTGTCAAAACACCCGTCCCACAGCGCGTCGATGAGCAGCGCGCGGGGTATCTGTGGGGCGGTGGCCATGGCACCGGCCAGTGCCTCGGGCTTGAATGACGAGAACAGGGGCGGCACAGGCTGGCCTTGCCACAGCCGTGCGGCGTATTCACCTACCACGCGGCCAGTCACTTCTTCCTGCCCCGGCGTGGGCTTGATCTCGATGTTCAGGAAAAAACCGTTGGCGATGCAGTAGCGCGCCAGGTTCTCCAGCGTGGGCAGGGGTTCGCCCGCGTAGCTGCGAGAGTGCCAGCCGCCGGCGTCCAGCTGGGCGAGCTCGGCCCAGGGCCGGTCGCCGCCGGTGCCGTGGCGGTTGGTCGTGCGCTCCAGCGTGGCGTCGTGCATCAGAAAGGGCACGCCGTCGGCACTCAGCTTGGCGTCGCACTCGAACATGCGGTAGCCGTACTGGGCGCCCAGCCGGAACGCGGCCAGGGTGTTTTCAGGGGCCAGCTTGCCAGCGCCGCGGTGGGCGATCCAGCGGGGGTAGGGCCACGGGACGAGGGGGGACGAGGGTGCGCTCATGCGGGTTCACCAAATTTCAGCAGGTTGCCGTGGGGGTCGATGACGAACATCTCCTTCATGCCCCAGGGCTGGACGGTAGGGGGCGCCAGTTGCAGGCCCCGTGCCGTGAAATCCGCGTGCAGCAAGTCAGTGTCTGCACGCACGTAGCACGAGGTGTTTTCTGCAATGTGGCGCTCGGTGCAGTGCCAGAAGTGCAGTTCGCACCCGTCGCGCTGCAGGATCAGGTAGTGGTCCATCTCCAGCAGCGCGGTGAAGCCCAGCCGTTCGACGTAGAACTGCCGGGTTTCCGCCAGGTGCAGCGAGGCCAGCACCGGCACGGTGGCGAGAATGCCTTGCCCGGCGCGGACGGCTTCACCCGGCTGCACAGGCTCAGCCGGGGATGCGTTTGCCCGTGGTGGCATCGAACGCATGCAGGCGGTCGGGGCGCGGCAGCACATGGATCACCGCGTCGGGCTGCGGCGCGTGGGTGCCTTCCTCCACGCGCACGATGATCTGCTCGCCGTTGAGGCGGCCGTAGATCAGGCGCTCGGCGCCCAGCAGCTCCACGGTTTCGACCGTGACCGCCCAGCCCTCGCTGCCCACGTCCAGATGCTCGGGGCGGATGCCGAGGATGGTGCCCGGCTTGGCGCCCGGGGCGTTCTTGAGCAGGTTCATGGGAGGCGAGCCGATGAAGCTGGCCACGAAGGTGGAGGCGGGCGTGTGGTAGACCTCTTCGGGCGTGCCGAACTGTTCCATGTTGCCCGCGTTCATCACGATCATGCGCTGGGCCAACGTCATGGCCTCGACCTGGTCGTGCGTCACGAACAGGCTGGTGATGCCCAGCTCGCGGTGCAGCTTCTGGATCTCCAGGCGGGTCTGGGCGCGCAGCTTGGCGTCCAGGTTGGACAGCGGCTCGTCAAACAAGAAGACTTGCGGCTGGCGCACGATGGCGCGGCCCATGGCCACGCGCTGGCGCTGGCCGCCCGACAGTTCGCGCGGCTTGCGCTCCAGCAGGTGCGAGAGTTCGAGGATCTTGGCGGCCTTGTCCACGCGGCGCTGGATTTCTTCCTTGGGCACCTTGGCGATCTTCAGGCCGTAGGCCATGTTCTCGTAGTTCGTCATGTGCGGGTACAGCGCGTAGTTCTGGAACACCATGGCGATGTCGCGCTGGGCGGGTTCCAGGTCGTTGACCACGCGGTCGCCGATGCGCAGTTCGCCGCCGGAGATTTCTTCCAGGCCCGCCACCATGCGCAGCAGGGTGGACTTGCCGCAGCCCGAGGGACCGACGATGACGACGAATTCGCCGTCCTTGATCTCGGCGTTCACGCCGTGGATGACCTGGTTGGCCTTGGGGCCCACGCCGTAGCGCTTGACGATGTTGCGAAGAGAGAGGGATGCCATATGTGCAATGAATTTGATAGCTACAGGGGCTTATTGAACAAGCGCTTGCAGGGGTTTTCTCTTATTTTTCGGTATCCACCAGGCCTTTGACGAACCAGCGCTGCATCACCACTACCACAAAGGCGGGCGGCAGCATGGCCAGCAGGGCCGTGGCCATCACGATGTTCCACTCGTTGCCCGCGTCGCCGCCGGCCAGCATGCGCTTGATGCCGATCACCACGGGGTACATGTCCTCGGAGGTGGTCACCAGCAGGGGCCAGAGATACTGGTTCCAGCCGTAGATGAACTGGATCACGAACAGCGCGGCAATCGAGGTGCGCGACAGCGGCACCAGGATGTCCTTGAAGAAGCGCATGGGGCCGGCGCCGTCCACCCGCGCGGCCTCCACCAGCTCATCGGGCACCGTCAGGAAGAACTGCCGGAACAGGAAGGTGGCAGTGGCCGAGGCGATCAGCGGCACGGTCAGGCCCGCGTAGGTGTTGAGCATGCCCAGGTTGGAAACGACCTGGTAGGTGGGCCCGATGCGCACTTCCACCGGCAGCATCAGTGTGATGAAGATCAGCCAGAAGCATATGCCCTTGAAGGGGAAGCGGAAGTACACGATGGCAAACGCCGACAGCAGCGAGATGGCGATCTTGCCCAGGGTGATGACGATGGCGGTGATGAAACTCACCCACATCATGCGGGCCACGGGGGCGCTGGAGCCTGGGCCTGAGCCGCCGCCAAACAGCGCATCGTGGTAGGTCTGCCAGAAGTTGCTGCCGGGCACCATGGGCATGGGCACCTGCACGATGTCCTGCGCCGTGTGCGTGGAGGCCACGAAGGCCAGGTACAGCGGGAAGCCGACGATGATCACGCCCAGCACCATGATGAGGTGCGAGAACGCGGTGAGGTAGGGACTGCGTTCAACCATTTCAGTACTGCACTTTCTTCTCGACGTAGCGGAATTGGATGACCGTCAGCACCACGACGATGGCCATCAGCACCACCGACTGCGCGGCCGAGCCGCCCATGTCCATGGCCTTGAAACCGTCGTGGTAGACCTTGTAGACCAGGATGGAGGTGTCGCGCCCGGGGCCGCCTTGCGTGGTGGAGTCCACGATGGCAAAGGTGTCGAAGAACGCATACACGACGTTGATCACCAGCAGGAAGAACGTCGTGGGCGAAAGCAGCGGGAACTGGATGCTCCAGAACCGGCGCCAGGGGCCGGCGCCGTCGATGGCGGCAGCTTCGATCAGCGACTTGGGGATGGACTGCAGGCCTGCGAGGAAAAACTGGAAGTTGTAGGAGATCTGCTTCCACACTGCAGCAATCACGATCAGCGTCATCGCGTGGTCGGAGTTGAGCATGTGGTTCCAGTCAAAGCCCGACTGGCGCAGCATGTACGCCACCACACCCAGCGAGGGGGAGAACATGAACATCCACAGCACACCGGCCACTGCAGGGGCCACGGCGTAGGGCAGCAGCAGGGCGGTCTTGTAGACGATGGCGCCCTTGATGATGCGGTCGGCAAAGATCGCGAGGATCAGCGACAGGCCAATGCCCACCACTGCCACCAGGATCGAAAAGAAGGCCGTGGTCTTGAAGGATGCCAGGTAGCCTGGGTCCTCGAACAGGGCCTTGAAGTTGTCCAGCCCCACCCATTCGGTGGACATGCCAAAGCTGTCCTGCATCTGGAACGACTGCACCAGGGCTTGGCCTGCGGGCCAGAAGAAGAACACGCTGATGATGACAAGCTGCGGCGCCAGAAGCACCCAGGGCAGCCATGCAGAGCGGAAAAGTACGCGTTTTTCCATGACGAAACTCTCAAAAAGAAAACCCCGCCGCCCCGTGAACCATGCTGGTTGACGGGGCGGCGGGCTTTCGATGTCACCCTGCTGTGGGGCGGGGTAACACCGACAGATGGTGGACCGTACTTACTTGTTGGCGCGTGCGAAGCGGGCCAGTTGTTCGTTGCCACGGGTCACAGCGGTGTCCAGGGCTTCCTTGGGCGACTTCTTGCCCGACCAAATTTGTTCGGTTTCCTCGTCGATGATCGTGCGGATCTGCACGAAGTTGCCCAGGCGGATGCCGCGCGACTTGTCGGTGGCCTTGCGGATCATCTGCGTCACGGCCACATCGGTGCCGGGGTTCTTGTCATAGAAACCGGAGGCTTCGGTGAGCTTGTACGCGCCCATGGTCACAGGCAGGTAGCCCGTGCGCTGGTGGCTGGCGGCCTGCACCTTGGTGTCGTTCAGGAAGTTCAGGAAGCTGGCCACGCCCTTGTATTCCTCGGGCTTCTTGCCGGCCATCACCCACAGGCTGGCACCACCGATGGCGGTGTTCTGGGGGGCACCCTTCACGTCAGGGTAGTAGGGCAGGGTGGAGATGCCGTAGGCAAACTTGGCTTCCTTGGCCACGCGGGCGTACAGGCCCGACGAGCCGGTGATCATGGCGCATTCACCGGAGGGGAAGGATGCATCGGCGGTGTTGTTGCGGCCCTTGTAGACGAAGCTGCCTTCCTTGGAGGCCTTGGCCAGGTTCTCGAAGTGGCGCACGTGCAGGGGGGTGTTGATCTGCAGCTGGGCGTCGTTGCCATCAAAGCCGTTGTTCTTCGATGCGAACAGAGTGTTGTGCCACAGCGAGAAGCTCTCCAGCTGCGTCCAGCTCACCCAGCTGGTGGTGAAGGGGCAGCTGTGGCCGCTGGCCTTCAGCTTGGAGGCAGCAGCGAACACTTCGGGCCAGGTCTTGGGCGGCTTGTCGGCGTCCAGGCCGGCCTTCTTGAAGGCGTCCTTGTTGTAATAGAAGATGGTGGTGGAGCTGTTGAGCGGGTAGCTCAGCATCTGGCCGTTGGGGGCGGTGTAGTAACCGGCCACTGCGGACACGTATTCGGTGGGCTCAAACTTGAAGCCTGCGTCGTTCAGCACCTTGGCCGCAGGCACGATGGCGCCCTTGCTGGCCATCATGGTGGCGGTGCCCACTTCAAACACCTGCAGGATGTGGGGGGCATTGCCGGCGCGGAAGGCGGCGATGGCGCCGGTCATCGATTCGTCATACTGGCCCTTGTACGTGGGAACCACCTTGTACTGGGTCTGGCTGGCGTTGTATTGCTTGGCCAGGTCATTGACCCAGTCGCCCAGCGCTGCACTCATCGAGTGCCACCATTGGATCTCAATGGGAGCCTGCGCTTGTGCAGGCACGCAGACCGACATGGCAACAGCAGCACAGACCGCCAGAAGCTTCGTTTTCATGAATATTTCCTCCGAGGATGACGAAAAGCACAAGGGCCGGATGCTATGCAGCCTTTGTGACATTGATATGTCGTTGTCGCATGACCTCGCGGCATGCATCAACCGGGGAAACCCCTTGGGTTACCCGTGAGGGGTGCGATTGTGACCTTTTTGTGACAAGGTGTGGCGCATTTGCCGAGGCTTGCAAGGTTTTGTGCAATGCACCATGCTGGTGACTGTTCACCTGCGTGGGCACCCTCGGTTCGTTCGCGCCGTCGCGCGCCGGACGTTTCCTTCTTTCACCCCTTCTCCTTCATCGCCATGGCCACCAATTCGCTCGACAAGAACAAGATCAAGTTTCTGCTGCTCGAAGGCATCCACTCCTCCGCAGTGGATGTGATCCGGGCGGCGGGCTATACGCAGATCGAGACGGTGTCCGGTGCGCTGCCGGACGAGGAACTCAAGCGCAAGATCGCCGATGTGCACTTTGTGGGCATCCGTTCGCGCACCCAGCTCACGGAAGAGGTGTTGGCCCAGGCCCACAAGCTGGTGGCTGTGGGCTGCTTTTGTATTGGCACCAATCAGGTGGACCTGAACGCCGCGCGTGAGCGGGGCATTGCGGTGTTCAACGCGCCTTACTCCAACACCCGCTCTGTGGCCGAGCTGGTGCTGGCCGAGGCCATCCTGCTGCTGCGCGGGGTGCCCGAGAAGAACGCCGTGGCGCATCGGGGCGGCTGGCTCAAGAGCGCCGACAACGCCTACGAGATCCGCGGCAAGACCCTGGGCATCGTGGGTTATGGCTCCATTGGCACGCAGCTGTCGGTGCTGGCCGAGGCGCTGGGCATGCACGTGGCCTTCTTTGATGTGGTCAACAAGCTGCCCCTGGGCAATGCGCGGCAGGTGCAGCACCTGCACGACCTGCTGGGCCAGAGCGACATCGTGAGCCTGCACGTGCCCGAGCTGCCGTCCACCGAGGGCATGATCGGCGCCGCCGAGATCGCTGCCATGAAACCCGGCGGCATCCTCATCAACGCCGCGCGCGGCACGGTGGTGGATATTGAGGCGCTGGCTGCGGCCCTCCAGGCCAAGAAGCTGCTGGGCGCTGCCATCGACGTATTCCCGGTCGAGCCGCGCACCAACAAGGATGAGTTTGTATCGCCCCTGCGCGGGCTGGACAACGTGATCCTGACCCCGCACATCGGTGGCTCCACCATGGAGGCGCAGGCCAACATCGGCCTGGAAGTGGCCGAGAAGCTGGTGAAGTACAGCGACAACGGCACCAGCACCTCGTCGGTCAACTTCCCCGAGGTGGCGCTGCCGGCCCACCCCGGCAAGCACCGTTTGCTGCACATCCACCGCAACGTGCCGGGCGTGCTGTCCGAGATCAACCGCATCTTCTCGGACAACGCCATCAATGTCTCGGCCCAGTACCTGCAGACCAACGAGAAGATCGGCTATGTGGTGATCGACATCGACGCTGCCTCGTCCGACCTGGCGCTGGACAAGCTGGCCCGGGTGAGTGGCACCCTGCGCAGCCGCGTGCTGTTCTGAGGCTCTGGCAGGGCTGCTTCGGCTCGGCCGGGCAGCCCTGGCACGGCAAGCCATAGGCCGGTGGCTTAAAATCGCGCCCCCACCCCAGGTAGACCCCCATGAATGTACCGATCGCGCTGGCGGCCTTGCAGACGCAGGCCGCTGAGCCTGCCCGACTGCGAGAAATTCCCTATAACTACACCTCGTTCTCCGACCGGGAGATCGTGATCCGGCTGCTGGGCTCCGCCTCCTGGGAGGTGCTGGACCAACTGCGCAAAGAGCGCCGCACGGGCCGCTCGGCTCGCATGCTGTATGAGGTGCTGGGCGATATCTGGGTGGTGCAACGCAACCCCTACCTGCAGGACGACCTGCTGGACAACCCCGGCCGCCGCAAGCTGCTGGTCGATGCGCTGAACCATCGGCTGGCCGAGATTGAAAAGCGCCGCACCCCCGCCGACGACGCCGACCGCGACCGCCTCGTGGGCGAGCTGGTCGTCGCCGCGCGCCGTGCGGTGGCCGAGTTCAACGCCACCTTCGAGCAGGCCGCGCAGCTGCGCCGCCAGATCCAGAAAACCCTGGGCCGCCTCACGGCCAAGGACAACATCAAGTTCGACGGCCTCTCGCGCGTGTCCCACGTGACCGATGCGACCGACTGGCGCGTCGAGTACCCCTTTGTGGTGCTCACGCCCGACACCGAGGCAGAGATGGCGGGCCTGGTCAAGGGCTGTATCGAACTGGGCCTGACCATCATTCCCCGTGGGGGCGGCACCGGCTACACCGGCGGCGCGATCCCGCTGACGTGGAAGAGCGTGGTCATCAACACCGAAAAGCTCGAAGCCATGACCGAGGTGGAGATGCGCCGCCTGCCGGGCCTGGACCGCGAGGTGGGCACGGTGTGGACTGAAGCCGGTGTGGTCACCCAGCGCGTGGCCGATGCGGCTGAGCGCGCGGGCTTTGTGTTTGCGGTGGACCCGACCAGTGCCGAGGCATCGTGCATTGGCGGCAACATCGCCATGAACGCAGGCGGCAAAAAGGCCGTGCTGTGGGGCACTGCGCTGGACAACCTGGCCAGTTGGCGCATGGTCACGCCCGACGCCCAGTGGCTGGAGGTGACCCGCCTGGACCACAACATGGGCAAGATCCATGACGTAGAGGTCGCCACCTTCGAGCTGCAGTACTTCGAGGCCGATGGCAAGACGCCCGTGCGCACCGAGCGGCTTGAAATTCCGGGCCGCACCTTCCGCAAGGAAGGCCTGGGCAAGGACGTGACGGACAAGTTCCTGGCGGGCCTGCCCGGCATCCAGAAGGAAGGCTGCGACGGCCTCATCACCAGCGCGCGCTGGGTGGTGCACCGCATGCCCGAGCACACGCGCACCGTATGCCTGGAGTTCTTCGGCAACGCCAAGGACGCCGTGCCCAGCATCGTCGAGATCAAGGACTTCATGTTCGCCGAGCAAAAGCGCAGTGGCGTGCTGCTGGCGGGCCTGGAGCATCTGGATGACCGCTACCTGAAGGCTGTGGGCTACGCCACCAAGAGCAAGAAGGGCAACGGCGGCCTGCCCAAGATGGTGCTGATTGGCGACATTGCCGGTGACAACGCCGATGACGTGGCCCGCGTGACCAGCGAGGTCGTGCGCCTGGCCAACACCCGCAGCGGCGAAGGCTTCGTGGCCATCACAGCCGATGCGCGCAAGAAGTTCTGGGCCGACCGCAAGAAGACGGCGGCCATCAGCCGCCACACCAACGCCTTCAAGATCAACGAAGACGTGGTGATCCCGCTGCCACGCATGGCCGAGTACACCGACGGCATCGAGCGCATCAACATCGAACTGAGCCTGCGCAACAAGCTCAAGCTGTGCGACGCGCTGACCGAGTTCTTCGAGCGTGGCAACCTGCCCCTGGGCAAGCACGACGCCGACGACGAGGTGCCTTCGCCCGAGCTTCTGCAAGACCGCGTGGCCCAGGCCATCGCCCTGGTCGAAGAGGTGCGCGCCCTGTGGCAGGGCTGGCTGCACGATGTGGAAACCCTGTTCCCCCAGCTGCAGGACCACACGCTGCGTGCCAGCTGGAAGACCCAGCTGCGTGCGCCGCTGCAAGGCATCTTCACCGGTGCGGCGTTCAAGCCCATCCTGGACGAGGCCGTGGCCATCCACAAGCGCGTGCTCAAGGGCCGCGTGTGGGTGGCGTTGCACATGCATGCGGGCGACGGCAACGTGCACACCAACATCCCCGTCAACAGCGACGACTACGAGATGCTGCAGACGGCGCACGAGGCCGTGGCGCGCATCATGGTGCTGGCGCGCAGTCTCAACGGCGTGATCTCGGGCGAACACGGCATTGGCATCACCAAGCTGGAGTTCTTAACCGACGACGAGTTGCGTCCCTTTGCCGAATACAAGCGCAAGGTGGACCCGGAAGGCCGCTTCAATAAAGGTAAATTGCTCCGAAATCAGGAGCAATCAGGGCATGTTTCACTGGCGCTTGGTGCCGATTTGGCCTCAGAACCTGCGCTGCATGCTGATCTGACCAACGCCTACACGCCCAGCTTCGGGCTGATGGGCCACGAGTCGCTGATCATGCAGCAGAGCGACATCGGCGCCATTGCCGATTCGGTCAAGGACTGCCTGCGCTGCGGCAAGTGCAAGCCCGTGTGCTCCACGCACGTGCCGCGCGCCAATTTGCTCTACAGCCCGCGCAACAAGATCCTGGCCACCTCGCTGCTGGTCGAGGCTTTTTTGTACGAAGAGCAGACCCGCCGGGGCGTGAGCATCAAGCACTGGCAGGAGTTTGAGGACGTGGCCGACCACTGCACGGTGTGCCACAAGTGCGAGAGCCCTTGCCCGGTGAAGATCGACTTCGGCGACGTCACCATGAACATGCGCAACCTGCTGCGCAAGATGGGCAAGAAGACCTTCCGCCCCGGCAACGCGTTGGCGATGACCATGCTCAACGCCACCAACCCCGACACCATCAAGCTGATGCGCTCGGCCATGGTGGACGTGGGCTTCAAGGTCCAGCGCATGGCGGTGGACCTGCTGCGCAAGGTGGGCCGCAAGCAGACGGCCAAGCCGCCGGCCACGGTGGGCACGGCTCCGATCAAGGAGCAGGTGATCCACTTCATCAACAAGAAGCTGCCCGGCGGCCTGCCCAAGAAGACGGCGCGTGCGCTGCTCGACATCGAAGACAAGGACTACGTGCCGATCATCCGCAACCCGCAGGCCACCACGGCCGAGACGGAGGCGGTGTTCTACTTCCCGGGCTGCGGGTCAGAGCGCCTGTTCTCGCAGGTGGGCCTGGCAACCCAGGCCATGTTGTGGCACGCGGGCGTGCAGACGGTGTTGCCGCCGGGCTACCTGTGCTGCGGCTACCCCCAGCGCGGCTCCGGCCAGTTCGACAAGGCCGAGAAGATGATCACGGACAACCGCGTGCTCTTCCACCGCGTGGCCAACACACTCAACTACCTGGACATCAAGACCGTGGTGGTGAGCTGCGGCACCTGCTACGACCAGCTGCAGGGCTACGAGTTCGACAAGATCTTCCCGGGCAGCCGCATCATCGACATCCACGAGTACCTGCTCGAAAAGGGCATCCAGCTGCAAGGCAAGGGCGCCTACCTGTACCACGAGCCCTGCCACAACCCCATGAAGCAGCAGGACTCGATGAAGACGGTGAAGGCGCTGGTGGGTGAACAGGTGCTCAAGAGCGACCGCTGCTGCGGCGAGTCGGGCACGCTGGGTGTGACTCGGCCCGACGTGTCCACGCAGGTGCGCTTCCGCAAGGAAGAAGAAATCCGCAAAGGCGAGGCCAAGCTGCGCGAGAGCGGTGCAGTGGGTGCCCAGGACAACGTGAAGATCCTCACCAGCTGCCCTAGCTGCCTGCAGGGCCTGAACCGCTACGAAGGCGACCTGAACAACGGCCTGCTCGAAGCCGACTACATCGTGGTCGAGATGGCGCGCGAGATTCTGGGCGAGAACTGGATGCCCGAGTACGTACACCGTGCCAACAACGGCGGCATTGAGCGGGTGCTGGTCTGATGGCCTGCCCCTTGTGCGCTGAAGACGGCGGCGCATTGGTCTGGCGTGGCGAGCGCCTGCGTGTCATCCGCGCGCAGGAGGTGGGTTTCCCCGCCTTCTACCGCGTGGTGTGGAACGTGCACGTGGCTGAGTTCTCGGACCTGACTGCCGCCGACCGCGTGCACTGCATGGAGGCGGTGACGCTGGTGGAGCAAGCCCTGCGCCAGCACCTGGCGCCCACCAAGGTCAACATCGCGGCCCTGGGCAACATGGTGCCGCACCTGCACTGGCACGTGATTGCGCGGTTTGACTGGGACAGCCACTTCCCGGCCCCGGTATGGGCCGCTGCGCAGCGGCCCAGCCCGGCCGAGCAAGAGGCCGCCGTGCGGGCCCTGTTGCCCGCGCTGGAGGCTCAGCTGCAGTCTCAGCTGGCGCAGTGGGCCGCCCGGTAACCTTGCTGGCAGCTTGTGCCGGGGCGGGTGGGACAATGGCAGCCGTCGTTTCTGACAACAGTTTTCTCAAGGTGATTCCATGGCAGGTTTGAAAGCGGGCGCTCCCACGCCGCAGGCCCTGACGGTGCATGAACAGTCGCGCGTGCTGGAAGTGGGCTTTTCGGATGG
Organism: Acidovorax sp. M14; assembly: GCF_049331375.1. Classification (NCBI taxonomy): domain Bacteria; kingdom Pseudomonadati; phylum Pseudomonadota; class Betaproteobacteria; order Burkholderiales; family Comamonadaceae; genus Acidovorax; species Acidovorax sp. M14. The sequence goes on from NZ_CP186263.1 coordinate 1,102,889, forward strand.
CGCCACGTTCCGCATTCCGTTCGAGCTGATGCGCGTGTACTCGCCCTCGGCCGAAGTGCAGGGCCACGGCCCGGGGCAAGAGGTGTTGCAGACGGGCAAGCGCAATGTGGCGCTGGTCAACCTGGAGCCCGTGGGCAACTACGCCGTCAAGCCCACGTTCTCTGACGGGCACGACAGCGGCATCTTCACCTGGGACTACCTCTACGAGCTGGGCCAGAAGCAGGACGCACTGTGGGCGCAGTACACCGAGCGGCTGGCTGCGGCCGGGGCCGATCGCGACGCGCCCATGGCGCCCAAGGGTGGTGCAGGGGGCCATGCCTGCGGCGGCCACTGAAGCTGCGCGCAGAAGCGCCGGGGTGCCAGGCACCTTCAGCTGCACAAGCCCCTGTTCATCAAGGTGCTATTGAAAATATAGCTGTCAGCGCAATATTTGCTTGCGCTAGCGGCTGGTTTTGTTTCAATAGCGTTCTCCAAATTGCGACAGATGCCCCAATTCAGTGCGGGGTTGTCGCTGTACCTCTGGCGTTCACGCGCCTAGCATGATTCTTATGAGCACCACGCATTTCGGTTTTCAGTCGGTGGACGAGCAGGAAAAGGCACGCCGCGTGCGCGGTGTGTTCGATTCCGTGGCCTCCAAATACGACGTGATGAACGACCTCATGTCGGCGGGCCTGCACCGCGCCTGGAAGGCTTACACCGTGATGGTGGCCAACCTACGCGAAGGCAGCCAGGTGCTGGACATTGCCGGTGGCACGGGTGACCTGGCGCTGGCGTTTTCCAAGAAGGTGGGCGCCTCGGGCCGTGTGGTGCACACCGACATCAACGAAGCCATGCTGCGCGTGGGCCGTGACCGGCTCATCAACGAGGGCGTGGTGCTGCCCACGCTGGTCTGTGACGCCGAAAAGCTGCCGTTCCCCGACGCGCATTTCGATGTGGTGAGCGTGGCCTTTGGCCTGCGCAACATGACCCACAAGGACCAGGCGATTGCCGAGATGTGCCGCGTGCTCAAGCCCGGCGGCAAGCTGCTGGTGCTGGAATTTTCCAAGGTGGCCAAGCCTCTGGAGAAGGTGTACGACTGGTACTCGTTCAAGGTGTTGCCCCAGCTGGGCAAGCTGGTGGCGGGCGACGACGCCAGCTACCGCTACCTGGCCGAGTCCATCCGCATGCACCCGGGGCAGGAAGAACTCAAAAGCCTCATGCAAAAAAATGGTTTTGGGCATGTGGACTATCACAACATGACGGGGGGAATTGTCGCCCTCCATGTTGGAATCAAGTGCTGAGCGGTTTGCTCGGTCGATAACGGAGACGGAGAAGTCATGATGAAACTGTGGTCTGTGGTGTTGGTCGCGATGCTGGCGTTTGCACACGCCGATGCCGACGCCGCGCGGCGACTGGGTGGTGGCAAATCGGTGGGCAAGCAGTCCAGCAACGTGACGCAGCGCGAGGCGGCCACGCCGCCCGCTGCACCGGGCGCACCCGCACAGAGTGCGACCAACACGGCGGCGGCCGCCAAGCCTGCCACCGCTACGCCGGCAGCAGCCCCGGCCGCTCCGGCCAAGAAGCCCTGGGGCGCCATGCTGGGCGGCCTGGCAGCGGGGCTGGGTCTGGCCTGGCTGGCGCACTCGCTGGGTCTGGGCGCAGGCTTTGCCAACATCCTGATGATTGCGCTGCTGGCGCTGGCGGCGTTTGCCATCTTCAAGATGGTCATGCGGTCGCGCAACGGTGGCGGAAATGGCTCAGGCAACGCGGCGGGTGGTGCTCCGTTCGCATTCCAGGGCGCGGGGGCCGCAATGCCTGCCGCTGCGCAGGTGCCTCCGCAGTACAGCCCCAACAACGTGGGCAACGACGCATCGGCCCGCCCCTGGGAGCGCAGCAGCATGGCGTTTGACGCCTCGCGTGCTGGTCAGGGGGGCGTGGGCTCGGGTGTGGTGATCGGCTCGGGCCTGTCGGGCTCGCAGAACTGGGGTGTGCCCGCAGACTTCGACACCGAGGGTTTCCTGTCGGCCGCCAAGCGCAACTTTGTGACCCTGCAAGGCGCGTGGGACCGGTCGGACATCGCAACCCTGCGGTCCATGATGACGGACAACATGCTCGATGAAATCCGCACCCAGCTGGCCGAGCGCGAAGCCCACCGGGGCACGCAGCCGAACCACACCGATGTGGTGATGATCGAGGCGCAGCTGCTGGGCATCGAAGACCTGGGCGATGGCTACATGGCCAGCGTCGAGTTCTCCGGCATGATCCGTGAGGAGCCCTCGGCCGGGCCCAGCCCGTTCCGGGAGGTCTGGAACATGACCAAGCCCAAGACCGGCAACACCGGCTGGCTGGTGGCTGGCGTGCAAGCGCTGCAGTAAACGCAGCCCATGGGGCCCCTGCGGTTCAGGGGCATTCCAGTTCAGGGAATAATCGGGGACTATGGCAACACCACAGTCCCCTTTTCCTTTTCTGGACGGCCTCTTCGAGCGCCTGGCCGCTGGCCCGCAGCCCCCGCAATGGCTGGTCCACGAAGTGCAGCAACGCCTGGTGCTGTTTCTCAACCATGTGCTGATGCAGGAAAAAGAGGCCACGGACCGGCTGGTGCGCCAAAAAGGCCGCATCGCGCGGGTGCAGTGGCGGGCCTATTCCCTGTCGCTGGTTATTACCCCGGCCGGCCTGCTCAATCTGGCGCCCGAATCCGCGGTGCCCGACCTGCGGCTGGAAGTGACCGACACCTCTCCTTTCACTCTGGCCCAGGCCGCGTTGCGGGGCGATAAGCCGTCCATCCGCATTGAAGGTGACGTGCAACTGGCGGCCGAGATCAACTGGCTGGTGGACCATGTGCGCTGGGATGTGGAAGAAGACCTGGCCCGCGTGATCGGCGATGCCCCTGCACACACGCTGGCGCAGTTTGCCAGCCGGGCGGCACAGACATTGCGCCAGTTTGTGGGTTCGCGCATGGCCGCCGCCAGCGCGGCGTCTTCCTCGGTGGTGGTTGCGACGGCACCGGTGGCGCCCGGCGCTCCGGCGGCCGCACCGCTGTCACCCTCGGGTGGTTCGGACCGGGCCGACGCATGAAGCGCTTCTTGCGGGGGGCTGCCATCCTGTGGGTGGTGTTCCGGTTCGGCCTGGATGGCTTGCTGCTCGACAGCTTCAACAAGCCCTGGCTGCGCATGATTTCGCGCATCGTGTCCATCGGGCGCAATCTGGATGCGCCGCGTGGCCAGCGCCTGCGGGAGGCACTGGAGAGCCTGGGCCCCATCTTCGTCAAGTTCGGCCAGGTGCTGTCCACCCGCCGCGACCTGTTGCCGCCCGACATTGCCGACGAACTGGCCCGCCTGCAGGACCGCGTGCCGCCGTTCGACCCCGATATTGCCATCGCCACTATCGAGCGTGCGTTCCGCCGCCCGGTGGACGAGGTGTTCACCTCCTTCGACCGCATACCGGTGGCCAGCGCGTCCATCGCCCAGGTGCATTTCGCTACGCTGCGTGACCGCCAGGGCATTGAGCGCGAGGTGGCCGTCAAGGTGCTGCGCCCCGGCATGCTGCCGGTGATCGAGAAGGACCTGAGCCTCATGCGCATGATGGCGGGCTGGGTGGAGAGCCTGTCGGCCGACGGCAAGCGCCTCAAGCCCCGCGAGGTGGTGGCCGAGTTCGACAACTACCTGCACGACGAGCTGGACCTGGTGCGCGAGGCTTCCAACGCGGCCCAACTGCGCCGCAACATGACCGGGCTGGATCTGGTGCTGATCCCCGAGATCTTCTGGGACTTCTGCCACCCCGAGGTCATGGTGATGCAGCGCATGAAGGGCGTGCCCATCAGCCAGATCGACCGCTTGCGTGAGGCGGGGGTGGACATCCCCAAGCTGGCGCGCGACGGCGTGACCATCTTCTTCACCCAGGTGTTCCGCGACGGGTTCTTCCACGCCGACATGCACCCGGGCAACATCCAGGTGAGCCTGGAGCCCGCTACGTTCGGCCGCTACATCTCGCTGGACTTCGGCATCGTGGGCACGCTGACCGAAGTGGACAAGGAATACCTGGCGCAGAACTTTGTGGCGTTCTTCCGGCGCGACTACAAGCGCGTGGCCGAGCTGCACATCGAAAGCGGCTGGGTACCGCCCGAAACGCGGGTCAACGATCTCGAATCGGCCATCCGCGCCGTGTGCGAGCCGTACTTTGACCGCCCGCTCAAGGAAATCTCGCTCGGGCTGGTGCTGATGCGCCTGTTCCAGACCTCGCGCCGCTTTCACGTCGAGATCCAGCCCCAGCTGGTGCTGCTGCAAAAAACCTTGCTCAATATCGAGGGCCTAGGCCGCGAGCTGGACCCGGACCTGGACCTGTGGAGCACGGCCAAGCCGTTCCTCGAAAAGTGGATGCTGGAACAGATGGGCCCCCAGCGCTTGTGGCGCGAGTTGCGCGCCGAAGCGCCGCACTACGCCAAGCTGCTGCCCGAGCTGCCGCGCCTGATCTACGACGCGCTGCGCCAGCGCCCCGCAGACCACCAGCCTGCCTTGCGCGAGCTGCTGGAGGCGCAAAAACGCACCAACCGGCTGCTGCAAGGCATCATTTTTGCTGGGGTGGGGTTTGTGCTGGGCTTGCTGCTCATCCAACTGCTGATCAGAATCCGGCTTTTCTGACGATCTGCAGGCCCGGCATCCCGTTGGGGAGGAATGCCGGGAGCGCAGATCGGATTCCTTCACCACAACCGACCGAGACAAAAAGAGAGAGGAGCGCGCTGTGCTGCTGACCCTGGTTATCGTTTACCTGCTGATCACCATCGGCATCGGCCTGTTGGCAGCCCGGCGCGTCAAGAACGCTGCGGACTTCGCCATCGCCGGGCGCCACCTGCCGCTGTACATGATCATCACCACCACGTTCGCGACGTGGTTCGGGTCAGAGACCGTGCTGGGCATTCCCGCCAAGTTCATCGAGGGAGGTCTGGGCAATGTGGTGGAAGACCCCTTCGGCGCGGGCTTCTGCCTGATCCTGGTGGGCCTGTTCTTTGCAGGCAAGCTGTACCGCATGACGTTGCTCACCATCAGCGACTACTACCGCGAACGCTATGGCCGCACGGTGGAAATCGTCTGTTCGCTGATCATCATGCTGAGCTACCTCGGCTGGGTCTCCGCGCAGGTCACGGCGCTTGGCCTGGTGTTCAACCTGCTGTCCGGTGGCGCCATCAGCATCCCGGTGGGCATGACGATTGGCGTGGTGTCGATCCTGGCGTACACGCTGTTCGGCGGCATGTGGTCGGTGGCGGTCACGGATTTCATCCAGATGATCATTCTGGTGGTGGGGCTGGCGGTCATCGCCATGTTTGCGGGCAACATGGCCGGCGGCGCTGACAAGGTGATCGAGTTCGCATCGAACCGTGAACTGTTCCGGTTCTTGCCGGAGCCGAAGTTCCACGACGTGGTGTTCTTCATTGCGGCGGGCCTGACCATGATGTTCGGCTCCATCCCGCAGCAGGACGTGTTTCAGCGCGTGATGTCGGCCAACAACATCCAGGCCGCCACGCGGGGGCCCGTGATCGGCGGCATCTGCTACATCCTGTTCGCCTTCGTGCCCATGTTCCTGGTGGCCAGCGCGCTCATCATCATGCCCACGGAAACGGCGGCGCTGCTCAAGGACGACCCGCAAAAGGTGCTGCCCACGCTGGTGCTGGAGAAGATGCCCTTCGTGATGCAGGTGCTGTTCTTTGGGGCCCTGCTGTCGGCGCTCAAGTCCACGGCCTCGGCCACGCTGCTGGCGCCGAGCGTCACCTTCACCGAGAACATCTGGCGCCAGTTCCGCCCGCACAGCTCCGACAAGCAGCACCTGCGCACCATGCGCATCACCACCCTCATTTTCAGTGCCTGTGTGCTGGCCTACGCCATCTACATGCAGGGCACTTCCATCTATGAGCTGGTCTCGGGCGCCTACCAGGTGCCATTGGTGGGGGCTTTTGTGCCGCTGGTGTTTGGCCTGTACTGGAAGCGTGCCACCACCCAGGGTGCCATCTTCGCCATCGTGCTGGGTCTGGTCACCTGGCTGCTGTTCCTGGCCACGCCCGCCGGCGCAACCTTCCCGGCGCAGCTTGCTGGCTTGCTGGCCGCACTGGCGGGCATGCTGATCGGCTCTCTGGGCCCTCAGGCTATCCGCAACAGCCACGCCTCCCACCATAAGATGGTTGGGGTCGAGTAACGCAGGGGTGAAGGGGCATGCCGCCTATAATTGAGGGTTTTGCACTTTCCCTCAACACACTGACATGCCTATTTACGCCTACAAATGCGGCTCCTGCGGCCATGCCAAGGATGTGCTGCAAAAAATCTCCGATGCACCCCTGACGGTGTGCCCCGCCTGCGGCGCTGAAGCCTTCTCCAAGCAGGTCACTGCGGCGGGATTCCAGCTCAAAGGTTCGGGCTGGTATGTGACGGATTTCCGGGGGGGCAGCGGGGGCAGCTCCGCTCCCGCAACTGAAGCCAAGTCGGAATCCAAGACCGAGTCTTCTGCATCTGCCAGTGGTGGTGATGCGCCTAAAAAAGAAGCATCCAGCGCAAGTACCACTAGCGCTGGAAGTGCCGGCGGCACTTCTTCCTCTTCGAGCTGAGGACCTGCATGGCTGCCTTGCGCAAATGGCTGTTGACAGGCCTTCTGGTCATCGTGCCCGGTGTCATCACGGCCTGGGTGCTCAACTGGATTGTGAGCACGCTCGACCAGACCCTGCAGATCCTGCCGGGCGCGTGGCAGCCCGACAAGCTGCTCGGGGTGCATGTCCCGGGCTTCGGTGTGGTGCTCACGCTGGCCATCTTGCTGGTGGTGGGTGCCATTGCCAGCAATTTTGCGGGCCGCAAGCTTGTGGAGTGGGGCGATGCGCTGGTGCACCGCATTCCCGTGGTGCGGTCCATCTACTCCAGCGTCAAGCAGGTGTCGGACACGCTGTTTTCCGAGAGCGGCAATGCCTTTCGCAAGGCCGTGCTCGTGCAGTGGCCCCGCGAAGGGGTGTGGACCGTGGCGTTCGTCACGGGTGCTCCCAATGGTGAAGTGGCTGCCTACCTGCGCGACGAGTTCGTCAGCGTATACGTGCCCACCACCCCGAATCCCACCGGTGGGTATTTTGTGATGGTGCGCAAGAGCGACTGTGTCGAGCTCGAAATGAGCGTGGACAGTGCCCTCAAGTACATCGTCTCCATGGGTGTGGTGGCTCCGGCGGACCCCACGCTGCCCCCGCCCAAGTAAGAAAAAAAAGCAATCTCTTTCAACGTCAACGCGCCCTGCGGCGCCGGAAGTTTTGTCATGGCCATGCGTTCCCACTATTGCGGTCTTGTGACCGAAGCCCTGTTGGGCCAAACCGTTACCCTGTCGGGCTGGGTGAACCGCCGCCGTGACCATGGTGGCGTGATCTTTATCGACCTGCGTGACCGCGAAGGCTACGTGCAGGTGGTGTGCGACCCCGACCGCGCCGAGATGTTCAAGATCGCCGAAGACGTGCGCAACGAGTTCTGCGTGCAGGTCAAGGGTGTGGTGCGTGCTCGCCCCGCCGGCACCACCAACGACAAGCTCAAGACCGGCCAGATCGAAGTGCTGTGCCATGAGCTGAACGTGCTCAACCCTTCGGTTACGCCTCCGTTCCAGATCGACGAGGACAACCTGTCCGAAACCACGCGCCTCACGCACCGCGTGCTGGACCTGCGCCGCCCGTACATGCAGAACAACCTGATGCTGCGCTACAAGGTGGCCATGGAGGTGCGCAAGTTCCTCGATGCCAACGGCTTCATCGACATCGAAACCCCCATGCTCACCAAGAGCACGCCCGAAGGCGCGCGCGACTACCTCGTGCCCAGCCGCGTGCATGACGGCCAGTTCTTCGCGCTGCCCCAGTCGCCCCAGCTGTTCAAGCAGCTGCTGATGGTGGCGGGCTTCGACCGTTATTACCAGATCACCAAGTGCTTCCGCGACGAAGACCTGCGCGCTGACCGCCAGCCTGAATTCACCCAGATCGATATCGAAACATCGTTCATGGAAGAGCAGGACATCCGCGACATGTTCCAGGGCATGATCAAGACGGTGTTCCAGAACACGCTGGGCGTGGACCTGGGCGAGTTCCCCGTCATGACCTACCAGGACGCTGCGCGCCTGTATGGCTCCGACAAGCCCGACCTGCGTGTGAAGCTCGAATTCACCGAGCTGACCGACGTGATGAAGGACGTGGACTTCAAGGTGTTCTCGGGTGCCGCCAACATGAAGAACGGCCGCGTCGTGGCCCTGCGCATTCCCGGCGGCTCCAAGGAAAACGGCGGCATCAGCCGCGGCGAGATCGACGCCTACACCGAGTTCGTCAAGATCTACGGCGCCAAGGGCCTGGCCTACATCCGCGTGAACGAGCTGGCCAAGGGCCGTGACGGCCTGCAGTCGCCCATCGTGAAGAACATCCACGACACCGCCCTGCAAGCGGTGCTGGAGCGCACCGGTGCACAAGACGGCGACCTGATCTTCTTCGGCGCCGACAAGGAAAAGATCGTCAACGACGCCATTGGCGCGCTGCGCATCAAGATCGGCCACAGCGAGTTCGGCAAGAAGAACGGCCTGTTTGAAGACCGCTGGGCGCCGCTGTGGGTGGTGGACTTCCCGATGTTCGAGTACGACGAGGAAAACCAGCGCTGGAACTCGGTGCACCACCCCTTCACCAGCCCCAAGGACGGCCACGAAGACTGGATGGTCACCGCGCCCGAGAAGTGCATCTCCAAGGGCTACGACATGGTGCTCAACGGCTGGGAAATGGGTGGCGGCTCCGTCCGTATCCACCGCGCCGATGTGCAGCAGAAGGTGTTCGACGCCCTCAACATCACGCCCGAAGAAGCCCAGCTCAAGTTCGGCTTCCTGCTGGACGCGCTGCAGTACGGCGCGCCCCCGCACGGTGGCCTGGCCTTTGGCCTGGACCGCATCGTGACGCTGATGACCGGTGCCGAGTCGATCCGCGACGTGATCGCCTTTCCCAAGACCCAGCGCGCCCAGTGTCTGCTCACGCAGGCACCCAGCCCTGTGGACGAAAAGCAGCTGCGCGAGCTGCACATCCGCCTGCGCAACCCCGACGCGGTCAAGACTGCGGCCTGATTTCGGACGCATCACGTCCTTCGCGTATGCAGCCATGCATCGCACAACAAGCGGCTCGGGCCTGGTGCCCGGGCCGCTTTTTTCATGCGCGGCGCATCAAGGCACTGACCGCCGGGCACGGACTGAAAGAGGTACCTCCATGCGTTTGTTGACACGCTCCCATTGGCTGCTGGCAGCGGCCGCCTGCATCGCCCTGGCCGGATGTGGCGAGAAGAAGACCGAACTGGGGCAGGGCGGCTCGGTGGTCACGGGATCGGCCGGACCGCAGGGCGCGCAGAACGCGGCCCGCGAACTGGTGCGTTGTGATGCGCCCGTGGCCACCCTGGCGCTGGCCGAGAACCCCAACGGCTACATCATGGGTTCGGGCTACCAGCTGCCTTCGTCACCGGTGCCGCTGGTCAAGCTGCTGGCTCAGCAGAGCGGGTGCTTCCGGGTGGTGGACCGGGCGGCCGGCCTGAAGGGGACGATTCAGGAGCAGGAACTGAAGGACGCAGGTGTGCTGCGCAAGAACAACTCCACCGTGGCCAAGGGCAAGGGCTACGAGGCGCAGTACACGCTCACGCCCAGCCTCACGTTCAGCGAGCAGGATGCGGGCCGGGGCCTGGCCGGGGTGATCGCCATGATCCCGGTGCTGCGCGACATCGCAGGCCTGGCCGGGCTGGTGGAGCAGGTCAAGTTCAAGGAAGCGCAGACGGCCTTGCTGCTGTCCGACAACGAAACCACCGAGCAGGTGGCAGCGGCCACCGGCTCCGCACGCACCACCGACCTCGGGGTGGGCGGCCTGGTGTTCGGCAAGCTGGGCGGCGCTGCAGGCGCTGGCTGGAGCAACACCAACGAGGGCAAGGTCATCGCCGCGGCGTTTCTGGACGCGCACAACCAGCTGGTGGTGCAGGCGCGCGCGTTGCAGGCCAAGGAGCTGCCCCCGCCCGTGCCCACCACCACGGCAGCCCAGCGCCCCAAGGGCGGTTGAAGGCAAAGGGCGCCGAGCCATGGCAACCGCCGGGCCGCAGCGGCCGTACAAGCTTCCGGAGTCGGTGCTGGTTGTGATCCACACGCCTGCGCTGGACGTGCTGCTGATCCGCCGCACCGGGGGCGATGGGCATTGGCAGTCGGTCACCGGTAGCAAGGACACGCTGGACGAGCCCTTTGCCGAGACGGCCCGCCGTGAAGTTGCCGAAGAAACCGGCATAGACACCCAGGCACCGGGTTGCCTGCTGACCGACTGGGCGCTGGAGAACGTGTACGACATCTGGCCCCAATGGCTGCACCGTTATGCCCCTGGCGTGGTGCGCAACCGCGAGCGCGTGTTTGGTCTGCGTGTACCCCCCGGGACACCCGTGGTGCTGAGCCCGCGCGAGCACGATGCCTATGAATGGCTGCCCTGGCAGCAGGCAGCAGACCGGTGTTTTTCTGCCTCCAATGCCGAGGCTTGCCTGTTGCTGCCCCGGTTCGTGAGCCCCTGAAAATCCGGCGAGCCACTGGCCGCTGGCCAGTTGTCGAGGACGGCCTCGGGCCAGGCGCCGTTGTCTCAAGGAGAGTCTGGCGGCCGCAGGCGCAGGGCTGCCGCAGGGTCGTCGGCCTCGTCAGTGGGTGCTGGGTTCAGTGCCAGGCTGTCTTGCGGAGGCGGTGGGATGCGTGCCGGTGCGTTGTCGCCGCTGCTGCGCACCCGCAGTGCCACGCCGCCGGGGTGTCGCTCGCTGTCTTGTCCCAGGATGGCCCTTGCCGGGGCCGTACCCATGCGGGTGCGCAGTGCGTCGATGGCTGCCTGCAGCGGCTCGGGCGCGGCCATGCGCGCGCTGTGGCGCAGCAGCACTTGCTGGGCCATATCGAGCAGTTTGGAGTTGAGGGTGCGCTCAGCCTCGGCCAGCAGGTTTTGCACAGCCCCGCCCGGGTCGCCACCCAGGCTCTGCGCCATCGCGACTTCGGCCGTCTTGTTGACCCGTTGCAGGCAGTCGCGCACCAGCTCGCTGTAGGGCTCATGCAGGTTGCAGGCATTGGCCATCAGCTCGGTCAGACCCCGTGTGTTGGCATAGCGCATGCCCAGGGCGCGCACCCAGCTGTCGCCCTCGGGCAGTTCAATGGATGTGACAGCCAACACGGCCAGCAGGCTGCCCAGGTTGCAGGCGGCTTCAAAGTCAAAGGTGCTGGACGTGATCTCGCGGGCCATGCCACGCACCGATTCGACTGCTTGCGAGAACTGCCGCTGCTGGATGAGCTGCAGCGCACGCGCCACCTCGGCAAACCGACGGATGCGTGCGCTGCTGTGATGGCGCTCCAGGATGCGGGCAAAGTCGGCCATGCAACGCTCAATGCCCTTGCGGTCGTTTTCGGCGTAATAGGCAAACGTCAGCAGCACCAGCGACTGGTAGTCGAACAGCTTGGAATCAATGCCCAGCACCGTGGCGCGCGCCAGCACCTTGGTGGCGGTGGCGCGGTCGCCCATGTAATACGACATCATCCCCAGCTTCTGCAGCCGCACGACCGAGTCGGGCGTGAGGGTGCTGGCCGTTCGGTAGGTCTCGATGGCCTGCGCAAAGTTGCCCATCTCCACCTGCGCGCGGCCCAGCACGTCGTAGGCGTCGGCAAACGAGGCGTCCTCGCCAATCAGCTCCTGCAAGGTGGTGATGGCGCGCGCGGCATGTCCTGATTCGATCTGCGCACGGGCCACGCCGAGCTTGGCCCAGGGGAGGGCACGCGCGGCGATCACGGCCTCGAACAGGGTGCGCGCCTCGTCGTGCCGGCCCAGGCGCAGCAGCAGCTCGGACCCAATGCGGGCGGCGTAGAGCCAGTAGGGTTTGCGGGCCTCGAAACGCTCCACGCACAGCGCAGCGGCCTGCTCGAAGTCCTCGGCCTCGATGGCGTCGAAAATGGGTTTGAGATGGATCTTGCGCAGGCGCGCCAGGCTCAGGCGCTCGAACAGCGCGCTGGGCGTGAAGGGCTTGAGCAGGTAGCCGTCCAGGGCCGACTCGGCAGCCTCGGCCACGGCGGCATACGACGCCTCGGCCGTGACCATGAAGAACACCGTGGAAAACGGCAGCAGCTGCGCGCGCCGCAGGTCGTCCAGCAGGGTCTGGCCCGAGTAGTTGGACTCACCAAAAAACTGGTCGCACAACACGTAGTCGAACACCGTGTGCTCCAGCCGGGCGCGCGCATCCTGCACACGGGAGCATTGCACGATGCGGGTCACGCCGTATTCGCGCAACTGTCCCACCAGGATGCTGCGCGATGTGGCATTGCTGTCCACGATCAGCGCCTGTGTCTGTGGGGCGGGATTGGGGCCGCTCTCGGTAGCCATGGGGGTCGGGGCCGTCCCTGCGTGCTCAAAATGTTGGAGCCCCCAGTGTAAGCCGCTGCAGCACCCGGCCTGCGTCGGGCAAACCCCTTGCTACCACGGCTTGCGACACAATCTCCAGTCCTAGGAGCGGCAATTGACCGCTTGCCGTTTTCAAGGGCGCCTCATGGATACTGACTCTCGCTGCTTCGTTGACGTTCGCTTGTCGAGTGGGCACGCTACGCATTCGCCAGCACCGCGCTGGGAGCGCCATGCGGCGTTGCTCCTCCTTGCGGGCATGAGCCCGCCGCGTCCTCGCGCCTTGCCTATCGCACCCATCGCGGCGCTGGCGAGCGCGTTCAACTACCCCTCCTAGGACCATGCAACACGACGACATCCTGCGCGTAGCCACCTACAACATCCACAAGGGGGTGCAAGGCATCGGGCCCGCGCGGCGGCTGGAGATTCACAACCTGGGTCTGGCGGTGGAGCAGCTCGATGCCGACATCGTCTGCCTGCAGGAGGTGCGCAAGCTGCACCGGCGCGAGGCGGCGTATTTCCAGCGCTGGCCTGAGCTGCCGCAGGCCGAGTTTCTGGCGCCGGAAGGCTACGAGGCGGTGTACCGCACCAACGCCATCACCAAACACGGCGAACATGGCAATGCGCTGCTGACCCGCTGGCCGGTGATCGGGCACCAGCACGAAGACATCTCGGACCACCGCTTCGAGCAGCGCGGCCTGCTGCATGTAGAGGTGGATGTGCAGGGCCGCAATGTGCACGTGATCGTGGTGCACCTTGGCCTCATCCCGGGCAGCCGCATCCGCCAGATCGAGCGCCTGCAGGCCTTCATCGAGCGCGAGGTGCCGCCCGGCACGCCGCTGGTCGTGGCGGGCGATTTCAATGACTGGGGGCAATTGCTCAAGCGCATGCTGGCGGGCTTTGGCCTGTATGAATGGGATGCGCCCCGCACTTTCACCTACCCCGCACGCCTGCCCTTGGCGCAGCTGGACCATGTGTACGCGCGCGGGCTCACGCCGCTGTCGCTGCAGGTGCCCCGTGGCCGTATCTGGTGGCGCATGTCGGACCATCTGCCCTTGATTGCGGAGTTCCGGCTGTGAGGCACCGCCATGGTGTGCGCGGTGGGGTGACCGGATGAGGCGCAAGCCCTTTGCACAGGCTCCGGGCACCGGGCCCGCCGACGACCACCAGGTGCGCCTGCTGCAAGGTGCCGAGGAGTTCTTCCCGGCGCTCATCGAGGCCATGGATGCTGCCATGGCGGACATCCAGTTCGAGACCTATATCTTTGACTTCACCGGCGCCGGAGCCTCGGTGGCCCAGGCACTGATGCGCGCTGCAGCGCGCGGCGTGCGCACCCATCTGGTGGTCGATGGCGTGGGCACCGGTGCCCTGCCCAAGGCCTGGGCCGAGCAGTTGCAGGCCGCCGGCGTGCTGTGCAGCGTGTATTCGCCGCTGGGGCCGCTGGGGCTGCTGCTGCCGCACCGCTGGCGGCGCCTGCACCGCAAGCTGTGCGTGGTGGATGGGCGGGTGCTGTTCTGCGGCGGCATCAACGTGCTGGATGACTTTCACGACCCTAATCACGGCACGCTGGATGCGCCCCGTTTTGACTTTGCGGTGCGGGCCACCGGCAGCCTGGTGGCCTCGGCCAGCGACACCATGGACCAGCTCTGGTGGCGCATGCAGGCCGTGCGCGACGCGCGCCAGCGCCGCCTGCCGGAGGCCCTGCGGGCCCTGCGCGCGGCCAGCGCCGCACGGCACGCGGAGCAGGGCGGCGACCCCGATGCTGGCCCCCCCGTGCGCGCCACCCTGGTGCTGCGCGACAACGTGCGCAACCGCAGCCGCATCGAGAAGGCATACCGCAAGGCCATCGGCGCGGCGCGGCACGAGGTCATCATCGCCAACGCCTACTTCATGCCCGGCGGCAAGCTGCGCCGCGCGCTGGTGATGGCCGCGCGCCGGGGCGTTCGCGTGCGGCTGCTGCTGCAGGGGCGGTACGAATACTTCATGCAGTACCACGCGGCCCGCCCGGTGTATGGCGCGCTGCTGGAGGCCGGGGTCGAGATCTACGAGTACGCCCCCAGCTTTCTGCATGCCAAGGTGGCTGTCATCGACGCGCAGGGCGACCGGCCCTGGGCCACGGTGGGTTCGTCCAACCTTGACCCGCTCTCGCTGCTGCTGGCGCGCGAGGCCAATGTGGTGGTGGAAGACGCCGCCTTTGCCATCGACCTGCGCCAGCGCCTGGTGCACGCCATGCAGCACGCGGGCCGCCGCATGGACCCTGCGCGCTATGCCGGCCGCCCGCTGCGCCAGCGGGTGCTGGACCGCGTGGCGTTTGGTCTCATGCGCCTGGCGCTGTGGGTGACGGGCAAGCGGTACTGAGGGCATCTTTGTCGAGTGCGCTACTTTATTGATAGCTGCTCAGGCATATTGCACTAGCGCTTGCTGCCTAAAACCCTTGTAATCGATCAAACTGTGTTCGCTGGTACGATGCCACCCATGTCCAGCCAACCTGCCGCCGATATGACGCCCATCCCACCGGACGAAGGCACGCCCGTTTCCGTCAAGATCCGAGAACGCCTTGCCGCCGCGCGCAAGCGCTTTCACGCCAACGACAACATTGCCGAATTCATCGAGCCCGGCGAGCTGGAGAAGCTGCTCGACGAGGTTGAGGTCAAGATGCAAGGCGTGCTCGACAGCCTGGTGATCAACACCGAAGGCGACCACAACACCAACAACACCGCGCGCCGCGTGGCCAAGATGTACCTCAATGAGGTGTTCCGTGGCCGCTACGTAGCGCAGCCGCCCATCACCGAATTCCCGAACGCCGAGCACCTCAACGAGCTGATGATCGTGGGCCCGCTCACCGTGCGCAGTGCCTGCAGCCACCACTTCTGCCCCGTCATCGGCAAGATCTGGATCGGCGTGATGCCCAACGAGCACACCAACGTGATCGGCCTGTCCAAATACGCGCGCCTGGTGGACTGGATCATGGGCCGCCCCCAGATCCAGGAAGAAGCCGTGGTGCAGCTGGCCGACCTGATCATGGAAAAGACCCAGCCCGACGGCCTCGCCATCGTCATGGAAGCCAGCCACTTCTGCATGTCCTGGCGCGGCGTGCGCGACAACGACAGCCGCATGATCAACTCGGTCATGCGTGGCGTGTTCCTCAAGGACAGCGCCCTGCGCCGTGAATTTTTGTCCCTCATTCCTGGAAAGAACTGACCATGCTGGTACGCCTGCTTTACGCCAGTCGCGCGGTCGATACCTCGCCCGCCGCCATCGAAGCCATCCTGACGCAGTCGCGCCAGCACAACCCGGGCTCCGGCATCACCGGCGTGCTGTGCTACGGCGGTGGCGTGTTCCTGCAAGCCATCGAGGGCGGCCGCTCTGCGGTGAGCGAGCTGTATGGCCACATCCAGAAGGACTCGCGCCACAAGGACGTGGTGCTGTTGCACTACGAAGAGATCGCCGAGCGCCGTTTTGGCGGCTGGACCATGGGCCAGGTCAACCTGTCCAAGATCAACCACTCCATCCTGCTGAAATACTCCGAGAAGCCTGAGCTGGACCCGTACTCCGTGTCGGGCAAGGTGTCGTTTGCGCTGCTCGAAGAGTTGATGGCCACCGCCTCCATCATCGGAAGAGCCTGAAAAGCGGGGCGCTTGGCTACTGCGCGGCCTGATCCCGGGCCTGCGGTACTCGCCGCACGGGAGTGCGGCTGCGTTCCTCCACCCAGGCTGAGGCCGCTCGCTACGCCAATCACCCCACTTTTCGTCGTTGTACTGAACTCGTCATTGCAGCCGCAGCCCACAGGGGCTGCGGCTTTTTGCATTCAAGCCCTCTCTCTTTCTGACCTGTGACCTTCACCGCTTTCGCGCTCATCATCCTCGCCGGCCTCATCCATGCGTGCTGGAACATCGTGGCCAAGAAGGCCGGGGGGGACTCGCGGTTTGCGTTCTTCACCTCGGTGATCATGATGGTGGTCTGGGCGCCGCTGGGCTGGTATCTGGGGCGCGACGCGGTGCCGCTGTGGGGTGCGGTGGAATGGAGCTTCGTGGTCGCCAGCGGGCTGCTGCATGTGGCGTACTTCGTCATCCTGCTGCGCGGCTACCGCGTGGCGGACCTCACCGTGGTCTACCCGCTGGCGCGGGGCTCGGGGCCGCTCTTGTCGTCGCTGGTGGCCATCACGCTGCTGGGTGAGCAGATCTCGGCGCTGGGCGCCCTGGGCATTGTGGGCGTGGTCGGTGGCGTCTTTTTGATCGCGGGCGGCCCGGGCCTGCTGCGCGCCGCGCATGACCCTGCCGCACGGGCACGGGTGCACAAGGGGATGGCCTACGGGGTTCTGACGGGGGCTTTCATTGCCAGCTACACGGTGGTTGATGGCTACGCGGTCAAGTTCCTGCTCATGTCGCCCATCTTGGTGGACTACATGGGCAACTTTGTGCGCGTGGGTCTGCTGGCGCCCGTGGTGCTGCGCGACCTGCCCACGGCCCGCACGCTGTGGCTGGCCCAGTGGCGTTTTGCGCTGGCCGTGGCGGTGGTGAGCCCCGTGGCCTATGTGCTGGTGCTTTACGCCATGCAGCAGGCGCCCCTGTCGCACGTGGCCCCGGCGCGCGAGGTGTCCATGCTGTTTGCGGCGCTGATTGGCGGGCACCTGCTGGGCGAGGGTGACCGTGTGGCGCGCATCTGTGGCGCGCTGTGCATTGCGGCCGGTGTCACGGCGTTGGCACTGGGATGACGGCCATGGCCCCCGCACCCCTACTGCTGGGCTGCGACTTCTCCAGCAGCCCCACGCGGCGCAAACCCATCGTGCTGGCGCTGGGCCAGCGCCAGGGCGCGCGCGTGGTGCTCACCGCGCTGCAGCCGTTCGACACCCTGGCTGCGTTCGGCCAGTGGCTGGCGCAGCCCGGCGACTGGGTGGGCGGCTTTGATCTGCCCTTTGGCCTGCCGCGCGAACTGGTGCAGGCGCTGGGCTGGCCCACCGACTGGCACGCCTGCATCAAGCACTACCACAGCCTCAGCCGCGAGCAGATCCGCGCGCAGTTTGCGGCGTTCTGCGACGCCCGCCCCGTGGGCGGCAAGTTTGCCCACCGTGCCACCGACGGGCCCGCAGGCTCCAGCCCGTCGATGAAATGGGTGAACCCGCCCGTGGCCTACATGCTGCACGCGGGCCTGCCGCTGCTGCTGGACGCGGGCGTGCACCTGCCCGGCCTGCACGCTGGCGACCCCCGCCGCGTGGCGCTGGAGGCGTATCCCGGCCTGCTCGCGCGCGAGGTGCTGCAACGCCGCAGCTACAAAAGCGACGACCGCGCCAAGCAAACGCCCGACCGCCTCATCGCCCGCAAAGACCTGGTCAACGCGCTGGAGCTGGGCCAGACCCGCCTGGGCCTGCGCCTCAAGCTCAGCCACGCCCAGCGCGACGCGCTGGTGCAAGACGCCAGCGGCGACAGCCTGGACGCCGTGCTGTGCCTGCTGCAAGCCGCCTGGGCGGAGCAGCGCCATGCCGAGGGCGACGCGCTCTATGGCCTGCCGCCGGGGCTCGACCCGCTGGAAGGCTGGATCGTCACGGCTGACAAGCCCTGAGCCCTGACTGACGATCCCGCCGCTTTTCCGGGCATCGGCCCGCCGCAGGCTGCGTAGCATGGGCGGGACACGTTGGATGCTTTGTTTGTCCATGCCTATCGCCCCCCGCCTTTCGTGCGTGCTGTGCGCGCTGTTCGCGCTGGTGTTGCTGACCCCGCTGCTGCTGCAGGCCGCCCCCGCGCCCTGGTACTACTGGCGCAGCCTGGTCGACGGCCAGCGTGTATGCGCGCAAACCTCGCCCGGCGCGGGCTGGGAGCAGGACAGCGCCGCCTACGAAGGCCCTGGCTGCCAGCCGCGCCGCAAGGTGCTCATCGTGCCCATGCGGTGACAGGCCGCACGGTGGACGGTGGATTGCGGTTGTTATAAAAAACATAGCTATCAGCGCTTATTGCATAAGCGCTAGCAGCCAAAAATGCTTGCAATCATGTGCATGCATTCGATAATGGCACGCATGACCGAACTCATCCTGATCCGCCACGGCGAGACCGACTGGAACCGCGAACTGCGCTTCCAGGGCCACGTGGATGTGCCCCTCAACGCCACCGGCCACGAACAGGCCCGCCGCTTGGCCGAGCGCCTGGCCGCAGAGCGCCCCGTGGTGCATCACCTCATTTGCAGCGACCTCATCCGCACCCAGCAGACCGCCACTCCCAGCCTGCAGGTGCTGTTCCCTCATGCCCGCATCGACACCCTCACCGACAGCGCCCTGCGCGAGCAAAACTTTGGCGTGGTGGACGGCAAGCGCGTGGACGACGTCAAGTTGGAACACGCCGACGCATGGAACCAGTGGCTGCGCTTTGAAGCCGACTACGGCATGCCCGGCGGCGAGACCACCCGCCAGTTCCACACCCGCGTGATGGACGCCGTCTACCGCATCGCCCAGCAGCACAGCGGCCAGACCGTGATGGTGGTCACCCACGGCGGCGTGCTCGACATGATCTGGCGCACTGCACGCGGCACGGGGCTGGACGGCCCGCGCCAGAGCGACATTCCCAACGCGGGTCTCAACCGCGTGCGGGTGAGTGGAGAAGCGGTGGAAGTGCTGGACTGGGCCGATGTGCGGCACCTGGCGGATTTGCCGGAGCAGCCGGTGTACGACCAGACGAAGTTGGTGGTGCGGTGAGTGGCAGTGGCATCTGTTGTTGGCAATGAAATGCCAGCAGCTTGGGCTTGCACCACCTACCCGTGATACGCCGTGCCGGGGTCACGCGATAGAGCAGAGGCAGGTCACTTGCTAGATGGTCAGCCTGAAGGCGGGTGGCGCTATTTGCCGATGCGAATCTTGAATGGCTTGAAGTCGCGGATGACGAGTGCTTTTGACTTTAAGAGGTCAGTCCGTTTGCCATCGATAGCGGCAGTCGCCTTGTTCACCACAATGACGAGATCATCCGAGCAGAGTTCCTCGCTCTCCAGAAACGCGTCAGCATACCGATCGGCAGCAGATTGCCCGAATCGAGGAATCTCCAGAACACCTGACGCCACCCGTTTACTTGCTTTGTTCAAGACGGTCACCGCTACCTGCAGGTTTTTGACTTCTTCCATCCCGCTGTCAAAAGAAAACACAGCAGAGCATTGACCTTGACCAGCCCACACCGTGTTGGAATGCCAGAAGTCAATGGCATGCGCTTGTGCTGCGAGGCCTGAAAGGATGATCAATATCGCTGGTGCAAATCGCTTCATTTGAGATTCCTGTGTCATGAAAATGTCGGTGGCTTCTGTGGAGGACCGCTCGGCTGTCTTGGTGCTGAGTCCGCTATGTCGCCGACGGTAGCCCTAACACGCTGTTTATCGCCCTGATCTGCCTTGCCAACCGCACCGACTCCGGCTGCCCATTCACCATCGGCTGCACTACGTTCTGCACCGCCGCCCACTGCCCGTTGCGCTGCAGCGCATCCAGCCAGATCTGGTGGAACAGATCCCGCTGCGCGTGGCTGCCGCCAATCTCTACCAGCCGGGGCAGGGCCACGCCCAGCTTCTCCACCGCCGTGGCCCAGTCGCCCTGCGCATGCGCCAGCAGGCCGTGGGCGGCAGGCACGCACACCTGCTGCCACACGGTGCGTTCATGCGCCTCGGTGCGGGAGGCAGCGTGGGCTGCGATGTTGTTTTGCAGCGTGCGCGCGGCCTCCATGCGGCCTGCGCGGGCCAGGCCGTAGAGGTATTGCAGGTCCAGGAAGGGCAGCACGTGGTCGGCCAGGCGCAGTGCCAGGTGGTCGGCCACGTCGGTCCAGCGGTCGCCCACCTCTACGCCCGCCAGCTCCAGCCGGGCGAGCAGTGATACGGCGTTGATCTGGTCTTGCGTGTATTCCTTGACCACGCCCCAGACCTGTTGGTCGTAGAGTGCCAGCACCTCGGCGTGCCGGTCTTGTTCCAGAAGGAACAGCGCCTGGTGCCACCAGTTGTGCGTGACCATGAAGGAGTTCAGGCCCGTCCAGGTGTCGTTCACGCTGGCCATGAAGTCGGTGCCTTCCCGGATGCGGCCCTGGGTCAGCATGACGTGGGCCAGCGCGTGATGGGCCCAGGGCTCTTTGCGGCACAGGCCGATGGCGTGGCGGGCGGCGCTTTCGGCCTCTGGCAGGCGGTGGCATTGCTCCCAGCCAAAGGCCAGCATGCCGTGCAGGTAGGGCACCTCGGCCGCTGCGGGCAGGGCCTGGAGCGCCAGGCGCAGCATGCCGGGCGAGTCGCCGCGGTTGAACAGATGGTACTGGCCGAGCTTGAGGGAGGCGAGGTCGCGCGGGTGCAGGCGGGCTTGCTCCTCGTGCAGTGCAATGGCGCGGGGCAGGTCGCCATCCACCCAGGCGGCGATGGCGGCCACAAAACGTTGTTCGCGCTCGCTGGCCTCTGCGGCACGGGCCAGGGCCTGGTCGATGAAGGGGCGGGCGTTGCGCGGGGCATCGGCCGACTCGGCAAACATGTGCAGCGCGGCGCAACTGGCCTGAACGATGGGGCTGGTGTCGGCCGCCGCGTTCAGCACGTTCACCGCGCGGGCTTCGCAGGCGATGAAGCCTTCTACAAAGTCATTCAGCGCCGTCGCGCTGGTGGCGTCGTGCAGCGTGATGGGGTTGCCCAGGCTGTCGGTCATGCGGGTGTGCGTGGAGGATGGCATGGGGCATTGTTGGGTCGCTGGGCTCAGCCGCCGTTGATCAAGGTCAGGTAGGCGTTGCGGGTTTCGGCGGACACCGATGCCACGAGTTGTTCGTGCGGCGTCTGGTGCCGCGCCAGCATGCGGGCGCTGGCCACGGTTTTGGACTTGCAGTACCAGTGGCAGGTGTGCTGCATCAGAAACAGCTCGGCTGTCATCATGTAGGCGCGGTCCTTGGGTGACAGGTGGCTGGTGTTCTGCACCACATGGGCAATGCCGCGCGCGTGGATGGCCAGGGCTCGGCGCACGTCAAAGGTCATGGCGGGCAGCAGCTTGTCGGCAAACGGTATCGGCACGGAGAGCCGGCTGACGCGCGCGTGGGCTTCGTCCACCTTGGCAAAGTCGGCGGCAAAGCGGCTGAACTGCTCGCTCAACTGCGATTCGGTGGTGCTCAGCAGGCTCCAGATCTGGCTGCGGCGCTCGTCGGTGCTTTCACCCAGGGCGCGCAGGTAGCCGTCGGTCAGCGCCTCCATCAGCTTTTCGATCTGGTAGTTGGCCAGGTGTTTGCCCAGCAGTGCAATGCGCTTGCGCTGCTCTTTGGCGTTGAGCATGAAGGTGCCGGTGGCGATGAGGATCGCCAGGATGATGATATCCATGCGGTGTGGGGTGGTGGTTGGTAGGGCGGGGGGCTCCAGCGGTGGTGTCAGCGTCAGAGCGTATTCCCCCAAGGTTACCAACAACAGCGCACGACAGACGCAGGGTTATGCCGCAGGCGGCTGGGGCCATGCGCGCTGGGGCTCGCGGATGAGCTCGAAGGCATGCGCGACCTGCAGCACGCCCAGGTCGTCAAAACGCGCACCCGCAATCTGCAGGCCGATGGGCAGACCCGCGCGGGTGTAGCCGCAGTTGACCGAGGCCGCAGGCTGCTCGGACATGTTGAACGGCACGGTAAAGCCGATGTGTTCCAGTGGGCGCAGCGGGTCGTTGGTGGGCGAGGGCAGCTCGGCCTGGAAGGCGACGTTGGGCGCCACGGGCGAGATCACGTAGTCGAAGGCACTGCAGGCCTTGACCGTGTTCACCCGGGTCAGGTGGAACTGGTGGCTGGCGTTGAAGACTTCGGTGCCGCTCATGCTGGCCGCACTGTCGGCCCAGGTGCGGATGTAGGGCAGCACCTTGTCGCGCCGGGCGGCGGGCAGGGCCTGCAGGTCGATGTGCGAACGCATGCGCCAGAAGTGGTCCATGCCGTCGAGCATGGCCTGCGTCATGAAGGGCGCCATGGGCACGATGGTGGCGCCGGCGGCTTCCATGAGTTTTGCGGCGCGCTCCACGGCGGCCTTCACTTCGGGCTCCACGGGCAGGCCGCAGCCTGCATCCAGCAGCAGGCCTATCTTCAAACCTTGCAGGCCGCGCGGGCGCTCGGCCAGTTGGTTGAACTGGCTCCACGCGATGTCCTGGTAGGGCAGGCTCATGCTGTCGCGTGCGTCGGGCAGGCTCAGCACCTGCATCATCAGCGCGGCGTCTGCCACGGTGCGGGTCATGGGCCCTGCGGCGCGCCCGGTGTAGGGCGGGTCAATCGGAATGCGGCCCAGGCTGGGCTTGAGGCTGAAGATGCCGCACCAGCTGGCGGGCAGCCGCAGCGAGCCACCGATGTCGGTGCCGATGTGCAGTGGGCCGTAGCCCGCAGCGGCGGCCGCGCCACCACCGGCGCTGGAGCCGCCGGGGCCCTTGCTCAGGTCCCAGGGGTTGCGCGACAGCGGGTGAAAGGTGGACAGGCCGGATGACAACATGCCGTAGTCGGGCATGGTGGTCTTGGCGACGATGACGGCACCGGCCTCGCGCATGCGGGCGGCAGGGGGGGCGTCGGCGGCAGCGGGCACCAGCTCGACGGCGGCCGTGCCCAGCGGGGTGGGGTCGCCCTCGGTGGCAATGTTTTCCTTGATGGTGCTGGGCACGCCGTCGAGCGCGCCCTTGGGCTCGCCGCGCAGCCAGCGGGCCTCGGAGGCACGCGCCTGGGCCAGGGCGGCCTCGGGGCGCAGCAGGTAGGTGGCCTGGATGTGGGGCTCCCACCGTTCGATGTGGGCCAGCACGGCCTGCGTGACCTCAACCGGTGACAGCTTGCGCTGGCGGTAGGCGGCAATCAGGTCGTGGGCGGGCAGGTCGTGCAGTTCGGTCATGGTGGAGTGGATGGTCACCGTAGCGGCGTTTATCAATAAAAAAGGCTGCAAGCGCTAGTGGATCAAGCGCTGGCAGCTATTGTTTTAGGAGTCTTGGCTCCTGCACGCGCCGCGTTGCGGCGCGTGGCGGTCAGGACCAGGACAGCGCGGAGATGTCGTTCACGAACACGGGCATGTCTTTCCACAGGCCCTTGAGGTTCTTGTTGGCCACCGTGATCCACTGGTTGGAGTACAGGAAGGCGTGTACCGCATCGTTGGCCAGCAGGCGCTGCGCATCGCCCAGCAGCTTGGCGCGGTCGGCGGGGCGGGCGGCGTTCTTGATCTGGGTGAACAGGTCGTTGAACTTGGGCGAGTTGTAGGCCCAGTAGTAGTCGGGCTTGGCAAAGTTGCCCAGGTCAAAGGGCTCCACGTGGCTGATGATGGTCAGGTCGTAGTTCTTGCTGCCGTAGGTGCCGCTGAGCCACTGCGCCCATTCCACGTTCTGGATCTTGGCGATGATGCCGACCTTGGCCAGCTGGGCAGCCACCACCTCGCCGCCCTGGCGGGCGTAAGGCGTGGGGGGCAGCGTCATGGTCAGCTCCAGCGGTGTCTTGATGCCGGCCTCGGCCAGCAGCTTCTTGGCCTTTTCAGGGTCGTAGGGGTTCACGCCCGTGGTGTCCACGTAGCCAAACGCGCCGGGCACGTAGTGGCTGCCGATGGGTGCGCCGTAGCCGTCGCCCGCGCCTTCGATCACGGCCTTGCGGTCAATGGCTGCGGCAATGGCGCGGCGCACGCGCACGTCGTCCAGCGGCTTCTTGCCGTTGTTGATGGCCACGATGGTTTTGGCGCGCGAGCCGCTGACCACCACCTGGAACTTGGGGTTGGCCTTGAACTGCGCCACGCTGCGCGGCGTGACGCGGGGGAATGCGTCCACGTCGCCCGCCAGCAGGGCAGCCACCTGGGCTGCGGGGTCGGAGATGAAGCGGAAGGTCGCGCGCTTGATCTTGATGGCCTTGGCGTCGCGGTAGCCGTCCCAGGCGGTCAGCACGACCGACGAGCCCTTGTTCCAGGCCTGCAGCTGGTAGGGGCCGGTGCCCACGGGCTTGTTGGCGTTGGTGTCGGCGCTCTTGGGCTCCACGATGATGGAGGTGGCCTGGCCCAGCACGAACAGCAGGTCGGGGTCGATCTCCTTGTTGAGCAGCACCACGGTGTAGTCGTCCACCACCTGGGTGGTGATGCCGGCAAAGGTGCGCTTGTCCTTGTTGGTGCTCTTCTCGCCGCCTGCGCGGTCGTACGAGAACTTCACGGCCGCAGCGGTGAAGGGCTCGCCATTCTGGAACTTCACGCCACGGCGCAGCTTGAAGGTGTAGGTCTTGAGGTCGGGCGAGACCTCCCAGCTTTCGGCCAGCAGGGGCGACACGCTGCCGTCGGGGTTGATCTTGGTGAGCGTCTCGAAGATGTTGTACTGAACGATTTCGGCGATGGCAGATGCCGCACCGGCGGTGGGGTCCAGGCCTGGGGGCTCCAGCGTCATCGCCAGCGTCACCGCATCTTTGCGGCCTTGCGCCAGGGCGCCAAGCGAGGTGGTCAAGGGCACAGCGGCGATGGCGCCAGTGGCAAGGACGGTACGGCGGTTCAGCATGTTCGGACTCTCCAGACAAAAAACCAGACAACAACCATAGAGACCCCGGTGCAATTTGTTACCGGGGAGGAAAGAAGCTTTTTACACCATCACACCTGCATGTGGTTATGCGGTTTTTGCCGTTGCCGCAGTCGCTGCAGCGGCGGCAGCTGCACGGCGTGCCCGTGCCCGGCCGGGCAGCACCTGCGGCACGGCGCCCACCAGCGACTGCGTGTAAGGGTGCTGCGCGTTGCGGAACAGCTCGCCCGGCGATCCCCGCTCCACGATGCGCCCCTGGTACAGCACCACCACCTCGTCGCACAGGTGGTTGACCACCGCGAGGTCATGGCTGATGAGCATGTAGGTGATGCCGAACTGCTGCTGCAGGTCCTGCATCAGGTTCAGCACCTGGGCCTGCACCGACACATCAAGCGCACTCACGGGTTCGTCGGCCACGATGAGGCGGGGCCGGGTGATGAGGGCGCGTGCAATGGCGATGCGCTGGCGCTGGCCGCCAGAAAATTCGTGCGGGTACTTGCCCAGGTCGTTGGTGCGCAGGCCCACTTGCGATAGCACCTGGGCGGCCTGCTCGCGCTGCTCGGCGCGCGTGGTCTGGCCTTGCGCCTGCAGCGGCTCGGTCACGATGCGCTCCACGGTCTGGCGCGGGTCCAGCGACCCGTAAGGGTCCTGGAACACCATCTGGAAGTCGCGCCGCGCCTGGCGCAGCTGTTCGGCGGGCAGCTGGTGCAGGTTGCGGCCCAGCAGTTCCACCGTGCCGGAGGTGGGCGCATCGAGCGCCATCACCAGCCGTGCCAGGGTGGACTTGCCCGAGCCTGATTCGCCGACGATGCCCAGGCTGCGGCCTGCGGCAATCGAGAAGTTCACGCCGTTGAGCGCATGCACCTTCCCCGGCGGGCGGAACAGGTGCTCGCGGGGCAGGGTGTATTCGCGTACCAGGTCGGTCACCTGGAGCAGCGGCGCGGCGGTTGGGGCGACGGCGGTGTGATCGGCGTGGGTCATGCAGCCACTTCGACGATGTTCACCAGGTTCGCACTCTGCGCCTCGGCAATGGCCTCGCGCCGCAGGCAGCGCACCAAGTGGTCGCCGTCGGCATCGGTGGCCACCAGGGTGGCTTCGGGTTGTTTGTGGTGGCAGTCATCCATCGTGTAGCTGCAGCGCCCCGCAAAGGGGCAGCCTGCGGGCAGGTCCACCAGCTCGGGCACCGTGCCCGGAATGGTGGACAGGCGAGGACGTTGCCCGGGCGCGTGCACGGCACCCAGGTGGGGCCGGGCGGCGAACAGGCCGCGTGTGTAGGGGTGTGCCATGGCCGAGAAGACCGACGCAGTGGAGCCGCTTTCCACCACGCTGCCGCCGTACATCACCATCATGCGGTCCACGTTCTGAGAGATCACGCCCAGGTCGTGCGAGATCAGGATCAGCGCCATGTTGCGCTCGGCCACCAGGTCGCTGATGAGGTCCAGGATCTGCTGCTGGATGGTCACGTCCAGCGCCGTGGTGGGCTCGTCGGCAATCAGCAGGTCGGGCCCGCAGGCCAGCGCCATCGCAATGGTGATGCGCTGGCGCTGCCCGCCCGAGAACTGGTGCGGGTAGGCATCAAAACGCTGCGCGGCATTGGGGATGCCCACGCGGTCCAGCAGGGCAATCGCTTCGGTGCGTGCGGCTGCTGAATTCATGCCCCGGTGCAGGCGCAGCGGCTCGGCCACCTGGCGGCCAATGGTGTGCACGGGGTTCAGGGCCGTCATGGGCTCCTGGAACACCATGCCAATGCGGTTGCCGCGCATCTTGCACATCTGTGCATCGGTGCGGCCCACCAGCTCTTGCCCGTCAAAGCGGATGCTGCCAGTGACCTGTGCACTCTCGGGCAGCAGGCCCATGAGCGACATGGCCGTGATGGATTTGCCACAGCCCGATTC
Source organism: Acidovorax sp. M14 (assembly GCF_049331375.1). Lineage (NCBI taxonomy): Bacteria > Pseudomonadati > Pseudomonadota > Betaproteobacteria > Burkholderiales > Comamonadaceae > Acidovorax > Acidovorax sp. M14. The sequence continues at coordinate 1,129,617 of NZ_CP186263.1, forward strand.
ACCGATCAGGCCCAGGGTTTCACCGCGCGCCAGCGAAAAGCTCACGCCGCGCACGGCATCGGCGGGGCCCCGGTGCGTCTGGAGGCGGATGCGGAGGTTGGAGACTTCTAACAGAGACATCGTGGAGTGCTGGTGGTCTTCGGTGCGGGCTATCAGCGCTTGCGAGAGAGGCGGGGGTCGAGCAAATCGCGCAGCCCGTCGCCCAGCAGGTTCAGCCCCAGCACGGCCAGCGCAATCGCCACGCCGGGCCACACGGCCAGCAGCGGGGCCTGGAACATCAGCGTCTGCGCCTCGCTCAGCATGCGGCCCCAGGAGGGCTGGGGCGGCTGGGTGCCCAGGCCCAGGTACGAAAGGGCGGCTTCAGCCAGGATGGCGATGGCGAACTGGATGGTGGCCTGCACGATGAGCACCGACAGGATGTTGGGCAGCACGTGTTCCAGCGTGATGCGCCAGCTGCCCTTGCCGCAGGCGCGTGAGGCCAGGATGTATTCGCGCGACCACACGGCGTTGGCCGAGGCACGGGTGACGCGTGCGAACGTCGGGATGTTGAAGATGCCGATGGCGATGATGGAGTTGACGATGCCCGCGCCAAACACCGCCGTCATCATGATGGCCGAGAGGATGGCGGGGAAGGCGAAGGTAAAGTCCGCCAGCCGCATGATGAGTTCTTCCACCCAGCCGCGCTTGGCGGCGGCCAGCAGGCCCAGGGCCGTGCCGATGGTGAGGCCAATGCCCACCGCGATCACGCCTACCAGGATGGAGTTGCGGGCGCCCACCAGCAGCAGCGAGGCCACGTCACGGCCAAAGGCATCGGTGCCCAGCCAGTGGGTGCCGGATGGACTCGCCAGCTTGTTGGCCAAGTCCATCTCGTAGGGCGACCAGGGCGTCCAGACGAAGGAGAGCAGAGCAGCCAGGATCAGCAGCGCCGACAACACGGCGCCGATGACAAAACTGCGGTGGCGCAGAGCGCGGTGCAGCCAGCCGGGGGCGGAGGGCGTGGAAGAGGAGGGGGGGGACACAGCAGCGCTCATGGGGATCAGATGTCGGAAGCCTTTACGCGGGGGTCGATCACGGCGTAGAGGATGTCCACGACGAAGTTCACGATGACCACCATGGCGGCGAGCAGCATCACGCAGTTGCGCACCACGATCAGGTCGCGGTTGGAGATGGACTGGAAGATAAGGCGCCCAAGGCCCGGCAGGTAAAACACGTTTTCCACCACGATGGTGCCTGCCAGCAGGTTGGCGAATTGCAGCCCCATCACCGTGACCACCGGAATCATGGCGTTGCGCAGCACATGGCCCCACAGCGCGGCGCGCTGCGTCAGGCCCTTGGCACGCGCGGTGCGCACAAAGTCCTCACGCAGCACCTCCAGCACGGCCGAGCGGGTGATGCGCGCCAGGATGGCCGCCTGCACCACGGCCAGCGCAATGGCGGGCAGCAGCAGGGCCTTGAGGGCTTCGAGCGGGCTGCCGCCAGCGTCTTCCGTCCAGCCCGGAAAGCCACCGGCCGAGAACCACTGCAACTTCACCGAGAACAGCAGGATCAGCAGGATGGCAAACCAGAAGTTGGGGATGGCAATGCCGATCTGCGCCAGGCCCATCACGCCCACGTCACCCAGTTTGTTGTGGCGCGCCGCGGCATACACACCCGCGGCCAGGGCCAGCACTGTGGTGATCACCATCGCCATCAGGGCCAGCGGCACGGTGAGCGCCAGGCGCTCCAGCACCAGGTCGAGCACAGGCGAGCTGTAGGCGTAGCTGTCGCCCATGTTGCCCACCACCAGGCCGCTCACCCATTGCCAGTAGCGCAGGGTGGCGGGCTGGTCCAGACCCAGCTTGGTGGCCAGAGCTGCGACCGCATCGGGAGAGGCATCGGGGCCCATGAGGATCTGCGCGGCATTGCCCGGCAGGATTTCCAGCACCAGAAACACGACGATGGAGGCGCCAATCAACGTGGCCAGGAGGGTGACAAACCGCTTGAGAAAAAACAGGCCCATGGGTCGGGTGCGTTGGCAGGTGGGTCAGACGCAGGGGCGTCAAAATTAATGTGTATACACAGCATAACGGTAAAAACGTCCCCGTCAGCGGTGGTGGGTTGCAGTGTGGCACGCAAGGCACATGCCACCGGCGCGGGATAATACGGAGCATGAATCGCGCCGCTCGCTCCGTTGCCCCTGTTTTTGGCCCTGTGCACTGGGAGGCTGTATGGCGCTGATGATCACGGACGAGTGCATCAACTGCGATGTGTGCGAGCCCGAGTGCCCCAACCAGGCGATCTACCTGGGGCAGGAGATCTACGAAATCGACCCGAACAAGTGCACAGAATGTGTGGGGCATTTCGACGAGCCCCAATGTGTGCAGGTCTGCCCTGTGGCCTGCATTCCCGTGAACCCGCAGCACGTGGAAAGCCGCGAAACCCTGTGGCAGAAGTTCCAGCGGCTGCAGGCGTCTGCGTCAACGTAATTTGAATCCAATCGGCCGCTTGCGCTAGTGGATCATGCCTGGAACGCTATTGAATAAGTAGCAAATTCCGCTGCGTAACGGCTGAGCGTGCCGGTCGCCCATCAGTCCTCTACGGGCCGAGGGGGCTTGGGGCGGGGCGGTTTGGTGGTGTGGATGAGCAGCGTGGCCTTTTCCATGTCGCCCGCCAACAAAGCGGGATAGGCCTTGAGCGAGTGGGCGATGCTGTCCTCGATCAGCGTGCGCTGGTCTGGCGACGGTTTCTTGAGCACCCAGTTGGCCACTTCGCTCTTGACGCCCGGATGGCCGATGCCGATGCGCAGGCGCCAGTAGTCGGGCGAGCCCAATTGTCCGTGGATGTCGCGCAGGCCGTTGTGCCCGGCATGGCTTCCGCCGCGCTTGAGCTTGACCTGGCCGGGGGCAATGTCCAGCTCATCGTGCACCACCAGGATTTCCTCGGGCAGGATCTTGAAGAAGCGCGCCAGCGAGGCCACGGACTTGCCCGAGAGGTTCATGAAGGTCTGCGGCTCAAGCAGCCACACGTTCTGGCCGTGCACCGTGGTGCGCGCCACCAGCCCGTGGTAGCTGCGCTCGGGCACCAACGTGGTCTTGAGCTCGCGCGCCAGGGCATCAATCCACCAGAAGCCGGCGTTGTGCCGTGTGTCTTCGTAGTCCGGCCCGGGGTTTCCCAGGCCTACAAACAGCTTGATCATGTGCGGGATTATCGGTGGCTGGGATGGGGGGCAGGCCGTCGGGAGGGCTGTGGCTGCCTGAGGATGCAGTTGGCGAGATAGAGGTGCGGCGTGAAAAGTGCGCTACACCAATGAAAACGGCCCACGCAAGGTGGGCCGTTTCGTGGTCACCACCGCAACGCGGGTTGACCGGGCGAAGTGATCGGGGTCGTGGACCGACGAATTACTTCTTGCCCTTGCCCTTGCCCTTGGCATCGGCTGCAGGAGCGGCGTCAGCAGGGGTCTCAACGACCACGACGGGAGGCACAACAGACACCAGCACGGGGTTGTTGTTCTGGCCGCCACGGACCTTGGCCACCACGCCCTTGGGCAGCTTGATGTCCTTCAGGTGCAGGGAAGCACCCTTTTCCAGCTTGGACAGGTCCACAGCGATGAATTCGGGCAGGTCCGAAGGCATGCAGGTCACGTCCAGTTCGTTCACGACGGGGTTGACCATGCACTTGTCCACCTTGACGGCGTTGGACTCTTCAGCACCGCTGTAGTGCAGTGGCACCTTCAGGTGCAGCTTGGTCTTGTCATCCACGCGCTGGAAGTCGATGTGCAGCACCAGTTGCTTGTAGGGGTGGTATTGCACGTCACGCAGCACGACCTTGGACGTAGTGCCAGCCACTTCCATGTCCAGCACGCTGGAGTGGAACGCTTCCTTCTTGAGGGCGTGCCACAGAGCGTTGTGGTCCACCTCGATCAGTTGGGGCTCTGCAGCACCACCGTACACGATGCCAGGCGTCTTGCCCGAATTACGCAGACGGCGGCTCGCACCCGTACCCTGCTTGGCGCGCTCAAAAGCGACGAAGTTCATAGTTAGCTCCTGAAAAGGACAGACCGCGACCAGTCATATCCCGATTAAAAAAGACCTGTTACGCCACTGTGGCGGCAGGCCTGCGCATTGCTCTCGAACAGACAAGCCTCCCGAAGGAGGCCTGCGTGCAATCCGACTGCAACGCTCCCGGGGGAGCGCGTCAGAACAGGTTGTCCTGGTCCGAGAACAGACTCATGACCGACTCACCCTTGGCAATGCGCTGGATCGTTTCGGCGATCAGCGGGGCCACGGAGAGTTGGCGAATCTTGGAACATCCCTTGGCGTTGTCGCTCAGCGGAATGGTGTTGGTCACCACGACTTCATCGAGGGCTGTGCCCTTGGCGATGCGTTCGATGGCAGGACCGGAAAAAATGGGGTGTGTACAGTAGGCGTACACGCTCTTGGCGCCGCGCTCCTTGAGCACTTCGGCAGCCTTCACCAGCGTGCCGGCGGTGTCGATCATGTCGTCCATGATCACGCAGTTGCGGCCTTCGATTTCGCCGATCACGTGCATGACTTCCGACACGTTGGCCTTGGGGCGACGCTTGTCGATGATGGCCAGGTCACAACCCAGTTGCTTGGCCAGTGCACGGGCTCGCACCACGCCACCCACGTCGGGGGAGACAACGATCAGGTCTTCGTAGTTCTTCTGGCGCAGATCGCCCAGCAGAACGGGGGAGGCGTAGATGTTGTCCACGGGGATATCGAAGAAACCCTGGATCTGGTCAGCGTGCAGGTCCATGGTCAGCACGCGGGCCACGCCCACGGCTTGCAGCATGTTGGCCACCACCTTGGCCGTGATGGGCACACGGGTCGAGCGGGGGCGACGGTCTTGACGGGCGTAACCGAAATAGGGAATCACAGCGCTGATGCGTTCAGCCGATGCACGCTTGAGCGCATCGACCATGATCAGCAGTTCCATGAGGTTTTCGTTGGTGGGCGCGCAGGTAGACTGCACCACGAAAACGTCACGTGCACGCACGTTTTGCTTGATTTCGACGGTGACTTCACCGTCAGAGAAGCGACCCACGTCAGCCGCACCGAGGGTGGTGCCGAGGTGTTGGGCAATTTCAGCTGCCATGCCAGGATTGGCATTGCCGGTGAAAACCATGAAGTCGGGGTGGTTGGCTTGCATGAGCGTCCCAGCAGTCTGAAATAAAAGCCCGTACGCGGAAAGCGTTTGGCAGGGGAAGAAGGATTCGAACCTTCGCATGCCGGAATCAAAATCCGGTGCCTTAACCAGCTTGGCGACTCCCCTACACAGGTCAATTGCCGAAGGCAACCAACCTTAAATTTCTCTTGATGCCCAACCTGCCAGAGGATGAATCATCAGATTTTCACATGCCTTCACTTGCCAGCCCTCTGGAGCTCCGCGCAGGTCGACTGCATGTGACATCTGCGCAAACACTGCACTGCCTGAGCCTGTCATTCTGCCTTTGAGACCGCGATCGTTGAGCCATTCAATGGCTTGCGAAACATCCGGGCAAAGAGCCTGAGCAACCGGCTGCAAGTCGTTTCGACCGAAGTCAAAGTGTGCTGCAGCAAAGCCTAAGATTGTAGCACTATCTGAATCGCGTTTCAAACTTGGTGACGAAAAAATTTCTTTTGTCTCCAAACCTGCAGCGGGCTTCACGATCACAAAGCTCGCTTGCGGCAGCTGGTGCGCTTTCTCAAGCGGCATGATTGTCTCACCAATTCCCTCCACCCAAGCGTTGTGACCGCATAAAAAAAACGGAACATCTGCACCCAGTTGCAAACCGATCTTGGCCAACGCATGTCTTGGCAGGTTGAGTCCCCACAACCGGTTCAATGCGAGCAGCGTGGTTGCGGCATCAGACGAGCCTCCTCCCATGCCCGCTTGTGCGGGCACGCGTTTCAGGATGCTGATGTGCGCACCCTCGCTGCAGCCCGTGGCGGCTTGCAGCGCGCGAGCTGCACGAACCGAGAGATCCACTTCGGGCAGTGCCATCGACAGGTCTTCCCGCGAAATTAACCCATCGGCTCGGCGCTCGAAGTGCAAGGTGTCGCACCAGTCCACAAGCATGAACACGGACTGCAGCAAGTGGTAGCCATCCGCACGGTGCCCGGTAATGTGCAGAAAGAGATTGAGCTTGGCCGGGGCCGGCACGTCATACAAGGCTTGCATGGGGAGGTGGTACGAGGTGGTGCCGTGCGAACGGTGCTGCTGGCCGTCGCAGAGGGCAGGCCGTCAGGGAGTCAGTGCAATGCGCAGCGTGGCGGTGGGCTGTGGATCGTCACGGCGTGCCGTCAGCCGTCCGTCGGCAATGCCGGTGAGGTCAGCTTGCCACCCCGTCGCACTGGCCTGGGTGCCCTTGAGCCAGCTAAACAGGGCGGTCACAGGAATGCGCGTACCGGTCACATCCTGGATCAGCGTGTCGAGGGAATCAGAGGTGCGGGTGTCCTGGCCGCTGACCAGTTGCGCATGCCCATCCTTCCAGTCGAGTTGCGCAATGCGATTGCCGAAAGGGCTGAGCAAAACGAGTCCGCCGGCCTGTGCGGTGCCGCGCAGCTCAAACATGGCGGAAAAAGACTGCGAAGCCTGCCCGTCAATCTGAAGTGCGATGCGACCGTTCCAGCTGTTTTCCTCCGCAGGGGCTGATGGCATTGGCTGCGCACAGCCCGCAAGCCACAAGGCGCACAACACCAGCCAGCCCCTCCATCGATGGCGAAGCGTTCCGGTCAGTGGGCTGACGATGTTGCCAAACAGGCCTGGCATCAGAGGGAGGCTCCGAGGCGTTTCAGGGTCTCTTTGAGGGTGTCGTTGTCGGGGCTGGCGCGCTGTCCTTCTTTCCAGACGCGCGTTGCGCCGTCCTTGTCGCCCATGCTCCAGAGAACCTCACCCAGATGTGCGGCTATCTCCACATCGGGCCGTGCCTTGAAGGCCGCTTCGAGGTGCTTGCGTGCATCGGCCTTGTTGCCCAGGCGAAATTCCACCCATCCCAGGCTGTCCATGATGAAGGGGTCGTTCGGGGCAAACTGCAGGGCCTTCAGGATGAGCTGTTTGGCCTCATCCAGCCGCACACCCCGGTCCGCGAGCGAATAGCCGAGGGCGTTGTAGGCGTGGTGGTAGTCGGGCTGGCGCGCGATCACCTGGCGCAGCAGCTGTTCCATGGTGTCGGGCTGGCCAGCCTTTTCGGCGAGCATGGCCTGGTCGTAGACCAATTCCGCATCGTCCGGAGCTATGGCCACCAGTTCCGTTTGCACTTTGTAGGCTTCCTGGTACAGGCGTTGGTCGCGCAGTAGCTGTACTTCGGCCATGAGTTTCAGGCGGTGGCTCTCTGGGGAATTGCCTGGCAAGCTGCGCAACAAGGCACGTGCCTGGGCGAGCTTGCCCTGGCGTGCCAGCAATGATGCGCGACGCGTCTGTGCACCAAAGACTTCCTCTGCGTTGTCGATGCGTGCAAGCCAGGCTTCTGCGCCCGCAAAGTCTTTCTTTTTCTCGGCAATCTGTGCGTGCAGCAAGTACGCCTGCGTGAGACTCTTTCGCCGCAGGTCGGCATCGGCGGACGCAGAGGCAAGCTCCATGAACCGCTGCAGTGACGCCTCAGCAGCGGGCAGCCGATTGTCTTGGTATTGCAGAGTGGCCGCCACCAGCCAGGCCTCCGTCAGATCAGGCTTTTCCTTCGTGACGGTTTCCAGTTGGCGACTGGCCTCTGGGTAGCGCTGCAGGCCCAGCAATACCCGTGCATATGCCATGCGCAGGTCTGGGATGGGCTGCTTGGACAGTGTTTGCGTCACGATGGGCTCCGCGTCCAGCAGACCTTCGTCCATCAGCTCCAGCGCCAGCCGGGCGGCACTTTCACTGGCATTGTCCAAGCCCTGCGCCCTGCGTGCCGCGTCCAGCGCGCCGGCCTTGTCACCCGCAGCAAGCCTCAAGCGGCCCAGCGATACCCAGGCCTCGGGCCCAGTCGCCGGATTGGTGAGTTCGTTGACCAGGGCTTGTTCCACCACTTTGGCGGCCAGCGCTTTGTCGCTCGCACGTCCATACAGTTGTGGCAGGGAGGCCAGCGCCGAAGCCTTGGACCGGGGAGAGGCCTGTGCGAGTTCCTGGCGCAGCAATTCCGGTGTTTCGGCGATGCGGTTCAACGCGATCAGAATTTGCAGCACATATTGATTGGCCTCGCGCGACTGGGGCAAGGCTTCCTTCCAGGCTCTGGCGGCAGCCAGGGCGTATTCGCCCGATCGTGACTGCAAGGCAATGTCAGCGGCGCGTTGGTAAAGCTGACCATCCGCACTACGGCGCGCGGCCTCCAGCATGAATGCGTAGCCGGCACCGGGGTCCCCGGTGCGCGCACTGATCTCGCCCAGGAAGATTTCGTAGAACAGCTCTGCGTCCAGCGCGGGGTTGGACGCCACTGGAGAGGAGGACTCGCTCGGGGGAGGGCTTTCGCCGGCGGGCTTTTGGGCCCAGGCAGAGTGGGCGGCGGCCGCAATCACAGTGGCCAAGGCGACGGTACGAAAGCTGTGGGATAACACCATCGGGCCATAATAATCCATGCCTGTTAAGCCGTTGCCCGGTTGTTTGTATGCCTGAGTTGCCTGAAGTGGAAGTGACGCGGCGCAGTTTTGCTAACGCGATCACTGGAGCCCGGATCGAGGCGGTGGTGATGGGCAAGCCCTTGCGATGGCCTCTGGGTTGCGACCCGCAATTGCTGGTGGGTCAGCAAGTGGTCGGATTGCGTCGGCGGGGCAAGTACCTGTTGCTGGATATGGAGCAAGGCCTGCTTCTTCTGCATCTGGGCATGTCCGGCAGCCTGAGGTTTGCTACTGATATGCCGGAAGCGGGCCCGCATGACCATTTTGACCTCGTCACCAACCGTGGCACGCTGCGCCTGCATGATCCGCGCCGATTTGGGGCAGTGGTCTATGCGGCATCGGAGGACTCACCCGTGGCCGCGAAGCTGCTGGGTGGGTTGGGCATGGAGCCCTTGTCAGAAGAGTTTCTGCTCCCGACTTTTCAGGCGGGACTCAAGAAAAGCCGGATGCCCATCAAGCAATTGCTTCTGGCGGGACGCTTGGTGGTAGGAGTGGGGAATATCTATGCCTCCGAGGTGCTTTTCTTGTCTGGCATCCGTCCCACTACTGTGGCTTCCCGCATCGGCGCTGCCCGGGTCCAGAAGTTGCATCAGGCCATTCGTTCCGTGCTGGCCCGCGCTGTAGAAATGGGGGGGAGCACACTGCGCGACTTTTCGAATGCCGATGGAATGGCGGGCCACTTTCAGACGGCCGCGAATGTGTATGGCCGCGATGGTCAGCCATGCCACGCCTGTGGTACAGCCATCGAGTTGATTCGCCAGGGACAAAGAAGCACTTACTTCTGCCGGCAGTGTCAGCGCCCCTAGGTGCCGACAGTCCGATCGGCGGTTTGTGACAGCTGGCGGACGGTCGATGCTATATTTTGTATATACCTGCCTCGCGGGCCATCCATAGATCTCTGGGAGCAAAGTGGGACCTTCATTCAACGAACAGTTTGACCAGCATGGCGTCTGGCGACGGGAGTTCGCCCAGCAGCTCAAGCGGCTGGCCGATTGGATGGCCACGCACGACCTCATGGATGCAGCGGTGCAAGAGCGCCTGCAGCGGCTGGAGGATCAGGTGCGCAGCGACAAGGTCATGGTGGCGTTTGTGGCGGAGTTTTCGCGCGGCAAGTCAGAGCTGATCAATGCGATCTTTTTTGCTGACTACGGCCGCCGCATCATGCCTGCCAGCGCTGGCCGCACGACCATGTGCCCCACCGAGCTGGGTTACGACGCCAATGTGGCGCCCAGCTTGCGGCTGCTACCGATTGAAACCCGGCTTCAGATGCAGAGTCTGGCGGAGTGGCGCGTCAAGGCAGACCGCTGGCACGAGATTCCCCTGGACGTCGGCAACGCGGACCAGATTGCCAAAGCCCTCGAAAAAGTGGCGGAGGTGCGCAAGGTCAGTTTGGACAATGCGCGTGCGCTGGGTTTCTGGCATGACGATCTGACGGACGAGAATCCTGTGCCCGATGCGCAGGGCATGGTGGAGGTGCCCATGTGGCGCCACGCCATCATCAATATCCCTCACCCTCTTTTGAAGCAAGGGCTGGTGATTCTGGACACGCCCGGCCTGAACGCCGTGGGTGCGGAGCCGGAGTTGACCGTCAACCTCATTCCCCAGGCACACGCGGTAGTGTTCATCCTGAGCGCTGATACCGGTGTGACGCGCTCGGACCTCTCGATCTGGCGTGAGCACCTGGCCATCTCACCAGAGAGCGTGGAAGCGCGTTTGGTGGTGTTGAACAAGATCGATACGCTCTGGGACACGCTCAACACCGCCGAGCAAGTCCAGTCGCAGATGGAGCGGCAGTGCGCTACCTCGGCGGAGATGCTTGGTGTGTCTCTGGATCGTGTGGTGCCGGTATCGGCCCAAAAGGGCTTGGTCGCCAAGATCACCGCGGATGACGTATTGCTGGAAACCAGTGGACTCCCCGCGCTGGAAGAGGCCCTGGCCAAAGGCATCATGGGCAGGCGCCAGTCCATATTGCGCGCTGCTGTGGCTACAGGCGTGGCGAGCCTGCGCACCGAAACGTCGCGGGTCATCAACATTCGGCGGCGGGACCTCGATGACCAGATGGCAGAGCTTCGCAGCCTGCGGGGCAAGAATGCATCAGTGATCGAATCCATGCGCCATCGCATTGAGCAAGAGCAGCGTGAATTCGACCTCAGTACCGCCAAGATTCAGGCGGTTCGCGCGGTTCATCTCAAGTTGCTGCGTGATGTGTTCCAACAGCTGGGCGCCAAGGCTCTCAAGGCAGAGCTGGCCGAGCTGGCCCAGACGCTGCAGCAAAAAGGGCTCAAGCTCGGCGTCAAGAAGATATACGTCCAGACCTTTGACAAGCTGCGAGGCACCTTGGACAAAGCGCAAGCCTCTGGAACCGAGATCCAGGCCATGCTGAGCGGGACCTTCCGGCAGCTCAATGCCGAGTTCGGTTTTTCCTTGCAGGTGCCTACGCCGCCACAGCTGGAGCATTTTGCGCAAGACCTGCACCAAATCGAGCAGAGCCATTTGCAGTACCTGGGCATGAGCAATGCGCTCAAGCTGGCGCAACCCGAGTTTGCCGAGCGTCTGGTGCGCGCTTTGGCGATGCGTTTGCGTACGGTCTATGAGTCGGCCGCCAACGACCTGGAACTGTGGAGCAAATCCGCCACCGCGCAATTGGACGCGCAGCTGCGGGAGCGGCGGCGCAGCTTCGCTCGTCGCATGGAGGCGGTAGATCGCATTCAACAGGCTGCCAGTGGGTTGGTGGAAAGAATCTCCGAAATCGAGGCTGGCGAAGAGGAGTTGGGACAGCTGGAGCGCAAGCTCCACGAGCTCACCTCCAAGTTGGTGGCTCTGCCGGCCGTGACTGAAGCGCATCCGGTTTCTGCATGAGTGCTGAATCCCGAGAGGGTGTGGCCGAGCGGGTAGTCGCTTGGCAGGCGGTACACGGGCGTAACCATCTGCCCTGGCAGCAGACCCGAGACCCGTACCGGGTGTGGCTGTCGGAGATCATGCTGCAGCAAACCCAGGTCGCCACCGTGCTGGACTACTACACGCGCTTTCTGGGTCGGTTTCCTGATGTGAGCGCCCTGGCGGCAGCCCCTCAGGACGAAGTTCTGGGATTGTGGAGTGGTTTGGGTTACTACAGCCGTGCACGCAATCTCCATCGCTGCGCCCAGCAGATCATGACTGACCATGATGGTGCCTTCCCGCGAACGGCGTCGGTGCTAGCGTCTTTGCCGGGCATCGGGCGTTCGACCGCCGGCGCCATTGCATCGTTCTGTTTTTCAGAGCGCGTACCCATTCTGGATGCCAATGTGCGGAGGGTCCTGACGCGTCTGCTGGGCTTCGACAAAGATCTGGCCTCTGCCAAGAACGAGCGCCTTCTATGGGAGCATGCCGATGCGCTGTTGCCTGTGCGCGATCTCGATGTGGCGATGCCCCGTTACACCCAGGGCTTGATGGACTTGGGGGCATCCCTGTGCACGCCTCGCGCTCCAAAATGCTCCGATTGCCCTTTGGCGGCGGATTGCGTCGCTTTCAAGGAAGGCAATCCTGAACGCTATCCCGTCAGAACCCGGACACTCTCACGCCGGGCCGAATCCTGGCAATTGGTGATCTTGCGTGATGGCCAAGGCCGTATCTGGCTGCAACGGCGCCCATCGACAGGGATCTGGGCGGGAATGCACTGCGTACCCGTCTTCCCTGACCTGGAGTCCCGAGATACTTTTGTGAATAGCTTGGGTGGCAATGAGCAATTGGTGCAGCAAGAGCTGCAGCCCTTCGTACATGTGCTGACGCACCGGGACCTGCACCTTCATCCCCTGTTGATACAGGCTAACGGGATGATTGCCCTAGCAGAAGAGGGGGAGTGGCTGGGGCCAGACCAATGGTCTTCGGTGGGGTTGCCGGCGCCTATTCGCAAGTTGCTGGACACCACGCAATCTACCCTTTGGTAGGTGCGCATGTCGCTCCAGCGAATGTCTGTGCCGCCTTCGCCAGCGCCGAGATCCCGTTACTCATGCTGCGCGCAGGTTAGCGCGTAGCAATCAGGCGCCAGCGTAAGAGTCAGCGCCCGTCCAGTTCGCGGTGGCGCTTCAGCGCGGTCCACCGGTCGCTGAAAGCCTGGGCCAGTCTCTCGACCAGATAGACAGAGCGATGTTGCCCGCCCGTGCAACCGATGGCTACCGTGACGTAGCTTCGGTGGTTGCGGTCCAGCATATCCAGCCAGTGCGCCAGAAACTGTTCAATGTGCGCACGCATCAGAGCCACGTCCGGTTGCAGGTTCAGAAAGTCGGCCACAGGCTGGTCCAGTCCTGTGAGATCCCGAAGGGCCGCCTCATAGTGCGGGTTGGGCAGCATGCGCACGTCGAAGACGTAGTCGGCATCCATGGGAATGCCGCGTTTGAACGCAAAGGACTGGAATACCAAGGTCAATTGCCCTTGCGCCGTGGACATCAGACCTTTGACATAACTTTGCAATTGGGAGGCGCGGATGGTGCTGGTGTCGATCACGTGCGATTGTTCGCGCAGCTCTGCCAGCAACTCCCGCTCCAGCTCAATGATCTGGACCAACGCCCTGCGCCCTTGTTGAAGATCGTCGTGCGACAAGGGATGGCGGCGGCGCGTTTCGGAGAAACGCCGCACCAGGGTATCAATAGTGGCGTCCAGAAAAAGGGATTTCACGGCCACGCCCTGGCTGCGCAAACGGCTCAATTCCTGAGGGACTTGGTGCAGCGAGGTGGCGCTGCGAACATCCACTGCAATGGCTACACGGTTGCCATGGTGTTTGTGTTCCAGCGCTACGAAGGCTGGCAGCAGTTCGGGTGGCAGGTTGTCTACGCAGTAGTAGCCAGCATCTTCCAGCGCATGCAAGGCGACGGATTTTCCAGACCCTGACATGCCTGTGATGACAACGATCTCAAGAGCCATCAGCGTTTCCTAGCGGCAGTGGAGGAGATAGAGGAATCCGAAGGTGGGGTAGTCGCTTCGGCCAACGCCGGCACAGCAGTGCCCAACATTTCGCGCGCGTGCGCCAGCGTGGTCTCGGTAGAGCGCTCGCCACCCAGCATGCGAGCGATTTCTGCCACTCGTTCATCTTGCTGCACAACCAGAACCGTGCTGGTTGTGCCTTGAGCGCTCTTGTTTTTAGCCACTTTGAGGTGGTGATGCGCACAGGCCGCCACTTGCGGCAGGTGGGTCACTGCCAGCACTTGCCGATCGCGCCCCAGCTGTTGCATCAGCCTTCCTACGGTTTCGGCGACTGCTCCACCCACCCCGGAGTCCACCTCGTCAAAAATGAGCGTAGGGGCGGCACCCAATTCACTGGTTGTGACCGCAATGGCGAGCGAAATGCGAGACAGCTCGCCACCCGATGCGACCTTGCCGACGGGCTTGGGTGTCATGCCTGGGTGCCCTGCGACCAAGAACACGACATCGTCGATACCATCGGGTGAGGGCTCTGCCGCCTTGCCCACCGATACCTCAAATTTGCCACCCTCCATGCCGAGTCCCTGCATGGCCTGAGAGATGGAGGCGGAGAGTTTGGGGGCCGCTTTGGCTCGGGCCATGGATAGCGTGCGTGCCGCTGCCTGGTATGCCTTGGCGCTGGCCGACTCGCTGGCTTGCAGTCTGTCAAGATCGGTTGCAGCATCAAGCTCGTGCAGGGATGCTTTCCAGTCCTTGAGTAGCGCAGGTAGCTCTGCAGGAGGGCGTTTGTATCGGCGTGCCAGTCCCATCCACTGGGACATGCGCTCGTCCAGCTCCGTCAGCCGTTGCGGGTCGATGTCTGCATGGCGCAGGTAGCTGTGCAGCGAGTGCACTACATCGGTCGTCTGCGCCAGGCTCGACGCCAAGATATCGGCCAGATTGGCGAACTCTGGCTCAATATGTTCCTGGGCTTGAAGAAGGGCATGCGCGCGGGTCAGTGCGGAAACAGCTCCACCTTCGTCTTCCTGCAAGGCCTGAAGCGTCCCCTGCGCTCCATCCAGCAGGGCCTGTGCATGGGACAGGCGTTTGTGTTGGGCGTCGAGTTCCTCCCACTCGTCATCACCGGGCCCCAGCTTGTCCACTTCGCTGATTTGCCACTGCAGGCGCTCGCGCTCTTGCTGCAGTGTGGCTTGCGCGGCGCGCGCCTGTTGCAATGCCTTGAGGTCCGCGCGCCATTGTGCCCAGCGAGATGCCGTATCTCGGGTGTTCACACCGGCGAAAGCGTCAAGCAAGCCTCGCACCGATTCTGGTCGGGTCAGGCTTTGCCACGCGTGCTGACCGTGGATGTCGACAAGCATCTCGCCCAGCGAGCGCAACTGGGAGGCCGTAGCAGGGGTGCCATTGATCCACGCACGGCTCTTGCCCTGCGCGTCGACAGTACGGCGTAGCAACAGCCGGTCATCGGCTTCAAACCCTCCCTCATCCAGCCAAGGTCGGGCGTGTGCGGGGCAGTCAAATTCCGCGCAAATGTCGGTCTTGCTGCATCCCTCTCGCACCACTCCTGCATCTGCACGTGCCCCCAAGGCCAGTTGCAATGCGTCGATCAGAATGGACTTTCCTGCACCGGTCTCTCCGGTTAACACGGTGAAGCCATTGCGCAAATCCAGTTCCAGGGTTTGTACGATCACGAAATCACGCAGGGTAATCTGCCGCAACGCCATGGTCAGGAGCCCCCTTCATTCCAGCGCAGCTTCTTGCGCAGTGTCGCGAAGTAGTTCCAGCCCTGCGGATGTAGAAAACGTACACGGTGTTCCGACCGTTTGACGAGGATGCGGTCGCCATGCAGCAGGGATGCGAGAGACTGCATGTCGAAGTTTGCGCTGACATCGCGCCCGCTCACCACTTCAACGGCTACTTCCGTCGCATCGGAAAGCACGATGGGGCGGTTGGACAGCGTATGCGGTGCGATAGGAACCAGCACCCAGCCTGGGATGGAGGGATGCAGCATCGGACCTCCTGCGGACAGCGAATAGGCCGTCGATCCGGTAGGCGATGCAATGATGAGACCGTCGGCCCTTTGGTTGGCCACAAACTGGCCACCCACTTCGACGCGCAGTTCCACCATGCCCGAGGTCGCCCCACGGTTGACGACCACATCGTTCATGGCCAGGGCTTCAAACACCACACGCTCATCGCGAACCACGGTTGCGTGCATCAGTGGCCGCTGGTCTTCTTCGTAGGCCCCTCGCAGCATGGGCGGCAATGTGGTCTGATAGGTGTCGAAAGGAATGTCGGTGATGAAACCCAGTCGGCCCTGGTTGATGCCGATCAATGGCGTTCCAAAACGGGCCAGGCGGCGACCAATCCCCAGCATCGTCCCATCACCCCCGACCACCAGGCCCAGATCGCATCGCGCACCGATCTGGTCTACATTCAAAGATGGATAGTGTGTCAGTCCGGTATTGCTGGCGGTTTCCGCTTCGAGTGCAACCTCACATCCCTGACGCTCCAAGAAATGTGCAATGTCTTCCAAAGCCCTGCGCGAGCCGTCACCAGAGGCGCCTGTAGCTGAAGTCTGGTACTTGCCTATAAGTGCGACATGGCGGAAATTGGACGTCATCACGAAATTACATCATTAAAATCATTCCATGCTCGATGACCGTGCCAAGTTGTTGCTGAAAGCCCTGGTCGAGCGTTACATCGCTGATGGGCAACCCGTGGGATCGCGGACGCTTTCTCGTGCGTCTGGCCTGGATTTGTCGCCTGCTACGATTCGGAACGTCATGGCGGACCTGGAAGAACTGGGCCTGATTGCGAGTCCACATACCTCCGCAGGCCGCATTCCCACCGCGCGTGGATACCGTTTGTTTGTGGACACGATGCTGACGGTGCAGCGTGAGTCGGTCATGCCAGCGCAGTTGGCTCCGGAGCAGCCCCAAAAGGTCATCGCCAACGCCGCACAGCTGCTGTCCAACCTCTCCCAGTTCGTCGGTGTGGTGATGGCTCCTCGGCGTACTTCCGTATTTCGTCACATAGAGTTCCTGCGACTCTCTGAAAAGCGCTTTCTCGTCATCATCGTGTCGCCGGAAGGTGACGTACAGAATCGTGTGATCTTCACCGAGGTGGATCACTCTCAGTCGCAACTGGTCGAAGCCTCCAACTTTCTGAATGCACATTACGCCGGGCTCGCAATGGAGCAGGTGCGAGAGCGTTTGAAGTCCGAGGTCGATGTGCTGCGCGGAGAGATCGCATCGCTCATGCAAGCAGCAGTCAACGTAGGTTCGGAAGCACTCTCCGAGGCGCAGGACGAGGTGGTAATTTCTGGCGAGCGCAACCTGCTCTCCGTCAGTGATTTCTCCAGCGACATGGGTAACCTGCGCAGGGCATTCGACTTGTTCGAGCAGAAGACGCAGATCCTTCGCCTTCTGGATATCTCAAGCCAAGCGGAAGGGGTGCGCATCTACATCGGCGGCGAGAGCCAGGTCGTGCCTTTTGAAGAGCTCTCGATCGTCAGCTCCCCTTATGAGGTGGACGGCAAGGTGGTGGGGACTTTGGGTGTGATTGGTCCTACGCGCATGCCATACGACCGCATGATCCAGATCGTGGACATTACCTCCAAGCTGGTGTCCAACGCACTCAGTCACCGCAAGTAAGCCCCTACAATATGGCGCTTGCCCCGTTGTATAGCGCTGGAGCATGGCTGGGGGCGTTAGCTCAGTTGGTTAGAGCAGAGGACTCATAATCCTTTGGTCGTTGGTTCAAGTCCAACACGCCCTACCACCCTCGCTTGCAGGGCGGGCCCATCAACAAATGACGTGTTTTGTGATCCAAATCGCTCAGTTTGTTTTTGGAGCCTTCATCGTGCATTACAATCTCGGCTTGCGTTGAATTGACTGTCTGTTTGCGGTGCCTGACTCAGGAAAGCAATCGGAAAAAAGCAAATTTCAAGGGTCACCAAGAAATCATGCTATAATTCAAAGCTTAGCGGCTGTAGCTCAGCTGGATAGAGTACTTGGCTACGAACCAAGGGGTCGTGGGTTCGATTCCTGCCAGCCGCACCAATGTTTAAAGCCTGCAATCGCAAGATTGCAGGCTTTTTCATTTGCCCAAGCGCTTTGCGCTGATTGGAGAGTTCTGGCGATGAGCAAGGCTTTTACCAAGGAAACCGATAGCGCTGACGATGACGAAGGATTGGCACTGCCTCCTTTGCCGCCGGGTGGCAAAAACTACATCACCCCTTCAGGCTATGCACGCCTGAGGGCAGAGCTTTTGGATCTCATCGACAACGAGCGGCCGAAGATCGTGGATGTGGTGCACTGGGCGGCCAGCAACGGAGACCGGTCTGAAAACGGCGACTACCTCTATGGCAAGAAGCGTCTGCGCGAAATTGATCGGCGCATCCGTTTTTTGACCAAGCGGCTCGAGATCGCCGAAGTAGTGGACCCCAGGTTGCATGCGGGCAGTGAACAGGTGTTCTTTGGGGCCACCGTCACATACTCCGACGATGAGGACGGTGAGCGCACGATCACCATCATGGGCATCGACGAGGCTGACAGTCGTATGGGTCAAGTCAGCTGGATTTCGCCTGTGGCGCGGGCTCTGTTGAAGGCTCGCGTTGGGGATGAGGTGCAACTGCCTACGCCGGGCGGGGTGCGCCATTTGGAGGTGGTGGAGGTGCAGTACCCACCTCGGAGCGCCGCCACATAGCCTGTTTGCGCACAAGCGGCAGTCCGTGTGCCAATTCCAGAGAACTTGGAGCTTGATGCTCCGTGTTGCGGTGTCAGGGCTGCGGCGTGATTCTTGCCGCCCGCAGCACCGCCTGCGTACGCCGCAGGTTGCGCAATGCCAGCTCAAGGTGGGCTTGGTCACGAACCGCCACGATGAACCGCAAATCCGTGGTGTCCAGGGCTGCCTCATCGTCCATATCCACATGGGTGATGTCTGCCTCTGAATTGGCAAGCTCTGCCGCCACGCGCGCCAGCACCCCCTTGCCGTTGTTCACAGTGACGACCACGCCCGTTTCGAACATGCGAGTGGGCTCGTCCGACCAGTCCACGGCAATGAACCGTTCGCTGTCTTTATGCTGAAGCCGTTTGGCAACACTGCAATGTGCGTTGTGCACGACCAGCCCCTCACCGCGGCCCAGATAACCGACGATGCTGTCGCCTGGCACGGGGCGGCAGCAGGTGGCGTATTGCACGGAAGCATTCTCGCTACCGTCCAGCGTGACGGCTCCTTGCGACAGGTTCTCGTGGGATGTGTAGCGCTCACGGGTCATGAGCAGGGCGTCCGGACGGTGGCCATGCTCTGACATCAACACCATGAGCCGTTTGGCGACGATGCTGGCAATGCGTTTGCCCAGACCCAGATCGGTCATCAGCTCGCTGCGCGTGCGGTTGCCGGTAAAGCGCAGCAGTTTGTCCCACAGCGGTTGGGTCTCGGCGTTGACGGGGGGCAGTTGTTCGAGGCCCTCCGCGCGAATCGCCTGGGTCAACAGTTTTTCGCCCAGCCCTTCGGACTCGGTTTGGGCCAAGGTCTTGAGGTAGTGACGGATCTTAGACCGCGCACGGCCCGTACGCACAAAACCCAGCCACGCAGGGTTAGGTGTGGAGACCGGGGCAGTAATGATCTCGACCACATCACCGTTTTTCAGTTCCGTGCGCAGCGGAACCTGCTCATTGTTGATTTTTGCAGCGGTGGTACGGTCGCCCACATTGCTGTGAATCGCGTACGCGAAATCCACGACCGTGGCACCACGCGGCAAGGCCATGATCTGGCTCTTGGGCGTGAAGACATACACCGCATCGGGAAACAGGTCCACCTTGACGTGGTCCCAGAACTCCGCCGCATCCCGCGTTTCGTTCTGGATGTCCAGCAAGGACTGCAGCCACTTGGTTCCCAAGCGTTCTGCGGCAGTGCCTTCTCCGTCCTGGGCCTTGTACAGCCAGTGCGCTGCCACGCCAGCTTCGGCAATCACATGCATCTCGTCGGTGCGCATCTGAAACTCGATGTTCACGCCCGAGGGGCCAACCAGCGTGGTGTGCAGCGACTGGTAGCCGTTGAGCTTGGCAATCGCGATGTGGTCTTTGAACTTGCCGGGCACCGGCTTGTACATCTGGTGCAAAACACCCAGGGCCGTGTAGCAATCGGTCACGGTGGGCACAATGACCCGAAAGCCGTAGATGTCCGTCACCTGGGCAAAGCTCAGGTGCTTGAGGTCCATCTTTTGATAGATGGCGTACAGCGTTTTCTCGCGCCCAGCCAAGCGCACCTTCATACCGATCTTGGAAAAGGCGGCATCCACTTCCGCCTGCACTTTTTGAACCAGATCGCGCCGGCGGTTGCGGGATTTGTTGACCGCTTTGGCCAGGGTGGCGTAGCGCCAGGGGTGCAGGTGCCGGAAGGCCAGGTCCTGAAGTTCGCGGTAGGTCTGGTTCAGGCCGAGGCGGTGGGCGATGGGGGCATAGATTTCCAACGTCTCGGACGAGATGCGGCCCCATTTGCTGCGCGGCATGTCCGACAGCGTACGCATGTTGTGGGTGCGGTCGGCCAGTTTGATGAGGATGACGCGCACATCCCGCGCCATGGCCAGCAGCATTTTGCGAAACGACTCGGCCTGGTTCTCTTCGCGGGTGTTGAACTGGAGCTTGTCCAGCTTGGTGAGGCCGTCCACCAGCTCGGCCACGGGGGCACCAAACCGGTCGATCAGGTCGGCCTTGGTCACACCGCAGTCTTCCATGGCGTCGTGCAACAGCGCCGCCATCAGCGCCTGGGCATCAAGTTTCCACGCCGCGCACTGTGCGGCGACCGCAATGGGGTGGGTGATGTAGGGCTCGCCACTGTTACGCAATTGCCCCAGGTGGGCTTCGTCGGCGAAGCGGTACGCCTGGCGCACCTGTTCGATGCTGGTGGCGTCCAGGTAGTCCAGGCTGTCGGTCAGCGCGGCGAAGCTGGCCGCAGCCGCATTGGCGGCCGCAGCGGCTGCCGAAAGATTGCCTGTCGGGGCCGGTTCACCGGGCCGGGGCTGCGTTGCAGAAGGTGAGTTGAGCACCGCGTTCATGCCTTAAATGTAGCGCGGGACAGCGCCAGAGGACTTTTGGGCAAAAAAAAGCACCGCTGGCGCGGTGCTTTTGGATGGGCTTTGCCCTGAAAAACGTTCAACCGGGAACCTTCTTGAGCATCTCCAGGCCCACTTTGCCTTCGGCGATCTCACGCAGGGCGGTCACCGCCGGCTTGTTGCGGCTTTCAATGCGGGGAGCGTGGCCCTGGCTCAGCATGCGAGCGCGGTACGTGGCGGCCAGCACGAGCTGGAAGCGGTTGGGGATCTTTTCCAGACAGTCTTCTACGGTGATGCGTGCCATCGTTTACTCCGGGGATTCAGGTGATATTGAGCGACTGGAAGGTGTCAGCACGGGCGCGGCGCTGGGCGGCGTACTTGAGTCGCTGGGCGTGAACTACGGCTTTCAGGTCGAAAAGCGCGCGCTCAAACAATTCATTGATTATAACGAAGTCGAATTTGCTGACCTGCGCCATCTCTTCGGCTGCATTCTTGAGGCGGACTTCGATCACCTCTGGCGTGTCCTCACCGCGCCGCTCCAGGCGAGAGCGCAGCTCTTCCCAGCTGGGCGGCAGGATGAAGACCAGCACGGCGTTGGCGAAGGCTTCCCTGATCTGCAGTGCACCCTGGAAGTCGATTTCCAGGATCACATCCGAGCCCTGGGCAATGCGCTCTTCGATGGCCTTCTTGGAGGTGCCGTAGCGGTTGCCGTGCACATGCGCCCACTCCACGAAGGCATTGCTCTGCACCATCGCGTCAAACTCAGATTGCGACGCGAAGTAGTAGTCGCGGCCGTGTTTCTCCTGGCCGCGCGGGGCGCGGGTGGTGTGTGAGACCGAGAGGTGAACGTGCGAATCCAGCTCCAGCAGTGCCTTGACCAGGCTGGACTTGCCGGCACCACTGGGGGCTGCCACTACGATGAGATTTCCAGGATAGTCCATGGTTGATGTGCGCCAGGCGCTATCAAAAAATGAGTGTTATTCGATATTTTGCACTTGCTCGCGCATCTGCTCGATCAGCACCTTCATGTCCACGCTGATGCGGGTAAGGTCGAGCGCGGCAGATTTGGAGCCCAGCGTGTTGGCTTCGCGGTGCAGCTCCTGGATCAGGAAGTCGAGGCGCTTGCCCACTTCGCCGCCTTTTTTCAGCAGGCGCTCAATTTCGTCCAGGTGCGAATCCAGCCGCGTGATCTCTTCGGCCACGTCGATGCGGATGGCAAAGGCGGTGGCTTCGGTCAACGCGCGGTCACGGGCGGCCTCGGGCAGCGTGGATCCATCGGTGAGGGCCATCGCCTCTTTCCAGCGCTCCATGAAGCGCTGGCGTTGCTGCTCCACCAGCAGCGGAACCATGGGGACGGCCTGTGCGGCCAAGGCCCGCAACTGCTTGACGCGATCCAGCAGCATGGTCGCGAGGCGCTTGCCTTCGCGCTCCCGTGCGGCCAGCAAGGCGGTCAGGGCTTCTTCGGCCAGGGCTGGAACGGCCTCGCTCCAGTCTTCGCTGCCCGAGTGTGCGTTGGCGCACAGGCGCAAGGCGTCCGCCACAGTGAGGGGCGCCGCGCTGGGCAGCCAGGCCCGCACGGAGTCTTGCAGAGAGTTCAGGCGCTGCAGCAGCCTGGCGGGTGGGTCTTGCAGGCTGTTGCCATCGTCGCTGTCGAGGGCCGCCCGCACTTCGACCTTGCCGCGCTTCAGGCGCGCTGTGAGCAGGGCGCGCAGCGTGGGCTCCAGGGCGCGCAGCTCGTCGGGCAGACGGAATGACAGGTCCAGAAAGCGGCTGTTGACGGATCGGATTTCCAGTCCCAGCCTGCGCGTCTGGGGGGCGCGGGCGTCGGTTTCAGCGCCAGTGGCAGATGCGCCATGCTGTGCGCTGGCGTATCCGGTCATGCTGTAAACTGCCATTGGACTTTTTGATGGTTGCTTGCGATCCGGCGATTATCCGGGTTCCGCCTTACCCCCGAATCATCTTCGCAAAATATGTCAAAAATCAAACCGGCCCCCTTGCCGCCCGATACCGCAATTGGCGGCTACCGTGTGGTGCGCCGGTTGTCCTCCGGTGGTTTTGGAGTGGTCTATCTGGCCCTCGACGCCGAAGGCCAGCAGGTCGCCATCAAGGAATACCTTCCCTCATCCCTCGCGACCCGCGCTCCCGGCGAGCTTCTGCCCAAGGTGCCGCCCGAAAAGCTCTCGCTGTACCGCCTGGGGCTCAAGAGCTTTTTTGAAGAGGGCCGCTCGCTGGCGCAGATCTCGCACGCCTCGGTGGTGAGCGTGCTCAATTTCTTCCGCGAGAACGAAACCGTCTACATGGTGATGAACTACCTGGAGGGCGCGACCCTGCAGGACTTCATCATCACCGCCCGCGACCTCAAGACCCAGAAGGTGTTCCGCGAGTCCACCATCCGCTCGCTGTTCGACGAGGTGCTGCGCGGTTTGCGCATCGTGCACCAGCACAAGATGCTGCACCTGGACATCAAACCCGCCAACATCTTCATCACCGACGACAACAAGGCCGTGATGATCGACTTCGGCGCGGCGCGTGAAGTGCTGAGCAAGGAAGGCAATTTCATCCGCCCCATGTACACCCCCGGCTTTGCAGCGCCCGAGATGTACCGGCGCGATTCGCAGATGGGGCCGTGGACGGATATCTACGCCATCGGCGCCTGCATCTATGCCTGCATGCAGGGCTTCCCGCCCAACGAGGCACCGCAGCGGGTGGACAAGGACCGTCTGTCGCTGGCCTTGACCAAGCTGCGCGGTGTGTATTCCGACAACCTGATCGAGGTCGTCGAGTGGTGCATGGCGCTCGACCCTCTGTCCCGCCCCCAGTCGGTGTTTGCCTTGCAAAAGGAGCTCAGCCGCGAAGGGGAGCGCCGCTACACCAAGCTCACCGTGGCCGAGAAGATGCGGCTGCAGCTCGACACCCTGGTGTCTGACACCAAGAAGAATGTGCAGAAGGTGGGTGAAGCCACCGGAATCGGAGCCAAGCCCAAATGAACCAGGCACACGCAATGCAGGTTCGGGCGAGGCATGTGTCCATGGATGGCGCCCCGGTGCATCCTTGTTTGCGTGAGTCCTTATGAAGTTCTCGGTATTCCAGATCAGCCGCCGCGGCGGCCGCGAGAAGAACGAAGACCGCATGGGCTATTGCTACACGCGCGAATCGGGTCTGTTTGTGTTGGCCGACGGCATGGGCGGCCACCCCGAGGGCGAAGTGGCTGCGCAGATCGCGCTGCAGACCATCTCGGCGTTGTTCCAGCGCCAGGCCAAGCCCCAGCTCAAGGATGTGCAGGAGTTCCTGTCCGGTGCGCTGCTCGCGGCGCACCACCAGATCCTGCGCTACGCCACAGAGAAAGGCATGCTCGACACCCCGCGCACCACCCTGGTTGCGGCGGTGTTGCAGGCCGGTACCGCCACCTGGATCCACTGCGGCGATTCGCGCCTGTACATGGTGCGCGATGGCGACCTGCTGACCCGCACGCGGGACCACTCGTACATGGAACTGCGCAACACGCCGCCGCCCGGGCTGGAGCGCATCAACCGCAATGTGTTGTTCACCTGCCTGGGCTCGCCCACCAAGCCCATCTACGACATCACTGGCCCGGTGTACCTGGAGCAGGGCGACCGCATCCTGTTGTGCTCTGACGGCCTCTGGGGCACGCTCAGCGACGACGAAATCGCCAAGCAGCTGGGCCGCAACACCGTATCGCATGCCGTGCCCGAGCTGGTGGAAGACGCCTTGCGCAAAGCCGGGGACAGCAGCGACAACGTGACGGTGGTGGCCCTGGAGTGGGAGACGCCGGATGCGTTCGAGTCCACCCAAGGCGTTTCCACCGACAGCATCAGCGACGACGTGTTCGCCTCCACCATCCAGGCCGGTCCGCTCGATGGGCTGGTGGATGACCTGGACGATGCGGCCATCGAGCGCTCGATTGCCGAAATCAACGAGGCGATTCGCCGCTCTGCGGCCCGCAAAGCCTGAGGGACGTGATAGGCCCGGCTGAGGCTGCGCAGCCTCGTGCATTGGGCTGATGCCTGTCAGTTGAACCGTTCCGTTTTCTGGCGTGCGCATTGGGCGACGCTTGGAAGGCATTTTCTGAACACCCACGAACCATGACCACTTTCATTCGCACCGGCAACCGCGCCGCCAACCAACTGCGTCCTGTGCGCATCACCCGCCACTACACCATGCACGCCGAGGGTTCGGTGCTGATCGAGTTTGGCAACACCAAGGTGCTTTGCACCGCCTCGGTGGAAGAGCGCGTGCCCCCGCACAAGCGCGGCAGTGGCGAAGGCTGGGTCACGGCCGAATACGGCATGCTGCCCCGCGCCACCCACACCCGCAGCGACCGCGAGGCCGCGCGGGGCAAGCAGACAGGCCGCACGCAAGAGATTCAGCGCCTGATTGGCCGCAGCCTGCGCGCCGTGTTTGATCTGAAGCTGCTGGGCGAGCGCACCATCCAGCTCGACTGTGATGTGATCCAGGCCGATGGTGGCACGCGCACCGCCGCCATCACCGGCGCTTGGGTGGCTGCGCAGGATGCGGTCAACCAGCTGCTGGGCAGCGGCAAGATCACCCAGTCGCCCCTGCTGCAACCCGTGGCGGCGATCTCTGTCGGCATCGTGCAGGGCACACCGCTGCTGGACCTGGAATATGTGGAAGACGTGGATTGCGACACCGACATGAACGTGGTGATGACCGGCGCGGGCCACTATGTGGAGGTGCAGGGCACGGCCGAGGGCGTGGCCTTTACCCGCGCCGAGATGGACCAGCTGCTGGGCCTGGCCGAACAGGGCATTGCCCAACTGGTGCAGCTGCAACAGCAGGCGTTGCAAAATACTCCTTAATTGATAGCTGCTGGCGCTTATTCCACTATCGCTTGTGGCCATTTTGACCATGAAAATTGTTCTAGCATCCAACAACCGCGGCAAACTGGCCGAGTTGCAGGCCATGTTTGCGCCCCTGGGCGTGGAGCTGGTGCGCCAAGCCGATCTGGGCGTGGGCGAGGCCGAGGAGCCCTTCCGCACCTTTGTCGAAAACGCCCTGGCCAAGGCACGGTTTGCGTCGGAGCACACAGGCCTGCCCGCGCTGGCCGACGATGCCGGCATGTGCGTGGATGCCTTTGGCGGCCTGCCCGGTGTGGACACGGCGTATTACTGCACCCAGTTCGGCTACGAGAAAAGCGATGACAACAACGTGCGTGCCTTGCTGGAGCAGCTGCAAGGTGTGACCAACCGCCGCGCCGCCATGGTCAGCACCCTGGTCGCCGTGCGCAGCCCGCAAGATCCCGAGCCGCTGATCGCCGTGGGCCGCGTGGTGGGCGAGATCACCACCGAACCCCGGGGTAGCAACGGCTTTGGCTTCGATCCCGTGATGTTCATCCCCGAGTTCGGGAAGACCTTTGCCGAGCTGCCCGTGGAGGTGAAAAACGCACACAGCCACCGGGGCCGCTCGGCCGCGCAGATGCTGGCATTGATGCGCGAGCGCTGGTTGTAGAAGGGCGCTGACCGTGGTTCATATCCCGATCACGCCCCAGGGTGACACAGAGCCAGCGGTGGTGCGCGACATCCAGCACTACATGCGCCCGGGCCTGCTGCAGCTGCCCAGCCTGCCACCGTTGTCGCTGTACGTGCACCTGCCCTGGTGCCTCAAAAAATGCCCGTACTGCGACTTCAACTCGCATGAATTCCGCGCGGGTGCCAGCACCGGCGGCGAGGTGCCCGAGCAGCGCTACATCGACGCCCTGATGGCCGACCTGGAGGCGGGGCTGCCCCTGGTCTGGGGGCGGTCCGTGCACAGCATCTTCATCGGTGGCGGCACGCCCAGCCTGTTCTCGCCCGCAGCCATCGACCGGCTGATCGGCGACATCCGCGCCCGCCTGCGGCTGGAGCCCGATTGCGAGATCACGATGGAGGCCAACCCCGGCACGTTCGAGACAGACCGGTTTCGCGCCTTCCGTGCGGCGGGCGTTACCCGCCTGTCGGTGGGGGTGCAGAGCTTCAACGACCAGCACCTGAAGGCCCTGGGCCGCGTGCACGACCGCGCCCAGGCGATGGCGGCGGTGGAGGAGGCTGCTGCGGCCTTCGACACCTTCAACCTCGACATCATGTATGCGCTGCCGGGCCAGACGCTGCCAGAACTGGAGCAGGACCTGCAGACCGCGCTGGCCTTCAAGCCGCCGCACATCTCCATCTACCACCTCACCATCGAGCCCAACACCTACTTCGCCAAGTTCCCCCCGGCCATCCCCGAGGACGATCAGGCCTACGCCATGCTCGACCGCATCACCGAGATGACGGGCCAGGCGGGCATGACCCGCTACGAAATCTCGGCCTACGCGCAGCCGGGCCACCAGTGTTTTCACAACACCAACTACTGGCAGTTTGGCGACTATCTGGGCATCGGCGCGGGCGCGCACAGCAAGCTGAGCTTTGCCCACCGCGTGGTACGGCAGGTGCGCTTTCGGGACCCGGCGCGCTACATGGACAACGCCCTGGCGGGCCATGCCGTGGCCCAGGACGACGAGGTGCGCCGCGCCGATCTGCCGTTTGAGTACATGCTCAACGCCCTGCGCCTGCGCGAGGGCTTTGCGCTGCAGGACTTCATGGCCCGCACAGGCCTGCCGCTGACCGCGATCGCCAAGGGGCTCGAAGCAGCCGAGCGCAAGGGCCTGATCGAACGCGACATGGCGCGCGTGCGGCCTACCGAGCGGGGTTTTGACTTTCTGAGCGATCTGCAGGAACTGTTTCTGGCGGACTGACCGCGCGGGTTTCAGTCACCCCTCATCGGCAGCGCAACCTCCGCTCAGCCGCACTTTGCAGCGAGGATGCGGCCGGTGCCGTCCACTTCGAGGTTCAGCCGCTGAGTGTCGTATTCCTTGGTGATGATCTGCCCGGGGCGCAGGATGCGCGCCGTCTGCGCGCCGGAGCGCTGGCGTGCAGACTCTACGACCGATGCGGTACTGTTTTGCCCCACGACGAACTGTGCGGGCTGGGCGTTGCACACGCTGGCGGGGGGTGACCCAGACCCTGCGGGAGCGGAGCCTGCCGACAGCGCGGGTGTCTGCCCATAACCCGCGCAACCGGTGACGGCCGCTCCCAGGGCCAGGCAGCAGGCGACGGCAAAAGGGGTGCGGGTCTTCTTCATCATGGCAGCGGGCTCCTGAGTTCAAAACACCCACCATAGCGGAATGCAGGTGCCATGGGGTTTCCGTAGCAACATGGGCCGGTTTCCAGCCGTAACGGGCTGTTGCCTGCATCCGCCTCCATGTAGCGGATTCTGGACTTGTATCAAGATGTGTTGCGTAAGGGCAACATGCTCACCAACTGGTCGCGGGGCCACCACTCCTCGACGGGTTGCCGTAAGTACGGTTCCGCACAATGGAGCGTCCGCCATTGTGTGTTGGCAGCGGCGGGCCCGTGCCATCTGGGGCTGCGTGATGCGCGGGCCTGTGTCGACGTCGCCGTACCGAACCTTCTGACCATGCCTGACGATTCCCGCCTTCGCCTCATCCGTGCCCTGGGCGACACCCTGGATGGTCTGGACGTGGCGCTCTGTGCGTTTGACGACAGCGACCGCACGCTGGCCTGGAACAGCACCTTCTTCAAGTTCTTTCCAGAGCACGCGGGGCATGTGTACGTAGGCGAGCCCTACGAGGCCAATCTGCGCCGCTTCTACACCCAGCGGCTGGATGCCCAGGAGCTGCCCAACATCGAGCGCTACATCACGGCCGGGGTCGAGCGGCACCGGGCACAGACCCGGCCTTACAGCTTTGAGCACCGGGGGCTGCGCGTCCATGTGTCGTCGTTGCCCATCGATGGCGTGGGGCGGGTGCGTGTGTGGCGTGCCGAGGCGCTAACGGCTCAGAGCGCATCCACTGACATGGCTGCGCAGTCTAGCGGCGACATCCACGAACCCGGCTACCTGCGCAGTCCACTGATCGAAAGCACCGAGCTGTTTGACCGCATTCCCGATGGGCTGATGATCTGCGCTGAAGACCAGCGCATCCAGTGGGTCAACCAGCCTTTCATGCAGATGTACCACCTGCCGGACCGCGCTGCCGCAGTGGGCCTGGCGTTTGACGAGGTGTACCGCCATGCATGGTCCGTCGGGGGCGAGGGCGACATGGCACCGTTTTACGACGGGCTATCGACCCTGCAGGAGCACATGCGTTTTGCGGGGGCACCGTTTGAAGTGCCCTTGCCACGCAGCCGCTGGAGCCGCGTCATCGCCAAGCAGGGCAGCGACGGCACCGTGTTCTACGCCCATGTGGACATCACCGAGCTCAAGCGCCAGCAGCGCTTGCTGGCGCAGGCCGAACGCAGCGCCCGCGACAGCGAGGCGCAATTGCGGGAGAAATCCATCCTGCTCGAAGCCACGCTGGAGCACATGGACCAGGGCGTGGCGAAGATCAGCGCCACGGGGGTGGTCGAGCTGTGCAACCGGCGGGCCATGGAACTGCTGGACCTGCCAGCCGAGCTGATGGCGTCCAAGCCCACGCTGGTGAATGTGCTGGCCTACCTGCGGGCTCGTGGCGAGTTCCAGGGCGCATCGCAAGAAGTGCAGGACCTGCTGCGGCACAGCAATGGCGGGGTCGATCAGCCCCAGGTGTATGACCGTCCCCGGCCCGACGGCCGCATCCTGGAGGTCCAGACCGTGCCGATCAAAGGCGGCGGCGCGCTGCGCACCTTCACCGACGTCACCCAGCGCAAGCAGGCCGAGCAGCAGATCCGCCATGTGGCAGAGCACGACGGCCTGACGGGCTTGCTCAACCGCACCGCCTTTTTGCAAGCATTGCAGGCCGCAGCCACCGACGTGCACCGGTCGGGCCGTGGTTTCGCAGTCTTGTACGTGGATCTGGATGGGTTCAAACCCGTCAATGACCGCTACGGGCACGCCGTGGGTGACCAGTTGCTGGTGTGGGTGGCCCGGCAACTGACGCAGGCCGCGCGCGAGGACGATGTGGTGGCGCGCCTGGGCGGTGATGAGTTCGCGCTGCTGCAGCGGGGGGTATCGGACGGTGACAGCGCGTACCGCCTGGCCGACCGTCTGGTGCAAGCCCTGGGCCAGCCCACCGAGATCGAAGCGCACGCGCTGCAAATCGGCGCGTCCATCGGCATTGTCCTGTCGCCCGGCGACGGCACCGAGGCCGAAGAACTCCTGCGCAAGGCCGATTCCGCGATGTACCTGGCCAAGGCCACGGGGCGGGGCTGCGCAAGGATTTACGGAACATAAGCGCCGATAGCTCGGGTACTGAATCCATACCCCTCCCTTCTGCTGATCGACAGAGCTTGGAGGAATGGGTCCTGTCCTACATGGCCTCAGTAGTCACCGTCCTAACATTGGTCCGTCGATCCCCTCGACATCCCTCCCGCTTGCATCGCGCAAGTGTTCAGCCCGCAATTTGCGGGCTTTTTTTTGCCCGCCCTAAGGCATCAACACAGGGATGAAAAAGCGACTGCGCCGTAGGCCTTTTGCCGAGCCGCAAAGCCTCCGTGTCCATCTGTCGGCACCATTGCGGTACGGGCGATGCCGTCATCACCCAGCCATCCCAGCGCGCTACATCACAAGAATGATTCTGTACAAACCCGGCACGCAATTTCTCTACAAAGGCAGAACGGTGAGCGTGGACTACGTCATCATCAAACGCACCGGTCTGTGGATTCGGTTGGCGCACAGCGAAGAGGTGTGCCGCCCAGAAGATTTGACCCCGATTGCACCGCAGGGAGCGGGACTGGCGAGGTAGAAAGAAGGCTGCACGCAGAGCGCAGGGGTGGCCTGGCTCGCTACCGAGACTTTTATCTGAGCTGCCGGGACAGCCACAGCAGCCCCCAGACGATGGCCACCAGCTGAACCAGATTGACGCAGAGCGCTGCCGTATGCACACGACGAAAGTGCTGAATCGCCCCGTCGCTGCTGGCCTCGATCTTTGCGCCGAGCTGCTGCATGGCCTGCAGCAAGTGCTTGCGCAGCAGCGAGACGACGCAGGCATTGGCCGCCACGCCGAGGGCAAAGGGATACCTGCCCCAAAGCGCGTAGCTGACAAACGCCCCCAGTGACGTCCAGAACGCTGCACGGTAGTACACGTTGAAGAACCCCCGAACGAAACGCGCGTCCAGTGGGGTGTCATGTTTCAGCGTGAGAAGCGGCAGGCCACCCATCAAGAAGTAGGCGGTGGTGACCAGCAGCGCCACCGTGAAGAAGAACGAGGCGTAGAGGGCGGACGACAACATCTTTCACTCCTCGAAATAGCCGACCACTTCAGGCAGCTGGCTCACACCAACTCCTCCATCCTGCCCATGGATGCGGCAATGCCCAGCGAAACACAGTCTAGGGGGCAGACGTGTTCTTGTGAACCGAGTTGGGGGAGGGCTTTCGGCAACAGACATGTTGCCGTGTGGGCCTGGGCGCACATCTCGCGGTTAGAACTGTGCCGGGCCAAGAACTGGCGGAGACTGTGGTTTTCGAACCAAAAAACCCAGCAACAAAAAAGCGCGTTGTGCAGTGTGATGACGTGGAAAAAGAAGGTCTTCTCGCTATAGTCCGCAAAATATGACTTACAGGCGGTCGGACGATGACAAACTGGAACGTAACAAAGGAAATGCAGAAGCTGAGCGAGGAGCTCAAATCAAGAATCGAATTGGATGCGGTCGAAGCTATGTTCTCGACCGTGGTGAAAGCGTCTGAACCCTTTGATGTCTTCAGTACTTGGCTTCTCTTAGGAACGGCTGCGACGGGTGCCTTTATGGTCACGAATGCAGAGAAGATAGTCCCCTACACAGGCGTGAATGGATATCTGGGATGCAGTGCAGCGCTAATTTTGTCAGTCTGTTGTGGTGCCGTGGCAAAAATTTATGGTGTCTCAGCGAGATCGGGACACGCGACGGGTTCTGAAGCGTTTGCCAAAGGCAAAGAGCTGAAAGAAAAGTATGAATCTGAAAAACAAGAACTCCAAAGGCTTTCCGAAAAATACGGAATAGCTGTCGACATGCGCCCGGATAGGTCAAGGATAGTAAAAGAAATGGCGGCGATCTTTCCTCGATCTATGAGGAAAGCTTTTGTGGAAAACGAGAGTGTTAACGGTGCTAGTTATAAAAATGCTGCTATCAATGTAGTGAATCAATTGGTGTGGGGTAAAGCTCAATTAATAGCGTTTATTGGATTCCTTGTTATCGGTCTTGTGGCAGGCATGCTTGCCCAAATAAGCTAGTTACTTGAGGCTACTGTGAGCGGGCTTAGTGACGCGATAAATTGCGCGCTTTACGCTGGAGGTGTGGACATCGAAGTGGTCCGCAAGGGCCTGCATGGTGTAGTTGCCTGACAGGTACATGCGGACCAGCTTCGCTTCGGTTTTTTCGGGCATGGAGCGTGCCCTCCCGAACTTCTGACCTCTGGCCCTTGCGGCCTCAAATCCTGCGGCGCAACGCTCGCGGATCATGGCTCTTTCGAACTCTGCGAAAGCGCCCAGCATGTGGAAGAACATGCGGCCTGCGGGAGAGCTGGTGTCGATTGATTCCGTGAGGCTGCGGAACGAGACACCGGCATGTTCTAAGGACTCGCAGAGTCGCAGTAGATCCCGCAGGCTGCGGGATAGGCGGTCCAGCTTGTAGACCACCAGCACGTCACCTGGGCGGAGCTTTGCGAGAAGGGCCAGCAGCTCAGGGCGCCGCGCTACGCCGCTGCGCTTTTCCTGTACAACGTGTTTGATTCCTGCGCGTTTGAATGCCGCGAGCTGTACAGCGGTGTTCTGCTCGGTGGTGGAAACGCGCGCGTATCCGTAGACGGTCAACGGTCTACGTACTGGCTCTCAAAGCGCTTGCGAGCGGCCATGTATTCATTGGCGCACGCGGCGGTGCCTGAGTCCAGTTTGCAGTTAGGAGAAGGCTGATGGAATTTGGCCCATGCGTCTTCTTTCCGCTGTCGTCGTTCGGACTCTAGACGAGCCTCCATGGCCTGAGCAGCGCGCAGACTCTCGGCGCGCTGGCGCTGTTCTTCTCTGGCCTGCTGGTTAAGTTCGTTCTGCTTGGCGATTTCGGCGTTGGTGCGTGCGTTCTGGGCCTTTATCTCTGCAGAGGCTTTGCGGATTGCTTCCTCAGCACGGTACGCCAGTATTGCTTCGTAGGTGAAGGCAGCAGCAAGCCCGCCAATAAATACGCCAAGGGCGATCTTGAATACATCAACCAAAAATGTTCCGGTGTCTTCGTCGTCTGGTTGAAACGGACGCCTGCTCATGTTCTCCCTCCTTACGATGAGTGTATCTGTGTGCAGTGGCAAGGGGCACGGGTTATGTGACCGTTTGCCATGGTGCCCTGCGGCCCCATACCCCCGCCCCAAACCTGCGACACAAGGTCTACGGTTTGGGTCCCCGTTGTCTCACAGTGAAGAGGCGGCTTCACTGCATCAAGCTGGAGCGCACCTGAGCATTACGGGCAGCCAGGCCCTGCAGGTATTGGCTTTGCGGAGGCTCAGTAGGAGCGGCAGGCATCGGCACTGGCACGGTGCGAACAGGCTCTGCTTGTGCCACTTGCTGGGCCATCTGGGGCGGGTTGCGCGGCTGCTGTGTGTCCGCAGGTGGTGCGGACTTCCAGTCCATGAAGAAGCCACGCTTAACCACCTGCAGGCAGGTTTGCATGCTGACCTGCATCAGCGTGGCCTGCTGGGTGTAGCACTCACATCGCGGGCCCATGTGCACACACGCGGCGGGATATGGCGCGACAGTGGGCGCAGTGACTTGATCGTAGGCGGGTGCAGTGTGCGGGAAGTCTTTCAGGCGAGGTGTGCGAGCCGCTAGGTATTCGTCCACGCTTGCAGGCTCTGCGCTGTTGCGGCCGCTGGAACTGGGGGCCTGCTTTGCGGGTGCGGCGGCCGAAGGCACGGACGGGAGCGACGAAGCGACACCAGAGCCGCCGCCCTTCGTAGTCATGCTGTAGAGCTGATGGCCCACGAAGCCAACGCAGCCAAGCGCCAGCACAAGCGCGCCGACACCCTTCCAGACCTTGAGCGGTATGCCGGTTTTGCGGGTATCCATGCTGGTCGAGGTGTACCAATCGAAAGCCTCGCGAGGCCACTTGCGGCTGGTTACTTCGCCGTTCTTGCCTGAGCCGTCTTTTTGCGGCTGGTCGTTCACCGCAGACCACTTCAATTCGTTGCTCGCGTCGCCCAGCATCGACGCCTTGAAGTGACGATGCCAAGCAGGCGCAGCGATCAAGCGACGGACGAAGCTATCGATGTTGAGCGGGTGCTGTGTGATAAAGAAGAAGTCAAACCCGCGTTTGCGGTTGTCCTGCGCCAGGGCTCCGATCCAAGCGGGGGGCTGACCAGTGGCCCGAGTGGGCATGACCTTTTGGCACTCATCGACGATACAGATGGAGCCATCGGGCAACGCCTCCCACTCACTTGGTTCGAATTCCTTCCAACCGAAATCGAGTAGGGGTTGCTTTGCAGCGAAGCCCCAGAAGAACACAGGCCGTCCGGTCTTCACCTGGAGCTGACGAACATCCCAAATGGTCATCAGCGTTTTGCCCGCGCCGTTACCGCCTGTCGTCAGGTACAGGTAGCCACGCTGGAAACGAAGGGAGCGCATCATTTGAGCACCCACCGTTTGACGGTACCACCGGTCAGGCCCTGCAGCGTCATACGTGCGGCAAGAGCACTCAGCAGGATGGAAAGGAACTCACCGACGCCCATGCTCGACAACATGCCAACGACCTCAACGGGAAGAGCAGAGAGCGCTGATACTGCGTTGCCCTTCGCCCAATCGAGCGTTGTGGACACGCCAGTAAACGTTACTACGCTCATACCAAGAGCGATCAGAACGCGGCCTACAAGCGTGCCCGCGATGTTGATGAGCGCTCCCATGAGCGCCGCGATAAATGCTGGCATGACCTACCCCCTAAAGACGATGAGAACCCACAGGAGCGCACCGAAAGCAAGCAGCGCGAGGCGAAGCGTTGCAAGGTGTGGGCATATCTGACTGATTGGCAGAGAAACGGTCTGGCCGAGAACGTCAACCGGCAAATCAGATATGCAGGTGCCAGGGCCGAGAATGTTCGATGCGTCGTACATGCTGGAACCGAACGCGACAGTCTCATTACCGGGAAGATCGCCAGTGCGCTTGCCTGTTTTGCCCTTTTCCGCGTTGTAAAGCTGTGACTCTGGCGTCTGATCGTCAAAGAGCTTGCAGGCTCTGCGGTGCTGTTCTTGGGCCATGGCGCACTGAATAGCGTCGCCCTCGCAGGTAAAGCCGTTGGCACAAGTGCCACCGAACGAGGAACCCTTATCTTTGCCATCGCTGCAGAGCTTGGAGCCAGGGTTTTCCTGGCAGAAACCTGCCTGGGGTTTCGTGCTGGTGGTGGTCGTTGTGCTGCTGGTGCTGGCCCCGGTGCTGTTGTTGGTGATGGTGGTGGTGGTCGTTATCGTGGTGGTGCAATTGCCGTTCTTGCACTCAGTGCGGCTGTCACGTTCTACACGACGGGTTTGTGTTCCGTCGTTTTCCTCGGTGGAATCCGTCTCGCCGCCGACACCGGAGTCGGGCACCTTGTTTATGCAGACCTCGACGCCGTTAACGCTGCCGGTGTACCCGTTCGGGCATTTTTCTATGGGTGGCGGATTTGTGGACGGCGACAGGTCGCAACTTTGATCTACGAGGTTCGAATCTGGCGACATTGAGAGCGTCCCTTCGGACACAGACACGCCGTTGCCATAGTCCATAAACAAGACGCGATCAAATGTGACCTTGCAGCCTTTGTTGGGGCTGGACATGCCCGATACAGGAAGACAGAACTGTTTGCCGTG
Source organism: Acidovorax sp. M14 (assembly GCF_049331375.1). Taxonomy (NCBI): domain Bacteria; kingdom Pseudomonadati; phylum Pseudomonadota; class Betaproteobacteria; order Burkholderiales; family Comamonadaceae; genus Acidovorax; species Acidovorax sp. M14. Next base: position 1,164,924 of record NZ_CP186263.1, read on the forward strand.
AGGGACGTTACCGGAATAGCGATAGTCAATGACCAAATCACCACCGGGGAGAGTGCCAGTGACGGAGAAGTTAAAGCAGGCGTCTTTGTCGGGCTCGTAGGGTACGCATGAGTTACCAGACTGCACGTATCCAGATGAGCACACACACTGCCCACCCTGAGCCGTAGAACCAGTGGGGCATGTGCCTGCTTGATAGAAGCTGGAGGCCGTCTGCGTGTAGGGGCCGCGACCCTCAAGCGTGTACAGGCAACCAGCCGGCGGACTGATGTTCACGTACACATACTTGGAGCCCATGACGGCCACCCACGCGGGGCACGTTGCGGCAAGGGTGCCCGCTTGAGCGGTCGTCTGCTGGGGCGGGAAATAGTAGACCGTGCTACCCGCAGGAATCGGGAAGGCCGCATGCGACATGGACGAGAGAAACGCCAGAAGGAACGCAAAGATCAGGCGGCAAAAATTAGCCATGCGGCCCCCAACACAGCGACGATGACCCACAAGCCCATATAGACCCCTTGACGATAGGCACACCGCGCGCCTATTGGCAAAGGCCCCGGGTCTGCAGCCCCGGGAACCGGAACAGGCCGGTTAGCGCGCAGCGCCGCGAATCCAGCGGAACACGCTGACGGTCACGGAGACCAGCAGGCGGGCATTACCGATCAGCGCGATCGTGGCCATGGTGCCGAGGATGTAGGCCACGGCTTCGGTCACATCGGGCTGAGTGGGTGCGGTTTGCGCGAAGGCTGGCGCGGACGCCAGCGCCATGACTGCGGCACCAGCAGCGACGCGCTTGCTGTTCTTGACGTAGCGGGCACCGGCTTGTTTTGCGCGGAGGAACAGAGACATGGGTTACTCACTTTCTTTCGTTGAAGAACCATCGACAAAGATGACCCGGTGGAACTCGCGGAATGCAAGACCAACGGCCCATACCGCCACGATGGCAATGGCGATTGATGCCCCCTCTTCAAGCGTGAGGTTGAAGGGAGGGACTGATATCTGATGCACCACCGTGACCGTGCAGGCGGTGGTGCATTCGATGACTGTTGGGTCAGCCACGTGGCATGGCCTTGGAAAGAGCCGCTGCGCGAGCGCGGGCAGTGGCAATGCGTTCTGCGCGTTGCTCCCAGGCCATGAAGCGAGCGGCAACCCACTCGCCAGCGGTTAGAGCGATGTGCAGGACGAATGCGCCAACAAGGCCAGCGAGAAACGCGATGGTGGCAATTGCGAGCATGAAGTGATGCAACTGCACATCGCTGATAGCTGAAAGATCGAGCGGCATCACGCAGCGGCTTTAGCAGTCGAGAGCGGCAGGATGTCGAAGACCTCGTCTTCACGCTTGCCAAAGCGCATGACGGGGCGCACGTCCACATCAGCGGCGAAGGGTGGCTGCAGATGCTTGATCTTCTCGACCAATGGGAGAGGGCAGCGGTAGGTGGTGCCCATCTGACCCTTGGAAATGCCGTTCTCGCTGAACGGTTCGGCCAGTGTTGCCAGAGTGTGAATCTGGCCCATTGCATAGGCTTTGCCGCTGGTCTTGCCAACGCCAGAAGAACCCTCGAAACCTACGATTTGCATTTTGCTCATAGCGATACCCTTTGGTGTTGGGCCTGAACGTCGGCCCACGTAACGCCAGCCGCCAGACTGGAAAGATTGACCCGGCGCGGGATACCGACAATGCGGACTTCCTCGACCAGATCGGCGTTGGTTGCGTTGGTCTGTTCCAGCAGAGTTCCAAACAACTTGCCGTAGCAGCGCTTCGCGTGATAGACGAGATGGGCTAGAGTGACTTCGCCGCCCTTGGTGAGCGTTGGGATGACCTCTGCAGCTTCATCAATGAAGGAGGCGAGGGCGGGATAGCAGCCAGCAAAAAAGGCGTCTCGATCAGTGAGAACGTCGAAGGGGATAACGCGGTCCCTGCTGCCTAGCTGGACTTCAAAGCGGGTCCATTGGCTATCGGGGTCGCCAAGCTGTCGGCCCTTTTCGTAAACGCGCAGCATCTTGCCGTTTTGGGCTTTGCCGATGTACAGCGTGCGCCCCTGCAAACCGTTGATCCAGTCGCCATCAAGGCGGCTTGACGGTGGGCGCCCGCTCAGCTGAAAACCGCCCGTCTGATACAGGGTCACGGCTTCCTCTACGGTGTGTTCGCCTTCGAGAAAATCGACAGCCAAATCGACGCGGGTTAACTTTGCATCGAGGCTTTCGAGCAAGTCACGAAGGCCCGCCCAATCGCGCACGAATTGACAGCCGCCGCCAGTCAACTGGAACAGCCAGCGACCGCGCTGTGATTCACCGCCGAAGGCAATGCAGCCGATGGGACTGGTCAGGGAGCCATGGCGCGCAAACAGCTTTACGGAGCTATCAAACCCAAGCATGCCGCGATCAGCGATGCCAGAGACTGGACGTCCCAGCATGCGGCCCAGCAAGGCCACAAAGCCTTCGACAGACATTGCAGGCTCTGCAAATGTGCAGTTCAGCCAGTCGATGTTTGCCATCTGCTGGCCCTTCGGGCTTTCCCCCCGTGTTACAGGACGGGGGGCCATGAAATCGCTCATGCAACACCCCCGGCGGCGGCGCTTCGCTTGCCGCCCACCGTGGGCGTTGCATCAGCGAACATGAACAGCACCCCGGAGCCATTCGGGAAGTCAAGAGGTGCGAGGACAGCGTGAGTAGGCGAAAGGAAATTAACAACCCGACCGACGCGCCGCAGTTCACCGATGTAGCCATCGAAGGCGGAAACGCTGGCGAAGCGCTTGCGGGTCTTGCTGGCGTGGAGCATGCCCGGAGGGCAGTCGATGGTGTAGGTGGTGCACACCCCCAGCGCAGACGCTGCAGGAGCCGCCACAGCGCGTGCAGCGCCTTTGGTGGCTGGGGGTGGACAAACTGGGGGGGTTGAGGTCATGGCGGCTCCAACTTCAGTACTCAATGTTGAGACGGTCTGAATGTTGAGACCCTGTTAACCCTCTGGCAATGTGAATCTGTTAAAACCCTCTCAATGTTGAGGGGTTATGAACATGAACCAGACCATGGAATTGTTTGAGAAAGCACTTGAACGTCAGAACGCTGCAGCGTGGGCAAGAACGTTCAACATCACGCCAAGCGCGTTCTCGCAGGCTAAGAAGCAAGGCCGTCTAAGCCCTGTGCTTGCGGGAAACTTTGCTATCGAATTGGGAGAAGAGCCCGAGCATTGGATGGCCATTGCGGCCATGGAGGCTGAGAAGGAAAGCGAGCTGCTTGCACGGCTGAAAAGCCGCGTCAAGGCATGGCGGAGACTGTGAGATTCGAACTCACGGACGGTTGCCCGTCGGCAGTTTTCAAGACTGCTGGTTTAAACCACTCACCCAAGTCTCCGGGAGGGAAGGCGCGAATTCTAGCTGACTGCGGAGGCTGATTTCTTTTCCAGCATGCCCCGGGTCTCGATGAACTTCACCACGTCGGCCACGCCCGTCAGGGTCTTGAGGTTGGTCATCACGAACGGCTTGAGGCCCTGGGGGGTGGTGCGCATGCGGGTGGTGTCGGCGTGCATCACATCCAGGTTGGCGCCCACGTGGGGGGCCAGGTCGGTCTTGTTGATGATGAACAGGTCGCTTTTGGTGATGCCGGGGCCGCCCTTGCGGGGGATTTTTTCGCCAGCGGCCACGTCGATGACGTAGATGGTGAGGTCGCTCAGCTCGGGGCTGAAGGTGGCGGCCAGGTTGTCGCCGCCGCTTTCCACAAACACGATGTCGGCGTTGGGGAACTCGCCCAGCATGCGGTCGATGGCTTCGAGGTTGATGGAGCAGTCTTCGCGGATGGCGGTGTGGGGGCAGCCGCCGGTTTCCACGCCCAGGATGCGCTCGGCGGGCAGGGCGCCGCTGACGGTGAGCAGGCGCTGGTCTTCCTTGGTGTAGATGTCGTTGGTGATGGCGATGAGGTCGTAGTCATCGCGCATGGTCTTGCACAGCATCTCCAGCAGCGTGGTTTTGCCGGAGCCTACGGGGCCGCCGATGCCTACGCGCAGGGGGGGCAGGTTTTTGGTGCGGTTGGGGATGTGGTGCAGGGCGTTGGTCATGGTGCTAGTGGTGGCGTCATTTGCTACTAAATAAATAGCTACCTGCGCTTGTATTGCTTGCGCTAGGAGCGGAAAAGTCTTGAATATTGCACTTCGTGCTGCGCGCTGAGGATGGCGAGCATGGGCGAGAACGCCTGGCGCTCGCTGTCCATCAGGCTGGCGGCGTGGTCTGCGGCGAGCGGGATGGCGGCGGCCAGCCGGGCCAGGATGCGCTGGCCTGCGCTTTGGCCCAATTGCATGGATTTGAGTGCGGCCTGCACCATGTTCTCGGCCCAGCCAAAGGCGTAGGCCAGCAGCACCTCGCGCACGCTGGCCTGGGTGGGCGACGCGGCCAGTGCGAAGGCCACAGGGTAGGTGGGGGGCAGAGCGGCCAGGTGGCGCACGGCGGGCATCAGGGCTTCGTCGCCCTGGTACTGGTTGCGCAGCCATTCGGCCAGCGAGCGGCCCATTTGCTCGGTCTGCAGGCGCAGCTCGCTCGTCTCGCGGGTGTGCAGCACCCAGTCGTTGAGTTCTTTCACATGCTCCATGTCGCCGCGCCGCCAGGCACCCACGGCCTTGGCGATGAGGGCCATGTCGCCACGCGCCTGGGTGATGTGGAGCTGGTCCAGCAGCCAGTCGCCCACGGCGGCTTCGCTGGCGAGGCTCGCGTTTTCAATGGCGCTTTCCAGCCCTTCGGAATACGAGAACCCGCCCACGGGCAGCGCGGGGGAGGCCAGCCACATCAGCTGCAAGAAGCTGGCGGCGGGCAGGGGCGTGGGGCGGTCCAGGCGCATGGAGCGGGGAGTCAGTGGTCGTGGTTGCAGTCGGGGCCGTGCACATGCTCTTGGGCGACCACGGGGATGGACACGGTGCGCCTACGGGCAGGGACTGCGCTGGGGGCAACGGGGGCAACTGCATGGTTGTGATCGTGGCTATGCCCATGTTCGTGGGTATGGCCATGTGAATGGTCATGGGAGTGGTCGTGACCATGGTGATGGTCGTGCCCCTTTCCATGTCCATGTTCCCCATGGCTGTGCCCGCCGCCATGCCCAGCGGCATAAGCGCCGCCTTCGGGCTCAAACGCCAGGTTCTGTTCCGTCACGATCAGGTGCATAGCGCGCAGCATGTCGGCCAGCACATGGTCGGGTTCGATCTTGAGGTGGTCGGGCTGCAGCTCGATGGGCACATGGCGGTTGCCCAGGTGGTAGGCGGCGCGGGTCAGGTCGAACGGCGTACCGTGGTGTTGGCAGTGGGTGATGACCAGCACAGGCTGCGGCGCAGCGATCACGCGGACCATGGAGCCGTCTTCGGCCACCAGCACGTCGCCACCGCGCACCAGCGTGCCGCGTGGCAGGAAGATGCCCAGTTCGCGCCCGGCGGAGTCGGTAGCGGCAAAGCGGCTTTTCTGGCGCACGTCCCAGTCCAGTTCAACGGTGGTGGCGCGTTTGAGCAGGACGGGCGCGAGGCCCTGGCCTTGGGGGAGGAGTTTGGAGACCTGGATCATGGTGCGAGAGGATTTCGGTGCCGGCAAGGCGAGGTCCACATTGTGGCCTTGGCTGCGGGGTGGCACGGGTGGCTCTACAGCGTGCGGCTCATGTACCGGCTGTGGGGGTCAAGCTGGTAGCTGCCGAACGGCGCGCAGTCAGTAAAGCCGTAGCGCAGGTAGAGCTGGTGAGCGGGTTCAAAGAAGGGCAGGGTGCCCGTTTCCAGGCTGATGCGCTGGTAGCCCAGATCCACGGCCTGGCCCAGGATGTGTTCAAGGATTGCTCGGCCCACGCCGAGGCCGCGCAGGGACTCTGCGGCACGCATGGATTTGAGCTCGACGTGGTCGGCGCTCAGGTGTTTGAGGGCGCCGGTGCCCACCAGCCGACCGGGCGCGGGTTCGGTGGCGTCCGGCAGCCATGCCGTCCAGAAGCGGATATCGGGGCGGCGCAGCTGGTCCATGTCCAGCGCATGCACGCTCTCGGGCGGCGAGGTAGCGCGCATGTCCTGCAGATGCTCTTCCATGAAGGTGGCAATGCGCGGGTCGCTCAGGTCGTCCAGGCGCAGGGAGAGGCTGTCCAGCAAGCTGCTCATCGTGGGGGAGTGTCAGAACAAAAAGTAGCGCTGCGCCATGGGCAGCAGGGTGGCGGGCTCGCAGGTGAGCAGCTGGCCGTCGGCGCGCACGGTGTAGGTCTGCGCGTCCACCTCCATCTTGGGCGTGTAGCTGTTGTGCACCATGTGCTGCTTGCGCACGCCACGGATGTTGCGCACGGCGCTGAGCTGCTTGCGCAAACCAAAGCGTTCGCCAACGCCTGCATTCAACCCGGCCTGCGACACAAAGGTGAGCGAGGTCTTGGCAATGGCCCCGCCAAACGCGCCGAACATGGGCCGGTAGTGCACGGGCTGGGGCGTGGGGATGGAGGCATTGGGGTCGCCCATGGCGGCCATGGCGATCAGCCCGCCCTTGAGGATGAGCGCAGGTTTGACGCCAAAGAACGCGGGCTTCCAGATCACGATGTCGGCCCACTTACCCACCTCCAGCGAGCCCACCTCGTGGGCAATGCCGTGCGCAATGGCGGGGTTGATGGTGTACTTGGCCACGTAGCGCTTGATGCGGAAGTTGTCGTTGCGCTGCAGGATTTCGGCCAGCTCATCGCGGCCTGCAGTGGGGGCCAGCCAGCCGCGCTGCACCTTCATCTTGTGCGCCGTCTGCCAGGTGCGCAGGATGACCTCGCCCACGCGGCCCATGGCCTGGCTGTCGCTGCTCATCATGCTGATCGCGCCCAGGTCGTGCAGGATGTCTTCGGCGGCGATGGTCTCTTTGCGGATGCGGCTTTCGGCAAAGGCCAGGTCTTCGGCAATGCTGGCGTCCAGGTGGTGGCACACCATGAGCATGTCCACATGCTCGTCCAGTGTGTTCTGGGTGTAGGGCATGGTGGGGTTGGTGGACGAGGGCAGGAAGTTGTCTTCGCCCACCACGCGCAGGATGTCGGGTGCGTGCCCGCCGCCCGCGCCTTCGGTGTGGAAGGCGCAAATGCCGCGCCCGCCCACGGCGGCGATGGTGTTCTCCACAAAGCCCGATTCGTTGAGCGTATCGCTGTGGATGGCGACTTGCGTGTCGGTCTCGTCCGCCACGTCCAGGCAGTTGCTGATGGCCGAGGGCGTGGTGCCCCAGTCTTCGTGCAGCTTGAGGCCAATGGCGCCCGCATTGATCTGCTCATGCAGTGCATCGGGCAGGCTGGCGTTGCCCTTGCCGAGGAAGCCCAGGTTCATGGGGAACGCGTCGGCCGCCTGCAGCATGCGCTCCATGTTGAACGGGCCGGACGTGCAGGTGGTGGCCAGCGTGCCGGTGGCGGGGCCGGTGCCGCCGCCCAGCATGGTGGTCACACCGCTGGCCAGGGCTTCTTCGACCTGCTGCGGGCAGATGAAGTGGATGTGGCTGTCGATGCCGCCTGCAGTGACGATGTTGCCTTCGCAGCTGATGACCTCGGTGCCGGGGCCGATGATGATGTCTACACCCGGTTGCGTGTCGGGGTTGCCCGCCTTGCCGATGGCGGCGATGCGGCCCGCGCGCAGGCCGATGTCGGCCTTGAAGATGCCGGTGTGATCGACAACAAGCGCATTGGTCAGCACCGTGTCCACCGCACCCTGGGCATTGCTGCGCTGGCTTTGCGCCATGCCGTCGCGGATGGTCTTGCCGCCGCCAAACTTCACCTCTTCGCCGTAGCTGCCCGCGCGCAGGGTGTAGTCGGCCTCGACTTCGAGGAGGAGTTCGGTGTCGGCCAGCCGAACGCGGTCGCCAACGGTGGGGCCGAACATCTCGGCGTAGGCGCGTCGTCCAATGGTTGCCATGGGTGGGGTGCTCCGTGAGAACGGTTTACTCTATTTTTGATAGCTGCTTGGGCAATAAATACCTGCGCTATCTGCCAATTTGGCTTGAAATTGCTACAGCGCGCCCTGCGTCAGGCCCTGAAAGCCGAACACGCGGCGCTCGCCCGCGTAGTCCACCAGCTCCACAGTGCGCTCCTGGCCGGGCTCAAAGCGCACGGCGGTGCCGGAGGCAATGTTCAGCCGCATGCCGCGCGCGGCCGCCCTGTCGAAGCCCAGGGCGTTGTTGGTCTCGGCAAAGTGGTAGTGCGAGCCGACCTGGATGGGCCGGTCGCCGGTGTTGCGCACCACCAGCGTCAGGGTGCGGCGGCCGGTGTTGAGCAGGTGTTCACCGGGTTCGGTGAGAAGTTCGCCGGGGATCATGAAAGCTCCTTGCAGGGAATGCTCAGGCCATCTGCGCCAGCAGCGCGCCACCGAACGCAGCCACGCCAGCACCTGCAGCGCGGGCCAGCCACACATGGCGGTGGCGCAGTGCCCAGCCAGCGGCCAGGCCTGCGCTGTGCAGCAGCACGGTAGCCGTGAGCATGCCTGCCAGGGTCAACCAGGCGCTGTCGCTGCCTGCCAGCTCATAGCCATGGGCCACGCCGTGGAAGACGGCAAACACGCCCACACCCAGCGCCGCCACCAGCCCGGGCACGCGCAGGCGCGACACGACCAGCAGGCCGGTGACCAGCAGCGACGCGGCAATCATGGGCTCCACCGCTGGCAGCGCCACACCCTGCAGGCCAAGCACGGCGCCCACCAGCAGCATGGCCGCAAAGCCCACGGGGCCCCACAGCAGGTCGCGCCCGGCGTTGCGGGCGGCCAGGGCGCTCCACAGGCCCACGGCCACCATGGCGGCCAGGTGGTCCAGACCGAACAGGGGGTGGGCAAAGCCGCTCAGAAAACTGTTGTGGATGTGCGACTCAGCGCCGGTATGGGCGCTAGCGCTAGTACCAATTGCGCTGGCAGCTATGAAAAGAAGAGCGGCTGTGTGGCGGTGTGAGAGGGCGATGCGCATGGGGGCTCCACAGAGAGAAGAGGGGGAATAGAAAGTAGAAGGGGGTTCAGACGATCGGCTGGTGCACGGTGACCAGCTTGGTGCCGTCGGGGAACGTGGCCTCGACCTGGATGTCCGGAATCATCTCGGGGATGCCTTCCATCACATCGGCGCGGGTCAGCACGGTGCGGCCTTCGCTCATGAGCTGGGCCACAGTCTTGCCGTCGCGCGCGCCTTCCATCACGGCGGCGCTGATCAGGGCCACCGCCTCGGGGTAGTTGAGCTTCAGCCCCCGAGCCTTGCGGCGCTCGGCCAGCAGGGCGGCGGTGAAGATCAGTAGCTTGTCTTTCTCACGAGGGGTCAGTTCCATGTCGTTCTGCTCAATGTAAGGAGAGGTGGGCTCGTGTAGCGGGTTGTTCAGGCCGGACACACGGGGCAATCGTCATCGATGGCCATGTGGTTCGAAGGGCAGTGGATTCATCATAGGCAGCAAGCCCCGTGCCCGCCATACGCCAGAGGGCGAAGGTGCACCGCATACAAAGGCAACCCGTGGCATGGAAACTGCACTTGCAGGGGCTGTCGCCGCCCTTTGCCCATGCCTCCCTTCAACACCCCCTTTGCCCCGCCCGACGCGGCCCCGCCCCCCGCATCGGGGCCGGATGCCGACGCGCAGGCGCCGCAGCAGGTGGTCAAGGTCCGGCGCGACTACAACAGCTGGGTGGCCACCGAGACCATGGAGGACTACGCGCTGCGCTACACGCCCCAGCGATTTCGCAAGTGGTCCGAATGGCGGGTGGCCAACACGGCCTTCGGCGCGGCATCCTTCCTGATCCTTGAAGCCGTGGGCGCCACGCTGCTGGTGCAGTACGGCTTCATCAACGCCTTCTGGGCCATCGTGGCCACGGGGCTCATCATCTTTCTGGCAGGCCTGCCCATCAGCGTGTATGCGGCGCGCTACGGGGTGGACATGGACCTGCTCACGCGCGGCGCAGGCTTTGGCTACATCGGCTCCACGCTCACCTCGCTGATCTACGCGAGCTTCACTTTCATCTTCTTCGCGCTCGAAGCCGCCGTGATGGCCTATGCGCTGGAGCTGGCGCTCGACATTCCGCCCACCTGGGGGTACCTGATCTGCGCCATTGTGGTGATTCCGCTGGTCACGCACGGCGTGTCGGCCATCAGCCGCCTGCAGGTGTGGACGCAGCCGCTGTGGCTGTTGATGCTGGTGGTGCCGTTTGTGTACGTGCTGGTGCGCGATCCTGGTGCGTTTTCTGGGGTTGTGCACTACGGTGGTGAATTGGCGCGGGGTGCTACGTTCCAGCTGCCCTTGTTTGGTGCGGCGCTCACCGTGGGCATTGCGCTCATTACCCAGATGGGGGAGCAGGCCGACTACCTGCGCTTCATGCCCGCCCGCACCGCCACCACGCGTGGCCGCTGGTGGCTGGGGGTGCTGGTGGGTGGGCCGGGCTGGGTGGTGCTGGGCGTGCTCAAGATGCTGGGCGGCGCGCTGCTGGCCTGGCTGGCGCTCACGCACATGGTGCCCGCCGAGCGCGCGGTGGATCCGAACCAGATGTACCTGGTGGCCTACGAATACGTCTTCCCGCACTATGGGTGGGCGGTGGCCGCGACGGCGCTGTTTGTGGTCGTCTCACAGATGAAGATCAATGTGACCAACGCCTATGCGGGGTCGCTCGCGTGGTCCAACTTCTTCTCGCGCCTCACGCACAGCCACCCGGGGCGTGTGGTGTGGGTGGTGTTCAACACGCTGATCGCCTTCATGCTGATGGAGATGAACGTGTTCCGCGCCATGGGCGAGGTGCTGGGGCTGTACTCCAACATCGCCATCGCCTGGATCATGTCGGTGGTGGCGGACCTCGTCATCAACAAGCCGCTGGGCCTGTCGCCCAAGGGCATCGAGTTCAAGCGTGCGCACCTGTACGACATCAACCCGGTGGGCGTGGGATCGATGGCGCTGGCGTCGGTGCTGTCCATCAGTGCGCACCTGGGGTTGTTCGGCCCGCTGCCGCAGGCGTTCTCGGCCGTCATTGCGATGGCCGTGGCCTTTGTGACGGCGCCGTTGATCGCCTGGGCCACGCACGGCAAGTACTACATCGCACGGCAGAGCGAGCCGGTGGCTGTGCCTGTGGTGGGACCTGTGCCCGGCGCGCGGGCTTCCGACATGGGCAGCTACCAGCGCTTCACCGTGCAGCGTTGCGTGATCTGCGAACGCGAATACGAAGCGCCCGACATGGCCCAGTGCCCCGCCTACCGGGGCGCCATCTGCTCGCTGTGCTGCACGCTCGATGCGCGCTGCGGCGACCTGTGCAAGCCCCATGCGAGCATGGCGGTGCAGTGGTCGGCGGCATTGCGCTGGGTGCTGCCGCGTGCCATCTGGCGCTATCTGGACACGGGCCTGGGCCACTTCCTGCTGCTGATGCTGGTGATTGCGCCGCTGCTGGCGTCGGTGATGGGGCTGCTGTACCACCAGGAGCTCAACACCATTGCCCAGGCCGCCACCGACACCGAGGTGATGGCGGCGCCCGAAGTGGCGCTGCGCTCGGGTCTGCTCAAGGCCTATCTGGCGCTGCTGGTCATCTCGGGCATCGTGGCGTGGTGGCTGGTGCTGGCGCACAAGAGCCGCCAGGTGGCGCAGGAAGAATCCAACCGCCAGACGGGCCTGCTGGTGCGCGAGATCGAGCTGCACCGCCAGACCGACGAAGCGTTGCAGACCGCGCGCAGCGTGGCCGAGGCCGCCCAGCAACAGGCTGAGGAAGCCCGCTTGCGGGCCGACCAGGCCAACCAGGCCAAGAGCCGCTACATCAGCGCCATCAGCCACGAGATCCGCACGCCGCTCAACTCCATCCTGGGCTACGCGCAGCTCATGGGCGAAGACGCGGGCGTGCCGCCGCACCGCAAGCAGGCAGTGCACGTGATCCGGCGCGGGGGTGAACATTTGTTGTCGCTCATCGAGGGCACGCTGGACATCGCGCGCATCGAGTCGGGCAAGCTCACGCTGGATGTAGCGCCCATGCGCTTTGCCGACGGTCTGCACGAGATGGCCAGCCTGTTCGAGCTGCAGGCCGCCGCCAAGGGCCTGGCGTTCACGTTCGACGTGCAAGGGGTGATTCCGGAGGTGGTGCGCGCGGACGACAAGCGGCTGCGCCAGATCCTCATCAACCTGCTGGGCAATGCCGTCAAGTTCACGGCGCAGGGCACCGTCACCCTGCGCGTGCGCTACGCGCGCGAAATGGCCCGTATCGAGGTGCAGGACACGGGCCCGGGACTCACGGCCGAGGAGATCGAGCGCATCTTCGAGCCCTTTGCGCGCGGCGGATCGGGCGGTGGTAGCACCGCTGCCGCGCCGGGTGCAGGGCTGGGCCTGACCATCGCCAAGATGCTCACTGCGCTCATGGGCGGTGAGCTGACGGTGAGCAGCACCCCGGGCGTGGGCTCGGTATTCCATGTCAAGCTGTTCTTGCCCGAGGTGCATGGCGATGCGCTGGGCAAGGCCGCCGCGCCGGCGGCACTGGCTGCCCATGGTCAGCGCCAGCGCAAGGGCTATGCGGGCGAGCGCCGCCGCATTCTGGTGGTGGACAACGAAGAGCCCGACCGGGAGCTGCTGGTGCAGCTGCTGGAGCCTCTGGGCTTTGAACTGCGCCAGGCCGCCAGCGGCCACGACGCGCTGGACCTGCTGGCCACCGGCTACCGTCCGCACGTGATATTCATGGACCTGGCCATGCCAGGGATCGATGGCTGGGAAACGCTGCGGCGCGTGCGGCAGATGCACCTGCCCAATGTGCAATGTGCAATTGTTTCCGCCAATGCTTTCGACAAGGCGCTCGACAACGACGTGGACATCCGCCCCGAAGACTTCATCGTCAAACCCGTGCGCCACAGCGAGCTGCTGGACTGGCTGGAGCGCCGCCTGGGCCTGCAGTGGCAATACGACGAGGCCACTACAGCGCCCGCGGGTGCTGAACCCGCCGTGGCGTCTGCGGCGCCCGCACCCCTCACATACCCCGATGCCGCTGCGCTGCTGGCTCTGGCGCAGGCGGTGTCCTTGGGCTACTACCGGGGCATTCTCAACACGCTGGACGACATTGAACGCAGCCAGCCCGCGCACAGCGCTTTTGTCGGCACCATGCGGCAACTGGCCAAGCAATTCCAGTTCGATGCCATGGGTCAGATCCTCGAGCAGGCACCTTCGTGATGACCACTGCCAACCCCTTTCCCTCTCCCCCGCCCACAGCACCCGCCAGCGCGCTGGACCGCAGCGACAGCGACGTGGTGCTGATCGTGGACGACGTGCCCGACAACCTGGCCGTACTGCACGACGCGCTGGATGAATCGGGATACACCGTGCTGGTGGCCATGCACGGCGAGGCGGCGCTGCAGCGTGCGGCCCAGGCCCTGCCCGACATTGTGTTGCTCGACGCCATGATGCCGGGCATGGACGGCTTTGAAGTCGCCCGGCGCCTCAAGGCATCACCTGCCACGGCGCACATCCCCATCATCTTCATGACAGGCCTCACCGAGACCGAGCACCTGGTCGCCGCGCTGGAGGCGGGCGGCGTGGACTACGTGACCAAGCCCATCAAGCCGCGCGAGGTGATGGCCCGCATGGGCGTGCACCTGGGCGCAGCCCGCAAGGCCCGGCAGGACGCGCGCCAGGCGCGCGAGGCGCGCAACGCGCTCGATGCGTTTGGCTACGCCAGCATCACCGTGCGCGCATCGGACGGGCGCATCGTGTGGCAGACCCCGCTGGCGCGCGAGCTGCTGCAAAGCTACTTTGGCGAGGTCGGCCCCGATGGTATGCCCACCCCGTTTGGCCAGTGGGCACCCGAGCCCGTGCAGGCCTGGCTGCGCCGCCATGTATTGGCCGACAACGCGGCCGAGCTGCTGGAGGCTTCGCTGGCCGAGCCGCCGCGCCTGGCGGTGGAGCAGGGCGCACGCCGCCTCACCTTTCGCTTGCACCAGCAGGCGGGCGACAGCGCAGGCGGTGGCGACTGGCTCATCGTGATGCGCGAGGTGTCCGACGCGAAGATCATCGAATCCATGAGTCTGTCCTTCAAGCTCACAGCGCGCGAGGCCGAGGTGCTGTACTGGGTGGTCAAGGGCAAGATCAACCGCGACATCGGCGACATCCTGGGGGCCAGCCCCGCCACGGTCAAAAAGCACCTGGAACGCGTGTTTGCCAAGCTGGGCGTGGAAACCCGCACCGCAGCGGCCGCCATGGCCATGAACCGTATCCGGCAGCTGCATCCCCAGTTTGAGGGCTGACCGCGACTTCATCGCCGAGGATGCCCAAAAAACACGTTGACCAACCAATGTTGCAGCGCAATAATCGCGCACCTTCATTTCCGGAGCCCCAGCGTGGAAAGTGCCAGTTGTTGCAGTGAAACCCAGCAAGCCGTGACGGCTGCTGCCTGCCAGGCCTCCTGACGCCCGCTCCCGGGCCGTGGGTTGCCTCGTGCAAGCCCCGGCCTCGTCCCTCCCAGCCCCTGTTGTACCTGTGTGCCCATTGGGGCAGCTTTGGCCTTTTTGGCCGTGGTGGTGTGGGTGGCTCTTCCGTCTTGCCGTTTCGTTGCATCTGTGCCGTCCGCACAGGCCATGCCCCCTTTCCCTGGGGCGTTGCCCGCGTGCCGTGACGGCGCCACTTGGCACTCGTTTGCGTCTGTGTGCTCCGTCCTGCCTGCCAAGGACGACGGCCATGCGTTTTTTTGTTGTAGATCTGCCCAGCCTTTTTCAGCGTGCGGTGGCGCCTGGCGCTGCCAGCGCTGAAGCGGGGGCACAGCTGCCCCCTGGCGCACAAGGCCCGGCCCGTGCGGCGGCTGACAGCCTGCAAACCGTGGCCGACATGGATGGCGCCACCCTGTGGCCCACGCACCGCATTCGCTGCTACCTGCACAGCCAGCCGCCAGCGCGCGCATCGCACCGCCGCGCGCGGCAGTCCTGAGAGGCTGAGAGTCTTTTGCCCATGCCCGCCTTGCACGCCAAAACACCGCTGCCCATCGTTGCAAATGCGCGCCATAGCCCGCGCTATGGCTGTGCTTTGCGCCTCGACCAGCGGCGTTTTGACGCACCTTTCGGGCTCGGGCAAAAAACCCTCAGCCTCTGAACCCGGCCACGACCGGCCCTGTACCCCAACCATCCCCCAGGAGGCCCCATGGATCCAGACCCGCGCTGGCGCTCTGAAGCGCCACCCCACACCACATTCCCCTTGAACTTTGCATACCGGGCCCTGGGCCGGAGGCGATGGCTTGCGTGACCGCGTGAGCCGCATCCTCTGGCCGTTGCGGGCCAGAAGGAGTGACTCACCATGTTCCGTTTCATCCACATTTCTGTGCACACGGCACCACAGCCCGTGACGCGCAATACCGTCAGCGTTGGCTGCTAGGGAGACCGCTATGAGCTTCCTGCACCACCTGTTCGACCGCTTTTTGCACACCCGCCACGTCACCCGCCACTTCGCGCGGCGGCTGATTCTGGACACGCTCACGCTGGGCCGCGCGCCCACCCCCGCCACGTCGCCCGACCTGCTCAGCCGCGAACTGCAGCGCGCCGCCAGCGATGAGCTGCCCGCACTGATCGAGCGCCTGCAGTCCGACCCTGCAGGCCTGAGCGACGCCCAGGCCGCTGCCGCCCTGGCCCAGCACGGCCCCAACGAGGTGGAGCACGAAAAGCCGCTGCCCGCCTGGTTGCACCTGTGGCACTGCTACAAAAACCCGTTCAACGTGCTGCTCACGGTGCTGGCACTGATCTCGTACCTCACCGAAGACCACGAGGCCACCATCGTGATCCTGGCCATGGTGGTGCTCTCCACGCTGCTTCGGTTTGTGCAGGAGGGCCGCTCCAACCGCGCGGCCGAGCGCCTCAAGTCGCTGGTCAGTAACACCGCCACAGTGCTGCGCCGCAGCGACTTGGGTGGCGCAGCCACACCGTGCGAGCTGCCCATCCACCAGCTGGTGCCGGGCGACCACATCGTACTGTCGGCGGGCGACATGATTCCGTCGGACTGCCGCGTGCTCACAGCCAAGGACCTGTTCGTGAGCCAGTCGGCCATGACGGGCGAATCGCTGCCGGTCGAAAAATTTGCCGAGCGCAGCCAGCCCGGCACCAGCGCGCTCGACGCGACCAACCTGCTGTTCATGGGCACCAACGTGGTGTCAGGCTCTGCCACCGCGCTGGTGGTGGCCACGGGCAACCACACGTACTTTGGCACGCTGGCCACGCGCGTCACAGCCACCGACCGCACGCCCACGGCGTTTCAGGCAGGCGTCAACAGCGTGAGCTGGCTGCTGATCCGCTTTGCGCTGGTCATGGTGCCGATCGTGCTGGTGGTCAACGGTTTTACCAAGGGCGACTGGCTGGAGGCCTTTTTGTTTGCGCTGTCGGTGGCCGTGGGCCTCACGCCCGAGATGCTGCCCATGATCGTGACCAGCACACTGGCCAAGGGGGCCGTGCTGCTGTCGCGCAAGAAGGTGGTGGTCAAGCGGCTGGACGCGATCCAGAACTTTGGCGCCATGGACGTGCTGTGCACCGACAAGACCGGCACGCTCACGCAGGACAAGATCTTTCTGGAGCGCCACACCGACGTGTTTGGTCACAACAGCGACGAGGTGCTGGCCTTTGCCTACCTCAACAGCCACTACCAGAGCGGGCTGAAGAACCTGCTGGACCACGCCGTGCTGGAGCATGTGGAGCTGCAGACCGACCTGCGCCTGGCGCAGGACTACCGCAAGGTCGATGAGGTGCCGTTCGACTTTGTGCGCCGGCGCATGTCGGTCATCGTCAGCGAGCGCAACGACCACCACGAGCTGATCTGCAAGGGCGCGGTGGAAGAGATGCTGGACGTGTGCACCCAGGTGCGTGTGGTGGAAGACACCGGCGTGCAAGACCTGCCGCTGGACGCCACCCTGCGCGCACGGGTGCTGGAGGTGACGCGCGGCCTGAACAACGAGGGCCTGCGCGTGGTGGCCGTGGCCATGAAGGAGACGCCGCCCCACCAGACGGTGTACAGCGTGGCCGATGAATTAGGCCTCACGCTGATTGGCTACGTGGCGTTTCTGGATCCACCGAAGGAATCCACTGCCCCTGCGCTCAAGGCGCTGGCCGCGCACGGCGTGGCCGTGAAGGTGCTGACCGGTGACAACGAACTGGTGACGCTCAAGGTCTGCCGCGAGGTGGGCCTGGCCGTGCAGGGTGTGCTGCTGGGGAAGGACGTGGACGCCATGGACGACGCCGCGCTGGCGCGTGCGGCCGACACCCACAACGTGTTTGCCAAGCTCTCGCCGCTGCACAAGGAACGGCTGGTGCGCGCGCTGCGGGCGGGCGGCCACGTGGTGGGCTTCATGGGCGACGGCATCAATGACGCGCCCGCGCTACGTGCGGCCGACATCGGCATCAGCGTGGATAGCGCGGTGGACATCGCCAAGGAGGCGGCCGACATCATCTTGCTGGAGAAAAGCCTGATGGTGCTGGAAGAGGGCGTGATGGAGGGCCGCAAGACCTTCAGCAACATGCTCAAGTACATCCGCATGACGGCCAGCTCCAACTTCGGCAACGTGTTCTCGGTGCTGGTGGCCAGCGCCTTCCTGCCCTTCTTGCCCATGCTGCCGCTGCACCTGCTGGTGCAGAACCTGCTGTACGACCTGTCGCAGATCGCCATCCCGTTTGACAACGTGGACGAGGAGCTCATCCGCAACCCGTTGAAGTGGAACCCCAGCGACATCGGCCGCTTCATGGTGTTCTTCGGGCCCATCAGCTCGGTGTTCGACATCACCACGTTTGCGGTTATGTGGCATGTGTTCGGTGCCAACAACGAGGGCGCGCAGACCCTGTTCCAGTCGGGCTGGTTTGTGGTGGGGCTGCTCACGCAGACGCTGATCGTGCAAATGATCCGCACACCCAAGCTGCCGTTTGTGCAAAGCGTGGCGTCGGTGCCGCTGCTCACGGCCACGGTGCTCATCATGGCGGTGGGCATCTTCATCCCCATGGGGCCGCTGGCCGGTCACTTCAAGCTGCAGGCGCTGCCGCTGGCTTACTTTCCGTGGCTGGGGGGCATTCTGGCGGGCTACGTGCTGCTGACGACGGTGATGAAGCGCTGGTACGTGCGGCGCTACGGCTGGCAGTAGGGGTGGCGCGAGAGCCGCGCCCCGTTCATCGCGCCAGGGCCTGCTCCAGCTGCTGCTTGTTCATCCGGGACCGGCCCCGGATGTTTGCGCGCTTGGCGTCTTCGTAAAGCTGCTCGCGCGTGCGGCCTTGCGGGCCGCGGTGCGAGTTTTTGCCGCCGCGCACAGGGGCCGGCGTGGCTTTCAGGGTTTGGGGGTTGGCCGTGCGGGCTTCGCCGTGTTGCGCGCGCTCCTTGTTCACGGTGCGCGCGGCGATCTCTTCGGCGGTGCTTTCGCTCTCTCCGCGCTCCAGCAGGCTGTCCTTGATGTGTTCGTACTGGCGCTCGCGTTTGGCGCTCCAGGCGGCACGTGGCATGGGGGCTCCTTTCCGATCAACAGGTGGGCTTTTCAGCTTAGACCCGTGACCTGGCAGAGCGGTCAGTGCATCGTGACGGCGGGTGTAGGACAGGCCCGCTGAGCCGCCCAGAGGGACGCCGCAGCCACTCTGGGCGCTCCTTTTGAGCCAAATTGGCTGCAAGCGCTAGTGTTTCATGCGTTGGCAGCTATCTTTTTTGTAGTGTTGCTACATGCCCAGGGACTTGAGTAGCGCATCCGTGTCGTCCTGGCCGGCGGGCGGTGGGGCGGGGACGGGCGGCGCCTCCTGCGACTGGGCCATCAGTGCGTCCGGGTCGGGCGCCTCCTGCGCTTCAAAGTCGTAGAGCTTGATGAACTCGGTGCGGTCGATGGCGAGTTCGAGGTAGAAGATGTTGTTGTTGCTGGTGTAGAAGGTCACGCGCCGCGCCTCGGGCTTGTCGAGGTTGGCGTCCACCGACAGCTGCACCTGCTTGTTCAGCACCAGCATCTTGGGCTGGTTCTGCGTAATGTGGGTCTGCAGCTCGCGCCGCACCTTGCCGGTGAAGTCGCCCACCACCTGGTTCATCAGCTCGCCCATCACGTTGCTGACCTCGTCGGAGGTGTACGAACTGACCAGGTCATCCTTGGACATGCCCATGTTCAGCAGGTAGTTGGCGTACAGCTCCATCGCCGCCTGGCCTGAGAAATTGATGATCACCAGCCCCGAGAAGCCGCCGTCAAACAGCACAAAGCAGCCAATGTCGGGTTTCAGGCAGGTCTTGCTGATGCGCTGCACCATGCCGGAATAGTGGATCTGGCTGTGGGTAGCCACGCCCAGTACGCGGGTGACGGAGTTGCACAGGCTGATCAAAAGGTCTTCGGTGCCGTAAACGGGGGATTTTTCGGGGGTGCTCATGGTGGGGGTAGCGGAAAACAACTTGGTGCACAGCATAGGCGATGATGCCGCCGTAAACCAGAGTGCAGGCCCTGCCGTGGTGCCGATCCCCCCGTGGTATCCCGGTCATTGACTTTCGACGGGGCTCGGATATCGTGCTTTTCATCCAAATAAGAGAGGGGGCCCGATGGGCAATGTCTATTTCTATGGCCTGACCGACTTCCAGGCCATCGCCACCGGGGCAGCCGTGCTGGCCAGTGGCGGCGGCGGCAGTTACCACGATGCCTGCGCCATCGTGCAGCAACTGGCGGACCAGGGTTACTCCGGCACGGTGCAGGTGCAGGACTACGACGGCGCCACCAACGCCTGTGTGCTGGCCATCATGGGCTCGCCCGACGCGGCCGACAACCTCACCCTCACGGCGGTGCAGAACTCCATCAGTAACACCGTGGCCGTGATGCAGGCGTACACCGGCATGCAGCCGGGCGCCTTCATCCCGGTGGAGATCGGGCCCATCAATTCGCTGGTGCCGCTGATCGGCGCGGCCATGTCGGGCGGCAGCATCTGGGTGGTCAATGGCGACGGCGCGGGCCGCGCGGTGCCCGAGCTGCCCCAGACCACCTTCACCGCCCCCACCGGGCCCGCGCCCAGCCCTGCCGTGCTGGCCAGCGATGCGTCCACGCTCGTGGCGGCGGAGTATGCGGTGCTGGGCTCTGCCACGGCGTCGGGCATCGAGTCGCTGGCGGGCGGGGTAGTGGGCGGTTTTGGCGGGTACTCGGGCATTGCGATGTGGCCCTCCAATGCGGGCAACCAGTTCGCGTTGTCGGGCAGCTACATCCCGGGCACGCTGGAGCAGGCCCGGCAGCTGGGCCTGCAGCTCTTGCAGGCGGTCACGCCACTCAGCACCCAGGCCGTGGCGGCGGGCATCCAGAACCTCACCGGCCGTGCGGTGCGCGCCGTGGTCACCAACTTTTTCATGACCTCGGTCACCCAGTCCACCTCCAGCGCGTCGCTGGACTCGGGCATCATCCGGCTGGACAATGCGCCAGACCCGGCCCAGAGCACCGAGACGCATTACCTCTACAACCTCAACGAGAACCTGATCATGTATTCGGCGGCGAGCACCACGCCCGACATCATCGCGCCCGACTCGATCTGCTACTACTCCGAGAGCACAGGGCGCGGGTTCTCCAACGCCAGCGACGACCTGGCCCAGTATTTCGATGCCAAAACGGGCCGCAGCACCGGCAACCAGGTGAGCGTGATTGCGGTGCAGACGGCGCCCCAGCTCTACAACACCCCCGGTGTGGTGGCCTCCTTTGCGGCGCTGCTGCGCAATATCGGTTACGCGGGCGGCATGCCCCCCGCCTGATTCCTGAAGCCCGCGCCGACGCACGAGAGAAACGGAACGCTGTGAAAAAAGGTGGTCATGGCCATGGGTGAGGCGGACCTGAACAAGGAGCGGCTGGAGCTGGCCCTGGAGGCCGCCGGGCTCGACCTGTGGGAGAACGACCTCATCACCGGCCACGTCACGCGCAAGGCGACCAAGACGTTTGAAGAGCTGGGGTTCACCGAAGACGAAATCGTCTCGGGCGTGCAGGACATCTATGGTCTGTTCCACCCCGACGACATCGACACCGTGCGCCGGGCCGTGGCCGACCACCTGACGGGCGTCACGCCCCAATACCGGTGCGAGTTCAGGCTGCGCTCCAAGAGCGGTGAGTGGATCTGGTTTGCCAACTACGGCCGCATCATGGACGGCCACAGCGAGACCCCTGGCAAGCGCTTGATCGGCGTCACGTTCAACATCCACGACCGCAAGTGCCGCGAGACCGAAATCGCCCAGATCAACCAGCAGCTCACCGAGCAGAACCGTCTGCTGCAGCAGCTCAACGCCACGCTGGAGCGGCTGGCCGCCAACGACTCGCTCACGGGCCTGTCCAATCGCCGCACGCTCATGGAGCTGGGCGCCAAGGAGGCCAAACGCACCGAACGCTTCGGCCACCCGATGTCCTTGTTGGTGGCGGACATCGACCTGTTCAAGTCCGTCAACGACATGTACGGCCACCTGGCCGGCGACCGTGTGATCTGCGCCGTGGCCCAGGTGTGCGCGGCGCGCAAGCGCAGCGGTGTGGACATCGTTGCGCGGTTTGGGGGCGAGGAGTTCGTCATCGTGCTGCCCGAGACTGATGGCCCCAGCGCATTGCAGGTGGCGGAGTCCCTGCGCCGCGAGGTCGAGACCCTGCTGGTGTGCGTGGGCGACGAGGGGCAGGAGGTGGCTGTCACCGTGAGCATTGGCGTGGCCACGCTGCACCAGGGCTCGGGCATGAGTTTTGAAGAGCTCGTCAACCGCGCCGACCAGGCCCTCTACCAAGCCAAGGGTACAGGGCGCAATGCCGTGTACTGCGCCGACATGCCACCTGCTGAAGGGGGCGTGGTCGAGCAGGTTCCGCTCGACCTGGGAGGGGGGGGCTATCAGCCCTGAGGCCCGCGCGCAGCCTGGTGGATCGCCGCCCGGATGCGCGGGTAGGTGCCGCAGCGGCAGGCATTGCCCGACATGGCGGCGTCGATGTCGGCATCGGTGGGCTGCGGGGTTTTCTTCAATAGCGCGCAGGCAGACATCAGCTGCCCGCTCTGGCAGTAGCCGCACTGCGCCACATCCACCGCGGTCCATGCGGTGCGCAGTGCAGTGGCTTCGGGGCCCTGCAGGCCTTCGATGGTGGTGACCTGGGCGCTGCCCACGGCCGACAGGGGCGTGATGCATGCGCGCACCGGCTCGCCGTTCAGGTGCACCGTGCAGGCGCCACACAGCGCCATGCCGCAGCCAAACTTGGTGCCGTTCATCTGCAGCTCGCCGCGCAGCACCCACAGCAGGGGCGTGTCGGGTTCGGCGTTGACGGCGACGGATTGGCCGTTGAGGTTCAGGGTCGTGGTCATGGGGGCTCCGGTGCGTCGGGTCAGCTGAGCTTGAGCGGCAGCGCGCGCAGGCGCTGGCCGGTCAGGGCAAACAAGGCATTGGCCACGGCGGGGGCGATGGGCGGCACGCCGGGCTCACCCACGCCCTCGGGGGGCTCGGCGCTGGCCATGATGTGGGTCTCCACGCGGGGGCAGTCGGACATGCGCAGCAGGGGGTAGTCGTGCAGGTTGCTCTGCTGCACCTGGCCGTCTTTGATGGTCACTTCGCCCCACAGCGCCGCCGTGAGGCCATAGACCACGGCGCTTTCCATCTGCTGGGCAATGAGGTTGGGGTTGATGGCCGCGCCGCAGTCGATCACGCACACCACGCGGTGCACGCGGATGGCCTTGTCGGCACCCACCGACACCTCGGCCACCTGCGCCACGATGGAGCCGAACGACTGGTGCAGCGCCACGCCGCGCGCCCGTTGCACGCCCGACGCATCGGGCGGCAAGGGCTGGCCCCAGCCCGCCAGCTCGGCCGCCTTTTGCAGGACCTTCAGGTGGCGCGGGTGTTTTTGCAGCAGCGCGGCGCGGAAGGTCACCGGGTCCTTCTTGGCGGCGTGGGCTGCTTCGTCCACAAAACTCTCTTTGAAGAACGCCTGGTGCGAATGCCCCACCGAGCGCCAGAAGCCCACGGGCAGCGGCAGGTCGATGATCTCGTGGGCAATGCGTGCGTGGGGCCACTCGTAGGGCTGGTCGAACGCGCCTTCGGACGTGGTCTTGTCCGGCCCCGCGCCCGGCAGGCCAAAGGTGCGGGCCAGCACCTGCGGCACGATGGCCTGACCGGCCGACACGTTGTGCCAGGCCACCAGCTGGCCCTGTGCGTCCAGCCCGGCCTTGAACCGCGCCACGCAGGCGGGGCGGTAGAAGTCGTGCTGCATGTCCTGCTCGCGGGACCACAGCGTCTGCACCGGCGCACCGCCCGCAGTCTTGGCAATGGCGGCGGCCTGGGCCACGTAGTCCACCTCCAGCCGCCGGCCAAAGCCGCCGCCCAGCAGCAGCTGGTGCACGGTCACCTTGTCTTCGTCGATGCCCAGGGCCTTGGCGGCCGCCATGCGCGCCAGGCCCGGCACCTGGGTGGATGTCCACACGCTGGCCGCGCCGTCCTTGAACTGCACGGTGCAGTTGATGGGTTCCATGGTGGCGTGGGCCAGGTAAGGCGCGCGGTAGTCGGCCGTGAGGGTGGTCGCTGCGCCTTGCAGGGCCTTGTCCACATCGCCCACGCTGTGGTAGCCAAAGCCCTGGGCCTGGTCCAGCGCCTGGGTCAGCTGGGTCATGACGGCGGCGCTCGACAGCGTGGCGGCGGGGCCGTGGTCCCACTGCACGGTGACCGCGGCGGCGGCCTTCTTGGCATGCCAGGGCGTGTCGGCAATCACAGCCACGCCGCCGGTGCCGCCGTGGTACGGCGCGACGGCCAGCACCTGCTTCACCCCAGGCATCTTTTGCGCGGCTGCGCCATCGAACTGGGCCACCTTGCCGCCCCGCGTGGGGCACATCACCACGCTGGCGTGCAGCAGGCCGGGCGGGTGGGCGTCGATGCCAAACACCGCACTGCCGTCGAGCTTGGAGGGCGCCTCGATGCGGGTGAGCGGTTTGCCGATCAGCTTGAATTCAGCGGGCTCCTTGAGCGTGACCTTGCCCGGTGGCGGCTGCTGCGCCGCCAGTGCTGCCAGCTCGCCAAACGTGGCGCGCTGGCCTGCTGCATGTTCCACCACGCCGGCGTTGGCCTTGCATTCGGCGGCCTGCACCTTCCACTGCACGGCGGCTGCATTGATGAGCATGGCGCGGGCGTGCGCACCGGCCTCGCGCATGGGGCGCCACAGGTCCTTGATGCTGCTGGAGCCACCCGTCATCATCACGCCCACCTCGCGCATGGTTTTGGCCGTCAGCCAGCCTGCCACGGCCTTGATGGAGCCGTCGTTGTCGGGGTGGAACGGCAGGCCGTCCACCACCGTGGCCAGGTTGTTGTAGATGTCGTCGATGGGCGCCATCTCCAGCCGCACCTGGGCCCAGTCGGCATCCAGCTCCTCGGCCAGGATGGCGGCCAGGCCGGTGTGCGCGCCCTGGCCCATTTCGGACTTGGCCATCATCACCGTCACCGTGTTGTCGGCCGCTACCTTGAGCCAGCCATTGAGTGCCACCTGGCCCGTGGCCTGAGGCAGGGGCTGAGCGGTGTGCAGCCGCTGGCGCGGGGGCACCACGCCCCAGCCGATGACCAGCGCGCCCGCCGTTGCGGCGCCGCCGAGGAGCACTGTGCGTCGTTTCACCATGGGTTGTCCTTGCCGTTGCGGAGGACCTGCGGGTGCGTCCAGCCGTTGGGCTGCCATCCTATCGCCGTGCGCGGGTGGACGCTGTACGCCCATGTCGGCTACGCGACGCAGCGCGGCAGGCGGATGGGGCGCAGGCCGATACGGGCGAAGGCGAAAAAAAGCCCTGCCGGGTACGCCGGGCAGGGCGGTGCGGTGCCTGTGGTCTGGGGCCAGTGGGCTGCGAGCCGCTGCAGGGCCGGGCCGTCAGACCGCCTTGCAGTCGGCGAGCACGGGCGCTTCGGGCGCTTGGGCAGCGGGCTGCCGGTCCAGCCAGGCGATGTACGCCGTGAGCGCCAGCGCACTCAGCGTGACAGCAGCCGCCACCAGCGGAATGGCCTGCAGCGACCATCCGGCCGTGATGACCGCGCCCCCCAGCCAGGCCCCGATGGCATTGCCCAGGTTGAATGCACCGATGTTGAGCGTGGACGCAAGGCTGGGTGCGTCGCCCGCCTGCGACACCACGCGCGCCTGCAGCGGCGTACCCGCTGCGAACGACACCATGCCCCACACCACCACGGTGAGGATGGCGGGCCACAGCCACGCGCTGGTGAACGAAAACGCCGCCAGCACCCCCGCCAGCACGGCGAAGATGCCCATCAGTGAGGGCAGCAGCTTCCAGTCCGCCAGGCGGCCGCCCAGCAGGTTGCCAATGGTCAGGCCCACGCCGCACAGCAGCAGCACGCCGCTCACGTTCTGGGGCGATACGCCGGTCACGTCGCGCAGGATGGGCGTGATGTAGGTGAACAGCGTGAACATGCTGGTGGAGGCCAGCACGCTCACCGCCAGCGCCAGCCACACCTGGCGGATGCGCAGCACGCGGAACTCGCCCAGCGCGCTGCCGCTGCTCTGGTGGCGCAGGTGCGGCACCCAGCGCACCACGGCCGCCACGGCCAGCACCCCAATCGCCACCACTGCCCAGAAGGTGGAGCGCCAGCCCAGGTGCTGGCCCAACAACGTGCCCAGCGGCACGCCCAGCACGTTGGCCAGCGTGAGCCCGGTGAACATCAGCGCCATGGCCTGGGCGCGCTTGTGCGGCGCCACCACGCTGGCCGCCACCACGGCACCAATGCCAAAAAACGCCGCGTGGCAGAACGAGGTGACCACACGCGCCACCATCAGCCACGCATAACTGGGCGCCAACGCGCAGCCCACATTGCCGATGATGAACAGCACCATCAGCCAGGTCAGCGTGGTCTTGCGCGGCCAGCGCGCGGTGGCCACCGCCAGCAGCGGCCCACCCACGGCCACGCCCAGGGCGTAGGCCGACACCAGCATGCCGGCGGCGGGGATGGAGACGGACAGGTCACCCGCCACTTCGGGCAGCAGCCCCAGGATCGCGAATTCGGTGGTGCCAATGCCAAAAGCGGCAATGGCCAGGGCCAGCAAAGGGAGGTTCATGGAGCGCAGCGGGGCAGAAGTGCGGCAACCGGGCCCATGGAGGCCTGGCGCGCGAAGATTAGGGAAAACCCGCAGATTTTACGAAGACTCCCCAACCTTCGCTGGTCAAGGTTTTTGGATGAAATAGGCCGATGGCGCTGGTGATATATGCGCTAAAAGCTATCTTTTTGATAGTGAATGCAGCGCCGTCTCCGGTTGACCTGTTGCACTTACCGCGGGCCGTGAGAGGCCGCGCAACGGCCCCGGGGGGCGCGGTGCCGCAGCGGTGCGTGTACGCCACCCGGCGTATTTCGCCAACGGGCCCCGCTCTCCAGAATCCATTCCATCGCCCGATCGAATGCGGCTCCACACCGGGGCCCGCCGGGCGAAGCGGTTTGATTGATTCCCTGATTGAAACCACCACCGGAGAAGCACACATGCAACGTCGTTATTCCCTCAAGGCCCTCGCGGCCGTCGCTACGCTCGCTGGCCTGTCTGCGCTGCCAGCCCACGCCCAGGACACGATCAAGGTCGGCATCCTGCACAGCCTGTCGGGCACCATGGCCATCTCTGAGACCGTGCTGAAAGACACCGTGCTCATGGCGATCGACGAGATCAATGCCAAGGGCGGCGTGCTGGGCAAGAAGCTCGAACCCGTGGTGGTGGACCCCGCCTCCAACTGGCCGCTGTTTGCCGAAAAGACCAAGCAGCTGCTGGGCCAGGACAAGGTCTCGGTCATCTTCGGCTGCTGGACCAGCGTGTCGCGCAAGTCGGTGCTGCCTGTCGTGGAAGAAATGAACGGCCTGTTGTTCTACCCCGTGCAGTACGAAGGTGAAGAACTGTCCAAGAACGTGTTCTACACCGGCGCCGCGCCCAACCAGCAGGCCATCCCTGCGGTGGACTACCTGATGAGCAAGGACGGCGGCGGTGCCAAGCGCTGGGTGCTGCTGGGCACCGACTATGTGTACCCCCGCACCACCAACAAGATCCTGCGCGCCTACCTCAAGAGCAAGGGCGTGAAGGATTCGGACATCGATGAAAAGTACACCCCCTTCGGCCACTCTGACTACCAGACCATCGTGGCCGACATCAAGAAGTTCAGCCAGGGCGGCAAGACGGCCGTGGTCTCCACCATCAATGGCGACTCCAACGTGCCCTTCTACAAGGAACTGGGCAACGCGGGCCTGAAGGCCAAGGATGTGCCGGTGGTGGCCTTCTCGGTGGGTGAAGAAGAACTGCGCGGCGTGGACACCAAGCCGCTGGTGGGCCACCTGGCCGCCTGGAACTACTTCCAGTCCATCAAGAGCCCAGAGAACACCGCCTTCATCAAGAA
This sequence comes from Acidovorax sp. M14, assembly GCF_049331375.1. Classification (NCBI taxonomy): domain Bacteria; kingdom Pseudomonadati; phylum Pseudomonadota; class Betaproteobacteria; order Burkholderiales; family Comamonadaceae; genus Acidovorax; species Acidovorax sp. M14. The sequence continues at coordinate 1,192,133 of NZ_CP186263.1, forward strand.
GTGGAGCGACTACGCCAAGGCCAAGGGCATTGCCGGCCACAAGGACAAGCCGCTCACCAACGACCCGATGGAAGCCACCTACATCGGCATCAACATGTGGAAGCAAGCGGTTGAAAAGGCCAAGAGCACCGATGTGGACAAGGTGATCGCCGCCATGGCCGGCCAGACCTTCAAGGCACCAAGCGGCATCGTGAGCAAGATGGACGAGAAGAACCACCACCTGCACAAGAGCGTGTTCATCGGTGAGATCAAGGCCGACGGCCAGTTCAACGTGGTGTGGAAGACCCCCGGCCCCGTGAAGGCCAAGCCATGGTCGCCTTACATCGAAGGCAACGACAAGAAGAAGGACGAGCCCGAGAAGAAGTAAGCACTCTCGCAGTGCCCAAGAAAGGAGGGCGCGTGCCCTCCTTTTTCTTTGTGTGATCTGCCCGCAAACCCTGCGGGCCCATTGGATGCTTCTATGTTGCGATGTTTACTGGCCTTGTGGGCCAGCCTGCTGTTGATGGCTGGTAGCGCCTACGCACTCACTGCCGAGCAGGCCCTGGCCATGGCCGCTGGCGACACCGACGACCGCGTGGCCGCCGTGCAGCAGGCCGTGGTCGACCCCAGCGAGCGCACCGCTGCCTTTTTGCAGGCACTGGCCGATGATGCGGTGAAGGTGGCCGGTGGCAAGGCCCTGATCGTGCGGGACGACAAGGGCATCGACCCCGTCACCGGCGCCGAGGTGCCACTGCCTGCCGATGCCGAAGACATCATCAACAACAACCGCATGCGCGGCGAGATCGACACGGCCCTGGCGGGCCTGGCGCTGTTTGGCAAGGACGAAGCCCAGCGCATGGCCGCCGCCAAGGCACTGACCAAAGAGCCTGACGCAGGCCGCCTGCCGCTGCTCGATAAAGCCCTGGCCCAGGAAACCAGCGACAAGATCAAGGCCCAACTGCAGCTGGCGCGCGCTGCCACCTTGCTCGGCAGCGACGATGCATCGCAGCGCATCGCTGCCGCGCAGGCCCTGTCGGCCAGCGCCACACCCGACACGCGCCTGCTGCTGAACGAGCGCGTGGCGGTGGAGGAAGACGCCAAGGTCAAGGCTGCCCTGCAGGCCGCGCTGCGCACCCTGGACGACCAACTGGCCTGGGGCGAGCGCCTGGGCGCTGCGTTTTCGGGCATCAGCCTGGGCTCCATCCTGCTGCTGGTGGCCTTGGGCCTGGCCATCACCTACGGCCTGATGGGCGTGATTAACATGGCCCACGGCGAGCTGATGATGATCGGCGCCTACGCCACCTACGTGGTGCAGGGCGTGTTCCAGAAGTTCTTTCCAAGCGCTTTCGACTGGTATCTGGTGGCTGCGGTGCCGCTGGCCTTTCTCACATCGGCCCTCGTGGGTGCTGTGCTGGAGCGTGGCGTGCTGCGCTTTCTGTACGGCCGCCCGCTGGAGACACTGCTGGCCACCTGGGGCATCAGCCTGGTGCTGATGCAGCTGGTGCGCAGCCTGTTTGGCGCGCAGAACGTGGGCGTGGAAAACCCCGCGTGGATGAGCGGTGGTGTGCAGGTGCTCTCCAACCTCACGCTGCCCTACAACCGCCTTGTCATCATCGGTTTTGCCATCGCCGTGCTGCTGGGCATGGGCTACCTGATTGGCCGCACGCGCCTGGGGCTGTTCGTGCGAGGCGTGACGCAAAACCGCCCCATTGCCTCTTGCATGGGCGTGAACACCGCACGCATCGACACCATGGCCTTTGCGCTGGGCTCCGGCATCGCAGGCCTGGCTGGTTGCGCGCTGAGCCAGGTGGGCAATGTCGGGCCGGACCTGGGCCAGAGCTACATCGTCGATGCCTTCATGGTGGTGGTGCTGGGCGGCGTGGGCCAGCTGGCGGGCACGGTGTATGCCGCGCTGGGCCTGGGCATCCTCAACAAGTTCCTTGAAGGCTGGGCGGGCGCAGTGCTGGCCAAGATTGCGGTGCTGGTGTTCATCATCATCTTCATCCAGAAGCGGCCCCAAGGCATCTTCGCGGTCAAAGGGCGTACGGCCGACTGAAGCACCAGAGACGAAAGATCATGACTACGCCAACCTCTCCCAACATCCAACTGCCCGCACCCGCGCCGCTGCTCACGCGCGGCGGCTGGTCGGCCTTCATCGTGGCGCTCATCGTGGTGTGCGCCGTCGCCCCCGTGCTCAACCTGTGGGTGCCCGCCGGCAGCGTTTTCCACCTCAGCGACTACGCCGTAGCGCTGCTCGGCAAGATCATGTGCTACGCCATCTGTGCGCTGGCCATGGACCTGATCTGGGGCTACACCGGCATCCTGAGCCTGGGCCATGGTTTGTTCTTTGCGCTGGGCGGCTACGTGATGGGCATGTATCTCATGCGCCAGATCGGCCGCGACGGGAACTACAAGAGCGACCTGCCGGACTTCATGGTGTTCCTTGACTGGAAGGAGCTGCCCTGGCACTGGGCGCTGTCTGATAGCTTCATCGCCACGCTGATCCTCATCGTGGCCGTGCCGGGCGTGATTGCGTTTGTTTTCGGCTACTTCGCCTTCCGCTCGCGCATCAAGGGGGTGTACTTTTCCATCATCACGCAGGCCATGACCTATGCGGCCATGCTGCTGTTCTTCCGTAACGAGACTGGCTTTGGCGGCAACAACGGGTTCACCGACTTCAAGCGCATCCTGGGTATGCCCATTGCCACGCAGAACATGCGCATGACGCTGTTCGTGCTGACGGGCGTCACGCTGCTGGGCTTCTTTTTGCTGGCCCGCTGGCTGGTGCGCAGCAAGTTCGGCCGCGTGCTGCAGGCCGTGCGCGATGCAGAGAGCCGCGTGATGTTCTCGGGCTACTCGCCGCTGCCCTACAAGCTCACCATCTGGACCATCAGCGCCATGATGTGTGGCGTGGCGGGCGCGCTGTATGTGCCCCAGGTCGGCATCATCAACCCCGGCGAAATGAGTGCTGCCAACTCCATCGAGATCGCCGTGTGGGCGGCCGTGGGCGGCCGCGCCACGCTCCTCGGGCCCATTGTGGGCGCGTTCATCGTCAACGGCGCCAAGAGCTGGCTCACGGTGACGGCGCCTGAGTTCTGGCTGTACTTTCTGGGCGCACTGTTCATTGCCGTGACGCTGTTCCTGCCCGATGGCGTGGTGGGCCTGGTCAAGAAGCTCAAAGCAAAAATGACAACCACGAAGGGAGCTGCGCAATGACGCCCGATCTGATGGAAGAAGGCGCGCGGCGGTTGCAAAAGACGCTGGCGCCCGCTGTGCTGGGCCAGACCGAGTCGGGCGGCCGCGCGGCAGGCTTCTCACGCGTGGCGGTGCCGGGCGAGGTGGACGTGACCCATGGCCGCATCCTGTACCTGGAAGACGTGCACGTGAGCTTTGACGGCTTCAAGGCCATCAACGGCCTGAGCCTGGACATCGCCCCGGGCGAGCTGCGCTGCATCATCGGCCCCAATGGCGCAGGCAAGACGACGATGATGGACATCATCACCGGCAAGACGCGGCCTGACAAAGGCACGGTGTTCTTCGGCTCCACTATTGACCTGCTGCGCCACAACGAGCCCGAGATTGCCAGCCTGGGAATCGGCCGCAAGTTCCAGAAGCCCACGGTGTTCGAGCAGCTCAGCGTGTTTGAGAACCTGGAGCTGGCGCTCAAGACCCACAAGGGCGTGAAGTCCAGCATGTTCTTTCGGCTCGACTCCGCGCAGTCGGATCGCCTGGCCGAGATCTTGCACACCATCCACCTGGCCGACAGCGTCACGCGCCAGTCGGGCAACCTGAGCCACGGGCAAAAGCAGTGGCTGGAGATTGGCATGCTGCTGATGCAGGACCCCAAGCTGCTGCTGCTGGACGAACCCGTAGCGGGCATGACGGACGAAGAAACCGCGCGCACGGCTGAGCTGTTCCTCACGCTCAAGGGCAAACACTCGCTCATGGTGGTGGAGCACGATATGGGCTTCATCCGCACCATCTCCGAAAAAGTGACGGTGCTGTGCGATGGCTCGGTGCTGGCAGAAGGCACGCTCGACCAGGTGCAGGCCGACGAGCGCGTGATCGAGGTGTACCTCGGCCGGTGAAGGAAATCACTATCAAAAACATAGCTGCCAGCGCATATGGAACTAGCGCTAGCGGCCCAAAACATTTCAAGTCACCATGCTCACCGTCCAGAACATCAACCAGTACTATGGCGGCTCCCACATCCTGCGTGACGTGAGCCTCACCGCCACCCCGGGCAAGGTCACCGTGCTGCTCGGCCGCAACGGCGTGGGCAAGACGACGCTGCTCAAAAGCCTGATGGGCCTGGTGCCTATCAAGAGCGGCAGCATCAGCTTTGACGGAAAGCCCATCGACAAGGCCACGCCCTACGACCGGGCGCGCGCCGGCATCGGCTTTGTGCCCCAAGGCCGCGAAATCTTCGGCCGCCTCACCGTGGAAGAAAACCTGCGCATGGGCCTGGCCTACAAAAGCGGCTCCACCCCCGTGCCGCCGCATCTGTACGAGCTGTTCCCCGTACTCAAGCAAATGCTCAAGCGCCGGGGCGGTGACCTGTCGGGCGGCCAACAGCAGCAGCTCGCCATCGCCCGCGCCTTGGCCCCCGGCCCGCGTTTGCTGATCCTGGACGAGCCCACCGAAGGCATCCAGCCCAGCATCATCAAAGACATCGGCCGCGTGATTCGCATGCTGGCGGACCAGGGCGAGATGGCCATCCTGCTGTGCGAGCAGTACTACGACTTTGCGCAGGAGCTGGCCGACGAGTACCTGGTGATGGAGCGCGGCGAAGTCATCGCGCGCGGGCCGGGATCGGAGATGGAAGCCAAGGGCATTCGGAACCTCGTGGCGATCTGAAGGCTCAGAGGCGTTGCGCTGCAGCGGTAGCAAGGGCCGGACTGCGCCAGCGCGACACGCTCTCCATGATCAGCACCGTGCACACCATCCACGTGCAACCCAGCAGCCAGCCCGCCAGCACGTCGCTGGCGTAGTGCACGTGCAGCACCACGCGGCTCCAGCCGGTGGTGAAGATCAGCGCACCGGCCAGCATCGCCGCAGGCAGGTGCCATGCACGCGGCAAGAGCCGCGTGGCCAGGTAGGCCAGCATGGCGTAGGCCACCATCGATGCACTGCTGTGCCCGCTGGGAAAGCTGTAGCCGCTGGCCTCGGCAATGCCGTGCGTGTGCTCGGGCCGCACGCGCTCGAACAGGTTCTTCAGCACCTTGGTCAGCGCGCCGTTGCCCGCCATGGCCACCAGCCAGCCGGTGGCCAGCAGGCGGTGCCGGCGCAGCCATAGCGCGGCAGCCACGCCCAGCGCCAGGGCGGTCAGCACCCAGGTGTCGCCCAGGTGGGTGAGGGTGGCAAACCATTGCAGTACGGCGGCCGGTGCCTGTGCTTGCAGGCTGGCGGCCAGTGCGTCGTCCAGCGCGCCCCAGTACCCTTGGGCGCTCCCGCTTTCGGCCAGCTCTGCCAGGGTGGCACCCGCCAGCACCAGCGTACAGGCCGAAGCCGCCATGGCCGCCACCAGCACCCAGCGGGCCTGGGGCGGAAACACGCGGCCCAGCGGCGTGCCCACATGCTGCCGCAGGCTGCGCAAGCCCGTCAACGCAGCGCTGCCCAGCAGGGCAAAAGCCACTGCGCCAGCCATCCACCAGCCCAAGGGGTGCTGCGCCAGCAGGGCTCCTATGTCGTTGGAAGCCAGGGCGCTGGAGGTTGTGGTCATGGAGATCACGCGTCCTTTCTCTTTTGGGGCACCCGCAACGTGCAGGGGCTCAGTGACAGAAGCCGGGGTTGTACTGAAGTTCCCAGCATCCCGCCGTGTGGTGGGTGTATTTGGCCTGTGAACCTGCCCACAGCGCGGTTGTCGGCGCTGGCTGACAGGCGCAAGGGGTGGTTACCGGCTGCGCCGCGCGTGATGGCTTGTCACCATGGAGTGCCCTGCAGTCCGTACGGGCTTGCCGATGGTGGGGTGGGCCTGTGGGCCTGCCCGGCCGCTGCGATTTGTTCTGCGCGCTGTGGGGTTGCTCTTGTTTGTTGCAGAGTTTTCGCATGACACCTTCGGAACACACCCTTCCCCCCCAGCCCCGTGGCCCCATCCACCTGGTGGTGCCTCGGCGGCCCGGTGCCGACCTGGGCCTGCTGCGCGCCAAGCTGGAGGGCGTGCCCGCCTTGCAGACGCACGATGTGGTCTGGCATGTGCCCGACCGCCGTGCAGACATCGTGCAGCTGGCCGAGCGTGCTGCCCAGGCCGCGCAGGATGACGGCGGGCTGTTGGTGGCCGCCGGGGGCGACGGCACCATCAACGCCGTGGCGTCGGCCGCGCTGCGCGCCGGGGTACCGCTGGGGGTGGTGCCCATGGGCACCTTCAACTATTTCAGCCGCGAGCACGGTCTGGCGCTGGAACCGGAAACCGCCGTGCAGGACCTGCTGCAGGCCCTGCATGCAGGGGACCTGCGGCCGGTGCAGGTGGGGTTTGTGAACCGGCGCATGTTTGTGGTCAACGCCAGCGTGGGCCTGTACCCCAAGATGCTGGCCGACCGTGAGATGGCATCGCGCCGCTTTGGCCGCAAGCGCTGGGTGGCCGTGGCAGCGGCGGTGTGGAGCCTGCTCCGCCCCGCGTCGGGCCGCCGCTGGCGCGTGGTGATGAAGACGCACCAGGGCGCCGAGGCGCAGCAGGAAGAGCACCTGGTCACTACCCTGTTCGTGGGCAACAACCCCTTGCAGCTGGACCGCATGGGCCTGCCGCAGGCGCAGAAGGTGGCCGATGGTGGGCACTTGGCCGTGGTCATGCTCAAGCCGCAAGGGCGCTGGGCCATCGCCCGCACGGTGTGGAATGCGGCCACCGGCCAGCTCGACAAGGACAACGCGGTGGTCAGCATGGCTTGTTCGGAGCTGTCGGTGGCTCCCGCCAGCTGGCGGCCCCCCCAGGTCAAGGTGGCGTTTGACGGCGAGCGGGAATGGATGGCGCCACCCCTGCATTTCCGCATCAGTGCGCGGCCACTGTGGCTGGTGGCACCGAGTCAACTTGCGCGTGACGGTGCATCGCAGACCCCCCCGCCTGAAGAAGCCACTGCTTTCGTCCCTGCCGACACGCCCGCGCCGGGCGCCACCCCCGCACCCGGCCTGCTGCCTGCTTGATGGAGCGACCCTTGCGCCTGCCCACCCCGCGCCACCCCCTGCCATGACGGTTCTGATGCACCTGTCCGACCTGCACTTCGGTGCGCACGACCCGGTGGTGTGCGCCGCTGTGCAGCGGCTGGCGCAACGCCTGGGCGTGGCGATGGTGGTGGTGTCGGGCGACCTCACGCAGCGCGCCACGGCCGAGCAGTTTGAACAGGCCGCCCGGTTTGTGCAGGGCCTGCATGCGCGCAGCAGTCTGGTGCTGGCGGGCAACCACGACCTGCCCCTGTTCGCGTGGTGGATGCGCTGGGGCCGTTCGTACGAGCGGTTCTCCGAACAGTTCGGCATGGACCAGGAGCCCGTGCGGCAGATGGGGGCGTTCTACGTGGTGGGCGTGAACACCACACGCGCCTGGCGGCACGAGCGCGGCAGCCTGTCGTCCGCGCAGATCGAGCATGTGGCGCTGCTCCTGGCGCGGGCGCCCCCTGGCGCATGGCGGATCGTGGCCAGCCACCACCCCCTGGTGGCCCGCGACGCCGAGGACCGCGACCACCGCCCTCACCGTGCAGACGAAGCCATCGAGCGATGGCGCATTGCCGGTGCGCAAATGCTGCTGTCCGGCCACGTGCATCAGCCGCGCCTGCTGCAGCCCTTGCCCGGGCTGTGGGCCAGCAGCGCAGGCACGGCGGTGTCGCACCGCCTGCGGCACGGCAGCCCCAACAGCCTGGTGGTGCTTAGCACCGAGGCATCGGGCGCCGCATTGGACGGTCAGGCAAGGGTGGCGGCCCGCTGGGACTATGACGGTGCCGTGGGCGAGTTTGTGTGCGTGGACCGGGTGAGCGCCGGGTGAAGGTGGGCAATCCGCCGATTGCTACACAAGTAATAGCTATCAGCGCATGTGTTTCTAGCGCTTGAAGTCAAAAACACTCCAAATCACCCTCTGACAGTGCTGGGACGCTGCTCGCGTCCTCCGCACATCAGTTTTTTGATGGTGAGTAGTTGCCATAGCGCTCGCTGTTGCTGCTTTGCCCGGAGTGTTTTCACCGGTTGACCAGCCGTGGGGCGGCGCCTATTCTGGGTGGCGAAGGGCAGGCATTGCCTCTTGAACAGGTTCTTACCCCCACCCACAAAAGCCCGGCCGCTCCACGCCCCAGACCTCCATGCACAAAGAATTCCACCACGACGCCGTGCGCCGCCTGCAGGCGCTGATCGAACGCGAAACCGGCAAGCCCCTGGGCGAGGCGGCCCAGGCCGAGATGGCAGACATCCTGCACGGCATGGAGAACCCCGAGGGCGCTGCCGCCAACGGCCTGGAGGTGGCGCCGCGCGAGGTGACCATCCTGCTGGCCGACCTGCGCGGGTTCACGGCGCTGTCGGGCTCGCAGCCTGCGTCGGTGGTCATTGCGGCGCTCAACCGCTGCCTGGCACGTCTGTCGGAAGTGGTTTTCAAGTACCAGGGCACCATCGACAAGTTCATGGGTGACTCGATCATGGTGCTGTTTGGCGCACCGGTGGCCCGCGATGACGATGTGGACCGGGCGCTGCTTTGCGCGGTGGAGATGCAGATTGCCATGCGCGAGCTGAACTTGGCCCACCTGACCGAGCGCCTGCCCGAGGTGTTTCTGGGCATCGGCGTGAACACCGGCACTGTGATGGCCGGGCGTTTTGGGTCGGATGTGTATTCCGAATACACGGTGATCGGCGAGGCGGTGAACCTGGCCTCCCGCATCGAGGCGCTGAGCCTGCGCGGCCAGGTGCTGATCAGCGACTCCACCTACCAGCGCTGCTGGGGGCTGGTGTCGGCGTCTGCGCCCATGCAGGTGTTCGTCAAGGGGCGCACGCAGCCCGTCAGCCTGCGCGAGCTGATCGCCATCCCGTCGCACAAGCTCAAGGTGCCCCGCCAGGAGTTCCGCCGCAGCCACCGCGTGGACGCGCGCCTGCCCTGCCTGTGCCAGCGCATGCAGGACAAGATCGTGGTGCCCCACATCGTGCACGGCGCCATCCGCGACATCGGCTACCACGGCCTGCTCGTGGAGCTGATCGAGCCGCTGGAACCCCACAGCGAGATCAAGCTGGAGTTCGAGCTGCCGCTGGTGGACTACCGTGTGGCCGATGTGTACGCCCGCGTCGTCACTCTCAAGCAGGAGGGCGACGAATGGGTGGCGGGGCTGGAGTTCACCTCCATCAGCGCTGAGTGCCGCGCCAAGGTACAGATGTTTGTGCAACTGCTGGTGGCGCACTGAAGCGCGCACACACTGGCGCACACCGCACCGCAGGCCGTTCAGCACCCCAGCATGCTGGCGAGATCGTTCAGGTCCTGGGCATGCAGGTCATTGCCCGGCTGCGGCGACACATCCTTGGGCTGAGCCACGCCAAACTCGTGCGGCCGTTCGATGTATGCCGTGCGCAGGCCGCAGCCCCGCGCAGCAGCGAGGTCGTCGTGGTGCGCGGCCACCAGCGCCACCTGCTGCGGTGGCAGGTCAAACACCCGCGCCACGCCCAGGTAGGTGTCGGGGTGGGGCTTGTAGGCCTTGAACACCTCGGCGCTCAGCACACAGTCCCAGGGCAGCCCGGCGCGCTTGGCCATGTGGGTCAGCAGGCCGATGTTGCCGTTCGATAGCGTGGTGATGGTGTAGCGCTGCTTGAGCCGCGTCAGGCCCTGCACGCTGTCGGGCCAGGCATCGAGCCGGTGCCACACGCGGTTGAGGTGCTGGCGCTCGGCCTCGCCCAGGTGGCTCAGGCCAAAGCGCGGCAGGATCTCGTCCAGGATCTGCCGGTGCAGGGCATCGATCAGCGTCCAGCCCTGTTCGCCGCGCATCACCCGCGCCATGGCAGGCTGGTAGCCTGCGCGCCAGGCCAGCGCGAAGGCATCGGCATCCACCTGGGGGTAGAGCGCACGCACCTCGCGCGCAATGCTGCCGTGCCAGTCCACCACGGTGCCAAAGATGTCGAAGGCCAGCACCTGCACCTGGGCAAAAAGGGTGGTCGGCAGGCAGGGCGGAGGGGCTGGTGGGTAAGGTGGTGCTCATGCGCCCATCGTAGAGGGGGCGGCGATCCATCGTCCCAACTGCGGCATTGCCGCCACACTGCGCACAAAGGGCTGGAGCGTTGTCCGCAGCTTGCGCTACATTGGCTGCGGGCTGGCCTTTTTGCCAGCCACGTCGCTCGGACGGTTCCGGGCGCTTACGTGAAAGTCACACCGCATGTCTGCATCGCAGGGCAAGCGCCGTTTTGCGCGCATCGATCGCCTCCCTCCCTACGTCTTCAACATCACGGCCGAGCTCAAACTCGCCGCCCGCCGCCGGGGCGAAGACATCATCGACATGAGCATGGGCAACCCCGACGGGGCCACACCACCGCACATCGTCGCCAAGCTCACCGAAGTGGCCCAGCGGCCCGACACCCACGGCTACAGCGCCAGCAAAGGCATCCCGCGCCTGCGCCGCGCCATCAGCCATTGGTACAAAGACCGCTACGCGGTGGACATCAACCCCGACACCGAGGCCATCGTCACCATCGGCTCCAAGGAGGGCCTGGCCCACCTCATGCTGGCCACGCTGGACCGGGGCGACACCGTGCTGGTGCCCGACCCGAGCTACCCCATCCACATCTACGGCGCGGTGATTGCCGGGGCCGACATCCGCAGCGTGCCCGTGGCGCCGGATGTGGACTGTTTTGCCGAGCTGGAAAAGGCCATCCGCGGCAGCTACCCCAAACCCAAGATGATGATCTTCGGCTTTCCCAGCAATCCCACGGCGCAGTGTGTGGACCTCTCGTTCTTCGAGCGCGTCATCGCCCTGGCCAAGAAGCACGACATTCTGGTGGTGCATGACCTGGCCTACGCCGACATCGTCTACGACGGCTACCGCGCCCCCAGCATCATGGAAGTGCCCGGCGCCAAGGACGTGGCGGTGGAGTTTTTCACCCTGAGCAAAAGCTACAACATGGCCGGTTGGCGCGTGGGCTTCATGGTGGGCAACCCCGACCTGGTGGCGGCCCTGGCCCGCATCAAGAGCTACCACGACTACGGCACCTTCACGCCCCTGCAGGTGGCTGCGATTGCCGCGCTGGAGGGCGACCAGCAATGCGTGAAAGACATCGCCGCCCAGTACCAGCGCCGCCGCGACGTGCTCTACAAGGGCCTCACCGAAGCCGGCTGGGCCGTGGACTGCCCCAAGGCGAGCATGTACATCTGGGCACGTATTCCAGAGCCATATCGCGCGCTGGGCTCATTGGAGTTTGCGCGGCAGCTGCTGGACAAGGCCAAGGTGTGCGTGTCGCCGGGCATTGGGTTTGGCGACCAGGGGGATGAATACGTGCGCTTTGCGCTGATCGAGAACGAGGCGCGGATTCGGCAAGCGGTGCGGGGGATTCGCGCCATGTTCAAAGCGGATGGGTTGTTGAAGGTGCCTGCGGCAATTGCCCCAGCCACCTGAGTTCCTGGACGTGCACGACCGCGTGCGTGCCCATTGAGTGCAGGGCGTTTGGTACGCCCTGCGGTCGCGGACTCAAGGCGGGACCAGCGCTGCTTAGCAGCGTGCGTTTCGATACCCATTTTCAACGTCTGCTTACCGGCATCACGCCGGTTGCGATCTAGACTGGTGGGTATGCACTTGCTGGACTACAACCCCGACGATCTCGACGTCACCATCTCTGAGTTGCTGGTTGCCACCAGTGACTCTGCGGATCCCGATCTGCCTGATGTGGTGCCCACCGTTTTAAGGATGCTGCGCACACGTCTGGGCATGGACGTCGCTTTTGTATCCCAGATCGCCAACGGCCGCCGCGTGATAGAGGCAGTGGATTGCGCGCCAGGCTTTTCTCCCGTCCATGCTGGCCAATCAGATCCGGTCGAGGAAAGTTGGTGCCAATACGTGGTCGACGGCCGCCTGCCGGAGCAGATCGCAGATGCCAAGCCGCTGATTGCGCAGGGCCAAGCGCCAGATCCGGGCTTTCCCATCGGGACCCATCTGAGCACTCCGGTGCGCCTGCCTGGCGGCGAGATATACGGCACGCTGTGCTGCTTCAGTCGTACGGTGAACGCGGATGCGGACATTCAACGACTGCGCTACACAGCCAACCTGATTGCAGAGAAACTGTCCCCCGGAACGAACGGATAAAGGCCACCACGGCCACTGGCTCGTGAAGACTTGCTCCGCACTTCAGGCACGTAAGCCCGCCTTGTAATCCTTGGCAGGCATTGCCAGTGCGAGCGAAGCTGTGCCCACGTTCACATCGCCCAAATCCTGGGCGCCTCCCCCTCTAGCTTCCACAGCACCTCCCGCCAAGCCACTCGCACGGCCTTAAGCAGCTTCATCGCAGGCTCCACCTGCGGCGCCAGCACGCGCACCACCACCATGCGGTCATTGGGGCTGGTGGCGCCTGCTGTTGCCTTGACCTGGGGGTGTTTATCCATCACTGCACGGGCTGCGTCCAAGGCCGCATCGCGGCGGGTGCGGTCCAGGGGCGTGCCTGTGGCAAAAAACATGCTGGCCATGCAGCGGTGACCTGCCAGGCCCAAGGGGCTGCTCAGCAGCCGGTCATCGGTGGCATCGATGACGCCACGCTCCAGCCACAGGCCGGGTACTTCCAGGTGCTGGGTGAAGCGGCCTTGTTCAAAGGGCTGGCCCGCATGGGGCAGGCCGAGCGCGGTCACGTCCCAGGCGATGCATTCGGCGCCGGGGGCCAGGTTCAGCGTGAGGTGGTTTTCGGCGTGGCAGGCGCTGTAGCACAGGGCTTCGAGTGGTAGCCATTCCAGGCGCGCACCTTCGGCCAGGGTGAGGTGGCTGCGCTGCAGCGCCAGCGGGCCGGTGGAGCGGTAAAAGCGCGTGGCCCCGGGTGTGGTGACCAGGCCGTGGGCGCCGGGGCCCACGGTGGTGGTGATGTCCAGTGTGTCGCCGCCCACCAGGCCACCAGGTGGATGCACCAGCACGTTGTGGCAGATGGCGTCGCCCTCGGGGTACAGGCTTTGCAGGATGCGCAGCGGCCCGTTGTGCTCGTAGCGGGCGACGGTGCGGGCGCTGTGTTCTGCCGTGTAGTCGAGCTGGAGGCGGGCGTGCCAGGGCATGGGGTGATGGTCTGCTACGAAATGAGTAGCTGATTATGCCCTTCAGGTAAGCGGTAGAGGCCTGTGGGTGCGACACGCGCCACCCGTTTTCTCTACGCTGTTTGGCGTACAGGTGTCTGCACGGGGGCTGTGGGTTCGGCCGTGTACCAGCTGCGCAGCTTGCCCGGGTTGAGCAGGCCCTGGGGGTCAAAGCGGCGCTTCATGCCCACCACGGCCGGGTCCAGGTTGTTCTGCTTGCCGTCTTCCACGATGTACACATGTGGGTTGTTGATCTGCACGCCGTGGTCGCGGTAGATCTGCATGATCTGGTTCAGGCGCTCATCGGTGGTGTAGCGGATGATCTGCAGGCCGCTGCAGTTGAAGGCACCTTCCTTGGTGCGCAAGAACTCCAGGTGCATCATCACCTCGCCCTTCAGTGCGGCCTCCAGCGCCTTCACCTGCTTGAGGCGGTGCATGGGGTTGAAGCCGCTCTGGATGTAGGTCAGGCCCTTGTCCACCTTGAGGGCGTGCAGGGTGGTGTGGTTCCAGGTGTATTCGAGCAGCGTCTTGTGGCTGCTGGCCACTTCGTCGGCGGTCTTGCGGTAGGTGACCTGCCCGCCGTGCTGCGCCACCATGTCGCGCATGCCCGCCTCGGAGTGCGGTGCCACCAGCAGCAGCACGGCGTGCTGATTGGCGGGCAGGTGCTCGGCCAGGCTGGTGAAGTACTGCGGGATGGGGGCGGCCACAAAGCACACCTCTTTTTTCTCCAGCCCGGGCGCGCTGCCAAAGCGGTCGGCAAACTCCAGCGCGGCGTCGAACTGTTCGAAGGTGGCGATGCATTCGGTCCACTCCACGGCAGGGGTCAGGGCCACTTCCAGCTCCAGCACGATGCCGTTGGTGCCGTAGGTGTGGTGCAGCAGCATGGCCTCTGGGCCGCGCAGTTCGATGACCTGGGGCTCGGGCTCCACCGTCATGGCGCGCACGGCCAGCACATTGCCGGGCGCGGCCAGCGGGCCGTGGTTGATGGAGCCCGCGCCGCCGAAGCCGCCGCCAAACAGCCCACCCAGCGTGGCGCTGCGGTAGGTGCTGGGCAGCCAGCGCAGCTCTTGCCCGTGGGGCTTGGCCTGCGCGTCAAAGTCCGCCAGCCGGATGCCCGACTGCGCGCGGCCCACGCCGCCGCGCACCCAGCCAAAGGCGTTGTAGCCCGACAGGTCCAGGATCACGCCGCCATGCAGCGGCGTGCTTTGCCCGTAGTTGCCGGTGCCGCTGCCGCGCACGGTCAGGGGCATGCCCGCGCTGGCGCAGGCGGCCACCACCTGCCGGATTTCTGCTTCGGTGCGTGGACGTACGGCGATGTCGCCGCGTTTGCCTGCCAGGTCTCGCTTGAGCACGGGGCTGAACCAGGCAAAGTCCTGCGAGAGGCGGCCCACGCGCAGCGGGTCGGCGATCCAGTCCAGGTCGGGCAGCAGGTCGGGCAGTTGATGGGCGGTGGTGGTCATGTCGGTATCTCCTTGGCCGCTGGCGGCCGTTTTGGGCAAAAGGAAGCCCGTGCCGCGCGCCAGTGGCTGCGCGCGGTGTGTTGGCGATGGGGGTGAAAGGTCTAGTCGTGCGACGTTTCGCTGGCGTGCCAGCCGCCCAGGGCGACGCGTGTGAGCCATGCCATCAGCACGAAGAGCGTGACACCGGTGAGCGAGATCAGCAGCAGCGCAGCAAACATGCGCGGGATGTTGAGCTGAAAGCCTGCCTGCAGGATCTGGTACGCCAGCCCTGCGCCCTGGCCCCCGGTGCCCGCCACAAACTCCGCCACCACGGCGCCGATGAGCGCCAGGCCGCTGGAGATGCGCAGCCCACCAAAGAAGTAGGGCAGTGCGCTCGGGATGCGCAGGCGCAGCAGCGTCTGCAGCCGCGTGGCGCGGTTGAGCTGGAAGTAGCTTTGCAGATCCGGCTCCACACTGCGCAGGCCCAGTGTGGTGTTGCTGATGATGGGGAACAGGGCCACCAGTGCGGCGCAGATCACCATCGACGCCGTCGGGTCCTTCACCCAGATGATGATGAGCGGCGCCACGGCCACGATGGGCGTGACCTGCAGCAGTACGGCGTAGGGGAAGAGCGCGGTCTCGATACGCTTGCTTTGCACAAACAGGAACGAGACCAGCACCCCCGCGACGGTGGCCACCACAAAGGCCAGCACCGTGATCTTGACGGTGACCCACAGCGAGCCGCCGAGGGCCGCCCAGTCGGTGAACAGCGTCTTCATCATCAGGATGGGCGAGGGCACCAGGTAGGGCGGCAGCTCCATGGCTGTGACCATGCCCTGCCACAGTGCGATCAGCACCAGGCCAACCAGCACGGGGTAGACCACGCGCTGCACGCGGGGCTGGGCCATGAGCGGCGGGCGTTTGGGCGTGGTCTTGGCGGCAGGTTTGGCAGCGACTGGTGCGGGCGCGGAGCGCGGGGCGGCTGCGGGGTGCGCGGTCACCACGGGGGACGCCATGGGTGCGGAAGGGAAGGGGGTGCTCATGCCACGGTCTCCTCGGTGTCCACGCTGGCGCGCAGCAGGCTGTCCTGCAGCAGCTTGGCGTAGCGGCTGAATTCGGGCGACACCATGAAGTCGGCCGTGCGGGGGTAGGGCGCGTCGATGCGGAACTCTTCGACCACGCGACCGGGTCGTGCGGCCATCATGACCACGCGGCTGGAGAGGAACACCGCCTCGTGGATCGAGTGCGTCACAAAGATCACAGTGAGTTTCTTCTTGCGCCACAAGTCGAGCAGGTCGGCGTCGAGCTTGTGGCGCGTGATTTCGTCCAGCGCGCCAAAGGGCTCGTCCATCAACAGCAGGTCGGGCTGGGTGACCAGGCCGCGCGCAATCGATACGCGCATCTGCATGCCGCCCGACAGGGCGCGGGGCAGGGCGTTGGCAAATTTGGACAAGCCCACCAGTGCCAGCGCTTCGGTCACGCGCGCGTCGGCCTCGGCACGCGGTACGCCCGCCAGGTCCAGCGGCAGGCGCACATTGGTCTGCACACTGGCCCAGGGCATGAGCGTGGGCGACTGAAAGACAAACGCCATCTTCTTGCCGCTTTCGTCCAGCTGCGCCACGGGCTTGCGCCACAGGTGTAGGCGGCCGTCGGTGGGCTCCAGCAGGCCCGCTACCATTTTCAGCAGCGTGCTCTTGCCGCAGCCCGATGGGCCGAGCAGGGTGACGAATTCGCCTTCCTCAATGGTCAGGTCCACCGGCAACAGGGCCTGCGTGCCGTTGGGGTAGGTTTTTTCAGCGGAGAGCACCTCCACGGCGGGCGTGGAATGGGGCAGCGGTGCCTGGGCGTGTGCCAGCGGCGGAGATTCAGCGGGGGATGTCATGGTCGCCTTTCGATGGATGCGGCCGGGCGTGGGAGGGCTGCGCACCGGCCGCTGTTTCAGGGCTGTCAGGGCTCAGGGCAGAACCTTGAGGTCTTTGACGAAGGCCGTGGTGTAGGTCTCAGTCAGCTTGACCTTGGCGGGGTCGATGAGCTTGGCGTCCACCAGGAAGTCGTAGCTGGCCTTGGCGCGCGCGTCGGTCATGATGCCGATGCCCATGGTGGCTGCGTCGCCCCCGGTCGCCATGCCCATTTCCTTGAGCTTGGCCACGCTGTAGGCGAGCTGCTCGTCGGTCATGTTGGGGTTGTCTTTCTTGATGAGCGCGTTGGCGGGGGCCGGGTCGGCCAGGTAGCTCTTCCAGCCTTCCATCGACGCCTTCACGAACGAGGCTACGGCGGCGCTGCGGTCCTTCACCGTCTTTTCCATGCACGAGATGGTGGTGGCGTAGGCGGGGTAGCCCTGGTCGCTGAACATCAGCGTGTTGGCCTTGACACCCGCCTTCGCAATCGCAAACGGCTCGGATGTCAGGTAGCCCTGCTGGGCGCTGTTTTTGTCGGCGACGAAGGGCTGGATGTTGAAGGTGTAGGGGCGGGTCTGCGAATCGGTGAAGCCGTACTTGGCCTTGAGCCAGGGCCAGTAGCCGCGCTGGGCAGACGATGCGATCAGGATGGTCTTGCCCTTGAGGTCTTCGAACTTCTTCACGTCCTCGTGCGCGATGAGTACCTGCGGGTCCTTCTGGAACACCGCTGCCACGTTGACCACGGGCACGCCGCCTTCACGCATCTGGATCATCTGCAGGTCGCTCGATCCCATCACGCATTCGGCCTGGCCAGCGGCCATCATCTGCACGATGTTGACCTGTGGGCCGCCCATCTTGATGGTCACGTCCAGCCCGTATTTTTTGTACAGGCCCGTGGCCACCGCCTGGTAGAAGCCGCCATGCTCGGCCTGCGCGTACCAGTTGGTCATGTAGGTGAACTTTTCCTGCGCGTGGGCCTGCATGGTGCCGACGGCACCAACAGCGAGCAGCGCGGCTGCACCAATTTTGGAAAGGCGGGAGGCGGTCTTCATCATGGTGGTACTCCGGTAGGGGGTGGAGGTGGAACGAAGGGACAACGACGGGACAACGAAAGGAAAGGCGAAAAGGATTTGCAGTGGCGCTCGCAGATTTCAGGCCAGTGCGGACGGGTGCTCGATGTGGCCGGTGTGTTGGGCGCGGCCCCAGGTGGGCTCAGCGCGCGGTGCCCACTGCAGCTTGTGCAGCTCGGTGATGGCAGCGGCCCAGCTCACGGCCAGCGAGTCGAGGATGGCGTGGCCCTGTTCGGCCGTGGCGGGCAGCGGGTCGCCAATGATTCCGCTGGGGCCGAAGTCGCGGGCACTCCAGGCGCAGGCGGGGCGGCCGTCGGGCGAGAGCAGAGGCGAATCAAAAACGGGCGGGTAGTTGACCACCGCGCGCTCCATGTGCACGGTGTCGGGGGCCAGGGCCAGCATGAGTGCGGTTTCGCCGTGGCCGGCGTGCATTGCCAGGCGCTTTTCCTTGTCGGAGAGGAACTTGCCCGCCACATGCGGCACTCGCCAGGTAAAGCTGGGCACCACGATGAAGTCGCCATGGCGCAGCCGCAGCTCGCGGGCGCACATCTCCATCACCTGCGGCTGACCGCCGTGGCCGTTGACGAACAGGAGCTTGCGAAAACCCGCGCGGTACACCGACTCGCCCACCTCGTTCATGGTCGCCAGCAGGGTTTCGCCGCTCAGCGTGACGGTGCCAGGGAAGTGCAGGTGCTCTTCGGACTTGCCATAGGTGATGGGGGCCATCGCAAACGCGGGCACATCATCCGGCAGGCGCGCGAGTGCATGGCCCACCACGCCTGCGCTGATGACGGTGTCCACCGCACACGGCAGGTGCGGGCCGTGCTGCTCGGTCGCGCCGGTGGGCAGCACGATGACGATGTTCTCCTTGTCGGGCAGGTCTGCGATCTCGGTCCAGCTCAGGTAGGGCAGGTAACGGTGGGGCGGGTTGTAGCCGTGCAGCATGGGTGGTTCTTTCGTGAAGGAAGGCGTTGTCAGCGCAAAGGGAGGTAGGCCGTGGCCTCCACCTCGATGAGGATGTCGGGCGTGGGCAACATGCCACTCACTTCCACCACGGTGGATGCGGGCGGCTCGCCGGGGAAGAACAGCTTGCGCACGCGGCTGTACTGCGGGAAGTGGTCCAGGTTCTTGAAGTACTGCACCAGCTTGAACACGTCGGACATCTGGCCGCCTGCGGCCTCGATGGTCTGGCGGATGCGGTCGAGCACGTACCAGCTCTGCGCGAGGATGGGGCCCTCTTTGATGTCGCTGCTGAACTCGCCCGTGCGGCCAATCAGCGTGGCGGCTTCATGCGGGATGTCGTCGTAACCGCGCACGATGCGGCTGGCTGCAGGGTCCACGGCGATGATCCCGCTCAGGTAGATGAAGTCGCCTGCGCGGCGCCATGCGGCGTAGCGGGCCAGGGGCTGGGCGATGCCGGGCGCCGGTGCGATTGCGGATGCGGGGCTCATGCGAGGCTCCTTGCGGTTTGGGTGGTGGGCACATGCCAGGCGGCTGGTGCGTGGCCGCTGGCGACGCGGCCCTGGCGCAGCACCACGCGGCCCTGCGCGCCTTGTGTGCGCGATGGAAAGCCCCAGTGGTCGGCCTGGGTGAAGACCAGCAGGTCAGCCACCGCACCGGGCTGCAGCGGCAGCGCGGTGGGGCCAGTGCTGCCGGAGCGCAGCCAGTCGGTGCGGCACAGGGATTCGCTCCATTGGTCAAAGGGTGCCTCCAGCTGCGCCGCCAGCACGCCCGTGGCCAAGGCCTCCAGCGGGTCGAAGCTGCCCACAGGGCAGAACGGGTCTTGCACGTTGTCGCTGGCCACCAGCACCGGGATGCCGCGTGCACGGGCCTCCTTCACCAGCGTCAGGCCACGCTGGCGCGGCGTGCGGCCGGTGGTGGCGTCCTGCAGCAGCAGGTTGGTGATGGGCAGCGTGACCAGGGTGATGGGGCTTTGCGCGACGGCGTCGAGCGTGGCGAGGGCGGTGGCCTCGTCCTGTGCCGCCAGCGCGCAGGTGTGCCCGCAGACCACATGGCCTTCAAAGCGCAGATCCTTGAGCAGTGCAGCGGTGGTCGCCAAGCCCTGGGCGCCGGGGTGCAGCTCTTCGTCCACATGCAGGTCCACGTTCAGGCCGTGGTGTTGTGCGGCTTCGAACAGGTGGCGCAGCGCCTGCGGGTCCCAGTTGGTGGAATGCACAAAGCCGCCCAGCAAGGCACCAGGGCCGCTGGCGGCCACGGTGGCGGCAAGCTGCATGGCGGCGCTGCGGTCCTTATACAGATGCAAGGGGATCAGGCTTACGCGCTCCAGCGTGATGCGGTCGGCCCAGTCATGGGCCAGTGCGCGCAACACGTTCCAGGCCAGTGGCTGTGCGTCGGGCTCCCACCAGTCGCAGTGGGTGCGCAGGTGCACGGTGCCCGCGTCATAGGCCCATTGCAGCGCGCGGCTGGCGCGGGCGTGGATGTCGGCTTCGGTCCAGCTTTGCCGGTCCACCATCATGGCCTCGATGGCGCCCAGCAGGCCGGGCTGGACCACGCCCATGCGGGGCAGGGTGAAGGCCTTGTCCAGGTGGGTGTGCGCATCCACCAAGCCGGGCAGCACCAGTGCGCCTGCTACGTCCCACACCGTGCCGTGGGGCGCTGGCTG
This sequence comes from Acidovorax sp. M14, assembly GCF_049331375.1. NCBI lineage: Bacteria > Pseudomonadati > Pseudomonadota > Betaproteobacteria > Burkholderiales > Comamonadaceae > Acidovorax > Acidovorax sp. M14. Next base: position 1,212,346 of record NZ_CP186263.1, read on the forward strand.
GGTGCCATGGGGCAGCACCTGCACGATGCGGCCTTGGGCCAGGTGCAGGTCGGCCAGTACGGGGTGGTGGCCCTGCTGCGGCCATGCGGAAGGCAGCAGCCAGCGCGGCAACCTTGCGCGCAGGATGTGGTCGGGAGTGCTGGATGCGTGCATGCCGTTGCCCTTAGAAATTGGTCTTATGCAAAGCGCGCCATGGCCTGGCCCACACGGGCCTTGAAGGCTGCCAGCCGGGGTGGGGTGGCCACGTTCATGTGGTAGTAGGCGTGGTAGTCCACCCGCGCCTTGCCGCCAGTGAGCAGGCGCATGTAGCGTGTGATGGACTTGCGCGGTGGGTCGCCCATGAACAGGGCCGTCCAGCGGGGGCGGCCGTAGGTGACCACGGCGGAGATGCGCTTGATGTGCGTGAGTGAGGGCTTGACGTTGTGCGGGTCGCTGATGTCAAAGGCCACGCCGGGCATGAGCACGCGGTCAAAAAAACCTTTGAGCATCGCCGGCATGCCAAAGCACCAGGTGGGAAAGCAGAACACCACCGCCTCGGCCCAGAGCAAGCGGTCCACATAGCCCTGCACGGGCAACTGGTTGCTGGGCACCTCGTGGTAGCCCAGGCGCTCCTCGCGGGTCATCACGGGGTTGAAGCCCTCGGCGTACAGGTCGCAGTCGTCCACCTCATGGCCCGCGCCGCGCAGCTGCTGCACCACCTCGGTGTGCAGTGCGGCGTTGTAGCTGGTTTCTACGGGGTGGCAATAAATCACGAGGATGCGCATGGCGGGTGTCCTTCGGGTGCGTGGGATGGACCTAGATGTCCAGGGTGAGCGTGGCGCTGTGGCTGCGTGCGCAGCACACGGCGAGGTGGGTGGCTTGCTCTGCGGCGCTCAGGCAGCTGTCGCGGTGGTCGGGTTCGCCGTCCAGCCAGCGGGTCACGCAGGTGCCGCACACGCCCTGCTCGCACAGGGTTTCCAGCGGCACGCCTGCGAGCTGCAGCACGTCGGCCATGCTCTCGCCGGGGTCCACAGGCAAGCGCATCTGGCTGCGCTGCAGGATCAGCTCGAACGTGTGTTCTGTGCGGGTGGCGCTGGCGGTGTCAGGGGCTGTCTGCATTGTTTGACCATGTGATTTGATCGATTGGTCAAACTATTGCAAAGGCTGTGCCAGCCACAAGAACCCGTCAAACGTCTTTGTGGTGGATCAACGTGGCCTTGTTGCGACCGATTTGCGCCGCTTGCTGGTGCGCATCACGCCCCGCAGGCCCTCTGGCGCGCAGACCATGCCCAGAAATGGGCATGGGGCTTTAGTCTGGTGCGAGGCCGCAGCCCAGCAGCACAAAGCTGGTGAGTTCGTGCACGATGGGCTCGCGGTCGATGGGTTCATCGGGCGCCAGGCCCAGCATGATGTGCACCTGCACGCCGTAGTCGGCGTAGTGCTGCGTCATGCCCCAGATCTGCATGAGCAGCAGTGTGGGGTTGACGGCGCGCATGCGGCCTTCGGCGATCCAGCGGTTGATGAGGTCCACCTTCTGCTGGGTGGACTTGACGGCCACGGGCCAGTATTTGCCCAGGTTGCGCCCACCGCCCAGCACCTCGGTGGTGAAGATGCGCGACAGGCCCGGGTTGTCCAGCGCGTAGTCGAGCTTCTTGCGCACGTAGCTGCTCAACACCTTCTTGGGATCGTCGCTGTTGCTGTCAAAAATGAAGGCCCCCGACCAGCCGTTGAGCACCGAGTACAGCAGCTCTTCATACAGCTCTTCCTTGCTGCTGATGTAGTAGTGCAGCTGGGGCTTGGTCAGGCCCGCGCGCTCGGCAATGGCCTTGGTGGATGCCCCCTTGAACCCATGGCGACTGAACTCGGCAATGGCCGCGTCGCGGATGGCACCCAGGATGCGTTCGCGCCCCTGCTTGGCGCGGCTGAGCAGCGCGCCGGAGGCGGCTTCGGCTTCGGATTCGGTCATGGCTTTGGTGCGAGGCATGGGGGACGTGGGATGGCAGAGTGCGCGCTGCAGATTCTGCCCGCGCAGCAACGGGTCAGACTTTCCAGAACCCGATATGGGGCGCGCTGGCTTCTTCGATCAGCGCCGGACCGATACATTCGATAGCGTGGGGGGAGGCGGCAAACACGTCACGGCACGACAGCTCCGCATCGCGCTGCTCGGCCCGCTCGCCCCGGAAGACGCGCAGGCGCTCGGCGTCAATGCCAAACACCACGCGCCCGATGCCCGACCAGAAGATGGCGCCCGCACACATCACGCAGGGCTCGGCCGACGAATACAGCGTGGCCTTGGCCAGGGCATCGCGCCCCACGCGCGGACTGAGCTGGCGCACGGCATTGGTCTCGGCATGGCCGGTGCAGTCGCCGGTCTCGGTGGTGTTGCAGTAGGCCTCGGCCAGCAGCCGCCCTTCGGCACTGATGACCACGGCACCAAACGGGCGGTTGCCGCGCGCGCGGGCCGTGCACGACCACGCGATGGCCTGGCGCAGGTAGGTGCCGTCGGTGTCGTTGATGGGGGTGGGGTCGTCAAAGCTGGCCGGGGGTGCAGACATGAGCGCGTGCATGGTGTGGGTGTCTCCGTCGATGGTGGGTGGGTTGCTGTCGTTGTGCAACGCCGGACTGTCTGCATGCCCGCCGTTGTGGTGCAGGGCGCTATGCATTTGGCATGCCAATCACAATCAGTGACATGTATGCATGGCTTTTGATGCGCTGTGCACAAGCGCTCTCAACCTGCGTGGATACACAAGCAAGGCGCCGTGGGCATTCTTCTTGCATCGCTTTTGGCAAGAGTAGAAGCGTTCACTGCGTTGCCCCCCCTGTGCCATCCTGCACGGGGCGATGCCAGTCGGAAATTGCTCTTGAAGCCCGCTGTGCGCACAGCGGTGTGCGTTTGCACACCGTGGCTTCAAGGGTTGAAAGGACGGCCGCCGCGGGCGGTGCCATCCACTCTTGAAGCACCCAGCGGGAGGGCCTTTCTTCCTTCCACTTGTCTTCAGGAGAACTGCATGACCACCACCGCCACCTACGACCTCGCCGAGCTGCAAAAAGAAACGCGCATGGGCGCGATGGGCTCGGAAACCGCGAGCCGCGAAATCCGCCGTATCGACCTCAGCGACTTTGCGCGGCGCAAGACCGAGGTTGCCGACCAGCTGTGGGACGCCGCCGTCGATGTTGGCTTTTTCCAGATCGTGAACCACGGCATTGACCTGGCCGAGGTGCACAACGCCTTTGCAATGACCGAGCGCTTCTTTGCGCTGCCCGACGCCGTGAAGGCGCAGTACCCGCTCAAGAAAGCGCTGAATGTGGGCTGGGAGAGCCGCGCGCAGGTGCGCCCCTCCACCGGCACACCAGACCAGAAGGAGTCGTACCAGATCACCCGCCCACACATGGCGGGCCTGTGGCCCACCGACGAGGAGCTGGCGGGCTTTCAGTCCACCATGCTCGCCTTCGAAGGCCAGTGCTGGCAGGTGGCCATGCAGGTGCTGTCGTGCTTTGCGTGGAAGCTGGGGTTTGACGAGGCCTTCTTTGCCCGCGCGCACGACCCTGCGCAGGCCAGCTACCAAAGCACCTTGCGCCTGCTGCACTACTTTGCGACCCCGCCCGAGCAGCAAGCCCACCTGGGCCTGTGGCGCGCCGGGGCGCATACCGACTTTGATTGCCTGACCCTGCTCTTTCAGCGCCAGGGCCAGGGCGGCCTGCAGGTGTGCCCGGGCAAGGAGATGGACACCCAGGCCTGGACGTCCGTAGAGCCCGACGAGCAGGCCATCACCTGCAACATCGGCGACATGCTGATGCGCTGGAGCGACGACCAGTTGCCCAGTAACTTCCACCGCGTGAAGAACCCGCTGCCCGGCGAGTACATGGGGCCACGCTACAGCATCGCCTTCTTTGCGCAGGCCAACCGCGACGCCATCATCGAAGGGCCGGGCAAGAAGTACCCCGCGATTGCCGCTGGCGACTACCTGAACCAGCGGGTGGCGGCCAACTTCAAGGCCTATTGAGGCGCGATGGATGGCGCAGGGGTGGGCGTTGGTTCACCCCGCTCATGCTTTGGCGGGCACTGCCGTTGTTGGCCTTACCGGGTAGGGGCGGCTCAAGCAACGTTGCGGGGCACGCCCACAGCGCTCACCCGGAACACGTTGTCCTCCGGGTCCGCCAGCACCGCCTGCCATTGACCGTAGTAGGTGGCGTAGGGTGGCTTGATGATTTGCCCGCCCAGAGCTTTTGCCTTCTCGCTGGCAGCGTCCACGGCATCTGGCATGTCCAGCATGAAGGTGGCGTAGCCTGTCACGCTGCGTGGTGACGGCAAGGTGGCACCGGGCTGCCGGTCAGCCAGGCCCAGTAGGGCATAGGCCTCGGGGGCGTTGAAGCCGAGCTGGAAGTGCTCGGTCTCCACCGCCCGGTAGATGGCCGAGCGGGTCCCCGGCGCCTCGGGCAACTGCAGCAGGGCTTGATAGAACTGCAGTTGTGCCTCGATGTCCTGGCACAACAGGTTGAACCAGAGCCTCATGCCATCACCGCCGCGCTGGCCGGGGTGGTGGATGTGGTGGTCTGACCCAGGCCATAGGTCTTGCGGTACATGGCCTGCAAGTGCTCGCCCACGGTGCAGGGTGCAAAGCGCGGCGACTCACCGGCAGGCACACAGGTGGGGACGGGGATCACCTGGGCCTCGTAGTCGGGCGTGTAGAAAAACGGAATGGAGTGGCGCGGTGCGCCCCCGCTGTGCACGTTGCGCACGCGGTGCGGGTTGGACCGGTACAGCCCGTTGGTCCAGCGCGGAATCATGTCGCCCAGGTTCACTACCAGCGCGCCCTCGATGGGTGTGGCGGCCACCCATTCGCCGGTGGGCAGTTTCACCTCCAGGCCGCCATGGTGATCCTGGGCCAGCAGGGTGATGGCACCCCAGTCCGTGTGCTCGCCTGCGCCAAAGGTGAGTGCATCGGCGCTTTCAGGATGCGGCGGGTAGCGCAGCAGCCGCAGCGTGAGCATGGGGCTCTGGTGCGTGTGGTCGAAGTAGTCCTCGGGCAGGTCGAGCGAGAGTGCCAGCAGCTGCATCAGCCGCATGGCCAGTTGCCGCATGGCGGCGATGTAGGTGTGGCTCTGGGTGGCCAGCTCGGGCAACCCCTCCGGCCACTGGTTGCTGCCGTAGGAGTGGTAGCCACGCTGCACGTACGGATGTTCGGCAGCGTAGTCCAGCCCGCAGTAGAAGCTCTCTTTGAGGTCCGGGCGCGCATTTGCGTCCAGGGTCTGCCCGCCCAGGCTTTCGTAGCCCCGCATGGCGGGTGAGTGGTGCAGCGAAATCGCTTCCTTGGATGCCAGCGGCAGGTCGAAGAACTGCTGCGCCAATTCAAACTGGCGTGCAATGACGTCCAGCGGCACCCCGTGGTCGCGCACGTAGAAGAACCCTGCGCCCATGCAGGCCTGGCGCAGTTGGTCGGCCACAGCCATCACGGCAGGGCTGCGCGGCGCGCCTGGCTGCAGGGCGCCGCTGAGGTCGATGAGGGGGATGCCCATGGCTTTCCCCTATTCACGCCTTGAGCTTGCGGTCGGCGGCTGCGGGCAGGAAGCGGTCAGTCCAGATGTCGGCCACCGCCAGGCTGCTCTTGAGGCCGAAGGCGGCCACGGTCTCATCGATGGTGGCCTGCAGGCGCGCAGGGGTGGCAGCGCCCCAGCCGTTGGTGCGTGTCTCGGCGGTCTTCATGGTGCCGTCCACGATGAGCTGCAGGCGTTCGAACTCGATCTCCTCATGGGCCAGGGGCTCGCGGGCCTTGATGGCGGCAGCGCCGGCGCGCGGGTCGGCAATCGCATCGACCCAGCCGCGTGTGGTGGCCTTGACGAAGGCCTTCATGGCGTCCGGGTTGTCCTGCATGCTCTTGGCGTTGGCGATCAGCCCGTTGCCGTAGGACTTGAGGCCATAGTCCGAGAAGCGGAACACCGTGATCTGATCCGGCGTCAGGCCCCGCGCCTTCAGGTTGAGCAGACCGGTGAAGAAGAAGTACGCTGCTGCGTCAAAGTCACCTTTCACAAAGCGCGTGTCGCCAATGTCGGGCGCCACGTTCTCCCATTTCACGCCGCTGCCATCAAAGCCCTGTGTCTTGGCAAAGGCAGGAAAGAGCTTGCGCGAGGCATTGAAGGGCTGGCCCAAAATGGTCTTGCCCGCCAGGTCGGCGGGCTTCTTGATGGCGCCGTCCTTGCGCACCATGACCGAGTTGGGGTTCAGGTCGTACTGGATGGCGACCGCCGCCAGTTTGGATTGTGGGTTGGCGGTGTTGAACTCGATCATGGTCGAGAGGTCGGCCGACGCCACGTCATACGCACCGCCCGCCACCAGGCTGATGGCCGATGCAGACCCGTTGCCGGTGTCGATGGTGACGTCCAGGCCCGCATCCTTGTAGTAGCCGCGCTGCTGCGCCAGCAAAAAGCCCGCGCCCGAGGCCTCAACCTTCCAGCCCAGGTTGAACTTGAACTTTTGCAGATTGCCCTGGGCGCGCACAAACGGTGCGGCAGACAGCAGGGCGGCGGCGCCAGTGGCGCGGATGAGGGAACGGCGTTGCATCGTGGAGCACTCCTGGTCGTTGGCGGATAACCACGGGGGAGTGAAAAGCCAGGCTTCACACCCCTCCGGACGGGGTGCATGCAATCAACCGATAGGGCGCTGGGGCTGCAAGGTGGGGGCACCGGCCTCCTGAAGACGCACAGTCCTGCGCGCCCGTGGTGGCGTCAGTCCATTGCATGCTTCAAGAGCAATTTCCGGGCGGTGGCCGCTGAACGCTTCTACTCTTGGCACCGGCGTATCTGCAGGATCTGTGCCATGCGATCCCATCGTGTGGGCTATACCCGAACACCCTTGCGCGCCACACCATGGTGCGCGCTGCACCAGCGTCTGGCGTGCAGCGGCAACTGTGGTGCGGGGTAGGTTTTTACAGCCAGGGCTTGAGCCAGCCCAGCCCGTCGCTGGTGGCGTGGGCGGCTGCACCGCGCGCGGGGCGGTATTCGCAGCCAATCCAGCCGTCGTAGCCCAGGCTGTCCAGCAGCTTGAACAGGTACGTGTAGTTGATTTCGCCCACATCGGGCTCGTGGCGCTCGGGCACACCAGCAATCTGGAAGTGGCCGACGTTGCCGGTGGGCAGGTATTGGCGCACCTTCATGGCCAGGTCGCCTTCCACGATCTGGCAGTGGTACAGGTCCATCTGCACCTTCACATTGGTGGCACCGATCTCGGCGATCAGCGCATGGGCCTGGTCCTGGCGGCTCAGGAAGAAGCCGGGCATGTCTCGGCCATTGATGGGCTCCAGCAGGATCTGGATGCCATCGGGCGCAGCTTGTTCGGCGGCGTAGCGCACGTTGGCGATGTAGGTGGCGCGCACGGCGGCGGCGTCTGCCCCTTGGGGCACCAGCCCGGCCATCACGTGGATGCGGGGGCATTGCAGCGCCTGGGCGTATTCAACCGCCTTGGCCATGCCTTCGCGGAACTCGGCCTCACGCCCGGGCAGGCAGGCCAGCCCGCGCTCGCCCGCGTCCCAGTTACCGGGTGGCGCGTTGAACAGCACCTGCTGCAGGCCGTTGGCTTGCAGCCGTGTGGCCAGTTCTTGCGCAGGGTAGGCGTAGGGGAAGAGGTACTCCACCGCCTTGAATCCATCGCGGGCAGCGGCGGCAAAACGGTCGAGAAAGTCCACGTCGTTGTAGAGCATGGACAGGTTGGCGGCAAAGCGGGGCATGAAAAAGGCTTTCTGAAAAAAACGGATCAGCGGCGCGGTGCGCTGGTAAGCACCTGCGCCAGCCGGTCTTGGTAAAAGCGCGCCAGGCCCACCGTGCTGTGGCCGAGGGTGTCGGCGCTGGCAGGGATTACGTAGGCCTGTGCGTGCGGGATGCGGGCGATGGCTTTGTCCAGCACACCCAGCTCGGGCGGGTTGCGCTCATCGTCTGCCGAGTTGATGGCCAGCACGCGCGTGGTGATGCGTTCCAGCCCGGGCTCGGGGTCGTAGTCGCGTGAGGCTTCCCACTGGTAGATGTGGTCGTTGGCATCGCCACGGAAAGGGGCTTTGAGCCGCTGCTCCACCAGCGCATCGGCCGCAGCGCGGTTGGGGGCCAGCTTTTGCAGGCCCTGGTTGCCGCCGTTGGTGCCCATGCCAAAGAACACCGACGCAAACTGCAGGCTGCGGGGCTGGCGGGTGTAGTTGCCGCCTTGCCATTCGGGGTCGCTGCGGATGGCATCGACCAGCAGGCGGCGCATCATCCAGTTGCGGCCCGACATGGCGGTGGGCAGCGAAGCCATGGGCACGGCAATGTCCATGAAGTCGGGGTAGCGCTGGGCCCACACCCAGGTGTGCATGCCGCCCATGGAGTTGCCGATGATGGCGCGCACATGGCGCACGCCCAGGTGTTCGGTCAGTAGGCGGTACTGGGCCTGCACCATGTCGTCGTAGTTGTAGGCCGGAAAGGCAGCGCGCAGGCCGTCCGACGGCTTGCTGGAGCGGCCTGTGCCGATGGCGTCCGGCAGGATGATGAAGTGCTTGCGTGCATCCAGCGGCTGGCCGGGGCCAAACAGCGTGCCTGCAAAGCCTGGCGTGAGCATGCTCTCTGCCGAGCCATTGGTGCCATGCAGCACCAGCACGGGCTCTCCGGTGGGCTCACCCACGGTGGAGTAGGCCAGCTTGAGTTCGGGCAAGGTCTGGCCCGTGTGGAAGCGGAAGTCCTTGACGACCCATTCCCCATGCTTGGGGGCGGGGTAGTCCGCAGCCGATGCGCCGCCTGTGGCCAGCACGCCCAGCAGCGTGGGGGCAAAGGCTTTGCGCCAGAAAGAAAGGGTCATGGTTTGTCTCCTTGTGTGTGTTCTTTCATTCCCGCGCCTTGTGCGCCGCGCGCCTGTTACCAGTGGGCACCAAAGCTCTGGCGCAGCTCTTCGATCTGGGGCTCGGTCAGCGGTGTGGGGCGGGGCTGGCACAGCATCCACAGGCGCGCGGTTTCTTCCAGCTCTTCCAACACGGCCATGGCGGCAGCAGGCGTGTCGTGCCACACGTTGGGGCCCAAGCGCGCCAGCATCACGGCGCGCACTGGTTTGCGCTGCGCCGCATAGCGGGTGATGGTCTTCGCCACCAGCGCGGCCGCTGCTGCATCACCAGGGCGGTGGTACGGGATGTGCGGCACGCGGCCTACCTTCATGACGAAGTAGGGCGTGATAGGGGGCAGCAATTGCGCATCGGGCGCCAGCTGGCCACCTGCAGCCGTGTCGGCTTGCAGCGAGCAGCCCACCAGGTGCGTGCTGTGCGTGTGGATCACGCAGCGCGCGGGTGAGGCTGTCGATGCCGACGCCGCGTAAATCTGCCGGTGCAGCGCAATGGTCTTGCTGGCCCGGTCGCCCGCCACCTGCTCACCCTGGGCGTCCAGGCGCGCCAGCCGCTCGGGCTGCAGGGTGCCCAGGCAGGCGTCGGTAGGGGTGATGAGGTAACCGTCGGCCAGGCGCACGCTGATGTTGCCTGCGGTGGCATGCACATAGCCCCGCTCGAACAGGCTGCGGCCCACGCGGCAGATTTCGTCGCGGGCTTGAGACTCATCCATGAAGGCGGGGCTAGAAGTCATGCCTGCAATTGTGCAAAAGCCTTGGTGAAGAAGTCGGTGCTGCCGAAATTTCCCGACTTCAGTGTGATGTGCAGCCCGTCCTTCGCGTCCGGGGCCACGGCATGGCACCACGGCACGCCGGGGTCGATCTGCGCGCCAATGCGCATTTGCGTGACGCCCAGGGCCTGCACACAGGCACCCGAGGTTTCGCCACCCGCCACGATGAGCTGGCGCACACCGCGCTGCACCAGGCCGCGTGCAATGGCGGCAATGGTGTCTTCCACCATGGCACCGGCTTTTTCGGAGCCCAGCTTGCCTTGAATGGCACGCACTGCCGAAGGCTCGGCGGTGGAATACACCAGCACCGGGCCGTTGCCAATGTGGCCTTCGGCCCAGGCCAACGCTTCGGCGGCCACGTCCACGCCTGCCGCAATGCGCAGCGGGTCGATGGCGAGAGCAGGCTTGCCTGCCTTGATGAAGTCCATCACCTGCTGGTTGGTGGCCACCGAGCAGCTGCCCGACACGATGGCCTGCAGCCCTTGCGCGGCGGGCAGGCGGGCGGCCTCGTTGCTGGGCGTCACGCCAAAGTTGCCCGGCAGGCCAATGGCCACGCCCGAGCCTGCAGTCACCAGCGGCATGCCCTTGAGGGCAGGGCCCAGGCGCAGCAGGTCGGCGTTCGATACCGCATCCACCACGGCCATGCGCACGCCTTCGGCCTTCAGTTGGTCGATGCACGCGCGGATAGCGGCCTCGCCCTGTGCGACCACGCTGTGGTCGATCAGGCCCACGCGGCTCTCGGTCTGCGCCTGCAGCACGCGCACCAGGTTGGGGTCGGTCATGGGCGTGAGCGGGTGGTTCTGCATGCCGCTCTCGTTCAACAGCACATCTCCCACAAACAGGTAGCCCTTGAACACGGTGCGCTTGTTGTCGGGAAATGCGGGCGTGGCGATGGTGAAGTCGGTGCCCAGGGCCTGCATCAGCGCATCGGTCACGGGGCCGATGTTGCCTGCGGCTGTGCTGTCAAAGGTGGAGCAGTATTTGAAGTAGATCTGCTCGGCACCTTGCGCCTGCAGCCACTTCAGCGCCTCAAGCGACTGGGCAATCGCTTCGTCTTTTGGAATGGTGCGCGACTTGAGTGCGACCACGATGGCATCTGCCTCGGTATCCAACGGCGCCTTGGGAACGCCCATGGCTTGCACCACGCGCATGCCGGCGCGCACCAGGTTGTTGGCCAAGTCGGTCGCGCCGGTGAAGTCGTCGGCAATGCAGCCCAGCAATGCACGTGCGCGTGTCATGCCTTGACCTTCCCTTCGGGCAGAGTGATGCCCGGGAAGATCTTGATCACAGCGCTGTCATCTTCCTTGGCAAAGCCTGCGGTCGATGCCTGCATGAACATCTGGTGTGCGGTGGCCGCCAGCGGCAGGGGGAATTTGCTGGCACGGGCGGTGTCCAGCACCAGGCCCAGGTCCTTCACGAAGATATCGACGGCCGACAGCGGCGTGTAGTCGCCCGCCAGCACGTGGGCCATGCGGTTTTCAAACATCCAGCTGTTGCCCGCGCTGTTCGTGATCACTTCATACAAGGCGCTGGCCTCCACGCCTTCGCGCAGGCCCAGGGCCATGGCTTCGGCGGCCACGGCAATGTGCACACCGGCCAGCAGCTGGTTGATGATCTTGACCTTGCTGCCCGCGCCCGCCTTTTCGCCCAGGCGGTACACCTTGCCAGCCATGCCGTCGAGCACGGCGCCCGCTGCAGCATAGGCCTCGGGCTTGGCCGAGGTCATCATGGTCATCTGGCCCGATGCGGCCTTGGCGGCGCCGCCGGAGATGGGCGCGTCCACATAGTGCAGGCCCAGGGCGTTCAGGCGCGCTTCCAGTGCCACCGACCAGTTTGGGTCCACCGTGGAGCACATCACAAAGGTGCTGCCGGGGCGCATGGTGCTGGCTGCGCCGCTTTGGCCATCGTCGCCAAACAGCACGCTCTCGGTCTGCGCGGCGTTGACCACCACCGACACCACCACATCACTCACCGCTGCCAATGCAGCGGTGGTGGCGTGTGCCGTGCCGCCGTCGGCCACAAAGGCATCGGCCACGCCGGGGCGCACGTCGCACACGTGGATGGTGAAACCGTTGTTGCGCAGGGTCTTGGCAATGCCAACGCCCATGGCGCCCAGGCCGATGATGCCGACGGTGGGTTGGGTCATAGTGGTGTCTTTCTAGAGCAAAGAGGAAAAATCAGGCAACGGCCACCCACAGTAGGGCAGTCAGGGCAAAGCCCGCAAGGCCCAGCACGGTGGTCAGCACGGTCCAGGTGCGCAGGCCATCGCCCACGCTCAAGCCCAGGTAGCGGGTCACGATCCAGAAGCCCGAATCGTTGACGTGCGACAGGCCCAGGCTGCCAAAGCCAATGGCAACCGTGAGCAGCGCCACTTGCAAGGGGGAATACCCGCCACCCGCCATCGCATCGGCCAGCAGCCCGCAGGTGGTGATGATGGCCACGGTGGCCGAGCCTTGGGCAGCGCGCAGGGCCAGAGAGATGATGAACGCCAGCAGGATGAGCGGCAGATGGGTAGCGGTGAGGCTTTGCGACAGCGCAGCGCCAATGCCGCTGGCCGTGAGCACCTTGGCAAACACGCCGCCTGCGCCCGTCACCAAAATCACAGTGGCAGCAGGGGGCAGGGCGGATTCCATGATGGCGTTGGTGCGCTCGCGGTTCCAGCCCTGGTTGCGGCCCAGCAGAAACATCGCCAGGCCCACGGCCACCATCAGTGCAAAGATGGGCGAGCCGATGAAGCCCAGCAGGTTGCGCAGGTTGTCTCCCTTGGGCAGCAGCGTGGCGCCAGTGGTGCCCGCCATGATGAGGGCCAGGGGGATGAGGATCAGCGCCATGATGGTGCCGACGCTTGGAGCGGCGCTTGCTTTGCTGGTCTTGCTGTCTTCGCTGTTGCCAAAGGCGGCAAACTGCTCAGCCGTGGTGGGCAGCATGGGGTAGCCCTTGCGATTGAGCCAGCCCGCCACGACCTGAGACAACGCCGCCAGCGGGATGCAGATGGCCAGGCCAATGATGGTGATCCAGCCAATGTCGCCCTTGACGATAGCTGCCCCGCCCACGATGCCGGGGTGCGGTGGCACCACCACGTGCGCAGCCAGCATGATGCCCGCTACGGGCAGGCCGAACTTGATGGGGTTCACGCCCGCCGCCTTGCAAAAGCCGTAGACGATGGGCACGAGGATGATGAAGCCCACGTCAAAAAACACCGGAATCGCCAGCACCAGCGCTGCAGCCGTGAGGGCCATGGGCACCCGTGTAGGCCCCAGCAGCTGTGTGAAGCGGTTGGCCAGGCTGGCCGCGCCGCCCGACACCTCGATCATGCGCCCCAGCATGGAGCCCAGCGCCACCAGGATGGCCACCGACCCCAGCGTGCCGCCCATGCCCGCAATCAGCGTGCTGATGATGTCGCCAATGGGCATGCCCGTGGCAAACGCCACCAGAAAGCTCACCAGCATCATCGCCACGAAAGCGTGGACCTGCCAGCGGATGATGAGCAACAGGAGCAGGCCAATGCTGCCGGCGCCGATGCCGAGAAGTGCGAGGGTGGACATGAACGGGGTATCTCCGGGATGGAAGGGGGCAAGCCCAGATGGAGGCCGCTGAAAACGGCCTGGTGAGGAAGGCTGGGCGCACCCGGTTTGGTGTGTTTATATGGTTATCATACAAATTATTGCGATCTGCACTCCTACGGGTTAACCCGCGTGTGCCCGTGCGTGCAGAGGGCGGGTGACGCACTTTTGAGGCGTTTTGGTGCTCAAGCGCTAGTGCAATGTGCCTGAGTAGCTACTAAATATGTAGCAAATCAACAATGCGGAGGGGGCAAGTCCAGCCGCCGCCACACCTCAAGCTTCGCTCGGATGCGCGCTACGCCACCAGCGTCAAAGCGTTTAAGCCCGTCGCGCAGGCATCACCGATGCAGCTCAGAACACCAGCGGTGCGGACGCCGCCACCAGCGGCTGGGCCAGCCGCGCGCCGTCCTGGGCCCAGAACGAAAGGTCGGCCTGCTCGATGCGGGCCAGTGCGTTCTTCATGTGCTGCGCCGCGGCGGCGCGTGCAGCCACCGGGTCGCCCGCCTCGATGGCGCGCACGATGTGGGTGTGCTCGTGGGTCACCGCATCGGCAAAGTCGGTGCGCCGCGCCTCGTTGGCGCGGGTCACGCGCGTGGCGCCTTTGAGAAACTGGGCCAGATAGTCCAGCGTGCTGATCATGAACGGGTTGCCCGCCGCCTGGGCGATGGCGCGGTGGAACAGCACGTCTTCTTCCACCCCGTCGCGGCCTGCGCGCACGGCGTCGGCAATGTGCTGCATGGCGGCGCGGATGGCAGCGATGTCTTCCTCGCTGCGGCGCAGGGCCGCCAGTTCGGCCACCTCGGCTTCTAGCGCGCGGCGCACTTCCACAATCTGCATCACCGCCTCGCGCGATGCGGCAAGGGGCACATCAAACTGCAGCGGTTCGATGCCCGGCGCCAGCACATACACGCCGCTGCCCTGCCGCGAGTCGACCAGCCCCAACGACTTGAGGCGCGAGATGGCCTCGCGCACCACCGTGCGGCTGACCTGGAACTGCTGCGCCAACACGGCTTCGGTGGGTAGCTTTTGCGCTGCCTGGATGCGGCCCGCGCGAATCTCGGCCTCCAGCGCGCTGGCCACTTGGTCGGAGAGCTTGGCGCTGGGTTTGACGGCGGAGAACGGCGAAGACATGGTGGGGCGGGCAGTGGGGGCGTGAAGTCGGTGCAGGGTTGTGCTGGCGTGCCGGAGCTCAGCTGACTTTACCCGAAGGGCACTACGCCGGAATCGTTGGTTTGCTGCGCTACTTGGGCGCCGGGCAGGAGTCGTCCAGCTTAGCCAGGCCCGCCAGCTTTTGCAGCCGACTGCGGTTGTCCAGGCAGGCCTGGTACTGCACCTCGGCCGCCTTCTGCTGGGCCTGCGCCGCCGCCTTGGCGCGTTCGGCCTGCAGTTGGGCCACACGTTCGCGGATCTGCGGCATCACGGCCAGTGCGGCCTTTTCGCCTTCCACGATGGCATTGGCGCGCTGGCTGAAGTCGGCAGCACCAATGTCCAGCACCTGCGGGCGGACGATCACGTCGGCCCGCGCCAGTTCGGCCTGGCCCAGCTTCTGGCCCATGATGGCAATCGACTGGTTCAGCGCGCCCAGCATATTGCCCGGCGTCTGGCCCCGGGCCTTGTTGGAGATGTCTACCGCAATCACGATGTCGGCGCCCAGCTGGCGTGCGGCATCCACCGGCACGGGGCTCACGATGCCGCCATCCACAAAGTGGTACTTGCCGATGGTGACGGGCTGGAACACGCCCGGCACGCTGCTCGATGCGCGCACGGCCTGGCCGGTGTTGCCGCGCGCAAACACGGTGCGCTCGCCGTCTTCCAGCCGCGTGGCGACGACGACAAAGGGCTTGGCCATCTGCTCCAGCGGTTTGCGGCGCACCTGCTCGTTCACGTAGTCTTCCAGCTTCTGCCCCAGCACGAGCCCGCCCGATGACAACTGCAGGTCGCGGATCTTGGCTTCGTCCAGCGCCACGGCTTTTTCCTGCATCTCGAAGGCGTTCATGCCGCTGGCATAAAGCGCGCCGACCACGCTGCCTGCGCTGGTGCCCGAGACCACGGCGGGCGCCAAGCCATTGGCCTCCAGCATCTTGATCACGCCAATGTGCGCAAAGCCCTTGGCCGCGCCGCCGCCCAGGGCGATGCCGATGCGGATAGGGGGCGTGGTGGATGGGGTCGCGGTGACCGGTGTGGCGTCGCCCGCCGCTGGCTGTGTTGGTGCGGTGCCGCCGCATGCGGCCAGACCTGCTGCGGCCCCAAGGGCCAGAAGGCGCAAAAGAATGGTCAAGCGCATGCGGTGTGATCCTGCTGTCGTCCAAACGGGGCGGGCAGTATAGCGGCAGGGTGCCGGGGCACCCGTTGGTGGTGTCTTTTGCTACTGAAAGAGGAGCTGCTTGCGCTTGATGTACAGGCGCCAGAGCCCATTACTGCCAGAAATCGCGGTGCAGGGCCGTGATCTCGTCCTGCAGTGCGGGCACCGGGCCCAGTACCTCGGTGGGGCGCTGGCCGCTGGCAAATACCGTGCGGCAGGGCAGGGCCAGTGTGGGGTTCTCGGGGTGGTCGCCCGTCAGGGCGAGCAGGGCGGTTTCTTCGGCGCCATACAGCACGCGGCCGATGCCCGCCCAGTAGATGGTGCCAGCGCACATGGCGCAGGGGTCCAAGAACGTGTTCACCATCTCCCAGGGGTCGCGCAGCGGTCTTTGCGGGATGGGATGCAAGGCGCGGTGCGCTGCCAATAGCTCGGCTATTTGCAAGCGCCGCAACGCCGCAGGCCACCCGCAAAGACCACTGCCCGAAGGGTTGGAGCGAAATCGGGCGATTGAACGCCCCGGTTGCTTACATGGGCACGAGCCCATGCAAGCAACCAGGGCATCCACTCATCCCGATTGCGCTCCAACGCGACCCCTGGGAGATGGCGAACACGTTCTCAGGTGGTGACCAGCGTGCACTGGGCCAGATAGGCGCCGGGGTAGTTGGCCGCCGCCGTGCGCGCCAGCGTGCTCTCGGCGTGGTTCACCGTGTCGATGTTGCCCTGCTCGGCCAGCACGGTTTCGCCATCGGGCGCAACGAGCAGCGCGCCAAAAGGGTGGCGGCCCATGTCCTTGGCGCGCTGGGCCACGGCGTTGGCGCGGCGCAGCAGCGTGGCTGCCTGGGCTTCGCTCAACGCCGTCGGGTTATTCACCTTGAGAACCCCGGTGCGCCCAGCCCGTGGTGCGCTTTTCGATCCAGCTGAACAGCTCGTACATCACCATGGCCATGGCGCCCACGACCATCAGGCCCGCAAAGGCCAGGCCCATCTGCATGGACGAGCCTGCGCTGATCAGCAGGTAGCCGATGCCTTCGTTGGCCGCGGTCATTTCCGACACGGTGGTGCCCACAAAGGCCAGCGTGATGGCCACCTTGAGCGAGCCGTAGAAGTACGGCATGGAGCGGGGCAGACCCACCTTGGTCAGCACGTCCCAGCGCTTGGCGCCCAGCACGCGCAGCACGTCTTCCAGCTCGGGCTCCAGTGTGGCGAGGCCCGTGGCGATGTTGACCATGATGGGGAAGAAGCTGATGAGGAACGCCGTGAGGATGGCCGGGCCCACGCCGATGCCGAACCACACCACCAGGATGGGCACAAAGGCGGCCTTGGGCAGCGCGTTGAAGGCCGTCATCAGCGGGTACACGGCGGCATAGGCGATGCGCGAGCTGCCGATCACAAAGCCCAGCAGCACCCCCACGACGATGGCGATGCCGAAGCCCGCCATGGTGACCCAGAAGGTGCGCCAGGCATGGCCTGCGATGACGCCGCTGAACTCCACCAGCTGCACGCCAATGGCCCAGGGGCTGGGGAACAGGTATTCAGGGATGCTGAAGGCCGAGCAGATGATTTGCCACAGCAGGATGGTGGCGACGAGCAGGATCCAGGGGGACCAGCGCTCCACGGTTTTCTTGTGCATAGGGATGAGGCGCTTTCTTTGTTCTTATTGCTGGATGGGCGCGCCTGCTTTTCGCAGGGCACCGATGTGGCCGCGCAGCTCGTGCACGATGTCGGTGAACTCCTTGGTGTAGGTCACTTCCAGGTCGCGCGGGCGGGGCAGCTCGATCTCCTTGCGCACCACAAACCGGCCGGGGCTCTTGCTCATCACATACACCGTGTCGGCCAGGAAGACCGACTCGCGCAGGTCGTGCGTGACCAGGATCACATTGAACTGCTGCTCGGTCCACAGGTCGCGCAGGATGCACCACAGCTCCTCGCGCGTGAAGGCATCCAGCGCGCCAAACGGCTCGTCCAGCAGCAGCATCTTGGGCTCGTGGATCAGCGCGCGGCAGATGCTGGCGCGCTGCTGCATGCCGCCCGAGAGCTGCCAGGGGAACTTGTCTTCGTAGCCTGCGAGGCCCACCTTTTGCAGCAGCTTGCGGGCGCGTTCTTCGTACTCCTTGCGCTTTTGCTTGAAGTGGCTGCGGTAGGGCTCAACGATTTCGAGCGGCAGCAGCACGTTGTCCACCGTGGTGCGCCAGGGCAGCAGCGAAGGCGCCTGGAAGGCCATGCCCGACACCTTCAGCGGCCCTGTCACCGGCTGCCCGTCGATGAGGATCTTGCCCATCGACGGCATCTTCAGCCCCGTGGCCAGCTTCATGAAGGTGGACTTGCCACAGCCCGAGGGGCCGACGATGGCGATGAACTCGCCGCGCCGCACCTGCAGGTCGATGGCTTCGACCGCAAACTGGTTCTTGGCGCGCAGCTCGTCGTTGTAGGCGAGCCAGACGTCCCGGAAGTCCACAAAATAGTTGTCAGCAGCCTGCATGGAAGTTTTTATGCTCAGAATGGCCGCAAGCGCTAGTCAATCATGCGCTTGCAGCTATCAAATTAATAGTAATTACTTCTTAGGCAGGATGTTCAGCTCGGCAGCGCTGGGCAAGAAGCTGGCGTTCCACACATCGTCGGCGTTCACACGGGTCTTGGTGTTGAACGCATCGGACACCTGCGACGCCATCAGCGAGAGGCGGCCGGGCTTGAGCTGGCCAAAGCCCTCGGCGCGCGCGTCGGGGCTGTTGATCACGGTGTCGATGGCCAGCTGCAGGCGGCGGGTTTCGAGCGGCACGTTCACGATGCCGTCGCGCGCCTTCACGTATTCGATGGACGCAGCGGGGTTGGCTATGACTTCCTTGGCGCCCTTGGTGAACGCTGACAGGAACGCCTTGATGGCGCCCGGGTTCTCCTTGATGAGCTTGGGGCTGGCGATGATCACGTTGCCGTACAGCTTCACACCAAAGTCGGCATAGGGCAGCACCACCACATCGGCGGCCTTGGCGCCCCGGGCTTCCAGGTTGAGCAGCGAGGTGAAGGTGAAGCCGGTGATGGCGTCCACGTCACCGCGCACCAGCATGGTTTCGCGCAGTGGCGGGTCCATGGCGGTCCAGGTCACGGCGCCGATGCCGTTGGCCTTCTGGAAGATGGGGAACGCGCGGCGGCCTGCGTCAAACACGGGGGCGCCCAGCTTCTTGCCGGCCAGGTCGGCGGGCTTGGTGATGCCGCTCTTTTTCAGCGCCATGACCGAGGCGGGTGTGTTGTTGTAGACCACCATCACCGCCACGGGCTTGTTCTGCGCGTCGGGGTTGTTGGCGTGGAACTCCATCACTGCGGCCAGGTCGGCAAAACCCATGTCGTACGTGCCCGATGCCACGCGCTGCACCGCACCGCCGGAGCCGTTGCCGGCATCCACCGTCACGTCCAGGCCTGCGGCCTTGAAGTAGCCCTTGGCCACGGGTTGCAGGAACAGCGCGGCTGGGCCTTCAAAACGCCAGTCCAGCTGGAACTTGATGGGCGTGGTGGCCTGTGCCTGGGCCAGCGACGCGCTGCCGATCAGAGCCAGGGCGGCAGCGGTTTGCATGAACAGTCTTTTTTTCATTCGGGGCTCCTGTCGGGCAAGGGGAAATGCGGTGAGGGAAGGTGTTGGCCCCATCCAGGGGCCATGCACCTGCAGTCAGCAAAAACGATGCCCGGTTTGCGGATGCGGGTGTTTTGCCGTGCCCCATTGTTCACCGAAGTGGTGCATACCAGCATGCTGGGTTTCCCGAAATGGTGCGAGTGCGGTGCAAGGGGTTCTCGCACGCACAAAAAAACGGGGCCCAGGGGCCCCGTTGACTCGGTGTGCAGGCCGACCAGCGCAAGGCCGGCACGGCACTTTCAGCGTGGCCGGGTGGCAGCGCTGGCCACGGCCAGGGCCGTCATGTTGAGCACGCGGCGCACGGTGGCAGCCGGGGTCAGGATGTAGGCCGTGGCAGCGGCGCCCATCAGGATGGGGCCCACGGTGACGCCACCGCTGGTGGTGGTCTTGAGCACGTTGTAGAGGATGTTGGCGGCATCCAGATTGGGGCAGATCAGCAGGTTGGCCGAGTCCGTCAGGGTCGAATCCGCCATGTAGGCGTTGCGGATGTTCGGCTCCAGCGCGGCGTCGCCGTGCAGCTCGCCGTCGCACTCGATCTCGGGGTGCGCCGCCACGAACAGGTCGCGCGCCTCGCGCATCTTGCGGGCCGAGGCGCGCTTGGACGAGCCGTAGCTGGAGTGCGACAGGAAGGCCACCTTGGGCGGGATGCCAAAGCGCTGCACTTCCTGCACCGACATCCAGGCGATGTCGGCCAGCTGCTGGGCCGTGGGGTCTTCATTCACATAGGTGTCGGCAATGAACAGCGTGCCCCGGTTGGTCATCAGCGCGTTCAGGGCCGCGTAGTTGTTGGCGCCTTCCTGGCGGCCGATGATGCTGTGGATGCGCTCCAGGTGCGTCTCGTACGTGCCCACCAGGCCGCAGATCATGGCGTCGGCATCGCCCAGCGTGACCATCAGCGAGGCGATGATGGTGTTGGACCGGCGCACGGCGGCCTTGGCGACTTCGGGCGAGGCACCGTTGCGCTTCATGAGCTGGTGGTAGTGCTCCCAGTACTGGCGGAAGCGGGGGTCGTCCTCAGGGTTGCACACCTCCACGTCCTTGCCCAGCTGCATGCGCAGGCCGGCCTTGGCAATGCGCGCAGCAATCACGGCGGGGCGGCCGATGAGGATGGGGTGGGCGATCTTGTCGTCAATCGCCATCTGCGCGGCGCGCAGGGCGCGCTCGTCTTCACCGTCGGCATAGGCCACGCGCTTTTGCGCATCGGGCAGGGCCTTGGCCGCGTTGATCACGGGGCGCATCAGCATGCCGGTCTGGTAGACAAAGCGCGACAGTGTTTCCTTGTAGGCCTCCATGTCTTCGATGGGGCGCGTGGCCACGCCCGATTCGGCGGCGGCCTTGGCCACGGCGGGCGCAATCTTGAGGATCAGGCGCGAGTCGAAGGGTGTGGGGATCAGGTAGTCAGGGCCGAAGGTCAGCTCTTTGCCCGCATAGGCGCTGGCCACTTCTTCGCTGATGTCGGCCTTGGCCAGGTCGGCGATCTGGCGCACGCAGGCCAGCTTCATGGCTTCGGTGATCTTGGTGGCGCCGCAGTCCAGCGCGCCGCGGAAGATGTACGGGAAGCACAGCACGTTGTTGACCTGGTTCGGGTAGTCCGAGCGGCCGGTGGCGATGATGCAGTCGGGGCGGATGGCCTTGGCCAGTTCGGGGCGGATTTCGGGCTCGGGGTTGGCCAGGGCCAGGATGATGGGCTTCGGCGCCATGGTCTTGACCATCTCGGCCGTCAGCACGCCGGGGGCCGAGCAGCCCAGGAACACGTCGGCGCCGTTGACCGCATCGGCCAGCGTGCGGGCGTCGGTCTTTTGCGCGTAGGCCGCTTTCGATTCGTCGTAGCCACCAGGGCGGCCTTCGTAGATCACGCCCTTGGAGTCGCACACAAAGATGTTCTCGCGCTTGACGCCCAGGCCCACCATCACGTTGAGGCAGGCAATGGCTGCCGCGCCCGCGCCGGACACGGCAATCTTGACCTGATCGATCTGCTTGCCCACCAGCTCCAGGCCGTTGAGCAGCGCTGCGCTGCTGATGATGGCCGTGCCGTGCTGGTCGTCATGGAACACCGGGATGTTCATGCGCTTGCTGAGCTCTCGCTCAATGTAGAAGCACTCGGGCGCCTTGATGTCTTCGAGGTTAATGCCGCCCAGCGTGGGCTCCAGCGCGGCGATGATTTCGATGAGCTTGTCGGGGTCGCGCTCGGCCAGTTCGATGTCGAACACATCGACACCGGCAAACTTCTTGAACAGGCAGCCCTTGCCTTCCATCACCGGTTTGCTGGCCAACGGGCCGATGTCGCCCAGGCCCAGCACCGCCGTGCCGTTGGTGATCACCGCAACCAGGTTGCCGCGCGAGGTGAAGTCAAACGCCTTGGAGGGGTCGGCAGCGATGTCGAGGCACGGATAGGCCACGCCCGGCGAGTAGGCCAGCGACAGGTCGCGCTGGTTGGACAAAGGCTTGGTGGGCGTGACCGAAATCTTGCCCCGGGTGGGGTTGCGGTGGTATTCGCGCGCAGCGTCGCGCAGGGCCTGTTCGGCGGCGGAAATGTTCTGTGTCATGCGGAAATCCTGGAAGTCCTGGGCGGAAAGCGAAAACAAGGGTACCCGATGGCGTGGGCGGCTGGCATGCAGGTTTATGCGGATGCAGCATAAGAGCCTGTTCAAAGTCTTTTTGGAGTCGCACAAGTCCCTTGCCGGGATGGGATGCAAGGCGCGGTGCGCTGCCGATAGCCCGTGCTATCGGCAAGCTTTGCTCCGCCGCAGACCGCCCGGCAAGGCACTTGCCCGAAGGTGGGAGTGAAATCGGGCCGATGAACTTGGAGTTTTGGCGCCCCGGCTGCTTGCATGGGCACGAACCCATGCGGCGCACCCGACGCATCCACTCCTCCCGATTGCACTCCAATGCGATCTCCAAAAAGACTTTGAACAGGCTCTAAAGCCAAAACCCCCTGGCAGCCGTGGCGGACAGGGGGCGGGCCACGCGGGCGGTGGCGGGTTTTCGGCAGCGGGCAGGCGGGATGCTAGTGGGCGTCGGCCTGGCGTGCGGCGTTGACAGCGGCGGAGGTGTCGCGGCTGGCGCCATTGAAGAAAACGTTCAGGGCCACCGCCGTGATCGAGGCCAGGAGGATACCGGATTCGATCAGGGGGTGGATGGCATGCGGCATCCACTGGCGGAAGTTGGGTGCGATCAGCGGCACCATGCCCACGCCGATGGAGACGGCCACGATCATGGCGTTGAAGCGGTTGGTCTTGAAGTCCACACCGCCCAGGATGCGGATGCCCGTGGCCGCCACCATGCCGAACATCACCAGCCCCGCGCCGCCCAGCACCATGGTGGGCAGCGACTCGACCAGGGCGGCCATCTTGGGCAGCACGCCCAGCACGATCAGGATCACACCACCGGCCACGCACACAAAGCGGCTCTTGACGCCGGTGACGGCCACCAGGCCCACGTTCTGCGAGAAGCTGGTGTACGGAAAGGTGTTGAAGATGCCCCCCAGCAGCGTGCCCAGGCCGTCGGTGCGCAGGCCGCGCGTGAGGGCCGCCTGGTCGACCTTGCGGTCGGTCATCTCGCCCAGGGCGAGGAACATGCCGGTGGATTCGATCATGACCACGATCATCACCAGGGTCATGGTCAGGATCAGGATGGGGTCGAACACGGGCCCGGCAATTTCGAACGGCAGCACCAGGTCAAACCACTGCGCCTTGGCCACCTTGTCGAAGTTCATCAGCCCCATGCCCACGGCAACCACCGCGCCGATCACGATGCCCAGCAGCACCGAAATGTTGGCGATGAAGCCCTTGGCAAACTTGGCAATCAGCAGGATGGACAGCAGCACCAGGCACGAGATGCCCACACCGGTCAGGTCCGCGTACTTGGGGTTGGGCACCGTGGGCACCACGGCAAAGCCCTTGGGGACCGGCGGCAGCGATGAGCCGGGTGCACCCGCCGCTGCCTGCGCCTCTGCCAGCCATTTGAGGTGCTCGGGGTTGGGCACGCTGGGCGCCGTGGGGCCCACCGGGTTGCCAAAGATCCAGTTGATGCCCACGCGCATCAGGCTGATGCCGATGACCGCAATGATGGTGCCGGTGACCACCGGCGGGAAGAAGCGGAGCATGCGGCTGACCAGCGGCGCGATCAGGATGGAGATCACGCCCGCGCCGATCACCGAGCCAAAGATCAGCCCGGCCCCGGCCGTGCCGCCCGTGCTCTGCGCCATGGAGATCATGGGCGCCACCGAGGCAAAGGTCACCCCCATCATCACCGGCAGCTGAATGCCAAACCAGCGCGAGGCGCCCAGCGCCTGAATCAGTGTGACCAGCCCGCACACAAACAGGTCGGCCGAGATCAGTTTGGCCACTTGGTCGGGCGTGAGGTTGAGCGCGCGGCCCACGATGAGTGGCACCGCCACGGCGCCCGCATACATCACCAGCACATGCTGCAGGCCCAGCGCCGTCAGTCGCCCCAGGGGCAGGTGTTCGTCCACGGGGTGTACGGGCGGGTTCATGGGCGTCCTTCAGCGGGTTGGGGGGGTGAATACGAAAGGAACACTGGCACCGGATGGTGCACAGGTGTCCATACAAAAATCGTATACAAAATGACCGGGCGCGCTTATCCCGGTTAACCCTTAGGGACGCAGCAATTTCTCGCCTGCCGTGGTGGAGGCGGTTGGACGGTGGGTGGCCTGTGTGCCTTCGGTGTGGTTAGCCCGGGTCCGTAGCTGCCGCCTTGGTGCGTGGGCTGGTCAGCGGTGCCAGGGATTCCCGCAGCCGGTCGCGCACCAGGGGCTGGCCGGGGTTGAGAGCGCCTTCCACATGGCCGATGTGGGCCAGCATGCGCTCGCGGGCCAGGGTGGTGTTGCCGGCCTCCAGCGCCTCGACGATGGCGGCGTGTTCGGCGCAGGACTGGCTGGCCGCGTGCTGCGATTGGTAGAGCGATGCGGCCAGCGTGGTGCGTGCCGTGAGGTCGCGCAGGATGTCGCTCAGGCTGCGGTGGCCCATCGCCTCGGCCAGGCAGACGTGGAAGTCTGCGAGCAGAAAGGCGCGCGTGGCAGCGTCCGCGCCTTCGATGGCCTGCTGCTCGTCGGCGATGTGCGCACGCAGGCGGCGGGTCACGCTTTGCAGCGGTCGGCCCGCATCGGCCAGGATGCCCGACTCGATGATGCGCCGGGCGGAGAACGCGTCGCGCGCATCCTCCACCGAAGGCTCCACCACGTACCAGCCCCGGCGCGAGCGCACTTCCACAAAGCCCCGTGCCTGCAGCTGCATCAGGGCCTCGCGCACCAGCGTGCGGCTCACGCCGAACAGATCGGCCAGCTCCTGCTCGCCCAGGCGCTCGCCGGGCGAGAGTTTTTGCGCGAGGATGGATTCCACCACCTGCTGGGCGATCTGGGTCTGGTTGATGCTCATGGCCGGATTGTCGCGTGCTGCAAAGGTGCGGCGCCCAATCAGGCGCGTGGCATGGGTGGCTCGCGGCCGTCCAGTACGGCATGGGCGCGTTCGCGGTCGATGTCGCCCTCCCACGCCGCCACGGCCACGGTGGCGACGCAGTTGCCAATGAGGTTGCCCAGCGCGCGGGCGATGCCCATGAACCAGTCCACCGACAGCACCAGTACCAGACCAATCGCCGGGATGGCAGGGATGGCCTGCAAGGTGGCTGCCAGCACGACGATTGCCGAGCCGGGCACGCCGTGTGCGCCCTTGGAGGTGACCAGCGAGATCGCCAGGATGGTCAGCAGGTCGGCCATGGAAATCGGCGTGTTGGTGGCCTGGGCGATAAACACGGCCGCCAGCGTGATGTAGATCGAGAAAGCGTCCAGGTTGAACGAGTAGCCCGTGGGGATCACCAGGCCCACGGTGGAGTCGCGGATGCCCATGTGCTTGAGCTTGGCCATGACTTGCGGCAACACACTGTCGGACGATGTGGTGGCAAACACCACGGCCAGCTCCTCGCGCAGGTAGCGCAGCAGCTTGAAGAGGCTGAAGCCCGACACCCGCATGATGAGGCCCAGCACCACCACGACGAAGATGACCACCGCAGCGTAGAACAGCGCCACCAGCATGCCCAGCTGCTTGAGGGAGCCCAGGCCGTACTTGCCCACGGTGAAGGCGATGGCCCCCAGCACGCCCAGCGGCGCGAGCTTGATGATCAGGCCCATGGTCTTGAACAGCACATGCGACAGGTCGTCGATCAGGCTGGTGACGCGCGCGCCGCGCTCGCCGATCAATGCCAGGGCGCAGCCAAAAACGATGGAGAACAGCAGGACCTGCAGCACGTCGCCGTTGGCAAACGCGCTCACGGCGGTGGTGGGGATCAGCTTGAGCAAGAAGTCGGTAAAGCCGCCCCCGGTGAGCTTGCTGGCGTTTTCGGCATAGGCGCCCATGGCTTTGGGGTCGAGCGCCTTGGGGTCCACGTTCATGCCCACACCGGGCTCGAGCCAGAACGCCAGCGCCAGACCCAACACCAGGGCGATGGAAGTGACGACCTCGAAATAGATCAGCGATTTGACGCCCACCCGGCCCACCCGCTTCAGGTCGCCCGTGCCTGCGATGCCATGCACCACCACGCAGAACACGATGAGCGGGATCAGCATCTTGATGAGTTTGATGAAGCCGTCGCCCAGGGGCTTGAGCGCGATGGCGGTGTCGGGCCAGACCAGGCCCACCACCACACCGGCTATCAAGGCCAGCACCACCTGGCCAAAAAGGGATTTGAAAAACCGGGGCATGCCAACTCCTTCAGTAGCTTTTTGAACGCAAATCTTGCATACAAGAACTGTAGGCAAGTCTGAAGGGCGGCGTATGAGGGTATGCCCGCATGCTGTCACGAAGGCTGCAATAAAAAACGGCCACGCATTTGTAGTGCGTGGCCTTGCAAAGGCTGACAGGCGCAGCTAGCCCGCACTAGGCGGGCGCTGGCAATCAGTAGCCGAGGGTCTTGCCGTCGGGGTTGCGCGGGTCCGAGTAGCCGTACAGCGCGCCACCGCGGATCTGTATGGTCTGCGTGCGGCCCATTGAGGGCTTGACCGCGATGTTGTGGCCGCGCTGCTTGAGCAGGGCGATGGTGTCGGGCGACAGGCCCTTTTCCACGCGCAGCTCGTCGGGCGTCCACTGGTGGTGCACACGGGGTGCGGCAGCGGCCTCGGCGGGGTTCATGCCAAAGTCGATGGTGTTGACCACCGTTTGCAGCACCGTGGTGATGATGCGTGCGCCGCCGGGGCTGCCGGTCACCAGCGTGGGCTTGCCGTCCTTCAGCACCAGGGTGGGCGTCATGGACGACAGGGGGCGCTTCTTGGCGGCCACGGCGTTGGCGTCACCGCCGACCAGCCCGTAGGCATTGGCCACGCCGGGCTTGGCCGAGAAGTCGTCCATCTCGTTGTTGAGCAGGATGCCCGTGCCCTTGGCCACGATGCCGCTGCCGAAGTTGGTGTTGAGCGTGTACGTCACGGCCACGGCGTTGCCTGCCTTGTCCACCACGCTGTAGTGGGTGGTCTGGTCGCTCTCATACGGCTGGGGTTGGCCGGGCTTGATCTCCTTGGCCGGGCGCGCGCGGTTGGGGTCGATGCCCTTGGCAAGCGATTCGGCATAGCGCTTGGAGGTCAGGCCCTTGAGCGGGATCTTAACGAAATCCGGGTCGCCCAGATATTCGGAGCGGTCGGCATACGCCAGCTTGCTGCTCTCGGCCATGTGGTGGATGGTCTGCGCGCTGTTGGGACCCCACTGGGCCAGGGGCAGCGGCTCCAGCATGTTCAGGATCTGCACCAGATGCGGGCCGCCCGAGGAAGGTGGGGGCATGGTTACGATCTCATAGCCACGGTAGGTGCCGCGCATGGGCGCGCGCTCCACCACCTTGTACTCGCGCAAATCCTGCAGCGTGATGGCGCCCGCGTGGGGGGCCATTTCAGCCGCGATCTTCTGGGCGATCTCGCCTTCGTAGAACGCCTTGGCGCCTTGCTGGGCAATCAGGCGCATGGACTGCGCCAGGTCTTTCTGCACCAGCGGGTCGCCCACCTTCAGCGGTTCGCCGTTCTTCCAGAAGATGGCCTGGGTGGCTGGCCACTTCCCCATGTTCTTCTTCTCTTGCTGCAGGATCTTGGCGAGCGTTTCGCTCACCGGGAAGCCCTTGTCCGCCAGCTCAATGGCCGGAGCGATCACACGCGACAGGGGCAGGGTGCCCCAGCTCTTGAGCGCATGCTCCATGCCGGCCACGGTGCCAGGCACGCCCACGGCGTAGTGGGTGTACAGCGACTTGCCGTCCACCACATTGCCTTTGGAATCCAGGTACATGTCCCGCGTGGCTTTGATAGGCGCCACTTCGCGGAAGTCCAGGGCCACGCTTTTGCCGGTCTTGGCGTCGTGCACCATCATGAAGCCGCCGCCGCCCAGGTTGCCTGCGTTGGGCAGGGCCACGGCCAGCGCGAAGCCAATGCCGACGGCGGCATCCACCGCATTGCCACCGGCTTTCAGGATGTCCAGGCCAATCTGCGAGGCCAGTTCTTGTTCGGTGGCGACCATGCCATTGCGTGCCACGACGGGGTGGAACACATCCATGTCGAAGTCGTAGGCTGCGCTGGCGGCCTGGGCCGAAGCGGTCTGCTGTACTGCGGCTACCGGCTGAGCCTTGGCCACCGGCGGCGTGCTGCCGCAGGCCGTGAGGCTGGCCAGGGCCAGCACAACGCTGCCAGCCAGCAGCGTATGGCGAATGTTCATGGGATATCTCCTGGTGTGTGGAATCTGGAAATGACAACGGGCGCACCCAGTCGATGGATGCGCCCGCGCCAGTGTAGGTTGGTCAAGGGGCTGTCAGAGGCCATTGCGTCATGACATTGCGGCGCTGCACTGATGTGCTGCATGCATGACTCAATCCCAATGCCCTGCGGGCCTTCAGGCGAGCAAGTCGCTCAATGTCCGCGCGATCACCTTGGTGGCGCGGCGCAGGTCTTCGAGTTGCAGGCGCTCGTCGGCGCGCTTGGCGTGCGATTCGAGCACGGTGCGGGGGCCGGCGCCGTAGATTACGCCGGGAATGCCGCGCTCCACATACAGGCGCACATCGGTGTAGAGCGGCGTGCCCACGGCAGGGACCGGTTCGCCGATCACGGCTTGGGCATGTTGCTGGATCGCGTCGACCAGTGGCTTGTTGCCCGCCAGCGGCGTCATCGCGTTGGCCAGCAGCAGGCGCTTGATCTCCACGCTGATACCGGCGCGCTCGCCTGCGGCCTGTTCGATCACGCGGCGGATGGTGGCTTCGACCTCCACCGGGTTTTCCTCGGGGATCATGCGGCGGTCGAGCTTGAACATCACCTTGCCGGGCACGACATTGGTGTTGGTCCCGCCCTCGATGCGGCCCACGTTCAGGTAGGGGTGCTTGATCCCCTCGACTTTGGACGTGACCTTCTTGTACTCGTCGTTCTGTGCGTACAGCGCATTCAGGATGTGCACGGCGCCCTGCAGGGCATCCACGCCGGTGTGGGGCACGGCGGCGTGGGCCATCTTGCCGTGCACCGTCACTTCCATCTGCAGGCAGCCGTTGTGGGCGGTGACCACTTCATAGCTGAAGCCCGCGGCAATCATCAGGTCGGGCTTCGTCAACCCCTTTTGCAGCAGCCAGCCGGGGCCGAGTTCGCCGCCAAACTCTTCGTCGTAGGTGAAGTGCAGCTCCACCGCGCCCTGGGTGGGCCTGGCCACGGCTTCCAAGGCCCGCACGGCAAAGGTGAAGCTTGCAAAGTCGCTCTTGCTCACGGCGGTGGCGCGGCCATACATGGCGCCATCGACGATCTCGGCACCGTAGGGGTCGTGCGTCCAGCCTTCGCCGGGCGGCACCACGTCGCCGTGGGCGTTCAGGGCGATGGTCTTGCCGCCGCTGCCGTATGGTCTGCGCACGATGAGGTTGGTGATGGACTCCATGCCGTAGGCCTGCACGTCGACGGTGGGCACGGCATGCTTTTCGGCCTCGTAGCCAAAGTCCTTCAGCAGCTCGGCGGTGCGCTCGGCATGGGGTGCGTTGTTGCCCGGGGGCGTGTCGGTGGGCACGCGCACCAGGGCCTGCAAAAAGCGCACTTCTTCGTCAAAGTGCTGGTCGATCCAGGCGTCCAGCGCGGCGTGGTGGTTCGGGGTGGTCATGGTTGTTGTTCCTCGGCAAGCTGGTGCAGCACCTGGGTGAAGGCGTCCACAGCCAGTTGCATGTCGTTGTTGGTGGTGGATTCGAGCGGGTTGTGGCTGATGCCGGAGTTTTCTCCGCGCACGAACAGCATGGCCTGCGGCATGATTTCGTGGAGCTTCATCGCATCGTGGCCTGCGCCACTGGGCATGCGGAACACGGGCACGCCCAAGTAGTCCACCGCGCGCTCCCAATGGTGCTGCAGCGCCGGTGCGCTGGGGGCGGCGGCGGCGCGCATGGATTCTTCCAGCGTATAGCGCAGGCCGCGCCGGGCAGCGATCTGGCCCAGGTGGTCAAGCACGTCGCGCACCAGTGCGTCGCGTTGCGGGTCGGTGGGTGCACGCAGGTCCAGGCTGAACTGGCAGCGGCCCGGCACCACATTGATGGAGCCGCCGGGCACGTTGAGCAGGCCGATCGTGCCCACCGAGTCTCCGTCCTGGGCGGCGCGCTGCTCGATGTACAGCGCCAGCTCTGCCACCGCCACGGCCGCATCGCGGCGGCGGTCCATGGGGGTGGTGCCTGCGTGGCTGGCGGTGCCGATCATTTCGCCCACAAAGCGCACGCCCCCATTGATGGAGGTGACCACGCCCAGCGGCAGGTCCAGCTCGTTGAGCACCGGGCCCTGTTCGATGTGGACTTCAATAAAGCCCAGGTACTGGGCCGGGTCGCGTTGCAGCTTGGCAATGTCGTCAATGCACAGCCCCGCGTGCTGCATGGCAGCGCGCATGGTCACGCCGTCGGCATCCTTCTGGTCCAGCCAGGCAGGGTTGAAGTGCCCGATGAGCGCGCCCGAACCCAGGAAGGTGGCCTTGTAGCGCTGGCCTTCTTCTTCGGCAAAGGCAATCACCTCGATACCAAACGGCAGGCGCTGGCCCGCGCGGTGCAGTTCGCGCACGCAGGCCATGGGCACAAAAATGCCCAGGCGCCCGTCGTACTTGCCGCCATTGCGCACGGTGTCGTAGTGCGAGCCGGTCATGAGGTACTTGGCACCGGGTGTGGCGGCGCGATACCGCCCCACCACGTTGCCCACGGCGTCCACCTCGACCTCGTCAAAGCCGCAGTCGCGCATCCAGTGGCTGATGCGCTGGGCACAGGCGCGGTGTGCGTCGGTGAGGTAGGTGACGGTGAGCTGGCCCTTTTCAGCAAAGCCGGGGTCGGAGTGTTCGGCCAGCTTTTCATGCCAGTCCCACACGTCATTGCCCAGCGTAGGTTCGGCGGCGAACTTGTCGTTCAGGCGGATCTCGGCGATGCGGTGGATGTTGCGCAAGGCCTCTGCCACCTCGAACTCCGGGTGGTTGTCGAGCCGCCGCGCAAAGGTATCGATGATCTGCTGCTTGTTCAGCCCCGCGCCGCGCGGACCGCGCACGGCCAGAATGAAGGGGAAGCCAAAGCGGGCGTTGTAGTCCGCATTGAGCTGCTGGATGCGCGCAAATTCTTCGGGCGTGCACTGCGTCAGGCCCGCCTTGGACTGCTCGTTGGTCGATTCGGCGGTGAGGCTTTTCGCCACCATGGCCTTGCCCGCCAGCTCGGGGTGGGCGCGGATCAGGCCCAGCTGCGCCTCGGTGCTGGCGGTGCGCACCGCGTGGGCCAGGGCGTGCTTGAGGTGTGCCAGCGAGCGGAATGGCCGCTGGGCAAGCGCCTGTTCGGCAATCCAGGGGGAATGCTCGTACACGCCGTCCAGCGCCTCCAGGGCCTGTGCGGGCGTGGCGGCATTCAGTTGGTCAAGGGTCCATGCCATGGTCGTCAGGCCTTTGTGGTGGGGTAGGGGTGCACGGCCTTCCAGTGGCGCGCGATGTCGATGCGGCGGGCCACCCACACCTTGTCGTGTTGTGCGATGTGGTCCAGAAAGCGCTGCAGCGCCGTGATGCGGCCCGGGCGGCCCAGCAGGCGGCAGTGCATGCCAATGCTCATCATCTTGGGCGCGTTGTCGCCATTTGGGTCGCCCTCGGCATACAGTGCGTCGAACGTGTCCTTCATGTACTGGAAGAACGGGTCGGCGTGCGAGTAGCCCTGGGGCAGCGCAAAGCGCATGTCGTTGCAGTCCAGCGTGTAGGGCACGATGAGCTGGGGCACCACGTTGCCGTCGGTTTTTTGCACCTTCATCCAGAAGGGCAGGTCGTCGCCGTAGTAGTCGCTGTCGTATTCAAAGCCGCCGTAGTCAGCCACCAGGCGGTGCGTGTTGGGGCTGTCGCGGCCGGTGTACCAGCCCAGACCATGTACGTGGTCTTGCGAACTTCCTCTTTCGCCCGTCATGCGTTGGATGATGTCCATCGCCTCTTGCATGTGGGCGCGTTCCACCTCTTCGGGAATGTGTTGGTAATGGATCCATTTGAGGCCATGGCACGCAATCTCATGGCCCAACTCCACAAAGGCTGCCGTGAGATCGGGGTGGCGCTGTAGGGCTGTGGACACGCCAAACACCGTGAGGGGCAGTTGGCGCTTTTCAAACTCGCGCAGGATGCGCCACACGCCAGCACGCGAGCCGTATTCATAGATGCCCTCCATGCTCATGTGCCGCTCGGGGTAGCTGGCCGGGTTGAACATTTCGGACAGGAACTGCTCGCTGCCCGCATCGCCATGCAGCACCGCGTTTTCGCCGCCTTCTTCGTAGTTCAGGACGAATTGCACGGCAATGCGCGCGCCACCGGGCCACTGGGCGTGGGGCGGTGTCTTGCCATAGCCGATGAGGTCGCGGGGGTAGGCCTGGGTGGTGTCGTAGATCATGGTGGGGTGGTTTTCAAGAGGCCAGTGCGGCGGCCAAGTCACTGGCCGGGCGCTTGCGGTCAAAGGTCAGGCTGGCTTCGACATGTTCGAGGTGGCTTTGCATCAGGGCCACCGCGCGCTCCTCGTCGCGCGCGGCCAGGGCCGCCACGATGTCGGCATGCTCCTCGTGCGAGTGCTCGGCCGCGCTGGCCGACTGGTACATCAGCGTGATGAGGGCGCAGCGCGAGATCAGGTCGCCCAGCATCTGCGCCAGCACCTCGTTGCCCATCAGTTCGGCCATGCGCACATGGAAGTCGCCGAGCAACTCGGTGCGGGTGCTGGCGTCGTGCGTGCCCATGGCGGCCTTCTCGCTGGCCACGTGGGCGCGCAGGGCCTTGAGCTTGGCGGGCGTCACGCTGCGCACAAAGGCGCGGGTCATCTCGGTCTCCAGCATGCGGCGCACGGCAAACACCTGGCGCGCCTCCTCGACCGAGGGTGTCGCCACAAATGCGCCCCGTGCGGGCTCCAGCGTGACCAGCCGGTTTTGCGCCAGCTGAAACAGTGCCTGGCGCACCAGCGTGCGCGACACGCCAAAGTGGTCGGCCAGCTTTTGCTCGGCCAGTTTGGTGCCGGGTTGCAGGCGGTGTTCTACGATGGCGCGGGTCAGCGCTTCGACGATGGCGCTGGTGGAGGAAGATTCCATGGCTGCATGATACGGTGGATGGTGAAAAGTGTATACACTTTTGGTCTACACACTGCGATCTGGCAATCGTCGCCGATTGGACAGACTCTTACTTCAGGAGATTCCCCCATGGGATTGAGCACCCACGTTCTGGACACCATGAACGGCTGCCCTGCGGCCGGCATGGAAGTGGCCCTGTATTCCACCGACGGCGACAACGCCACCCTCATCAAGCGCCTGGTGCTGAACCACGACGGCCGCACGGATGCGCCGCTGTTCGACAACGCCAGCCTGCGCACCGGCACGTACCGGCTGCGCTTTGATGTGGCGGGCTACTTCAAGGCCCGGGGCGTGCAACTGCCCGAACCCAATTTTCTGAACCAGGTGAGCCTGGACTTCGGCATTGCGCATGCCGACCAGCACTACCACGTGCCGCTGCTGGTCAGCCCCTGGAGCTATTCGACCTACCGGGGCTCGTAGCAAGCGCTGCCTGACGGCCGAAGTGGCCTGGCCGCTCAGGGAGATATTGCTACAGCTGCCCTTCGGTCAGCGTATCGAGCTGAAAGTGCCCGCTCTTGTCCCACAGCCAGGTCTCGGTGTAGGTGACCTTGCCCAAGCGGGCCGGGACAGGGAACGGGGCTGCAGCGCGCACCGTGCGCTCGATCTCGGTGACCACCTCGGGGGCATGGCGCGGGGCGCGCATCCAGTGCAGGCGGGTGATCTTGCCCGCGCGGTCGATGTCGAGCTGCAGCACGCCAATGGCATACAGCTGCGGCGGCAGTTTGCCTTTGAAGATGCGTTCGCGGTTCAGGCCATACAGGTGCGTGGCGGCATCCTGGCGGTAGGCCAGTGGCGTGGCAGCGGCCGAGGGGCGCGCTGACCCGGCGGTGGCGGGCACGGGGCCCTTGACGCCGCTGGCATCCGGCCCGGTGGACGGGACGCTGTCGGGCGCGGGGGCTGGCGTGGGCTCTGGCGGGGCCTTGCAGGCCGAGACCAGCGCCGCGCCCACGGCCATGATGCCTGCCAGCAACCAGTGGCTGCGCTTTCCGGTGGAGCGGGGAGAGGGCGTGTCGGGCATGGTGTGAAAGGTTCCTGAGACTGCGGGCACGATAACCCAGCGGCGAAGGTGGTACGTTACAAAATGACGACGGTCGAAATGAGGGCTACAACAGCTGCCTCACCGGAGGGTGAGCCGCTGGCAGAGCCCCGTTTTGCATCCGTCACGAAAAGGATCGCGGTGACAAATTTGCAAATGCTGCTGGACGGCCTGGGGGCCGTGCCAGCCTGCCTGGTGACCGTGGAGTCTACCCAAGGGTCCGTGCCCCGGGAGCCCGGCGCCTGGATGGCCGTGTTCGCCGACCAGCTGGTGGGCACCATCGGCGGCGGGCATCTGGAGCTGCAGGCGATTGCCGAAGCACGCCGCCGCCTGGCGGGTGGGCTGGTCACTGCGCCGGGGCCGATGCGGTTTGCGCTGGGTCCGGCGCTGGGCCAGTGCTGTGGCGGGGTGGTGCACCTCGGGTTTGAGTTGCTCGCAGCGCAAGACGCACCAGGCCTGGCCCAGCGATTGGCGCCCCGCCTGCATCCAGTGGCCTTGTTTGGCGGCGGGCATGTGGGCCACGCGGTGGCCCGCGTGCTGGCGCCACTGCCTTTTGCGCTGACCTGGATCGACAGCCGGGACGGCATTTTCCCTTCCGACCCGCCCGAAGGTGTGGTCTGCGAACACTCCGAGCCGGTGCAACTCGCCGTGCCCCGCCTGGCACCCGGCAGCCGCGTTCTGATCATGAGCTTCAGCCACGCTGAGGACCTGGACGTGGTGGCCGCCTGCCTGCGCCGCCAGCGCGAGCAGGGCGACCTGCCTTTCATCGGATTGATCGGCAGCCAAACCAAGTGGGGCACCTTCAGCAACCGCCTGCATGGGCGCGGGTTCGCCGCCGAGGAGCTGGCGCAGGTCACCTGCCCCATCGGTATCCCTGGCATCGGGGGCAAGGAGCCCGAGGTGATTGCCGTGGCCGTGGCGGCGCAGTTGCTGCAGACGCTGCAGCCAGCACCAAAGGCTGGGGAATGAGGGTAATTCCGGCCCCGAATGCCCCAGGTTGGGGCTGGAATCGGGAACAATTCCTGCATACACTTTGACGTACCGGTCGCAGCGGTGCCCCGGCCAGCAACCCACTGGCCAAGGTGCGCGACCTCAATGTCTGCTCAGAGCGCCCGCAGTGGTGAGCAGGTTTGCTATTGCAGCGCGTGCGCGCTGCCAAGGTTGAGATATGGAAAGCTACTTTCTCGACTGGGCCAACCTGCTTTTGCGCTGGGTCCATGTCATTACGGCCATTGCCTGGATCGGCTCGTCGTTCTATTTTGTTTTTCTGGACAGCAGCCTCACGCCGCCCGAAGACGAAGACCTCAAGAAACAAGGCGTGAGCGGCGAGCTCTGGGCCGTGCACGGCGGCGGGTTCTACCACCCGGTCAAGTTCGCGGTGTCGCCGCCGCAGTTGCCTAAGCACCTGCACTGGTTCTTCTGGGAGAGCTACAGCACCTGGATCAGCGGGTTTGCGCTGTTCACGGTGTCCTACCTCTACAGCGCCAGCACCTACCTCATCGACAAGTCGCGCATGGACTGGGCACCCGCCACGGCCATCGTGGTGGCGCTGGGCTTCTTTGTGCTGTTCTGGCTGTTGTACGACGCCATCTGCCGCATCTTCGGCCAGCGCAAGAACGGCGACGCCATCGTGGGCGCGCTGGTGCTGGTGCTGGTGTGCGTGGCCTCGTGGCTGGCCTGCCACTGGTTTGCGGGCCGTGCGGCCTTCCTGCTGGTGGGGGCGATGATCGCCACGTCCATGAGCGCCAACGTGTTCTTCTGGATCATCCCCGGCCAGCGCACCGTCATCAGCCAGATCAAGGCCGGCCAGCCCGTGGACCCGATCCACGGCAAACGCGGCAAGCAGCGCAGCGTGCACAACACCTATTTCACGCTGCCGGTGCTGTTTGCCATGCTGAGCAACCACTACAGCTTCACCTGGAGCCACCCGCAAAACTGGCTGGTGCTGATCCTGATGATGTTCGCGGGCGCGGCCATCCGTCAGTTCTTCGTGATGCGCCACGGCTACAAGCTGGGCCGCAATGGCAACCCGCTGCCGTATGCGCTGGTGGGCGTGGTCGTGATCGTGGGCGCCATTGTGTGGATGCGCCCCGCACCCGTTGCCGCTCCTGTCGCGAATGCTCCTGTTTCAGGAGCTGCCAGCGCAGATAAAACCGGCGCTAGCGGCCATAGTGACTTCAAGGCCGTGCAAGCGGTACTGGAGCAGCGCTGCTACATGTGCCACGGCGCTGCGGTGCAGATGAAGAACCTGCGGCTTGATTCGCCCGACAGCGTGAAGCAACACGCCCAGGCCATCTACCAGCAGGCTGTGGTGCAAAAGCTCATGCCCATGAACAACGCGACGGGTATTACCGACGCGGAGCGGGCGCTGATTGGGAAGTGGTTTGAGGCGGGGGCGTCTACGGGGCCGTGAGGGAGTCAAGTGCTGCGGCAGTTAGAAGCGGACGGTCAATGCTGACACTGAGTCGCGAGTGGCAGCTCGCCGACGCTTCTCGGAACTAGCAATAGGTTAGACCTCATTCGGTGGCGTCTCATCAAGCACCGACCAAACGCGCAACCCCTCGGCACGTGCAGCATTGGCCAATTCTCGATCGGCCGTAGTCAAGACCGTCTTCGACTCTCTAGCCAAGCTTGCATAGTTCCCATACTTCAGGCTCGCCAACTGAAGCGCATCTGAATAATCGAGCCCAGTGCGAATCGCTAGCTCGCGAACCAACGGATAGTAGTCACGATCGTGAAGTGCGATTTCTGGCAACGTCCGTTGCATTCCCGAATACCAAATAGTCAGCTCATGAGCTGCCGCCAAGTACTCATCTCGACTTAGAACTTTGACCCTTCGCCACTTAGTTTTCAGAACACTAAGAGCCTCATGGAAGCAAAACTCCGTCGTGTAAACGGTTGGCCGTCGATTGAAGTATTCACGAACCGCCGAAGCACCTGGGTCGTTGACGTAAAGTAGAACCAGTGCGGAAGCGTCGAAGAACTCGGCGCGAGCAAAGACTGTATTCATGAGGCCTACCGTTTGAGATGAGAGGCATGACCCGGCTTGCTGGGGCATGTCCTATCGATTGAGGGTTGGAGCGCATTGTCGGGCTCCGGACACTGCGCGGCTTGGACTGCAAGCCAGCGCGTAGCGAGTCAACCGCAGCTTCGGGCCCGAAGCGGACTTGTTTGCCCTAAGCCGTGCGGTGTCAATGACAGCCTGACGTTGAGCCAGAACACCGCTTTCTGCGTCAGCGTTGCGCCCCTCAGACGCGGTTCAAACGGTCCCTACGCCGCCAGCACATCCTGCAGCGCCCGCGTCGCGGCCAACGCCCCCAGGCTCGACTCGGTGAACCCGCCATGCAGCACCACCCCCGTGGATGCCTGCTTTGCCTCATGCTTGGCCACGGCAGCCAGGTTGGCTACTTCTTCGGCGTGCCGGAAGCGCCCGGGCGTGATGCGCACGGCACCGATGGCCAGCGTGGTGCACGGAAAGAAGCGCTGCACGCCATGCCGGTCCTCGGCCTGGATGCCGCCTGCCAGCCGTGCGCTGTCGTCGAACAGCGTGACGGCCTCGCGTGCGAACTCGTCCACGATGTTCTTGCAGCGCTGCAGCCAGTTGCTGCTCTGGAAGATCAGCATGAAGTCGTCTCCGCCCACATGGCCCACGAAGTCGCTGCGTGCGTCGCAGTGGGCCGTGGCCAGGCGCGCCACCAGGCGGATCATCTGGTCGCCGCGCCAGTAGCCGTAGTGGTCGTTGAAGGGCTTGAAGTTGTTCAGGTCCGCATAGCAGGCCACAAACTCGGTACCGCTTTCCAGCAAGCGCTGGATGTGCAGGCTGATGGGGATGTTGCCGGGCAAAAAGGTCAGCGGGTTGGCGTGGCGCGCGGCCTCGATGCGGGTCTCTGTCACGGCGCGCACCAGCTGGTCGCCGGTGCCCAGGCCCAGGTAGCGGCCGTTGTCGGTGACGATGTAGCCGTCGCTCAGGTAGCGTTGGTCCTGCGACGTGAGGATGCCCACGAGCTGGTCTACATCGCAGTCCAGCTCCACCACGCGCGGTGCCAGGTTGGCAAACGCGAGGCACGATTTGCGGCCATGCACCTCGCGGAAGTACGGCGTGGCGTAGTGGTTCATGAACTGCTGGCGGTTGATGAGGGCCACGGGGCGCGACCCGTCCACCACTGCCAGCGCGTGCAGGTCCGTGTGCTGGCGGAACAGGGCTGCCACGGCGTCGTTGTTGGTGGCGGGCGCTGCGGTGGGCGCCTGCACCACCAGCAGGCTGCGCAGGATGCCCGGGCGCGCAGTCTGGCCCAGGTGCGGCAGCACGGCTACGCGGCGGTCGTGCATGACCTCCAGCGCTGCGTCGTCCACCGCCTCGCGCGGAACCATGGCGGGGCGGCCCAGCAGCCAGCCCTGGCCCAGGGGGATGTCCAGGTCGCGCAGCGCGCGCAAGTCGTCGCGGGTTTCGATGCCTTCGGCAATGAGCTGGGTGCCGAATACGTCGGCAATGCCCTTGATGGCCTGCAGCATCTGCAGGTTTTCGGGGTGGTCGCTGATGTCGCGGATGAAGTATTTGTCGATCTTCACGAAGTCGGGTTTGACCTCGGACCACAGCCGCAGGCTGGAGCGGCCGTCGCCAAAGTCGTCCAGCGCCAGCCGCGCGCCGCAGGCGTGTACGGCCTTGATGGCCTGGCGCAGCTGGGGCATGTCGGTCACGCGTTCGTGTTCGGTGATTTCCAGCACCAGCATGCGGGCGCTCAGGCCCAGGCTGCGCACGGTGTTGCCCAGCTCGGTAGCTCCGATCAGCTGGACGCCATGCACCAGCGCATCGGCGCTGATGTTCACAAACAGCCGGCCCGGGGCGTCGTGCCGCCCCCATTGCTCCATGGCGGTGTAAACGCAGAGCAGCTCAAAGTCCTGCAGGATGCCCTCGTGCCGGGCCAGCTCCAGCAGTTTGTCGGGGGTGTGCAAGGGGGTGTTCTGGGGGCCACGTATCAGCGCCTCGTGCGCGTAGACCTGGCCCTCGCGCAGGTCGGCCAGGGGCTGGAACACGCAGTACAGCCCGCCTTCGCGCATCAGCCTCGCCAGGGGGCCGGTGCCCTGGCGGGCGGCGGGCGACAGCAGTGCCATCATCGCCTCCAGTCGGCTCCATGGGGTGTTGTGCATGGCTGTTGTGGGTCCCTGAGCAAGGGTGCCGACGATACCGGCGGCGTGTGACAACCTGGTTACAGCCGGGTGACCCGCCCCGCCGCTGCACAATGCGCGGCATGCACCCAGAAACCCAGCCAGCCAGCTCTTCCCTGCCGGATTACCGCACCCACCCCCGCGCCTTCTTGAAGGCGCTGTTTGACGCTGCCGTGCACAGCGCACAACCCCTGCACGACATGCGCCAGTGGCTGCCCCAGCCGCCCAGCCGCGAGAGCGGGGGCCGCACCCTGGTGCTGGGCGCGGGCAAGGCGGGCGGCGCCATGGCGCAGGCGCTGGAGGCCCTGTGGCCGCAGGACGCGCCCCTGTCGGGCCTGGTGGTCACCCGCTACGGGCATGTGCCGTCCCGGCCTGCGGGCGTGCCCCAGCGCATCGAGGTGGTGGAGGCCGCGCACCCCGTGCCCGATGCGGCCGGGCTGGCGGCGGCGCAGCGCATTCTGGATCTGACCCAGGGGCTGACGGAGCACGATCTGGTACTGTGCCTGATATCGGGCGGGGGCTCGTCCCTGCTGACCCTGCCCTGCGACGGGGTGACGCTGGAAGACAAGCAGCGCATCAACCGCGCCCTGCTCGACAGCGGCGCGCACATTGGCGAGATGAACTGCGTGCGCAAGCACCTCTCGCGCATCAAGGGCGGGCGCCTGGCGGCGGCCTGTGCGCCGGCGCGCGTGGTCACGCTCACCATCAGCGACGTGCCGGGCGACGACCCGTCGGTGATTGCCAGCGGCCCCACCGTGCCGGATGCGACCACCTGCGCCGATGCGCTGGCCATTCTGGCGCGCTATGGCATCGAGGTGCCCCCGGCCATTCGCACCGCGCTGGAGGCCGGCAGCCTGGAGACGCCCAAACCCGGCGACGCGCGTTTTGCCGGCCATGCCGTGCACATGATTGCCACGCCCCAGCAGGCGCTGGAGGCTGCCGCCACGCTGGCCCGTTCGGCGGGGCTGCCTGCGCATGTGCTGTCGGACGAGATGGAGGGAGAGTCGCGCGAGGTGGGCAAGGTGCATGCGGCACTGGCCCGCGCGGTGGCGCGGCGTGGCCAGCCGTTTGCGGCGCCGTGTGTGATTCTTTCGGGGGGGGAGACTACCGTCACGGTGCGTCCACGTGCGCCCGGCGTGCCCCGGGGGCGGGGCGGGCGTGCGGGGGAGTTTTGCCTGGGCCTGGCGCAGGCGCTGCAGGGCGAGCCCGCCGTGTGGGCGCTGGCGGCCGACACCGACGGCATCGACGGCAGCGAAGACAACGCGGGGGCCTTTGTGTGCCCCGACACGCTGGTGCGTGCAGGCGCAGCGGGCCTGCGCATCGACGACCACCTGGCGCGCAACGACGCCTGGGGATTTTTTGCGGGGTTGGACGACCTGCTGGTCACCGGCCCCACGCACACCAACGTGAATGATTTCCGGGTGCTACTTATTTTGTAGCTGCTCAGGCATATTGCACTGGCGCCTGGGGCTGCTGGGGCTTGAAAAACGCCCCAGGTGCTGCGTGCAGCCGTCAGAACCGGTGGCGGATGCCCACGCCGAAGCTGTTGCCCTTGGTCTGGTTGGTGATGCGGTCGTTCATGGCCATCACGTACACGTCGGTGCGCTTGGACAGGAAGTAGTCATACCCCACGGTGAAGGTCTTGCGCGAGATGTCGGTGGCCGTCATCTTGGTCTGCGCCCACGATGCCAGCACCTTGCCGGTGGCGCCTGCGGGCACCGACACGCCCAGCTGCGTGGTCTTGGCCTTGTTGGTGGTGTTGTCGGCCTTGGCCTGGCCGTAGCTGGCAAAGGCCTTCACCACGGCAAAGTCATACGCACCGCCCAGCATCCAGTCGGTCTTGGTGGTGCCCAGGTAGGTGCTGGGCACGGCGGGGTTGCTCATCTGGTCACGCTCGTAGAAGCCGGTGAGGGTGATGGGGCCGTTGAAGTACAGCGCGTTGATGCCCACGTTCTTCTTGCTGCTGTCGCCCGCGACCTCGCCAAACTGGTAGTGCAGGTTGGCGGTCAGGCCGCCCAGGTTGGGCGTGCTGTAGATGATTTCGTTGGACCAGCCGGTGTCGGACGGCGTGGTGGAACCCCAGCCCGTGCCGTTGAACAGCGGCACGTTCATGTGCAGGATCAGCGGCGCAAAGGTGAACGAGTCGCCTAGCGGGTTCGACAGGATCGACGGCAGGAAGTTGGGGGCCAGGCCGCGCCCCACGGTCACGGTGCCCCAGCTGTCGCTCAGGCCCACGTTGGCATCGCGCGAGAAGAAGGTGTCGTTGGCAAAGCGGCCCTGGATCCCGCTGTCTACCTTGATGAACGAGGTGAGTGCAAAGTTGGCCCGGAGCCCGCCGCCCAGGTCTTCAGTGCCCTTAAAACCGAACCACGACGTGGTCATGCCGCCGCTGTTGACCACCTTGCTGCTGCCGGCATCACCGGCGTTTTTCATGGAGCCCACAAACACATCGGTCAGGCCCATCAGCTGGACGGAGCTCTGGGCCTGGGCCCCGGTGGCACAAAGCAGGGCGCCACCAAGCGATAGAGACAGTGCAATCAGGTTTTTCTTCATGGAGTGATTCCTGGGGAAAAAAGCGCCGGAGGGCCGGCGGGGCAAAGGAGACGCGGCCCCTGTTGCACCGTGGTGCAGGGCGGGGCCCGCCGGTAGGGCTTCGCAAGTTCCATGCCCTGGTGCAACACCTGTTTACATCCCTGCCAGGCGCTCTCAGCGCGCATCCATGCACGTTGCTGGCGCAGTTTTCGTGTGTTTTGGCGCAAACCTGGGGCGCGCGGGGCGGGCGACATGGTGCGGTTTTGATGTGGCTCAATGCCGCAGACGCAGCCGCACGGCACAGTGGCTTCCATGCTGCCACCTAACCTTTTTTCTCTGCCCGCTGACACCGAGGTCATCGCTCCCGGCGAAGTGCTGCGCAGGCGCAATGAGGTGCTGACGACGGTGTTGCACCTCGAAAGCGGCCGTGTGCTGCGCGGTGTGCTGGACGACGGTTTCCTGCGCCACCAGCTCGGTGCTGTCGAGGGGCCATTCTGGCTCGATGCCGCGTCGGCCTTGCTGGGCCTGCCCTTGCCGGTGGACATGGTGGCCGACACCCGTGTGCATGTGCGGCGCGTGCCCATCGAGGCGTTCCAACGCAGTCTGGCCGCCATGCCGGCGGGCGCTCGCGGCCTGCTGCTGGACATGGCCCAGGGCTACCGGCAACAGTCTGAACTGGCGGTGAGCCGCCTCGCGCAGGATGCCGAATCGCGCTGCGCACAGTGGCTGCTGAACCACGCCCAGCCCGACCACAGCGGCGCCATGCAGGTCACCCTGCACCAGCGCAAACGCCTGATCGCCGCCCAGCTGGGCATTGCGCCCGAAACCTTCTCGCGTGTGCTGCGCCACCTGCGCGAGCTGGGCCTGATCCACGGCACCGGCAATGTGCTGGCACTGCCCCAGCCCCGGGCCTTGCAGTCGATGGCGGGCTGCTGACCCCGCTTGGTGGAGGCTCAGCAGCGGCCAACGGGCTGCTTGCTCCTGAGCGCTGTCACGGGCTGGTGCTCCGTTGCATTTGCTGACAAACCGGCACCTCTGAGGCGATCGGCCCTGGGGCGGCTCTTCTGCGCGGCGATGTGCGCGTGCACCGCGCTGCACGGCCCTTGCTGCGCCTCCTTTTCATCCCTGCCGCACCCCGGCGGGCTCAGGGTTTTTCCTTGGCTTTACCCAAGGGTTCCACCCAAGCCCCGGGGCACAGGCCCTGCGTATATTTGTTGGGACATGTCTGCTGCGACCCGTCCCCATGCCGAACTTTGAGTGTGCCCATCAGCCCGCAGGGGGGAAGCGTCCATGACGCCGCCGCCCGGCCCCCAGGCTGCCCCGGACCCTGCGCCGGGCTGGCTGGTGCCCGGCGCCCTGGTGCTGCGGCTGATGCTGGTGGCTGCGCTGGCGGTGGCGCTGTCGGGGGCGGTGGCCGCCTGGCTGGTCACACGGGCCTCCGGACAAGAGGCCATGCGCCGGGTGGTGAGCCAGCAGACCGACGAGGTCGAGGTGGTGGCCCGGTTGCTGGCCAGCAAGATTGAACAAAGCCAGAAGGTGCTGCGCACGGTGGCTGCTGGCATCACGCCGGCCGTGCTGGAGTCGCCCTCGTCGCTGGAATGGCTGCTGCAGCAGGGCCTGCCTGCGGTGCAGTTTTTCGACACCATGCAGGTCGCGCGCGACAACGGCGAACTGCGCCTCAATTTGCGCGCCGGCCAGATCGAAAAGGCGGCGGACCTGGACCCTGCCGAGCGCGACGCACTGCGCCGCACCCTGGTCGATGGCAAACCCCTGGTGTCCGAGCTGATCGCCGGGCGCCGGGGCGAGGCGCGGGTCATGTTCACCATGCCGCTGCACCGTGACGACGGCACCGTGATGGGGGTGGTGGCCGGGGCTTTGCGGCTGCAATCCCAAAGCCTGTTGCCACCGTCGATGACGCTGCCCGCGCGCGACGACTCGCAGCTCATCGTCTTCACCCGCGACGGCACCATCCTGTCGCACTCCGACCCCGCCCGCGTGCTGGGCCAGGTGCGTGACGAGGCGGGCCTGGCCCCCGTGTACACCCGCTGGCAGAGCCAGGCCCAGCCGGTGGTCGGGCGGGGCATGACCCATGTGCAGGCCGACCACATCGTGAGCATGGCGGGCATGCCGCTGCCGCAGTGGATCGTGGCGCGCGTGAGCCAGTCGCAGGCGCTGCTGGCACCGCTGCGCGGCGCCCAGCGCGAAGCCTGGTGGCTGGCGGTGGCCAGCATGGTGCTGTGCATGCTGCTGGCGGTGGCGCTGATGGGCTGGATGGCGCAGCCACTGGCGCAGCTGACCTTCAAGGCGCGCCAGCTGCTTCGGACCAGCGCGCGCCAGCAGCCCGCACAAGCGGTGGACTGGCCCCGCGCGGGCGGCGAGGTGGGCGAACTGGTGCGAGTGTTCCAGGGCCTGGTGCAGCAGGGCAGCCTGCAGCAGTCGCGCAAGGACACGGTGGTCGGCCAGTTCCAGGCCGTGCTGGACAGCGCCCCCGTGGGCATCGTCATCACCCGCCACGGCATGCTGGAGGTGGCGAGCCACCAGGCCTGCGTGATGCTGGGCTACACCGCGCAGGAGCTGCAGGGCCGCCCCGCGCGCATCCTGTACGCGAGCGACGCCGACTATGCGCAGGTGGGCGACCGGGTGCGGGCCGAAGTGGCGGCGCATGGTGCGTTCGACGGCGACATCTGCTTTATGCGCAAGGACGGCAGTCCCGTGTGGGCCCGCGTGCAGGGCCGGGGCGTGCGCCCCGAGGAGGTGCACGGTGGCACCGTGTGGATTCTGGAAGACATCACCGCCGCGCGCGAGGCCCAGGTGCAGCAGTCCTGGGGCCGCGCGCACGACGCGCTGACGCAGCTGTACAACCGCGCCGCGTTTGACGAGCGCCTGGGCCAGCTGATGGTCGAGCGGTCGGCCCGCCAGCGCGCTGTGGTGCCCGCTGCCGACGAGGAGGGTGGCGAGACCCAGGGCGATGGTGTGGTGCTGTTCCTCGACCTGGACCATTTCACCGTGGTCAACGACATTGCGGGCCACGACGCGGGCGACGATGTGCTGCGCCATGTGGCCCGGCTGCTGGAGTCCCATGTGCGCCAGATCGGCTGGGCGGCGCGCTTGGGGGGCGATGAGTTTGCGGTGGTGTTGCCCGGCTGTGCATTGGCACGCGGCCAGGCCGTGGCCGAGCAGTTGCGTGCGG
Organism: Acidovorax sp. M14; assembly: GCF_049331375.1. Classification (NCBI taxonomy): domain Bacteria; kingdom Pseudomonadati; phylum Pseudomonadota; class Betaproteobacteria; order Burkholderiales; family Comamonadaceae; genus Acidovorax; species Acidovorax sp. M14. The sequence continues at coordinate 1,256,942 of NZ_CP186263.1, forward strand.
CGGTGCATGCGTGGGAGCCTTCGTACCAGGGGCGCAGTTTTACGCTGGGGGTGAGCATCGGGCTGGTGGTGCTCGATGCCAGCTTGCAGGATGTGCCGTCGGTGCTGTACGCGGCGGACATGGCTTGTTATGACGCGAAGCGGGCGGGGCGCAACCGGGTGGAGACGCGGCATGCGAGGGATGCGTCGGTCACTTCTTCGGGGCGGATGGCTTTGGGGCCTGTTTGAAGGGTTTTTGGCTGGATGCGTTAGTGGGATATGGGGTGGTTGCTATTGATTTTGTAGTTTTTTGTCGTTGGCGCTGATTTGGGGGCATGCCTGGCTTCAGGGCGGAGGCCGGGAGTCGCCCCGGCGGGCGAGGTACTTTTCTTTGCTTCGCCAAAGAAAAGTACCCAAAAGAAAGGCGACCCCCAGTCTGCGACCCCTTCGCGGTGCGAAGGGGCAAACCTGCGTCGGGGCGTTTGCGTGGTGCGCCGTGGAACTCACTGCGCTGCGTAGCAGCTTCGTTCAGACATCCACGGCGAGTCAGTTCACGAAGCACGCGCGCTTCGACGCGCGTGCTCACCCCGCAACCGCCCCGCCGCAGGCGCAGCCAGCAGGGGGTGGACAGCCGAACATCCAAACAACCGAACAGCCGGACATCCATTCGGGCCATCGCTGCGCTCGGCTTGGCCTGCGCAGCGCGTGGCGCTTGCGCCCGCGAGTTGGGGCCGAGCGCAGCGCAGCGAAGCAAAGGCCCGTGTGGATGTTCTGTCCCCTTTGCCCCTCTGGATGCGCCGAGGAGCGCAGGGTTTGGCGGATCAGGGCTCGCGATTGTCTGAGCGAAGTGAAACGGAGCGAGTTCGAGCGAGACCCCGCCAAACCCGAGCACCGCAGGTTGCCCCGAAGCGAAGCGCAGGGGACGCAGACAGTGGGGTCGCCCTTTCTTTGGTTCCTTTCTTTCGGCGACGCGAAAGAAAGGGACTCGCATGCCGGGCGACTCCCGGCCTCCGCCCTTGAAAAAGGCATGCGGCCCAATCAGCCACCCCACCGAAAACTACAAAATCAATAGCTACCAGCGCATATCCCTTCAGCGCCAGCAGCCCAAAACATCACTCTCCCAACCGCCCCAACGCCCTGAGCACATTCTCCGCAGTCGCCGGCGCTGTCAGCACCACTGGCGCCGCCGCATCCACCCCGCTACGCCCCGCCGCCACCGCATTGCGCAGCGCCTCATACACACTGATCGCCAGCATGAACGGCGGCTCTCCCACCGCCTTGCTACCACCCACGTTGTCCTCCCGATTCGCCTCGGGCCACAGGTGGACGTTGAAGTGCTCCGGAATATCGCCCGTGGCCGGGATCTTGTACGTGCTCGGCGCGTGGGTGGCGAGGTACCCCTTGTCGTTCCACACCAGCTGCTCGGTCGTCAGCCAGCCCATGCCCTGCACAAACCCGCCCTCGATCTGGCCCACGTCGATGGCCGGGTTGATGCTGTGGCCCACGTCGTGCAGGATGTCCACCTTCAGCACGCGGCTCTCGCCGGTCAGGGTGTCGATGGCCACCTCGGTGCAGGCGGCGCCGTAGGCAAAGTAATAGAACGGCCGGCCCGTGAGGGTCGTCTTGTCGTAGTGGATCTTGGGCGTGCGGTAAAAGCCGTCGCTCCACAGCTGGATGCGGTTGGCGTACGCGGCCTGCACCACCTCTTCAAAACTGCGCACCGTTTTGGGCGAGATCACCTGGCCGCCCGCAAACCGGATCGCGCCTGCGCCGCAGCCGTCCAGGCCGCATACGAACGAGGCCAGGTTGTCGCGCACGTTGCGCGCGGCGTACTGGGCGGCGCGGCCGTTCAGGTCGGTGCCGCTGCTGGCCGCCGTGGCGCTGGCGTTGGGCACCTTGCTGGTGTCGCTGGCCGTCACCAGCACGCGGTGCAGGGGCACGCCCAGCTCGTCGGCCACGATCTGCGCCACCTTGGTGTGCAGGCCCTGGCCCATTTCGGTGCCGCCGTGGTTTACCTGCACGCTGCCGTCGGTGTACACATGCACCAGCGCACCCGCCTGGTTGAACAGCGTGGCCGTGAAGCTGATGCCGAACTTGACGGGCGTGATGGCCAGGCCGCGCTTGATGACCGCATTGCGCGCGTTCCAGTCCGCAATCTCGGCCTGGCGCTGGCGGTAGTGCGAGGTCTGCTCCAGCGTGGGCAGCAGCTCGTGCAGGATGTTGTCTTCCACCGCCATCTGGTAGTGGGTCACGTTGCGGCCGCTGCTCGCGTCCTTGCCATACAGGTTCGCCAGGCGCACGTCCTGCGCGTCCAGGCCGAGTGCACGTGCAATGTCGCCCAGGATGGCTTCGATCACGATCACGCCCTGCGGGCCGCCAAATCCGCGAAAGGCGGTGTGGCTCTGCGTGTTCGTCTTGCAGCGGTACGACGCGATCTCGACATCGCTCAGGTAATACGCGTTGTCGGCATGGAACACCGCGCGGTCGGCCACGGGGCCCGACAGGTCGGCGCTGAAGCCGCAGTTGGCGGCCATCTGCAGCTTCAGGCCCGTGATGCGGCCGGTGCCGTCAAAGCCCACGTCGTATTCGTACGCAAACGGGTGGCGCTTGCCGGTGACCATGAAGTCCTCGTCCCGGTCCAGCCGCAGCTTGATGGGGCGGCCCAGCTTGTTCGCGGCCACGGCGGCCCAGACGGCCAGGTGCCCGGCCTGCGTCTCCTTGCCGCCAAAGCCACCGCCCATGCGGCGGCATTCCACCTTGACCGCGTGGTTGTCGATGCCCAGCGCGTGCGCCACCCAGTGCTGCACCTCGCCGGGGTGCTGCGTGCTGGAGTAGATCCACCATTGCTTTTGCTCCAGCGGCATGGCGTAGGCGATCTGGCCTTCCAGATAAAAATGCTCCTGGCCGCCGACTTCAAACGCTCCCTGCATGCGGTGCGCCGATTGCGCGAGGCCTGTGGCGGCATCGCCCCGGCGCACAAACACCGGCGGCAGCACATAGCTTTGCGCCTTCAGCGCGTCCTGCACCGTCAGCACGGCGGGCTGGGGGGAGATGTCGAGCTTCACGGCCCGCACCGCGCGGCGCGCCTGCATGACCGAGTCGGCCACCACCAGGCCGACCACCTGGCCGACGAACTGCACGCTGTCCAGCGCAAACACGGGCTCGTCGTGCCCGAACGCGGCCAGGATCTTGTCGCCGGGCACATCGCTGGCCAGCACCACGCCGCGCACGCCGGGCAGGGCCAGTGCGGCGGTGGCATCCACACTGTTCAGGGTGCCGTGGGCCACGGTCGAGAGGATGGGCGCGGCATACAGCGTGCCCTTCACTTCCGGCAGGTCGTCGATGTAGTGCGCGGCGCCCGCCACCTGGGCGCGGGCGCTTTCGTGGATGTGCGACTGGCCCATGGCGGTGCGGGCGGGCGCGGGCAGGGCGGTTTCGGCGATGGTGTGGGGGGCGTTCATACGGCGGCCTCCAGCGTCAAAGTGTCCAGGCTGACCGAGGGCTGGCCCTGGGTCTCCAGCCAGTAGCGCTGCAGCAAGCTGCCCAGCACCTGGCGGCGGTAGGCGCCACTGGCGCGCATGTCGGAGATGGGGCTGAACTCGGCCTGCAGCGCCGCAGCGGCGCGCTGCGCGGTGGCCTTGGTCCAGGGCTGGCCGGTCAGTGCTGCCTCGGTCTGCCGGGCGCGGGCCGGGGTGGCGGCCACGCCGCCTGCACCAATGCTGGCGCGCTGCACGGCACCGCCGGCGATGTCGAGGTTGACTACCAGGCAGACGGCGGAGATGTCGTCGTCAAAGCGTTTCGAAATCTTGTAGGCCCGAAGCTGTTCGTGCGCCGAGGGGCGGGGCACCACAATGCGCACCAGCAGCTCATCCGGCGCCATCACGTTCTGCCGGTAGCCCGTGTACAGGTCTTCCAGCGGCAGCTGGCGCTCGCCCCGGGCCTGGCTGGCCAGCACCACCTGGGCGCGCAGCGCGATCAAGAGGGGCATGGAGTCGCCAATGGGCGAGCCGTTGGCCACATTGCCGCCCAGCGTGCCCGAGTTGCGCACGGGCAGCCCCGCAAACCGCGTGGCAAATCGGTGCAGCTGCGGCCACTGCGCAGTGAGGGCCGCAAACGCGTCGGTCAGCGTGACGGCGGCGCCGATGTGGATGGCGTCGGGGTGCTGCACCACCTGCCGCAGCTCGGCCGCGCGGGTCACGTCCAGCACCTGGGCGTACTGCTTGTGCTGCTTGGTCACCCACAGCCCCACGTCGGTACAGCCCGCCGCCACCTGGGCACCCGGGTGGGCGGCGCGTGCTGCCAGCAGCTCTGGGAGGGTGGAGGGCGCGATATAGGCCGAATCGGCCGCATGCGCTAGTGCATCATGCCTCAGCAGCTTCAATTTTTGTAGCACTTCGGATTCATTGACCGCCATGCCGGGCAGTGACGCCATCTGCTGGGCGGCATCGAGGATGGGGCGGTAGCCGGTGCAGCGGCACAGGTTGCCCGAGAGTTCTTCTTGCGCCAGTTCGCGGGTGATGGGTTGGCCGTGGCAGACGTGGTTCTGGTACATGCCGAACAGGCTCATCACAAAGCCTGGGGTGCAGAAGCCGCACTGCGAGCCGTGGCACTGGACCATAGCCTCCTGTGCGGGATGGAGCGTGATGGTTTGCTGTGCAGCGGGCGCTGTGTCGCCCACGGGCTGGATCAGCGGATCTTCCGCCAGGTCTTCCACGGTCCACAGTGCCATGCCATCCACCGAATGGGCCAGGCGGATGCAGCTGTTCACGGCGCTGTAGTGCAGCTGGCCATCACGTTCTTCGCCCAGCACCACGGTGCAGGCGCCGCAGTCGCCTTCGCCGCAGCCCTCCTTGGTGCCGGTGCAGCCCAGGTCTTCGCGCAGCACCTCCAGCAGGGTGCGGTCGGGTGGTACATTGCCCAGCGCCACGGGCTGGCCTCGGCGCAGGAATTGCAAGGGTCTTGTTGTCATGACAAACGCCACTTCGATCTTGGATGGAAAGGTTCAGCAGAGGGTAGAACGCAGTACCGCTACCGGCATATGCGCAAGCTTATGGCACCCATGCCCACATCGCTATGAGAGACCACGCCCTTTTCGACAAGATAGACCTCCATCTCATAAGGGTCTTGCACACCGTGCTCACAGAACGCAGCGTATCGAGGGCCGCCGTCCGCCTGGGCATGCACCAGCCGGCGGTGTCGGCTGCGTTGAAAAGGCTGCGCGACCTGTCGGGCGACCCGCTGCTGGTGCGCTCCGGAGCCAGCATGATGCCCACCGACGCCGCGCTGCGCATGGTGGAGCCCGCCGGGGCTATCCTGCGTGCGGCGGAGGCCCTGTTTTCGGATGCGCGTGGGTTTGACCCGCGCACGGCCACCCGCACCTTCCGCGTGGCGGCCAGCGATTACCTCGACCCGCTCTTTCTGCCCCAGCTCGTGGCCCGCATCAAGGTCGAGGCGCCCCTGTGCCCCATCGAAATCCTGCCCCTGTCGGCCGACACGCACTACCACGCACACCTGGCGCAGGGTGAGGTCGATGTGGTGATCGGCAACTGGCCCCAGCCGCCGGACGACCTGCACATGGGCCGCCTGTTTGGCGATGAGGTGGTGTGCCTGGTCAGCAGGGACCACCCCGCCGTGCGGCGCGGCTGGGACGTGGAGAGCTGGCTGGCCGCCGAGCACATCGCCCCCACGCCCACCCACCCCGGCGCGCGCGGCGTGATCGACGCCCACCTGGACAGCCTGGGCATGCAGCGCCACATCACGGCGCGCTGCGCACATTTCAGCCTCATCCCCAGCATCGTGGCATCGAGCTTGCTTGTGCTGACCACGGGTCGCCAGTATTGCGAGCGGTATGTGGACCAGCTGCCACTGGCCATCCTGCCGTGCCCGGTGCCCTTCCCCCGGCTCATGTACTACCAGCTGTGGCATGCCCGCACGCACCACTCGGCGGCGGCCGCCTGGCTGCGAGATTGCGTGAAAACCGTGGCTGCTTCGCTACGAAAAGAATAGCTGCTTGGGCATGCTGAACAAGCGCCATGAGGTATTTTCATTCTTATAACAAGTTGTAAAACTGAGAGACAATCCCCGCATGAGTTCTCCCCCCAATCCTTCAGCGCCTGGTGCGGCGCCGCCACGGCTGCAGCTGGTGGGCATCACCAAGCGCTACCCGGCCGTGGTGGCCAACAGCGGCGTGTCGCTCACGGTGCTGCCGGGTGAAATCCACGCCGTGCTGGGCGAAAACGGCGCGGGCAAGTCCACGCTGATGAAAATCATCTACGGCTCGGTCAAGCCCGACGAAGGCAGCGTGTTCTTCAACGGCCAGGCCGTGCAGGTGCGGAATCCGCAAGAAGCGCGGGCCCTGGGCATTGCCATGGTGTTCCAGCACTTCAGCCTGTTCGACACCCTAACCGTGGCCGAGAACGTGTGGCTGGGCCTGGACAAGAGCCTGACGCTGGCCGAAGTGACCGGCCGCATCACCGCCAAGGCCGCCGAATACGGCCTCGACATCGACCCCCTGCGCCCCGTGCATACGCTGAGCGTGGGCGAGATGCAGCGCGTGGAAATCATCCGCGCGCTGCTCACCAACCCCAAGGTGCTGATCCTGGATGAGCCCACCTCGGTGCTCACGCCCCAGGCGGTCGAAAAGCTCTTTGTGGTGCTGAGCAAGCTCGCCAGCGAGGGCTGCAGCATTCTCTACATCAGCCACAAGCTGCATGAGATCCGCGCGCTGTGCACCGCCTGCACCGTGCTGCGGGGTGGCAAGGTCACGGGCGTGTGCAACCCGGCCGAAGAATCCAATGCCTCCCTGTCGCGCCTGATGATCGGCGCCGAGCCGCCTGCGCTGGAGCACCGCGCGGTGCAGACCGGTGCCACGGTGCTGCGCGTGCAGGGCCTGTCGCTGCCGCGTGCCGACCAGTTTGGCGTGGACCTGATCGACCTGCAGTTCGAGGTGAAGGCGGGCGAGGTGGTGGGCATTGCCGGTGTGTCGGGCAACGGGCAAAAAGAGCTGCTCTACGCGCTGTCGGGCGAAGACCAGCGCGCCGAGCCGGCCAGCATCCAGGTGACGGGCCAGAACGCGGGCCGCATGGGCCCGGGCCAGCGCCGTGCTTTGGGCCTGCACTTTGTGCCTGAAGAGCGCCTGGGCCGGGGTGCTGTGCCCACCATGGGGCTCGCGCACAACCTGTTGCTCACCCGCACCAATTCGGTCAGCGGCAGTGGCTGGATCAAGGTGGGGGCGCTGCAAAAACATGCAGCGGACATCATTGCCCGCTTCAATGTGAAGGCGGGCGGCCCCAATGCAGCGGCCAAGTCGCTGTCGGGCGGCAACCTGCAAAAGTTCATCGTGGGGCGGGAAATCGACGCCAACCCGAAGCTGCTCATCGTCTCGCAACCCACCTGGGGTGTGGACGTGGGGGCGGCGGCGCAGATTCGCGGCTCCATCCTGGCGCTGCGCGATGCGGGCTGTGCGGTGCTGGTGGTGAGTGAGGAGCTGGACGAATTGTTTGAAATCTGCGACCGGCTGCATGTGGTGGCCAAGGGGCACCTGTCGCCCTCGGTGCCCCGCGCCGAGGCCACGGTGGAGCGCATTGGCGAATGGATGAGCGGCCTGTGGCATGCCGATGTCCAAGCGCACCTCGCACAACAGGCCAAGGCAGGGGAGGTGCAGCATGCTTAAGCTGGAACCACGCCCCCAGGCTTCCAAGCTCTGGACCTATGGCTCGCCGCTGCTGGCGCTGGCCTTTACCGTGCTGATCGGTGTGGCCTTGTTCATTGCGCTGGGCAAAGACCCGGTGCGCGGGCTGCAGGTGTTCTTCTGGGAGCCCATCAAGACGCAGTACGCCATTGGCGAACTCATGGTCAAGGCCACGCCACTGTTGCTGATTGCGCTGGGGCTGGCCGTGTGTTTCCGCTCCAACGTGTGGAACATCGGTGCCGAAGGCCAGTTTGTCATCGGCGCCGTGGTGGCGGGTGGCGTGGCGCTGCTGGCCGACAAGACCACGGGCCCCTGGATCGTGCCCGCCATCCTGCTCGCCGGGGTGCTGGGTGGCATGGTCTGGGCGGGGCTCACGGCGCTGCTGCGAGACAAGTTCAATGCCAATGAAATCCTGGTGAGCCTGATGCTCGTCTATGTGGCCACGCTGGTGCTGGGCTACCTGGTCTATGGCCCGTGGAAGGACCCCATGGGCTACAACTTTCCGCAGACCAAGACGTTCGAGAAGGTCACGCAGATCCCGCGCCTGATGCAGGGCTCGCGCGTGTCCATCGGGTTGCTGCTGGCGCTCGCAGGCGCCGGGGCCTTGTGGGTGTTCCTGTTCCGCACCCGGGCGGGCTTTGCCCAGCAGGTGGGCGGGCTGGCACCGGCAGCGGCGCGTTATGCGGGCTTTTCGTCGCGCCGCGCGCTGTGGACGGCATTGCTGATTTCGGGTGGTGCCGCCGGTTTGGCGGGTGCGCTGGAGGTGGCCGGGCCCATCGGTCAACTCACGCCCTATGTGCCGGCAGGCTATGGTTTTGCGGCCATCATCGTGGCCTTTGTGGGGCGGCTGCACCCCGTCGGAATGATTCTTTCCGCCATTCTCATGAGCATGTTCTACATCGGCGGTGAACTGGCGCAGTCGCGCCTGGGCCTGCCCAAGTCGCTCACCGGCGTGTTCCAGGGCCTGCTGCTGTTCACGCTGCTGGCCTGTGACACATTGATTGCCTATCGCATCCGCTGGGTGGGCACCAGAAAGGTGGTGGCCTGATGGAATCGTACGCACTCCTCATCGGCGCCACACTCAGTGCGGGCACCGTGCTGGCCATCGCGGCCCTGGGCCTGCTCATCAACGAGAAGGCGGGCATCGTCAACCTGGGCGCCGAGGGCATGATGCTCTGCGCCGCCATTGCCGGGTTTGCCACGGTGGTGCACACCGGCAATACCTGGCTGGGCTTTGCTGCAGGCATGGCGGCCGGTGCCGTGCTGGCCGCCATCTTTGGCGTGCTGGTGATCTGGCTCAACACCAACCAGTACGCCACGGGCTTGGCGCTCAGCCTCTTCGGTGTGGGCTTTTCGGCGTTTGCGGGCATCAGCTACGTGCAGGCCAAGCTGCCCGAGTTGCCCAAGTACGCCATTCCGGTGCTTGGCGATGTGCCGCTGCTAGGCCCCGCGCTGTTCCGCCAGCATCCGCTGGTGTACCTCACCATGCTGCTGGTGGCGGGGTTGATCTGGTTCCTGTACCGCTCGCGCGCCGGGCTGGTGCTGCGGTCGGTGGGCGAGTCGCCCGAGTCGGCGCACGCGCTGGGCTACCCGGTGCGGCGCATCCGGCTGGCGGCCGTGGTGGTGGGCGGTGCCCTGTGCGGGCTGGCCGGGGCTTACATCTCCACCGTCTACACCCCGCTGTGGGTCGAGGGCATGGTGGCCGGGCGCGGCTGGATCGCGCTGGCACTCACCACCTTTGCCACCTGGCGTCCGGCACGGGTGTTGCTTGGTGCTTATTTGTTTGGTGGCGTGACCATGCTGCAGTTCCATTTGCAGGCCACGGGCGTGCAGGTGGCCAGCCAGTTGCTGAGCATGCTGCCGTACGTGGCCACCATCGTGGTGCTGGCGTTGATCTCGCGCAATCCGACCTGGATTCGCATCAACATGCCGGCATCGTTGGGCAAACCGTTTTATCCGGGCTCGTGATAGGGATTGCGCGCGCGAAAATCTGGTTACCCTGCGGTAGATCGCACCATAATTGATAGTTTCGTCCCCCAACCTTTGCAAGTCTTACTTCTTCGATAAGGAAACCGACATGACTGATCTGCAGAAACGCTCCATGCTCAAGGTGGCAGCGCTCTCCGCTGTGGCCGCTGCCGCCCTCGTGGGTTGTGGCAAGAAGGAAGAACCGGCACCGGCCCCCGCGCCTGCACCGGCCCCTGCCGCAGAAGCACCGGCCCCCAAGCCCGAGCCACTGAAGATTGCGTTTGCCTATGTCGGCCCTGTGGGCGACGGCGGTTGGTCGTTTGCACACGACAACGGTCGCAAGGCCATCGAGAAGGAATTTGGCGACAAGGTCGTGACGAGCTTTGTGGAAAGCGTGCCCGAGTCCGCTGACGCCGAGCGCGTGCTGCGCGACCTGGCCGGCCAGGGCAACAAGCTGATCTTCGGCACCACCTTCGGCTACATGGAGTCCATGCTCAAGGTGGCGGAAGACAACAAGGGCGTGAAGTTCGAGCACGCCACCGGCTACAAAACGGCCGAGAACCTGCGCACCTACGACAGCCGCACCTACGAAGGCGCGTACATGGCTGGCATCATCGCAGGCGCCATGACCAAGTCCAACACGCTGGGCGTGGTGGGCTCGGTGCCGATTCCTGAAGTGATCCGCAACATCAACAGCTTCACGCTGGGTGCGCAGTCGGTCAACCCCAAGATCAAGACCAAGGTGGTGTGGGTGAACGAATGGTTCAGCCCACCGAAGGAAACCGAAGCGGCAACCAGCCTGATCAACGGCGGCGCTGACATCCTGTTCCAGAACACTGACTCTCCCGCCGTGCTCAAGACTGCTCAAGAGAAGGGCAAGCGCGCCTTCGGCTGGGACAGCGACATGACTGCCTATGGTCCCAAGGCCCACCTGGCATCGGCTGTCATCAACTGGGGCCCGTACTACGTCAAGGCCACCAAGGACGTGCTGGACGGCACCTGGGCTTCGGGCCAAAGCTGGTGGGGCGTGAAGGAAGGCGCGATCGACATCGTCTCCATCGCTGAAGACGTGCCTGCCGAAACCAAGACCAAGGTGGAAGAAGTGAAGAAGGGCCTGGCCGACGGCAGCTTCAGCATCTGGAAGGGCCCCATCATGGGTCAGGACGGCAAGCCCGTGCTGGAAAAGGACGCCGTGGCCGACGACAAATTCCTGGGCGGCATCAACTTCTACGTCAAGGGCGTGGAAGGCAAGATCCCCGGCGGCGACAAGAAGTAATTTGCACCGCGTTCATCAGCAGCTCTTGCGGGCTGCTGTGACAAAGGGCCGCCCTGGGGTGGCCCTTTTGTTTTGCAGGGGCCTTTTGCGGTCCGTGGCTTTTTGAGGAGCAAGGACGATGGTGGAATCAACGTTGTGGCACCCGGTAGCCCTGTCAGAGGCCGTGGCTGCGCAGGCACCGCTGGCCGTGCAATTGCTGGAACAACCCGTGGTGTTGTGGCGCGACAGCGGAGGCGCTGTGCACGCGCTGGCCGACCAGTGCCCGCACCGGGGCGCCCGCCTGTCGCTGGGCCGCGTCACGCCCCAGGGCCAGTTGGAGTGCCCCTACCATGGCTGGCAGTTTGCGGCCGGCGGGCAGTGCACGCATGTGCCCGCACTGCCCAGCTTTGTGCCTCCGGCCACCCACTGCGCTAGGCACTTTGAGACGCAGGAGGCTTATGGCATGGTCTGGGTTCGCATCGCACCGGGTGAGCAGGGGCTGCCTGTGTTTGCGGCGGAAGGGGACGCCCGCCTGCGCAAGCTCAACTGCGGTCCTTACGATGTGGCGGCCAGCGCGCCGCGCATCATCGAAAATTTTCTGGACATGTCGCATTTCGGCTTTGTGCACGAAGGCTGGCTGGGCAGCCGCGAAGCGACGGCCATCGACGACTACCGCGTGGAGCCCACGCCCACGGGCGTGCTGGCCACGGGCTGCAAGGCCTGGCAACCGCAATCCAACCTGCATTCCACGGCGGCCGCCCAGGTCGAATACACCTACGAAGTCACGGCGCCCTATGCAGCCGTGCTGACCAAGGTGCCCGAGGCGGGCACCACGGCGGTGGAGGGCTGGCGTGAATCCATAGCCCTGTTTATCTGCCCGGTAACGCCCGTGCGCAGCCGGGTGTGGTTCCGGCTGGCGGTGGCGGATTTTGATTCGCCGGACGAGAAGCTGCAGGCCTTCCAGCACACCATCTTCACGCAGGACCAGCCCGTGCTGGAGTCGCAGATGCCACAGTGCCTGCCACTCGACCTGCGCGCGGAGTTGCATACCGCTGCCGACAAGGCATCATCTGCTTACCGCCGCTTTCTGCGCCAGAGTGGCATCACCTTTGGAGTCTGCTGATGTTCAAGATCCCCCCCATCTCCGCCGAGCGCCTGCCCAGCCTGCTGCGTGCCATGCCCAAGGCCGAGCTGCACATCCACATCGAGGGCTCGCTGGAGCCTGAGCTGATCTTTGCGCTGGCGCAGCGCAACGGGCTGACGCTGCCCTATGCCAGTGTGGACGCCTTGCGTAGCGCCTATGCGTTCACCAACCTGCAGAGCTTTCTGGACATCTACTACGCGGGCGCCAGCGTGCTGCTGCATGAGCAGGACTTCTACGACATGGCGCGCGCCTACCTGGGCCGCGCGGCGCGCGACAACGTGCTGCACGCCGAACTCTTCTTCGACCCGCAGACTCATACCGCACGCGGCGTGCCCGTGGAGACCGTCATCAACGGTCTGCACCGCGCCTGCGAGGACGCCCGCGCCGAACTGGGCATCAGCGCCACGCTGATTTTGTGCTTCCTGCGCCACCTGAGCGAGGGGTCGGCGTTTGAGACGCTGGAGCAGGCCATGCCGCTGCTCGACAAGATCGTGGGTGTGGGGCTCGATTCCAGCGAACTGGGCCATCCCCCCGAAAAGTTTGCCCGCGTGTTTGCCCGCTGCCGCGAGCTGGGCCTGCACCTGGTTGCCCATGCGGGAGAGGAGGGCCCTCCCGCCTACATCTGGAGCGCGCTCGATGTGCTCAAGGTCGAGCGCATCGACCACGGCGTGCAGGCCGTGCACGACGCGGCGCTGATGCAGCGCCTGGCGCAAGACCGCATTGCGCTCACGGTGTGCCCGCTGTCCAACCAGAAGCTGTGTGTGTTCCCCAATCTGGCAGATCACAACCTGGGCAAGCTGCTCGACGCTGGGCTGGCCGCCACGGTCAATTCAGACGACCCGGCCTACTTTGGGGGCTACATCAACGAGAACTTTACCCAGGTGTTTGCGGCCACGGGCCTCACGGCCAAACATGCCTACCAGTTGGCGTTCAACAGCTTTGAAGCCAGCTTTGCAGGCAATGCCGACAAGCGGGTGTGGGAGCACAAGCTCAAGGAGGCGTTTGAGCGGTGCGTGGAGCACGATTACTGAGGTGGGCGTAGCCCGCACGGACGGCCTGTCGCACGTGCGGCAGGGGACTGATCTGGGTAAACCCTTAAAATAGTAAGCATTCGTTCGAATTGCGTCCGGCCCAGGCCCACGGGGTGATCCACCACCATGGCCCTTACCCTGCGCCCCTTGAGACCTTGAACAGTTTCTTTGCGGAGTGCACGGGTGCCGTGTTGCCCCCTTTTTTGGAGCCTTCCATGTTTCTCAGTCAAATTTCCATTGGCAAGCGCCTCACGCTGGTGCTCGGCCTGATCCTGGCGTTGTTTTTTGCCAGCAGCGTGGTGGCTGTGGTCAAGCTCAGCCAGCTGGGCCGAGAGATCGACGCCATGGTCAACGACAACATCAAGACCGAGCGTGCTGGCTCGGACTGGCTGCGCCACACCACATCGGGGGTGCAGCGTGCAGCGGCCATTGCCAAGAGCAGTGACGCCAGCCTGATCCCCTACTTTGCGCCTGCCACGGCGGCGTCGATCCGTGAAACCAATGAGCTGCAGAAGTTCATCGAGTCCAAGATGGACACGCCGGAGAAGAAGCAGCTGTTTGCAAAGGTTGGTGAGCTGCGCAAGGACTATTTGGCGGCCCGCGAGGAGGTGAGCAAGTTCAAGCAGGCGGGTGATGCCGAGAACGCCAACAAGGTGTTCACCGAGCGTTTTGAGCCCACCTCGCGCAGTTATCTGGCAGGTGTGCAGCAGATGGTGGACGGCCAGCGCGCCGAGCTGGATGCAGCCGGCAAGCGCAGCGAAGAGCTGCGTGCGCAGACCACACTGCTGCTGCAAATCTGCACCGGCGTGTCGCTGCTGCTGGGCGCCTTGTTGGCCTGGCTGCTGACCACCAGCATCACGCGCCCGCTGCGCCAGGCCGAGGCCATTGCCGAGACCATCGCCAACATGGACCTGACGGGGGCTCCCCAGGCGAGCTATGCCAACGATGAAACCGGGCACCTGCTGCGCGCACTGGATGCCATGCGCAGTGCGCTGCACCGTTCGCTGCAGCAAGTGCGGGGCGTGGTGGACAGCATCTCCACCGCCAGCACCCAGATCGCGATTGGCAACCAGGACCTGAGCGCACGCACCGAGCAGACGGCCAGCAGCCTGCAGGAGACCGCCAGCTCCATGGAAGAGCTGACCAGCACCGTGCGCCAGAGCGCTGATTCGGCCGTGCAGGCCAACCAGCTGGCCGTGTCTGCGGCGCAGGTGGCCCAGCGCGGTGGCGATGTGGTGGCCCAGGTGGTGACCACCATGGACGAGATCAACACCAGCAGCAAGAAGATTGCCGACATCATCGGCACCATCGACGGCATCGCCTTCCAGACCAACATCCTGGCCCTCAACGCCGCCGTGGAAGCCGCCCGTGCGGGCGAGCAGGGCCGTGGCTTTGCTGTGGTGGCCAGCGAAGTGCGCTCGTTGGCCCAGCGCTCGGCCCAGGCGGCCAAGGAAATCAAGACGCTGATCGGCGTGTCCGTGGAAAAGGTCGAGTCGGGTGCTGCGCTGGTGCAGAACGCTGGCACCACCATGGGCGAGATCGTGAGCTCGGTGCGGCGCGTGACCGACATCATTGGCGAGATCAGTGCAGCCGCTTCGGAGCAGAGCCAGGGCATTGGCCAGGTGAATGTGGCCGTGACCCAGCTGGACCAGATGACCCAGCAAAATGCAGCCCTGGTGGAAGAGTCCACCGCCGCCGCCGAAAGCCTGAAAGACCAGGCTTCGCGCCTGGCCGAAGTGGTGGGTGCTTTCCGCCTGGGCGCAGGCTCGCAGGCGCTGCGGCTGAACTGAATTTGATGGCGGGGTTTTGCGCGTTGTCGCAGTGCTTCGCCAGCGCTTGAACTCGTTTTTTTACCCCGGCAGTCTTTGCAGCATCGCTCCATGTAGTTTTCGCACAGTCTGACCGTCCCGGTGGCACCGTCGTCCTGCGGTGCCTCCGGTCCATTCCATCAGGGCCATGTAGAGGAACACCATGTACAAAAACCTCGCTGCCACGCTCGTGGCCGCCTGTTTTTTCTCCCCCGTCTTTTCCCAGACCGCGCCCGCAAAGGGCAGTGTGACCGAGCCGGTCAAAGCCGGTTTTGTCTATGTCTCGCCCATCACCGAGGCAGGCTGGACGCGCCAGCACGACGAAGGCCGCAAGGCCGTCGAGGCCGCGCTGGGCAACCACGTCAAGACCACGTTTGTCGAGAACGTGGCTGAAGGGGCCGATGCCGAGCGCGTGATCCGCGACCTGGCCTCCACCGGCCACCAGATCATCTTCACCCCCAGCTTTGGCTACATGGAGCCCACGCTCAAGGTGGCGCAGGACTATCCGCAGGTGAAGTTCGAGTCCATCACCGGCTACAAGACCACCCCCAATGTGGCTGCCGCCAATGCGCGCTATTACGAGGGTCGCTATCTCGCGGGCATTGCTGCGGGCCGCATGAGCAAGACCGGCGTGGCCGGGTTCGTGGCTGGGTTTCCCATCCCGGAAGTGCTGCAGGGCATCAACGCATTCACGCTGGGCATGCGCTCGGTCAACCCCCAGGCCGCCGTCAAGGTGGTGTGGCTCAACGTGTGGTTCGACCCGCCCAAGGAGCGCGACGCCGCCATGGCGCTGTTCAACCAGGACGTGGATGTGATCGCTTTCCATACGGGCTCCACCGCCGTGATGGCGGCTGCGCAAGAGCGCGGCAAGATGGCCGTGGCCTACCACTCCGACATGCGCAAGACCGGGCCGGACGCCCAGATCGTGGCCGTGACGCACCAGTGGGGCGCCTACTACACCGAGCGCGTGCGCGCTGTGCAAAACGGCACCTGGAAAAGTGCCAACCTGTGGGGCGGCGTGCGCGAGGGCATGATCCGCGTCGGCGACTTTGGTACCCGGGTGCCAGCGGCCGTCCAGCAAGAGGTGCTCAATGCGCAGAAGGCCGTGGGTGCGGGCAAGCTGCAGCCCTTCCGCGCAGGCAAGGCGCCGGTGCGCGACAACGAGGGGCAGGAGCGGATCGCCGCAGGCCAGGCGCTGTCGGATGCACAAATTTTGCAGATGAACTGGCTGGTGGAAGGCGTGGTGGGCAAGGTGTCCCGCTAAGCCGGTCGGGCGTGTCGCCCATCGTTGTCACTGCTCGGTGCTCCCTGAACCCCATAGCCACTATGGGGTGCTGCATATACAAACGGAGCCCCCTGCCGCTAAGCTTGCCGCCATGCCTGTTTACCGTTCCGCCCTTTTGCGCTTTGCCGACGACGGCCGCGCCCTCTATGACGAAGATGGCCTGCTGGCCATCTGCCCGGATGCCCAGGGCCGCCAGCGGGTGCTGGCAGCCGGTGCCTGGCAGACCCTCGCGCCCCAGTTCGCCGGAGAGCCGGTGGTGCATTTGCCGGGGCGCATTCTGGCCCCAGGGTTTGTGGACATGCACATCCACTTTCCGCAGACGGACGTGATCGGCTCGCCCGCCGATGGCTTGCTGCCCTGGCTGGAGAACTACACCTTTCCCCACGAGTCGCGGTTTGTTGACCCCGGCTACAGCGCCCAGGTGGCCGAATTTTTTGTGGCCGAACTGCTGCGCAATGGCGTGACCACAGCCCTGGCGTTTTCGACGTCTCACCCCGCGTCGGTGGATGCACTGTTCACCGAGGCCCAACGGCAGCAGATGCGCCTCATCACCGGCAAGGTGCTGCAGGACCGCCACTCGCCCGACGGCGTGCGCGACGACACCGAGCAGAGCCTGATCGACACCGAAGCGCTCATCCGGCGCTGGCACGGCGTGGACCGGCTCGGCTATGCGATCACCCCCCGCTTTGCGCCCACCAGCACCCATGCGCAATTGCGCGGCGCGGGCGAGCTGGCTGAGCGCTACCCCGATGTGTGGATCCAGTCCCACGTGGCCGAGAACCGCGACGAGATCCGCTGGGCGCGCGAGCTGTTCCCCGCCGCGCGCAGCTACCTGGGCGTGTACGACGACTTTGGCCTGATGCGCGAACGTGCGGTGTATGCGCACTGCATCCACTTCGATGACGACGACCGCGCGCTGATGCGCGACACCGGCGCGGTGGCGGCGGTCAGCCCCACCAGCAACCTCTTTCTGGGCAGCGGGTTCTTCGACTACGCGGGGGCCGACCGGGTGGGCTTCGGCTACGGCCTGGCCAGCGATGTGGGCGGGGGCACCAGCTTCAGCCCGTTCCACACCATGCTGGCCGCGTACTACGTGGGGCGGGAGGGGCAGACCAAGCAGGGCCTGAGCCTGTCCCCCCAGCAACTGTGGTGGCAACACACCGCCGGTGCTGCAAAGGCGCTGGGCCTGGCCGGTGTGGTGGGAAATCTGCAGCCGGGCTGCGAGGCTGATTTTGTGGTGCTGAACCCCGAGGCCACGCCGCTTTTGGCGCGCAAGACGCGCCAGGCGCGCAACCTGGATGAGCTTTTGTTTGCGCTGATCGTGCTCGGTGACGACCGCGTGGTGCAGCAAACGGTGATTTCTCAAGCAAAATACGGCTCCAGCGCTTGATATTCATGCGCTACCAGCTACGTATTTAATAGCGCCCGGCAGACCACCACTGTGCGGGCCACAGCGCAGGGAGTTCTGCTATGAGCATCAAGAGCGACAAATGGATCCGCCGCATGGCGGCCGAGCACGGAATGATCGAGCCCTTCGAGCCCGGTCAGGTGCGTGAGGTCGAAGGCCGCAAGATCATCAGCTACGGCACCAGCAGCTACGGCTATGACATCCGTTGCGCGCCCGAATTCAAGGTGTTCACCAACATCCACAGCACCGTGGTGGACCCGAAGAACTTCGATGAAAAGAGCTTTGTCGATTTCGAAGGCGACAGCTGCATCATCCCGCCCAACAGCTTTGCGCTGGCCCGCACGGTCGAATACTTCCGCATCCCGCGCAACGTGCTCACCATCTGCCTGGGCAAAAGCACCTACGCGCGCTGCGGCATCATCGTCAACGTGACCCCGTTCGAGCCCGAGTGGGAAGGGTATGTGACGCTGGAGTTCAGCAACACCACGCCGTTGCCCGCACGCATCTATGCCGGCGAAGGCTGTGCCCAGGTGCTGTTCTTCGAAAGCGACAAGGACGACGTGTGCGAAGTCAGCTACCGCGACCGGGGCGGCAAGTACCAGGGCCAGGTAGGCGTGACGCTGCCCAAGGCCTGACAGCCTCGGCGGCGCGCTGGGTACCCGCCCTGTGGGCAGGGGCGGTGTCCTACAAACGCCATGCGCCTTGGCTGAAATGCAAGCATCGGTAAGTTTTTTAGCATCGGTGACATGCCTCCCGGGAGATGGGGGCTGATGGAGCCTCACCATGCTGATGTCCGCTGTTGCCTCAAGTTTTTTCTTTGCGCCCGTCCGTGCCCTGGCACCTGCGCAGGGCGCTGCGGTCGCCGCCAAAGCCAAAGCGCCAGCCGCTTCGCCGGTGGCCTCAGCGTTTCAGTCGGCTGATACGGCGCCGGACCCTGCAGATGCAGGCTGTCACGCCCACCACACCCACCCCCCCACCTATTGGCCTTGTGAACTCCTCAACGACTTCGTGCTGCGCATGGCCGCGCAAGGCCATTGCGTGAACATGTCAATGATGCTGGGCCACCGGCCTTACGCGCTGGAGCGGCTGGCGCTGGCAGCCCAGGGGCCGGATGCCAGCTTGCAGGAACTGGCGGGCCAGCTGCGGCCGTACTTCGATGCCCCAGTGCTGGAGGCGGGGGCAGTATCCAGCGGGCACTGACAGGGTGCTTGTTTTCGTAAGGCTCTGACGTCCGCTCAAGCTTCCACGCAAACCCGGTTGCGTCCCTGCCCCTTGGCCTCGTAGAGCGCCGCGTCGCCCCGCCGCAGCATGGCGGCACCGTTGTCTTCCGCGCCGCGCATCGTGGCCACGCCCGCGCTGACGGTGATCGTCCCCACCACCGGGTCCTGCTGCTCCGCCATGGCCGTGACCAGGGCTTGTGCAATCGATTGAGCGCCGTTCAGGTCGGTGTCGGGCAACAGCGCCACAAACTCCTCGCCCCCCAGCCGGGCCACCACATCCGAGCCCCGCAGGCGGGACTCCAGCGTGCGCGCCAGGCGCCGCAGCACCTCGTCCCCCGCCTCGTGTCCGTAGGTGTCGTTCACCCGCTTGAAGTGGTCCACGTCCACGGTGATCAGGCTCAACGGACGGCTGCTGCGCCGCGCCAGCGCCACGGCAAAGGCCATTTGTGTCTCGAAGCCGCGCCGGTTCAGCAGACCGGTGAGCGCGTCGGTGCGCGCCTGCAGGTCCAGGGCGCGGTTGGCGGCTTCCAGTTCCAGCGTGCGCAGCCGCACCTTTTCTTCCATGGCTTCACGGGCGGCCACCAAGTGGTGCGTCATGCGGCCCAGAGACTGCGAGAGCTGCTGCACTTCGCGGCTGCTCTGCATGGCCGGTATGTCACTGCCCGGGCGGCCTGCCTCCACCGCGCTGGCGGCATCGGCCAGCGCATACAGGTCCACGCTCAGGCGCCGGGCGGCCAGCCAGGCCAGGGCCGAGGCGAACAGCGCGGCAACCAGACCGATGGCGAGCGCCAGCTGCACGGTGTCGTCGGCCTCGGCAAAAGCCAGCTCCACGGGTTGGCGCGCCACGATGCGCCAGCCCAGGTCGCTGGCGGCATTGCGTGGTTGCAGCTGCGTGGCTGCGGTCAGGTAGCGTTTGCCGTCCTGCCACCGTGCCACGGTGGTCTGCGTGCTGCCGCCGCCGTCGCGGTTGTTGTTGATCTGAATGCCCTCGGGCAGCCGCTGCCCGGCGGCCCGCATCACCTCGGTCCGCCCGCCGGGGGCAAAGATCAGGGTGCCTTGCCGGTCAAAGATGAACAGTTCCAGCGCGCTCTCGTCAGACGAAGCGGGCGTGAGGCTTTCGAGCACCTCGCGGGTCCATTGCCAGCTGCCGTGGATGGCGAATACGCCCACGGTGGTGGGGCCGATGCGGATGGGGGCGGCAAAGTCCACAAAACGGTGCGGCTCGCCCGTCGCGGTGGGAGGCAGCAGGGATTCGAGCAACTGTGCTGCATGCACGTCGCCCACATGCACTCCTTGCAGGCCGTGCTGAAACCAGGGGCGCTGCGCCACGCTCTGCCCCACCAGCAGGCCGTTCGTGGCATTGCGCACCACGCCTTGCGCGTCGGCCACGCCAATCCACACATTGGTGGGTTGCATGGCCTGGCTGCGGGCTAGCATGTGTTGGGCTTCGGCAGAGTCGAGCCCCTTGGACCAGACCACTTCGGCACTGGCCATCACCTCGGCCTCCAGGCTGCGCTGCATGAGGCCCAGGGCCAAGAGCTTGCCGGCGTTTTCGGCCACCACCTGCAACGAGTTGCCTGCATCGCGCTGGATGCGGTGCTTGAGCAGTTCGCCGAACCCCAGCGACAGCAACACCGACAAGCCCACCACCAGCGCGCCGAACACCAGCGCAATCTGCATGCGCAGGCTGTGGTCTGAAAAGCGGGTGATGAACATCATGCAGGCGTTGCGGTCACGGAGTCCATCGCTGCCAGGGCCGGGCTGGCATGGCGCAGCGCCAGCCGGGCGGCCGCCAGGTCCCAGCCAGCCCAGCCGCAGCTTTTGAACAGCACCGGGCCCGGTGGGTGCTTCAGCGCCGCATTGCGGTGGTCACGCACCACATCGCCCAGTGTGGGCAGCGCCGCCACATGCAGGCCTGCCTGCAGCAGATCGCCTGCTTCGTGCAGCGCATCGCTGGTGTCCACCACGATGCGCCCGTGCTGCGCGATGTGCTGGCACAGGCCCGGGGCCAGCTCCACCATGGCGGGCGTGAAGGCGCCGACCGCTGCGATGAACGTGTCGGGCCGGGGCGGGGCGCTCAGCACCACGGCCTTGCCGGTGGTGCAGGTGGCGATCAGCGGGCAATGTGGCATGGCAGCATCGGCGTCGGGCACCACCCGAGCCTGGGCGCCCAGCGCTTGCACTTGCGCCGCGAGGGCCTCGGCGCTGGCGCGGCTGCGGGAGGTAATCCACACCTCGCGCACGCCGAGGCCGTGGATGAAGGCCTCGGCGTGCGCCAGGCCCTGCACCCCTGCGCCTACGATGAGCAAAGGCCCTTGTGGCACCTGCGCCAGCCGCTGGGCGGCCAGCAGCGACGCTGCGGCGGTGCGCCGTGCGGTGACGGTGGGACCATGAAGCACCAGCCGGCGCTCCCCCGTGGCGATGTCAAACACCACCACATCGCCCTGGATCGACGGGCGCCCGGTGCCTGCATTGCCCGGGGTCAGGGTGATGAGCTTGGTCATGGCCACAGTCTGATCCGTCGCGGGCATCACAAACAGGCTGCCGCCTTGTGCCAGCGGCAGCACGGCCCGCTGGGGTACCACCACGCTGTTGTCCTGCAGCAAGGCGGCTATTTCATCGGCCAGTGCGGACCAGGGCAAGCGCTCGGCGGTGGCGGCCGCGTCCAGCAGGCCATAGGATGCGAAAGAGGGGACAAAAGGCATGCGCGGACTTTACACAGCGTGCAGGCTGCTTGGGAGCGGAGAACCCCTCACCGACGCCGGGTACGGGACCACAGGGCAGGGCGGTCTCGGCTCAGGTTTGCTGTACGCGGTAATTCTCATCAATGCGTGGCCCCTGCCTGCAGCGCGATGTCCTGCGGGGCCAGCATTGCGGCCCAGAGGGCCGCATGGATGCCGCGCACCATGTCGCGCAGGGGCAAGTGGGGCTCGCCCTGGCCGCTGAGCCAGGGCACATGCACAAAGCCGCCACGCGCTCCCTGGGGGGCAGCGCCCTGCGCCAGCAAGTGCATCAGCCCGTACAGCACATGGTTGCAGACAAAGGTGCCTGCGGTCTGCGATACCTCGCAGGGCACGCCTGCCCGCTGCACGCCACGCAGCATGGCCTTGATGGGCAGGCTGGCAAAGTAGGCGGCGGGCCCGCCGGCCTGCACCGGGGTGTCGATGGGCTGGGCGCCGCAGTTGTCGGGGATACGCGCATCGTTGATGTTGATGCCAATGCGCTCGATGGACAGCGCTGCCCGCCCGCCGGCCAGGCCCAGGCACAGCGTGATGGCAGGCTGGTGCTCCTGCAGCAGCGACTGCAGCCGCTGCAACGACTGCCCGAACACCGTGGGCAACTGCGCGGCCACCACATGGTGCCCTGCAATGCGCTGGCCGTGCAGCGCTTGCGCAATCAGCCAGCTGGGGTTGTGTGCGCCGCCGCCAAACGGGTCAAAACCAGTCAGCAGGATGGCCGGGCCGGCCGGGGGCGTGCTGTGGGGGGTGTCAGGGGCCATGGATGTCATGAAAGGCGGGCTGAAGCGGGGTGGAACACATCGTAAATCGTCCACGCCGGGGCCGTCCCGGCGCGTAACATGCAGGCTTGGCCGCCCCGCCGTGAGGGCGCTGGAGAGATGCAATGAGATGGGAAGGCAATCGCGAGTCCGACAACGTGGAAGACCGCCGTGACGAGGGCGGCGGCGGTGGATCGCCGGTGTTTGGTGGGCGCAGCATCGGCATTGGCACCATCGTGATCGCGCTGGTGGGGGGCTGGGTGCTGGGCATCAACCCCTTGACCATCCTGGGGTTGCTCAGCGGTGGCGGCCCGGCGCCCCAGGTCCAGACACAGCCCCATACCCCTGCCCACAGGCCTCCGGCCGATGACACCATGGCACGTTTCGTGTCTACGGTGCTTGCGGACACGGAGGACGTGTGGGGCGAGTTGTTCCGCCAGGGCGGCGGTCGCTACCAGGACCCGCGGCTGGTGTTGTTCCGGGGCGCCACGCCCACCGCCTGTGGCACAGGCCAGGCCGCGATGGGACCGTTCTATTGCCCGGCTGACCAGAAGGTCTACATCGACCTGGGCTTTTACGAAACCCTCAAGACCCGTTTGGGAGCCCCCGGCGACTTTGCCCAGGCCTACGTGATTGCCCACGAGGTAGGCCACCATGTGCAGAACCAGCTCGGCATCAGCGCCAAGGTGGACCAGATGCGGGGCCGTGTGAGCAAGGTCGAATACAACGCGCTGTCGGTGCGGCTGGAACTGCAGGCCGACTGCTTTGCGGGGGTCTGGGCCCACCACGCCCAGAAGGCCCGGCAGATCCTGGAGCAGGGCGATGTGGAAGAAGCCATGAACGCCGCCGCCAAGATTGGTGACGACGCGCTGCAGCGGGCCAACGGCGGCGCCGTGGTGCCCGAGAGCTTCACGCACGGCACCAGCGCCCAGCGGCAGCGCTGGTTCAACAGTGGCCTGCAAAGCGGCAGTGTCAAGACCTGCGACACCTTTGCAGCGCGTAGCCTGTAGGCGCGCAATGCCCGGGGCTTGCTAGACACCTCCATGCCACCGACCGCACCCGTGACTGCCGCGCTGCATCGCCGTGCTGGGCCTTCGGCGGGGGCAGAGGTCGGGCCGTCAGCGCCGCAGCCCTCGGGCGCAGCGGCGGCGTGGTCGGCGGCGGCGGTCACCGTGCCCCATGCCGTGGGGCTGGGGCTGCTGGCATTTGCGCCGCTGGCGGGGGAACATTCTCTGGCCGCGCTGGCGTTGTGGTCGGCCGCGTTACCCGGCCTGCTGCTGACCTTGGCGACGCCCCGCGCCGGGGTGGTGTATGCACCGACCACGGTGGTGGCATTGCTGTTTGCTGCCGTGCTGGCAACCGCCCACGGTGCAGCCCCCAGCCTGGGCCTGAGCGCGCGCCAGGTGCTGGCGGTCAGCGGTGCCACGGTAGCTCTGGCCTTTGTGTTCCAGTGGCTGCTGGGGGTGTTGCGGCTGGCGTCGGTGGCGCGGTTTCTTCCCATCTCGGTCACACACGGGTTTGCAGCCGGTGTGGGCTTGTCGATGGTGGTAGGCCAGGTGCGCAATGGTTTTGGCGCGGGGGCTGATGCGTTGTGGGACGCACGCACCGGCTGGCACCTGCTGGCGGCGCTGGCCGTGGTGGTGCTGGCCTGGGGGCTGCGCCGGCGCTGGCCCCGCATGCCGGGGCTGCTGTCGGCGGTGGCCGTGGTGGCACTGGCCGTGGCGCTGGCAGGGGTATGGGGCGTGGGGCTGGGCAGCGTGTTCGTGCCAGCCGTGCCGCCCAGCGTGTTTGCCTGGCCCATGTTGCCCGACTGGACTGGCATTCCCTGGATGGCCCTGGCCCGGCAGCAGGGCTCGGCCCTGGTGGTGTTGGCGGTGCTGATGGCGCTGGTCAACAGCCTGGAGATTCTGGTGTTCAACCAGGAGCTGGAGCTGGACCACGGCCTGCGCGGCAACGCCAACCTGGCCCTGCGCCGCGAGAGCCTGCTGGGTGCACTGTGCGGGCTCGTGGGCATGATTCCCGCATCCACCAGCGCCTCGCGTTCGCGCATCGTGCTGGCGCAGGCGGGGGCCTCGCGCGATGCCCCGCGCTGGCACGCCGCCATCATGCTGGGGGTGGCGGTCACCGGAGCGTGGTGGTTGCACTGGGTGCCCATGGCCTGTCTGGCAGGGGGGCTGGTGCTGGCGGGGCTGATGCAGGTGCCGGGGCTCATGTGGTCGCTGGGCTACGCCCGCCGGTCGCGGGTGACCTGGGCGCAAAGCTGGTTGGTGGCGCTGGTGTTTGCCGTGATGGGGGGTGTGGGGGCGCTGGTGGCTGGCCTGGTGGTGGCCACGTTTGTGCTGCTGCACGACTCTGCCGCCACGGTGCTGCGCCACGTGCGTCTGGATGGCGAGCTGCGCTCGCGGCGCTTGCGCCGTGCCGGGTCGGACAGCTGGCTGACACCGCGCATGAACCAGGTGGCCGTGTTTGAACTGCAAGGCGTTATGTCTTTTGGGGTGGCCGCCCATCTGGCCGAGCAGGTGCGCATGCTGCTGCTTCCGCGCCATCGCTGGGTCATTCTGGACGCGGGCCGTGTGCCTGCGTGGGACAGTACGGCAATGGCCCAACTGCGGGCGCTGGTGCGTGATCTGGACCAGCAGGGCATCGCCGCAGCCGTGGCAGCCCTGGACCCCATGGCCGCCGAGCATGCCGGAGAGCATGTGCGCGCCTTTGCCGACCTGGACCGGGCGCTGGAATGGGCCGAGGTGGGCATCCTGTCCCAGCGGCCCATCGAGCAGCGCCCCGTGCACCCCGAGCGGGATGTGCTGGGCGAGGTGGGCGAGGGCGTGCCCAAGGCCGCGGCCGAGGCCTTGCAGGCACTGCTGGTGCCGCAGGCCGTTGCACCCCATGGTGTGGTGTTCCATGCGGGCGACACGGACCATGACCTCCTCGTGGTCAAGTCCGGCCACATCACGCTGGTGACCCAATGGCCGCCCGACAAGGGCTTGCGTCTGGCCACCGTCGGTCCGGGCATGGCGTTTGGCGAGATGGCCTTCCTCAACGGTGCGGCCCGCAGCGCCTGCGCGGGCGCCGAACGTGGCCCGGCGCACCTGGTGCGGTTGTCGCGCGCGCATTTCGACGCCTGGGCCCGGCAGTATCCTGAGGCGGCCCTCACGGTGATGAACAACCTGGCCCAGATCGGCGCCCGGCGCCTGGCGGTGACCACGCGGCAGCTGCGGGCGGTGTTGGAGTAACGGGGCACAGGGCCACGGGTGTCGATGCGCGGCTGTCCCCCACGCGCTGCAGGCGCATGACAAGGCCCGGATTTCTATAATCCAAGGCTTCCCGACACCGCCTGGCAACCTCTTTTTGCCAACCCCATGGAATCCACCCCCTCGTCCTCCGCCGCAGAGGCCCCCGTGGCCGCCACCCCTTTTGAATGGATCGGCGGCGAAGAACGCGTGCGCGCCCTGACCGAGCGCTTCTACGACCTGATGGACCTGGAGCCCGGCTACGCCGCGCTGCGTGCCGCCCATGGCAGCGACCTGGGCCAGGCCCGGCAAAAGCTGTTCATGTTTCTGTGCGGCTGGCTGGGCGGGCCTTCGTACTACACCGACCAGTTTGGCCACCCGCGCCTGCGTGCGCGCCACATGCCGTTTGCCATCGGCATCAAGGAGCGCGACCAGTGGGTGGCCTGCATGGACCAGGCCATGGGCGAGACCGGCGTGCCCACCGATCTGCGTGTGCGGCTGAAGGAAAGCTTCATGGGCACGGCCGACTGGATGCGCAACAAAGGGGTGTAGCCAGCTCGCAAGGCGGCCCTCGTTTGCGCCCTTGCAGGGCGCCCTTACGGGTTTCCCGAGGCTTCTTCCGCAGGCTCTAAGATGCTCCCTCCAACAAATACAGGAGGTGGGGTATGTCGGCAACTGCATGGGTCGTGGTCGTTGTGCTGGTCGCGGTGGGGTTGTGGGCTGTGGCGGTCTACAACCGGCTGGTGCAGTTGCGCAACCGCATTGCCAACGCGTTTGGCCAGATCGATGTGCAGCTCAAGCGCCGGTATGACCTGATTCCCAACTTGGTGGAGGTGGCGCGTGGTTATCTCGCGCATGAGGCCGCCACGCTGGAGGCCGTCATCAAGGCCCGCAGCCAGGCGCAGGGCGCGGCTGCAGCGGTGCGTGCCGCACCGCAAAGCGCCAGCGCCATGGGCGCGCTGGCAGCGGCAGAGGGCGTACTCGGCGGCAGCTTGGGCCGCCTGATGGTGGTGGCCGAGAGTTACCCTGAACTCAAGGCCGACGCCACCATGCAGTCGCTGTCCGAAGAAATCACCAGCACTGAAAACCGCCTCGGTTTTGCACGCCAGGCCTACAACGATCAGGCGCTGGAGTTCAACGATGCGGCGGCGCAGTTCCCGGACCTCATCGTCGCGCGCCTGCTGGGTTTTGCGCCCGCGCCCATGCTGGCGTCCACGCAGTCCGACGAAGAGCGCGCCGTGCCCCGGGTGAAGTTCTGACCCTTCCATTGCCGCATCCATGAAGTTCTGGGATCACCAGCACAACGCGCGCAGCGAGACGCGCCGCCTGCTGCTGGGTTTTGCCTTCGCTGTGGTCGTTCTGGTGGCGGCCGTGCATGCGGCCCTGGCGCTGGCCTGGTGGCTGATGGTGGCGGTGCTGCCCGTGCACTTGCCCTTCCCACAAGGTTTTCTGGCCGCCAATGTGGGGGTCTCGCTGATGCTGGTGCTGGGCGGCTGGTGGGTGGAGACGTCCAACTTGCGCGCAGGCGGTGTCAAGCTGGCGCAACGTGTGGGCGCGCGCGAGCTGCGCCCGTCGCTGTCGCACGCCGAGCAGCGGCTGTCCAACATCGTGGACGAGCTGTGCATTGCCGCGCACATGGATCGCCCGCAGATCATGGTCATGCCGCGCACCGATGCCATTAACGCGTTCGCTGCCGGGTGGGACGAGAGCGACGCCGTCATTGCCGTGACGCAGGGCGCCCTGGACTACCTCACCCGCGAAGAGATGCAGGGCATGGTGGCGCACGAGCTGAGCCATCTGCACGAGGGCGACACGCGCCTGAAGATGCGCCTGGCGGGCATGGTGTTCGGGCTGGAGCTGGTCTACAACTTTGGCGACACGATGCGCGAGCGCCGGGGCCTGGCCTGGTGGTTCGGTTCGGCCATCATGGTAGCGGGCTTTGCGGGCTGGCTCACCGGCCGCATGCTCAAGGCCGCCGTATCGCGACAGCGCGAATACCTGGCCGACGCACGCGCCGTGCAATGGACCCGCAGCCGCGATGGCCTGGGTGGCGTGCTGCGCAAGGTCATGGCCCAGCGCCGCGACACACCTGCCGGGTATGCCGAGAACCCCGTCCACACTGGCTTGGCCCACCCGGCCGTGCAACACATGCTGCTGGTGGACGTACCCGGCCGCAGCCGCATGGAGCGCTGGCTGGATACCCACCCCACGCTCGACGACCGCGTGCAGCGCGTGTATGGCCGCCGCATGCAGCCCTTGCCCGCCGTGCCCGTGCCGGCAGGACATGAATCGGCGCGGCGTGACGAGGGTGGGGCGGCCGGCACCGTGTCGATCGCCTCGCTGGTAGACCCTTTTGCGCGCTTCATGTAGCCCGCAGCGAAGACTGCAGTTTTTCAGGAGACCCATGTTCATGTCACGCGATGCGAGATTTGAGGAACAGGCCCAGGCACTGGGCTACCGCTTTGATGGCGAGATCAAGATTGGTGGCAACTACGTCCCGCTGGTGCGTGACGGCCACCACATCTACCTGAGCGGGCAGATCCCGCGCGTGGGCGACACGGTGGTCGTTACGGGCGCGGCGGGGGCCGATGCCTCGCTGGCCGATGCGCAAAAGGCCGCCAAGGTCTGCGCGATGCGGGCGCTGGCGCTGCTGCAGCGCGCCGTGGGTTCGCTGGATGCCGTGCAATCCATCCTGCGCATTACCGTGTATGTGCAGTCGGCGCCCACCTTCACGCAGCAAAGTGAGGTGGCCGATGGCGCGTCGGAGGTGCTGTTTGCCGTGCTGGGAGAGGCCGGCGCCCACACCCGCACGTCGGTCGGGGTGCTGCAGCTGCCCAAGAACGCGACGGTGGAGGTGGACTTGATCGCCTCGGTGCGAACCTGACGGCTCCCTCGCGTCTGGACAAACTCCTATGACTGCCGCTGAACCAATCCCCACACCTGCTCAACAGCCGGAAGCCCATGGGTACCCGCGCTTCAATGTGTTCGGCCGCATCGTCGAAGTGCGCCGCGAAGGCGCGCTGTGGCAGGCCTACCGCGTGGGCGCTGACGGCAAGCGCACGCCCTCGGGCTTTGTGATCCCCGACTTTGTCGAAGAGCATGAACTTGTGCAATTTCTGGAAGACCTGTTCCACGAGAGTGCATCGCCCCACAACGGCGACGTGCACCGCATCGATTGAGCCGTAGCGAGGCCCGCTGACTGCCGCGTGCGGCGCGGGTGTTGCATCGACGTTGCCACGTCACACCGCTGTCAAACCCGGCCCAGACACTCGGTCCCTTGTTTCCAACAGGGACTGTTCATGTCTGAACGCATTCTGGGTTTTCTGATTTCTCCTTCGCAGGTTTCACGCCGTGTCGCCGCACTGGGTGTGGTAGCACTTGCTGCGTCGCTGGCCGCCTGCGGTGGCAGCAGCGACAACGCCAGCAGCAACGCGGGCGCCACAGCCACGCTGGCTGTGCTGGAGACCACCGACCTGCACTTCAATGTGCGCAGCTACGACTACTTCAAGCTGGCCGACGACAAGAGCTACGGCTTTGAGCGCACCGCCACGCTGGTGCGCGCTGCCCGCAAGGAGTTTGCCAACACGCTGCTGGTGGACAACGGCGACACCATTCAGGGCACTGCGCTGGCCGACTACGAGGCCACCGTCAGCCCCATACCTTGCACGCAGCAGCTGTCCATGTACAAGGCCATGGGCGCGCTGGGCTTTGATGCGGGCACGCTGGGCAACCACGAGTTCAACTACGGCCTGCCCTTCCTGAACCAGGTGCTGGGTGGCGGGCTGGACGTGGATGGGGTCGATGCCACCAAGAAATGCGCGGGCGCGGGCTACCCCGCCGTGCTGGCCAACGTGTACAGCAACAAGACCAAGAAGCCGCTGGTGCAGCCTTACACGTTGCTGGAACGCACGCTGGTGGCCAAGGGCACCGATGGCAAGGAAGTGAAGCTGCCGATCAAAATTGGTGTGATCGGCTTCACCACCCCCGGCATCATGAACTGGGACAAGCGCTACCTGGAAGGCAAGGTCTACACGGAAGGCGCCGTGGAATCCGCCAACAAGTACGTGCCCGAGCTGCGCGCAAAGGGCGCCGACATTGTGGTGGCGCTGTTGCACGGCGGGCTCGATAGTGCCGCCTACTCGGCCACCATGGAGAACCCGGGCTTGCACCTGTCCAAGGTGGCGGGCATTGATGCCATGGTGATGGGCCACCAGCACGGCGTGTTCCCCGACACCGCAGCCACCCCCAGCTTCAACCTGCCCGGTGTGGACCACAAGGCAGGCACGGTGAACGGTGTGCCCGCCGTCATGGCCGGCTCCTGGGGCAAGGCCCTGGGCGTGGTGCAATTGGCGTTGCAGTGGGACGGCAGCAAGTGGGTGGTCAACAAGACCGCCAGCAAGAGCGAGCTGCGCAACATCCAGAGCAAGAATGCCGCTGGCGCCACGGTGACTGTGGATGCAGACCCTGCTATCGCCCCTCTGATCGAGACACAGCACCAAGCCGCGATCCAGTATGTGAAGACACCGATCGGCCAGACTGACTTCCGCATGAGCACGCTGTTTGCTGATGTGGGTGACCCCGGCGCGATCCAGATCGTGAACCAGGCCCAGCAGGCCTATGTGGCGGCTTACATCAAGGCCAGCCTGCCGCAGTACGCTGCTTTGCCCGTGCTGTCGGTGAGCGCTCCATTCAAGAGCGGCTTCCAGGGCGGCGCGGACTACACCGACGTGGCCGTGGGCCCGCTGGCCATCAACAACGCGGCCGACCTGTACCTGTATCCCAACACGGTGTACGCGGTGAAGGTGAACGGCGCGGACATCAAGAACTGGCTGGAAGCCGCTGCCAAGCGCTTCAACCAGATCGACCCGGCCAAGACCACCGAGCAGCAGCTCATCAGCACTTTCCCGGGCTACAACTTCGACATGTTCACCACCGCGGACATGCAGTACGAGATCGACGTGACCCAGCCCGTGGGCAGCCGCATCAAGAACCTCACCTACCTGGGCAAACCCATCGATGGGGCGCAGGAGTTTGTGATCGCCACCAACAACTACCGCGCCACCAGCGGCAAGAGCTTTATCGACGAGCTGGACGGCTCGGGCACCATCTGGGCCTCGCCCGATGCCAACCGCGACGTGGTGATCGACTACATCCGCAAGAACCCGGCGGTGACTCGCACCGCCAACGGCGCGGCCAAGAGCTGGCGCTTTGCCAAGGCCACAGTGGCGGGGCCGGTGGTGTTCAGCTCAGGCGCCAATGCGCTCAGCGTGGCCCAAGCGGCCGGGCTGGGCAATGTGTCTTTGCTGGCGGCCGATGATGGGTCAGGCAAGGGCACGTCGAAGTACGGCGTGGACTTGTCCAAGTAGTCGTCCCCCTGCCGTTGTGGGTGCCGTGACGGTGCGTGCGTTTGCAGCGCCGCCACGGTGCGGTCTGTTGTAGAGCACTGTGTTGCTCTGTTTTTGATAGCTGCAAGCGCATATGGATCCGGCGCTTGCGGCTATTTTTATGAATTTTTGCGCAAAACGGGTTGCAGCAGTACCACCAGGGCGCCCGCGCCGCCATCCATGGGCCGCGCCTGCACGAAGGCCAGTACCTCGTTCTTCTGCACCAGCCAGCGCTGTACGCGGCCCTTGAGCACAGGGCTTTTGCCGGGCGAGCCCAGTCCCTTGCCATGCACCACGCGCACGCAGCGCAGGCCGATCTTGTGCGCGTGGCGGATGAATTCACCCAGCGCCTCGCGCGCGTCGTCCACACGCAGGCCGTGCAAGTCCAGGTGGCGCTGAATGCTCCAGTGGCCGGAGCGCAGGCGGCGCGTCACTTCCACGCCGATGCCTGGGCGGCGAAAGCTGAGCTGGTCGTCGGTGTCCAGCAGGGTGCTCACGTCGAAGTCGTCGCTGATGGATTCGAGCAGCACCCGCTCCTCGTCCAGCCAGTGCTGCACCGGCAGCGGCGGCGGCAGGTGGCGCCGCAGCCGCGCCACATTGGGGTTGCGCAGCGGGGTGACAGGGCCCACGCTGCGGCTGAAGAGGTAGCGCTCGGCCTCGGCCCGTGCTGCCGCTTCGCGTCGGGCTTTGTCTTCGGCCTCGCGGCGCTCCTGCTCCTCGCGCAGGCGGCGGGCCACGGTGGCTAGGTCCTGCAGCTGGGTGATGCGCTCACCCGCACGGCGCGGGGCCGGAGGGGCTCGGCGGCGGGGTGGTGAGGGGCTCGCTGCGGCTGTGGGCCCGGCGGGGGCCTGGCGCAGCGGGCGCATCGCTGCCTTGGCGGCTGCCTTTTTGTCAGCCAGGCCTGCGCGCCGGGCGGACCGGGGTGCGCTGGGGGCCGGGGCGGCGGCTGTGGCTTCCACCGGGGGCGCCTTGCCGGGAACAGCGCGCGCAGCACGCGCCAGCGCGGCTTGCAGGGCCGTGGGCGGCTGGGCGGGTGTGGGGGCTGGGGCGGTCACACCAGGCCCTTTTCAGCCATTGACAGCGCCTGGCCCGGTGCCACGATCACATGGTCGAGCACGCGCACGTCCACGAGGGCCAGCGTGGTCTTCAGGGTCTGGGTCAGCGCCTCATCCGCACGGCTGGGTTGTACGCTGCCGCTCGGGTGGTTGTGGGCCAGCACCACGGCTGCGGCCTGGTGGTGCAGGGCACGCAGCACCACCTCGCGCGGGTACACGCTGGTCTGCGTGAGCGTGCCGCGAAACAGCTCCTCCAGTGCCAGCAGGCGGTTTTGCGCATCGAGAAACAGCACCGCAAACACCTCGTGCCCCTTGGCGGCCAGGTGCAGTTGCAGGTAGTGCTTGACGGTATCGGGCGAGTCGAACACTTCGCGTTCACGCAGCTGCTGGGCCAGGGCACGGCGGGCCAGTTCCAGCACGGCCACCAGCTCGGCGCGTTTGGCGGGGCCCAGGCCTTTGATCCGCTCCAGATCGGCCGCGCTGGTGTGTAGCAACCCGGCAATGCCGCCAAAGCCGCCGGTGACAGCGCCCGTGTCCGGGTCGATGCCGGGCGGGTCCAGCAGCTCCTGCGCCATCTGCAGCACGCCCTTGCCCACGATGCCGGTGCGCAGCAGGATGGCCAGCAGTTCGGCATCGGCCAGCGCAGCGGGGCCGCGCGCCAGCAGTTTTTCGCGGGGCTGGGCGTCGGCGGGCAGGTCTTTGAGGGGCATGGCGCGAAGAAAGTACGTACGGGGCAGGGCACCGATGGACCCAGCCGATAGGGGTTTCCCCGGTTTTCTACAATCGGGGCAGTTTATCGGGACTCTCATGACCTCTATTTCCACCCCCCTTCCCACCGTTCAGCCGGGCTCCTTCCTCACGCTGCACTACCGCCTGGCTGGCCCAGCGGGGGATGTGATCAACACCTTTGCCGACAAGCCGGCCACCCTGTCGCTGGGCACGGGCGAGCTGTCGCCCGCCATGGAGCAGCGCCTGCTGGGCCTGGCCGAGGGCACGCGCACCACGTTCGAGCTGCCTGCGGGTGAGGCTTTTGGCGAGCGCAACCCCGACATGCAGCAGTGGGTGGCGCGCAAGCTGATGAACGAGCTGGGTGACCCCGACGAAAAGTACAACGTGGGCGATGTGGTGCAGTTCCCCACGCCCGACGGCCAGGGCAGTTACGCCGGTGCCGTGATGCAGGTGCGTGAAGACGGCGCGGTGCTGTTCGACTTCAACCATCCGCTTGCGGGCCAGCCTGTGACCTTTGAAGTGCAGCTGATCGGAATCCTGTGATGCTGGCGCCGAAAGAAATCCTGCTGGCCGAGCCGCGCGGCTTTTGCGCCGGTGTGGACCGCGCCATCGAGATCGTGGAGCGCGCTATCCAGAAATTTGGCGCCCCCATCTATGTGCGCCACGAGATCGTGCACAACACCTACGTGGTGAACGACCTCAAGGCCAAGGGCGCGATCTTCATCGAAGAGCTGTCGGATGTGCCCCCAGGCGCCACCTTGGTCTTCAGCGCCCATGGTGTGAGCAAGGCGGTGCAGCAAGAGGCCGAGGCGCGTGGCTTCAGCATTTTTGACGCGACCTGCCCGCTGGTGACCAAGGTGCATGTCGAGGTCGCCAAGCTCGCCAAAGAGGGTTACGAATTCATCATGATCGGCCACAAGGGCCACCCCGAGGTCGAGGGCACCATGGGCCAGCTCGACCACGGCATCCACCTGGTGGAAGACGTGGAAGATGTGGCCCGCGTGCAGCCCGCGCAGACCGAGAAGCTGGCCGTGGTCACGCAGACCACGCTGAGTGTGGACGACGCAGCCGAAATCTCTGCCGCCGTGCGGGCGCGCTTTCCGAACGTGCGCGAGCCCAAGCAACAGGACATCTGCTACGCCACACAGAACCGGCAGGACGCCGTCAAGGTGCTGAGCCCGCAGGTGGACGTGGTGATCGTGGTGGGCAGCCCCACCAGCTCCAACAGCAACCGCCTGCGCGAGCTGGCTGCCAAGCTGGGCACCACGGCCTACATGGTGGACAGTGCCGACGAGTTGCAGGGCGAATGGTTCAAGGGCCGTTCGCGCGTGGGGCTCACGGCGGGCGCCTCCGCGCCGGAGATTCTGGTACAGCAGGTTATCGACCGCATCAAGGCGCTGGGCGCAGTGTCGGTGCGCAGCATGGCGGGCATTGAGGAGACCATCAAGTTCCCGCTGCCCAAGGGGCTCAAGATTGACGCGGCCACGGGTCTGGAAATTCGTGAGCGCACGCCGGAGACGGGGCCGTCTGCGCACTGACGGCGGCGTGCGAGGTTGCCGCTGATCGTGCAAGGGCGCCGGTAGGCGCCTTTTTTATTCACTCCTGAATTGATAGCTGCTAGCGCATATTTCTCTAGCGCTAGCGGTCATTTTTATCCAAATATGCCCCTACAGAGGCACGGCGGGCCCGCTCCACAGGTCCAGCGGCGGGTCGGCCGCCACGGCGCGCAGGATGTCGGTGCGTGAAATAAAGCCCGACAGCACGCCCGCCTCGTCCGTCACCGGCAGGCCGGGCAGGCCGGTGTCCAGCAGCACGGCGGCCACGCGGCGCAGTTCGGTGTCGGGTGACACGGTGGGCACCGGGCTCACCATCACCTCGGCCACCGGGCGGCGGGCCAGGTCGATGGCCTGCTTGACGGCGCCGGGCTCGGGCAGCAGATCCAGCGGCGCCATGTCGGCCCTCAGCAGCAATCCGATCACGCGGCCCAGCGCATCCACCACGGGGGCCTGCGCCACCCGGTGCTCTGCCAGGGTCTGCCAGGCATCGTTCACGCGCACATCGGGCGCCACACTCACGCCGCCGGTGGTCATCACATCGCTCACCTTGGTCAACGGCTGGCGGGCACTGGCCTGGGGGCCTTGCTCCGTTTGCGCGTAGGCGCTCACGGCGTCCTGCAGGCGCAGGTTGACGACGGCGCCGGGTGCCGCCGCATGGGTGTGGTCGGCGGCGGTGGGGCGGGGCGGGGCCGTGAAGACGGGCACCGGCTGCCCGTCTTGTGCGTCCATGGCCCGCGTGCGCAGGGCCTGCGGGCGCTGCACGCTGCGCACCGCAGAAATACGTGCCAGGTTTTCGGGGCCGCCCCGGTACATCTGGCCCGACGGGCCGAACACAAAGAACATGCTTTTCTCCTGTGTGCAGAACCGCCGGACGGGTGGGGTTGGAACTGCTTTGCCCATGTTATCGGCAGTTGTGGGGCGCACGTGCAGTCCACGTTGTGTCTGCATGTTGCGGGCAGCCCCTACACTGCCCCTTCTTTTGACACCACCTGCCATCCGGAGCCCCTGCATGATCGACCGCGCCGCCATTGCCGCCGCCCGCCGCCAACTGGCCACCCAGCCCGACTTTTTGCGCACCACGCCGCTGATGCGCCTGTCCGGCAAGTCCTTGGGCGTGGACTGTGCCGAGGTCTGGCTCAAGCTGGAGCATCTGCAGGTGGGTGGCAGTTTCAAGGCGCGCGGCATGCTCTACCGTCTGCTGGCCAACCCGATGCCCGAGAGCGGCGTGATCATCGCCTCGGGCGGCAACGCGGGCATCGCCGTGGCGGCGGCCGCCCAGGCCTTGGGCGTGCGCTGTGAGGTGTTTGTGCCCGAGGTCTCGCCCGAGGCCAAACGCGCTCGCCTGCGCGCCCTGGGGGCGGAGGTGGTCGTCACCGGCGCCGCGTATTCCGAAGCCTTTGAAGCCTGCGTGGCCCGCCAGAAGACCACCGGCGCCTTGCAGGCCCATGCCTACGACCAGCCCGAAGTGGTGGCCGGCGCGGGTACCCTGGCGCTGGAGATGGAAGAGCAGGGCGGCCGCCTGCCCGATACGGTGCTGGTCAGCGTGGGCGGCGGTGGCCTCATTGGCGGTGTGGCCGCATGGGTGGAAAGCCGCGCCCATGTGGTGGCGCTGGAGCCCGAACGCGCACCCACCCTGCACGCTGCGCGGGCTGCGAGCCAACCGGTGGATGTGGAGGTGGGTGGCGTGGCCGCCGACTCGCTCGGTGCCCGCCGCATCGGGGCGATCAGCTGGGAGGTGAGCCAGCGCCACGTACACGATGCGTTGCTGCTGCCCGACGACGCCATCCGCGCGGCCCAGCTGTGGCTGTGGAAGGAGCTGAAACTGGCCGTGGAGCCCGCTGCCGCGCTGGGCTTGGCAGCTTTGCAATCCGGCGCCTACAAGCCCCAGCCGCAAGAGACGGTGGCCCTGATTCTCTGCGGCGCCAACTTTGACCCCGCCAGCCTTGCCTGAGCCTGTGCCGACCACCCCCTTAAAATCCTGCAATGCTTGACATTCTTCTCCTCCGCAAAGACCTCGACACCGCCATCGCGCGGCTGGAAACCCGCAAAAAGCCCCAGGCCTTTCTGGACGTCTCCGCTTTCCAGGCCCTGGAGTCCGAGCGCAAGACGCTGCAGACCCGCACCGAAGAGCTGCAGGCCCAGCGCAACCAGCTGTCCAAGCAGGTCGGCATGCTGATGAGCCGGGGTGACAAGGACGGCGCCGAAGCCGTCAAGGCCCAGGTGGCCGCAGGCAAGGTGGAGCTGGAACAATCCGCCGCCCGCCTGGAACAGATCCAGTCCGAGCTGCTGGCCATGCTGGTGGCCGTGCCCAACCTGCCGCACGAATCCGTGCCCGTGGGCAGCGACGAAGCGGGCAATGTCGAAGTGCGCCGCTGGGGCACGCCTGCGAAGTTCGATTTCGAAGTGAAGGACCATGTCGATGTGGGCACCCCGCTGGGCCTCGATTTCGACATGGGCGTGAAGCTCTCGGGCTCGCGCTTTACCGTGATGAAGGGCTCGATTGCTCGCCTGCATCGCGCGCTCAGCCAGTTCATGCTGGACGTGCAGACGCAAGAGCACGGCTACACCGAGTGCTACGTGCCTTACGCAGTGAACGCCGACTCGCTCAAGGGCACCGGCCAGCTGCCCAAGTTTGAAGGCGACCTGTTTGCCGCCAAAAAGGGCGGCCAGGACGGCGAACCCGTGCCCGACAACGCGGCGCTGTACCTCATCCCCACCAGCGAAGTGCCGCTGACCAACTTCGTGCGCGACGTGGTGGTGGCCGAGGCCGACCTGCCCATCAAGCTCACGGCCCACACGCCATGCTTCCGTTCCGAAGCAGGCAGCTACGGCCGCGACACGCGCGGCATGATCCGCCAGCACCAGTTTGACAAGGTCGAAATGGTCCAGATCGTGCACCCCGACAAGAGCTACGAAGCGCTGGAGGAAATGACCCGCCACGCCGAGGCCGTGCTGCAAAAGCTGGGCTTGCCCTACCGCGTGATGAGCCTGTGCACGGGCGACATGGGCTTTGGCGCCGCCAAGACTTACGACCTGGAAGTGTGGCTGCCCGCGCAGAACACCTACCGCGAAA
Source organism: Acidovorax sp. M14 (assembly GCF_049331375.1). Taxonomy (NCBI): domain Bacteria; kingdom Pseudomonadati; phylum Pseudomonadota; class Betaproteobacteria; order Burkholderiales; family Comamonadaceae; genus Acidovorax; species Acidovorax sp. M14. Next base: position 1,294,252 of record NZ_CP186263.1, read on the forward strand.
TCAGCTCGGTGAGCAACTGCGAAGCCTTCCAGGCCCGCCGCCTGCAAGCCCGCTTCAAGAACGCCCAAGGCAAGAACGAGCTGCTGCACACCCTGAACGGTTCTGGCCTGGCCGTGGGCCGCACGCTGGTGGCGGTGCTGGAAAACTACCAGCAGGCCGATGGCAGCGTGACGGTGCCCGAGGTGCTGCGCCCCTACCTGGGCGGCACCGCCGTGCTCAAGCCCTGAAAATCTGGCTATAATCGAAGGCTTCGACACACAGGAGAGGTGGCAGAGTGGTCGAATGTACCTGACTCGAAATCAGGCGTAGTGGCAACACTACCGTGGGTTCGAATCCCACCCTCTCCGCCAGTTTGACGTTCAACGACGTTCAAAACTGACCAGCAAACCCCGCTTTCCCACAGGTAAGCGGGGTTTTTTTTGTCCAAAGTCGTCCAAAGGCAGACAGTTGAAGCCACGCAAACCGGGGGGCACAATCGGGGGCATAAATCGGGCTTTTCCGATGCTCCCCAAAATGTGCCCCCAAAATGCCTCTGACCGACACAGCGTGCAAGAAGGCCACCTGCCCCGAGGGGCGCCCAAGCGTTCGCCTGGCCGATGAAAAAGCCCTCTACCTGGAGGTGACCGCAGCCGGGGGCAAATACTGGCGCTGGAAGTACCGGCACGGCGGCAAAGAAAAGCGCTTGGCGCTGGGTGTCTATCCTGAAGTGAGCCTGGCGCAGGCCCGCGAGGCTCGCGACGATGCACGCAAGCTGCTGAAAGATGGCACCGACCCCGGCCAGGTCCGGCGCGAAGCCAAGGCGGCCAGCGCGTTTGACCAGGCCAACACTTTCGAGGCCGTGGCGCGGCTGTGGTGGGACCACTGGAGGGACGGCAAAAGCCCGCGCCATGCTGACTACGCCATCAAGCGCCTGGAGGCGGACGCCTTCCCCTTGCTGGGTTCGCGGCCCATTGCCAGCCTGACCGCCAAAGACCTGACGCGCATGGCCAAAGCCGTGCAAGAGCGCGGCGCCATCGACCTGGCGCACCGGGTGCTGCAGATGGCTGGCCAAGTGATGCGCTACGCCGTGGCGCACGACCTGATTGATCGCAACCCGGCCACGGATGTGAAGCCCAGCGACACCCTCAAGAGCCGCAGGAAAGAGAACTACGCCCGCCTGGGTGAAAAAGAGCTGCCCGAGCTGCTGCGCAAGATCGAGGCGTATCAGGGCGGGCCCTACACGCGTCTGGCCATGCAGTTGATGGCGCTCACGTTCGTGCGCACCACCGAGCTGATCGCGGCACGCTGGGCAGAGTTTGACCTGCAGGCCGCTGAGTGGCGCATACCGCCCGAGCGCATGAAGATGAAAACGCCCCACATCGTGCCCCTGTCGCCGCAGGCGGTGGAGGTGCTGAAGGTGTTGCACACCCTCTCAGGCGGGCGCGAGCTGCTGTTCCCTGGCGAGCGTGACCACGCCAAGCCCATGAGCAACAACACGATTCTGAAAGCGCTGGAGCGCATGGGCTACAAAGGCCGCATGACGGGCCACGGGTTCCGGGGCATGGCGTCCACCATCCTGCATGAGCAGGGCTACCCGCACCACGCCATTGAGCTGCAGTTGGCCCACCAGGAGCGTAACGAAGTAAGCGCGGCCTACAACCATGCCCTGTACCTGAAAGAGCGGCGCGTGATGATGTGCGAGTGGGCGAACCATCTGGACAAACTGCGGCGGGGCGCCGACGTGGTTCCGCTGCGCGCTGGAGTAGCGTGATGGGCTCATAGGCCGGGCGCCAAGTGCGCACAGTTTTCAGCCACGCCTAGCCCGAGACTGATCCCCGAGGGCGAAAACCGGGACACCCTGACCTGGCGGCGCTGGCTACTTATTCAGGGCGTGACACAGGGGGCGCCATGATTCATGAGAGCGGAAGTGATGGGAAAGAGGATTTTGGATTTCTTGGTTTTGGCGCTGTTTATGACCTTGAAGTCGCTGAGCTAGAGAAGGTTCTTGAGCGCATTCTTCCGGGTGGCGCTGCATTGGTTGAGGCTTTCTTTGCACCAGATACAGTGGTTAATGTCGAATGGTTTGCCGAGTCGGATTCCGCTCATTTACGTGACGTAGAAACTGGTGAAGTTACGACGATCACGAACACCAATCAGCTCGCCTTTCTGAGCTTGGTGGCTGTCTTGCATGAGTCTCGATCACAGTACGAAAAAGGAAATGTAGATCTCGGATGGCGGTCGCTGGTCGGTTTTTCGCACAGCTTGCGAGGTTTGAATGCACAACTCGATGCCATTGATAGCGGTGACGCACCTTCTCGCGAAATTACCTTGCTGAGAAGCGAACTTGCTGCGGCCGGTGCACGAGGAGCTGATGCTAAGCACGCGAAAACAAGAGCGCTGAAGGAGTGGGCTGTTAAAAATGCTTGCGCCAGTCGCGGGTCTGACCGAGAAATTAGCCGAGCTCTTGCCGCAAAGCTGCCTGCCGAATTTGTAGATGTGTCCGTTGATCCGGAGCGATTGATCTATGAAGCACTGCGGGTTATGCGAAAGCTGAAATGCGGGTTACCTGTGGCTGACCAGCCGTAACCGCTAGCCCGCCGCATGTAACGGCTAGCCTGCCAGCCGTACTGAATACAGAAAACCGCTCGCACAGTCGCCCCATGTCCAACAACAGACAAGGGCGGCCAAGATGGCAATTTTGCGAATCTGCGGGGTCACTGCAATCACGGGCCATCGGTCCAAAACATCGGTTTACAACGCAGTCCAAGCCGGGCTTCTGACCAAGCCTGTGGCGATTGGCCTGCGCTCAGTGGGGTGGCCAGATTACGAGGTTGAAGCCGTCACGGCGGCGCGTGTTGCGGGGCAACCCGATGAGGCCATTCGCGCGCTGGTGAACAAGCTCCACGCGCAGCGGGCCGAGCGCTTCGAGGCGCTGACGCAAACGGTGGCGCACGCATGAGCGCGGCGCTTTACACAGCGGCGGCAAGCCGTGCTACATTCCACCCCGGTGTTGAAAAACACCACGGGTTTGGCGACCCGATCACAGTAGGCGCAGCAGCCGCGCCCTTTTTGGTCAGCGGCTTTTTTCATGTCCACATGCTGCGTGTGGCGCACGGCTTCCTTTACGGCGGGCCGTGTTGGGACACCCGCAAGGGTGTGCCGGTACCTACTGCCGGTTCGCCAACCCGACACGGTCTGCCACCTTCATTTGGCGATGAAGGCGGCAGGTTTCAAACCTGTTCAGTAGGAGCCATCATGGCTAACACCACACCCATGGGCCGCATTGCGCCCGCATCCAAGCCCAGCACGGGCAACACCCCCCACTTTGACCCTGTCGCCTTGCATGGCGAGGCCATCAACGCTTGCGCGATGGCTACCTACTACACCCGCAAGGGCAACCACGCGGGCGCGGCGCGCAAGAGCGTTCAGGCGCTGGCCGCACTGCGGCGCCTGGCTGTGTTGACGAAAGGTGGTGACGTATGAGCACCGCCATCGTTACCCCTATGGGGAACCTTGCAGAGAACTTTATCGGACTGCAAGACAACGCCCCCGCCGTGATCTTGAACCCCGATGCGCACCCGCTGGCGGTGCTGGCATGGTGCTGGGGGGAGGTTGAGAGCCTGTCCGAAGCTGCGGGCGTGTACGCCAGCGCTGCAGCTGGGCGCGACGGTGTTGCGGACCAAGGCTGTGCCTTCAATGCCATGTTCACGCACCGGCTGCAGTGTCTGCCTGGTGTCATGGGCTTGGCGATACAAGCGCTGATGCACGACCGTGACCGCATGGCCGCTGTCCTGCCAGATGAAGCAGGAGGCAGGGCATGACTGAGAAAACGAAACTGCCCGGCACTGTGCAAATGGAATTGGCCCAAATGCGGGATGTGATAGGGCTTGTTGCATTTGCTGTGGAGGCTCGGCGCACCCTGGAGGCGATTGATACGGTTGCAGAAGGCATGCCCCACATCGGTGAGGCATTGACCGGCGCGATTGATATGCGTCGCCAATGGAGCCAATGCCCCGACACCGCTGCGACTGTGTTGGACGGCATCTATCACCGCCTCGATGAACTTCTGAATGTGGGGGAATGAGCCATGCAACCCACCCACGACGCGCGGCAGGCAGCACACCAGGCGGCCCTGGCCGCAGCAGAGCGCACCTTGCACCAGGCCCACAAGTTCGCAGCGCTGCATGCGACGACAAAGCCCCTGTTTGAAAAGTTGATGCGCCGTCCCGGATCGCGCCCGGTACTGGTGCGCTTCGTGTTCCCTGGCGTGCTGCTCGTGTGTGACCCGGCGACGGGCGAAGTGTTGGCCCGGTCAATGCCGGGCCAACTGCAGCAGCTTGTGCCGGGGTTTGTACCTGGCGCATCGCTTGCTGACGACAACAAGGAAACCTGATGACCCACAAAGAAAAAGCCGCCAGGGTGTTACCAGCACCCAAGGCGGCTATCCATAAACCAGACCGTGTGATTATTGTCGGCGACATTGGGCGCGTCAATGCTGGGGGGCAGGGCGCTTCGATGCTGCAAGCCATGCAGATGGCAGGCATGGCGCCCGCCAAAGCGCTTGACCTGGTGCCTGATGGCAAGCTGCGCCGCTACCGCGTTGAGGGTGACAAGTCGGGTAGCACCAATGGCTGGTATGTGCTGCACAGTCACCCCATTCTGGCCGGTGCGTTTGGCAGTTGGAAAACTGGTGAATCGCACAACTGGCATGAAGTGCGCGCGAAGCCCCCCACGCCCGAGGAGCAGGCCGCGCTGCGCAGGCACCTACAGGCCGCGCAGGCGGCGCGGGTGGTTGAGCAAGGCCGCGTGCACGCAGAGGCGCAGGCCAAGGCGGCGCGTTTGTGGCGGCAGGCCAGGCCGGCTACCAATGCGCACCCGTACCTGGAGCGTAAGCGCATTGGCGCCATCGGTATCAGGCAGCTGCGCGACATGCTGCTGATTCCGGCACGGGATTCGAATGGCACGCTGCACACGCTGCAATTCATCGGGCCAGATGGCTCCAAGCGCTTTCTGTCCGGCGGGCGCATCGCGGGCTGCTACTACTCCATGGGGCGGCCTGTGGATTGCCTGCTGCTGTGTGAAGGCTACGCCACGGCAGCGACGGTGTTTCAGGCCACGGGTGTGGCCACGGCTGCGGTGTTCAACTGCGGCAACCTGATGGCGGTGGCCAGGGCTTTGCGGTCGAAGTTTCCGCGCCTGCGCATCGTGGTGTGTGCCGACAACGATGCCGCCACGCCTGGCAACCCTGGTCTGACCAAGGCCACCGAGGCGGCGCGGGCCGTGGGTGGGTTTGTGGCTGTGCCTCGTTTCGAGGGGGTGCGCCATGGTGTCTGAGACATTCCCCCCGTTGGCTGAGAACCTGACCGACTTCAATGACCTGGCTGCAGCCGAGGGCCTGGAGGCGGTGCGCGAGCTGATCGACCAGGCTGCGCCCGCGACACCGCCACCGCCAGCGCCCGAATGGCCTGACCCCATCCTGCCCGGCATGCGGCGCGTGCCTGACATTCCCGTGACCGTGTTGCCGGACTGGCTTGCTGCGATGGCCAATGCCGTGGCTGAGAGCACGCAGACACCGCCAGCCCTGGCGGTCATGTCGTCTTTGGCGGTGCTGGCCACGGTGCTACAGCGCCGGTTTGAGGTGGCGCCCTACAGCGACAGCTACACCGAGCCGTTGGCGTTGTGGACCCTGAGCGCCACGCCCAGCGGCACTCGCAAGAGCGCGGTGCTGAATGCAATGCTGGGGCCGCTGGTGCATTGGGAGAAGCTGCTGCGCGACCGCATGCGCCGGGAGATCGTGCGCGTTGCTTCTGTCCGGGCAGTGGCGGAAAAGCGCATCGAGCGCCTGAAGCAAGACGCGGCCAAGGCCAAGGATTCGACCGAGCGGGAGGCGCTGACTGCAGAGATTGAGCGCGAGCAGAACGAAATGCCCGACGAGCTGCGGGCGCCGCGCCTGTTTACCGGCGACACCACCGCCGAGCGACTGCAGGCGCTGCTGGTGGAGCATGGCGAGCGCATGGCGGTGCACAGCGATGAGGCGGGAATCTTCCTCATCATGGCTGGCATCTACAACGGTGGGGCATCGAACCTGGATGTGTTCCTACAGGGGCACGCGGGCACCACTATGCGCGTGGACCGAGCGGGGCGCAGCGCCCATATCGACCAACCCGCGTTGTCCTTTGGCCTGCTGCTGCAGCCTGGCGTGATGGCTGAGGTTGCCAGCTCTCGCAGGTTCCGCGACTCGGGCCTGCTGGCCCGGTTCCTGTACGCCATCCCCGTCAGTAATGTGGGCAGCCGTGATGTACGCAAGCGAGCTCCTATCCCCGATGGCGTGCGCGACGATTACGAGCGCCGCCTGCACCAGCTATTGGAGGGTGTGCCCGCACCGACCGCTGCACCCAAGACCCTGACTCTGTGCGAGGCAGCGCGGGAAATCTGGCTGGACATGTCCGAGGCCATCGAGCGCCAGCAGGGCGAGGGCGGGCGGTACGAATCCATCAGCGACTGGACCAGCAAGCTACCCGGCGCGGTGGCGCGTATTGCTGCCCTGCTGCAGCTGGCCACCTCCGGCCTGGACACTAAGGAGGTGGGGTTTGAGTGCATGGACAACGCCGTGACCCTGGCGCGTCTGCTGATCCCACATGCGCAGGCAGCGTTTGGGATGCTGGGCACCGATGCCACAGATGTGGATGCAGGGGCCATCGTGCGCTGGGTTCGGGTGCATGGGCTGGCTGAGTTCACCAAGCGTGAGGCACAGCGTGCGCAGGAGGGGCGATTCAGGAGCGTTGATAGGTTGCAGAAGGCCCTCGACAGATTGGAGCACCAGGACGTTGTGCGGTCATTCAAGCGCCACAACAAGGGCGCACCACCGAGCACTTGCTATCAGGTGAACCCCAAGGCTCTGTCGACATAGTTGAGTTTGTCGCCATAAGCAGTTTTAGAACCTCTTTTCTTTTCTATATCAATGACTTACGAAAAAGGAGACCTACCCCTGTCGACAGGTCGACAAAGTCGACAAACCCGACCCGCTCCGAATGTGTTGAGCGCCCAGGTCCACCCAGTCTGTCGACTTTGTCGACCTGTCGACGGGGTTGGGCAGTCACCAGGTGCGGGTGACTGCCGAGTGCGTAGGGCTGCTGTGTTGTCGGTGAGGGGGGTGTGTCCGGGTCCTTCCGGGAGGGGGGCAGCACGGGTAATTCGCACCCCGTTATTTTTCTAGTCGTCCACTTTTGTTCGAGGTAAGTAAGCATGGTGATAGGCCCAGCATTGGGTTCTTTGCAGGTGTTCCACAGTGCGGATCGTTCGCGCCGCATGCTCGGACTGTTCACGCAATGCTCCAAGGGGGTTAAGTGAAGATTGGGCTACGACCAGGGGGGGCGACTTTCGGGCATTCTCGGACCCCTACACGCCTCGGATGCGATGCCAAGGAGTCTTGCCATGAATAGGCCTGTCATCGCCAATCCATGGTCCGGCCTGGTAGCGCAGCATGCCGGTCGACATGATGGACTTGATACCGTCAGCACAGTGTTGCTTGCGTTGATGGACGGGACGCCTGTGCCAGCGCGGGCTGCGGTGCACTTGGCGCAGGCGTTGCGTCCGTGTCTTGATGGTGACAACGACATTGCTGGGCGTCTCGGGCTGAAGGCGCCCACGCGGGGTCGGGCGCATGAGGCGCCTGCCAACCTGTCGAAAAAGCTGCGGCGGGATGAGCTCATTCGCCAGCTGGTTTCTGACATGGGGCCACCGAGGGCCGCGAGCGCTCTGGCGGTTGAGATCCTTTGGCTCTATTACCTGACCCTTCCGCCGAGCGTGCCACAACGTGCTGGTTCATTCCAGCCGAAAAGTTTTCCCCTTTTGGCTGAGCTGGTGCGCGATCATGGAAAACCGCTGAGCCGCCGCCAGATCGAACGTATAGCGCGCGGAGATCCAGCCTACGCTCGGCGTAAAAATGACGTGAAAAAATTCTGAATGTCATTCGCTGTGGGAGGTTGACACTTCATGCACACCATGAGGTGCATCATGAACAACACAGCAATACCACCATCCATCACATCGCGAAAAGTCCGCCTATGGCCAGGGCTCAGGCTGGAAATCTGCGGACGAAACGCATCGGCCCAGCTCACACCTGATGAGGCTCTTGGCTTGGCCAACAGCATCATCATGCATGCCCGAGAGGCGATCTATCAGGGGGCTTCCCTACACGCGTCGGCCATAGGTTCTCCTTGTTCCAGCATTGCAGCCCGAGCCAATGTCGATTGCGCCACAGTCTCCATGTGGCATGACGGGGTTGAGCTGATAGCAACGCTGACTGGCGCGCAGGCAGAAGCGATGGCCCGTGTGCTCCGTAGCAAGGCCGGCGCTATGCAGGTGTCTGGACAAATTCAACGCTTTCTCCCATCAGCATCATGAGCCAAAGTCCATATCAATTCACCGAAGTGCCTCAGTCGATCATTCAGAAGATTGAGGCGTTGCAACAGGAGTCGCTGCGTGACATCGATGCACTTACGGACGGTATAGCGGTCAAGCAAAAGGAGTTCGCAACGGTTGGTGGGTCGATCTGCTTTGAAGATGCTGCTGCACTTGTGGTAGATACGCTTCGCAGATTGCTGAAATCCAGGCGCGAGAAAATTTATGCGGCCGCAGGCCGTGCGTTGCACCTGGTAAGTCACGTGGAAACGGAGAGCGGTGCCAGTTACAACGGCGATGGTGAATTGCAATTCAAAAAAAGAAACGTGGCGCACCTCGACATCATTGGCCATGACGGTGACGCGCTCGACGTGCTGGCACTTATCTGGGGCGATGAGGAAATCAAGGCCTTTGCCGCCGAAGCCCTGTCCAAAGTCGGCGCGAAGCCAGCCCCAGAAGGCTTGACCGTTGCTGAAGCCCTTTCTCGCTCGAATGCTCTGGTATCGGAAATGAAGACACTGAGTCAGACCCGCAGCGCAGCAGTGGCGGCAATGAAGCAAATCGGCGCAGTAACGCTGCAGCAATTCGTTCACCCTAGGAAGCAGGCGCCCGCTGCAAATTCGGTGGGTAGAGAATCCTGACTGAACCACTCCTGTGGAAGCCCATCTGGGCGCCGTTGATGGCTCCGCCTGCGGGGGTGGCGTCATCTGGGGCTGATAGCGGACGCGTCTAGCGGGCGCTGCGAGTCGGTCCACTAATCAAGGTCGGCGTCCTGCCGACTTTTTAATGTCTTTCCGTTTTGTTTGGCTGTTCGTCCTTTCATGGCGCAGAGCGATAAGCTCTTGAAAGGAGGTGAAACATGGCAGACGTTGCAGGATTCGTTTGGGCGGGTCTAGCGGGCGGAGGGCTCAGCGCAACTTTGTTGGCAATTGCGGCTGTTCTCGGGAAAAGCCAATTGACCCATTGGCTGAACAAAGACATCGAGGGCATCAAGGCTCGACATCAGCAGGATTTAGAACGTGCTAAGGCCAGCTATGCAAGAGAACTTGAGGCATATCGCACCTCTCTAATCGCTCAAGCCGAAGCAATTAAGGCGAGCCAGGATGTCAAGAAGGCGATGGCGGTGAAGATTGCCGAAATGAAATTTGCAGCGATACAGAGTCTGCATGAGGCAGCCGCCGGCATGGGGGTCATGCTCTCGATGATCGAAGCCTCACGGCGGGTTGGCTTGGACGTGGATTACGGCGCTATCGCCGCACTGGGAGGGGCCCTTCACGGAGCTACAACCAAAGCAAAGCCTTTTCTGCTGGGTGTGCACCACGACCGTCTCATCAGTTTTGCTAACTCTTACTTCGAAGATGTCTCCAAGCTGCAGCGTATCCATGGGGGCCGAGAAATGGGAGATTCTTTGCAAATTTACGCAGAGTTGCTGAGTCAGCATCGTGAGTGCGAGGGAATCGTCGCTGGCTGCATGAACGAAATGCTGGAGATGGCGTGAAGTCGATGCCGGATTGCGCCACTAGGTAGGACCTTTTTTGCTTCGCCACCCATGATGGACGATAGGCTGTTGCGCGTTCTGGTGATGATGACCAGTCAGTTCGGCACCATGAACGGCTGCAGCAGGAATGCTCCGTCAACGGCCGCAAGCGGCCAAGAGCAGACGCCCAGCGTTTGAGCTAAGGCGCCCGCGGCGGCGGAGACTGGCAAAGTTGTAAGATTCCGGCGAAGGCAACAAGGGAGGATCCTATGGCTCAAAGAAGCGGGAACTACACAGCGTTCTATGTTGCAGAACCGTTCAATCTCAGTTCGCTTGGTGCGCATGCGACGAAGGATTTCTGCTACTACAACACGCTGCGAATGTGGAAGGGTCAAGATGCTTCGTTTCCATTTACCGACTCTCACGCCATTACTTACAGCGTACGAGACGACAGTGATTGGGAAACCACACTGAAGCCAAGACTTCGGGAGCGGCTTCGCGCATCAAAGAACATTGTGCTCATCCTTAGCTCGGCCACTCGAAACTCGAGGGCGTTGAGGGAAGAGGTGGACTACGGTATCAACAATCAGGGCTTGCCCGTTATCGTGATCTATCCGGAATATGACTCAAAAGAGAGTCTTCTCAACAATGGATTGTTGAAGCAATCGGTAAAGGGCCTATGGGACGGACTTCCTGTGTTTCGCGACTCGATGAATCTGGTGCCAACGCTGCACGTGCCTATGGCAAAAGGCTTGATCACCCAAGCGTTTAAGGATACCGACCTGATGCTTGCGACCAAATGCGCTCCTGGCTGCTTCCTGTATCCGGCCAATTTGTCCTGATCGAGCGCCGGCATCACATCTATGAAGTTCTTCATTCGATCGCTTGCGACAGCGTCTTTCTGGAAGTACGCGCTGTTCTCGCGAGACGCACTTATTGCCATTTTCGCGACCGTTGGGTCTCTCTACTTCCTCATGGAGTTAATGGACTTCTTGGGAATCTATACCAAGGACAAATACAGCAAATTCGCAATCTTCCCAATCCTTGCTGCGGCGATTCTCTGGGTGATCGCCACTCGTCGACCTGTCTCTAGGGTTGTTTATAAAGTTCCAAAGCGGGATGTAATGTTCGAGGTAAAGATTGGAGACATCTTTGCGGAGGGTGGCGACACCGTCATCAGCACCAATACAACCTTCGACACAGACATGGCCAGCGGCCTGATCTCTCCGGATAGTCTTCAGGGGCAGCTCGCGCTGAAGTTCTTTCAAGGAAACACCGCAGAGATTGACCGACAGCTTGCAGTGGGGCTTAGCGGGGTCAATTCGTCAATCAATCCCAATGCCCTCGGCAAGAAGCATGAATACCCCATTGGGACGGTGGCAAAGGTCAATGCCGGCAACAAGACGTTCTATTTTCTAGCCATGTCGAGATTGAACTCTCATGGCACAGCCTATTCAACGCTCCGCGACGTAGAGGATGCGCTTGAGTGTCTTTGGCAGTTCATTGCCAATCAGGGACATCTGCATGATCTTGCGGTTCCTCTAGTTGGGACGGGGAGGGGCCGCATAGATACGTCGCGAAAGAAGATGACAGAGAAGATCGCGCAATCGTTTGCCGATGCCGCAGTCGGAAAGGTGTTTAGCAACAAGCTGACAATAATGATCCGCCCAGAAGATGCCGAACGTTTTCAAGTCAATCTGTTTGAGATTAAAGACTACCTAAGTCGAAGCTTGCACATCTAGGGTGCCTACTGCAAGGTTCGTGTGGATGCTTCTCGCTTGGAGATAGGTGCAATTCGGGCTCCTGCCGTTCGAGCGCACAAGATGAGGTTTTGATGCCTAACGTTTGAGTTTAGCGGTGCCGGCGGAGTGGTCAGATCGGAATGGACTCAGTGTTCAGGTGCGGCCGGGATACGCAGGCTGCCAATTGCGAGCTGGTCGGTCTGCGATGGAGTCCGCAAATGCTGGGCAAACCCTGATTTTGAGAAATTTGGGTCGCAACTATTGAAGTTGGTTCACTATGTGCAAGGTTATGGGGCTGGGGGCATATTTGGGGGCATAAATGGTGAAATTTTGCCCAATATCTAGCATTTATGAGGTCTTCCACGGTTTTTCTGAATGACACCCTCCCGCCAGCATCAAGGCCCTGTAGCTATTTAATCGATAGCACAGGGCCTTTTTCTTTGGGTCCGCTGGAAAACTTCAGGCGGCTGGATGGTCCGCTTCGGGCGCTGCGGTTGAAGAGACTCGCAGATTCGCCATTGTGTGGACATCACCATGCAGATGCGGGAGTGACAGGGTATTGATTGCGATGCATGGCCGCATTTCCCTGCAGCGCCAGAATACGGGTTGCGCGGCCCGCGCCTGATGCCATGAAAGAACATTGCATGCTCCCAGACACCTTGACAACACCCCCCATCCGCCTGACCCAGTACAGCCACGGCGCCGGCTGTGGCTGCAAGATCAGCCCCAAGGTGCTGGACGTGATCCTGGCGGGCAGCGGGGCGCAGCACCTGGACCCCCGGCTTTGGGTGGGCAACACGTCGCGCGACGATGCGGCGGTGTATGCCCTGGATGCGGAGCGCGGCGTGGTGTCAACCACCGATTTTTTCATGCCCATCGTGGATGACCCGTATGACTTCGGGCGCATTGCTGCCACCAACGCGATCAGCGACATCTATGCCATGGGGGCTGATCCGCTGATGGCCATCGCTATCCTGGGATGGCCGGTGAATGTGCTGCCGCCCGAGGTGGCGCGTGAAGTGGTGCGCGGGGGGCGTGCGGTGTGCGACGCGGCGGGCATTCCCCTGGCGGGCGGGCACTCCATCGATGCGCCGGAGCCCATCTTCGGCCTGGCGGTGACGGGCATCGTCGAAAAGCGCCACCTCAAGCGCAACGACACGGCCACGGCGGGTTGCCGTCTTTATCTCACCAAGCCCCTCGGAATCGGCATCCTGACCACCGCCGAAAAAAAGGCCAAGCTGAGGCCCGAGGATGTGGGCGTGGCGCGCGACCTGATGTGCACGCTCAACCAGCCAGGGAGCCGGTTTGGCCGACTGGCGGGCGTGAGGGCCATGACGGATGTGACCGGCTTCGGCCTGTTGGGGCACCTGGTCGAGATGGCCGAGGGCAGCGGCTTGAGCGCCGTGATTGACTACGCGGCCGTGCCGCGACTGGAGGGGGTGGACTACTACATGGACCAGGGCTGTGTGCCCGGCGGCACGCTGCGCAACTTTGACAGTTATGGCGCCAAGATTGCGCCCCTGACGGAGGTGCAAAAGCACCTGCTGTGCGACCCCCAGACCAGCGGGGGGCTGCTGGTGGCCGTGAGCCCGGAGGGCGAGGCCGAGTTTCTGCAGGTGGCCGCAGAGCTGGGCCTGGCGCTGCAGCCTATCGGTGAGCTCACCCCGCGACAGGCCTTTGCCGTCGAGCTGCGCTGATGCCCGACAACCTGACGGACTACCGGCACATCTTCCTGAACGATGTGCCCATGATGGATGTGCGCGCGCCGGTGGAGTTTGGGCAGGGCGCGTTTCCTGGTGTTGCCAACCTCCCCCTGATGGACGATGGTGAGCGCCAGCAAGTGGGCACCTGCTACAAGCACAAGGGCCAGGAGGCCGCGATTGCGCTGGGGCACCAACTGGTGTCGGGCGCCACCAAGCGCCAGCGCATCGAGGCGTGGGCGCAGTTTGCGCGGGCGCATCCGCAGGGCGTGCTGTACTGCTTTCGTGGCGGGTTGCGCTCGCAGATCGTGCAGCAGTGGTTGCTGAACGAAGCGGGCATCGACTACCCCCGGGTGGTGGGGGGCTACAAGGCCATGCGCGGGTTCCTCATCGGCACCACGCAGGCTGCGGCGGCAGAGTGCGGGTTTGTGGTGCTCAGTGGCCTGACCGGCACCGGCAAGACCGAAGTGATTGCGCAACTGTCCAACGGCTTGGACCTGGAAGGCCATGCCAACCACCGCGGCTCCAGTTTCGGCCAGCGCGTCAGCGGTCAGCCCACACAGATCGACTTTGAGAACCGGCTGGCCATCGATGTGCTCAAGAGGCGTGCTCGGGGCCACGAGACTTTTGTGCTGGAAGATGAGGGTCGTCATGTGGGCAGTTGCTCAGTGCCGCTGGAGCTGCGTCAGCGGCTGGAACGGGTACCCATCGTCTGCTTGGAGGATGCTTTTGACGCCCGTGTGGAGCGCATCCTGCGCGACTATGTGCAGCAGCAATGCGCTGATTTTGTGGCGGTCCATGGAGATGCGGCAGGGACCGACTTGTTTGCGGCGCGGCTGCTCGACAGCCTGGGCAAACTTGCCAAGCGTCTGGGAGGCGACCGCTACCAGGCGCTTCGCGGGTCGATGCTGGCAGCGCTGGTGCAGCAGCGCAGCCGGGGCGATTTGTCGCTGCACCGGGATTGGATTGCTGCGCTCATGCGTGACTACTATGACCCGATGTACGCCTACCAGCGGCGGAGCCGCGCCGACCGCATCGTTTTCCAGGGTGACCACCGGGCGGTGCTCGACTTTCTGCGGTCGCAGTCGGCGCCTCGCGGCTAGCTACTACGCCTCGTCGTCGTCCGACGGCGCATCCAACTGCTGCGGCAGCACCAGCCGGAACTCGGCACCCCGCCCGACATCGCTCTCCACCTCCAGCGTCCCGCCGTGGCGCAGCACTACGGTCTGCACCAGTGCCAAGCCCAGGCCCACCCCGGCGATGGCGGGGTGGCTGTGGTCGTGCAGCCGCTGGTAGGGGGTGAACAGGCGGCCCTGCTGCTCGGGCGCGATGCCAGGGCCCTGGTCTCGCACCGACACGACCCAGTGCGCGCCCCGCGCCACGATGGCGCACTGCACCGTGCCGCCATCGGGGCTGAACTTGATGGCGTTGTGGATCACGTTGGTCAGGGCGCGGGACAGCAGGGCGCGGTCGCCCAGGCAGGGCGCAGAGTCTGGCGTGGCCACCGTGCGCACGTCCACATTGCGGTCGCGGGCCAGGGTCCAGAGGTCGTCGGTGGTTTCGGAGAGCAGGGCTGCCAGGTCCAGCGGCGCCATGCGGTATGGCTGCGATTGCGCGCTGGCCAGTTGCACAAAACTCTCGGCCATGCCCAACGAGGCCTGCGCGTAACGCTCAATGCGCTCCAGCAACTCCTGGTCTGACAGGCGGCCGGGGTAGGCGCGCTGCATTTCCAAGAGCGTCAGGATGGACGCGTTGGGCGCGCGGATGTCGTGCGAGATGAAGTGCATCGCCTGGTCGCGTTGCTGCAGCGCGCGGCGCATCTCGGTCAGGTCCACCAGGGTCAGCAGCCAGCCTGCATTGGCCAGGTTGGTGAAAGGCTTGCATTGCACCAACAGGCTGCGGCCCTGGGCGTCCGTGCCCTCGGCCTGCTCGGGCAGGGTGCGATGCTGCAAGGCCGCCTGGGTGACGATTGGCGCATCGGTTCCTGACTCGACCAGATCAGCCAGCAGGTCCACCACCGACAGCCCCTGCAGGGAGGGCTGGGTGGTGCCTCCCAGATGCTGGCGGGCTGCCTGGTTGGCCAGCAGGATTTCACCGTCGGGGGCGCAGACGATGGTGGGGGAGGGCAGCTGCTGCAGGCTCTCGCTCACAAACTGGTGCAGGTCGCGCAGCTGGCGGGATGCGCGCTCCACGGCATTGATGCGGCGCTCCAGAAAGTCGGCGGAGTCTCCGGGCCGTCTGCGCAAGCGCATGGCCAGGCCCTGGCGTTGCAGGTTCTCCATCTCCAGCCGCAGAAAGTGCGCGGCCGCACTCAGGCGCCGCCAGCTCCACAGCGGGTAGGCCAGTGCGAGGCCCAGCAAGGCCGCTGCGGGTGCGAACTGCAAACCTGCCCACCAGGGCAGGGCCATGCTCAGCAGCAAGGTGGCCACCGCCAGTGCGGCGCTGGTCAGCAGGGCCGCCAATGGGCCAATGAGCAGCAACGCAAGCAGCGCACAGGCCAGTGGCACCAGGTTGAAGGCGAAGTTCAGTGCCTGCGGTGCGCGCACGATGTGTTCGCCGGCCAGGCGGGCATCCAGCACATGGGCAACCACCTCCACGCCCGGCATCAGGCGCGACTGCTGGCTGACGGGTGTGGCAAACATGTCGCCCAGGCCCGAGGCTGCTGCGCCCACCAGCACGTACTTGCCGTCCAGCGCCCCGGCCGGCAACTGGCCGCGCAGCACATCGATGTACGAGTAGGTGGTGAAGGGCGATGGCCCGGCGGCATAGGCGATGAGCGTGGGCTCAGTGCGCTGCCAGGGACTGGTGTCGGTGGCGCTGGCGGGCGAGCGGCTGCAGGCAGCCGCAGGTTGCCGGTCTGCCACGCACTGCAGCGCGGTGCTGAAGTGGTGCCAGGGGGCGGCCGCCGGGCCTTCCAGCAAGTACAGGCTGCGCACCACGCCATCACTGTCGGGTGCCACATGCACGTGGCCCAAGCCGGCGGCAGCATCGGCAAAGGCGGGCCAGGGCAGGTCGGTCTGGTTGCTGACGGGGCCATAGCCGCGCCGCAGCACGGGCAGCACCACGCGCGCGCTGCGCTGGATGGCGTCGGTGAGCAGCAGGTCGTCCTCGGGGTAGTCCAGGTCGGCTTCGTTGAACAGCACGTCCATGCCGATGGCACGCGGGTTCTGGGCGGTCAGGCGCGAGATCAGCTCGGCATGCAAGGCCCGGCGCCAGGGCCAGCGGCCGATGGCGGCGATGCTGGCGTCGTCGATGGCCACGATCACGATGTCGGGGTGGGCGGGCCGCGAGACCAGCCGCATGCCCGCGTCCTGCACCAGATGGTTGACGCGGTCCAGGCTGTCGGCGGTGCTGAGCCATGCCACCAGCGCCATCAGCGCGCAGGCCAGCAGCGCCCATTCCAGTCGGCGTCGGCGGCGGCGCAGGTGGGCGATGGTCACCATGGCAGGGGTGGTGGTGGGTGCGACGTTTGCTCAGCACGTGCCGCGAAAGCAGCACGCGCTGGTGCAACTGGTACGGCGGGGCTGAGCAGGCTCCATGGCCCGCTCAAGGCCGGCCCACGGGTGTGCCGCTGCTGGTGGACACCGGCAAGCCCGCACCCGTGCGGATGCCCGTGCCCACGCGGATCTTGCGCGGTGGGGAGAAGTCGCTCTCCAGCCCACTGGCGTCCAGCACCTGGATGCGCACCAGGTACTCGCCGGCAGCCAGGTTGCTGGCCGTCCAGGTCGGGGCGTCGAGCACGGTGTCCTCGGCAACCTTGGCAAAGTCCAGGTCGGTGGCCTCGGTGCGCTGCAGCCGGAAGCGCTGGCCAGCCTGGGCAGGCCAGTGCAGGCGCACGGTCGGATCTCCGTCCTCTGCCTGCAGCGCCTGCAGGGACAAGGCGGTCGGCCGGTCGGCCACAGTGAAGGGCTGTGGCGGCGCAAACGGTCCCTGGTCTGCCTGCCCGTCGGGCAGCGCCAGCAGGCTGGCGATGCGCCAGAAGTAGCTGCCTGCGGGCAGCGCCCCCAAGGGCAGGCGGCATTCGGTCAGGCGCTGCTCATCGCGCAGGGGCTGGGTGAACTGGACGTCGGCGGCCACCTGCACTCGGTACCAGCGCACGCCGGGGACTTCCGTGCAGCGCAGCTCGGCCGCGCCGCTGGGCACTACCGCGCCAGGCGCAGGGTGCTGGTACAGCGGTGCGACCGGGCGGGTCTTGACGGTGAACGGCTGTACGGCCGGCAGGCCCGCAATGCCCGCATCGTCCAGCGCCCGCACGGCCAGGTAGTAGCGGCCATCGTCCAGCGCCTTCCAGCGCAGGCGGCCATCGGGAAAGCTGCCGTGGCGCAGCACCTGGGTGAAGGCGGGGTCTTGCGCCACCTGCGCCACATAGCGCGTGGCGCCTGCGGCCATCGGCAGGTCGATGGTCATCAGGCCTGCATCGCCCAGCGTGGTGGGCATGCCGGAGGTATCGGGGGCGGGCAGCAACGCGCGAGCGGCGCCGACGGTGCCATCGGTGGCCACCGCCAGGCCTTGTCCGGGCGTCAGCAGCGCAGTGGGCGCTTTGAGTGCGGCACCGGGCTCACTGTCGGTGTCGCGCCGCGACTGCACGGCCACCGAGCCATGTTCTACCGACGCCGTGGTCTGGCCCGAATCGGCCAACGCCACGCTGAACTGCGTGCCCCGCACGCTGGTCACCGCCAGCGGTGTGCGGATTTCCATGCGGCGCTGCGGCTCGGCGCTGGGGGGGACGGTCGATTCCACGCCGCCCTTGTGCATCTCCAGCACCGACTGCACGCTGCCTGCGCGGCCTCGTCGGCGCAACTGGCGCAGCTGCAGCTCGGACTGCGCCTGTACCCGCACCACGGTGCCGTCCGCTAGCTGCACGGCCACGAAGGACTCGGGGCCTACTTTCAGCTCGGTGCCTTCTTCCAGCTTGCTGCCGGTTGCAATGGGGGCGGGTGTGCTGCTGCCCCGCGCCTGCGCCGTGGCCTCGCCCTGCACAAACTGCACGGTGGCCGACTCACTGGGCTGCAGCCGCACGGGGATGAAGATCAGCGAGCCCGGTTGCAGGCGCCTGGGGTCAGCCACCTTGTTGCGGGCCTGCAGCAGCGGCCACTGGCGCGGGTTGGCCAGGTAGCTGCGGGCCAGCCCTTCGAGGGTGTCGCCTTCTTTCACGGCGTGGGCAATTTCATCGCCTTGCTGGGGAGCTGCCGTGCTGGCGCCTGGCTGGGCCGAGAAGGCCGTGGTGGCTGCCAGGCACCACAGGGCTGCAACGCTGGCGTGCATGCGAAATGGCAGGGGGGTGATCAACTCATGTCTCCTTCAGGGGGCAGTGCCCGCCAGACGCCGTCGCGGCACTGCGTCAGCCCTTGTGCTGGCCCTCGACGGCTTCAAAACGGTAGCCCACGCCATACACCGCCGTCACGATGAAGCCGTTGGCAGGGCGCAGGTCGAGCAGGGTCCGCAGGCGTGAAATGTGGGTGTCCAGCGAGCGCGACATCACATCGGCCACCTGGCCCCAAACCACTTCCTTGAGGTGGTCGCGCGACAGCAATCGGCCCATGTTCTGGAACAGGAACAGCGCCAGGTCGTATTCGCGGTTTTTCAGCTCCACGGCCACCCCGTCTTTTTCGATGGACCGGGTTTCGGGCAGAAAGCGGTAGCGGCCGAACTCCATCACGCCGCCGGTGTTTTCGGGGTAGGCGCGGCGCAGCAGGGCGGCCATGCGGGCGTTGAGCTCGCCGATGCGCACCGGCTTGACCATGAAGTCGTCCGCGCCGCTGCCCAGGCCTTCGACAATGTCGCGCTCTTCCTGGCGGTGCGTGACGAACAAGACGGGTACGCGGGCCGCGACGTTCTGGCGCACCCAGCGCACCACCTCAGGCCCGGTGGTGTCGGGCAGGTGCCAGTCCACGATCAGCAGGTCAAAGGTCTCGCGGCGCAGCGTGCGCATCAGCTCCGCACCGGTCAGGTGGGTGTGGCACACATGACCCATCGCCTCCGTGGCCTGCTTGATCAGATCCAGCTGAAGCGCATCGTCGTCCAAAGCGGCTATGCGCATGGTTCTCCCCATCCAAAATCGAACTGGGCATTATTGGCGATAACTACCACGGCGCAGGCGCGCTCCGCGCGGGGCGAGCAGGGTTTTGACATTTGTTAACCCTCCCGGCTCATGCTGGTCACCGCGCGGGGGGCTCTGCTGCTATCTCGCGCACCAGCCGCATGCCGACAAGGGTGTAGCGGGTCTGCGGGCTGTTCCAGTTGCGGTATCCGCAGCGTGCATAGAGCGCCCAGGTGTGCCACGAGCCGCCCCGGCGCACGCGCACGCTGCCCTCTGCTGGACCGGTGGGGTCATTGCGTGGGGACTCGGCGTAGTAGGTGTCGCCATGCCAGTCGCCCGTCCACTCCCAGGCGTTGCCCAGCATGTCGTACAGCCCAAAGGCGTTGGGCGCAAAGCGGCCTACCGGTGCGGTGAAGGCGTACCCATCGTTGCCCGCCAGCGCTTGCTGTCGCCAGCGTGGCCACTGCGGGGCCGCAGCCTGGTCGAAGGTGTTGCCTGCAGACACCAGCTCTTGCGGGTTGTCGCCGTGGGGGTACAGGCTGCGGCTGCCTGCACGGCAGGCGTATTCCCACTCCGCCTCGGTGGGCAGGCGGTAGCGGTGGCCCTCGGTGCGACTGAGCCACTGGGCCATGGCCTGTGCGTCGTTCCAGGTCACGTTCACCACGGGGTGGTCCGGGCCCTGCGCAAAGCCAGGGTTGCGCCACGAGTAGCGCGGGTCGCGCCCCTCAAACGCATCGCCGCGCCGCGTGGTGGCCGGGTCGTAGGCAGGGTTGTAGCCATAACCCCCGGTGCCGTCGGCCTCTGACTCTGGCTGGTAGCCAGACGCCTCTAGGAAGCGCTGGAATTGCCCCACGGTGACCTCGTGCTGGCCCAGGTAGAAGTCGCGCGTGATCTGCACCTCATGGGCAGGCGATTCATCTGCCAGGTCGGTCAGGCGCTTGCGCTCCAGCAGCGGGAAGGTCTTTTCCAGCGCCTCGATGGGGGGCACGCCCCCCATCCAGAAAGTGCCCGCAGGCACACGGACAAAGGCCATGCCCAGGCTGTTGACCCAGGGCGACGTGGCTGTGCTTGCCGGGGGCGAGGGCGTGTGCTGGCAGCCTGCGATCAGCGCAGAAAGCGCCAGCAATACTGCACCGCTCGCCCAGTGGCGGCACGCTGGCGGGGCGGCTGGCCTCAAGGCTTGTCCTGCAGCTCGCTCACGCATTCAAACACCAGGCGCGAGCCGTCATTGCGCAACAGTTTGGCGTGCAGGGCCATGCGCTGGCATTCGCGGTTGGCCGCCGCATACGCCTGCGAGGTGTCGGGTCCGTACACCGGCACGCTGAAGGTGCGGTCGCGGCCCGAGGCCATGGGACCCGCGGGGCCGTAGGGGTTGGTTGCATTGCAGCCCGCCAGCAAGGCCAGCACGGACACGGAGGCACACAGCAGTTTCATGGAAGTCTCCCAAGCCGATCAAAAGGCCAGTTTACGCACATGCCCGGTGGCTGCCCATAGGTGTTATGCGGGGCGTTCGTAGCGTGGGCCATGCGTGTAAGCCCCCACTGTGCATGCGCAGGCACAGCCACTACAGTGGGCGCTGCATGCACGGCTGCATGCAGCGGTGGAGGGGCGGGATGGCAAGTACGCGAGCACCGGTCACACAAGACGCCTGGCGGCCCTGGGCGTTGCGGGTACTGCTCGCGCTGGGCTTGCTGGCGCTGCTGCCCGCCTTGCCAGTTTGGACGCCGCTGCAACGGCTGGAGCATGACCTGCTGGCCAGCTGGACCGCTGCGCCGCCGCCCGACGTGGGCGTGCTGGTGGTCGGGCTGGATGAGCCCAGCCTGGCGGCGCTGAACCTGACCCCACCCCTGCCGCGCCGCCTGCACGCACAACTGCTGCAGGCCTTGTCTGCGGCGGGCGCCTCGGCGCTGGGCATCGACATGCTGTTTGCCGCATCCCAGTCCCCTGCGGACGATGCAGCGCTTGCGGCGACCCTAAAAGGGCGCATGCCGGTGGTGCTGGCTGCGGCCGATGTGGCGGTCAACACCTCGCAGGTGGCGCAATACCGGCAGACCGTGCCCTCGGTGTTTCCCATGGCCCGCCAGGGCAGTGTGGCGGTGCAGCCGGATGACGATGGCGTGCTGCGTCTTGCACCCGCTCGGAGCGATGCCCTGTGGCAGGAGCTGGCGCGCAGCGGCGGGCGCAGTTTTCAGCCCCCACCGCCGGGCGCGCTGCTGCGCTACTACGCCCCCGAGGTCCCGCTGCCCTACGCCCACTACACCCAGGCGCTGGAGGCCGGCCAGGCGCTACCGGCTGCGGCCGTGCAGGGGCGCCTGGTGCTTCTGGGGCAGAACACGCCGGTGGACGGAGTCGATCAGTTCGCCACGCCCCTGCGTGCGCTGGGCGCGGGTACGCAGTCCGGCGTGCTGGTGCACGCCACGGCCCTGGTCAATGGCTTGGCGGGGGACTGGGTGGTACCCGCCCAACCGGCAGGCCCTTGGCTACAGGCCGCGCTGGCCGTGGGCTGCGTGGCCGCCTGGACCCGGCGCTGGCGCGGTGGCCGGGCGGTGATGCTCAGTGCCGCGCTTGCGCTGTTGGCCCTGCTGGGCGGGCTGTGGGCCTACCTGGCAGGGGTGTGGTGGACGGCACTGCCCACGCTAGCGGGCTTGGCCCTGCACCTGAACGTGGGCGCCGCTGACAGCTACTGGCGCGAACACCGCCGCCGCGAACAGCTGCGCGCAGACTTTGCCCGCTACGTGCCCGCCGCCGTGGTCGATGCCCTGGTGGCCGACGGTGCCCAGCCGCAACTGCATGGCGAGCGTCGTGTGCTGACGCTGCTGTTCTCTGACCTGGCAGGCTTCACCGCCGCCAGCGAGCACCTGCCGCCCGAGGCCGTGGCCCAGGCGCTGAATGCCTACTTCTCCCGCATGACCCACACCGTGCACCAGCACGGTGGCACGCTGGACAAGTTCATCGGCGACGCTGTCATGGCCTTCTGGAACGCGCCTTTGCCCAACCCCCGGCACGCAGACCGTGCCCTGGCCTGCGCGCTGGCCATGCAGGCCGACATGGTGGACCTGCGGGCCCTGTGGCGGGGCACACCGTTTGCGCAGGTGCAACTGCGCATTGGCTTGCACACGGGCGAGGCGGCGGTAGGGCACCTCGGGTCGCATGAGCGCTTTACGTACACCGCCGTGGGCGACGCCGTGAACACAGCCGCGCGGCTGGAGGGCGCCAACAAGGCCTTCGGCACAGGCATCCTCCTGTCGGGCGCCACACACGATGCCCTGCAGGCAGTGCCAGCGGGTGATGCCCCAGAGGTCCCGCTGATGTGGCTGGACACCGTGGTGCTGGCTGGGCGCAGCACCGGTGTGGACGTGTACACGCCGTGTGACGACGCCGCGCTGGCCTCCATCAGCCACACGCTGCGGGACCACCTTCACGCTGCGCGTTGGGCGCAGGCTCTGCAATGCTGTGCCGATGCGTGCGCGCACGCGGCCGCACATGCCCCGCAGTGGCACGGGCAGGCGCTGCGCTGGCAGGCCCGGGTGCATGCCCAGGCAGACACTGCGCTGGCGGACGGCCCTGTAGCGGGCGCCACTGCCGTATTCACCGCGCAGGCGCTGGACAAGACCTGAGTCCCCGGCGCAAGACTCCCCCAGAGAGAGGCCCACCATGCCCATCCCCCTTGTGTCCTCCCCGTCGCGCCCGGTGTGGCTCACGCTGGTGGGTGTTGCCCTGTCGACCTGGACGGCTGCCGGTGCCAGTGCGCAATGTGCCGGGTTGCCCCTGGCGCCTGACGCAGTGGCTGCGCAAATTGTGGCGCTCAGCGGCCAAGGCGAAACGCGCCCCCCGGGCACACAGCCCTGGCTGCCTGCCACACTTGCCCAGCCGTTAGGTCCGGGCGCAGACATGCGCACGCTGGCGCTGTCGTCGGCAGCGCTGCTGCTGGCGGACCGCACGCAGATCCGCATGTCGGCCAACGCGCAATTGCGGCTGTGCGAGGCACAGCCCACTCGCACCCTGCTGGAGCTGGCCGCGGGCCGTCTGTGGGCACGCACCAAAAAGGCCCCGGCCAACCTGCAACTGCAAACGCCGGCAGCGCTGGCCGTGGTGCGGGGTACCGACTGGGACGTGGAGGTGGACGGAACGGGGCGGACCACGCTCACCGTGCTGTCTGGCGCCGTCGAGTTGCGCAACGACCAGGGCAGCGTGCAGCTGGGGCCCGCCGAGCAGGGCGTGGCCGAGCCCGGCCAGGCGCCCGTCAAGCGCCTTCTGGTCAACCCCCGCGAGCGGGTGCAGTGGGTGGCCGCTTACCCGGGCGACCTGACGCGTTGGGCCGAGTTCCAGCCCGGGCAGACGGCGCCAGCCGCTCTGGCGGAGGTACGCACCGCATTGCGCGCGGGGCAATGGGCCCAGGCGCGAGCCTTGTTGCAGACGCTATCGGCGCAGGAGGATGGTGGGGCCGTGGTCGAGCTGGCCCTGGCGGACCTGGAGGTGCTGGACGGCCAGCCTGACGCCGCGCAGCAGCGCCTGGCCTTGGCCTGGCAGCGCACGCAAGACCCCCGCACCGCTGCAGGCCGCGCCGACCTGCTCATGGTGCTGGATCGCCTGTCAGAGGCGCGCACCTGGCTGGACACCACGCGGGGCGCGTCTCCCGGCTTTGCGCCATTGCTGCAGGCCGACGCCGACTGGCACCGGCTGCAAGGGCAGGGTGACGCCGCCCTGGCCTTGTACCGGCAGGCAGTGGCCCACGCGGAGGGGGATGCGCAGTGGGCTGCCGCCCTGGCAGGGCTGGGCCGCGCACTGCAAGAGCGTGGAGACCTGCGTGCGGCCCGCAGTGCGCTGGCCCAGGCCGTGGCCCTGGCGCCGGAGCATGCGGCCTACCGGGGCGAAGCCGCCACGGCGGCCATCGAAGCCCTGGGCCTGGCCGAGGCGCGTACCGACCTGGATGCCGCGCTGGCGCAGTCGGGCGACGACTACGTGGCCCTGGCGGCTGCCGGACTGCTGGCGCTGCGGCAAGGCGATGCCGAGGCCGCCCGCACTGCGCTGCTCAAGGCACTGGTGATCGAGCCGCGATACGCCCGCGCACAGGTATGGCTGGCGGTGGCCGAATACACGCTGGGCGAACGCGCTGCAGCGCTGGACGCGCTGGACCGCGCCCGCCTGGCCGATGCGCGGGACCCGCTGCCCTGGCAGGTGGAGGCCATGCTGCGCAACGACAGCGGCGAGCCCGTGGCGGCCATGGCCGCCGCGCGCGAAGCACTCACCCGGCTGCCCTACCTGAAGTCGCTCAACCCGCTGGCCTCGGACAGCCAGGGCTCGGCCAACCTGGGCAAGGCGCTGGGCGACTTCGGCATGGAGCACTGGGCACGGGCCTACGCCAGTGCGTCGTACTACCCGCTGTGGGCCGGCAGCCACTTTTTTCTGGCCGACCGGTACGAGAGCGACTTCAGCCGCCGCTCCGAGCTGTTCCAGGGCTACCTCACCGACCCCACCGTGTTTGGCGCCAGCGACAAGCGCGCGCCCCTGCTGCTGTCGGAAGGCCGCGAAACATCGGCGGGGGTGAGTGCCGAGCGCAACCCGCTGCGCCACAACGCCACGGCTGACATGGGCTACCGTGGGTTCGCTGCCAGCAGCGTGACTGTGGCCTGGCTGGTGCGGGCCAACGATGTGCAGATGTGGCCCCGCGAAGGTCCCGCCGCCACGCAGTACCGCCTGTCATCGCCCGGAGTGGATCTGGCGCTGGGTGTGCTGCCCAACGAGAGCCTGTCGCTGTTCGCGCTGCACGGCGATACCACCTTGCGCTACCGCTTTCCGCAGGGGCTGGACTTTGGCAACGGCATCACCTTCACCGGCGGCGCCGAGACGCGCACCCGCCGCACCGACCTGGGCGCTGCGTGGCGCTGGTCGGCCGACAGCCAGACCTGGTTCAAGGTGCACAGCGGGCGCCAGACCTCCGGCCTGGTGCTGGACGATGCGCGCTGGGGCCCGCAGGACTACCGCTATGCCAGTGACGAGCAGGGCCTGTTCCTGCGCCACACGGTGCTCTGGGGCGTGCACCGCCTGAGTTTGGGCTGGGAGCGCGTGGACCGGGACACCGTCAGCGCCATCTCCGACCCTGGCATCACCACACCGCGCACCAACGCCGAGCGCTACCACATGCCCTGGGTGGCGGGCGAATGGCGCAGCGGTGCCTGGACCTGGATGGCCGAGGCGTACTGGCCTCGGTTCACCACCCGGCAGCGCGACCGCTATGCAGACACGGCGACGGGGCAAGACCTGCTGCCCGCGCAGGACGACGGCGCGGCGCACCACCACCGGCTGCTGCCGCGTCTGGGCGCCAGCCTGCGCCTGGGCCCGGGCCGCGCACTGCATTGGGCCTGGCAGGAGAGCGTGCGGGCGCCCGGCACGCACACCCTGTCGCCCGTCGCCACGGGCGCCATTGCCGTGGATAACCAGTACCTGCTGGCGGGCAGCTACGCCCGCAAGCACGCGGTGCAACTGGACTGGGAGGCCAGCCCCACCACCTTCTGGGGTGCCAGCCTGTCGGGGCAGCGCATCAGCAACCTCGTGGCCGCCAACGGTCGCCTGTTTGCACAGAACACGGGGGCGCTGTTCGACAACGTGGCCACCATTGCGCCCGTGGTGCTCAATGCCCAGACCACGCTCAACACCTATGAGGAAACGCCCCTCTTCGGGCAGGGGCAGCTGGCGCAGGCCACGGTGTCCGTCAACCATTTGCTGGGTCCGCGCTGGAGCGTGCTGGGTAGCTACATCCACACTACATCGCGCAACACCGGGGCGGGTCTGGAGGGGCGTTGGCTGCCCGGCTTTGCCCGCCACGTGGTGCTGGGCCAGACCACATGGCGCCATGAGGCGCGCAGCTTTTCGTTGCTGCGCCTGACCTGGCGCGGTATGCGCTACAGCGACGAGGCCAACACTGTGCAACGCGCCCCGGGCTGGAGCCTGGCCCTGGCCCATGGCTGGGAGTCGCAGGACCGGCGCTGGAGCTTCACCGGCACGGTGCAGACCGGGCTGCGCACCGGAGAGCGCCCAACGCTGTGGGCCCTGGTGCGGTACCGGGACTGAAGGAGCGCCCAGTATGCAGAGGGGCCTTTACCGGGTGATGGAAGGGTGTTTGAAGCCTTTTTGGCCGGTAGCGCCAGTGGAATATGCCTGAGCAGCTATCAAAAACGTAGCTTTTTGGACATTGGAAAGAGTGAAAAAAGCCCGCAGCCTTGCGGCTCGGGCTGTGTGCTTTGCACGGGGCGCACCGTGCGCGTGGGGGGCGCGGGCTTATGTAGCGGCGGCTTCGGCCAGCGCCTGCAGGGCGGCCGTTACCTCGGCGGTGTCCACACCGTCCACCGGTGCCAGGCGCGGGGCCAGGGTCTGCAGCGCTGCGCTGTCCTTTTGCAACTGGGCGATCGCCTGACCGGCCTCCTTGGGCGCGTCAAAGCCCGTGCTCTGCAGCAGCAGGCGGCCGTCGGCGGCCACCAGCTTGAAGTAGAACTTGCCGTCGGCCTCGCGGTACTGCTTGAAGGCGGGCAGGGCAGTCTTGGCGGCCTTGGCCGGTTTGGCGGCCGTGCTGGCCTGCACCAGGCTGCGCAGGCCCACGGCGCTGCGCAGCTCGCGGATGAAGGGTGTGGCCAGCGCGCGGGCGCGCTCGGCGCCGGCCAGCAGGGTCTGCTCGATGCGAGCGGGGTTGTGGATGAGTTCCTCGTACTGCGCGCGCATGGGGGCGATCACCTGGTCCACGCGCTCCAGCAGCAGGTGCTTGGCGTCGCCCCAGGCAATGCCGTCGGCATAGGCCTTGCGCAGGGCCTCGGTCTCTTCGGGCGTGGCAAAGGCCTGGTAGATCTGGAACAGGGCCGAGCCTTCCACCTCTTTGGCCTCGCCGGGCGCACGCGAGTCGGTCAGGATGCCGCCGATGAGCTTTTGCAGCTGGGCGCGCGAGCTGAACAGCGGAATGGTGTTGTCGTAGCTCTTGCTCATCTTGCGGCCGTCCAGCCCTGGAAGTGTGGCCACATGGTCGTCGATGGCCGCCTCGGGCAGCACGAAGTGTTCGCCGTACAGGTGGTTGAAGCTGGCTGCCATGTCGCGGGCCATCTCGATGTGCTGGATCTGGTCGCGGCCCACCGGCACCTTGTGGGCTTTGAACATCAGAATGTCCGCGCCCATCAGCACCGGGTACATGAACAGGCCCGCGGTCACGCCGTCGTCCTGCTCGCGCCCGGCGGCGGTGTTCTTGTCCACGCTGGCCTTGTAGGCGTGGGCGCGGTTCAGCACGCCCTTGCCGGTCACGCAGGTCAGCAGCCAGGTCAGCTCGGGAATCTCGGGGATGTCGGACTGGCGGTAGAACGTGACCTTCTCGGGGTCCAGGCCTGCCGCCAGCCAACTGGCCGCGATCTCCAGCGTGGAGCGCTGGATGCGCACCGGGTCCTCGCACTTGATGAGCGCGTGGTAGTCGGCCAGAAAGTAAAAGCTCTGCACGCCGGGCGTGAGGCTGGCCGCCACCGACGGGCGGATGGAGCCGACGAAGTTGCCCAGGTGGGGGGTGCCGGTGGTGGTGATGCCGGTGAGAAAACGGGTGGTGCTCATGGGAAACAAAAACTCAGCAGATCAAATGAACAGGAAGTGGCAGGCTCGCAAGCTGTGCTGCGCTCAGCGCAGCAGGGCCGTCAGCGGGGTGAGCAACAGGTTGATGGCGGTGTAGCCCACAGCCATCAGA
This sequence comes from Acidovorax sp. M14, assembly GCF_049331375.1. Classification (NCBI taxonomy): domain Bacteria; kingdom Pseudomonadati; phylum Pseudomonadota; class Betaproteobacteria; order Burkholderiales; family Comamonadaceae; genus Acidovorax; species Acidovorax sp. M14. The sequence goes on from NZ_CP186263.1 coordinate 1,322,303, forward strand.
GGGCGCAGCCACAGCGTGCCCACCACCCCGGCGATCACCAGGCCCATCACGATGAAAAAGCCCCAGGGCTCGATGCGCGACACCATGTGCGCCTGCCGCCAGGGCAACAGGCCCACCAGGATGCGCCCGCCATCGAGCGGTGGCAGCGGAAACAGGTTGAAGGCCCACATCACCAGGTTGACCATGACCCCGGCGCGTGCCATTTCCAGAAAGAAGCGCTCCTCAATCCCTGTGCCCACCAGCACCACCAGCAGCACGGCCCAGGCGATGGCCTGGATGAAGTTGGACGCGGGCCCGGCCAAGGCCACCCATACCATGTGCTTCTTGGGGTTGCGCAGATTGCCGAAGTTGACCGGCACCGGCTTGGCATAGCCGAACAAAAAGGCGCCCGAGGTTGCAAAGTACAGCAGCAGCGGCATCAGGATGGTGCCGATCGGGTCGATGTGCTTGAAAGGGTTGAGCGTGATGCGCCCCATCATGTACGCGGTGTTGTCGCCAAAGTGGCGCGCCGCGTAGCCATGGGCCGCCTCGTGCACGGTGATGGCAAACAGCACCGGCAGGGCGTAGATCAGAACGGTTTGGATGAGATTGGAGGTGTCCACGCGGGGATTGTCTCAGACGCCCCGCTGTCCCCGGCGTTGCCAGGGTGACCCGGCGGGTGTTCAGGCGCCCGGGGGCGGCCGCGTATTGTGGGTTGTACGTATGCCGACGGGTCTCCAGGCGGGGTGTTCGTTGCTAGCATCAACCCCTTGCCTGCAGCCCGTGCCAGTTTTGCAAGTTCGTGCCCTTTGGCGCGCAGCGCTGCGCGGCGGCCCCTCCCACAACGACATACAACAGGCCTGGAGACATTGAAGCCATGTGGAACAACTTGAAGATCGGAACGCGCCTGTTGCTGGCGTTTGGCGGCCTCGCACTGGTCGTGCTGCTGCTGATGGTGATGGCGCTGTCCGGCATCGGCGGTGCCGAGCAGGCGCTGCAGGGCGCCACGCCCCCGGCCCAGGCGGCGCTGGCACAGTTGCAAAGTGCGCGCAGCTGGGTTATCGGCTGCAGTGTGGTGGTGTTTGTGCTGGCCCTGGGGGCCACGCTCAGCCTGCGCGCCAGCATCGTGGCGCCGCTCAACCAGGCCATTCTGATTGCCGAAACGGTGGCGTCTGGCGATCTGAGCCAGGAGTTCAACTCTGACCTGGAGGGCGACTTTGGCCGCCTGCTGGGTGCGCTGGGCACCATGGAGGACACGCTGACCGACCTGGTGTCCCGCATCAAGCAAAGCACCGATTCGATTACCGCCTCTGCGGCAGACATTGACCACGGCAACACCGACCTGTCGCGCCGCGCGGAAGACCAGGTGTCGTCCCTGACCGAGACGGCGGCCAGCATGGAGCAGCTGACGGCCACCGTGCGCCAGAACGCCGAGCGCGCCCACTCGGCCAGCGGCCTGGCCGTGCAGGCGTCGGCGATTGCTGAGCAGGGTGGGTCGGTGGTGGGCGAGGTGGTGCAGACCATGCAGGCCATCAGCGGCAGCTCGCGCAAGATCGTGGACATCATCCAGGTCATCGAAGGCATCGCCTTCCAGACCAACATCCTGGCGCTCAATGCCGCTGTGGAGGCCGCCCGTGCTGGCGAGCAGGGCCGTGGCTTTGCCGTGGTGGCCAGCGAGGTGCGCAACCTGGCCCAGCGCAGCGCGGTGGCCGCGCGCGAGATCAAGGCGCTGATCAGCGCGTCGGTCGAACAGGTCGAAAGCGGCGCTGGTCAGGTGGGCAAGGCGGGCAAGACCATGGAAGAGATCGTCGGCGCTGTGGGCCAGGTCAGCGCGCTGCTGGGCGAAATCTCCACCGCCCTGCGCGAGCAGAGCGAAGCCATCAGCCATGTCAATGTGGCGGTGTCGCACATGGACGGCAGCACGCAGGAGACAGCCTCGCTGGTGCAGCATGCGGTGAGCACGGCGTCGGCCCTGTCGGCGCAGGCCCGCGACCTGGAGCAGGCGGTGGGAGCGTTCAAGCTCTGACGAGTCTCTGAGCCGCCGCGCGGCTCTCCCTTCAGGGGCGCATTACCGGCGGCAGGGCGAAGCGCGCTGCACTGCGGCGAATGTGTCGAGCGGGGTGCCGCTCTTGCGGCGGGCTCTTTCAGCGGGCTTTTTTAGGGGGCTCTTACAGCCCCAGCGCTTGCAGGCTGCCCCGGCCCTCGCGCACCACCACCGGGTCGCCGCCGGTGCCCATGGGGGTCAGGTCCACCACCGTGGTGGGCTCCAGCGGGCAGGCCCCGGCATCCACGATGGCGTCCACCAGCTTTTCATAGCGCTCGCGGATTTCCTGCGGGTCGTTCAGGGGCTCGGTCTCGCCCGCTGGGATCAGCGTGGTGGCGAGCAGCGGGGCGCCGTGCAGCTCCAGCAGCAGCTGCAGGCCCTTGCGGTCGGGCACCCGCAGGCCAATGGTCTTGCGCGAGGGGTGGCTCACGCGGCGGGGCACTTCCTTGGTGGCTTCAAGGATGAAGGTGTATGGCCCCGGCGTGCCCAGCTTGAGCAGGCGGTACTGGCGGTTGTCCACCCGCGCATAGTTGGCCAGCTCCGACAGGTCGCGGCACAGCAGGGTGAGGTGGTGTTTTTCGTCCACCTGGCGGATGCGGCGCAGGCGGTCTACCGCGTCCTTGTCGTCCAGGTGGCAGACCAGCGCGTAGCTGGAGTCCGTGGGCACGGCCACGATGCCGCCCTTTTGCAGCAGCAGTGCAGCCTGCTTGAGCAGCCGAGGTTGCGGGTTGTCGGGATGGGCTTCGAAATACTGGGCCATGGAGCAGGTTCTCAGTGATGCGTGGCGCTGCGTGTGGGTGTCTTGCCGGGTGGCAGGTCGTCCAGGGGGCGGCTGGCGCGGCTGCGGCAGCGCGGGGTCATCGCAAAATCCGGTCGGAAAGCAGTTCCCACACGGGGGTCAGTGCACCGGGCAGCAAGGGGAGCGTGCCCAGGTCGGTGTGCGATTCGTCGGGGCTGTGGAAGTCGCTGCCACGCGATGCGGCCAGGCCAAACTCCTGCGCCATGTCGGCATAGGTCACGTACTCGGCCGCGCTGTGGCTGCCTGTGACGACCTCGACCGCCCGGCCACCGTGCTGCTTGAATTCGGAGAACAGTGCGAATTCTTCGTTGGCGCTGAACTTGTAGCGCGCGGGGTGAGCGATCACCGCCATGCCCCCCGCCTGCGTGATCCAGCGCACGGCGTCGCCCAGGCTGGCCCAGCGGTGGGGCACATAGCCGGGTTTGCCTTCGGTCAGGAACTTGCGAAACACCTCGGAGGTGTCCTTGCACACGCCGGTTTCGACCAGAAACCGCGCGAAATGGGTGCGCGAGATGAGGGCCGGGTTGCCCACAAACTGCAGTGCGCCTTCATAGGCACCCTTGATGCCCACCTGTGCCAGCTGGGCCGCCATCTCCTGCGCCCGTTCGCCGCGCCCGCCGCGCGTGGCGGCCAGGCCCTGGGCCAGTTGGGCGTCGTCGGGATCAAAGCCCAGGCCGACGATGTGGACGGTGGTGTCGGCAAAGGTGACCGAAATCTCGGTGCCGGTGAGGTACGCCATGCCCTGGGCCCGGGCAGCAGCAGCAGCGCGGTGCTGGCCGCCGATTTCGTCATGGTCCGTCAACGCCCACAGCTCGACCCCGTTGGCTTTGGCCCGCGCGGCCAGGTCTTCGGGCGTGAGGGTTCCGTCGGAAACGACGGAATGGCAGTGCAGGTCGGCGTTGAGGATGGAAGTCACCAACCCATTTTAGGCTTTGCGCCGCCAGCGTGCCGGGGCGGGGCTGCCAGGCGCTGCAGCAGTGCTGGTACCGATGAGTATGCGGGTTTGTACCGATGGGTCCGAGGCCTGTTGAGGCAACGGGCTGGCGTAGGCTTACGGCCGACATTGGATGTAATCGAATGTTTCATGGTGGCGAACGGCCGACCAAGAAGAACGATCCACGAGGAAAAGAGCCATGCAATTTGACAATATCCGCGTCTCCCGCAAGCTGTGGGGCGCCTTTCTGGGGCTCATGATTGCCATGTTGCTGCTGTCTGCGTTTGCGCAGAACCGCGGCAACTCGTCGATGTCTGCGGCCATGGATGCCGTGGTCGAGATCGAGGCCCGCATCTCGGCTGCCGTGCGCTGGCGGGGTGCCACCGAGACCGCCGTCACCATGGTCATGGGCGGCGCGGTGACCACCGATTCCGTGTTGGCTGAGCAATACGGTGCCAAGGTCAAGGAGATCATTGGCAACATCAACAAGGTGCAGGAAGGCATCGTGGCGGCTGCCACCGCGCCCGAGGAAAAAGCCTCGCTCGACAAGGTGCTGGAGGCCCGCAAGGCCGTGCTGGCCGCCACCGCCAAGACCTGGGAGCTGAAGGGCGCGGGCGACGCTGTGGCCACCCAGCGCTATGCGGACGAGGAATTCGCCCCCCTGGTCACCAAGTACCTCAAGGCGCAGGACGACTTTGTGGCCACGCTCGAAAAGCGCCGCGACGTGATCCGCGCCGAAGCCACCCAGCGCCGCATTGAATACGCCATCACCGGCATCATCAGCTCCATGGTGCTGATGGCAGTCGGCCTGTTCCTGGCCTGGAAGCTGGTGCGCTCCATCACCCTGCCGCTGAACGAAGCGGTCGAGACCATCGATGCCATTGCAGCAGGCGATCTGACGCGCGAACTGCAATCCACCCGCAAGGACGAGTTTGGCCACATGCTGCGCTCGCTGTCGGCCATGTCGGCACGGCTGCGCGGGGTGGTGAGCGAAGTGCGCCAGGGGGTGGACTCGGTTTCGTCGGCGTCGGTGGAGATTGCCAACGGCAACCACGACCTGTCGGCGCGCACCGAACAGACCGCCTCCAACCTGGAAGAGACGGCAGCCAGCATGGAACAACTCACCGCCACCGTGAGCCAGTCGGCCGACACGGCCCGCCAGGCCAACCAGCTCGCTGGCACGGCCGCCCAAGCGGCAGCACGGGGCGGCGAAGTGGTGAGCCAAGTGGTCACCAGCATGCAGCAGATCACCGACAGCAGCCGCAAGATCAGCGACATCATCGGCACCATCGACGGCATCGCCTTCCAGACCAACATCCTGGCGCTGAACGCTGCGGTGGAAGCCGCCCGAGCAGGCGAGCAGGGCCGTGGGTTTGCGGTGGTGGCCAGCGAAGTGCGCAGCCTGGCGCAGCGCAGCGCCGAGGCGGCCAAAGAGATCAAGACCCTGATCAGCGCCAGCGTGGAGAACGTGGAATCGGGCTCGGCCCAGGTGGCGCAGGCAGGGCAAAGCATGCAAGAGATCGTTGCCAGCGTACAGCGCGTGAGCGACCTTATCGGCGAGATCACCGCCTCGGCCACCGAGCAGCGGGACGGCATCGCGCAGGTCAACCAGGCGGTCACGCACCTGGACCAGATGACGCAACAGAACGCGGCGCTGGTGGAAGAATCCACGGCCGCAGCCGCCTCGATGCGCGACCAGGCGCAGCACCTGGCAGAGGTGGTGTCGGTCTTCAACGTGGGCGCGGTGGCGACCCGGGCGCCGGCAGCGGCGCCCCGCGCTGCAGCACCTGCGCCCTCACCACGGCCCGCCGTGGCCAAGGCAACCGCCAGCGCGCCCCGCGTGGCGTCGTCCGCCGCGCCGAAGGCTCCTGCGCCCGCCCCGGTGCGCCTGCCTGCGGCCAAGGCACCAGCCCCAGCGCCCGCAGCCAAGGCGGCGCCGCAGGGCGGAGATGATGATTGGGAGAGCTTCTAAATCGATAGCTGCTAGCGCATGACCGTCAAGCGCTGGCAGCTATTTTTGTGGTCGGTATTCCGGCCGAATTGACAGTAAGGCAGCGTGAGCTGCCTTTTGTTTTGGTGCACCCTGAAAGGACTCTCCGATGCCCCTGGTCAACATCCGCCTAGCGCGCCGCGACGTGCCCACCACAGCCGCTCAGAAAGCCGCTTTGATTGCCGGCGTGACCCAGCTCATGCAGCAGGTGCTGGACAAGCGGCCGGAAAGCGTCACTGTCATCATTGACGAGATAGATCCTGAGAATTGGGGGCAAGGCGGCGAGCCAGTAACGGTGATCCGCCAGCGAAGCAGGGGGCCGACGCAGGCTTGAGCCGTGGCGCGCTAGACCTGCGCACCTTCGACCAAAAACTGCACCTTGCGCTCGCCCTTCCACTCGTTCACATCCAGGCGGAAGGCCAGCAGCACCCGGGCGGGCAGCTGCTCGGTGTGACCGAACCAGATGGCGTCCACGGGGTTGCCCTGGTGGATGAGCTTGAGCGACAGGTGGTTCTTGGCCTCGCCCACCAGGCGCTGGCTCACGATCTGCACCTCTTCGCTGAAGGTGGGCGGCGCAAAGCCCTGGCCCCAGACCTCGCGGTGCAGGGTGTCCACGATGTCGGCGCGGCAGTATTCAGGGGCCAGCGGGCCGTCGGTCTCGATACGGCGGGTGAGGGTGGCGGCGTCCAGCCATTCCTGCGCGACCTGGGCAAACGCCTGCTCGAACACGTCGAACGATTCCTCCGCCACCGTGCAGCCCGCCGCCATGGCGTGGCCGCCGAACTTCAGGATCACGCCCGGGTGGCGCTTGGCCACCAGGTCCAGCGCGTCGCGCAGGTGAAAGCCGGGGATGGAGCGGCCCGAGCCTTTGAGCTCATGCTCCTTGCCCGGCGCACTGCTGGCTGCAAACACGAAGGTGGGGCGGTGCAGCTTGTCCTTGATGCGGCTGGCCACGATGCCGACCACGCCTTCGTGAAAGTCGGGGTCGAACACGCTGATCGCGGGCGGGGGCTCCTCGCTCTCGTCAAACAGGCTCTCGGCCATCAGCATGGCCTGTTCGCGCATGCCGCTTTCAATGTCGCGGCGCTCGCGGTTGATGCCGTCCAGTGTGGCGGCCAGCTCGGTAGCGCGGGCGGTGTCGTCGGTCAGCAGGCATTCGATGCCCAGCGTCATGTCCGCCAGGCGGCCTGCGGCGTTGATGCGCGGGCCCAGGGCAAAGCCAAAGTCGAAGGTAGTGGCCACCGGCGCCTTGCGGCCGGCGGCGTGGAACAGGGCGGCGATGCCCGCGGGCATCTGCCCCGCGCGGATGCGCTTGAGGCCTTGCGCGACCAGGCGGCGGTTGTTGGCGTCGAGCTTGACCACGTCGGCCACTGTGCCCAGCGCCACCAGCGTGAGCAAGGGGTCGAGCTTGGGCTGGGTGGCGGCGTCAAACACGCCACGTGCACGCAGCTCGGCGCGCAATGCCAGCAGCACATAAAACATCACGCCCACCCCGGCCATGGACTTGCTCTCGAACGGGCAGCCGGGCTGGTTGGGGTTGACGATGGCGTCGGCGGCGGGCAGTTCGGGGCCGGGCAGGTGGTGGTCGGTCACCAGCACCTGCAGGCCCAGCGCCTTGGCTTCGGCCACGCCGTCCACGCTGGCGATGCCGTTGTCCACGGTGATGAGCATGTCGGCACCCCGCTCGGCCACGCGGCGGGCGATCGAGGCGGTGAGGCCGTAGCCGTCGGTCACGCGGTCGGGCACCAGGTAGTCCACGTTCTGGGCGCCCAGCAGCCGCAGGCCGCGCACGCCCACGGCGCAGGCGGTGGCGCCGTCGCAGTCGTAGTCGGCCACGATGATGAGCCGTTGGTTCTGTGCTATGGCATCGGCCAGCAGGCGGGCGGCCGCGTCAATGCCCTTCAAGCCCTGGTCGCCACTGGGCGGCAGGAGGCGGCCCAGGCCATCGTCCAGCTCGTCCTTGGCCCGCACGCCGCGCGCGGCGTACAGGCGCGCCAGCAGCGGGTGCACACCGGCCTGCTCCAGCGCCCAGGCGGCTCGGGGAGGAATGTCTCTCGCTATTATTTTCATAGCTGCACCAGCATGTTCGACCAGCGCATGGGGCGAAAAAGGCCTTGAATCCGCTGGGCAAGGCTGCGTGGAGCGGTGTGGAATCCCCGCGCATTGCGTTCGCCGCACAGGGTCAACTGCACGGGCGAGCCGCTTTCAGCCTGGCGCAGCAGGTCGGCCACGGGGCCTGCGTCGAGCGCGGCCCAGGCACTGGCCCAAGCGCGCCAGTCGTCGCGCAAGGCAGCGTCCCGCAGGGTGGTGGGCATGTGGGGCGGTGGGGTGGATGGGGTGGCGGGCGGTGGGCCAGCCATTGCGCCCGTGCCGTGTACCCAGAACGAGTTGGCGACCGGCAGCCCCTGCGCAGAGCGCTCCTCGTTGAAGGCGTGGGTGTACAGCAGCATCTGCATCTCGCTGTGCAGGCGGTGCAGGGTGCGGGCCTGTTTGGCATCGGGCATCCAGGCGCGCACGTCGCGCAGCAGCACGCGCTCCAGCGACGCGGTGGCCAGGCCGGCAAACAGCGGTCCGCTGGCCAGCCAGCGCGTGGGTTGGTCGTAGTGCAGGGTGATGCCGTCCTCGGCAAACCAGGGCGAGACGATGGCCAGCAGCGCGCGCGATGCAGCTTCGTCCAGGCCCAGTTGCGCCGGGTCGCGCAGCGTGACGTGGTCGGTGCTGACCTGCCACTGGCAGGGCGTGACGAAGGCCCAGGCCTCGCCGTGGGTGGTCAGACCTTGCTGATGGCGGTGCCAGGCCGCCCAGGGGATGCGGCCATCCTGCGCAGGCAGGCCCAGGGCGCGGGCCAGGGCGCGTTCGTGGGGGGCTGAGAAGCTGGTTTCTTCGCCGGTGTCGTTGTATTCGGGGCGGGGGCTGAGCCGGGCCAGCAGCCGGTCCAGGTGGGGCAGGGCCAGGCCCTGTTGGGCTTGCTGGCATCCCGGCGAGGCGCTGGCGGCGTAGGGAATGAGCAAATGGGTGGTGTCCGACATCCCTCTATTGTCCGGGATGCCACAATCTGCCCCGCCTGTGGCGCGCATTCCGCACCGCGCAGGCCCTTCTTCCCATATCCATGCAAATTCCCTACGAACTGGCCCTGGGCTGGCGCTACACCCGCGCGGGCCGCGCCACGCGGCGCAACGGCTTCATCTCGTTCATCTCGGGCGTGTCCATGCTAGGCATCGCGCTTGGGGTGGCGGCGCTGATCATCGTGCTGTCGGTGATGAACGGCTTTCAGAAAGACGTGCGCGACCGCATGCTGAGCGTGGTCTCGCACATCGAGATCTTTGCGCCCCTGGGGGCCGCACTGCCCGACCCGGCGCTCACCCTGGCCGAGGCCAAGAAGAACCCGAACGTGATCGGTGCCGCGCCTTTTGTGGCGGCCCAGGCCCTGCTCGCGCGTGGCGAAGACATGAAGGGCGCACTGGTGCGCGGCATTGACCCGGCGCTGGAGGGCGCGGTGACCGACCTGGCCGCCACCAACGAGAAAACCTTGAACCTGCTGGTGCCCGGCGAGTTCCGCGTGGTGCTGGGGGGCGAGCTGGCCCGCGCCCTGGGCGTGCGTGTGGGCGACCCGGTGACGCTGATTGCGCCCGCCGGTCAGGTGACGCCCGCAGGCGTAGTGCCACGCCTCAAGCAGATGACGGTGGCGGGCACGTTTGACTCGGGCCACTACGAATACGACTCGGCCCTGGTGCTGCTGCACCATGAGGACGCGCAGCGCATCTTCCGCCTGGAAGGCCCCACGGGCGTGCGCCTCAAGCTCAAGGACCTGCACCAGGCCCGCGAAGTGGCGCAGCAGCTGGCGCAGTCCCTGAGCGGTCAGTTGCTGATCCGCGACTGGACGCAGCAGAACCGCACCTGGTTTGCCGCCGTGCAGCTCGAAAAACGCATGATGTTCATCATCCTCACGCTCATCGTGGCCGTGGCGGCGTTCAACCTGGTCTCCACCCTGGTGATGACGGTGACCGACAAGCGCGCGGACATCGCCATCCTGCGCACGCTGGGCGCCAGCCCGAAAAGCATCATGGGCATTTTTGTGGTGCAGGGCGCGATGGTGGGCGTGATTGGCACGCTGGTCGGCCTGCTGCTGGGCCTTGGCATCGCCTTCAACATCGACGTGATCGTGCCGGCCATCGAGCGCGCACTGAACGCCAGCTTTTTGCCCAAGGACATCTACCTCATCAGCAAGATGCCCAGCGAGCCGCAGAGCAGCGACATCGTGCCCATTGCGGTCATCTCGCTGGTGCTGGCCTTTGTGGCCACCCTGTACCCCAGCTGGCGCGCCAGCCGTGTGAACCCTGCCGAGGCGCTGCGTTATGAGTGATCCCATCTCCCACAACAACAAAAGCAACGCTCATCCGGTGGTGCTGGAAGCCAAGGGCCTGACCAAACGCTTTACCGAAGGCCGCCTGGACGTGACCGTGCTCAAGGGCGTGGACCTGCAGATTCATGCGGGCGAAACGCTGGCGATCGTGGGCGCCTCGGGCTCGGGCAAGAGCACCTTGTTGCACCTGCTGGGTGGGCTGGACGCACCCACGGTGGGCACCGTGCGCCTGAAGGGCGAGGAGATGTCGTCGCTGTCGGCGGAGCGCCAAGGGCAGTTGCGCAACCAGCATCTGGGCTTTATCTACCAGTTTCACCATCTGCTGCCGGAGTTCAGCGCGCTGGACAATGTGGCCATGCCGCTGCGCATTCGCCGCCTGCCGTTGGCGCAGTGCCATGCGGAGGCGGAGCGGGTGCTGGCGTCGGTGGGTTTGAAGGAGCGGCTGATGCACCGGCCCGCTGAGCTGTCGGGCGGTGAGCGCCAGCGGGTGGCGATTGCGCGGGCGTTGGTGACGCGGCCTGCGTGTGTGTTGGCGGATGAGCCTACGGGCAATCTGGACCGGAGTACTGCGGATGGGGTGTTTGACCTGATGCTGCAGTTGGCGCGGGATCAGGGGACGGCGTTTGTGATGGTGACGCACGATGAGTCGCTGGCGGCGCGGTGTGACCGGGTGATGCGGTTGGTGTCTGGGGTTTTGGGGTGATTTTGGCTGGATGCGCTAGTGGGATATGCGCTGATAGCTATGCTTTTTGAAGCGCTCTCCTTCCGTGCCAAGGGCTGTGTGCCTGGTTAACGGTATGCCTTGATGGAGGGCGGAGGCCGGGAGTCGCCCCGGCGGGCGAGGTACTTTTCTTTGCTTCGCCAAAGAAAAGTACCCAAAAGAAAGGCGACCCCCAGTCTGCGACCCCTTCGCGGTGCGAAGGGGCAAACCTGCGTCGTGTCGGTTGCGGGGTGCGCCGCAGAACTCACTTCGCGCTGGCGCGCTTCGTTCAAACAACTGCGGCGAGTCAGTTCACGAAGCACGCGCGCTGCGACGCGCGTGCCACCCCGCAACCGCCCCGCCGCAGGCGCAGCCAGCAGGGGTGGGGCAGCCGAACAGCCAACATCCGTTCGGGCCATTGCTGCGCTCGGCCTGGCCTGCGCAGCGCGCGGCGCCTGCGCCCGCGAGATGCGGCCGAGCGAAGCAAAGGCACGTGTGGATGTTCTGCCCCCTTTGCCCCTCTGGATGTGCCGAGGAGCGCAGGGTTTGGCGGATCAGGGCTCGCGATTGTCTGAGCGAAGTGAAACGGAGCGAGTTCGAGCGAGACCCCGCCAAACCCGAGCACCGCAGGTTGCCCCGGCGCGCAGCGGCGGGGACGCAGACAGTGGGGTCGCCCTTTCTTTGGTTCCTTTCTTTCGGCGACGCGAAAGAAAGGGACTCGCATGCCGGGCGACTCCCGGCCTCCGCTCTCCATCAAGGCATGCCGTCAACCAGGCACACAGCCCTTTGCACGGAGGGAGAACGCTTCAAAAAGCATAGCTACCAGCGGATATCCCACTAGCGCATCCAGCCAAAATCACCAAAAAAAGATCACATCACCCGCCCATACCACCACACCGACAACCCCGCCGCCACCAACGCAAGCACCGCCCCCAACAACGCCAGCAAAGAAGAAATCTCCGTCTCCTTCTTCTCCACCGTCAGCCGCGAGCTCAGCGTCTCGTACACCTTCTTCAGGTCCGCCGCCGTCGCCGCATGAAAGTACTCGGCATTGGTCCGCGCAGCCACCGCCTTCAGCGTTTCCTCGTCCAGCCGCACCCGCATCGACCAGCCCTCAAAGCCAATCGTTTCGCCCTGCACCGTGCCCACCCCCACTGTGTACACACGCACCCCCCGGTCGGCCGCCCACTTGGCGGCTTCCAGTGGGTCCACGCCCGTCGTGCGCTGACCGTCCGTCAGCATGATGATGGCGGCCGAGTTGTACGAGCCTGGGGCCACGGGCGTGAAGGTCTTGGCGGGGTCCTGCTGCTTACCCAGCTCTTCGATGGGCTTCGGGCGCATGGCCTGGCGGCCGCCCAGGGCTGCGATGTCGATGCCCGCGTCAGGGAAGATCGTGGCCAGCGACAGCATGATGCCGTTGCCCGTGGCCGTGCCGCGCTGCAGCTGGAAGCTGTCGATGGCTTTGACCAGGTCTTCACGGCTCTGGGTGGGCAGCTGGGCCAGCTGGGCGCTGCCGGCAAAGGCCACGATGCCCACGCGCACGTGGCGCGGCAGGTCGGCGATGAAGGCCTTGGCGGCGTTCTGCGCGGCGGTGATGCGGTCGGGCTCCACATCGGCAGCGCGCATGCTGCCCGACACGTCCATCGCCAGCATGATGGTCTGGTCCTGCGAGGGCAGGGTGATGACGGCCAGCGGGCGCGCGGCGGCCAGCAGCAGGGCCACCAGGGCCAGCAGGAAAAGCGCGGGCGGGATGTGGCGGCGCAGGTGCTGGCCGGGGCCCATGGCCTCGCGCACCAGGGACAGGCTGGAGTAGGTCAGCGCTGTTTTCTTGCGCCGGTGCAGCAGCCACCAGTACAGCAGTACTAACAAGGGCACCGCCAGCAGCAGCCAGAGCAGGGTGGGCCAGAGAAAAACCATGGTGTGTGTCCTTGGTGGCGAGTACAGCGTGTGCGGCGGGTAACTGACTAATCAATCCATCGATCGGTCAGGCGGCGGCCGCCTGTGCAGCAGGGCCTGCGGATGCCGATGCGGGGACGAGAGGGTTGCTGTGCGCCCGCACCCGGCGCTGGCGCAGGTCCATGAAGCGCAGCAGGGCATCGACCAGGTCGTCGTCGGTGCACAGCTCCAGCGTGTCGGCGCCCGCACGGGTCAGGCCTTCGCGCAGCGCGGCCTCGCGGTCGGCGGCCAGCTGGGCAAAGCGACGGCGAAAGCCCGCGTCGTGTGTGTCCACCTGCAATTGCTCGCCGCTTTCGGCATCGCGCAGCGTCACCAGGCCCACATCGGGAAGCTCCAGCTCCAGCGGGTCGAGCAGGCGCACGGCCACCACGTCATGCCTCTGGGCCAGCTGGGCCAGAGGCTTTTCCCAGCCTGGGGCGCTGATGAAGTCGGACACCACAAACACGGTGGACCGGCGCTTGAGCGTGGCCAGGCCAGTCTGCAGCAGCCGGTGCAGCTCGGTGGCGCCGCCACCGGTCTTGGGCAGCGGCACGGGGATTTTGGGTGGCAGCAGTTTGTGCACCAGGTGCAGCACATGGGCGCGGCTGCTGCGTGGGGGCAGCACGGCGTCCACCGCGCGTGCCGCCTGCGGGTTGGCGCCGCCGTACAGCACGGCGCCCACACGGTTGCCGTGGCGGGTGAGCAGGCGCGAAAGCACGGCGACAAAGCCGGTCAGGATGTCGCGCTTGGCATGGCCGGTGGGGCCAAAGCTGATCGACGGGCTCAGGTCCAGCAGAAACCAGGCCGACATTTCGCGGTCTTCGGTGAACACGCGCACATGGGGTTGGTTCAGCCGCGCGGTCACGTTCCAGTCGATGTGGCGCACGTCGTCATGCGGCTGGTATTCGCGCAAGTCCGTCAGGTCCAGGCCACTGCCGCGCATCAGCGTGCGGTAGTCGCCCTGCAGCAGGCCGTCCAGGCGGCGGATCACCTTCCACTCCAGCTCGCGCAGCAGCCGGTCGGCCTGCCCGGGCAGCGTGGGCAGGGTGTGCACCGTGGCGGATGTGGTGGATGGCTTGCGGGTCATGGCGAGGGACTCAGGCAGCTTTTGGTTCGTGGTGCAAGGGGCGCGCCGGTGCCGGATTCTTGGCCATGATGCGCTGGATGAGCGCGTCGGCATCCAGCCCCTCGGACAGCGCCTCGTACGACAGCGCCACGCGGTGGCGCAGCACGTCGGCTGCTAGGTCGGTCATGTCTTCGGGCAGCACGTAGTTGCGCCCGCGCAGCATGGCCAGGGCCTGCGCGCCCTCTGCCAGGGCGATGGTGGCGCGCGGGCTGGCGCCGCAGCTGATGTAGCCGGCCAGGTCCTTCAGGCCATGCCGCGCGGGCTCGCGCGTGGCAGCCACCAGCTTCACGGCGTATTGCAACATCGATGGGTCCACATACACCGTGCGGCATTCGGCCTGCAGCGCGGCCAGCTGCGCCGTGGTGGCCACGGGCAACACCTGCACGGGCACATCGAGCGCGCGCTGGGCGATCACGAACTCCTCCTCCTCGGTGGGGTAGCCCAGCAGGACCTTCATCATGAAGCGGTCCACCTGTGCCTCGGGCAGCGCGTAGGTGCCTTCGGTCTCGATGGGGTTCTGCGTGGCCATCACCAGGAAGGGCTCGGGCACCTTGTGCGTTTCGCCCGCAATGGTCACCTGGCGCTCCTGCATCACTTCCAGCAGCGCGCTTTGCACCTTGGCGGGGGCGCGGTTGATTTCGTCGGCCAGCAGCAGGTGGGTGAAAACGGGCCCCAGCGTGGTGCTGAACTCGCCGGTTTTCTGGTTGTACATGCGTGTGCCCACCAGGTCTGCGGGCACCAGGTCTGGCGTGAACTGGATGCGCTTGAAGCTGCCCTGGATGGTGCTGGCGAGTGTTTTCACCGTGAGCGTCTTGGCCAGGCCCGGCACGCCTTCGACCAGCAGGTGGCCCTGGGCCAGCATGGCGACCATGACGCGCTCCAGAAAGCGGTCTTGCCCGACCACCACGCGTTTGACCTCGTAGAGCACCTGTTCCATCAGCGTGGCGGTGGCAGCGTTCGATGCATTGGGCAATGTACTGGATGACATGGAGCTCCTTGCGATGGCGGGTAGGAAGGTGGTGATGGTGGGTGGGGCGGTGTGCGGTCAGAACGGAGGCATGCCGACGGCAGACGCTGCGTTCTCGATGGGCACTGCAAAGCCGATGCCGATGAAGGTGCGCGCCTGCGTGGGGTTGAGGATGGCGGTGACGATGCCCACCACCTCGCCGTCCAGCGTCACCAGCGGGCCGCCCGAGTTGCCCGGGTTGGCGGCCGCGTCAAACTGGATGAGGTTGCTGAGCTGGCGCTTGCCCTCGGGCGACGTGAATTCGCGCTGCAGGCCGGAGACCACGCCGGCCGAGGCCGAGGGGCCGATGCCAAAAGGAAAGCCCACGGCCACCACATGGTCGCCCGGGCGCAGGTTCTGGGTGGACCGCAGGGTGGCGGCTTCCAGGTCATCGGGCACCTTGTGGGCCTGCAGCACGGCCAGGTCGTTTTCAGGTTGCACGCCGGTGATGCTGGCCGTGGTCTCCAGCCCGTCGTGGAAGGTGATGCCGATGCGGTCTGAGCCCGCCACCACATGCAGGTTGGTCAGGATGACGCCCTTGTCCACGATGACCACGCCCGTGCCAATGCCGCGCTCGACCTCTTCCTTGCCGTTCTTGCTGCGCCCGTAGCCCACCACGCGCACCACCGAGGGGCCGATGCTCTCCACAGCCCGCGCGGCGGCAGAGGGTGGGGTGGTGGTCTCCAGCGTGCGCAGCACGGCCGCGTCGATGTCGTCCTGGGTGATCTTGCGGGCGGGGCTGCGGGTGTTGTGCCAGGCGCTGGCGACCAGCAAGGCCGCCAACAGCACCACGATGGTCCACAGGGCGATCAGCTGGCGTTTGAATGCCCGGGAATTCGGGGGCGTGGAGGCAGCGGTGGCGGCGTTCGTCGCTGGCGAATCATCTGCGGGCGGCGCTGCGGAGGCCACGGCTTCGGTGGCGTCCACTACCACAGGCGTGCGGCTGCGGGCGGAGCGGGAGCTGCTGTAGAGGGCGGGCCGGGGCATCCTGTCACCTTTGCTCGTACACGCCAGGGCCTGGCGCACGCAAACGACAGTAGCACGGTTTGCAGGCAAATGCACATGCAGGGCTACACAGGCGCACAGTCCCTAAAGAACGCAGCCTTTGCAGACGGCATCGGGCATCATCGGCGCATGACCGCCTGGATCGATACCCACTGCCACCTCGACGCCCCTGAGTTCGATGCCGACCGCAGCGCGGTCCGCGCCCAGGCGGCGGCGCAAGGCGTCTGCCATTGCGTGATTCCGGCGGTAGAGCGCAGCAACTGGGACACCGTGCGGACGCTGGCGCACCAGCATGGGGACAGCTATGCGCTGGGCATTCATCCCCTCTACACAGGGCGCGCCGAGGAGGAGGACCTGCAGCATCTGGCCCGGTATCTGGAGCAGCACCACGCAGACCCACGCCTGGTGGCGATTGGCGAAATCGGTCTCGATTACTTTGTGCCCGGCCTCGACCCGGTGCGCCAGGAGCGGTTTTACCGCGCGCAGCTGCAGCTGGCTCGGCGGTTTGACCTGCCGGTGATCCTGCATGTGCGACGCTCTGCCGACAAGCTGCTCAAGGGCCTGCGGGATGTGCCGGTGCGCGGTGGCATCGCCCATGCTTTCAATGGCAGCCTGCAGCAGGCGCAGGCGTTCATTGGCCTGGGCTTCAAGCTGGGATTTGGCGGTGCGGTGACCTATGACCGCGCCCTGCAGCTGCGCCGCCTAGCCACCGAGCTGCCCGGCGATGCCCTGGTGCTGGAGACCGACGCGCCCGACATTCCTCCCCACTGGCTTTACACCACCGCCGCAGAACGCGCTGCAGGGCAGCTGCAGGGCCGCAACAGCCCGGGGGAACTACCCGGCATTGCGGCCGTGGTGGCCCAGCTGCGCGGCGAGTCTGTGCCGGCGCTGGCTGGCAGCACCTGGGCCAATGCCTTGGCCGCGTTGCCCCGGCTACAGAGGCTGCTGGCAGAAGGGTAGCCATCGCAGGGTGGATGAGGGATCGGCAAAAAAAGATGAATGGGGAGAAATTTGGGAGCTTGACGCCCTGTGGCAAAGGGCCGACAGCTATCTTTTTTGTGCTGCCGGACGGGGCTGACTGCCCTTTGGGGCCAAAATTGGCCCATGTCCCCAGTCCCTGTTGCCGCCGATCCGTCTGTGGCCGCCACTCCTGACGCCGTCGGACCATCCGCGCGCTGGCTGGGCCTGCCGCCGGTGGCAGGTGCGCGCACCGTGGTGCTGGTGCTGGGCAGTTTCCCGGGGGCTGCGTCATTGCAAGCCCGCCAGTACTACGCGCACCCCCAGAACCACTTCTGGAAGATCCTGCAGGCCTTGTGGCCCCAGCATCCCTTGCCCCCGGCGGGGCCGGATAGCTATGCGGACCGCTGCGCCTGGCTGCTGGATCGCGGCCTGGGCCTTTGGGACGTGTACCAAAGCTGCGAGCGCGAGGGCAGCCTGGACACCAGTATCCGTAACGCCCGGCTCAACGACTTTGCGGCGCTGCGCAGTGCGTGCCCCCGGCTGGCCGCGCTGGCGCACAACGGTGCGGAGAGTTTTCGGCACGCGCCGGCGGCGCTTGCCGCGCTGGGAGCTGCTGGGCAGCCGACGCTCTTGCCGCATGATGTGGGCACGTCAGGCGCGCGTGCCATTGAGGCCGTGCGGCTGCCATCGACCAGCCCGGCCAATGCCTCCTGGAGTTTTGAACGTAAATTGACCGCCTGGGCCGATGTCATGGCCCGGCACGGATTGCTGTGAATGGCCCGTAAAAAAGAAACCTTGCAAGAACTGCCCGAAGTCAGCGTGTCTGACGATGGCGAAGTGCGCCACCTGCACCTGGGGACCCCCTGGATCCAGGGCTCCATGCGCATCGACGAGCCCTTTGCCCTGGAGCTGGAATACGTGCAGCGCATGATGGCCTGGCTGCTGTTTGCCGACCTGGCGCAGGTGTCCAAGGGCCATGCCATGCAGTTGGGCCTGGGGGCTGGTGCCATCACCAAGTTCTGCCACAAAAAGCTGCGCATCTGCACCACCGCCATCGAGCTGAACCCGCAGGTGCTGGCCGTGTGCCGCCAGTGGTTCAAGCTGCCGCCCGACGGCCCCAAGCTGCGCGTGGTGCTGGCCGATGCGTCCAAGGAGATCCAGAACCCCATGTGGCTGGGCACGGTGGATGCGCTGGCTGTGGACCTGTATGACCACGAGGCTGCGGCCCCCGTGCTCGATAGCCCCGATTTTTATGCCGACTGCCGCGCACTGCTCACGGAGACCGGCTGCATGACCGTGAACCTGTTCGGCCGCGCGTCGAGTTTTGACCGCAGCCTGCAGAGCATGGCGCAAGCGTTTGGCGACGATGCGCTGTGGGCGTTCAAGCCCACACGCGAAGGCAACACGGTGGTGCTGGCCCAGCGCACCCCCACGCGGCCCAAGCGCGCGGAGCTGGCCGAAAAGGCCGAGGCCATCCAGGCGCGCTGGGACCTGCCCACTTCCAAATGGCTGCGGGTGTTCAAGCCCGTAAAGCCTTGAAAGGATTCTTGCAATGAATGCTCCCGTCGTGACGCCGGAACGGCTGAAATCGGCTTCGCACATTGGCCCGGTGGACTGGCGCCGTGTGGTGCAGTGGCTCAGTGATGACAAGGTGATCTCGCACGAGGAAGCGCAGCGCACCGTGGCCCGCTGTTCGCAGGCTGAGAGTTCCCAGCATGCCCTGGTGCGTCTGGCCAACGTGGCCATGGAGCGGGCGAGCGATGGCAAGCCGCTCGACATCGAGGCGCTGACTGAGTACTTGGCCCAGCGGGCGGGTCTGGCCTACATGCGCATCGACCCGCTCAAGGTCGATGTGGGCCGTGTGGCCGACACCATGAGCGCCACCTATGCGGAGCGCCACAAGGTGCTGCCCGTGCAGGTGACCAGCAAAGAAGTGGTGGTGGCCACTGCCGAGCCCTTCATCGACGACTGGGTGGCCGAGGTGGAGCGCCAGTCCCGCCGCTCAGTGCGCAGGGTGGTGGCCAATCCTCAGGACATCCACCGCTTCACGGCCGAATTTTTTGCGCTCGCCAAGTCGGTGCGTGCGGCGCAGAAGGCCGGCGGCAGTTCAGGTGGCAACAGCTTTGAACAGCTGGTGGAGCTGGGCAAGAGCAACAAGCAGCTGGACGCCAACGACCAGGGCGTGGTCAAGGTGGTGGACTGGCTCTGGCAGTACGCGTTTGACCAGCGCGCGAGCGACATTCACCTGGAGCCGCGCCGCGACCAGGGCGTGATCCGTTTTCGCATCGACGGTGTGCTGCACCCCGTCTACCAGATGCCCATGGGCGTGCACAACGCGATGGTGGCGCGCATCAAGTTGCTGGGTCGCATCGACGTGGTGGAAAAACGGCGCCCACAGGACGGCCGCATCAAGACCCGCAACCAGCGGGGCGAAGAGGTGGAAATGCGCCTGTCCACCTTGCCCACTGCGTTTGGCGAAAAGATGGTCATGCGCATTTTTGACCCGGACAACGCGGTCAAGGACCTTGATGCCCTGGGCTTTGCGCAGCACGATGCGCAGCGCTGGGAGGCGTTGGTCAAGCGGCCGCACGGCATCATCCTGGTGACTGGCCCCACGGGCTCGGGGAAGACCACCACGCTGTACTCGACCCTGAAGCGCGTGGCCACCGAAGAGGTCAACGTGAGCACGGTGGAAGACCCCATCGAAATGATCGAGCCCAGCTTCAACCAGACCCAGGTGCAGCCGCAGCTCGACTTCAACTTTGCCGAAGGCCTGCGCGCCCTGATGCGGCAGGACCCTGACATCATCATGGTGGGTGAGATCCGCGACCTTGAGACCGCCGAGATGGCCATCCAGGCGGCGCTGACAGGCCACCTGGTGTTCTCTACCCTGCACACCAACGATGCCCCCAGCGCCATCACCCGCATGATGGAGCTGGGTGTTCCGTCGTACCTCCTCAATGCCACCTTGCTGGGCGTGCTGGCCCAACGGCTGGTGCGCACGCTGTGCAAGCAGTGCAAACAAAAGGATGAGGCCGCGAGCCGCGAAGCCCTGACCGAGGTGGTCAAGCCCTGGAAGATCAGCGGCAGCTACCACCCGTACAAGCCGGTGGGCTGCGTGGATTGCCGCATGGGGGGGTTCAGGGGCCGCATGGGGCTTTATGAATTGCTCACCGTCAGCGAGGCGCTCAAGGACAAGATCACGCAGGCGCCTTCCATTGATGTGCTGCGTCGGCAGGCTGTGCAGGACGGCATGCGCCCCC
The DNA here is from genome assembly GCF_049331375.1 of Acidovorax sp. M14. Lineage (NCBI taxonomy): Bacteria > Pseudomonadati > Pseudomonadota > Betaproteobacteria > Burkholderiales > Comamonadaceae > Acidovorax > Acidovorax sp. M14. Next base: position 1,342,407 of record NZ_CP186263.1, read on the forward strand.
TGCGCCTGGCGGGTGCGCTGCGGGTGGCCGAGGGGCTGACCACGATGGAAGAAGTGATTGCCGCCACGCCGCCCCTGGAGTGAGCGAAGGGGAGGGCGGGCATTCCTCTGCGGTTGCCCAGCCGTCTTCTTGAGTGGTTTTTGAGACAGTCTCCTGGGCGACTCACCCGGTGGTGCAGGCCTGCCAGGCGTTACCGGATGTAGGTGGAATCCACATCGCGCCGCCCCCTCCTTGCCAGCACAATCGCGCAGTCGAGAATTCCGTCAAGGAGACAATTCGTGAAAATCAAGAGTAATAAAGACTTTGCGTCCGGGCTCATGTTCATGGGCGTCGGTACCGCATTTGCGTGGGGTGCGACCACCTACAACGTAGGGACCGGTGCGCGCATGGGCCCTGGCTACTTCCCGTTGCTGCTGGGCATTTTGCTGGCCATCATTGGTTTGGTGATCACTTTCAAGGCGATGACTGTGGAAACCGCCGATGGTGACAAGATCGGAAAATGGGCCTGGAAGCCGCTGTTCTTCATCCTGGCTGCCAACTTTGCCTTCGGCATTCTGCTGGGCGGCTTGCCCAGCCTGGGCATCCCGGCCATGGGTCTCATCGTGGGCATCTATGCGCTCACCTTCATCTCCAGCCTGGCTGGCAATGAGTTCAATGCCAAGGGTGTGTTTGTTCTGGCCACCGTGCTTGCCATCGGCAGCTATGTGGCTTTTGTGTGGGCGCTCAAGCTGCAGTTTCCTGTGTGGCCGAGTTTCATCGCAGGTTAAGCAGGAGCACCGACCATGGAATTGATTAACAACTTGTCGTTGGGTTTTGGTGTTGCGTTCACCTTCCAGAACCTGATTTACTGTTTTGTCGGCTGTTTGCTCGGTACGCTGATCGGCGTGCTGCCAGGCATCGGTCCCGTGGCGACCATCGCCATGCTGCTGCCCGCTACGTATGCGCTGCCCCCCGTGGCGGCGCTCATCATGCTGGCCGGTATCTACTACGGCGCCCAGTACGGCGGTTCGACCACGGCCATTCTGGTGAACCTGCCAGGTGAGTCTTCGTCGGTGGTGACGGTGATCGACGGCTACCAGATGGCCCGCAAGGGCCGGGCGGGGCCCGCGCTGGCGGCTGCAGGTCTGGGATCGTTCTTCGCAGGTTGCGTGGGTACGCTGATCCTGGCGGCCTTTGCGCCACCGCTGACCGAAGTCGCGTTCAAGTTCGGCCCTGCCGAATACTTCTCGCTGATGGTGCTGGGCCTGATCGGTGCTGTGGTGCTGGCCTCGGGTTCGCTGCTCAAGGCGGTGGCCATGATCGTGCTGGGCCTGCTGATGGGCTTGGTGGGTACCGACGTGAACTCGGGCGTGGCCCGCTTCAGTTTTGACATCCCCGAACTGACCGACGGCATCGGCTTCGTGACCATCGCCATGGGCGTGTTCGGTTACGGTGAAATCATCGCCAACCTGTCGCGTCCTGATGAAGACCGTGAAGTGTTTACAGCCGAGGTGCATGGCCTGTTCCCGACCAAGGAAGATTTCAAGCGCATGTTTCCTGCAGTGCTGCGTGGTACTGCATTGGGCTCAGCCCTGGGTATCTTGCCTGGCGGCGGTGCGTTGCTCTCTGCCTTCGCTGCTTACACCATCGAGAAGAAAACGAAATTGCACCCTGGTGAGGTGCCTTTTGGTCAGGGCAATATCCGCGGCGTAGCGGCCCCTGAGTCGGCCAACAATGCCGGTTCGCAGACTTCGTTCATCCCGCTGCTGACGCTGGGTATTCCTCCCAACGCCGTGATGGCGCTGATGGTGGGTGCCATGACCATCCACAACATCCAGCCTGGTCCCCAGGTGATGACGAGCAACCCCGAGCTGTTCTGGGGCCTGATTGCCTCGATGTGGCTGGGTAACGCCATGCTGATCATCCTGAATCTGCCGCTGATCGGCATCTGGATCAAGCTGCTGACCGTGCCTTACCGTTGGCTGTACCCGTCCATCGTGCTGTTCTGTGCAGTGGGCGTGTACTCCACCAACAACAACACCTGGGACATCTGGATGGTGGGTGCGTTTGGTCTGGTCGGATACATCTTTCACAAGCTGGGCACGGAGCCGGCACCACTTCTGCTCGGTTTCATTCTGGGCCCGATGATGGAAGAAAACCTGCGCCGTGCGCTGTTGCTGTCGCGTGGCGACTGGAGCGTGTTTGTGACGCGTCCGCTGTCTGCCGGCCTGCTGGCAGCTGCAGCCCTGCTGCTCGTCATCGTGCTGCTGCCCGCCGTGAAGAACAAGCGCGAAGAAGCCTTCGTGGAAGATTGATCCTTCTCTGCTGACTTTCTCACCCTGACCAACGGCACCTTCGGGTGCCGTTGTTTTTTGGGCAGTGGCGTCCACATGGCACTGCTGTCGGCGGTACACAATTGCGGGCAGAGGTCCGCATGTCCACACCCTTTCATCCCACGCAGCATCCCCATCGGGCGATGCTGCACAACGAAATCCACGCCCGCCCGCCCGAGGCGATGAATGCGCCGCTGGCCATCGCACACATCGTCATGCTGGCCGATGCTGCCGGGCGCGAGGCCAGTCGTGCCCATGTGGCCGCGCTGCTGCGGGACCATCACATGGCGCTGCCTGATGCACAGACCACCCACCTGCGCATGGATCTGGGCGCTTTTCGCCTGCGGTGGGAGCTGCACACCGAGTTTGTCACCTGGACCTTCATGGTCCCGGCGCCGGTCGAGGCTTTTGGAGAGCGGGAGCCGGTCAGTGCGGTGAACTCCGTGCCCCGCGACTGGCTGGCCGCGTTGCCGGGCCAGTGCCTGTGCAGTCTGAACCTCTGGGTGCTGCCCACCCATACGTTTGGCTCGGGCTCGCTGGTCAAGCACGTGCTGCATGAGGACACGCTGGTGGCGTCCACGGTGGCCGATGGCCATGGCGAGGTGTACACCGACTTCGCGATCCATGCGGACGGTTTCTCGCGCATGGTGTTGCTGGCGGGTGGTATGACACCCAGGCGCCTGGGGCGCCTGGTGCAGCGTCTGCTGGAGATCGAGACTTACCGCATGGCTGCCTTGCTGGGCCTGCCGGCCGCCCGCGAGGCAGCCAGCGTGCTGGCCTTTGCCGAGCGTGAACTGGCGGCGCTGGCTGAAGCCATCCGCACAGCCAACCGCGACGACGAGCCAGCTTTGCTGGACCGGCTGACCCGCCTGGCCGGGCAGGTGGAGAGCCAATACGCAGCCACACATTCGCGTTTCTCGGCGAGCAGTGCCTACTTTGAATTACTGGACCGCCGCATCCAGGATATTGCCGAGTCGCGCCTCGCGGGCATGCAGACCATCCGGGAGTTCATGGACCGGCGCCTGACCCCTGCGCGCAGCACCTGCGAGTGGGCCACCCGGCGGCAGGATGCGCTGTCGCAGCGCGTGTCGCGCATGAGCAACCTGCTGCGCACCCGGGTAGAGATCGAACAGCAGCAAAGCAGTCAGGCGCTGCTGACGACCATGAACCACCGGCAGGACCTGCAGCTGCAAATGCAGTCCACGGTGGAGGGGCTGTCTGTGGCGGCCATTACCTATTACATCGTTGGGCTGGTGAGCTATCTGGCGAAGGGCGCGCAAAAACTGGGCTGGCCGCTGTCGGCTGAGACCACGGCAGCCCTGGCGATTCCGGTGGTGGCGGCCGGGGTGTGGTGGTCGCTGCGGCGCCTGCACCAGCGGGTGTTCCACAAACACCGCTGAGGACGCAGGTTGGATGGTCAGTCGGGCTGACCGGGATCGGTGAAGCCCGCGCGCCATCGCTGATCGAGGGGTCGCCCGCACAGAGGTTCGATGGCCTGCTGCCGCCTCATCTGTCACACTGGGCGCACCTTTCTGACGCCCTTTGACCGCCAGACTATCCACCGGGCGCCTCGTACCCCTGCAAATCCGTGACCACCGAAAAGAAGAGTATTGCGACCGGCCTGGCGCTGGCATTCCTGGGTTCCATCGCCTTCAGCGGCAAGGCCATCATCGTCAAGCTGGCCTACCGCTATGGGGTGGATGCGGTCACGCTCATCATGTACCGCATGCTGTTTGCACTGCCCATCTTTGCCGTGATGGCGTGGTGGGCGAGTCGAGGCAAGCCACCGCTCAGCCGCAAGGACTGGCTGGGCGTGCTGGGCCTCGGGGTCACGGGCTACTACCTGGCAAGTTTTCTTGACTTTGCCGGGCTGGCCTACATCAGTGCCAGCTTGGAGCGGCTGATCCTGTACCTCAACCCCACCCTGGTCGTGCTACTGGGCTGGGCGCTGTATGGGCGCGGCATCCGCTGGGCCCAGGCGGCCGGCATGCTGGTGAGCTACAGCGGCGTGGTGCTGGTCTTCGGGCACGAGGCCAACCTGCAGGGCGCCAATGTTGCCTGGGGCACGTTGCTGGTGTTCCTGAGCGCAGTCAGTTACGCCATCTACCTGGTCTACAGCGGTGAGATGGTGCAACGCCTGGGGTCACTGCGATTGGTGGGGCTGGCGACCACGGTGGCGTGCCTGTGCTGTCTGCTGCAGTTTGTGGTGCTGCGCCCGTTGAGTGCTGCGGTGGTGGCCCCGGAGGTGATCTGGTTGTCGGTGCTCAACGCAACCCTGTGCACGGCCGCGCCCGTGCTGATGGTGATGATGGCCATCGAGCGCATTGGCGCAGGCATGGCCGCACAAACCGGCATGGTGGGTCCGTTGTCCACCATCCTCATGGGCGTGTGGATTCTGGGGGAACCCTTCACGGCGTGGGTGGCAACGGGGACGGTGCTAGTGATGACGGGCATTTTCATTTTCACCCGCATGGCGCGCAGGCCCTGATAGCTCCATCCCGCAGCCCTCTCGGGTCCCGGGACAGAGGCAACCTTGCTTGTCTTACGACGTTTTCTTTTTGGGGGCCGCCTTGCGGGCTGGTGCCTCGGCAGGGGCTGCGGGTGATGGCACCGCTGCGGCGGCGGGGGCAGCCTTGGGGCTCATGCGCTGGGCTACCGTCACGGGGGCCGTGCCGGTGAAACCATCGAGATTCTTGCCCATGGCCAGCTCCAGCTGCTCCAGGCGCGCCTGTGCTGGTGGGTGCGTGGCCAGTGCCAGCGTGAAGGCCGGGTTGTCTGGCGTTGCGGTGCGCAGCTGCTGCAGCACCGACACCAGTCCGTAGGGGTCGAAACCTGCACGGGTGGCCAGGGCCACGCCGGTGCGGTCGGCATCGTACTCGTCGGTCTGGTCCAGGCCGCGCGCATACAGATTGCGTCCCAGGGCCAGGAACTGCGAGGCCACCACGCTGCCCACGGCGTTCGTCTTGATCTGGGAGGCCACCAACTGCGTCAGCATGCCGGACTGGGCCGTCTTGCGGATCGCCAGCAGGTGGTGCTTGGCGGTGACATGGGTGATTTCGTGGGCCAGGATGCCCGCGAGTTCGGCCTCGTCGGCACAACGGTCAATCAGCCCCTTGGTCACGAACACATAACCCCCGGGGGCTGCAAAGGCGTTGTAGCCCGGGTCGTCCAGCACCACAAAAGTCCAGGGCAGGTTGGGGCGGGGGGATTGCAGGCTGATCCAGCGTCCCAACTGGTTCACGTAACGTTGCAGCGCCATGTCGGGGTGCAAGGGCTTGCTGCCCAGCAGCACGGCCGACAGCTGCCGGCCGATCTCGATCTCGCGGGGCTCGTCAATGCTCTCGACCGAACGGGTGAGCATGCTGATGAGATCGTCCCCCTGGCCTGCGGGCGCGCCCCCGCCGGTGATTGCGCCCAGGAGGCCGCCGCCCGTGTTGCTGGTGGCGCTGCCGCCACCGCCCAGTGCGTTGAGAAGGTTCATGACCCCCTGGCTCTGCCCCTGGCTGGGCAGCAGGGTCAGGGCCAGGGCGGTGCAGGCCGTCGCGATCAGCCGGATGCGGGGAAGGGAATGGGGCAGGCGCATGGCAGCTTTCGCTCAGTTGGGGCTGAAATTGGGGTCGGACGGATTGTTGGACGAGCCTGTCGCTCCCGATCCGCCGCTGGAGGAGGGCCGGGGCGGTTCAGCCAGCGGGGCGACGTTGCGTGGCTGCAGCGACGCATTGCTGGCGAACTGGCGGGCCTGGTCGGCATTCACGCGCAGACTCTCGGCTTGGGTCACCGCCGCAGGGTTGGGTTGTGCCTTGGCGATGTCTTCAGCGCCCAGGCCTCGGATACCTACGGTGGAGGTGGCCGTGGTGGTGCCACCGCTGTTTCCGCCAAACAAGCTTCCGAGGCCTCGCATCCCGCTGGTTGCGGCATTGCCAGTGGCAGGGGCTGCGCCGGACTGAGGGCCCAGGTCAAACATGTGAACCCAGCCGGTGGCGCCTTGGGACGTGCTGACTTTGGTCCAGGGGCCCTTGCGTTCGCTGGTGCGGGTAACTACGGCGTTGGCTTCCAGCGACGCCACACTGGCGCCGTTTTCTGCCGGGCTGTCCCGCAACTGGGTGGCACGTTTGACCACAGCGGCCTCCTGGGCCTGGGCGGTGGCACTGAGCAGGGGTAGCAAGGCTATCGCGGCCGATGCCAGCCAAGGCGCCAGGGCTTTCCAGTGCGGCCGGTTCATGGTGATGCTCTCCAACTATGATTTGACAACGCACACTTGTATCAGTGTGCAACCAGGAGATTGTTATGGATTTGGGTATTGCAGGCAAATGGGCGCTGGTCTGTGGCGCGAGCAAGGGGTTGGGTTATGGCTGCGCGCAGGCTCTGGTGCGGGAGGGGGTGAATGTGGTCATCAACGCCCGCAACGCTGAGGCGATGAACCAGGCTGCTACCCGTTTGATAGCTGAAGGCGCAGCTGCAACGGGCGTCAGCAGCCAGAAGGGCGCAAGCCCGAAGGTGCTGGCCGTGGCGGCCGACATCACCACCCCTGAGGGGCGTGCGGCAGTGTTCTCGGTGGCCGGAGGTCCGGGGCGGGACTTCGACATCGTGGTCACCAACGCAGGGGGGCCGCCCACTGGCGATTTCCGCGACTGGAACCGCGATGCCTGGATCAAGGCCGTGGACGCCAACATGCTCACCCCCATCGAACTGATTCAGGCCACCGTGGATGGCATGGCTGCGCGGGGGTTTGGCCGCATCGTCAATATCACCTCCAGCGCCGTGAAGGCACCCATCGACATCCTGGGCCTGTCCAACGGCGCACGCAGTGGTCTCACGGGGTTTGTGGCGGGCGTGTCCCGCAGCAAGGTCGCGGCGCGCGGGGTGACCATCAACAATCTGCTGCCCGGCAAGTTCGATACCGATCGCCTGGCCGCCACCGTCAATGCGGCTGCCAGCAAGGCGGGCAAGAGCGTTCAGGACGTGCGCTCTGCCCAGCAGGCACAGATTCCGGCCGGGCGCTACGGCACGGCGGAAGAGTTTGGCGCTATCTGCGCCTTCCTGTGCAGCGTGCAAGCGGGCTACATGACGGGGCAGAACGTGCTGGCCGACGGCGGGGCCTATCCCGGCACGTTCTGAGGCGGTTCGGGCCCGGAGTGGTCTGCGGGCTGACCCGCCGCAGAGGTTCTGCAGAACGGGAGGCAGTCGTGGTGTTTTGCCGACAGCTTTACCGGAGCGCTGAATAATTGGTGGAATACTGCGGGCCAGCGCCCGCTATCGCCCGACGCCATGCATCCTGCCCACACATCCATCCTGCCGCGCCTGAAACGCCACTGCACCGTGCTGTGCTTGGCGCTGGGTGTGGCGGGGGCTGTGCAGGCTGCTGGCGCCGCCAGCACGCCCGGTGCAAACAGCACTGCGACGGCACCTTACCGGTTGCGCATCGTGGGCGGGCTGGCGGGTATCAGCCAGTACATCCGGCAGGAAGAACCTTTCTGGACCAAAGAGCTGTCACGCCTGAGCGCCGGACGCTTCCAGGCCGAGATCGTGCCCTTTGACCGTGCCGGTGTGCCCGGGGCCGAGATGCTGCGGCTGTTGCAGCTGGGGGTGGTCCCATTCGGCACCACCCTGATGAGCTCCTTCACGGCGCAATACCCCGAATACACCGCGCCCGACCTGGCGGGGCTGAACCCCGACATTGCCACACTCAAGACCACGCTGGCGGCCTTCCGTCCTTACCTCGAAAAGGCGCTGCGCGAACAGCATGGTGTCGAGGCGCTCGCCATCTACGTGTATCCGGCGCAGGTGGTGTTCTGTAAAAAGCCGCTGCGTACCTTGTCGGAGCTGACCGGCCGCCGTGTGCGTGTGTCGTCGGCCAGCCAGGCTGATTTTGTGGGGGCCTTGGGCGGGGTGCCGGTGCTGACCAGCTTTTCGCAGATCGTGCCCAGCCTGACGGCCGGCAATACCGAATGCGCCATCACCGGCACCATGTCCGGCAACATCCTGGGCCTGCCCTCCATCACCACCCATGTGCACACCCTGCCTGTCACCTGGGGGCTGGCGGTGTTTGGGGCCAACCAGGCCGCTTGGGCGGCCTTGCCGGCCGATTTGCGCACGTTGCTCCAACGGGAGCTGCCCCGCCTGGAGGCCGCCATCTGGGCCGAGTCCGAGCGCGAAACTGCCGATGGCCTGGCCTGCAACCGGGGGGCACCCACCTGTAGTGCGGGCACGAAGGGCAGCATGGTGGTGGTGCCGGTTTCGCCCCAGGATGAGCGCAGTCGCCAGGAGATCCTCGAATCCACCGTTTTGCCGCGCTGGGTGCAGCGTTGCGGCGCCCGCTGTGCGCAGGTTTGGAACCAGACCATCGGGCCGGCGCGTGGCCTGCAGGCAGCGCCTGCGAAATGACAGAATCCGCAGCCCCCTCCCGCATCAGGGCCTACGTCTGGGCGGGCGCCGCAGTGTTTGTGGCGGCCGTGGTGGCGGTGGCTGGCACCCTGGCGTGGAACGCCCGCCAGGCCGCATTGGCCGACAGTGAGGCCCAGGCCACGCGTTTTGTGGCTGGTGCAGAGGCTGCACTCAATCGCTCCCTGCTCGCCGTGGACGTGCTGCTGGCCAGCATGGACGAATTGCTGGGCCTGTCCAACGCCATGCCCAAGTGGCTGGACCCCGACACGGCCAGCCAGCGGCTGCGCGGATCGGCGCGGCAGAACCTCATGGTGCGGTACGTGGCGGTGCTCGACGGCACCGGCAAGGCGTTGGCATCGTCCGACCCTGCGGGCGCCAGCCTGTCGGTGCAACTGCCAGCCGGTTTTCTGGAGAGCGTGCTGGAGCAACCGGTATCCACCCTGATGGTCAGCGCGCCGGTGGTGAGCTTTGCAAGTTCCGAAAAAGTGCTGTACTTCGCACGCCATCTGCGCATGGCCGACAGCTCGCGGGTGGTGGCCGTGGCCGAACTGCCGGTGTCGGCCCTGAGCTCAGTGCTGGTGCAGGGCGTGGACATCAGCGGCCTGCAGGTCACGCTGGAGCGGGCCACCGGGCAACTGCTGCTGAGCGTGCCCAACCGCGAAGACGTGACCGCGCCTACGCTTGCGCCCCCCATTGGCAATCTGGCCGATCAGGGCCTGGCCTGGCAAGCCCCGGCGCGACTGACCGGTGAGCCCTCGCTGGTGGTGTTCCGGCCCATCCTGTACCAGGACCTGCGCATTGCGGCCAGCATTCCGCTGGACGCAGCGCTTGCCGGCTGGCGCGAACAGCGCGATGCCATTGCGCTGACCACCGCGCTGTTCATTGCCATGATCTTTGCGGCCGGGGTGCTGGCGTTGCGGTATGTGGACCGCATGTCCCAGGCCCGCCTGGCCATCGCGCAGTCCAAGGCCACGCTGGACCAGGCGCTGGAATCCATGGTCAGCGGATTTTTGCTGCTGGACAGCCAGCAGCGTGTGGTGCAGTGGAATCGCCAGCTCGAAACCATCCTCCCGTGGCTGCAGGGCGTGATCACGCCCCTGATGCCGTTCCGAGCGGTGCTGGAAGCCACGGTGGAGCACCATGTGCCCCGCCTGTCTGACGAGGAGCGCAAGCGGTGGGTGAGCCAGCGCCTGGAGCGGCAAAAGCACCAGCCCGAGCCACGCGAACAGTCGTACGCCAACGGCAGCACCATCCAGATCACCGAACGCGCCACGCCCGATGGGGGCCTGGTCATCAGCTACCACGACGTGACCGCGCTGCGCAAGGCCAGCACCGAGATCGAGAGCCTGGCCTTCTACGACCCGCTGACCAACCTGCCCAACCGCCGTCTGTTGATGGACCGCATGCAGCAAGCCATTGCCGCCAGCGTGCGCAGCGGGCAATACGGCGCCTTGCTGTTCCTGGACCTGGACCACTTCAAGACCCTGAACGACACGCGGGGCCATGAGGTGGGCGACATGCTGTTGCGCCAGGTGGCTCAGCGCCTGAAGACCTGCGTGCGGCGCGAGGACACCGTGGCACGGCTTGGGGGCGACGAATTTGTGGTCATGCTCAGCGACCTGTCGGTCCACCGCGACGAGGCCGCTGCCCAGGCGCGCCGGGTGGGCGAGAAGATCCTGCGAAAACTCAACGTGCCGTACACCCTGGGCGGCAACGCGCACCACAGCACGCCCAGCATTGGCGCCACGCTGATGGGCGGTACCCTGCAATCGTCGGTGGACCTGCTCAAGGAGGCCGACATTGCGATGTACCAGGTCAAATCGCAAGGGCGCAACGCGCTGTGCTTTTTTGACCCGCAGATGCAGATCGTCATCAGCATGCGCGCGCAGCTGGAGGCCGACCTGCAGATGGCCCTCACGGCGCGGCAGTTTGTGCTGCACTACCAGCCGCAGTTCCACCTGGATGGTCGCATGGTGGGTGCCGAGGCCCTGATCCGCTGGCAGCACCCGGAGCGCGGGCTGGTAGCCCCGGGCGAATTCATTGGTGTGGCCGAAGAGAGCGAGCTCATCGTGCCCATGGGGCACTGGGTGCTGCGCACGGCCTGCGAGCAGCTGGCGGCCTGGCAGGGGGACGAGCGCTACCGGCACCTGCAGGTGTCGGTCAACGTGAGCGCGCGGCAGTTCCGGCAGCGCGACTTTGTGGCCCGCGTGGTGGAGGTGCTGCGCGAGACGGGTGCCCGGCCGCACCTGCTCAAACTCGAACTCACCGAATCGCTGGTGCTGGACAACGTGGACGACACCATCGCCAAGATCGGCATGCTCAAGACAAAGGGCGTGCGCTTTTCGGTGGACGACTTTGGCACCGGCTACTCATCGCTGGCGTACCTCACGCGGCTGCCGCTGGACCAGCTCAAGATCGACCAGTCCTTCGTTCGCAATCTGGGGGTACGGCACACCGACGATGTGATCGTGCAGACCATTCTGGGCATGGCGCGCAACCTGGAGCTGGATGTGATTGCCGAAGGGGTGGAAACCGAGGCACAGAAGGACTTCCTGGCCCGGCACGGGTGTGTGTACTTCCAGGGCTATCTGCTGGGGCGGCCCACCCCGGTGGTGGACCTGGAGGCGTTGATCGAGTCCGCCGCCACTGTCACTGCCCCCGGTTGATTGGCTCAGGCTCAGGGAATTGGCCCTTTTTGCTACTTTTTGTGTAGCGCTTCAGGCAATCAATACCTGCGCTACCGGCAGTTTGGATCAAAAATTGCGTCCTTCAGCGCCGTGACGACACCACGATGCCGCCCACAATCAGCGCAAACGCCACGCCGTGAAAGGCCTTGGGCGTGTCGCCCAGAAACGCCGCCGACAGCACCCCGGCAAACAGGGGCGTGAGGTTGATGAAAAACCCGGCGGCTGCAGGCCCGGCGCGTTGCACGCCCACCCCCCAGCAGCGGTAGGCCAGCACCGCAGGCCCCACAGCTATGAAGGCCAGGGCGGCAATCAGCGGCCAGCCCCATTCGATATGCGTGCGCCCGCTGGCCCATTCGGCCCCCGCAAAGCTGCCCGACCAGGCCAGCCCAAACACCATCTGTGCCATCAAGAACGCGGCCCAGTCGCCCCGGATGCTGGTGGGCTCGCTGGTGCGTGACAGCAGCCAGCTGTAGAACGCCCACGAGATGGTGGCCAGCAGCATGAACAAATCGCCCGGCACCAGGCGGAAGGCCAGCAGCTGCGACCACTCGCCCCGGCTCAGCACCAGCAGCACCCCACACACCGACAGCAGCGCGCCCAGCACCTGGCGCCGCGTGACGGCCGCGCCGAAGAACAGCGCGCCCACGGCCAGCATCCACACCGGCATGCTCGACCCCACCAGCGTCACATTGATGGGGGTGGAGGTCTGCAGCGCCATGTACTGCAGCGCGTTGTAGGCCCCGATGCCCAGCAGGCCCAGCAGCGCATAGCGGCGCCAGTGTGGCCACAGTGGGCTGTCGGCGCGCAGCACGCCATGGGCCAGGGGCAGCAGGATGGCAAAGGCCAGCACCCAGCGGATGAAGTTCAGGGTGATGGGGGGAATCAGTTCGTGGACCAGCCGCCCTACCACTGCGTTGCCGGCCCACAGCAGGGGCGGAATCACCAGCAGCACGGCCGTGCCGGGTGTGATTTTTTGAGTCATGGGGCTGCACTGTAACGGTGCAGGCAGGGCCCTGCTGCGGCGGGGCCTCATGTCCCCAAGGCAAATCGGTGCGGGCCATGCCCCCGGCACGGTCGAGAGATTCATGGCAGGATGGCCGCCGTTGTCAGCATCCCACCCCTTTTGAGGAGATTGATTGCCATGAGCCTTGCCGTCCAGATCCGCCAGCACGGTGGTCCCGAAGAACTCCACATCGTTGACGTCCCCGTGGGCGAGCCCGGCCCCGGCGAAATCCGAATCCGCCACCACGCCATCGGCCTGAACTTCATCGACGTTTACCACCGCACGGGCCTGTACCCGCTGAACATGCCCGCCACCATCGGCATGGAAGGTGCCGGTGTGATTGAGGCCGTGGGCGAGGGCGTCACGCACCTGAAGGTGGGCGACCGCGCCGCCTATGCCAGCAACCCTCCCGGCGCCTACTGCGAAGTGCGCGTGATGCCCGCCAAATGCGTGTGCAAGCTGCCCGACGCGATCAGCTTCGAGACTGGCGCAGCCATGATGCTCAAGGGCCTGACGGCGCAATACCTGCTCAAGAAAACCCGGCCCGTGGAAGGCCTGCAGCCCGGCGACCATGTGCTGTTCCATGCCGCAGCGGGTGGTGTGGGCCTGATCGCCTGCCAATGGGCCAAGGCGCTCGGCCTGCAGCTCATCGGCACGGCCGGGTCTGATGCCAAGTGCCAGCTGGCGCTGGCCAACGGCGCGGCGCACGCCATCAACTATCAGCAAGAGGATTTCGCAGCCCGCGTCAAGGAGATCACCGGCGGCAAGGGCGTGAAGGTGGTTTACGACTCGGTGGGCAAGGACACCTGGGACAAGTCGCTCGAATGCCTGCGCCCCTTCGGCTTGATGGCCAGCTTCGGCAACGCGTCCGGCCCGGTGGCACCGTTTGCGCCGGGCAGCCTGGGCGCCAAAGGCTCGCTGTACGTCACGCGCCAGACGCTGTTCACCCACATCGCCACGCGCGAGGCCACGCAAGCCATGGCGGACGACCTGTTTGCCGTGGTTGCCAGTGGGCAGGTCAAGATCCACATCGACCAGCGCTACCCGCTGGCCGAAGTGCAGCAGGCCCACCGCGACCTGGAAGCGCGCAAGACCACCGGCTGCACCATCCTCACGCTGTGAGCGCGGCTGCACAGGCGCCCACGTTCGACCAGTGGCTGGCAGGGGCACGCCAGTTGGCGCAGCAGCCCCCGGTCCTGCCGCGCCAACCGCTGGTGGTGGCGGGGCAGGTGGTGGGCTCGGTAGCGCAGGGGTTTTTTAACCAAATCAGCCTGCAGCGCTTGATGGATAAGCGCTACCAGCTATCAGAAGCAGAGCATTCTCAGGGCCTTGCTTGGCATTTGCAGGCATCGCCCTCTGACGCCACGGATGCCACGGATGCACTCAACACCCTGGCGGCCGCGCTGCGCGATGCGGGCCTGTGTGGCCCCTGGCGCGACGAGCAGCTGGCGGTGACCAATCCAGCCGGCGAGGTCATCGGCACCGTGGAGCGCGGGGCGGTGCGCGTGCTGGGCGTGGCCACCCGTGCCGTGCACTTGGTGGGCCTGGCGCCCGACGGGCGCATGTGGGTGCAAAAGCGCTCCCTGACCAAACCCAACAACCCCGGGCTGTGGGACACGCTGATGGGCGGCATGGTCTCGGCGGCCGACTCGCTGCCGCAGGCCCTGGCCCGCGAAACCTGGGAAGAGGCCGGTTTGCGGGTCGAGGCATTGGCGGACCTGGCCCACGGTGGCCAGGTGCTGTTCAGCCGCCCCAGCCGCGAGGGCGGGGGTGCGGGCTTCATGGTCGAGCGCATCGACTGGTTTCGCGCCCAGGTGCCTCAGGGCATGGAGCCCGACAACCAGGACGGCGAGGTCGAGCGTTTTGACCTGCTGCCTCTGGAGGTGGTCCGGGAGCGCGTCGCCCAGGGGGCGTTCACGCTGGAAGCCGGGCTGGTGATTGCGGGGTTTCTGGGGGTGTAGTTGCCGGTGCGGCCTGTGCGTGCCCGCTCCCGCTGCTACCGGAGCAGGCTGGCAGGCAGCCCAAGCCCTGCAAGGTGGCCTGCACCGCCTCGTCCAGCGGGGTGTGTGGCTCCTCGCCCAGCACCGCCCGCAGCCGGTCGTTGGCCATGCGCACCGGCTGCTGCCACAGGTAGCGCATCTCGCGCATTTCACGCAAGGTGGTCACGAACGGCGAGACCAGCGTGACCAGCCACCACGGAAAAGCCTGTACGCGCGGCGCCTGGCTGCCCCGCGCCACCACCACACGGCCAATGGCAGCCGCCATCTGCGTGCCGTCGGCATCCCAATGCCCAGCCAGGTGAAAACGGGCAAACGCGGGCAGCTCGGCGCGCCGCTCCAGCAGCAGCACCATGGCGCGCGCCACGTCGGGCAGGTACGACCACTGGTGCCCGATGCCCGGTGCGCCGGGCTGCTTCACCGTGGTCACCGGTCGTCCCGGCTGGACCAGGCCCTGCGCAAACCAGCTGTTGCCCGCCTGCGGGCCAAAGAAGTCGCCCGCGCGCACGATGATCACGCGGCATGTCTCCTCCAGCGGGTGCGGCACGGTGGCTTGCTGCAGGCGGCGCTCCATCTCCACCCGCAGGGCGCCTTTGCGCGTGCGGGGGTGCTGGGGGGCGTCTTCGTGCAGCACCGGGAAGGCATCCGGCCCGTAGTTGTAGACGGTGCCTGGCAGCACCACCGTGGCGCCGTGCGCCCGGGCCACTGCAATCGTGTTGTCGATCATCGGTAGGACCAGCTCGCTCCAGCGCCGGTAGCCGGGCGGGTTGACCGCGTGCACGATCACCTGGCAGCCCTTGGCGGCAGCCATCACATCGGCGCGGGCCATCGCGTCGCCCCGAACCCAGGTGAACCCGTCGCGCTGCTCTCGGGCCTGCGCTGCGTTACGGTGCATAGCCACCACCTCCCACCCCCGGTCACGCAGCTGGCGCGCCACCTCGCCGCCAATGCCGCCGGTGGCGCCCAGAACCAGTACCTTGGGGCGGCTGCCCGTGGGGTTGTTGCTCATCTCGATACTCCTTCAAAAACCTGTGGATGGAGGCAGTGTCCGCGCCAGGGCGATCCAATGGAATTGCTGAAAATGAGTGCTTAGCTATACATTTGTGTATGGACCAACCGGATCGCCATGACATTGGCTGGGAGCTGTACCGTTCGTACCTCGGCGTGCTGCGAGAGGGCTCCTTGTCGGGCGCCGCGCGGGCCCTGGGGGTGACGCAGCCCACCGTGGGCCGCCACATTGCCGCGCTGGAGCAGGCCCTGGGGCTGGTGCTCTTCACGCGCTCTCAGCAGGGCCTGCTGCCGACCGAGGCCGCGTTGGCCCTGCGCAGCTACGCCGAAGCCATGGGCCACTCTGCGGCGGCCCTGGTGCGCGCGGCTGACAGCCAGGGCGACGGCGTGCGCGGCACGGTGCGTGTGAGCGCCAGCGAGGTGATGGGGGTCGAGGTGCTGCCGCCCCTCCTTGCACAGTTGCAGGCCGAGCACCCCGCATTGACGGTGGAGCTGGTGCTGAGCAACCGCGTGCACGACCTGCTGCAGCGCGAGGCCGACATCGCCATCCGCATGACCGAACCCCGGCAGGACGCGCTCATCGCCCGCCGCGTGGGCACCATCCCGTTGGGCCTGTATGCCCATCCGCGCTACATCGCCGCTCAGGGCATGCCCGCCACCCTGGCCGAACTGGCGCAGCACCGCCTGATCGGTTTTGATGCAGAAACCCCTTTTTTGCGTGCGGCCCAAAAGGCCCTGCCTGTGTGGCGGCGAGATCGGTTTGCCGTGCGCAGCGACAGCGATGTGGCGCAGCTGGCCTTTATCCGCGCAGGCGCCGGCATCGGCATTTGCCAGGAAGCACTGGCCCTGCGCAGTGCCCCCGCACTCGTGCGGGTGCTGCCGCAGCAGCTTCAATACGGGCTGGAGACCTGGGTGGTGATGCACGAGGACCTGCGCACCAGTCCGCGCTGCAGGCGCACGTTTGATGCGCTGGTGGTGGGGCTGGAGCGGTACCTTGTCGAAAGACTAGGCAGCGACGAATCGGCCGATTAGTCCGCTGAATCGGATGAGGGTGGAAGGCTGCGATCTATTGGGCTGCTGAAGATGCCCATGGTGGTACGTCAGAGGCTTCTTTCACCGGCCTTTGCTGCCAAGAGCCTGCACGCCATTGCGCTGCACCGCCACCGTTTTCACCAGATCCCACGCCGCCTGCGCCACAGGCGAGAGCGCGCGGTGCTTCCGGTGCACCAGCATGATCTCCCGGTCCACGCGCGGCACCAGGGGGCGCACCGCCAGCCGTGCCAGGCCTTCGGGCGGCAAGGCCAGGGTGGGGATCACCGAGATGCCCAGGCCCGCGTCCAGCATGCGAAAGATGGTGGTGGGGTGGCCCACCTCCTGGGCCACTGTGCAGGCCACGCCGTGCTCGGCCAGGGCACGGTCGATCAGACGGCGGCTGCCGGAGTCGTGGTCCAGCAGCACCAGTGCTTCGCCCTGCAGGTCGGTCCAGCGCACCTGGCGTTTGTCCGCCAGCCGGTGGCTGGGTGGGCAGGCCAGGCAGAACGGTTCGGTCAGGATGGTCTCGCAGTGCAGCGCTTCGCGCTCGCTGGGGTCGATGACCACGCCAAAGTCCACCTCGCCCGACAGCACGCTGGCCAGCACCGCGCTCTGGATGCGGTCGAGCAGCACCAGCTCCAGCCCGGGCAGGGTGCGCTGGCATTCCGCGATGCAGTCGGGCATGAGGTTGGCCGACAGCGTGGGGCTGCTGGCCACGCGCACGCGTCCGCGCCGCTCGGTGGCCATTTCCCGCACGTCCAGCAGCGTGTTCTCCAGCTCTTCCAGCACGCGGGGCAGGCGGGCCGACAGGCGCTGGCCCGCGTCCGTCAGCGTCACCTCGCGCGTGGTGCGGTTGAGCAGCTTCAGGCCCAGTTGGGCTTCCAGTTCGGTGATGCAGCGGCTCACGGCCGGTTGGGTCAGGCCCACCGCATCGCCGGTGCGGCTGAAGTTGCGGGTGGTGGCCACCGACTGAAACACATGCAGCTGGCGCAGGGTGATATTCATGCGCTTGAATCATAAATCCATCAGAGAAATCCATTTCTCTTTGGAATCGGGCTACGGTCCAATGCGTGTCTTCGGGGTTTGTGTGCCCCATGTCCTTTTGCATTTTTTGCGCTGCCGCTGCGCTGTCACCCATGGCTCGTTCCCGTTTTCTCCCTGACAACTTCACCCTGGCCTTGCTGGGCACCGTTACCCTTGCCAGCGTGTTGCCTGCCTCGGGCGTGGCGGCCCAGGCGCTGGAGGGCATCACCGTGGCGGCCGTGGCGCTGCTGTTCTTCCTGCACGGGGCCAAGCTCTCGCGGGACGCCATCGTGGCGGGGCTCTCGCACTGGCGGCTGCACCTGGTGGTCGTGGGCACCACGTTTGTGCTGTTCCCGCTGCTGGGCTGGGCGCTGCGGCCGGTGCTGCTGCCGCTGGTCACGCCCGGGCTGTACACCGGCATCCTGTACCTGTGCGTGCTGCCCGCCACGGTGCAGTCGGCCATCGCGTTCACGGCCATGGCGCGCGGCAACATGCCGGCGGCCATCTGCAGCGCGTCGGCATCGACCCTGCTGGGCATCGTGATCACGCCGCTGCTGGTGGGTCTGCTGCTGCCCGAGGCACAACAGCAGGCGGGCGCCGCCCAGCACGACACGCTGGCCAACATCGGCCGCATCACCTTGCAGTTGCTGGTGCCCTTTGTGGCGGGCCACCTGCTGCGTCCGTGGATTGGCGGTTTTGTGCAGCGCCGGGCGGCAGCGCTCAAGCTGGTGGACCAGGGCTCCATTCTGCTGGTGGTGTTCACGGCCTTCAGCGCTGCGGTGGTCGAGGGGCTGTGGCGGCAGTTGCCAGCGTCTGCGCTGCTGGGCCTGGTGGTCGTGTGTGCCGTGCTGCTGACCCTCGCGCTGGTGACCACCACCTCGGTCGCGCGGCGCATGGGGTTCTCCAAGGAGGACGAAATCACGCTGGTGTTCTGTGGTTCCAAGAAGAGCCTGGCCAGCGGCGTGCCCATGGCCAAGGTGCTGTTTGCGTCACACGCGGTGGGCGCCATCGTGCTGCCCATCATGGTGTTCCACCAGATGCAGCTGATGGTGTGTGCGGTGCTGGCGCAGCGCTATGCGCGGCGCAGTGCGTAGGCAACCAGGCTGCTATCTTTTGTATAGCTGCAGGCGCATGAAGAACATGCGCCTGCGGCCCCAAAGGCTTCAACTCTGCTCGTTGAGCGTGCGCAGGCGGCTGGGCGCCAGGGCACCGGCCGATTCCAGGATGGGGTAGGCCACCGAGCACAGCAGCGAGTTGATGCGTTTGAGTTCGCTGATCAGGTCGATGTGCAGCGAGCTGGTTTCAATGCTCTGCACCGTGTTGTCTGACAGGCGTGCCAGGTGGGTGGCCGAATAGGCGTGTTCCAGGTCGCGGAACCGGGCTTTTTCTTCCAGCAGCTTTTGTGCGTCGCGCACGCTGCCGTTCAAGAACACGCTCATCGCCAGCCGCAGGTTGTCGATCAGGCGGGCGTGCAGTTCATTGATCTCTTCCATGCCCGCCTCGGAGAACTGGCGGCCCTTCTTGATCTTCTTGTCCTCGATGTCGATCAGCACGCGCTCGATGATGTCGCCGATCTGCTCCATGTTGATGGTGAAGCTGATGATGTCGGCCCAGCGGCGGCCCTCGCGCTCGTCCAGGGCTTCGCGCGAGATCTTGGTCATGTAGTACTTGATGGCCGAGTACAGGCCGTCCACCTCGTCATCGAGCTTGCGCAGGTCTTCTGCCAATTGCAGGTCGTCCGTGCGGATCACCTTGTGCAGTCCCAGCAGCATCGATTCGACCACATCGGCCTGGTGCAGGGCTTCGCGCGCCGCACACGAGATGGCAAGGGACGGCGTGGCCAGGGCGGAGGGGTCCAGATGCTGGGGGCGGGTGCCAGCGGCAGCCTGCGCCTTTTCCACCGGCAGCAGGCGCTGCACGGTGCGGGCCACCGTGCCTGTGAGGCCAATGCAGACGATGCCCACCACGATGTTGAAGGCCAGGTGGAACAGCACCACCAGGGCGGCAGTTTCGGGCACGTAGGGCCGCACATGCTGCAGCCACAGGCCGGTAAGCGGCGTCATGATGAGCACGCCAATGATCTTGAAGAACAGGTTGCCCAGGGGCACCTGGCGTGTCTGCACGTTGGACTTCATGGTGGTCAACACGGCGAGCACGCCGCTGCCCAGGTTGGCGCCCAGCACCAGTCCCAGCGCCACATCGGCCGGAATGCCGCCCGAGCCCGCCAGCGCCGCCGTGAGCAACACGGTGGCAAGGCTGGAATACGCCACGATGGCCAGGATGGCGCCGGTAAAGATCTCCAGCAACAAATCGCTGGTGAGCGCTCCCAGCAGCGTGCGCACGGTGGGCGACTGGGTGAGCACCGTGGTCGATTCGGTGATGAGGCGCAGCGCCAGTAGCATCAGCCCCAGGCCAATCAGCACGCGGCCCACGCGGCCCACAGCGGTGTCCTTGCGCGAGATGAACAGCACGACGCCCACAAAGATGAACAGGGGCGACAGCCACGACAGATCCATGGAGAACACCACGGCCATCACGCTGGTGCCCACGTCGGCGCCCAGCATCACGGCCAGCGCCGCAGGCAGGCCCACCAGGCCCTGGCCCACGAAGGACGACACGATGAGCGCGGTGGCTGTGCTGGACTGCACCACGGCCGTCACGCCAATGCCGGAAAGCACTGCGGTGAAGCGGCTGCTGACGCTGTGCGCAATCAGTTGGCGCAGGTTGGCGCCGAACACGCGCAGGATGCCGGTGCGCACCAGGTGGGTGCCCCAGATCAGCAGCGCCACGGCTGCCAAGAGATTGAGGAGATGCTTCATGAAAACCGTTGTTTCTTCTTCTTGTGATGGGCGCAAACCCTGCTATGACCAGACCCAGGGGCCAATGCAAGAACCGCGCACACCGGGCTGTCATAAAACTGACACATAAGCATACTCCTGATTCCATAGCGTCGGAGCAGATGCCCATGTCGGCGCTGGGTGCGTTGCTGCGCACAAACAGCACGGCCCGCATGCAGCGGGCCGTTCAGGGGGCAAAGCGAGTGGGGGTCAGCGCTCGCGCCGTACCCGCAGCAGCTCGTCCAGGATCAGGCAGGCCGCACCCACCGTGATGGCCGAGTCCGCCAGATTGAACGACGGGAAGTACCAGCCCGCGTAGTGGAACTGCAAGAAGTCCACCACATAGCCGTGCATGAGCCGGTCCACCACGTTACCCACCGCTCCGCCGAGGATGCTGGACAGCGCAAAGCTGAACAGCTTCTGGCCCGGGTGCGCGCGCAGCTGCCACACGATGAAGATCGTGGCCGCCGCGCCGATGCCGGTGAACAGCCAGCGCTGCCAGCCGCCCGCGTCCGACAAGAACGAGAACGCTGCGCCGGTGTTGTGAGCGCGCACGATGTTGAAGAAGCTGGTGATGAACGTGGAGTCGCCCAGCTGGTAGTGGTTGAGGATCAGCGTCTTGGTGATCTGGTCGGCGCCCAGAAGAAACACCGCCCACGCCAGCCACGGCCACATGCCCGCGCCGGTGCGTCCGGCCTGTGCTGTGCGCGCCATCACGCGTGCGCCCGGCTTTCGCCGTCGCCGTGGAGGTTGCTGGTGCAGCGGCCGCAGATGGTGGGATGGGCGGCATCGCTGCCCACATCACTGCGGTAGTGCCAGCAGCGCTCGCACTTCGCGTCGGAGCTGGGCTTGACGCTGATCTGCAAAGCGCTACCAGCTACCAAATCGATAGCGGATGTGATGAACACGAATTTCAGGTCATCGCCCAGACTGGCCAGCAGCGCATGGTCCTCGGGCGCAGCCGTCAGCGTGACCGTCGCCTGCAGCGAGGAGCCCACCTGGCCTGCGGCGCGCAGGGCCTCGATCTCCTTGTTCACCGCATCGCGGATCTCGCGGATGCGCGACCACTTGGCCAGCAGGCCCTCGTCGGCACCGGCGCCCACGCCGGCGACATTGCCGTAGGTCTCCAGGAAGATGGAGTCGGAGCTGCCGAACACCTTCCACGCCTCTTCGGCCGTGAACGAGAGGAATGGCGCCATCCACCGCAGCATGGCGTGCGTGATGTTGTAGAGCGCTGTCTGCGCACTGCGGCGGGCCAGGCTCTTGGGCGCGGTGGTGTACAGGCGGTCCTTGAGCACGTCCAGGTAGAAGCCGCCGAGGTCTTCCGAGCAGTACAGCTGCAGCTTGGCCACCACCGGGTGGAACTCATACACCTTGTAGTGGGCCAGCACCTCGGCCTGGAACTCGGATGCGCGGGTGAGTGCGTAGCGGTCGATCTCCAGCATCTGGTCGAACGGCACGGCGTCCTTGGCCGGGTCAAAGTCGCTCACGTTGGCCAGCAGGAAGCGCAGCGTGTTGCGGATGCGGCGGTAGGCATCCACCACACGCGCCAGGATCTTCTCGTCGCCCGCGATGTCGCCGGAGTAGTCGCTGGCGGCCACCCACAGGCGGATGATTTCAGCGCCCAGCTTCTTGTTGATCTCTTGTGGGTCAATGCCGTTGCCCAGCGACTTGCTCATCTTGCGGCCCTGGCTGTCCACGGTGAAACCGTGGGTCAGCAGGCCGCGGTACGGCGCACGGCCTTCCAGCGCGGAGGCCAGCAGCAGCGAGCTGTGGAACCAGCCGCGGTGCTGGTCATGGCCTTCGAGGTACAGGTCGGCCTCGGGGCCTGTGTCGTGGTGCACCTCGGGGTGCGTGCCGCGCAGCACGTGGCTGAAGGTGGAGCCGGAGTCGAACCACACTTCCAGGATGTCGGTGCTCTTGGTGTAGTGCGGCGCGTCTTCGGCGCCCAGGATTTCTTCGGTCGTCACACGGCTCCAGGCCTCGATACCGCCCTTTTCCACGATGTCGGCCGCCTGGTCCATGATTTCCATGGTCCGCGGGTGCAGCTCGCCCGAATCCTTGTGCAGGAAGAACGGGATGGGAACGCCCCAGCTGCGCTGGCGTGAAATGCACCAGTCCGGCCGCCCGGCGATCATGTCGTGCAGGCGGGCCTTGCCGTTCTCGGGGTAGAAGCTGGTGTGCTCGATGGCATCGAGCGCGATCTGGCGCAGCGTCTTGGCAGGCTTCATGCCTGCTTTAGTGAACACGCCTTCACCCTCGTCCATGCGGATGAACCACTGGGCCGCCGCGCGGTAGATCACGGGCGTCTTGTGGCGCCAGCAGTGGGGGTAGCTGTGCGTGATGTCCTTGGTGGTCATCAAACGGCCTGCATTGCGCAGCGCTTCGATGATGACGGGCACAGCCTTCCAGATGTGCTGGCCGCCGAACAGCGGGAAATCGGCCGCATAGGTGCCGTTGCCCTGCACGGGGTTCAGGATTTCGTCGAGCGCCATGCCATGCGCGCGGCAGGAGTTGAAGTCTTCCAGCCCGTACGCAGGCGAGGAGTGCACGATACCCGTGCCGTCGTCGGCCGTGGCGTAGTCGGCCAGGTACACGGGAGAAAGGCGGCGGTAGCCGAAGCTGCCTTCTTCGCTGGCCACGTCGTACAGCGGGTGCTCAAATTCCAGGCCGCCCAGGTTCTTGCCCAGGGTGGTGGCCAGTACGCTGCCCGTGAGGCCGTAACGCTCCAGGCACGACGCCACCAGCGGCTCGGCCACGAGCAGGATGCGCTCGCCCGTGTCCACCAGCGCGTAGCTGATCTCGGGGTTCAGGTTCAGCGCCTGGTTGGCGGGGATGGTCCAGGCAGTGGTGGTCCAGATGACCACAAATGCATCCTTGGCCAATGCGGGCAGGCCAAAGGCGGCTGCCAGCTTGGCGGGGTCGTGCGACTTGAAGGTCACGTCCAGCGTGGTGCTCTTCTTGTCCTGGTACTCGATCTCGAACTCGGCCAGCGAACTGCCGCAGTCAAAGCACCAGTACACAGGCTTGAGGCCGCGGTACACAAAGCCGCGCTCCATCACGCGCTTGAACGCGCGGATTTCCCCCGCCTCGTTGGCGGGGTTCATGGTCTTGTAGGGGTTGTCCCATTCGCCCAGCACGCCCAGGCGCTTGAAGTCCACCATCTGCTGCGCGATCTGCTCCGTGGCAAACGCACGGCTTTTGGCTTGCATGTCGTCGCGACTCAGGTTGCGGCCGTGTTTCTTCTCGATGGCGTTTTCGATCGGCAGGCCGTGGCAGTCCCAACCGGGCACGTACAGCGCGTCAAAGCCTTCGAGCTGGCGCGCCTTGGTGATCATGTCCTTGAGGATCTTGTTCACCGCATGGCCCATGTGGATCTGGCCGTTGGCGTAGGGCGGGCCGTCGTGCAGGATGAACTTGGGCGCGCCCCGGCGAGCGTCGCGCAGGCGCTTGTAGATGCCTTGGTCTTCCCAGTCCTTCACCCAGCCCGGCTCGCGCTTGGGCAGGTCGCCGCGCATGGGGAAGGGGGTGTCGGGCAGGTTCAGGGTGCTGCGGTAATCCGGGGCAGTGGAGGTGGGCGTGCTGGCGTTGTCGGACATGAGGGAGCCTTAAAACGGGGCATTCCGGGGCGGGCCCGGAGCAATGCGGGGAAACAGAGGGCGAAACGCGAGAGGTGTCGGGCCTGCAGTGCAGGCGCTGCGCAGGCAGCCCCCTAAATTCGATCGCGCGTGGTCTGACGCCGGGTCTCGGTGTGATTGGGGGCGTGGGCCGATGCAAAGTAGGCGCGCGCATCCGCACAGTCTTTGGCAATGCCCGCTGTCAGGGCGTCCAGACCGTCGTACTTCAGCTCGTCGTGCAGTTTGTGCAGCAGTTCCACGCGCACGATTTTACCGTACGCCCCTTCGGCACCCAGTTCGGCGGGCCAGTGCAGGCAATGGGTTTCGAGCAGTACGCGGCCGCCGTTGACGTCGTTCGGGTCCAGCGAGGGGCGCACGCCCAGGTTGGCCACCCCTGGCAGCGGGGCATCGGCCAGGCCATGAACCAGCACGGCAAAGATGCCGCTGGCGGCGGGCTTCCAGTGCGCAAACCGCAGGTTAAGGGTGCGAAAGCCGTCGCCTGCGCCCTCTGCGGTGGCGCCCAGTTCCCGTCCGAGCTTGCGGCCATGCACCACATGGCCGCTGATGGTGTAGGGCCGCCCTAGCAGGCGCGCGGCGGCCTCCATGTCTCCCGCTGCCAGCGCCTGGCGCACGGCGGAACTGGACACGCGCAGCCCATGCACCTCGTAACTGTTCATGCGAGCCACGTCAAAACCTTGGGCTTGGCCGGCGGCGTCCAGCATCGCGTAGTCGCCCGCGCGCTGGCGGCCGAAGCGGAAATCGTCACCCACCAACACGTAGCGTGCGCCCAGCCCACGCACCAGCACTTCATCGATGAAAGCGTCGGGTGACTGGGCGGCCAGCCGCGCGTCAAACGGCAGCACCACGGTCTGTTGCACACCGCAGCGGGCCAGCTCGGTGAGCTTGTCGCGCAAGGTGCCGATGCGGGCTGGGGCCAGCTCCGGCTTGTTATGGGCGCCGGCAAAGTAGTCGCGCGGGTGGGGCTCGAAGGTGAGCACGCAGCTTTCCACGCCCCGGTGGGCCGCCTCGCTGTTCAGCAGGGCCAGCATGGCCTGGTGACCCCGGTGCACACCATCGAAGTTGCCGATGGTCAGCGCGCAGGCATCGGCAATGCCCGGGTGGTGGAATCCGCGAAAGATCTTCATCGGTTTGTTATCTTTTTGATAGCGCCATGCGCAGGTCCATCAAGCGCAGGACGCCAATTTGTCACAAAAAGAGTATATTGTGACCCACGGCTGGTTCAGCGCAGGGCTGCCCGCGAGACATCTGCGTTCAGAATCCTTTAGGACTTGCGCAAATCGGGATGCAACAACCGCCTTTACGTTGGGGCGAGCCACTTGCCAGAGTCCTGTTTTGCGGAAGTCATGTCCTTGTGTACTTTGTGTTCCAGGAGGCGTGTTTTGAAGGTCTTGAAGCTCTCAGCCCAAGGGCTGCCCCAATCGTGGATTTCACTCGAACAGGCGGTGATTCATTACGCCGCCGGGGAAGTGCGCTGGGAGTCCGGCGGCCAGATTGCCCGGTTCCGGGGCGGGTACAACGCCATATCGGGTGAGCAATCGGTGATCGCCATCAACAGCATCATCGGCACCAAGGGCGTGCCCAGCATCAATCCGTTCGAGCTCAAGCCCAGCCTGACCAACAGCAAGCTCTTCGCTCGCGACCGCAATGTGTGCGCCTACTGCGGTGGGCGTTTTCACGAAGAGGACCTCACGCGCGAACACATCGTGCCGTTCGCGCGCAACGGTCAGGACCACTGGATGAACGTGGTCACGGCCTGCCGCCCCTGCAACCACCGCAAGGGCCCGCGCACCCCGGAGCAGGCGCACATGCCGCTGCTGTACGCGCCCTATGTGCCGAGCCTGTGGGAGGACTTCATCCTGCGCAATCGGCGCATCCTGGCCGATCAGATGGAATTCCTCATGGCCCACGTGCCCAAGTCGTCGCGCCTGCTCGCTTGAGATGAAGCCTTGCTCCAACGCAAACGATGCGCTGGTGGCGCTAAGCGTCAGGCTTGTTTGTAGGCTGTTACGACAAACCCGGGAACCGGTTGGCGATTTTCTTCGCGCAAAACGGTGTCCTGGATCTCCACAGTCGCAAAGCCGGTGGACTGGCAAAGAGACTCCACGTGGCTTCGCTTGTGTGCATACCGGCCCGTCGGCTGCAGGACCAAATCAGGTCCCTGTTCAGGAGCTGTTTCAAACGAGAAGACCATCATGCCGCCTGGCGTCAGGACACGGTGCGCGTTGGGGATCGATTGCGTCACGTCGCCAGCGTAGATAAAAACGTCCAACGCTGTAATCACTTGATAGAGCGCATCGGGTGTTTCGCGCAGGGCGTCATGCAAATTCACCGTATGGAAGCGGTCGTAGACGTTGTGCCGCGCTGCTTGCTCAATCATTTTCATCGATGGGTCTACGCCCACCAGCGCGCCGTCGAGGCGGCCCAAGCACACCCCTAGCAGCCCCGTTCCACAGCCAAGATCCAGGACATTGATCTTTTTGTCAGGATGTTGCGCCAGGATCTTGTCGCCGACTTGTTTGGGCAACTGGTACTTGAGACCACGCACCACGTGCAAGTCGTAAAACTCAGCCATGTTGTCAAAGATAGAACGCGTTAGTTCTGGGGGCTGTTCCCCTGGCGTTGCACCGTTTGCGAGCTGTCCGTAGTACTGGTACACCGCGTTGTCCGGTGCCAGGCTCAGCAAAGCCGTTGTATTTTCCTTAGCGTCGGTTGGCTTCCCGGCTGCGATACACGCCTGGACACGGCCGACCAGGGACTGCGGATCCTGCGGTTGTTCCTGCACCAGGCTGTCCCAGATCGCAAGGGACTCCGCGTGCTTGCCTTGCTCACTCAGGTCGCGTGCCAGCAGGCGCCGTAGCGCGATATCGCCGGGCACCAGCTCAAGGCCTCGTTGCAAGTGGCGGACAGCCATCTCCAGATGACCGGCACGGTGTGCGATATCGATCACACCTGCGAGCACCTGCAGGTTTTTGGGTTCAAGTGCGGCTACTTTTTCGGCGGTTTCTATAGCTTCTGGAAACTGATTCTGACGCGCTAGCAGCAATGCCAGTTCCAGCAGTCCAGGCCCCCAGTCAGGCGCCAGGGACACTGACTTGCGCAGCGCATCAAATGCGCCTTGAACGTTGCCCGCTTTTTCAGCCAGCAGACCGCCGAGCATGAAAACCCGCGGATCCTGAGGCCATTGTGCGTTGGCCTTGTTGAGTGTGAGCGCGGCGTTCTTGAGATCGCCTTGTGCAATCTGCTCGCGGGCCTGGGTCAGGTGCTGAAGGTTGGGGTCGGTCGCTGTGGCGCTCATGGGTGCTGGAACTTTGAAAATAGACCGCAGGGCAGTCTGCCGGACGTAGAAGGGTCGGCGTCAACAAGAAATGCGAGGGGTGATTATCCAGGATTCAGCCGGTGAAGCTTTCTGGCTGCTTGGTGAAGGTGATACCTTATCTCCCGCTGGGACTGATGCGCTGCGAGGCCAGTGTCAACGTGAAGCAAGCGCCCAAGCCCTCGCTGGATTGAACGGTGATGTCGCCCCCGTGCAAGCGTGCAATGCGGCGAGCAACCCATAGTCCAAGGCCAAACCCCTTGCTTTGGTCCGTGCGGTCGCCTCGCTCAAACTGTTCAAAGATACGGTTCATCACGTCCAGCGACATTCCCGAGCCTTCGTCCGCCACAGAGATTTCAAGCAGCCCCGTCTTCCCTTTTTGTGCTGCGATGAAAATTTCCCCGGCGGTGGCATATTTCACGGCGTTGTCCACCAAGTTGGACAGGGCAATGTGCACCAGGGTTGCGTCGCAGACCCATTCCGGGGGCGCAGAGTCGGTAAAAAGCTGCAATCGGTGGCGGGGCGACCAGTGCACCAGTTGAGCGGCGTGGTGAAGCAAATCGATGACTTTGACCGGAGAGGCCTGCAGCGCGAGGCCGCTGTGGTCGAGTCGCTCATTGATCAGGCAGCTGTCGACCAATGCGGTCAGGCGCCTGCTGGCCCTGCGTATTTGCACGGCCCGATCGACCTGGGGCTGCAGCTCGGCGGAGGGGAAGCTCTGCTGCTCTGCCGCAGCGCTATCGATCACCGTCAATGGGGTTCGGAACTCATGGCTGATCATGTGGAAGAACTGCCGTTGTTCATCTCGCAAGGCGCGCTCGCTTTCAAGCGATGTTGCAAGCGCGACTTGGGCCGCAGATAGCTCCGTAGTCCGCTGCAGGATGCGTTCCTCCAGCGATTGCTCGGACAGCGCCAGCCGCTCTATGGCCTGGTCCTTCGCGTGCTGGGCTCTGCGATAACGGGTCACCATCCCGACGAACACCGCACTCGCCAGCAGAGCGGTGAATGCGATGGCCTCAAGTTGCCAGATCCATGTCGCATCGACATTCCATTGAATCTGACCCGTCATGAGAATGGCGATGGGTACGCCGCACAGGCAATGCAGGCCGTATGCCAGGAGTAAAAGTACATGCGGACCGATGCGGTCTCTGCGCCGCAATGCCAGACAGCACAATGAGATTCCTGCGATGTCGCTGGCAAGCAGAGAGATCAGATTGACCCATGCCACATCGGGGTAAAAGCCCAGAGGTCCGCTGAAAGCGCCCAGCACATTCACTCCTATAAGGAGGGTCAGGAATCTGTCGGTCCACTGGTAGGGCGTATGGCGTGTGAGCTGTTCTTTGATTTGCCATGCCAGCGCCGCGGGTAGCAAAAAAGCCCCTATGCTGACAGCGTTGCTGTCCCAGAAGCTGAAGTCCGGTGGGGTCCAGAGACTTGAGTAGCCCCGCACGTTGAACACGTGAATGGCGCTGGCAGTCACCAAGACCGCGAGCGAGAAGAGCGCACGCGTCCGGAAAATGATGGTGGCAGCCCAGATGCCGACCAAAAGAGCGGACATGGCGCCGAAATAAAGCCCCATGAGCCGTTCAGCGGATGCCAGGGTGGTTGCAAGGGCATGGGTGTCAAGAATGTCCGCTTGGAACTGCGTCGCGCTGGTTGTATGAATCCGGATGAGAGCTTCCCGACCTGGTGTCAAACGAAACAGATGTTGCCTAACGCCAGGTTTGCGATCCGTGGGCACCAGATCCCCACTCTCCTGTATACGCCACGCACCATCGCTGCCTTTCTGGTACAGGGTCACAAAGTCGAGATAGGTCGGCTGTGCCAGCAGCCAGAGATCTCCCGGTTCATGTTCAGGGGGGAGGGCTGGCACCTTGAAGCGCAGCCATACGGTGTGACGCAGATACCCAGCGCTCAAAGGCGCTTGAAGGTTGGCTTTAGCTCCTTCTGCCGGAGTGGTGCTGATCGCCTCAGGTCCCAGGTTCCCGCTGGGATCATCCAGTCTGTCCATGGGGACATCCCATCCCAGCTGCCAACTGGTTGGCGTTTGTAGCGCTTGTGCTGGTGTGCATGCCAAACCCCATAGCAGAGCGAAGAGCCAAATCGCGGTCAAGGGGAAGTACGTTGTTCTGGAAGGCTTTCGGCGCATCGTTTCTGTGAGTTCTTGAGAGTTCTTGTGCATGGCTGGCGGCGTGATGCGCTGACACAATGTTACGCAACCCACTTCCTGATTTGCTCCCATTTTTCTCATGTCTGCCGAACCGATCATTGCTGTTGTCGAAGACGACGAGGACATCCGCAGCAATGTGTGCCGATTCCTCGCGCGCTCTGGCTTTCAATCTTGGGGCGCCGAATCCGCAGAGGACTTCTACGTTCGTTTGCTGCAGTCTCGTGTGGATCTGGTTGTGATCGACATTGGGCTGCCCGGTGAAGATGGCCTGAGCTTGCTCACCCGTTTGGCATCTCAGGGCGTTCCCACGGTACTCATGACGGCCCGCGCCGATCTCGATAGTCGGATCAAAGGTCTCGATGCCGGTGCATTGCAGTATTTCGTGAAGCCTGTGGACATGCAGGAACTCGTGGCTGGCATCCGTTCCCAGTTGCGCAGCAAGCGCTTGCAAGGGGGAGGCGACGCGTCGGTTGCTGTGCCCTGGCAGCTGGACGCAGCGAATGCGGCCTTGCGCGCGCCCAATCAACTGCTGGTGCCTCTTACGACCCGTGAGCTTGAACTTCTGTCTTGCCTTTTCAAGACAAAGGGCGTGGTTGTCAGCAAGCAGGTTTTGATGCACGCCGTGGGTGGAAGAGGGTTGGAGGACGACTTCCACCGCATCGAGTCGGCGCTCAACCGGTTGCGCCGCAAGACTCTGGAAATCACCAGCATGCCCTTGCCGGTGCGTGCAGTGTTCGGCAAGGGGCTCGTCTTCGTGACATAGCCCTGCGCAGGGGCTTCTGCGGCTGCACTCGCGCAGCATCGCCCACCCATTCAACCAGTTACCCATTCTCTTTCGATGGCTTGAAGGCCAACGAGGGGAGAGGCTTGCCTGTGCGCCAGCCGTTCGAAATCAGTTTGGTTTTGTGTGTGAGTCAACCCGCGGCCATCCGCGGGAATTTGCGGTTTACCAAGAGGGGGAAGTGTTGAAAATGATCGATAACTGGATGGCATTGCGGACCTTGGCTTGCCGCTGCTTGCGTGGAGTCTTCGCGCTCTTTGTTGCTGCGCTGTGTTTGCTATCCACCGCTCAGGCGGGGGTGGTGAACGGCGATTTCGAAAGTGGAGATTTCACGGGCTGGACGGTGACCAACTACCGCAACAACGGTATTGCCACATTCCCGCCCACCCAGAAAAGCCATCTGAATTTGCAGCCTCCCGTTACGGCCCCAGTGACGCAGGTGGTGAGCGCGGCATCCGGCTCGCCCGCGAGTGCGCCAGACGCACCCGGACAAGCCATCACCATCCCGTTTCAGGGCTCGTACAGCGCACGGATCAACGCGCGTGGCAACAACAACCGTGCCAGCGGCATCCAGCAGTCCGCCCAGATGGTGCTAGCCGATGTGGACCCCGTGGATGGCAAAGTGCACTTGCGCATGGCCGTCGCTCCGGTGATCCAGGACGGCGGCCACAGCCCTGAACAACAAGCCTATTTCTACGTCGAAGTGCGTAACGTCACCAAGGGTACGCGCCTGTTCTACACCTTCAACTTTGCGGCCCAGCCAGGCGTGCCATGGCAGACCCTGGGGGGCTATCAGTACACCGGCTGGCAGGCGATTGACGTGGCTCCTGGGAACGGACTTTTGGATGTCGGTGATACCGTCGAAGTCGAGGTCATCGCCGCAGGTTGCAGCCAAGGCGGTCACTCAGGGGAGGTTTACGTAGATTCGATCGGCCCCTTCTTTGCCGGCCTCTTGGTCTCAGCCACTGGGCCCACGACCGCCCAGCCAAGCGACAACGTGGCCTACACCTACACCTACAGCAACAACAGCGGGGTGATGGTTTTCAACAGCAAAGTCAGTGCGCAAAGCCCGCAAGTGCGAAACGCAGCCAACACTGCCACCGTCGATGCGGTGTTTCAGTCGGTGACAGCGCCTGCTGGTGCGACTTGTACGACACCGGCGGTGGGGTCGGCGGGCACAGTGACCTGCGACTTTGGCTCATTGGTCGACCACCAGAGTGGAACTTTTGAGATCGTATGGGGCGTGCCCGCCGGTGCGAGCGCCAGCAGTCCGACCAACTCGCTCAACCATGGCACCTACTCCATGTCAGCCACAGGGGCCAGTACGGTGCTGGGGCCGTTGGTGCAGACCCGCGTTGTCAGTGGTGCAACGTTGACAGACTTGACGGTCGGTGTGAGCGATGGTGTATCGGCCACCGCTGCGGGCAGCGCTTCCACTTACACCGTCGTGGTGAGTAACAACGGTCCGGCTCCTGTGATTGGAGCGGCATTGACGCAGCCGACTGTGTCGGGCCTCACAGCGGGCAACTGGACCTGCAGCGGCACAGCGGGCGGATCGTGTCAGGGTGGGGCGCCCTCGGCGGGTACTCTGCCTGGTGGCGGTGTGCTGCTGGACATTCCGGTCGGAGGGAGCGTCACGCTCACTTTCGGTGCGACCGTGACTGGGCCGACTTCGGCATCCACGGTTTTCAGCATTGCGACCCCTGCGGGTGTCACCGATAACAACACTGCCAACAACACTGCTGGCGACACCAACTCGGTAGCCGCCACGCTGCACAACCTGAGCCTGACCAAGTCGGGAGCGGGCAGCGGCACTGTGGTCAGTGTGCCTGCTGGCATGAACTGCGGTGCCACCTGCACGCTGCCAGTGGCAGACGGCGGCCAGGCCATACTCACGGCCACGGCGGCATCGGGAAGCATCTTCACCGGCTGGTCGGGCGCATGCACGGGCACCACCAACCCATGTACCGTACCCGCCATGACTGCGGACGCCGCAGTAGTCGCCAATTTTGCTCTGTCCGCTACCGTCACCATGACGTCTGGAGCCGGAGGAACTGTGACTCCCGCCAGCTCACGCACGGTGCCAGTAGGCGGGACTGTGACCTACACGCTCACACCCAACGCAGGCAATACTCTCAGCGCCAGTGGCTCCTGCAACGGCGTGCTCACCGGCAACACCTACACCGTCAACCCGGTGACGGCCGATTGCAATGTGGCTTTCAGCTTTGCACCGCTGTCCGTGACGGCAACCGCAGGCGCCAATGGCACTGTCACGCCCTTGGGGGTGACCAATGTTGCAGCGCCCGGTAACACCGTGGTCTACACAGTGACGCCCGACCCTGGCTTTGTGGCGCGTATCGCAACCAGTGGCGGAGCGTGCGGGGGCACCCTGGTTGGCAATACCTATACGACAAACCCGGTCAACGCGTCTTGTACGGTGAGCGTGACTTTTGTGGCGATCGCCGTTCCAGCATCCATTCCAACTTTGTCCGAATGGGGGCTATTGATATTGTCAGCATTGATGGCTGCGTTCTTCATCTACTTCCACCGCCGACAGGCGCGCTGAGCCTGTCAGGAAGCGTGAAGCTTGGGGCTGGAGTGTTCCGTCAAGCGCTGCCAGCCCCTTTTACTGGAGATTTTTGATGAGACAGATTGCGCATGTCGCACGCTGGTCGTGCCTTGCTGGCCTGGGCGTGTGGATGGGTGTTGTCGCTATCCAATCTGCAAATGCGCAGCAGATGCCGGCGCGAAAGCCGGGGCTCTGGGAGGTCACGGTCCGCAGTACCGGCAACTCGGTAGCGAATGAGCAGAAGGTTTTGCAATGCACTGATCGCCAGGCGGAGCCGATCATGTTGCTTGCGATCGTGCCCGGGCAGGAGCATTGTCACAACGTGAGAGTAAAGAAAAATGCACGTGGCAGTGAGGTGCGCACCGTTTGCTATGTGCACGACAACCGCGTGGACGCCACGGTACAACTGTCAGGCGACCTTCAAACCGCCTACCGCGGCGTGTTTGAGGTCACTTATTCCAAACCTGTGCGTTTCGTTCCAGGGCGCACCGAGTTCGAGGGCCGGTGGTTGGGCGAATGTGGCGCTGCGCAGCGGCCAGGAGACATGGTGCTACCCAATGGCGCGACGGTGAACGTTGTGGAAGACCGCAAGCGTGCGGAAAGCCACGGTCACGCAGGGCACTCGCACTGATGCGCTTGTGTCCGCGACGGATCGCAGTGCCCTGACGTGCGCGCAGGGATATCGGCCAACTACTGGCTGATTTCCAGCATCACCACGTGGCCTTGCGCAGCAGGCCAGGTCTGCCCCACCACCCGTTCGCCATTGAATTCGGCAACGATGCTGCGCACGCCACCGGCAGGCTTGACCTTGGCCGAGGCCACGCCGGCCCCTGCGGGCACCCCAGCAGGCACTGCACCGTCCAGCAGCATCTTGTCGCGCGCCGGGTCCAGGTAGCCGCGCGGGCGGGTCAGGGTCACGACGCTGTCGGCACCCTTGTCGGCATCGGCCATGCGTTCTGCGCGCAG
The DNA here is from genome assembly GCF_049331375.1 of Acidovorax sp. M14. Lineage (NCBI taxonomy): Bacteria > Pseudomonadati > Pseudomonadota > Betaproteobacteria > Burkholderiales > Comamonadaceae > Acidovorax > Acidovorax sp. M14. The sequence continues at coordinate 1,376,127 of NZ_CP186263.1, forward strand.
GTGGATGAGGTCGCTGCTGCGCGGGAATCCGCTGCGGTAGATGTGGGTGGTCGCATAGCCCGGTGCGGTGATCACGAACTCGATGGGTGCGCCGGGTGCAATCGCCAGCGGACCCCATTGGCCATCAGGTCCCACCGTTTTGCGCAGCAAAGGGTTGCCTTTGCGGGTGCCGGTGGCAGGGTCGGTGGCATATACCTCCAGCTGTGCGCCCGCCAGCGGCAGGTTGTTGCTGAAGTTGCCGGTCTTGGGGTCGGTGGAGTCAACGCCCAGGCCCGTGACCTTACCGTTCAGCACCACAGATTTTTCCGCAGCGATCTCGGTGCGTGCTGGCGCCTTGCCTGTGATGAAACGGTAGGTGGCTTCAAACGCAGCGGGGGAGTACGACGTCTCGCGGTGATCGATGCGCGGGATCACCACGTTAGTGGCGCCCTTGAGTTCGGGGCCTGCGGCGGTCACGTTGGTGGCCGTGCCTTTCTGGCCGATCCACAGGCCGTCGGGTTGGGCGAACTTGTCGTTGTTGTCCGAGCGGATGGTCATCCATTTCACCGGGCCGCTCACTTCGTCGCCCGCTGCGTTCTTGGGGGCGTTCAGTGCTTTGAGGAAGGGACCGGTGCCGGAAAATTCGTTGCCTTCACGGAACCCCGGGATCGCCCACACGCCGTGGTTGGGGGTGCCGCCCAGGATGGCGTGGCTCACGGTCTTGTCGCCGCCGCCGTTGTAGATGTAGTTGCGGATGGCGTTGCCGCCGCGTGAGTTGCCCACCAACACGACCTGGCGGGCGCCCGTGGCTTGGAGCACCTTGTCCACCTCGGCCTTCAGGTAGGCCATGTGCTCTGCGGCCGATGTGCGGCCTGCCTGGGGTTTGGCATCCTCATCGCGCGACAGCGGGTAGGGCACGTCGATGGCGTGCAGGCGCTCGCGGGGCCAGCCGTTCGATTCGAACCGCCACACGGTGGTTTGCCACAGCGCAGCGGTGTCGCCGTTGCCGTGCACAAAGACGATGGGTGGTGCCTCGGCCAGGCTGGGGCTTTGGGTGGCGCAGCCAGCCAAGGCGAGGGTGGCCGCAGCAGCGGTGGCCAGCAGGAGAGATCGGCGTTGCAGCCAGAGTGTGTTGTTCATGAAGCTGTCTCCAGAAAGAAAAAATGCCCGTGGACCAGTGAATCCACGAGCATCGTTGATGGCTGTGACGCGCCTGCGTCAGTGACCGTCAGGCAAACACGCCTGCGGTGTCTTGCATGCGGGCGGACACTTCACCCAGGTGGTGCAGCGTGTCGCCAAAGGTCACTTCCAGCTGGGTAAGCTTCTTGAAGTAGTGGCTCACGATGTATTCGTCCGTCACGCCGATGCCACCGTGCAATTGCACGGCCTGCTGACCGACAAAGCGCATCGACTGGCCCAGCTGCACCTTGGCGCGGGCCATGGCGGCGCGGCGTTCTTCCGCAGGAGCGCCGAGCTTGAGGCTGGCGTAGTAGCTCATCGAGCGGGCCAGCTCCAGCTGCATCTTCATGTCGGCCACGCGGTGGCGCAGCGCCTGGAAGCTGGAAATGAACACGCCGAACTGCTTGCGCTGGTTCATGTATTCGACGGTGATGGCCACGGTCTTGTCCATCACGCCCACGGCTTCGGCGCAGGTGGCGGCGATGCCGGTGTCCACGGCCAGCTCCAGCGCGGCCAGGCCGTCGGTGGTGAGGAGCGTGGCGGGGGCGTTGGCCAGTTGCACCTCGGCGGCGCGGCTGCCATCCTGCGTGACATAGCCCTGCGTGGTCACGCCGCTCGCAGTGCGTTCGACCAGGAAGAGGGCCATCTTGCCGTCGAGTTGCGCAGGGACGATGAAGGCGTCGGCCTTGTCACCAGTGGGTACTACGCTTTTGATAGCTGTTACCGCATACCCTGATTGCGTTTGAGCCGCCTTTGCCTCGCAAACGTTCAGGCGGTAGCGCGCCTTGCGCTCCTGTTGTGCCAGCACGATCAGGGCTTCGCCACTGGCCACACGGGGCAGCCAGGCGCTCTGCACTTCAGTGGGTGCGTAGTGCGACAGCACACTGCTGGCGATGAAGGCCTGGGCGATGGGCTCCAGCACGATGCCACGGCCCAGTTCTTCGGCCACTACCATCGCGTCGATGGCGCCCTGGCCCATGCCGTCGTGCGCTTCGGGCACGGTGAGCGCTGTGAGGCCCAGCTCGGCCAGTTCATTCCAGGCAGTGCGGTCAAAACCGCCTGCGGCCACGGCCGCGCGGCGGCGCTCAAAGGTGTAGCCCTTGTCCACCCACTTGCGCACGGCGTCGCGCAGTTGTTCCTGGTCGTCAGAAAAATCGAAATCCATGTTCTTGTCTCCTGGAACTTGGGATCAGCCGAGGACGGTCTGAGCCACGATGTTGCGCTGCACTTCGTTGGAGCCACCATAGATGGTGGTCTTGCGCAGGTTGAAGTAGGTGGATGCCAGCGGTGCGTTGGCGGTGACGCCGCCGGGGAAGTTGCCCTGCCAGCCGGCTTCCATGGCCTCTTCGATGAAGGGCATGGCAAAGGGGCCTGCGGCCAGCATCATTAGCTCGGCGTAGCGCTGCTGGATCTCGCTGCCCTTGATCTTGAGCAGGCCCGCAATGTCGAGCGAGTTCTTGCCGGACTTCTCGGCAGACAGTACGCGCAGCACCAGCATTTCCAGCGCCACGATGTCGACTTCGAGCAGGGCGATCTGGTCGCGGAAGCGCAGGTCGTCCCACACGCCTTCGGTCTTGGCGATGCGCTTGAGGCGCTCCAGCTCGCGCTTGCTGCGGTTCACGTCGGCGATGTTGGTGCGCTCGTGGCTCAGCAGGTGCTTGGCGTAGGTCCAGCCCTTGTTCTCTTCACCGATCAGGTTCTCGGCGGGCACTTCGACGTTGTCGAAGAACACTTCGTTCACTTCGCACTCGCCATCGAGCAGCTTGATGGGGCGCACGGTCACGCCCTTGGACTTCATGTCCACCAGCAGGAAAGAGATGCCGGTCTGGGGCTTGCCCTCGGTGCTGGTGCGCACCAGGTTGAACATCCAGTCGCCGTGCTGGCCGAGGGTGGTCCAGGTCTTCTGGCCGTTGACGATGTACTTGTCGCCCACGCGCTCGGCGCGGGTCTTGACGCTGGCTAGGTCCGAGCCCGAACCGGGTTCGCTGTAACCCTGACTCCACCAGACTTCGCCGCTGGCGATGCCGGGCAAGAAGCGCTTTTGCTGCTCCGCATTGCCAAACGCCATGATCACCGGGGCCACCATCACCGGGCCAAACGGCACGATGCGTGGCGCGCCCGCCAGGGCGCATTCCTCTTCAAACAGGTGCTTTTGCACGGCTGTCCAGCCGGGGCCGCCGAACTCCTTGGGCCAGCCAAAGCCCAGCCAGCCCTTCTTGCCCAGGATCTTGGCCCAGCCCTGCATGTCTTCGCGGGTCAGGCGCAGGGCGTTGTGCACCTTGTGCGAAATTTCCTTGGGCAGGTTGGCGTTAACCCAGGCGCGAATCTCTTCGCGAAACGCCTGTTCTTCGGGGGTAAATGCGAGATCCATCGGTTTGTCTCCAAGTGATCCGCATTTGTAGCACGGTCGTTCGTTTTATTCCTGTCCGGGTGGCGACATTGGACTGAAGTCAGGGGAAATGCCCAGCTCGGCGCACAGCCGCTGCACGGTGTTGCGCAGGCTTGCCACCTCCGCCTCCAGTGCGTCCACGCGGGCCTGCAGGGCGGGGGAGGGGCTGGCGCCCGCGCCAGCTGCGGGTGTTTGGCTGGCAGACATGTCCACCGGCCCGCACAGCAGGTGCGCCCAGCGCTGCTCGCGGGCGCCGGGCGCGCGGGGCAGCTGCACGACCAGCGGGCCACCCTTTTCGGCGCTGCGCTCCTGCAACTCGTCCAGAAACGCCTCGACCGAGGATATGTCCGCAAACCGGTACCAGCGCTCGGCGTTGATGCGCAACTCGCCGGCGGTCTGCGGGCCGCGCAGCATGAGCAGGCCCAGCAGCACGGCCGATTGCTCGGGCACACCCACGCCGCGCTGAAAGTTGTGCTCCCAGCGCGTGGTGCGGTTGCCGCTGCTCTCAAACGCCAAGGTCAGCAGTTTGAGCGAATCCAGTGCCTCCTGCGCCTCGGCGTCGCTCAGGTTCATCACCGGGTCACGGCTGGTTTTCTGGTTGCAGCCGGTGACCAGACCGTTGAGTGACATGGGGTAGCTGTCGGGCACCGTGCGCGCCTTTTCCATCAGGGTGGCCAGCACGCGGGCTTCGTTGGGGGTAAGGGGGCGGGTCGCAGGATCAAAAGGCATGGCTGGGATAATCCGTGGCAATTTATGAAGAACATCGTCATTCTGATCTCTGGCGGCGGCTCGAACATGGCCACCATCGTTCGCACCGCGCAACAAGAGAACTGGGCCCATCGCTATGGCGCCCGCGTGGCGGCCGTGATCAGCAACAAACCGGATGCTGCGGGGCTGGTGTTTGCGCGCGAGCACGGTATCGCCGCCGAGGCGCTAGACCACAAGGCCTTCGCCAGCCGCGAGGCGTTCGATGCGGAACTGGCTGCCACCATCGACCGACACCAGCCCGCCCTGGTGGTGCTTGCGGGGTTCATGCGCATCCTGACGCCCGCATTTGTGGCGCACTACGCGGGGCGGCTCATCAATATCCACCCTTCGCTGTTGCCGGCTTTTACCGGGCTGCACACGCACCAGCGCGCCATCGATGCGGGCTGCAAGTTTGCGGGCGTGACGGTGCACCAGGTGACGGCCGAGCTGGATGTGGGGCCCATCCTGGACCAGGCCGTGGTGCCAGTGCTGCCGGATGACACGGCCGAGACGCTGGCCGCCAGGGTGCTGACCCAGGAGCATGTGATTTACCCGCGCGCCGTACGGGCGCTAATTCAAACGCTGTAGCTAACACCCGGCTGCAGCGATCTGATTGCTATTGAAAATATAGCGTAGAGCGCTTTTCGGACGAGCACCGAAGCCGCTTTTGGGTGCCAGCTATACGGGCGCCGTCCCCTCTGCGCATTTCTGGAAGCGGGGCTGCAGCACCCCGTCGATCAGTACCTGCTCCTCAAACATGGCGGCGGGCCGCACCCACAAGCCACGCTGGCCGTACAGCGCGCGGTACAGCGTCATGGGTTCCAGCGTTTCGCTGTGGCGCACGGTGTCGATCACTTCATAGAGCATGCCCTTGTAGTGGCGGTACAGGCCGGGTGGCGTGCGGATGAGTTCGGGCAGGTCGTCGTCGGTCATGGTGCTGCGGTGGCGTGAGTGGTTAGGATGGCGGCTGAAAAAAATCAACCAGAGTGAGGGAAGTCCGTGGACCAGGCAGATTTTGTGCACATGGTGCGCATGAGCGAGCATGCCAGCGCCGGCAACAGCCGTGCGTACCGCCGCAGTGTGGCTGCGTTTGCGGCGTTGGGTTATGCCTGGGTGCTGGGGTGTCTGGCGCTCGCTGTGGGTATTTTGTTGTGGGTGGTGCCCCAGTTGCTCCATGGGCGCTTTCGGTTGGCGATGGTTTGGGCCTTGCTGGGGGCCGGAGGTCTGCTGTGGGTCAGCCTGCGTGCGCTGTGGGTGCGGTTTGATGCGCCGGAGGGCGTTGAAATTACCGCGCTGGACGCGCCCGACCTGTTTGAAGCGCTGGCGCGCATCCGCCGCAAGATCAAGGGCCCGCCCATTCACAAGGTCACGTTGACCGACGAATTCAATGCCAGCATCCAGCAGTTGCCGCGTTACGGTCTGCTGGGTGGGGCGGTCAACCACCTGAGCATTGGCTTACCCCTGCTGATGGCGCTGGACCGGCCACGTTTTCTGGCGGTGCTGGCGCACGAGTACGGTCACCTGCGGGGCGACCACGGCCGCTTTGCGGCCTGGATCTACCGCACCCGCCTGTCGTGGATGCGCCTGAATCACAGCCTGGCCGACGATGAGGGGCCGGTGGCTGCTGCCACGCAGCTGTTCATGCGCTGGTACTTTCCGCGGTTTTCAGCGAAGACCTTTGCACTGGCCCGCCAGGACGAATACGAGGCCGACCGCATCGCTGGCAAGCTACTGGGCCGCGAAGTGACCGCTGCGGCCTTGGCCGAGATCGAGATCCGGGGTGCCTGGCTGCAGGCGGAGTTCTGGGGCAACCACTGGTGTGCAGCGGCGGGCAACCCGTTGCCGGTGGGTCCCTACCGCAGCATGCGCCGCGCCTTGGCCAAAGCCCCTGATGCCGCCTTTGCCAATGACGCCCTGCGCCAGGCGCTCAAGCGTCTGAGCAATCTGGACGACACCCACCCCAGCCTGCGCGACCGCATCGAGGCACTGGACGCCACGCCCACCCTGCCGGAATGGTCGCGCGGCAACGCGCTGGCCCTGCTGGGCCCGGATGCCAAACGCTGGGTGGCCCATTTCGACAAGCAATGGTGCCGCGACAACGCCAGCGAATGGAAGCAGCACCACGCCTGGCTGGGGCGCGTGCGCGCACGCGCCGATGCCCTGGGTGCATCGACGGCACAGAGCAGCGCCGCCGACCTGGTGGAACTGGCCCGCCTGAAGCGCCATCTGGACCCGCATGCCGATGTCCGTTCCCTGTACGAGCTGGCCCTGCAGCGCAGCCCCGAATACCCTGCCGCGCTGCGCGGGCTGGTGCCCTGCCTGGCAGAGGAGGATCGGGAGGGTAAGCTGCTGCTGCTGCACCGCCTGTGGGAAACCGGCAGCAGCGACCGTTACTGGGCTGCGCGCACGGCATTGGCCGAACTGGAGACTCCACGCCTGGGGCTGGACCACGATGCGGCCGCTTTCAAGCAATGGCGCAAGCGGCTCGAGCGTGCTCAAGAATCCGAAGAGCGGGCCTGGGAAGAGTTGTCGGGCACCTCGTTCTTCAGCCAGATCGTGCGGCATGACCTCAGCTCGTTCGAGCTGGCCGAGCTGCAGTCTGAGCTGGCCCGCTGCGCACCGCTGGCGCGTTGCTGGCTGGTGCGCAAGAACCTGCGCGAATACCCCCAGCGCAGGGCCTACCTGGTGTTTGTCGAGTTGCCGGGCATGGACGATGAAAGCCGCTACCACCTGTGCCGCGCGCTGGAGCGCAACCTGAGCCTGCCGGGCCCCGCGCTGGTGCTGTGGGCGGGTGAGTCGCCGACCCTGCAGCAGATCGAGCGCTCGGCGTTCGAGCCGATCTACAGCCGCTGACGACTTGGCCGTGCATGGAGTGGCTTGCTCGTGGACTTGCGGCTGTCGCAGTGGGAGGGTAGGGGGATATTGGTAGCGCGGCGGGGAATGGGACAATCGCAGGATGCATCCCAAAGTTCTTCTCGACGCCTGCGCCGAACTGGTCAGGCTCACCCTCACGTTTGAACACCCCGCCGACGCGGTGGTGTCGCGTTTCTTCCGCGACAACCGGGGCCTGGGGCCGCGCGAGCGCGCCACGCTGGCGGAAACGGTCTACACCGTGCTGCGCAAGAAGCTGCTGTTTGACCACATGGCCCCGTCGGGCTCGGGGCCCAAGGAGCGCCGGCTGGCCATCCTGGGGTTTCATGGTCCGCGTGATTTCCTCAAGAGCGCCCTGACCGAGCAGGAAAAAAAATGGCTCGACCAGTGCGATGCGGTCACGGTCGATGACCTGATGGAGCGCCATCGCCACAACCTGCCCGAATGGATGGTCAAGCCCCTGAAGGACCAGCTGCGCGATGGCTTCTGGCCGCTGGTGGAAAGTCTGGCCCAAAGCGCCCCCCTGGATTTGCGCGTCAATGCCCTCAAGGACAAGCGCGCCGATGTGCAAAAAGAGTTGGCCAAAGCAGGCATCAAGGCGCATCCCACGCCGTATTCACCCTGGGGCCTGCGCATTGACGACAAGCCCGCGCTGACCAAGCTGGACGCCTTCACACGCGGCGCCATCGAGGTGCAGGACGAGGGCTCCCAGCTGCTGGCCCTGCTGCTGGATGCCAAGCGCGGCGAGATGGTGGTGGACTTTTGTGCCGGGGCCGGGGGCAAAACCCTGGCCATTGGCGCCAGCATGCGCAATACCGGGCGTTTGTACGCTTTTGATGTGTCGGGCCACCGCCTGGATGCACTGAAACCCCGCCTCGCCCGCAGCGGCCTGTCGAACGTGCACCCCGCCGCCATCGCCCATGAGCGCGATGACCGCGTCAAGCGTCTGGCAGGCAAGATCGACCGCGTGCTGGTGGACGCGCCCTGTTCGGGTCTGGGCACCTTGCGGCGCAATCCGGACCTCAAATGGCGCCAGTCGCCCAAGGCCGTTGAAGAACTGGTGGCCAAGCAGACGTCCATCCTGGACAGCGCGGCCCGCCTGCTCAAGCCGGGCGGCCGCTTGGTGTACGCCACTTGCAGCATCCTGCCGCAAGAAAACGAGGCCATTGCCGAGGCGTTCAGTGCCGCCCATCCGGACTTCCAGTTGTTGGACGCCAGCGAGCTGCTGGAGCAACTCAAGGTCGAAGGCGCCAAGGGTTTGTGCAGTGGCGGTGCATCGGGCAGTAGTTATTTGCGCCTGTGGCCCCATCTGCACCAGACTGACGGATTCTTTGCGGCCATCTGGGCCAAGAAGGACTGAAATGCTGGGTGTAGGGCTCTAAACCAGCGTAAACACGCTGGATTTCCCTGACCCTTTCAGAGGCAGGCCCTCTAAAATGAAATAGCTGCTTCGTTGGTGAGCAGGTTCTCTGTAGTAAGGTTTTTGTGAATATGCTGTTACCCGACTGGGCTGTACTGAACGCCGCCATTGACTGGCTTGGAAATGGGTTGTGGAACCTGGCCTGGTGGCAGATCGTGTTGTACACCCTCGCCACGACCCACATCACCATCGCAGCGGTCACGATCTTTCTGCACCGCGCCCAGGCCCACCGCGCGCTGGACCTGCATGCCATTCCTTCGCATTTCTTCCGCTTCTGGCTGTGGATTGGGACCGGCATGGTCACCAAGGAATGGGTGGCCATCCACCGCAAGCACCACGCCAAATGCGAAACCGTGGACGACCCGCACAGCCCCCAGACCCGTGGGCTGGACACCGTGATGTGGCGCGGCGCCGAGCTGTACCGCGCCGAGTCCAAGAACATGGAAACGATCAAGAAGTTCGGTCACGGCACGCCCGATGACTGGATGGAGCGCAATGTTTACACCCGCTACGGCTGGCAAGGCGTGGGCCTGATGCTCATTCTGGACCTAGCCCTGTTCGGCGCCCTGGGCGCGGCAGTGTGGGCGGTGCAGATGCTCTGGATTCCGTTCTGGGCCGCCGGTGTGGTCAATGGCGTGGGTCACTACTGGGGCTACCGCAACTTTGAGGCGCAGGACGCCAGCACCAATTTGTCCCCCTGGGGCATCATCATCGGTGGCGAAGAGCTGCACAACAACCACCACACGTACCCCACATCGGCCAAGTTCTCGGTCAAGCCCTATGAGTTCGACATTGGCTGGGTGTACATCAGCCTCATGAAGAAAATCGGCTGGGCCACGGTGAAGAAGGTGCCGCCCAAGCTGCAACTGGGCGATGTGAAGCCCGTGGCCGACGAAAAGACGCTGGAAGCCTTGATCGCCAACCGCTACGAAGTGATGGCTGGCTATGCGCGCGGCGTGCGGCAGGCTTGCAGGGACGAGATTGCCGCGCTGCAGGCGCGTCAGGCCGATGTGTCGGTGCTCAAGGCGGCCAAGCGCTGGCTGCACCGCGATGCCGAGAAGGTGCCAGCGGGCGCCTTGCCGCAGCTGGCGCAGGCCCGTGCGGCATCTCCGACGCTCGACAAGATGGTGACCATGCGCGAAGAGCTGCGTCAGCTGTGGTTGAACACCTCCCAGTCCCGCGAGCAGCTGACTGCTGACCTGCAAGCCTGGTGCCGCCGTGCGGAAGAAAGCGGTGTGGCGGCTCTGCGAGAGTTCTCCATCCGACTGCGCGCTGCGCGTGCCTGACCAGATGTTCTCAGGACGTTGAGGGGCTGGCTACAGGTCCGGGCACCTCAGGCGCACCTCCCAACAAACCGCTGTAAGGACTTGTGCCTGCAGCGGTTTTTTGTTGGCTTCAGCGGAGAAGGAAGGAGCGCGGCGGGGATGCCGCCAGGCTGTACGCAAAGACCTGCATGCCCATGAAAAAAGCCGCCGGGCTGGACGCCGGGCGGCTTTTGGGAAGACCAGAAAGAGGCTGAATTACTTCAGCTTCATTTCCTTGTATTCCACGTGCTTGCGAGCCTTGGGATCAAACTTCATGATCGCCATCTTCTCGGGCATGGTCTTCTTGTTCTTGGTGGTGGTGTAGAAGTGGCCGGTACCCGCAGTGGATTCCAGCTTGATCTTGTCGCGTCCGCCTTTGCTTGCCATGGTGCTACTCCTTAAGCCTGGCCACGGGCACGCAGGTCTGCGAGCACCGAGTCGATACCGTTCTTGTCGATCAAACGCAGGGCAGCGCTCGAAACACGCAGGCGCACCCAACGGTTTTCGCTCTCAACCCAGAAACGGCGGTATTGCAGGTTCGGCAGGAACCGGCGCTTGGTTTTGTTGTTGGCGTGGGAAACGTTGTTCCCAGTCATGGGCTTCTTGCCCGTTACGTCGCAGACGCGTGCCATGAGGACACTCCGATACTGTATTAACGGCCGTTCGCTGAGCCCTGGGCGTTTGATTTGCTCAAGTTTGCTTGCGGCCTCACCTCGCCAGAAAGGGTGGCGGTAACCCGATTCGCCGGTTTCGGATGACCGCAAAAAACGGGCCGAATTCAGCAAAGCCACAGATTATAGCCTGCAGCCCGATTTTTGTCGACGGGCCGCCCCAAGACAAAAAAGCCCCCTTGGGGGGGCAGCGACCCGCGCAGCTGCGGAGCGTGGGGGGCTTGCTCGTGATCAAGCTTCTTGTTCAAGGAAGCGCTGCGCGTCCAGCGCGGCCATGCAGCCGGTCCCGGCGCTGGTGATGGCCTGGCGGTAAACGTGGTCCTGCACGTCGCCCGCGGCGAACACGCCGGGCACGCTGGTCTGGGTGGCGAAGCCCTTCAGCCCGCCCTGGGTGATGATGTAGCCGTTTTCCATCTCCAGCTGGCCCTGGAAGATTTCGGTGTTGGGCGCATGGCCGATGGCGATGAAGCAGCCCTGTAGTTTGATATCTTGGGTGCTGCCGTCTTGCGTGCTCTTGATGCGGATGCCCGTCACGCCCGTGTTGTCGCCCAGCACTTCATCCAGGGTGTGGAAGAGCTTGAGCTCGATCTTGCCGGCAGCAACCTTTTCGTGGAGCTTGTCCACCAGGATGGGCTCGGCCTTGAACTTGTCGCGGCGGTGCACCAGCGTGACCTTGCGGGCGATGTTGGACAGGTACAGCGCTTCCTCCACGGCGGTATTGCCGCCGCCCACCACGCACACGTCCTGGTCGCGGTAGAAGAAACCATCGCAGGTGGCGCAGCCGGACACGCCCTTGCCCATGAACGCTTCTTCAGAGGGCAGGCCCAGGTACTTGGCCGAAGCGCCCGTGGCAAGGATCAGGGCGTCGCAGGTGTAAGTGCCGCTGTCGCCGGTGAGTGTGAAAGGGCGCTTGCTGAAATCGACCTTGTTGATGTGGTCGAAGATGATCTGGGTCTTGAAGCGCTCAGCGTGCTCCAGAAAGCGCTGCATCAGGTCCGGGCCCTGCACGCCGTGCACGTCGGCGGGCCAGTTGTCCACTTCGGTTGTGGTCATCAGCTGACCGCCCTGGGCCATGCCGGTGATGAGCACCGGGTTCAGGTTGGCGCGCGCGGCATAGACGGCTGCCGTGTAGCCCGCAGGGCCAGAGCCGAGGATCAGAACTTTCGCGTGTTGGGTGGTGGACATGGTAAAAGCCTGTGTTTTGCGCCCGCTACATGGGGCGCTGTTGGGAAAGCTGGGGGTTGATCCAGGGAGTATCAACCGATCACCGCTCGCGGGAGAGGCCCCTTTTTCAATCACGGTGATTGTAAGAACCCATCAATAACCCGTTGCGGCTCCGGTTGGGTCGCGCCCCTGAAAGGAGAAGTTTGCATGTCCACGATGTTGTCCAACCTCGACCTGCTGCGCCGGGTCCCCCTGTTTTCGCTGCTGACGGTGGCGCAGGCCGAGGTGATCAGCGGCGCGGTGATCAAGCGCCGCTTCAAGCGTGGCGAGGTGCTGGTCGAGCAGGGACAAAAGTCCAATGCGCTGTTCATCCTGCTCACCGGGCGTGCCAGGGTGATGACCTCCGACAGCCGCGGGCGCGAGGTGATCCTGGCGACCCTGGCCCAGGGTGACTATCTGGGCGAGATGAGCATCATTGACAACGAACCGCATTCAGCCACGGTGCGTGCCGAGGTGCAGACCGACGTGCTGATGTTGGGGCGTGCGGAGTTTGCCCGCTGTCTCGCCGAGAACGCGTCCATGTCGCTGGTGGTGATGCGTGGGTTGGTCAAGCGGCTGCGGCACGCGGATCGCAAGATTGAGTCACTGGCGTTACTGGATGTGTATGGCCGTGTGGCCCATGCGCTACTGGACTTCGCAGTCGCCGATGCGCAAGGACAGCTGCTGATCAAGGAAAAAATCTCGCGCCAGGACCTGGCCAAGATGGTGGGGGCCTCCCGTGAAATGGTCAGCCGGGTGATGAAGGACCTGGAGGAGCGCGGCTTTATTGAAGCGTTGCCTAACGGGGCCACTTTGCTCAAGGACCGTCTGAACGCGCTCGGCTGATGGGCATTTGGGCGGCGCTACGCCTAGCGGCGTGTCACGCGCAATGCATGCGGTAAGCTCACCCCGCACGTTTATGACCTATTCCCTCAATACCCTGAATGCATCTGCGGCGGCAAAGTCGCCGCCCCGCACGGGCGCCGCCCGTTTTGGCCACGAGATTGCCCTGGTGGTGGGCCTGTTGGCCTTGGTTTTCTGGCTGCTGGCCTTGGTCAGCTATTCGGCGCAGGACGCGGCCTGGTCCAGTTCGGGCACGCGGGATGTGCGCACTGTGGCGAACTGGGCAGGGCGCTTTGGTGCCTGGCTGGCCGATGGCAGCTACTTTGCGCTGGGCTTCTCGGTGTGGTGGTGCGTGGCAGCTGGCGTGCGCGCCTGGCTGTCATCGCTGGCGCGCTGGATGCGTGGTGGCGAGTTGGCGGCCGGTGCCGCCAGCCCCTTGGTGCGCCGGGCTACGTTCTGGATCGGTTTGGTGGTGCTGATGTGTTCCAGTACCGCGCTGGAGTGGTCGCGGCTGTATCGCTTCGAGTCCTTCTTGCCCGGGCACGCCGGAGGGGTGCTGGGGTACCTGGTAGGGCCGGCCAGTGTGAAATGGCTGGGCTTCACGGGCTCTGGCTTACTGGCCATTGTGCTGGCAGTGGCGGGGGCCGCTCTGGTGTTCCGCTTTTCATGGGGTCATGTGGCGGAGTTTCTGGGGGGGCGGATTGATGCACTGGTGCAGACGCGTCTTGAGAAACGCGAAGTGGCAAAGGACGTCGCCGTGGGCCGCAAGGCCGCGCGCGAACGTGAGGTGGTAGTGCTGGAAGAGCGCACCGAAAGCGAAGTGCACCACCCTGAACCCGTGCAGATCATTGAGCCGATTTTGGTGGACGTCCCCCAGAGTACCCGGGTGGTGAAAGAGCGCCAGAAGCCACTGTTCACCGACATGCCCGATAGCAAGCTGCCCTTGGTGGATTTGCTCGACGGTCCACAGCAGCGCCAGGAGACCGTAGCGCCCGAGACGCTGGAGATGACCAGCCGCCTCATCGAGAAAAAGCTCAAGGACTTTGGCGTGGAAGTGCGCGTGGTGGCCGCCATGCCTGGCCCCGTGATCACCCGCTACGAGATCGAGCCTGCCACGGGCGTCAAGGGTTCGCAGATCGTGGGCCTGGCCAAGGACCTGGCCCGCTCGCTCAGCCTGGTGTCCATCCGCGTGATCGAGACCATCCCTGGCAAGAACTACATGGCGCTGGAGCTGCCCAACGCCAAGCGCCAGTCCATCCGCCTGTCCGAAATCCTGGGCTCGCAGGTCTACCACGAGGCCAAGAGCATGCTCACCATGGGCCTGGGCAAGGACATCGTGGGCAACCCGGTGGTGGCAGATCTCGCCAAGATGCCGCACGTGCTGGTGGCCGGTACCACGGGCTCGGGCAAGTCGGTGGGGATCAACGCCATGATCCTCTCGCTGCTGTACAAGGCCGAGGCACGCGATGTGCGCCTTTTGATGATCGACCCCAAGATGCTGGAAATGTCGGTCTACGAAGGTATTCCGCACCTGCTGGCGCCCGTGGTCACTGACATGAAGCAGGCGGCGCACGGCCTGAACTGGTGTGTGGCCGAGATGGAACGCCGCTACAAGCTCATGTCCAAGCTCGGCGTGCGCAACCTGGCGGGCTACAACACCAAGATCGACGAGGCCAAGGCCAAGGAAGAGTTCATCTACAACCCCTTCAGCCTCACGCCCGAAGAGCCCGAGCCGCTGCAGCGCCTGCCACACATCGTGGTCATCATCGACGAGTTGGCTGACCTGATGATGGTGGTGGGTAAGAAGATCGAAGAACTCATCGCCCGCTTGGCGCAGAAGGCGCGTGCCGCGGGCATCCACCTGATCCTGGCCACCCAGCGCCCCAGCGTGGACGTGATCACCGGCCTGATCAAGGCCAATATTCCTACCCGCATTGCATTCTCGGTGGGCTCCAAAATTGACAGCCGCACCATCCTCGACCAGATGGGCGCCGAGGCTCTGCTGGGCATGGGCGACATGCTCTACATGGCCAGCGGCACGGGCCTGCCGATCCGCGTGCACGGCGCTTTCGTGTCGGACGAGGAAGTACACCGTGTCGTCAGTTACCTCAAGGAACAAGGGGAGCCGGACTACATAGAAGGCGTGCTCGAAGGCGGAACTGTGGATGGCGAGGGCGATCTGTCAGGGGAAGGCGGCGGTGGTGAAGGCGGCGAGAAGGACCCCATGTACGACCAGGCCGTCGAAGTGGTGCTCAAGGACCGCAAGGCGAGCATCTCGTACGTGCAGCGCAAGCTGCGCATTGGCTACAACCGCTCGGCGCGGCTGCTGGAAGACATGGAAAAAGCCGGTCTGGTCAGCGCCCTCACGGCCAGCGGCCAGCGTGAAGTGCTGGTGCCCAACCGCAGCGAGTGACCGGCTGGACCGCAAGGCCGGTCCCCCCTTACAGGAGTTCGTGTTGAAAAAGATCGCTACTGCAATTTTGATAGCTGCTGCGGCAAGCGTGGCTAGCGCTGACGGGCTGAAAAGCCTGGAATCCTTCATGAAGGGCACGCAGACGGGCAAGGCCGACTTCACGCAGACCGTGACATCGCCGCCCAAGGACGGCCAGGCCGCGCGCACCAAGACGTCGAGCGGTAGCTTCGAGTTTCAGCGCCCCGGGCGCTTCAAGTTCGTCTACAAGAAGCCTTTCGAGCAGACCATCGTGGCCGACGGCCAAACGCTGTGGCTGTATGACGTGGACCTGAATCAGGTCACGCAGCGCTCACAGTCGCAAGCGCTGGGCAGCACCCCTGCCGCGCTGTTGGCATCGGCGCCCGACCTGTCGGCGTTGAAGGCCGATTTCACGTTGGAGGCCGCCCCCGACGCCGATGGTTTGCAGTGGGTGCTGGCCAGCCCCAAGACCAAGGACGGTCAGCTCAAGAGCGTGCGCGTGGGCTTTGCGGGCGAGCAACTGGCGGCGCTCGACATCCTGGACAGCTTTGGCCAGCGTTCGCTGATCCGCTTCAACGGCATGCAGGCCAATGCGGCCTTGCCCGCCAGCACCTTCCAGTTCAAGCCTCCGGCAGGGGCTGATGTCGTGAAGCAATAGGTTGATCCTAAAAATGTAGCTGCCAGCGCATGATTTGTAGGCGCTAGAGGCCTATCTGGCTTGAAAATCAGCCTACTGTAGACAGGACACGACCATGGCAGCACGCAGTGCCTCAGCCCCTTCTTCGGCGCACCCATCCAGCCACCAGCCCCTGGCCGAGCGCCTGCGGCCCCGCACGTTGGGCGAGGTGATCGGCCAGCAGCATGTGCTGGGCCCGGGCATGCCGCTGCGGCTGGCGTTTGAGTCGGGCCGTCCGCACAGTTGCATCCTGTGGGGCCCGCCTGGCGTGGGCAAGACCACCATTGCGCGGCTCATGGCCGACGCGTTTGATGCGCAGTTCATCAGCATCAGCGCCGTACTGGGCGGGGTCAAGGACATCCGCGAAGCAGTGGAGCAGGCCCAGGCCGCGCGCGACGGGCTGATGCAGCAGCGCACCATCGTGTTTGTCGATGAAGTGCACCGCTTCAACAAAAGCCAGCAGGACGCCTTCCTGCCGCATGTCGAATCAGGCCTGTTTACCTTCATCGGCGCCACCACCGAGAACCCTTCGTTCGAGGTCAACTCCGCGTTGCTGTCGCGGGCGGCGGTCTATGTGCTGCAGCCCTTGTTCGAAGAGGATTTGAAGCGAATTGTGGGCCTGGCACAGGCAGAACAAGCGCTGCCAGCTATTGAAAGCGTAGCAATCGACCGATTGGTAGCCTATGCCGATGGCGACGCGCGCCGCTTGCTCAACACGCTGGAGACGCTGGCCATGGCGGCCGCGCAGGAGAAGCTCACCGAGATCACCGACGCGTGGCTGCTCAAGGTGCTGGGCGAGCGCATGCGCCGCTACGACAAGGGCGGCGAGCAGTTCTACGACACCATCAGCGCGCTGCACAAGTCGGTGCGCGGCTCCGACCCCGATGCCGCGCTGTACTGGCTGGTGCGCATGCTCGACGGTGGCGCCGACCCGCGCTACATGGCGCGCCGCCTGGTGCGCATGGCGGCCGAAGACATTGGTCTGGCCGACCCCCGCGCGCTGCGCCTGGCGCTGGACGCGAGCGAGGTGTACGAACGCCTGGGCAGCCCCGAGGGCGAGCTGGCGCTGGCCGAATGCGTGGTCTACCTGGCCGTCGCCCCCAAGTCCAACGCCGTTTACAAGGCCTACAACGCGGCCCGTGCCTGGGTCAAGCAGGACGGCACACGCCCGGTGCCCATGCACCTGCGCAATGCGCCCACCCAATTGATGAAAGAGCTCGACTACGGCAAGGGCTACCGCTACGCCCATGACGAAGAGGGCGGCTTTGCAGCAGGCGAAAACTACCTGCCCGAAGGCATGGCCGAGCCCGGCTTTTACCAGCCCGTGGAGCGGGGGCTGGAGATCAAGATCGCCCAGAAGATGCGGGATTTGCGCGAGCGCAATGTCGCCGCCGCCCACCCGGACGTGCAGGCGCCAGACACCGGCGTCTGATCGCGGGGCCGGCCTCTAGACCGCCAGGGAGTGGGGCGGTCCCTTTTCAGCCGAAGCTGCATCCTTAAAAACCGCGTTATGCCGATTCGGCATGATTAAGGTAATAAGTTTGCACATCAATTATCTTGCGTGCATCAAAAATGCTTATGCAGTGCGTGGCGCGCTGATGTGACCAAAACCCGAGGGAAAACCCCGCCCGGCTTGGATTGGGGCGGTTGTGACTACTCGCTACAATCCCGTCCACAAACCCGCACAGCTGCATTCCTGGCGGGTTTTTTGCTAGATGGCAGTCGGGCCCACAAGGCTGTACCGATTCCGGTGCCAAAGCGGTGGGTACGTCACAAACGAAGGACTTCTCTTATGGACATTTTGCTGCAACAGATCATCAACGGTCTGGTACTCGGCAGCATGTACGCCTTGATAGCCTTGGGCTACACGATGGTGTACGGCATTATTCAACTCATCAATTTCGCCCACGGCGAGGTGCTCATGATCGGCGCCCTCACCAGCTGGAGCTGTATTGGAATGATGCAGGCCGCCATGCCGGGCGCGCCGGGCTGGACCATCCTGCTGCTGGCCACCATCATCGCGTGCGTGGTGGCTGCCACCCTCAACTACACCATCGAGAAGATTGCGTACAAGCCGCTGCGCAACAGCCCGCGCCTCGCACCCCTGATCACTGCCATCGGCATGTCGATCCTGCTGCAGACGCTGGCGATGATCATCTGGAAGCCCAACTACAAGCCGTATCCCACGCTGCTGCCCAGCACGCCGTTCCAGGTGGGTGGCGCCTTCATCACCCCCACGCAGATCCTGATCCTGGGCGTGACGGCGGTGGCCCTGGCTTCGCTGGTCTATTTGGTCAACCACACCAACCTGGGTCGCGCCATGCGCGCCACGGCGGAGAACCCCCGCGTGGCATCCCTGATGGGCGTGAAGCCCGACATGGTGATCTCGGCCACCTTCATCATCGGCGCCGTGCTGGCGGCCATCGCCGGCATGATGTACGCGTCCAACTACGGCACGGCACAACACACCATGGGCTTCCTGCCCGGTCTCAAGGCCTTCACGGCGGCGGTGTTTGGCGGCATTGGCAACCTGGCCGGTGCGGTGGTGGGCGGTATTTTGCTGGGCCTCATCGAAGCCATCGGCTCGGGTTACATCGGCACGCTCACGGGCGGTTTGCTGGGTAGCCACTACACCGACATCTTTGCGTTCATCGTGCTCATCATCATCCTGACGCTGCGCCCCTCGGGCCTGCTGGGTGAGCGTGTGGCCGATCGCGCCTGAGGAGCCTCACACCATGAAGAACACCAAAACCAACTGGATCATCGGCGCCGTGGCGCTGCTGGTGCTGCCGCTGATCCTGCAATCCTTCGGCAACGCCTGGGTGCGCATTGCCGACCTGGCCCTGCTGTATGTGCTGCTGGCCCTGGGCCTGAACATCGTGGTGGGCTACGCCGGCCTGCTGGACCTGGGCTATGTGGCGTTCTACGCCGTGGGCGCCTACCTGTTTGCCCTGATGGCGTCGCCGCACCTCGCGGACAACTTTGCGGCGTTTGCCGCCATGTTTCCCAACGGGTTGCACACCTCGCTGTGGATCGTGATACCGGTAGCGGCGTTGTTAGCGGCGTTCTTTGGCGCCATGCTGGGGGCGCCCACGCTCAAGCTGCGCGGTGACTACCTGGCCATCGTGACGCTGGGCTTCGGCGAAATCATCCGCATCTTCCTGAACAACCTGGACCACCCCGTCAACCTGACCAACGGCCCCAAGGGCCTGGGCCAGATCGACTCGGTCAAGATCTTCGGCCTGGACCTGGGTAAACGCCTGGAACTGTTCGGCTTCGACATCAACTCCGTCACGCTGTACTACTACCTGTTCCTGGTGCTGGTGGTGGTCTCCATCGTGATCTGCTACCGCCTGCAGGACTCGCGCATCGGCCGCGCCTGGATGGCGATCCGTGAAGACGAAATCGCAGCCAAGGCCATGGGCATCAACACCCGCAACATGAAGCTGCTGGCCTTCGGCATGGGCGCTTCGTTCGGCGGCGTGTCGGGTGCGATGTTCGGTGCCTTCCAGGGCTTCGTGTCGCCCGAGTCCTTCAGCCTGATGGAGTCGGTCATGATCGTCGCCATGGTGGTGCTGGGCGGTATCGGCCACATCCCTGGCGTGATCCTGGGTGCCGTGCTGCTGTCGGCCCTACCCGAAGTGCTGCGCTACGTGGCCGGCCCGCTGCAGGCCATGACGGACGGTCGCCTCGACTCCGCCATCCTGCGCCAGCTGCTGATTGCCCTGGCGATGATCATCATCATGCTGATGCGCCCCCGCGGCCTGTGGCCGTCGCCTGAGCACGGCAAGAGCCTGACGCAGAAGACCTGAAGAAGAACACCACCGAAAGTTAGCAATGACAGAGAAATCCAATGAAGTGGTGCTGAAGGTCGCCGGTATCTCCAAGCGCTTCGGCGGCCTGCAGGCCCTGTCCGACGTGGGCATCACCATCCAGCGCGGCCAGGTGTATGGCCTGATCGGCCCCAACGGCGCGGGCAAGACCACGTTCTTCAACGTGATCACCGGCCTGTACACCCCCGACGCCGGGACGTTCGAGCTGGCCGGCAAGCCCTACGAGCCCACGGCCGTGCACGAAGTGGCCAAGGCCGGTATCGCCCGCACCTTCCAGAACATTCGCCTGTTTGCCGAAATGACGGCGCTCGAGAACGTGATGGTGGGCCGCCACATCCGTACCAAGTCCGGCCTGCTGGGCGCGGTGCTGCGCACCAAGGGCTTCAAGGAAGAAGAAGCCGCGATTGCCAAGCGTGCCCAGGAACTGCTGGACTACGTGGGCATCGGCAAGTTTGCCGACTACAAGGCGCGTACCCTGAGCTACGGCGACCAGCGTCGCCTGGAAATTGCCCGTGCGCTGGCCACCGACCCGCAGCTGATCGCGCTGGACGAGCCCGCCGCCGGCATGAACGCCACCGAGAAGGTGCAGCTGCGCGAGCTGATCGACCGCATCCGCAATGACAACCGCACCATCCTGCTCATTGAGCACGACGTGAAGCTGGTGATGGGCCTGTGCGACCGTGTGACGGTGCTCGACTACGGCAAGCAGATTGCCGAGGGCAACCCTGCCGAAGTGCAGAAGAACGAAAAAGTGATTGAGGCCTATCTGGGCACCGGAGGACATTGAGAATGGCCGAAAAATCCAACAAGGTACTGCTGCAGGTCAAGGGCCTGAAGGTCGCCTACGGCGGTATCCAGGCCGTGAAGGGCGTGGACTTTGAAGTGCGCGAAGGCGAGCTGGTCTCGCTGATCGGCTCCAACGGCGCTGGCAAGACCACCACCATGAAGGCCATCACCGGCACGCTGGCGATGAACGATGGCGACATCGAGTACCTGGGCGAAAGCATCAAGGGCAAGGGCGCCTGGGATCTGGTGAAAAAGGGCCTGGTCATGGTGCCGGAAGGCCGCGGCGTGTTCGCGCGCATGACCATCACCGAAAACCTGCAGATGGGCGCGTACACACGCTCCGACAAAGCGGGCATCCTGGCCGACATCGAGAAGATGTTCACCATCTTCCCGCGCCTTCGTGAGCGCAAGGACCAGCTGGCTGGCACCATGTCGGGCGGCGAACAGCAGATGCTGGCCATGGGCCGTGCACTGATGAGCCAGCCCAAGGTGCTGCTGCTGGACGAGCCCTCGATGGGTCTATCGCCCATCATGGTGGACAAGATCTTCGAGGTGGTGCGCGATGTGTACGCCCTGGGCGTGACCATCGTGCTGGTGGAGCAGAACGCCAGCCGCGCGCTGGCGATTGCCGACCGTGGCTACGTGATGGAGTCGGGCCTGATCACCATGACCGGCCCCGGCCAGCAACTGCTGAGCGACCCCAAGGTGCGCGCCGCCTACCTGGGCGAATAAGCCGCTGCAGCAAACGCACCGCCCAGTCGGTGCCGCACTCTCTGAAAGGCACTCCAGTGGAGTGCCTTTTTTGTGTCTTCTGCCGGGTGCAGTGGAGAGAATGTTGCTATTAAATGAATAGCTGTCAAGGCATGTAACACCGGCGCGATCGGCTGATTTTGTTCATAATCGATCGATTCGTTCACTCTCTCAGCCCTGACGCCTCACCATGAACGCGCTCCAGTCCCTGCCCATCTCGCTGCAAACGGTGCTGCTGCTCACCGCCAGCAACATCTTCATGACCTTTGCCTGGTATGGGCACCTCAAGAACCTGGCCTCCTCGCCGTGGTACGTTGCAGCCCTCGTCAGCTGGGGCATCGCGCTGTTTGAGTACCTGTTGCAGGTGCCAGCCAACCGCATCGGCTTCACCCAGTTCAACGTGGGGCAGCTCAAGATCATGCAGGAGGTCATCACGCTGGGCGTGTTTGTGCCGTTCGCCGTGTTCTACATGGGTCAACCCCTGAAATGGGACTACCTCTGGGCGGGGCTGTGTCTGGTGGGCGCGGTGTATTTCATCTTCCGGGGTGCCTGACGGGGGAAGGCCGAGACGGGCGTCGCCCCGCCGCCCGTGGCCCTGCGCGTAGGGCGGCATGACTGCATGAGGCAGCGGCATCAACCCCCTGCAGGGCGCACGGTTAAACTCGCCGGGTCACGAAAGCGTCATGGTTTTGTCATGGCGCAGCCTTTTCTCACCATTCGTTCCCGATCCAGGAGTCTCCATGCTGTTTGCCAAGCTGTTGCCACGCGAAGGCAATTTTTTTGAAATGTTCAACCAGCATGCGGACCGCATCGTCGAGGCGGCCCGGGCCTTCTCGCAACTGGTGGCCAACTACAGCGACCCGCACCTGCGCGACAAGTACAACCAGGATGTGGACAACGCCGAGCGTGCTGCCGACCGCGTGACACACGAGGTGAACAAGGCCATCCACAAGACCTTCATCACCCCCATCGACCGTGAGCAGATCCACACGCTGATCAACACCATGGACGATGTGGCTGACCTGATCCAGGACTCGGCCGAGACCATGGCGCTGTACGACGTGCGCCACATGACGGAAGAAATCACCCGCCTCACGGACCTGAGCCTCAAGTGCTGCGAGCGCCTGCGCGATGCCGTCAAGCTGCTGGAGAAGATCGCCGACCCGGCCGTGGCCGAGGCTGCGCTCAAGACCTGCGAGGAGATCGACAAGCTCGAATCCGACGCGGACCGCGTGATGCGCAGCGCCATGAGCAAGCTGTTCCGCGAGGAGCCCGATGTGCGCGAGGTGATCAAGCTCAAGGCCATCTACGAGCTGCTGGAGACCATCACCGACAAGTGCGAGGACGTGGCCAACTGCATCGAGGGCATCGTCCTCGAAAACTCCTGAACCCCGCAGGCTGACCAGTATGGAAACCGTACAGACGGCCCTCTGGGTTGTGGTTCTGCTTGTGGCCCTGGCGATCCTGTTCGACTTCATGAACGGGTTCCACGACGCGGCTAATTCGATCGCTACGGTGGTCTCCACCGGTGTGCTCAAACCGGCGCAGGCGGTGCTGTTTGCCGCCTTCTTCAACTTTGTGGCGATCTTCGTCTTTCACCTCAGCGTGGCGGCGACGGTGGGCAAGGGCATTGTGCAGCCGGGCATTGTGGATACGCACGTGGTGTTTGGCGCCCTGGTGGGCGCGATCACCTGGAACGTGATCACCTGGTACTACGGCATTCCCAGCAGCTCCTCGCACGCCCTCATCGGTGGCATCGTGGGTGCGGTAATTGCCAAAGCTGGTGCGGGGGCGCTGATCTCGGCAGGCATCCTCAAGACCGTGGCGTTCATCTTCGTGTCGCCACTGCTGGGTTTTGCGCTGGGTTCGCTCATGATGGTGGCGGTGGCCTGGATCTTCCGGCGCACGCGCCCGAGCAAGGTGGATAAATGGTTCCGCCGGCTGCAGTTGGTGTCTGCCGGCGCCTACAGCCTCGGGCACGGCGGCAATGATGCGCAAAAGACCATCGGCATCATCTGGCTGCTGCTGATTGCCACGGGGTACTCGTCGGCGTCTGATGCCTCGCCCCCCACCTGGGCCATCATCAGCTGCTACGTGGCCATTGGCCTCGGGACCATGTTTGGCGGCTGGCGCATTGTGAAGACCATGGGCCAGAAGATCACCAAGCTCAAGCCGGTGGGCGGCTTCTGTGCCGAAACGGGCGGGGCGCTGACCTTGTTCCTGGCCACCACGCTGGGCATTCCGGTCTCCACCACGCACACCATCACGGGCGCCATCGTCGGTGTGGGCTCCACCCAGCGTGCCAGCGCCGTGCGCTGGGGTGTGGCGGGCAACATCATCTGGGCGTGGATATTGACCATTCCCGCCAGTGCGTTTGTGGCCGCCGTCGCCTACTGGATCAGCCTGCAGCTGTTCTGATGGGCGATATGCCCAGGTGCTTCTGATTGCTATTAAATAGATAGCTTTCAGGGCAAGCAGCACTAGCGCAAAAGCCTCATTGAATGCGAATTCAATGGGGCTTTTTGTTTGGGTGCCTGTCGGCAGATCACTGAGAGATCTTGCGCGCCTCCTCGATCTGGTATTCAAAGTACCGCTGGAAGCTGAACGCCAGGCTGGCCATCAGCACCGTGGTGCCAATCAGCAGCGACACCACGATGGCGCCCACGGTGATCCATTGCGTCCGGCCCGGTGCGGCATCGGGCGCGGCACTGGGGTTGTAGCGCGCATTCCAGGCCTCGGCCGTCATAAGCGCATACAGGATGGCACGCAGCGCACAGGCGGCAATCGTGAAGCCCAGCAACGGAATCAGCACCCAGCTGTAGTGGTCGTCCTGGCCGAGTTGTTGCACCCGCTGGATGCCATAGATGCCCAGCGCCGTGGGAATGGGCAGCAGCCAGCCGAGCATGTCGGAAAGGCCGTGCAGATAGAAGCGGTGCAGGCCCAAGGGCCCGCCCACAAAGGCGAGCCAGGCCGCCACGGTTTTGTTTTTCATGGGGGCGTCGCGTTATTCGGGGGAGGTGGTGTCGCCCGCGCCCAGGGTCTTTTCCATGAGCACGATATCGCGCCAGGCGCCAAACTTCCAGCCCACCGAGCGCATGATGCCCACATCGGTGAAGCCCAGTGCCCGGTGTACGCCAATGGAGCCCGCGTTGGCCGAGTCGCCAATCACCGCCAGCAGTTTGCGCACGCCCACGGCCTCGGCCTGCACGGCCAGCTCGGCCAGCAGCTTGCGGCCCAGGCCCATGCCCCGGGCGCTGTTGGCCACGTAGATCGAGTCCTCGGCCGAGAAACGGTAGGCCGGACGGGGCTTGAACCAGTTGGCATAGGCAAAGCCCAGCACCTGTCCATCCTGCTCGGCCACCAGCCAGGGCAGCCCGCGCGCCAGTACGTCAGCGCGGCGGCCTGCCATGTCGGCTTCGGAAGGGGGATCGATCTCGAACGTGCCCGTGCCGTGGAGCACATGGTGTTGGTAAATGGCGGTAATGGCGGGGATATCGCTGTCGGTGCTGGGGCGGATGGTGGACATTGGAACAAATAGATATAATCGCGGGCTTTGCAGCGTGTCGCTGGCCGGGTGGCCATGTCGCGTGTCTCAAGCGTTGCGAATATGGTTGCGAACACTGTGGCTTACGGCAAATGTTGCCGGAGTTCACCACCCGAAGGATAAATCATGGTCGTCATTCGACTCTCCCGCGGCGGCTCCAAGGGCCGTCCTTTCTTCAACATCGTCGTTGCTGACAAGCGCGTGCGCCGTGACGGCCGCTTCATTGAGCGCATCGGCTTCTACAACCCGACCGCCAAGGAATCCGAAGAAGGCCTGCGCATCGTGCAAGACCGTCTGGCTTACTGGGTGGGCGTGGGCGCCCAGTCCTCCCCCACGGTGGACCGCCTGATCAAGCAAGCCGCCAAGAAGGCTGCTTAAAGCGCCCCGAAAAGGGCGGGTTCCGTCGGCTGGTCTGGCGGAACCCGCCCTTTTCTCATTCTGGATTCACTGCCATGGCCACCACACCACTGACCCTCGAACCCGCAGAACTGCCTGCTGACGCCGTTGAAGTAGGGCGCATTGCAGATGCCTGGGGCGTCAAGGGCTGGTTCAAGGTGCTGCCGCACAGCAGCAATCCCGAGGCACTTTTTTCGTCCAAACGCTGGTACCTGCAGCCGTCCGAGCGCGGGGCCAAGACCTTCAGCGGCACCGTGCTGCTGCCCATCCGCCAGGCCAAGGACCACTCGGACTCCGTGGTGGCCTGGGCGCAGGGCATTGACGACCGCAACGGCGCAGAGGCGTTGCGGGGCGCACGGATTTTTGTGCCGCGTTCCAGTTTTCCATCCACTTCGGATGACGAGTATTACTGGGTCGATCTGATCGGCCTGTCGGTATTCAACCGCGAAGGCGTGGCGCTGGGCCAGGTGCGCGAGCTGATGTCCACCGGCCCCCAGACCGTGCTGGTACTGGCTTACGAGCAGGACGGCAAGGCGCAGGAGCGCATGATCCCGTTTGTCTCGGCCTTTGTGGACAAGGTGGATCTGGCTGAGAAACGTATCACCGTTGACTGGCAGCCCGACTATTGACAGGCGCCCCCTGAGCCGCGCCGCGCACCATGCGCTTTGACATCATCACCCTTTTCCCTGAGCTGTTTGCCCCCTTCTTGGCAAGCGGCGTGACCCGACGCGCCTATGCCAGCGGCCAGGTCGATGTGCGCCTGTGGAACCCCCGGGACTACGCCGACGGCAACTACCGCCGGGTGGATGACCGTCCGTTTGGCGGCGGCCCGGGCATGGTGATGATGGCCGAACCTCTGGCGCGCTGCCTCGCGGCCATCCGGGCGGAGCGGGGTGAGCCCGAGGAGGCTCAGGCGCCGGTGGTGCTTTTCTCTCCCATCGGCGAGTCGTTGAACCACGCCGCTGTGGAGCGCTGGTCTGCCAGCGAGGGCGCGGTGTTGTTGTGTGGCCGCTACGAAGGCATCGACCAGCGGTTCATCGATGCGCATGTGACTGTGCAGATGAGCCTGGGCGACTTCGTGCTCTCTGGGGGCGAGATTGCTGCCATGGCTTTGCTGGATGCCGTGGCGCGCCTGCAGCCCGGTGTGCTCAATGACGAGGGCAGCCACCAGCTCGACAGTTTCAATCCGGCACTGGATGGCCTGCTGGACTGTCCGCACTACACGCGGCCGGAAGAGTGGGCGGGGCAGCAGGTGCCTGCTGCCCTCCTGTCGGGCCACCATGCACAGATCGAGCGCTGGCGGCGCGACCAGCGCCTGGCCACCACGGCTCGCCATCGGCCCGATCTCATCGACGCCGCACGCCAGGCCGGGCGTTTGGCCCCCGCCGATGAAGCAGTATTGGCCAAGCTCGGCTGAATTGCTATAATCAAAGGCTTTTCGATCCTCTGGCCGGCCGTTTTGCCCGGGAGTTCTCCCGCAAAACACTGAGACGTCAATCCCGACGCAGCCATTTTTGGCGCGGACAAGATCACTAGGAAACTCACATGAACCTGATCCAGACCCTGGAAGCGGAAGAAATTGCCCGCTTGAACAAGTCCATCCCCGAATTCGCCCCTGGTGACACCGTCATCGTGAGCGTGAACGTGGTGGAAGGCAACCGCAAGCGCGTGCAGGCTTACGAAGGTGTGGTGATTGCCAAGCGCAATCGCGGCCTGAACAGCGGCTTCACCGTGCGCAAGATCTCCAGCGGTGAAGGCGTGGAACGTACGTTCCAGACCTACAGCCCGCTGATCGCCAGCATTGAAGTCAAGCGCCGTGGTGACGTGCGTCGTGCCAAGCTGTACTACCTGCGTGATCGCAGCGGTAAGTCGGCACGTATCAAGGAAAAGCTGCCTTCGCGCGTCAAGGCTGCTGCCACCGCCGCTTAATCCAAGCAAGGCGAGGGCCTGTCCTGACAAGCCGCTACAGCGTCAGCCTGTAGCGGCTTTTTGTTTTTTGTCTGTCGACAACCTGTTCCGCTAGTTGTGAACCCTCCTTCTCCTCCCGCCGTCTCATCGGTCATCGCGCCTCTGTCGAGCCTGCCCGACTTTGACCCCCGAATGGTGCCGGTGGTCGGGGTGGATGCGCACCTGCCTGCCGTGCCCCTGGCGGCGCAGACGCCCGATGCACTGCGTGCGCGTTTTGCGCAGCCGCCCCAGTGGGAGCCGGAGGTGGTGCTGGAAAAGAAGTTCATGAACCGCGAGCCGGCCCATGCGTCCGTGTTGCTGGCCATCGTGTTGCGTGAGCAACCCATGGTGCTGCTGACGGAGCGCACGGCACATCTGTCCACCCATTCCGGGCAGGTTGCCTTTCCGGGGGGGCGCGCCGATCCGGAAGACGCCAGCCCGGCCGACACCGCCTTGCGCGAAGCACAGGAAGAGGTGGGGCTCGACCGTGCGTTTGTCGAGGTGCTGGGAACCCTCCCCACCTATGTGACCGGCTCATCGTTCATCATCACCCCCGTGGTCGCTCTGGTGCAGCCGGATTGCGTGCTGCAGCCCAACCCGTATGAAGTGGCCGACCTGTTCGAGGTGCCCCTGGCCTTCTTGCTGGACCCGGCCCGTCACCGTCGCCACGTGTTTGATCGCGATGGCGTGCACCGCGAGTGGTTCTCCATGCCCTACGAGCAGGGTGGCAAAACCCATTTCATCTGGGGTGCCACGGCGGGCATGCTGCGTAATTTCTACCGCTTCATGCAGGCCTGAAGCTGCCGTGCGCGCAATGGGGTGCACCAGGGCGAAGCGCCAGTATCATTGCCCTCCATGAGTTTCTTCGCCATCCTGTTCGCTCTGCTGATCGAGCAGGCACGTCCCCTGGCCCGCAGCAATCCCATCCATGCGGGGCTGCGTGCGTGGGCGCTATCCGTGAGCCGCAATTTCGACGCGGGCAAATCGCACCACGGCTGGGTGGCGTGGAGCCTCGCAGTGCTTGTTCCTGCACTGGTCACGCTGGCCATCCACTGGCTGCTGTTGTGGGGGCTGGGCTGGCCGTTTGCAGTGCTCTGGAGTGTGGCGGTGCTGTATGTCACGCTGGGCTTTCGGCAGTTCAGCCACCACTTCACTGGCATCCGCGATGCGCTGGAGGAGGGGGACGAAGATGCGGCCCGCGAGCGCCTCGCGCACTGGCAGCAGGTCGATGTGGGCGCGCTGCCGCGCAGCGAGATCGTGCGCCATGTGATTGAGTATTCGGTGCTGGCCGCCCACCGGCACGTGTTTGGCGTGCTGGCCTGGTTCTCGGTGCTGGCTGCGCTGGGGCTGGGGCCAACGGGAGCGGTGCTGTATCGCCTGGCTGAATTTGTCTCCCGCTACTGGCACTACAAGCAGCGTACCGGTGCACTGCCAGCCAGCGAATCCCTGCAGCAGGCCTCGGCACAGGCCTGGACCGCCATCGATTGGTTGCCAGCGCGGCTCACGGCGCTGAGTTTTGCGGTGGTGGGCAGCTTTGAAGAAGCGATTGAAGGTTGGCGTTTTCACGCACAGCGGTTTCCCAACGACAACGATGGTGTGGTGCTCGCCGCGACAGCGGGGGCCATCAATGTGCGCCTGGGCGGTGAGGCGCTCAAGGCGCGCACCGAGCTGCATGCTCCGCAGGGCCTGGAGATCGACGCTGACATGGGCGATAGCGACTCCACCCCTGGCCGCGAGCCCGAAGTGGGCCACCTGCGCAGCGTGGTCGGCCTGGTGTGGCGCTCGGTGGTGGTCTGGATGCTGCTGCTGGCGTTGCTCACGCTGGCGCGCTTGCTGGGCTAGCGGGTCAAAGCTTGTTGGCGCGGCGTAGAGCAGCGCTTCAGGCGGAGGTCCTCAATACCGGGTGTGGCTCAGCTCTTCAAATAAATCGCTATATATTTTGTAGCGCGAGGGGCTTATTCCTCCAGCGCTTGGGCCACTTTTTACAGCATCCAGTACGCCACAGCCCGGTTCATGCAGGTGAGTGCAGTTGTAGAACTTGCAGGCCGTCGCGTGTTCTGCGATGTCGGGCATGCAGGCGGCGAGCTGCATGGGGGCGATATGGTGGAGCCCAAATTCCTGGAACCCCGGCGAGTCGATCAGTGCGGTGGTGCGCGCCGCATCCATCCAGTACCAGTGGGTGCTGGTGGTGGTGTGTTTGCCAGAGTTCAGCGCCTGCGAGATTTCCCCGGTCAGCACAGAAGCGCCGGGCACCAGCAGGTTGATCAGCGTGCTTTTACCTGAGCCCGACGGGCCCAGCACCAGCGTGGTTTTACCCTGCAGGTGTTCCATCAGCAGGGCGCGGTCCACATCGCTGGACAGCGCCAGCGACAGCGGCAGTACACCGTAGTGTTTGCCTGCGCCCATGTGTCGGTAGGGCAGTAGGCGCTCCCATGCGCGGGCGAAGGGCTCGACCAGATCACTCTTGTTGAGGGCGATGATGGGCTTGATGCCCTCAGCTTCTGCCGCAATCAGTGCGCGGGACAGCTGGCTTTCCGAGAACACCGGCTCTGCCGCAATCAGGATGAGCACCTGGTCCAGGTTGGCGGCAAACGACTTGGTGCGGATCTCGTCCTGGCGGTAAAAGAGGTTGCGCCGCTCCTTGACCTTTTCGATGGTGCCTTCTTCGCCTTGGCCGGGCGGCGGTGCCTGCCACAGCACATGGTCGCCGACGACGGCCTGGCTTTTTTTGCCACGGGGGTGGCAGATGCGGCGCTCCCCATCCGGGGTCTCGACCATACAGTGGCGCCCATGGCTGGCCACCACGGTACCTTCCATGAGGGCGCTGCGTTCAGCCATGGTGGGCCTGTGTCACAGCGCGACCAGCGCGTCGAACTGTGTGGCGCACTCGAAGTCGGTGCTGGAGATGCCGTGCACGTCGTGCGTGTTCAGCCGTACCACGCAGCGGTTGTAATGCACCGACAGGTCGGGGTGGTGGTCTTGCGCGTTGGCAATGAACGCCAGCGCGTTCACGAACGAGATGGTCTCGTAGTAATTGGCAAAGTGGTAGATCTTCTCGATGGCGACGTTGGCGCCGTCGCCGCTGAGGCTCCAGCCTTCCAGCTTGGCCAGGTTTGCTACGACTTCTGTGGCTGTCAGGGCACGGCGGGTCAGCGTAGACCAGTCTTTTTTCTTCAACATGGTAGTCATGGGTGAGCAGGGGTTTGCATGCGCGCCAGCCGTTCGGTGGCCGGTGGATGCGAGTAGTAAAACTTCACGTACACCGGATCGGGTGTGAGCGTGGAGGCGTTGTCTTCGTACAGCTTGAGCAGGGCCGACGACAGATCGGCGCCGCTGGCTTGGGCCACGGCATACGCATCCGCCTGGAACTCATGGCGGCGCGACTGCTGCGAGAACAGCGGCGAGATGAAAAATGTGAAGACCGGCACGACCAGCATGAACAGCAGCAATGCCAGTGCGTCATTGGGGGCAGCTGCCATGGCCGGGTCCAGCGAGATATTGGGGCGCACGCCCAGCCCGGTGTAGAACCAGACTTGGGTGGAGAGCCAGCCCAGCAGCGCAAAGCCTGTCAGGCTCAGCGCAAACATCATCACGACACGCTGGACGATGTGGCGGTGCTTGAAATGGCCCAGCTCATGGGCCAGGACGGCCTCCACCTCGCCGGGGGCCAGCTGGCGCAGCAGGGTGTCGTAGAACACCACGCGCTTGGCGGCACCAAAGCCCGTGAAGTAGGCGTTGGCGTGGGCGCTGCGGCGGCTGCCGTCCATCACAAACAGGCCCTTGGCCGAGAAGCCGCAGCGCTGCATGAGTGCCGTCACGCGGGCTTTGAGCGATTCATCTTCGAGTGGCTGGAACTTGTTGAACAGCGGTGCGATGAAGGTGGGGTAGATCACCATCAGCAGCAGGTTGAAACCCATCCAGAAGCACCAGGCCCACAGCCACCACAGCGGGCCTGCAGCGCCCATCAGCCAGAGGATCAGTGCGGCAATCGGCAGCCCGATGATGGCGCCCACCAGCAGGCCCTTGAGGGCATCCGCCAGCCACAGGCGCCAGGTCATTTTGTTGAAGCCAAACCGTTCTTCCACCACGAAGGTCTGGTACAGCGACAGGGGCAGGTCGATCAGTCCGCTGATGGCAGCAAAGGCCACCAGCAATGCCATCTGTTGCCACATGCCGCCACCCAGCGCGCCAAGCAGCGCCTGGTTCAGTGCATCCAGGCCGCCCAGCAAGGTCCAGCCCAGCAGCACGGCCGCCCCCAGCGCCATCTCCAGCATGCCCAGGCGGGCTTTGGTGATGGTGTAGTCAGCCGCCTTCTGGTGTGCGGCCAGCGCGATGCGTTCGGCAAACGGGGTGGGGACTGCAGTGCGGTGGCGGGCCACATGCCGGACCTGGCGTGTCGCCAGCCAGAACTTGAGGGCAAGGCCCAGCAGCAGCGCGGCGGCAAAGGCCACGGTGAGCAGCAAAGAGGGGGAAATGTCGTCAGAGGTGGGCATGTGCGGCGAGTTTAGGCCATCGGCGACAATGCGCGCCATGTCAGAAGCCAACAAACCCACCCCTGCCACGCTTGCCAAATCCGACCAGAACCTGGTCTGGCTGGACTGTGAAATGACCGGCCTGGAGCCCGACACCGACCGCCTGCTGGAGATTGCTGTGGTCGTGACCGGCCCGAGCCTGGAACCCCGCGTTGAAGGTCCCGTGTTTGCCATTCACCAGTCGGACGAATTGCTGAACAAGATGGATGCCTGGAACAAGGGAACGCACGGCCGCAGTGGCCTGATCGACAAGGTGAAGGCGTCCACGGTGACGGAGGAGGAAGCGGAGCAGAAGATCCTCGCCTTCCTGGCCCAGTACGTGCCCAAGGGCACTGCGCCCATGTGCGGCAACAGCATTGGCCAGGACCGGCGTTTCCTGGTGCGCTACATGCCCAAGCTCGAAAAGTTTTTTCACTACCGCAACGTGGATGTGAGCACGCTCAAGGAACTGGCCAAGCGCTGGAAGCCCGAGGCCTACACCAGCTTCAAGAAGGCGCAAAAACACACGGCCCTGGCAGATGTCCATGAGTCCATTGACGAACTTGCACATTACCGCCAGCACCTGTTGGCGGTGGAGGTAAAAGCGCCTTGAGTTGCCAACCCTCTTCCGATGCGAGGAGGCGCAAGAATCCCTCGAAGCGCCGATCTCAACGTGCTTGCTTCGCTTGGAGCAGGATCGAATTCTTCGTATTCGGAAGACTCCTCATTTGAACCACAGGGGATGGGGTTGCGGGGAAACCCTTAACCGTGCGATAATCCAAGGCTGCGCAGGAAATCCTCGCAGTTTGTGCATCTCCCCTCACACACCGGGCTTGCCAGCCGACTGTCTCAGACAGTGCAGGACTAGCGAACAACGCCCACCCGCACTGGCCTCTACCGAGAGAGCCAACGCAGGTTTCGTTTGATGGTTGATGTTTTTTAACCATTGACGAAGCCCCTCGCAGGCGCCGCCTGCGATCGTCTTCGTGAGAGAAAAATCATGACCGACACCTCTTTGGTGCAGGGCGAATTCGCGCCTGCCGATACTTCCTTTGCTGCCGACGTTTCCGTGCAGTCTTCCCCTCTAGACGCCGTGATGGCATCTGCCATTGAGGCCGATGCCGCTGTGACCGCCGAACCCAACGGTTTTGTGGAGCTGGGCCTGGCGCCTGAACTCGTTCAGGCGGTGGCCGACCTGGGCTACACGCAGCCCACGGGCGTTCAGCTCAAGGCCATTCCCCTGGCCATGGGTAGCGGCAACGACTCCACTAAGTTCATCGACCTGATGGTTTCCAGCCAGACCGGCTCGGGCAAGACAGCTGCCTTCCTGTTGCCCGTGCTGCACACCCTGATCAAGCAGCAGGCCGCCGCCGAAGCCGAAGAACGCGCTGCTTTCGATCGCGCTGTTGCAGAGGCTGCCGCCCGTGGAGAACCTGCCCCCAAGCGCGCCAAGCGCAAGGACCCCACCAGCTCGCGCAACTTCAAGGCAGCGACCCCTGGCGCGCTGATTCTGTGCCCCACGCGTGAACTGGCGCAGCAAGTTGCGCACGACGCGATCGACCTGGTCAAGCATTGCCGCGGTCTGCGCGTGGCCAACGTGGTGGGTGGCATGCCTTACCAACTGCAGATTGCCAAGTTGCAGAACGCCAACCTCGTGGTGGCAACCCCTGGCCGCCTGCTGGACCTGCAGCGCTCGATGCAGATCAAGCTCGACAAGGTGCAGTTCCTGGTGGTGGACGAAGCCGACCGCATGCTCGATCTGGGCTTCTCGGACGACCTGGCAGAGCTGAACCAGCTGACCAGCCAGCGCAAGCAGACCATGATGTTCAGCGCGACTTTTGCCCCGCGCATTCAGCAACTGGCCATGCGCGTGATGCACGACGGTGGTTCGTCGGTACAAAAGGTGACCATCGATTCGCCGCAAGAGAAGCACGCCAACATCAAGCAAGTGCTGTACTGGGCTGACAATGCCCAGCACAAGCGCAAGATGCTCGACCACTGGTTGCGTGATACCACGATCAACCAGGCCATCGTCTTTGCCAGCACCCAGGTGGAGTGCGATGGTCTGGCCAACGACCTGCAGCAAGACGGTTTCTCCGCCGTGGCGCTGCATGGCGCCCTGAGCCAGGGTCTGCGCAATCGTCGCCTGATGGCGCTGCGCGCTGGTCAGGTGCAGATCCTGGTGGCGACCGATGTGGCTGCCCGTGGCATCGACGTGCCCACCATTACCCACGTGTTCAACTTCGGCCTGCCTATGAAGGCTGAGGATTACACCCACCGCATCGGCCGCACCGGCCGTGCGGGCCGCGATGGCCTGGCCGTCACGTTTGCCGAGTTCCGCGATCGCCGCAAGATCTACGACATTGAGTCGTACAGCCGCCAGCAGTTCAAGGCCGAAGTGATTCCGGGCATGGAGCCTTCGCAGCGCGCCCCGCAGGCGCCTCGCGGTGGGGACTTTGGTGGTGGCCGTGGCCGCTCGTATGACAACCGCGACAACCCATCGCGTGGCCGTTTCGGTGGTCCAGCACGCGGTGGCAACGACCGTGGTGGTTTCGGTGGTGGCTTTGGCAGCGGTTTTGCCGGCCGTGACGATCGCGGCGGTGATCGTGGTTTTGCTCCACGCCGTGACAGCGAGGGTTATGGCCGCAAGCCTGGTTTTGGCGATACAGGCCGTGGTGGCTTTGCTCCCCGTGGCGACGCGGGCGCACCGCGCGGTGATTTCCCACCCCGCAAGCCCGCGTTTGCCAAGCCTGCGGGTGGTGGCGGCAAGCCTTTTGTAGCCCATGACGCTCGCAAGCGTCCCGCTCGCCCGGCTCGCTGAGCGTTGAGGGTTAATGGCGCTAGTTAGCTAGCTAGTGCCGCTCCTGTTGCAGAGGCTGGTACCGCAAGGTGCCGGCCTTTTTTCATGGTGGCGGCCCGGTGTGTCGCAGAGGCGGCGGGCGGCTCGTCAATAATGGCCTCCGGAGGAATCTGCTGTGTCGTCTTCTTTATCTTCGGGTGCGGACTTTGAGCACATGTTCGGGCTGGCGCCGGTGTCACTATGGCTGGAGGACTACAGCGCGCTCAAGCAGCTTTTTGATCAGTGGCGTGCCGAAGGCGTGACCGACATCCGCCAGTTCCTGGCCCAGGACCCGGCCCGCCTGAGGGCCTGCAGTGCCGCACTCAAAGTGCTCAAGGTGAATCAGCGCACGCTGGATCTGTTTGCCGCCGAGAGCCAGCAGATCCTAGAAGCCAACCTGGACAAGGTGTTTCGGGACGACATGCACGACGCGGTGGCGCATGAGCTGTCGCAGTTGTGGGATGGGCAGCTGGAGTTTTCCAACCAGACCGTGAACTACGCGCTCGACGGTCGACGGCTGGATGTGCAGATCCGTGCGCGCATCTTGCCCGGCTATGAGGACAACTGGAGCCGTGTGTTGGTGTCGCTGGAGGATGTGACGGCCACCGTGCGCGCAGGGGCGGAGCTGCGCCGTAGCGAGCGGTACGCTCGCGACCTGTTCGAACATTCGCCCGTGTCCTTGTGGGTGGAGGACTTCAGCGCGGTCAAGAGCCTGCTCGATGGTGTGCGTGCGCAGGGCATCGACGATTTCAAGACATTCATTCGGGTGCATCCCGAGTTCGTGACACGCTGCATGCACGAAATCCGGGTGATTGACGTGAACCAGCAGACCCTGCGCATGTTTGGCGCAGAGAGCAAGGAGATGCTGCTGAACAACATTGGCCGGGTGTTTCGCGGGGAGATGCACGAGTCCTTTGCGGAGCAGTTGCTGGACCTGTGGGAGGGCAAGACCTTCCAGCAGCGCGAAGTGGTCAATTACGCACTGTCTGGCGATGCGGTGCATATCCACATGCAATTCTCGGTGCTGGCCGATCACATGAGCGACTGGGGGCTGGTGCTCCTGTCGCTGGTGGACATCACGGCGCGCAAGAAGGCCGAGGCCTATCTGGAGTACCTGGGCAAGCACGATGTGCTCACGCAGTTGCGCAACCGGGCGTTTTACGCCGAGGAACTCAACCGCCTGACCCGCAAGGGCCCTTGGCCTTTGTCCATCATCGCCATCGACCTCAATGGGCTCAAGGTGGTGAACGACGAGCAGGGCCATGCGGCGGGAGACTCCATGCTGCGCCGCGTTGGCGAGGTCTTGGCCAAGGCTGTGGATGCACCGGCCTGTGCAGCGCGCATTGGCGGCGATGAGTTCACGGTGTTGTTGCCCGGTACGGATGAACGCGGAGCCATGGCCCTGCAGGAACGCATCTTGTCGATGCTCGAACTCAACAACCAGTTCTACCCGGGCCAGCACCTCAGCCTGGCCATGGGAATCGCCTGCTGCCAGTCGGGCGATGCGGTGGAGGCTGCAATCCACCGTGCAGACCAAGCGATGTACGCGGAAAAGAACCGCTACTACCAGCAAAAGAACGTGGACCGGCGGCAGTCCAGCAGTCCTTGATCCGCAGCTGGATCAGAGGTGGACCGGGGTGCGGCCGATCTCGGGCCAGCGATGGTGCAGAAAGATCCACGACAGCATGCCAATGCACAACATCAGCAGCGATGACAGTGCCAGCAAAACCGTGGAATGCATCACCAGCGGCGCAATGAGGCCCGCCACCAGCCCATTGGCCGTCGAACCGACAAACGCCTGCATGGACGAGGCCATGCCTCGCCGCTCGGGGTAGAGGTCCAGTACCAGCAGCGTCACCACGGGCACCATCAGCGCCCAGCCAAAAGAAAAGATCGCAATGGGCGCAAGGGCCCACCAGGCGTGGGCGGTGAACAGGAGGTTGGCGCCCAGGTTCAACACGGCCACCGAAAACATGATGACGAACCCGTGGCGGATCTGGCGCTTGGGCGGAATGCGTCCCGCCAGCCTTCCGCTGAGCCATGCACCGCCCATGATCCCTGAAATGGTGAGCACAAAAAACCAGAAAAACTGTGTCGGTGCCAGCGATAGGTGCTCCCCCAGAAACGCGGGGGCCGACAGCACGTACAGGAACATGCCATTGAAGGGAACGCCGCTGGCCAGTGCCAGCAGCACAAAGCGTGCACTGGTGCCCAGCTGCATGTAGCCCCGCATCAGGTGGCGCACATGAAAGGGCTGGCGCTGCTCCACATGCAGGGTCTCGGGCAGCAGCCGGAAGTTGGCGGTCCAGAGGGCAACGCCTACCAGGGTCAGGAACCAGAAAATGCTGTGCCAACCCGCGTGGACAAACAGCCAGCCACCAATAATGGGTGCAATCGCCGGAGCCACCCCAAAGTAGATGGTCACTTGGCTCATGACCTTCTGGGCCTGTGCCGGGGGAAACATGTCGCGGATCACCGCGCGCGAGACCACGATGCCTGCCCCAGTGGACAAACCTTGCAGCGCGCGGAAAAAGACCAACTGCCCAATTGTTTGTGACAGGGCGCATCCGGCGGAGGCGAGCGTGAACACGGCAATACCCCACAAGATCACGGGCCTGCGCCCGAAGCTGTCCGCCAGCGCGCCATGGAACAGGCTCATGAATGCAAAGCCGAAAAGGTAGGCCGACAGCGTCTGCTGCATCTCCACCGGTGTGGCTCCCAGCGCCGCGGCGATGCCTGAGAACGCGGGGATGTAGGTGTCGATGGAGAAAGGCCCGAGCATGCCCAGCACAGCCAGCAGGATCGCGAGCGCCCAGCGGGGTGCTTTCCAGAGCAGATGGGCTTGAGGATTCATGGATGGAGACCGATGGAGTTGCAGACGCGCGGAAGGACATCACACCGCCGTGCCATTGTGGGATGGCGCGGAGGGCGGATGGATTATGCGGGACGCACTTGGGCGTCTGTGAAAGAGGGCACCGTCGCGCAACCCCCTGGTCACGCCCCCTTCGGCTTCAAGCCAACGCCTTCAGTAGTTGTAGGGAACCCATTCGCCGTTCCCCGAGCGCATCAGGTACTTGCCTTCCATGTTGCGCATCACGATCACATCCGCGTTCTCTGACACAAAGGGGGTAGTGACCGGTGTCGCGAGCCGCTCTGCCAGAGGGCGTGCGGAGTTGGCGTAAGGGTTGTCGCGAATCAGATCGCCCAGCAAGGTGTACAAGCCCAGGTAGCTCATCGGCTGGTTCACGACCAGGGGACCGGGAGGAGGGGATGCCTCTGACGCCTTAATGCCCACCAGCTTCACCGCAGCGGGGACGAGAGTGATACGGGGGCCGGGGATCTCCCGCATGCCCGACATCTGGATCTTGTCTCCGCGCAGCGACGCCCCATGCTCGGGGACCAACATCACGACCACGGGGCGTCCAGATGCCTCCAGCTCAGAGATGAACTTGTCGAAGTCGGCGAGCAGTTGCACCAGGCGGGGCTTGAACGTCTCCAGGCTGTTGCGTGACGCCATGCCCGGTACGCGATTGCCATCGTGCAAGGAGATGGTGTTGTAGTACAGCGCTACCGGTCCGGTACTGCGGTCAGTGCTGCGCTTTTTCCACCACTGCGCCAACAGGGCGTGGTCGTTGTAGATAGGCGAGCCATCAAAATTCTGCATGTGCACGGGTGCCCCCTGGTTGGATTGCAGTTTGCCTGCAAGGCCTCCGCGTTGCTCCAGTGCATGCGCAAACTCTTCATACACCCCGTCGTGGTTGAGCAGCGCGGCGGTTTGGTAGCCCACTTTCTCCAGGTTGGGGAACACATAACATTGCGGATCGATGCCCTCGTACAGCTTGTTGTGCGGTGTTTGTCCGCAGGTGCCGTGCAATACCCGCAGCGAGGCCGGCCCGCTGTAGCTGGCGGCACTGTTGAAGTTCGTGAACAGCACATCAAAGCGCTTGAGGAACGGGTTGTCGCGCTGTCCTACAAAGTCCATGTCATCCCACGACAAGGAGCACACATGCAGCAGGATGATGTCGAATGCCGGGGGCGCATTGGGCGCGGTGAACTGGACGCGCCTTTGGCTTTCGCTGGCGTAAAAGCGTTGCAGCAGAGTGTCTGGCGACGTGTCCTGACTGTCGTTGGGCGCAGCAGCCGAGTTCGATCCATTGGCTGCGGCCATGGTGGCCTGGGACGTGGCTGACTGCTCCTGCAAGGCCGCGACCACCGGAACGCTCAACAACGCCAGCAATGCAAAGGTTCCTGCACGCACCCGCCGGGCCAGTGCCGAATAAAGCACGATACCGGCCAATCCCACCAGCAACATTTCAGGGTTGAAAACCCGCTGGGCGAGTTCCAGCCAGTAGTCTGCGCTGAAACCGCTCAGCGCTTTGAGCTGTGACAGCACGCGCGCCGGGCTGGGGAGGTAGGAGTCGGCATACAGCAGTGCGATGGCTGCCGGTATGGCGATGGCCGTGCGTGCACGTCGCCACCCGTTGTGCGCAATAGGGGGCAGCATGGACGCCCACAGCAGCAGGTTCAGCCACCAGTTCAGGCCGATGTAACCACCGAAGTACAGGCCTACCTTGGCAAGGAAAATCAGGTGCCAGAAGCTCATGCCGACAGCCTTTCTTGCCCGCGCTGCGTGCGAAGGGGCCATCGGCTGCGTGCTGATTCGACCAGCGAAGCCCAGAACTTGCGGTAGCCCAGAACACCCAGCTGCGCGATTTCCTGCAGGCCATGCAAAGGCCGGTCGGTATCGTGGCTGTCGTTCCATTGCGTCCAGGTGTCGGGGCGGGCAAAGGTGCACTGCACCAGGTCGATTTGTTGTTCGCGTGTCATGGGATCAAACTGAAAACCGGTGGCGCTCTGGCCCCTGTGCAGCATCACCGTGGCTGGAAACACGCATTCCAAATCGTTGCGCCACAGTCCTACCTGCACCTTGTCTCCTATGGCCAGCGGTATGCCTTCAGGCAACTGCAGGCCCACGCCGGTCATGGAAAAGTCGATACAAACGGACCGTAGCACTGTCCCATCGTCCAGGTACAAGGTCGCGGGCAATTGCGTGGCCACGCGGTGCATGCGCCGCACCTGGCGGGCCTCGGACGCCACACCCAATGCAGCACCGAGCATGAGGATGCTGTAGACCGTCCACAACAGGTTGAGGAGCACGGTGGCGGTTTCCTCGGTGTTCCAGAAGAACAGGCGCAACAGGCCCATGCCAAAGGCCGCAAAGTTAAGCAGAACCAGGATGGTGTAGGGGCGGGAGATCACCCAGTCGAAATACGGCTCATCCACCAGACCGCCCTTGGCGGTCACATTGAACTTGCCCAAGCGCGGGTTGATCAACGCCACCGTGGTGGGTAGCGCCACATACCAGGCCAATACCGTCTCGTAGACCTCCGCCCAGAAGGTGTGCCGGTGCTCGCCTTGCACGTGCGCATTGGCAATGTTGGACTGCAGGATGTACGGCAGCACGTACAGCGCAATCATGATGGCGCCCGCATTGATGATGTGCCATTCAAAAAACAGGAAGGCCATGGGCGCAGTGAGGAACACCAGCCGCGGCAGCCCGAAGAAGAAGTGCACCATGGCATTGGCGTAGCAGATGCGCTGCCACAGAGTGAGCCCCTTGCCCAGAAAGGGGTTGTCCACGCGAAAGATCTGCGCCATGCCGCGCGCCCAGCGGATGCGTTGGCCCACGTGTGCCGACAGGCTTTCCGTGGCCAGACCGGCAGCCTGCGTCTCGTTGATGTAGGCCGTCGTGTAACCGCGCCGGTGCAGCTTGAGGGCGGTGTGCGCATCCTCGGTCACGGTTTCCACGGCAATGCCGCCCACTTCCAGCAAAGGGCCGCGCCGTATCACCGCGCAGGAGCCGCAGAAGAAGGTGGCGTTCCAGAAATCATTGCCATCCTGGATCAGCCCGTAGAACAGCGCACCCTCGTTGGGGACGCGGCGGAAGGTGCCTAGGTTGCGCTCAAATGGGTCGGGCGAGAAGAAGTGGTGCGGTGTCTGCAGCATCGCGCACTTGGGGTCGCGCTGGAACCAGCCCACGGCCGTGGTCAGGAAGGAGCGTGTGGGGATGTGATCGCAGTCGAAAATGGCAACCAGCTCACCATCGGTCTTTTTGAGCGCGTG
This sequence comes from Acidovorax sp. M14, assembly GCF_049331375.1. Taxonomy (NCBI): domain Bacteria; kingdom Pseudomonadati; phylum Pseudomonadota; class Betaproteobacteria; order Burkholderiales; family Comamonadaceae; genus Acidovorax; species Acidovorax sp. M14. The sequence goes on from NZ_CP186263.1 coordinate 1,416,569, forward strand.
GTTCAGGTTGCCAGCCTTAGCGTGGTTGTTGTCGGGCCGCACGATATAGCCCACGCCCATGGATTCGGCGAATGCACGGAATTCCTCGCGCCGTCCGTCGTCCAGGATGAAGACCTTGACCTTGTCTTTGGGCCAGTCCAGTGCCATCGACGCCAGCACTGTGGTGCGCACCACGCTCAACGGCTCGTTGTAGGTGGGGATATACACATCCACCGTGGGCCAGGACGCGGGCGTACCTTGCAGCTCCGCCGGACGGCGGTGCAGGGGCCAGGCCGTTTGTATGAAGCCCAGTACCACCACCAGCCAGGTGTAGGCCTCTGCCGCCAGCAGGCCATAGCCCAGGAAGGACTCGATGACCGAGTCGAATTCAATTGACGAAGTCAGGCGCCACCATGCGTAGCGCCCCATGGCCAGCAGGCTGATGGCTGCAAGCGCCAGCGATGGATAGCGGCCTGGCAGGCGCCGAAGCACCAGGGAAAGCCCCCAGCAGAGCAGCATGAACAACAGTTGCCCAAACCAGTTGAATGGGGTGGTCATGACGACCAGACCAGTGATCGCTCCAATCGCCAGGATCACCCAGCGCAGACCCGGAATCTCCAGGGCTGGTGTGAGCCACTGGTCTGCCAGCTGCATGCCCTTGCCCACGTTGACATGGGTGGCCAGGCGATCCATGGCCTGCAGGAAAAGCCGGATTGGCCAGAAAAGCAGATTCAGTGCGAATGCCACACCCCTCCAGAGCCAGCGCATCGCCCAGCCCAGGCCCACCCATAGACCCCGCACTGGACGCAGCAACCAAGGGCGTAAAGCACGCTGCGGCGAGGGCGGCAGCACAAAGAAGCGCCACAGCCACATCCACCAGGGAGCACCAGGCTCAATCTCCAACCAGACTCGGAGCCATCCCAGCACTTGCTGGGCAGGTGCTTGTACACCCGTTCGCTCAGCGGACGGCGTGGGCGTCGTGATGCTGGACGGGGCCTGGTCCGTCATGGTGCCGCCACTTCTGCCGCGGGCAAAGACGGAGCCTGCACAGGGGACACTGCCGACAACCAATGGAAAATGCCCTGTAGATCGTGTGCCGACTGTGCGTGGGGGGCCATGCTGTTCACGGACTGCGATGCCGCCAGCGCACGCGAGAGGTTCTCGTCTTCGTGCACCGTGTACGGTAGTAACTGGCTTCCCCACTGCTGGCGCAGAGTGGTGAGTGCTTCCCGGTGTGAGGCGCGGCGCGGGTCGAAACGTGTGACTGCGATGCCCTGCGCTTTGGGCGCTGCTGGCGATGCCTGCAGCATGGCGCGTACGGTGTCCATGCTGGCACATCCGCGTGCAGACGCTTCCATGGCCACCAACACTGCATCCGCGCAGCGCAGCGCTGCCTGGGCCAGTGGCGAAGGCCATTGCGGTGTATCCAGCAGCACCGTGCAATCCTCCGGGATATCGAGCAGTGCCAACTGGTCTTGCAGCCACTGCGGGTTGGCCGCCAGCAGTTGGTGGAGTGTGGTGATGGTGTCCGGCGCCGCCGGGCCAAAGGGGAGAACGCCGACGCCGTCGGTGTTGTCAAAGCTGCCATCCGCCCACCATGAGCCCGTGGCCGCAAGTGCTGCCCACCCCTGGCTGGCGGGGTGTGGCATCCCCAGGTGCATGCCCAGCAGATTCTGGGCGCAGAGCTCTATGGCCAAGATGGACTGACCTTGCCGGGCACCTAGTGATGCCAGGTGTGCAACCAGGGTGGTACGCCCGGACCCGCCGAGGGGCGAAACAACAGCAATCACGCGCATGCAAACTCTTTGTTCATGGGGCCTTGTTCACCCCGTCTTGCGGAGGAACAGGGGGTTCTTTGGGCAGAAGGACAGGGCGGTAGGGCTGCACACAGCGCAGCGGCTGGCGCGCCTGCAGCATGCGGCGCAGCAGCCTGGAACAGGGCCAGGCCAGCAAGGCGCCCAGCAGCACGTAAACGAGCATCCACGCATTGCTCATGCTGAAGCCATCCCGAGTGCACGTGGCACGGCGCGCCGTCCGATGGGGTGAGGTCGCACTTGCGGGCTCGCCGCAACTCGCGGCTGGGCGCTGGGTTGCGGGTCTTCCATAGGGTTGTGCTGGGGCAATGCCGGCGTTGCCTTCGGCGCCTGCGCCTTGGGTGTAGCGGAACTGTTCACAAGGACGGCCGCCGGTGGAGCGCTGGCGTCGGCCAACAGGGCGCTGTAGTCAGGCACCCCTTTGCGCAGGGTCTCCTGCAATTGGTCGGTCATGGCGCGTATGCCGGGTGCGGAGCAATCTGTGGCCTGTGAGGTGAACAACTGGGTCAGTGGGAGCGCAAACACACGCTGCAGGGCCAGCTCCACATCGGGCTCCCGGCAGGCAAAAAGGAACACGTAGATTGCTTCGTGGTCGGCCGTGAACAGGTCTCCATCGCGAGAGGTGTGGCAGGCACGCAAGGCATCGATGTGCGGCATCTGGTCCAGCATGCTTAGCCGCACCATGCTGTGCGACAGACCGATGTCATGGGTGCGGTCCAGCATCCCCCGTACCAGCGTACAGAACCGTGCCGGGGCCTGGTAGCCCCGCTCGCGGGGCGGCATGAAGCTGTCGAGCGCCTGCGCGTAGTCGGGGTGCACTTTGCGGGTGTGGCTCTGGGCATTGATGTCCTGCAGCAGTTGCAGCAGGCGCGAGAACCCCACCTCTCTGTAGACCACCACGCTGGCGCCCAGTTGGAGCAGTGCCTGTTCGCTGTGGGTGCGCAACTTGCCCAGGTTCTCGCGCACCACGATCTTGAGCGTGGGAGGGCGCGAGAGGCGCAAGTGGTGCACCAGGCGTGCGCGGGACTCGAAATCGCTTGCAGAGCCCGCATCGATCAGCACCGTGGATGCCACGCAGGTGGCGGCAGCCACTTCGATGTCCTCCAGCCCGTCGAAGATGCGCCAGTGGCCGGGGATCCCGCGCTGCCCCTCCACTGATGCCCGGGTGGCCAGCACACTCCATTGGTCGGCTGCACTCACCAGCTCGGGGGTGGCGCCCTGGGTGCGCGTGCCGTCGGCAGCCAGCCGGTGGGTGCTGGCGTCCTGCACCAGGCCAAAACCGGTCTGAAAGAGCGCCCCGGTGTCCGAACTCCAGCGGTCCAGGCTCAGGCGCCAGCGGTCTGCGTCGGCATGCAACGTGGCAATGTGCATGGACATCCGGCACAGGTTGCGTAGCGTTGGTAAAAGGGCGCTGGTGTCCAGTGGCGGGGTGAATCCGAGCACCACCGGGCGAGGCCGTTGGCGGCACAGTGTGCTGAGCTGGTCACTGACCCGGGCGAGTTGCGCCACGTTGAGCCCAGACAGCAGGTGCTGTGCGTCGTACAGATATAGCGCGTGCTGTGGTGGCAGGCCGGTGCGTTCAAGCTCCTGAAGCAACGCACTGAGGCCGTTGCGCCGGACTTGCGCGTGCAATCCCGGTGAAAGTGTCCAGAGCCTCAGCCGACCCGCTTGGTAGGCGGCTTGTACTGCAGGGCGCTTCAGCAACTCGTCCAGCCACTGCGTGCCGGATGCGACCAGCCCCAAAGGGCCTGCTGCCAGGGCGTCTTCAATGAGTGCTGGGAACCATGCCGCAGCGCTGCTGCTGTCGGCGGCAATGAGGGATACGGGTACATGGGCTGGCAGTTGGCCGATGCCGTCCGGCAGCCCTGCAATGCCGATGTTAGTCGGTCGCAGCGCGTTGCCGGCTGCCCCCTTGGAGGGCCAAAGGCGTGTGGCGAGCGAACGCAGCACACCGCTGGCGGGTGGGCTCTTGCTTGGGGATGAAGCGGCAGAGGACATGTCAGAAGCTGGAATAGGTCTGCACCGGACGGGGGCGGTTGTCCAGCGGAGCGTTCCCGGGCTCAAAGCGGTAGCGGCCGTACACCATGAAATTGGTGGGCGCGTAGTAGGCCGAACGATCCAGCTCCAACTGTGCACCCAGTGCGAGGTGGGGGGTGACCTGGTACTCCAGTGCGCCCCTGAATGAGCGACCGAAACCCGAGCCCGAACTGCCCGCATACACCGGAACGCCACCGTCGGCCGCCAGCCTGGCACGCGCCAGAGACTGCAGGAGTGCGCTCTGCGGAAAATAGTCGCTGTCGCCACTGCTACTGCGCGAGACGGACACAGACCCGCGCGCGAGCCACGTGAGTGGGCCACGGCGTCCGCTCCACTCCAGTGGCAGGGTGACGGACACGTAGTTGCGCGGGCTGTAGTAGCCCCCGTGCCCGAAGCTGTACTCGGACAGGTCTTTGCCATAGCGCCAGGCCGACACGGCAACCCCGAGGTTGACCACCCCGTCCGCATGACGCCATACGTCGCGGTCCAGGGCCCATCGCAGTTGCATGCGGGTGTTGGTCGCCACGTTCTTGCCGGTGAGCGCGGCCAGGCTGAGGCTCAGCGAAGTGCTGTAGGGGCCCATGTCGGTGGAGAGGCGGCCTGCAGCGCCCGTCGCCACCACGCCGCCCCATACCTGGCCTGTGATGGGGTCGCGTGCCCCTGCGTACGACAGCAGGCTGCCGGTGATGGGGCGCCGATACGCTTCGAGCTTGTAGCTGTAGCGGCCGATATCGCCGGTCTTGGACAGTCCCCCGACGACATTGGTCACCGGAAAACCCACCCCGGTGGTTCCGATGTCCCACTGGATGTCGTCGCCTACGTAGCCGAGCCCCAGGTTGGTGCCCTGGCCGCGTTGGCGTCGCTCGGTGGCAAAGGGCGACCCGGGCGGTAGAGCAGCCACCTGCCCGTAGGTGAGCAGGTCCGGACCGTCAGTGGGAAGATCGCCCGCATCCAACTGCACCCGATCCACGTGCAGGAAGTAGTGCCCGTCGTAGCCACGCGGCATCCACGCCACCACAGGTCGCTCCCAGCCGTGCAGGCTGGAGATGCCGTCGGTGGAGCGCTTGCTCAGTGCCTGGTGTCCCACTTCGATACGCGGCTGGCGCCGTGCCTCGATCGCGTCGATCTCGCCCTGGATCTTGGCAACGACTGCAGGGTCGGCGGGTACGGACAGTGTGTAACTCTGCTGGAGAGTCAGTGGTCGGTCGGAATCAGCCGGCACCTGGGCCTGGCTGTCTGGGGCCGTTGCATCAGGGGCGTTGGTCTTTCCGTGCGTCTCCAGCATGAGCGCACTGCGGAAGAACACCATGGCCTGTGCGTAGTTGCGGTTGGCCCGCTCCAGGCGCGCTGCATGCAGCAGCACGTCACTGTCCTGAGGAAAACCGTCCAGCAAACGGGTCGCCAATGCCCGTGCCTCGTCCATGCGGTCAATGCGTTGCCAGATGCGTAGCAGTGCCAGTTGCTGCCCCACATCGCTCGGAGGGATGCGGTCTTTCAACCAGTCGGCCTCATTGGCCGCAGCCCGCCGGTCTCCGGTGTCCTGCAGTCGTGACAGGGTGTCCGCCAGCGCCATGCGCACAGACAGATCATCCGGTTGTGCGGATGCCAAAGGCTTGAGCAACTGGGCGGCATCGGCATATTCGGCCGCAGCCATGAGCAACCGGGCCTGGGCCAGGCTGCGTTGGCGTGGTGTCGAGAGTGTGTCCGGCAGTGGCGTCGCCTGGCGTGCCAGGCGCGAGGCTTCGTTGGCACGTCCGGCCTGCCGCTGCTTCTCGATGAGCCGTTCCTGGTGCGCTGCATACAGCGCTACCAGCCGGTCTTCCTGCTCCGCGCTCCAGCCCTTGGCTTGCAGCAGACGAGGCAATTGCTCGGCCAGGCCGGCATCGTCCTCCGCCCGGTTGAGCAGCTGTGCGTAGTCCAGCTGCGTGTCTGGCGCCAGCGTGGGAACACGCGCTGCCAGGCGATGAAAGACTGCCACGCCCCGCGCCGGCTGCGCACGGCGAAACCAGGCATTGGCAACGCTGTAGAGCAGGTCTGCCTCATTGCCTGCTGTCCGTTCCGCTTGCTGTAGCAGTGCCTCGACTTCAGCTGCCGGCAGGGGTTTCAGGGCCTGCGTGACGAGCGACTTAACCTGGGAGCGCCGCACCAGCGCGCGCATGGCGTCCGTTTGATCGGTGGAGGGTATCCGCTGCATGTCTGCAAGGGCAGCGGTGTCATCGTCCAAGGCCGAACGTATCAGGGCGCGGGCATACAACATCTCGGCACCGATGGTGCCGGACTGAATACGTGCCACGCCCTCATCCATGGCGTGCAGCGCTTCCTGGGGGCGGCCCAGGCGCAAGTAAACACGTGCGAGGCGGTGCCGTAACCACGCATCGTCAGGGGTCAGTACCACGGCAGACTCCAGCGCACGCAGTGCGGGGCTCAGGCGCTGGGCCTGCAGGTCGTCCTCTGCCTGGGCCACCAGCACGTCCGCCTGGGCACTGGCGAGTTTTTCGGCGAGTGCGGTGTCACGTGCAGCGGCCTCTGCCAGCAGGGACTGCGCTTTGGTCACCCGCCCGGTGCGGGCATAGAGACTTGCCAGGCCTTTGATGGCGGAGGTGCTGTTGGGCTCCTGTTGGAGGGCCTGTTGGTAGAAATTCTCTGCCAGCGCATGGTCACCCTGCAGGTCACGAATGCTCGCCAGGGTGGTCAATGCGTCAGCACTTTGGGGCTGCATCTGCAGTGCGCGTTCGGCCAAGCTGGCAGCGGTGACGAGTTCGTTCTGCTCGACAGCTCGGTCGGCCTGTCGCAGCAGTCCCCAGAATCTGGCGGTAGCCTGCAGGTCCTTCCAGCGGCCCTGGCGTGTGAGCGCATAGGCCTGGCTGAAGAGGTCCTGCGCCTGGGCATGCTGGCCCTGGCGCAGGCGGATCAACCCCAAGTTCCCCAGGCTCTCTCCGTCCTGGGGGCGCAAGGCCAGCGTCGCCTGGATCTGCTCTTCCGCCAGCTCCATATCGCCCTGGTCCAGTGCCGTGCGCGCTGCCTGACGGGCGATGTTGGCCGGGTCGCGGGCCGCGCGCTCTGCGCGTTCGACCGCCTGTTGCATGGCGGCCAGTCGCTCCACCATGGCGCTGTCAGCCGGATAGCGCTGCAGAAATGCGCGCACGCGGGGCAGGTTGGCGGGTGTGTTGGTCAGCCGGTCCAGGGCGCGGCGCCAGAGGTCTTGCAGCTGCTGGGCATTGGTATCGGGCTGCTTTGCCAGGGCCTCGATCTCCTGCACCACGGCCGTTGGGTTGCCACCCTGGTACATCCGCAGCTCCAGCTGTGCCAGCCGGTAGCGGGACTCCCCGGTCTGCTGGTACAGCTTGGCCAGCTGGCGCTGGGATTCGGTGCTCTGCTTGGCGGTGGAGCCCATGATTTGGTGGTACTCCAGCGCCAGTCCGCCGAGCGTGGGCGGGCCTTGCGGGAACAGCTCGCGCGCCAGGTCGGCGGCCTCGGCCTTGCGGCCTGCGCGTGCCATCAGGCGCATCTGGGCGAGTTTTTCCCGGTCGGGGCCATACACGCGCACCAGAGTTTCCAGTTCCTGGGTCAGCACATGGCTGGGGTGGCGGGCACGCAAGGTGGCCAGAGCGCGTTGGGCCTCATCGGTTTTCTTCTCGCGCAGAGCCAGGTCGCCCAGCGTTGCCAGCCCCTCAGGAGAGTTCGGGTCCATGGCCAGCAGTTTGTCCACCAGCTGGCGGGCCATGTCCGGCCGGTTCTTGCTGGCCCACAGGCGGGCGCCGCTGAGCAGCTCCGCTTCGATAGCGGGTGGGGTGCTGGCATGCACGCCGTGCTGCCCAGGCAGGCAGGCGGCGGCAAGCAGGGTCAGTGAGGGCAGCCAGCGGCGTGTACGGCGTTTCACGGTTTCCATCGCACAGTGAGTTGGCCGTTGGCGGTGAAGCGATAGTGCCCCTCCATCGCGCCCAGCCCAAACAGGCCGAGGACCTGCTCGTAGTAGGCCGTGGGGCGCAAGGGGCGGGCCTCTAGGCGCATGCGCTGCGATTGCAGGGCGCGATCATCCCCCACCGCGCGCAAAAACGGCAGGACTGCCGCCGAGAACCCGGACGGAGCGGGGCCCGAGGCCTGCGCCGTCAGGATGTCGATGGATTCCGGCGGGTATCCCTGCTCCCGCACAAAGCGGGCCATCGGCTGCAGGGTCTCCAGCAGGGCCTTGCGCCCGGGGGAGTTGGCGTGCAAGGTGCCCGCCCACAGATAGACGCGGATGGCGTTGTAGCTGCCCTGGCCTTTTTCCTTGCCCTTCTCGTCCACCAGAAAGCCCTGCTTGGCGTCGTACACGGTCCAGTCCGGCGTGAAGCCCTTGGGCGACGCGCCCTGGATGACCTTGAGCGAACTGTCCACCAGTTGCTTCCATTCGGGTTGCGGGTCCACTTCTGCCAGCCAGTGCATCAGGTGCATGGGCATGTAGCTGGGGTTCAGGCGCCAGCGCCCGTTCCCCTGCGTAAAGCCTTGGGGGGCTGGCAGAAGGGTCAGTCCCAGGCCGGGCAGTTGCGCGGTTTCTTCACGCAGGATGCGGGCTGCCAGCAAGGCCGAGAGTGCCCGGTAGCTGCGCACATTCCACAGGCGGCCAGCTTCGCCCAGTGCGTAGGCAATCCAGAGGTCGGCATCAGAAGCGGCGTTGCTGTCGATGACCCCCCAAGAGCCATCGGGGCGTTTGCCCCACAGCCAGGCCGGGAGGCGGGCGGTCATGTCGCCGTCGCACAGGTTGTTTTCCGTCCAGCGCAGCAGCTTGTCGAAGGCGGCGCGGTCGTTGGCCACCAGGGCAAAAAACAAGGCATAAGCCTGGCCCTCGGAGTACGTCTGCCCTCCCCCCGCATCGTCTGAGACGACGCGGCCGCCTTCGTTGATGAACTGGGCCTTGAAGGCCTCCCAGGCGGGCCATCCGGAGCGTTCTGCTGCGGATTGGGGTTGCGCGCGGAGACTTGGCAGCCAGGACAGCAGCGCGGCACCGCCGCCAGCCTGCAGGGCCGTGCGCCGACGGAGGGAATCAGTCATGCTGGGAGGCCAGTCTGCGGCGCGCCATGGTGCGCAAGGCGCCATAAACGATGAAGGTCAGCAGAAGGCCGGTCGCGATGCCCGCCAGCGCCAGCAGCAGGGGGTGGCTGTGCAGATGGAACCACAGGCGTTGCCACCACGGCAGGTCGCCCACGTAATACACCGGCTTGATGCGGAAGCTTTCGATGGCGTCGCCGCGCATCAGTCCCAGATCGCCGCGCAGGCTCTTGATCTTGCCCGCGTCGTTCAGGCTCTGGCTCAGCAGCCCCATGGCTTCCTTGTCGGTGGCGGTAAGTGCCACCACACTGCGCCCGCTGTGCAAAGGCGATTCAAAGCCGGTGACGGCGGCCAGCGGCCCTGTGCCTTGCAACACGGCTTGCCCGCCGGACGCGGAGAGGCGGTGCTCGGACTCCAGGTTGAACAGTTCGATGAACGATCCCAGGGCCCGCTCCAAGGGCTGGACGGACCGCGCGCCAGCGGCCAGCAGCGCCGGCAGATGGTTCTTCCATTGCTCCAGCAAACCATCGGCGTCGGCCTGCGACACGATCAGGATGTCTGTGTCGCCAGCCTTGTTGGCATCTGCGGCGCGCAGCAGCTGAAAGCGGGTACCGGGATAGCCGGTCGATGCACTCATGCGGCCCACGGAGGTCAGGAAGACCTCGATGTCTGCGGTGCTGGGCTGGTTGGGCAGGATGATGGAGGTCTGGGCCAGGTCCGGCACGCGGGTGAATGGGAAGCCACTGTTGGCATAGGCCGCCAGATTGGGCATGGCCAGGTAGTGGCGAAAACCCGTGAGGTCGATGGTGGACTGTGGATCGATGGCCGCAAACAGTTCGGTCGGCGGCGCGGACTTGCACCGGCCCAGGTCGTTGGGCGGTATCTGGAACGCGAACTGCAACTGGTTGTCGCCACCGATCATGAAAGCCGGAATCTTGAGGTCCGAACGGTTCTGGGCATTCCCATCGTCGAACAGGGGCAGCATCACCGTGTTCTTGCCGCTGGTGCGGTCGTCTCGCGACTGCAGCGGATAGGACTGGATGAACTGGTTGTTGATGGAGATGTTCAGGCTGCCATGGTCCGAGACGCTGCTGGGGGTGTAGCGGTAGGCGAGGTCCAGCGGCACGCCCTTGGCGTTCCAGGTGAACAGGTCTGGGGCCATGCGGGTGTAGATGTTCACCGTGTCATTGAGCACCGAGCCGCGCAGTTGAAGATCCGAAGGACTGCCCACCAGCTCGGCCAGCTTCACGGGCCGCTGGGTGGTGATCCAGCGGGGGGCGTCATAGGGCTTGGTCAACGCGGGATAGTCCAGCGATTTCACGGCAATGGTTTGCCCGGACAAAACCGCTTTCCCCAGGGCCAGGGCGTCGGCCGCCATCTGCAGCTGGGCGTCGTCCTTGCCCAGCACCAGCAGCAGTTTGGCGCCTGGTACTTCGGGGTGGTTGACCACCGAGATCGTGGGTTCGGTCACGGGTGCCATGTCCTGCAGGAAGGCGGGACGTTGGCTGTTGGTGGCCAGCACCACGGCGTGCGAGCGGGGGAGCTGGTTTTCCAGCACCGGGAACTGGTTGCCTCGGTAGCCTGCGAGCATGCCGATCCAGCTGGCGATGGAGCCAGACGCCTTGAGCGTGCCGGTGCTGGGCTGGCTACCGAACACAAACGGCAGCTTGACGGGGCGGTTGTCCCGGGGGTCGAAGAACGGTGCCGGCAGCAGCGCGAGGTCGTTGCGCAGAGGGATCTGCCGCAGAGAAAGCTCCAACTGGCTATCGTTGCTGATGGTGGCCCACAGGCTGGAATGGGTGGGCGTTTCACATTCCATCGTGTAGTGGCCGATGAACTGGAAGCGGAACCGGTTGTAGTCCGTGAAATAGCGGGGGTCGATGTTCAGCTCGACCGTTTGTGGGGTGCCCAGGCGCTCCTTGTCCAGCACCACCGTCTGCAAGGTTTCGTCGTTGAGCATCAGCTTGAGATGCGACAGCGACGGAATCAGCGCGGGTGACAGCGTGAAGGTCAGGCGCAGCTTGGCAGCTTCGACGATTTCGTCGCGCCGTACACCCACCCCCACGCTGGCTTCGCTCTCCACGCCGCGCAAGGCGATGGGGCGCCCCACGCCCAGCTCCTTGAGGCTGACCTTCCACTGCCGCGCAGGCAACGCCGCGTTGGGGGCGGACGGACTTGCCCCGCTCGTGTTGTCAGTAGCCTGCGCTGCGCGGTCTGCCTCGCGTTCCTGGCGGGCCATCGCCTTCTCCTTGGCCGCGGCGTTGCGGGCCTTGCTGGTCTGGGCCTTGGCTTCAGGGGTGGGGGCGGAGATCAGCCCGGCAGTGATCAGCGCAATCAAAAGGGGGAGTGCGCGGGTAGCGGAAGTGGATTTCACAGTGTTCTTTTTGCTGGCTCGTACCTGGTGGATGGGGTGCGTTGGACCCATGCCGGGGCGGTGTCACTTGTATGACAAAGTGTATCGAGGAGGCAGTGCGCGGCGGCTTCGCAAGACAGTTGTTTGCAATTGCGGGGCCGACAGCGTTGCTGCTTCACAGCAGCAAATACGCGAAGAGTGGTTGCCTGGATTCATGGTTCGAAAAAACGGTGCGCGACTGCTGCACTGTTCGGGGCCCGTGACATGGTGTTGTATGTCCATGGCCAGCGAACAGCAAGAAGCTCACGCGGTGGTTCTTGCAAAGACACATCCGTTGCCGCCCGTGGAGGGCGGACACCGGGGCCGTAGGCCCCAGGCGGCCAGACGATGATGCTGCCGGCGGATGACTCCTGACCCTGGGGCCCGGGCTGCCGCTGACGGGGAAGCAATCGGTCTGAAAACAAAAAAGCCTGCTACTTATGGGTAGCAGGCTTTTTTTGTGCCTTGCGGCTTGATTTGGTGGGTCCTGAGTGACTCGAACACTCGACCTACGGATTAAGAGTCCGCTGCTCTACCAACTGAGCTAAGAACCCAAATCTTTAAAATTTGTCTGCATCGCTGCAGAGCCTCGAATTATGCACTAGTTTTTGCGACCTTTGCAACTCGCGCCCAAAAATTATTGCATCGCGTTGCGGCTGGCCAGTTCCACAAAGAGGCCGCTGTGGTCCAGTTCGCCGAGGCCGTGGTCCACGCCCTCGGCATACAGTGCCTCAAACAGGGCCGTGATGGGGGCATCGAAGCCGGTCTCTCGGGCAGTGGCCAACGCATTGCGCATGTCCTTCAACTGAACGGCCATGCGGCCCCTGGGGGCAAAGTCGCGTTCCACCATGCGCTGGCCGTGCAGCTGCAGGATGCGGCTGTCGGCAAAACCACCGCTGATGGCCTCGCGGACCTTGGCCATGTCGGCGCCGCCCTTGGCGGCAAACAGCAGGGCTTCGGCCACGGCGCCGATGGTGATGCCCACAATCATCTGGTTGGCCAGCTTGGCCAGCTGACCCGCACCGTGCGGCCCGACATGGGTGGAGCGGCCCAGGCAGGCGAATACGGGCTGGGCGCGCGCAAAGTCCTCGGGGCGGCCCCCAGCCATGATGGCCAGGGTACCGGCCTCGGCCCCGACGGTGCCTCCGGATACCGGTGCGTCCAGGTGGGCCACGCCCAGCTCGCCCAGGCGGGCCGCATGGTCGCGCGCCTCGCTGGGCTGGATGGAGGCCATGTCGATGAAAAGAGCGCCCGGGCGCATGGCCTGGGCTGTGCCTTGCTCAAACAGGACCTGGCCTACGACCGGGCCGTTTTCGAGCAAGCTGATGGCCACGTCGGCATCCTTGACGGCATCGGCAGGGCTGCTGTGCACGGTGACACCCCATTGCGTCAGCGGTTCTGCCTTGGCGCGGGTGCGGTTCCATGCGTGTACCTGGTGGCCTGCTTCGCTGAGGCGTCGGGCCATGGGCAACCCCATCATGCCAATGCCAAGAACGGCGATACGAAGCGGAGTGGTAGTCATGGCGTTGTTCTTCTTGGGAAAGGAGTTCAAGAGCGTCTCTGTTGCCATCATGTGCCTTTTTGGCGCTGCAGTCTGTCACGGAGCTTGCAGCGCACAGCGATTGGCCAGATGATTCTGCAGCGCCAGCGCCGTTCCTGCGTCTGCCGAGCCTGTGGGCCGGGCCGCGGTATGGCACCGAAGGCCGCTCACACAAACCGGAGACCCTTGCCCATGACCTTGCCCCTGTACGACCCTGCCTGGCTGGAGCGTATGTACAACAACCGCGCCCTGGTCCCCGACCACATGGACTACTTTGAGCGCTGGGCCCGGGACTCCGCCCAGGTGCGCGCCAACATTCCCTGTGCGCTCGATATCGCGTATGGAACCGGTGTGGGTGAAACCCTGGACGTGTTCCCCTCCGCCCGCGCCACCGGTGGGCCGGTGCCGGTGCTGGTGTTCATCCACGGAGGCTACTGGCGGTCGCTCGATAAATCCGACCACTCGTTCATCGCGCCGCCCTTCACCCAGGCCGGGTTTTGTGTGGTGGTGGTGAACTACGCGCTGTGCCCGGGCACCCCCGATGCGCCGGTGAACATTCCCCACATTGCGCGGCAGATGGAAAAGGCGCTGGGCTGGGTGTGGCACCAGATCGCCGCCCATGGTGGCGACCCCCGGCGGATCACCGTGGCGGGGCACTCGGCGGGCGGGCAGCTGGCGGCCCTGCTGCTCACCAGCGTGTGGCCCTTGATCGGCAAGGGCTTGCCCGATGGCCTGGTGCGCAATGCGCTGTCGATCTCGGGGGTGCACGACCTGGAGCCCATCATGCACACGCCCATGTACCAGTCGGTGTTGCACCTGACTGAGCAGCAGGTGCTGCAGTGCAGCCCCGCACGTTTGCTGGAGCCGCCCACGGGCACGTTGTATTGCGCCGTGGGGGGCGATGAAAGCCCCGAATTCCTGCGCCAGAACCAGCTCATGCAGGACGCCTGGGGCAGCCATTTTGTGCCCCGCAGTGTGGCCTTGCCGGGGTTGAACCACTTCAGCATCGTCGATGCCCTGGCCAAACCGGGGCATGACCTGCACCACATGGCGCAGAACCTGCTGCGGGCCTGAGAACCTGTTCCAAGTCTTTTTGGAGATTGCATTGGAGTGCAATCGGGATGAGTGGATGCTTCGGATGCGCCGCATGGGCTCGTGCCCATGCAAGCAGCCGGGGCGTCCAATCGCCCGATTTCCCTCCAACCCTGCGGGCAAGTGCCTTGCCGGGCGGTCTGCGGCGTTGCGGCGCTTGCCGATAGCACGGGCTATCGGCTGTGCACCGCGCCTTGCATCCCATCCCGGCAAGGCACTTGTGCAACTCCAACAAGACTTTGAACAGGTTCTAAGGGTTCTCCTAACCGGGCGGCGGCTCGCGCCCGGTGGCTGGGTTACATCAGCAGGTGCTCGCCTGCGTTGTCGCCGCCCAGAATCACGTAGTTGACCTTGCGCACATCCATCAGCTTGGTGCCACCCGCATAGCTGATGGAGCTTTGCACGTCCTGTTCCATCTCGATGAGTGTTTCGGCCAGTTTGCCCTTGATGGGCTCCAGGATGCGTTTGCCTTCGACGTGCTTGTATTCACCCTTGTTGAAGTCGCTGGCCGAGCCGTAGTACTCCTTGAACAGCGCGCCGTCCACTTCCACCGTTTTGCCCGGTGATTCCTCATGGCCTGCAAACAGCGAGCCGATCATCACCATGCTGGCGCCAAAGCGGATGCTCTTGGCAATGTCGCCATGGCTGCGGATGCCGCCGTCGGCAATGATGGGCTTGGTGGCCACGCGGGCACACCACTTCAGCGCGCTGAGCTGCCAGCCGCCCGTGCCAAAACCTGTCTTGAGCTTGGTGATGCACACCTTGCCCGGGCCCACGCCGACCTTGGTGGCGTCGGCGCCCCAGTTTTCCAGGTCGATGATGGCTTCGGGTGTGGCCACATTGCCGGCAATCACAAACGACTGCGGCAGGTGTTTTTTCAGGTAGCCGATCATGTTCTTCACGCTGTCGGCATGGCCGTGGGCGATGTCGATGGTGATGTACTCGGGCGTGATGCCCTGTGCCACCAGCTGGTCCACCGTGGCGTAGTCGGGTTGCTTCACGCCCAGCGAGATCGACGCATAGCAGCCCTTGGCATGCATGTCTTTGACGAACTGGACGTTGTTCAGGTCAAAGCGGTGCATGACGTAGAAATAGCCGTTCTGTGCCATCCAGGTGCAGATGGTTTCGTCCACCACGGTCTTCATGTTGGCCGGCACCACCGGCAGGCGGAAGCGGCGGCCGCCCAGCTCCACGCTGGCGTCGCATTCCGAGCGGCTTTCCACGCGGCACTTGCGGGGCAGCAGCAGGATGTTGTCGTAGTCGAAGATTTCCATGAGATTCCAAGCTCCATAAAGGGACGCCGCCAAACTATTTCGACGGCGGTGGGCGCTTGGCTGTCAGACCGGCTTTGCGGGAGTGAACGTGACAGTCACTCCGAACCCTGCTGAGCGCAGGCACAAAAAACCGGGCGTCAAGAAACTTGGGCCCGGTGATTGATTCTACCCGCCTGACAAATGGCCGTCATAACGGCCCCGGTATTACCTGCATACGGATTGCGCAGCCGCCACGATCTGGCCCGACGCATCCTGTACCCAGCCGACCAGGTGCAGCCGTTCGGCCCGCGCGCCTTCGGGAATGCGCATGGACCGGGTCTCCATCCAGGCCCACGGTTTGCCTGGGGTGCGCGCTTGCCGCTGGGCGAGGAGCCACTCGCCCTCGAACGCGTTGCGCACGACATGGCGGGGCACCACCGTGCCGTCCGTGCCGGCGGCGATGGCTTCCACCAGCAGCAGGTGAAAGGCAAAGGGGGCTGCGGCCACCTTGCGCTGTGGCTTCGCAGCGGAAGGCGCGAAGTTGATGCCCACACCCACATAGTCGTTGAACGCCACCCCGTGGGCCACGCGCAGCCGCCCATGTGCGTCCGCATCGACCGGGCTGACGTGTACGTCGGTGAGGGAGGGGGGCTTGCGCCCCAGGGCTTGCAGGCGGGACAGGGCGTCGGTGGTGGCCGCCGCCGACAAGGGGGCATCGTCGCCCGCCGCGCCGGGCACGATCCAGTCCAGCACCACGGCGCCTGCCTTGGCCGATGGCGCCGGGGGGGCTGCATCGCCCCAGCAGGCCTCGCAGTCGGCGCTGATGAAGCGCTCGAAGAGCGCCACGGGCTTGGGGGCTCCGTCGCTGCTGCAATGGGTCTGGGCCAGCGCCTGCGGGGCATGCGCCAGTGCCAGCGACAGGCTGGCCAAGGTGAGGGCAATGTTTTTCATGGTGCGGGGCAGCGTGGGGCGGGGTGCTTTCTACAATGGCCGAATGTTCCCACAAGACCCGTTTTCGGGTGCGCCAGACGCCCTGGTGCCCCCACACTCCGGTGCGCCGTCGGCCGCATCCCCCCTTCTCGCCTACCTGAACGACGAGCAACTGGCTGCGGTGACCTTGCCCGCGGGCCATGCGCTCATCCTGGCGGGGGCCGGGTCGGGCAAGACCCGTGTGCTGACCACCCGCATCGCCTGGCTGCTGCAAAACGGCTATGCCACGCCCGGCGGCATTCTGGCTGTGACGTTTACCAACAAGGCCGCCAAGGAGATGGTGGCCCGCCTGTCGGCCATGCTGCCGGTGAATGTGCGGGGCATGTGGATCGGCACCTTCCACGGCCTGTGCAACCGGCTGCTGCGCGCGCACCACAAGGCGGCGGGACTGCCGCAGTCGTTCCAGATTCTCGACACGCAAGACCAGCTCTCGGCCATCAAGCGCCTGTGCAAGCAGCACAACGTGGACGAGGAGCGCTTTCCGCCCAAGCAGCTGTCGTACTTCATCGCCAGCTGCAAGGAAGAGGGCATGCGGCCTGGCGATGTGCCTACGCACGACAGCGACAGCCGCAAGAAGGTCGAGATCTACCAGCTGTACGAAGAACAATGCCAGCGCGAAGGCGTGGTGGACTTTGGCGAGCTGATGCTGCGGTCTTACGAGCTGCTGCGCGACAACGACCCGATCCGCGAGCACTACCAGCGCCGGTTCCAGCACATCCTGGTGGACGAGTTCCAGGACACCAACAAGCTGCAGTACGCCTGGCTCAAACAACTGGCGGGCAACGAGGTGGACGGGCGCTACGAAGCACGTGGCAGCGTGATCGCCGTGGGCGACGACGACCAGAGCATCTACGCCTTCCGTGGCGCCCGCGTGGGCAACATGACCGACTTTGTGCGCGAGTTTGATGTGCAGCGCCAGATCAAGCTGGAGCAGAACTACCGCAGCTACAGCAACATCCTCGACTCGGCCAACCACCTCATCAGCCACAACAGCCGCCGCCTGGGTAAGAACCTGCGCACCACGCAGGGAGCAGGCGAGCCGGTGCGGGTGTACGAGGCCAGCTCTGACCTAGCCGAGGCGCAGTGGATGGTGGACGAGATCAAGCAACTCGTGCGCAACGACGGCTTTGAGCGCAAGGAAATCGCCGTGCTCTACCGCAGCAATGCGCAAAGCCGGGTGATCGAATCGGCGCTGTTCAATGCCAGCGTGCCCTACCGCGTGTACGGCGGCCTGCGCTTTTTTGAGCGCGCCGAAATCAAGCACGCGCTGGCCTACCTGCGCCTCTTGGAGAACCCGCACGACGACACCAGCTTCACGCGCGTCGTCAACTTTCCGCCGCGCGGCATTGGCGCGCGCAGCATCGAGGTGCTGCAGGACGCTGCCCGCGCCGCAGGCTGCTCGCTGCACGACGCGGTGAGCGCTGTGCCCGGCAAGGCGGGCGCCAACCTGGGCGCGTTTGTCGCCATGGTCGATGTGCTGCGCGAGCAGACCCAAGGGCTGAACCTGCGCGGCATCATCGAGCAGATGCTCGAATCCACCGGCCTGGTCGAGCACTTCCGCACCGAAAAGGAAGGCGCCGACCGCATCGAGAACTTGCAGGAACTCGTCAACGCCGCCGAGAGCTTTGTCACGCAAGAGGGCTTTGGCCGCGACGCGGTGGCGCTGCCGCTGGATGAGCACGGCACGCCGCTGACCCAAAGCGTGCAAAGCCCTGTGAGCCAAGGGCTGGACCCCAACGCGCCGTTGCTCGACGAGCCTTTGAAACCCGCCGTGCCCGGCATCGTGGACGCCGACACCGGCGAAACCCTCTCGCCCCTGGCTGCCTTCCTGACCCACGCCGCGCTGGAGGCGGGCGACAACCAGGCCCAGGCTGGGCAAGACGCGGTGCAGCTCATGACCGTGCATGCCAGCAAGGGGCTGGAGTTTGACTGCGTGTTCATCGGCGGCATGGAAGAGGGCCTGTTCCCCCACGAGAACTCGGCCAGCGACCGGGACGGCCTGGAGGAAGAGCGCCGCCTGATGTACGTGGCCATCACCCGCGCCCGCAAGCGCCTGTACCTGAGCCACTCGCAGACGCGCATGCTGCACGGCCAGACGCGCTACAACATCAAGAGCCGGTTTTTTGACGAGCTGCCCGAAGCGGCCCTCAAGTGGATCACGCCCAAGCAGCAGGGCTTTGGCTCGTATACGCCTAGTTTTGCTACTAATTCAGGAGCTGGCGGCGCATACGGATCTAGCGCTAGAGGCCAATTTGGCTTCAAGTCTGAGACATTTGCCAGCCCCCCAGTGCCTGCGCAGAAGGCTGCGCCATCGCACGGCCTGCGCGCGGGGATTGCCGTGTTTCACACCAAGTTTGGCGAGGGCAAGGTGCTGGCCATTGAAGGCACCGGCGACGACGCGCGTGCGCAGGTCAACTTTCCGCGCCACGGCACCAAGTGGCTGGCGCTGTCGGTGGCCAAGCTGACGGTGGTCGAGTAGCAGGTTTTGAGCAAAATCGCCTGGCAGCGCTAGTACCTTATGCCTGGATAGCTATCGTATATATAGCAATCCAGAGCCGCCAATGACAACGGGACCCTCGGGCCCCGTTGGTTTTTGAAGCGGGCCGCACCGGGTGCAGCCCTGTTGGCCTCTAGCTCAGGCTGGTTTCAGGCTGAGTTCAGGCCTGGTTCAGGCTGGGCTGTTTGGCCGCGGCCGTCAGGTAGCCCACGGCCGCGCCGTTCTTGTTTTTGTAGTTGGCCTTGATCATCGGGTCCAACGTGTCCTTGACCACGCTGTGGATGCTGCCCCAGTCACCGGGGTGCTGGAAGTTGCTCATGATGTATGTCCAGCCATTGATCTCGTCCACGGCGTGCAGGCCGGTGGATTCGCCGCCTGCTGGGATCGACATCACGCGCGACAGCTGCTTGGTGTCCACGTTGTAGGCCCACAGGAAGTTGTTGACGTGCTGGCTGCTGTCCTCGCCGATGAACAGGGTGCGCATCTTTTCGGAGAACTTGAGGTTGTCCGGGTTGGCGATGTTGTTGGGGTTGGCGGTGTTGCCCAGGGCGTCGGCGGTGATGTCTTCACCGGCCAGCAGCACCTTGGTGTCCACGGGCATCCATTCGCTGTTGATGGTGCCGCCAGCGGTGTCCTTCTGGCCACCCTTGAGGTTCAGCGCCATCACGGCGCCGGCCACCAGTTGCTTGGGCACCGAGATGCCGTTGCCCGGCACGTTGGCGGCGTTGCCTGCCACCATGGACGACTGGATGTTCTGCAGTGCAGAGTAGGCAATCTTGTCCTTGGCGTTGACCGTGGTGCCTTCCATCTTGGTGAAGCCCAGGCTGGCGCCCAGGTAGGCGGCGTAGCGGTGGGTTTCCAGGAAGGCAGCGGCCTTTTCCATGCCGGGGTTCAGCTTGATCCACTCGGTCTTGCCGTTGGCCACGATCTTGGTGTAGCTGGCATCGGCCGGGTCGGTGGTCTTCACGGTCATGATGTCCGTGGGCTTGAGCGTGTTGGCCAGGTTCTCGATCTCGGCGCTGGTGGCCGAGCCCATCTTGATCCAGGTGAGGGGAGCCGCCGTGCCCACCTTGGGGTCGATGGAGAAGCCGCTGCCCACCTTGGCAACGTACAGCGTGCCGGACGACAGGTCTTTTTCCTTGTCGGCCACGAACACGAAGTAGCCGCTGTTGGTGGCATCGTCGCCCATCAGCGCCGTGCGGTTGTCAGGCATCACCTGCACCAGCTCGTGCGAGATGCGGCCCATGCAGAAATGCTTCTTGATGCTGGCGGTGCCGTCGGGGTTCACCGTCACTTCGGGCATGTGGCCGTAGTGGTAGGGGTTGGCCTTGGTTTCGTCGCCATACAGGTTCTTGCTGTAGGCCTTGAACATGGCGTTGCTGGCAATGCTGAACGCATCGGGTTCGTACTCTTCGCTCGACAGGTGGGTGCCCCAGGGCGACAGGCTGGCGCCGCAGGTGATCCAGAGGCCGTGCACCTTGGAGGTGTCCACGTTGTGGTACTTCACCAGGCTCAGCTTGCCGGTGGTCTGGTCTTGGTCCAGCGTCAGCACGGCGATGGGAGAGGGCAGCTTGCCGTACATGTCGGTCTTGCCGTCTTGCGCCCAGGTGGTGTATTCAAACTGCACCACAGCAAACACGGCCTTGCCCTTGAGGCCGGTCACGGTGGGGTTGGCCACGGTCAGCAGCGAGGTGCCGTCGGGCGAGTCCGAGAAGTACTGGCGCTCCTTGCCAGCCACCGTGGCGTCGATGATGGGCTTGTTGTTGATGTCGTAGTAGCCACCCGACAGGATGGTGCCGCCCTTGCCGTCGGACACCATGTCGCCCGTCACGAAGAACGGCTGGTAAGCCAGCTGGTACGAGCGCACCGAATCGTCGCTGAGCTTGATGTTGAGCGTGGAGCCCACGGTGGTGGTGGCCATGGCAGCGGCGTTGGCCAGGGTGGGGGCTGCCATCGACGTGAAGCTGGCCGACACAAAGCTGGGCGCGGCGGAGTCGCTGCCACCGCAGGCGGTCAGCAGTGCGGCCGAGGCGCTGGCGCTGAGCGGCAGCATGGGAACGCCGGCCAGCAGTTGCAGGGCCTTGCGGCGGGTGGGCATCGTCGGTTGGGTCATTTTCGGGGTGTTTCCAAGTGGGTATGCGAACGGGCATGCCAAGCCCTGATCCGACCAGGAGCCTTGTTGGAAAAGGCGTAGTAGGCGGGTGGCATGGAGTCCAGCCCGCGATCCTAGGAACGCCCCGTGACAGTGGTTTGACGTTTGTGTGACGGTTTGACGCGGCGCCTTGCGCAGCGCGTGACGCCCGCCCAAGGCGCGCCGCGCAGGCATGGCTGCGCGTGCGCTGCGGGACAGGCCCTAGTCCCGGGAGCCGGGCGGGCCGTAGGAGTTGCCGGTTCCGTAACTGTTGGCCGGTGCGGCCGCGCCGCCGCTGCCGTCCTTGATGCCCTTGCGGCCCGACACCTGCCACGCGGTGCGCTGATTGACCAGGCCGGCCAAAAACTCCATTTCTTCGTCCGTGTGGTTGATGGCACCGGCCGGTGTCAGCAGCCGGCCATTGCGGGGCGCGGGCTCGGCCCAGAACGACTGGTGGTAGCTGGACTGGCTCACCAGGCGTTCGCCGCCCGCCGTCAGCTCCACCGTGCCATAACAGTTGCAGAGGTAGCCGCGCTGGTCCTGGTCGGCAAACACCTCGGCATACACCCCTGTGCCGCGGATGCCCGCCGTGGCGGTGGGCAGCGCAATCTGCCGGTCGGGGCCGCGCCCCCACACCGTGGCCACCGCACCGCTGAGCAGGCGCAACAGCTTGACGGCTGTGGGGGTGTCGCTCTCCATCGCCATGCGTGAGTTCTGCCGCACCATGAAGGCGCTGTCGCCCACCGAGAACACCAGGCTGGCGCCCGGCCCGGTCTCAATGCGGTCGTTGGCGGTGATGGTGTGCTGCGCCGTCAGGGGCTCGCCATTGCGCAGCACATCGCCGCGCGCTTCCACGATATTGCTGCGCGCCTGCGCATGGGCGGCAGCCCAGCCACCGCCCGCTACCCACAGCGCCGCGGCCTGCACCACGCTGCGGCGCTGGAACCAGACCAGCTCGTCGTCAGAGCGGCCCTGCAGGTGGTGCGTCAGGGGGGCTGGGGGGCGGGTTGTCATGGGGCGCCTCTTCTTGCTGCGGGGTGTAGGGGGGCTCGAAGCAGTCGCGGAAGGTGAAGACCACCGAGGTGAAGAACATGGCCGCCAACATCATGGCAGCGCCCACCATGATGCCACCGGCCATCGATCCCGCAAGCCCCGCCACAGCCAGCAGGGCCGACACGATGCTGACCACCAGCCCGCCCAGCAAAAACACCCCCAGCCAGCCCAGCCCATAGACGAGGAACGCGCCAAAGTTGCGCACGCAGGCCACGATGGAGAAGAACAGCGCCTTGACCGGCGGCACGCCATGCCAGTGCACGAGGCCCGGTGCATGCCAGAACAGCAGCGACAGCGGCAGGTACAACAGCATCGACAGCCACATGGCGCGCTGGAAGTCCGGGTTCTCGGCAATCTCCCGGGTCATGGGCGCGCCGCCCAGGTACACCTGCGCAAACTGACCGCCGTCCAGCAGGGCCGACAGCCCCATGATGCCGAGGAAAGCCACCGCATACAGCACACCCAGCGTGAGCATGTCGCGCAGCCGCTCGCGCCCGGTGCGAAACGCCACCAGCAGCACCGTGGGCATCGGAAACCGCCCTTGCGATGCCTGCGCCGCCGCCACCATCATGGCCAGCGTGGCCGAGGGCAGCAGTGCGAGGGCAATGGCTGGGCCCACCAGCGGAATCATCGTGGCCAGCGACATCGCCGCCATGGTCATGAAGAACAGCGCAGCCAGCGCCATGGGCTGCCGCCAGAACGCCCGAACGCCGAGCTTGACCCAGGCCATGCCGGTGCGTGCGGGAACGATGTGGAGTTTCATGAATACGTTGGAAAGGAGGAGAGGCCCGCACCGCCAGCTGTGCCTTGGCGCCAACAGGGGGCGCCGAGTGGCATCGGATGTCGGGTGGGCGAATAAGACCGAATTTACCCCACCGCCCCAAACCGGTGGCTTGGCCAGGGGTTAGAGGCTGCTCGCCTGTGGTGGGCTCAGCCCGCGTGCACGGGCAGTGCCAGGCGCCCGCGCAGCACGCGCTCGAAGTGCGTGGGGTCGTGGGGCTTGAGTATGGAGGCCTCGCGCGGCAGGTAGAAGTCCCACAGGCGCGAGATCCAGAACCGCAACGCCCCGGCGCGCAGCATGGCAGGCAGCAGTTCGCGCTCGGCCGCCGTCAGCGGGCGCACGGCCTGGTACGCGTCGAGCATGCGCGTGGCGCGTTCGGCGTCATGAGTGCCGGTGGGCAGGTCGATGCACCAGTCGTTCAGGCACACGGCCAGGTCAAACAGCCAGGTGTCCACCCCTGCAAAGTAGAAGTCGAAGAAGCCCGTCAGCTCTTCCCCTTCAAACATCACGTTGTCGCGGAACAGGTCGGCATGCACGGGACCGCGTGGCAGGGCAGCATAGGCGGAGCTGGCCGCCACATGGTTCTGGTAGGCCAGCTCGGACCGCAGCAAGGCAGCCTGCGCAGCGTCAATGTGAGGCAGCACTACCGGCACCGTCTCGTTCCACCAGGGCAGCCCACGCAGGTTGGGCTGGTGGCGGTCAAAGTCGCGGCCCGCCAGGTGCATGCGGGCCAGCATGGTGCCCACGGCTGCGCAGTGCACGCCCTGTGGGGCCAGCTGGCTCTTGCCGCGCAGCTTGTTGACCACGGCGGCGGGCTTGCCGCACACGGTGTGCAGGATGTCGCCGTTCTTGTCGGCACGCGGGTCGGGCACGGGCACGCCGCCGTGCGCCAGGTGCTTCATCAGGTACAGGTAGAACGGCAACTGCTCGGCCGTGAGGCGCTCGAACAGCGTCAGCACGAACTCGCCCTGGTCGCTGGTCAGAAAGTAGTTGGTGTTCTCGATGCCGCCCTCAATGCCGCGCAGCTCCACCAGCTCGCCCAGTTGCAAACGGCGCAGCAACTCGCGCGCCTCGGGATTGGAGACTTCGGTAAAAACGGCCATCGCTCAGGGGGTCGAAGAAATGAGAAAGAGGAAGGGGCGGGACAACGGGCGGCAAGCGGGGGCTCAACCGGTGGCTGCGCAGTGCGCGCGCCACCCTGCAGCCCCTCAGAACTTGAACACGTTCCAGACGCGGGGCGCTGTGGTGGTCTCGGCGCCATTGTTGCCGCCAGAGCGGCTGCGCGCGCCGTCAGGCGACTGCACTTCGTAGGCGGGCAGGTTGCCGGTTTTGGGCTGCACCGAGATGTTCTGGGTTTGCCCGCCGACCCGCAGTTCATCCACACGGCTGCCCGCGTCTTCGATCTGGATGCGCTCCGTGCGCTGGTTGCTGCGGCCTGACAGCGGCTCGGGATCGGGCAGCGCCTCGCGCTGGGCGCCCGCAGCGGCGGGTGCAGGGGATGGAGACGGGGCTTGGGCGAGGGCATTGCCGCAGGCCATGCCCAGCAGCAGGAGAAGGTGAACAGCGCGCATCGGGCGATTGTAGAGCGCCGCCCGGCAGGCATTGTCATAGGGCGTGGACGTGCACAATTGCCGGATGAGCAACAAAAAGACCCTGGTGCTGGTGGACGGCTCCAGCTACCTGTACCGCGCCTTCCACGCCATGCCCGACCTGCGGGCCGTGCCGGGCGACCCCACCAGCCCTGCTACAGGCGCCATTCGCGGCATGATCAACATGATGCAGGCCCTGCGCAAAGAGGTGACTGCCGACTACGCTGTATGCGTGTTCGACGCCTCGGGCCCCACCTTCCGCGATGCGCTGTACACCGAATACAAGGCCACGCGCTCGCCCATGCCCGACGACCTGCGCAGCCAGATCGAGCCCATCCACGAGGTGGTGGACCTGCTGGGCTGGAAGGTGGTGGCCGTGCCCGGCGTGGAGGCCGACGATGTGATCGCCACCCTGGCCCACACGGCCGCAGCGCAAGGCATTGAAGTCATCGTGTCCAGCGGCGACAAAGACTTGAGCCAGCTGGTCAACGAGCACATCACCATCATCGACACTATGAGCGGCAAGCGCCGCGACGTGGCGGGCGTGACGGCCGAGTTTGGCGTGCCACCCGCGCTGATGGTGGACTACCAGGCCTTGGTAGGCGACACCGTGGACAACGTGCCCGGCGTGACCAAGGTGGGCCCCAAGACCGCCGCCAAGTGGCTGGAAGAATATGGCTCGCTCGACAACCTGATTGCCAACGCCGACGCCATCAAGGGCGTGGCGGGCAACAACCTGCGCGAAGCCATTGCCAGCGGCCAGCTGGCTTTGAGCCGCCAGCTGGTCACCATGAAGACCGATTGCGCGCTGGCCGACTACATCCCCGGCCTGCCCGCGTTTGACGACATCACGCTGGATGCGCCCGACAACGAGGGCCTGCTGCCGTTTTACGAAAAGTACGGCTTCAAGGGCCTGGCTGCGGCCATCAAGGGCGCGACTGCCCCTGCAGCCACGGCCCCCACCGTTGCCATGCCCGGCCAGAGCGGCGATTTGTTTGCCGACCATTCCGCCAGCACCGTGGCCGAGGAAGCCCAGCACCGCACGGTGGTGTACGACACCATCCTGAATTGGGCCGACTTTGACCAGTGGCTGGAGCGCCTGCTCAAGGCCCCGCTGACTGCCATCGACACCGAGACAGACTCGCTCGACGAAATGCGCGCGCAAATCGTCGGCATCTCTTTCAGCGTGCAGCCCGGCGAAGCCGCCTACATCCCCCTGCGCCACGAAGGCCCTGACGCCCCCGCGCAGTTGCCGATGGATGAAGTGCTCGCCCGTCTCAAGCCCTGGCTCGAAGACCCTAAGCACCACAAGCTGGGCCAGCACATCAAATACGACCGCCATGTGTTTGCCAACCACGGCATCGAAGTGTTGGGCTACGCGCACGACACCATGCTGCAAAGCTACGTGCTGGAAGTGCACAAGCCCCACAACCTCACCAGCCTGGCCGAGCGCCATACCGGCCGCAAGGGCATCACCTACGAAGACCTGTGCGGCAAAGGCGCGCACCAGATCCCGTTTGCGCAGGTGCCCGTGGACAAAGCCGCCGCCTACTCGTGCGAAGACTCTGACCAGACCCTGGACGTGCACAACGCCCTGTGGCCCTTGCTGCAGGCGGACGACAAACTGCGCTTCATCTACGAGCTGGAGATTGCCAGCAGCGAAGCCCTGTACCGCATCGAACGCAACGGCGTGCTGATCGACGCGCCCACACTGGCCGCGCAAAGCCACGAGCTGGGCCAGCGCATCCTGCAGCTCGAAACCGAGGCGTATGAGATTGCAGGCCAGCCCTTCAACCTGAGCAGCCCCAAGCAGCTCGGCGAAATCTTCTTCGACAAGCTGGGCATGCCTGTGGTGAAGAAAACCGCCACCGGCGCCCGCAGCACCGACGAAGAAGTGCTGGAAAAGTTGGCCGAGGACTACCCCCTGCCCGCCAAGCTGCTGGAGCACCGCAGCCTCGTCAAGCTCAAAGGCACCTACACCGACAAGCTGGCCCAACTGGCCCTGCCACGCACCGGCCGCGTGCACACGCACTACGCGCAGGCCGTGGCCGTCACCGGCCGCTTGTCCAGCAACGATCCCAACCTGCAAAACATCCCCATCCGCACCCCCGAAGGCCGCCGCGTGCGCGAGGCCTTTGTGGCGCCCGCAGGCCGCGTGATTGCGAGCGCCGACTACTCCCAGATCGAGCTGCGCATCATGGCCCACCTGAGCGGCGACCACTCGCTGCTGCACGCCTTCCACGCCGGGCTGGACGTGCACCGCGCCACCGCCGCCGAAGTGTTTGGTGTGGAGGTCGATCAGGTCACCAGCGAGCAACGCCGCTACGCCAAGGTCATCAACTTTGGCCTCATCTACGGTATGAGCAGCTTTGGCCTGGCCAAGAACTTAGGCATCGAAACCAAGGCCGCAGCCGCCTACATCGACAAGTACTTTCAGCGCTACCCCGGCGTGAAGCAGTACATGGACGACACCAAGGCCGCCGCCAAATCCATGGGCTACGTCGAAACCGTGTTTGGCCGCCGCCTGTACCTGCCCGAAATCAACTCCCCCAACGGCCCCCGCCGCGCCGGTGCCGAGCGCGCTGCCATCAACGCCCCTATGCAAGGCACGGCGGCAGATTTGATCAAGCTGGCCATGGTGGCCGTGCAGAAGGAGCTGGATGCTCACAAGCCGAACATCCAGATGATCATGCAGGTGCACGACGAACTGGTGTTCGAGCTGCCCGAGAGCGAGGTGGACTGGCTCAAGACCCACATTCCGCGCCTGATGGCGGAGGTGGCGGCGCTGAAGGTGCCGTTGTTGGCAGAGGTGGGGGTGGGGGCTAATTGGGATAAGGCGCATTGAGCCCACCCATGCTCAAGCTCTGCAAATTAATTTAATGAGAGTGAGACCTGATATGAGCGATCCTGACTTTGGATTTGCCGCTGGAACCTTGGTCCGTACGAAGGAAGGCTCCAAACCGATCGAAGATGTCAAAGTGGGTGAGTGGGTTCTGACATTTCCCGATATGCAGACACCCCCAAGCCACAAAAGGGAGGAAAGCGAGTACATATTCGCAAAGGTCGCGGAAGTCTGGCGTATTCCAGAAAGTTCTCTATCGAGGTTGCTGATTGATCACTTGGCCAATAACCAGCGTGATGAAATTTTTGCGACGCCCAACCAACCCATCTATTTGGCGAACCATGGTTGGGCAAAGTTACAAAGCCTGAGGGCTACAAGCACGTTGGAGAACTATTACTTCGGGAATTTGATGGTGGCCAGGAACTACGCTGACGCGAAGCCTGGGGTTGCCTATAACCTGTCGCTGGACAAGCATCACACGTTTTACGTCGGTGTTCATGGCGTTTGGGCGCACTCGTGCAGCATCGACTGACCCGCTTTCCCTTGTTGATTGAGAGGTTTCCCCTCTCAAGCCAGACTGAGGCAGCGTAGTCGGCGGACTGCCCGCCATTGCAGGAGCCCCGGCGCGACTTCTTTTGCTCTCGCCGTCCGGCAACCGCAAGTCAATCGCCCCTTCTAACTTCATTTGGGAGTCCTTGATGTCTGAACCTACCTCCTACACCCCCCCCGCCATCTGGCAATGGAACAAAGCAAACGGCGGTCAGTTCGCCAGCATCAACCGGCCCATTGCCGGTGCTACGCATGACAAGGAACTGCCCGTAGGTCGCCACCCGCTGCAGCTCTATTCGTTGGGCACGCCCAATGGCGTAAAAGTCACTGTCATGCTGGAAGAGCTGCTGGCGCTGGGCCACAGCGGGGCGGAGTACGACGCGTGGCTGATTCGCATCAACGAGGGCGAGCAGTTTGGCAGCGGGTTCGTGTCTGTGAACCCTAATTCCAAGATCCCCGCGCTGCTGGACCGCACCGACCCGGCCAACCCGGTGCGGGTGTTCGAGTCCGGTGCCATCCTCATGTACCTGGCCGAGAAGTTCGGCAGCGCCTTCTTGCCCAAAGATGGCGCGGCGCGGGCGGAGTGCCTGTCGTGGTTGTTCTGGCAGATGGGCAGTGCGCCGTTTGTGGGCGGCGGGTTTGGGCATTTTTATGCCTACGCGCCGGTCAAGATCGAGTACGCCATTGACCGCTATGCGATGGAGGCCAAGCGCCAGCTGGATGTGCTGAACCAGCGCCTGGCCGTAACCGAGTACGTGGCGGGTAATGAGTACACGGTGGCCGACATTGCAATCTGGCCCTGGTATGGTTTGCTGGTGAAAGGGCAGGCCTACAACGCTGGCGAGTTTTTGCAGGTGCACGAATACACGCATGTGGTGCGCTGGGCCGAGCAAGTAGCCAAGCGCCCTGCAGTGCAGCGGGGGCGCAAGGTGAACCGCGTGCAGGGCGACCCGGCCAGCCAGTTGCGCGAGCGGCATGACGCGAGCGACTTTGACACGAAGACGCAGGACAAGATCGAGGCTGCGGCAGCAGCAGATTCTTCACCCGCACGCTGATTGTTTTTTGCAAGGCGTCTCCATGATCACCCTATACGACTGCTCCACCGCCCCCAGCCCGCGCCGTGCGCGCATCCTGCTGGCAGAAAAGGGCGTGGCCCACGACACCGTGCAGGTGGATCTGCGCAATGGCGAGCAACTGAGCGATGCCTACCGCCAGATCAACCCACAGTGCACGGTGCCTGCGCTGCGCGCGGAAGACGGTTTGCTGTTGACCGACAACGCGGCCATCACCGCGTATGTCGAAGCGCGCTACCCGCAGCCTGCACTGCTGGGCGAGACGCCTGCAGAAAAGGCCGAGATTGCGAGCTGGAACTGGCGCATGGAGTTCGAGGGGCTGCAGGCCATTGCCGAGGCGCTGCGCAACAGCGCGCCCGCCATGGCCAACCGGGCCTTGCCCGGCGCGGTGGACTACCCCCAAATCCCGGCCCTGGCCGAGCGTGGGTTGGTGCGTGTGGGGCAGTTCTTTCAGCTGCTCAATGAGCGCCTGGCGGGCCGCGACTTCATTGCCACTGGCCGCTTCAGCGTGGCCGACATCACGGCCGTGGTGGCGGTGGATTTTGCGCGAGTGGTCAAGCACAAGCCGGGTGAGCAGCACCCACACTTGCTGCGCTGGCGTGCAGCCATGGCGCAGCGGCCGTCGATGTCGCTCTAACTATCGCGCTGCTCAAGCACCCGTTCTAGTTGCAATGGGTGGATGCAAGGATTGCGCATCGGGCCTGTTCCTTGCATTGTTAGTTGATGCGCCTTCGCCACATAGAAGTTTTCAACGCCGTCATGCTCACCGGCAGCGTGAGCGCGGCGGCCCGCCTCATCAACGTCACGCAGCCTGCGGTCAGCCGCATCCTGGCGCATGCTGAATTGCAGCTGGGCTTTCCGCTGTTTCACCGGCTCAAGGGCAAGCTGGTGCCCACCACCGAGGCGCAGACGTTGTACCCGCACATCGAGCGCCTGTTCACCCAGTTGGATGATGTGCAGCGCCTGGCCAACAGCCTCAAGAGCGACCGGCGCGAAGGGGAGTTACACATCCTGAGCGTGCTGGCGCTGAGCTACGAGGTGCTGCCGCGTGCATTGCGATTCTTCAGGCAAAAGCACCCGGATGTGCAGGTCACCATCGATGCGCTGCACTCGCCCCAGATCGTCTCGGCCCTGGTTTTGCAGGAGGCGGATGTGGGTTTTGTGTTCAGTGCCATCGCCCACCCCGCGTTGACGCAAGAGCATCTGGCCGATGGGCGCATGGTGTGTGTGGCGCCCAAGGGCATGCTGGGTGCTGAACTGGTGATGGCCGGGGTGGTGCATCTGGCCGACCTGGCAGACACGCCCGTGGTGCGGCTGGATGTGCGCGACCCCATCGGCACGGTGGTCAACCACGCGTGCCGCGAGGCGGGTGTGGGCCTGCAGACAGCGTTCACGGTGCAGACCTACCATGCGGCGCTGGCACTGGCACACCATGGTCACGCGGTGGCGCTGGTGGATGCCTGCACGGCGGCATCGGCCGACCGCAGCAAGGTGGATGTGCTGGCGCTCGCGCCGCGCATTGCCGTACCCATCAAGTCGCTGCGCACCGTGAACCGGCCCAGCTCACTGCTGGCCAGTGCCATGACGCAATGCATGCGCCAGGCGGTGGCTGAGACGCTGGAAGCGGTGGGTCTGCAGCCTGAGGTGGAATGAACGCTCCCCCCGCCGAGGCGGGCGGCACCTTAGGTTGCTATAGAGCGCTGGAGCGCGGTTGTGAGTGCGATGGGATCAGGCGGGTGCCAGCAGCTCGGCCACCTGTGCCGCCGTGCCAAACGCCAGCGTGAACCCCAGAGACCCATGGCCTGTGTTGAGCAACAGGTTGTCGGGCGCGCCCACCCACCGGACCACCACAGGCAGCCCGGTGGGCGTGGCGGGGCGCATGCCGGTCCAGGCATGCAGCTCCCCGCCTTGATGGCAGTGGGGGAAGACAGCGCGTGTGGCGTCGCGCAGGCTCTGTATGCGCGCGGCAGGTATGCGGGCATCGTGCCCTACCAGTTCGGCCATGCCCGCCACCCGCAGGCGCTGGCCGATGCGCGCAAACACCACCTTGCGTGCAGCGTCGGTCACATTGACGCGAGGCGCTGCCGATGGTGCAGCGCTGGTATCGAGTGTGATGCTGTAGCCCTTGAGGGGGTACACGGGCAGGCGAAAGCCCAGCGCCTGCGCCACCTGGTGGCTGCGGCTGCCCAGGGCCAGCACAAACTGCTGCGCCTCGATGGCGCCTGCGCTGGTCCGCACCGCAGCAATGCGGGAGCCCTGGCGCACAAAGCCCTGAACTGTGGCACCCAGTACAAAGCGCACGCCCCGTGCGGCCAGCACGGCCTGCAAGCCTTGGCAGACCATAAGGCAGTCGGCCGCGCATTCGCTGGGGGTGTAGATGGCTCCGGCAATGCGCGGCTGGTAGTGCTGCAGCGCGGGCTCGATCTCTGTGCAGCGCTGGGCTGACACCGCCTGTTGTTCGCAGCCCCACTGGCGCTGCAGGTCCATCTGGCGTTGCGCAGCGGCCAGGCCGGTGGCGGTGTCGTACAGCACCAGCTTGCCGGTGCGGGAGAAGTCGCAGTCCAGAGCTTCTGCCCGCAGCATGGCCTCGAAGTGGTGGCGGCTCAGGGCGGCCAGCGCCAGTAGCTGCGCGGTGCTGCGTTCAGAGGTTCGCCGGTTGCAGGCGCGCAGAAACTTCAGCCCCCAGCGCCACTGGTGGGTGTCCCACTGCAGGCGCAGCTTGAGCGGTGAGCTGGGCGACAGCAGCAGCCGGGGCAGCTGCCGCCAGATGCTGGCGTCTGCCAGGGGCTGCACATAGCTGTAGCTCAGCTGCGCGCCATTGCCACCGCTGGCGCCCGTGCCGGGCTGCGCTTGGTCGATGACGGTGACCTGCAGGCCGCGCTGTTGAAGTTCATACGCCGTGGCCAGGCCGACGATGCCTGCGCCCAATACACATACCTGCATCGGAGAGAGTGAAACGGTTGGAGGAGGTGCCAACGAATGTAGGGGGCGATGCCCCTGCTGAACAATGCCAAAGCAGTGCCTTGCCATGCCGGGAAGTTATGTACATGTCCGCGCCTGACGCATTCAACCAGGCATGTGGAGGTGGAGTGGGGGGCTGCCGACGCCATGGTTCAAAAAGAGGGCGAGGCGGTCCACGATGGTGCATGGATGAGCACCGAAACAGAGCCATAACTTTTCATCATGGTGGACCCGTGTAAATGAATTGTTCAAGACCGCCGCAAATTTTTACAGTGCCCCTGCGTCCTGTTTTCTCGTCTGTCCGACTGTCTGTTCACCTGATTTTTTGCAAAGGGATTCCCATGAAGCTCTCCGCTATCACCGCTGCTGTCCTCGTGGTCGCCGGTGTGCTGGCCAGTACCGTGGCCAGTGCCGACACCCTCAAGAAGATTGCCGACACCGGCAAGATCACACTGGCCTACCGCGAGTCGTCCGTGCCCTTCAGCTATCTGGCGGGCCCGGGCAACCCGGTGGGCATGTCGGTGGACATCTCCAACGCTGTCGTCGATGCGGTGAAGAAGCGCCTGAATAACCCCGCCATCAAGGTGGAGCTGCAGGCCGTGACTTCGCAAAACCGCATTCCGCTGCTGACCAACGGCACCGTGGACCTGGAGTGTGGATCGACCACCAACAACACGGCGCGTGGCAAGGATGTGCAATTTGCCATCAACTATTTCTACACCGGCACCCGGCTGCTGACCAAGAAGGCCTCGGGCGTCAAGAACTACGCCGACCTCGCCAAGAAAAAAGTGGCCAGCACCTCGGGCACCACCAACGCGCAGGTGATCCGCAAGTACAACCGTGATAACAACCTGGACATGGACATCGTGCTGGGCAAGGACCACGAGGACTCGCTGCTGCTGGTGGACACCGGCCGTGCAGAGGCCTTTGCCATGGACGACATCCTGCTGTTTGGATTGATGGGCAACACGCGCAACCCGGCCGACTGGGTGGTGGTGGGCGACTCGCTGCAGGTGGAGCCCTATGCGTGCATGCTGCGCAAGGACGACCCGCAGTTCCAGGCGCTGGTCAACGGCGTGATCGGCGGGATGATGAAGTCGGGCGAGTTCGAAAAGCTCTACGCCAAGTGGTTCATGTCGCCCGTGCCCCCGCGCGGCCAGAACCTCAACCTGCCCATGAGCAAGGAACTGCGCGACAACCTGGTGGCCCAGAGCGACAAGCCTGCGCTGTGATGAGCGTGAGCATGTTGCCGTCCCCCCCGCAGCTCCAGGCACCGCAGGTGGTGGGCATTCTGGGCGGCATGGGGCCTGCTGCAGGGGCCGACTTTGTGCGCCTGTTCGTGCAGGCCTGCACCGACCGCATGGCGGCGCTGGGCATCCCCGTGCACGACCAGGCTTACCCTGAACATTGGCTGGCGCAGGTGCCCATCCCCGACCGCACTGCCGCCCTGCACGACACGCGGCCCGGCGCACACCAGCCTGCGGACCCGATGCTGCAGGCCACGGGCCGCCTGGCGGCGCTGGGCGCGCGCGTGGTGGCCATTGCCTGCAACACGGCCCATGCCTGGCATGGTCTGCTGCAGCAGCGCTTCCCGCAGCTGGTAGTGCTGCATGGGGTGCAAGAAGTGGCTGCCGACCTGGCGCTGCGCAAGGTGCACGGCGTGGGCCTGCTCGCCACACAAGGCGCGTACGAGGCGGGCTTGTACCAGCGCGAACTGGAGCACCGCGACATCGACTGCTTTGTGCCCGAACCGCGCGAACGTGATCAGCTGATGCAGGGCATCTATGACGGCGTGAAGGCCGGCAACTACGCACTGGCCCGCCAGCGGTTTGAGGCGGTGTCGCTGGTGTTGCAACAGCGCTATGGGATCTCCACGCTCATCATGGGTTGCACCGAGATTCCGCTGGCACTGTCGGAGCATTCCCGGCTGGAGGGGCTGACGCTGGTCAACCCGTCTCTGGTGCTGGCGGCCGCCTTGGCGCGGCATGCGTACGGGTCCATGGGCGCGGGAGTGTCACCCACCGCTGCGTCCTCCACCCCACGAGCGTTGGTGTAGCGGCCTCGCGCCGTTGCGCTGCAGACCGGTAGCGCCGCCGCGCCTGCCGGGTCTGATGCAAAGGGCAAACAAAGGCCACTTCGACGGCGGCAGTTATCCAGATTGATTAGAGGTACGCCATGGGCTTTGGAGCAACCCTACCGAGACGGGGACTGGTGTGTGCCCTGATCGCCTGTGCCATGGGGCCCATGGCGGGCGCCATGGCGCAGAGCAGTGGTGCGGCAGCTAGCCCATCGTTACTGCCCAAGGCAGGCGCGTCTGCCACCGTCGCTGCGCTCTCTGCCCAGCCGCCGGGCAGGACGCTGCAGCGCATCCAGGCCTCCGGGGTGGTGGTCATCGGCCACCGCGAGTCCTCTTTGCCCATGTCTTACGTGGCCAACGGGGTGCCCATGGGCTACAGCGTGGATGTGTGCCTGCAGATTGCGCAGGCCATCGGGCGCCATCTGCAGCGGCGGGATTTGCGGGTGGACTACCGGCAGGTCACGTCGGGCAACCGCTTTGAGGCCATCGAGCGCGGCGAGGTGGACCTGGAATGCGGCTCCACCACCAACACGGCCGCGCGCAGGCAGCGGGTGGCCTTCACCATTGCGCACTTCATTGCGTCGTCGCGCATCGTGGTGCAGAGCCAGCGCCCCTACGAGCGCATTGAAGACCTGGACGGCAAGACCGTGGCCTCGACGGTGGGCACCACCAACATCGATTCGCTGGCGCGCGAGGCCGCCAACAAATCGGTGCGCCTGCGCATCGAGCCCGCCCGGGACCATGCCGAGGGCTTTGGCTGGGTGGTGGATGGCAAGGTGGACGGCTTCGCGATGGACGATGTGCTGCTCTACGGCCTGCGTGCCAGCCATGCGCGACCACAAGACCTGAAGGTGATTGGCAAGCCCATGACCATCGAGCCCTATGCCGTGGCGTTTGACCGCAGCGACCTGGCACTCAAGGCCGAGGTCGACGCCGAGCTGCGGCGGCTCATCCAGACGCGGGAGCTGCACCGCCTGTACGACAAGTGGTTCACCCAGCCCATTCCACCCCACGGCATCAACCTGGGCATGCGCATGTCGCACCTGCTGGTGGATTCGCTGCGGTATCCGTCGGACTACGTGCCCCAGTGACAAGGGCTCAGGCTGTGCGCGTCACCGCCAGGCGGTCGCCACCAACTGGCTGTAGTGCACCGCCTTGCGGCCCAACAGCTGCTCGAACACCGCAGGGTTGCCCACGTTGTCGCTGCCCAGCATGGTCAGGGTTTCGGTGCACCAGGGCACGCTGGGCACGGCGTCGCCCAGGCGGGCACTCAACTGGGTGAGCGGGTCGGGCAGACGCAGTACATGCGCCTTGCCATGGCCCAGTTGCTGGCGCAGGCTGGCAATGAAGTCGCCCATGGTCAGGGCCTCGGGGCCAGCGCATTCGACGATGCCCTGCGTGGCGATGGCAGGGCCCAGCAGGGCAACGATGGCGGCGGCCAGGTCGTGCACCGACACGGGCTGCACCCGCGCCGTGAGCATGGGGCCGGGGAACAGTGCCACCGGCAGGCGCGCCAAGTTCATGAATAGCGCGCTGCTGTCACCGCCTTTGCCAAACACCACACTGGGGCGCAGGATGGCGGGGTGCAATGCACCTTGTTGGGCCAGCGCCAGCAGGTGCGTGTCTGCTGCGCGTTTGGTGGTGGCGTAGCGGGTGGCGCTGCCTTCAATGCCCAGTGCCGAGACGTGCACAACCCGCCGTACGCCCGCCTTGGCGCAGGCGTCAAACAGCGCGACCGGCGTGTGCTGGTGCACGGCATCAATCGGGCGCGCACGGCTGTCGCGCAGCACCCCCACGGCGTTGACCACCGCATCGATACCCGCCAGGCGCGGCAGCCAGGCCTGGGCCGAGGTGTCCCGCGCAAAGTTCATGGGCACCTGCAAGGCGCCGGGTGACCGGTGGCGGGGCGATATGCCGCCGTGCACTTGGTGTCCTGCCCGGGTGAGTGCGGCAGCCACGGTGCGGCCCACAAAACCCGTGGAGCCGGTGAGCAAAATGTTCATCAGCGTTGTCCTGCGAAGAAGGTGAAGCGCGCAAAAAACCGAGGGCCCGGCGCGGACCTGCTCAGGCCGTCGCTACCCCGCAGGCAACACGGTCACTGCGGAGGCGTGAAGACCTCGAAGCGGTTGCGCCCCCCGTACTTGGCGCGGTACAGGGCCGCATCGGCCGCGTGCACGAGTGTGTCAGAACTGGTGCCGGGGCGTGGCACCAGGCTGGCAATGCCCATGCTCGCCGTGATGTAGGGCGCCGTGGGAGAGCGGGGGTGGGCCAGGGCCGCCTCGCGCAGGCTGGCCATGCAGCGCTCTGCCACCGTCACGGCCTCTGGCAGGGGCACATCGGGCAGCAGCAGCACGAACTCCTCGCCGCCGTAGCGCGCGGCCACCTCGTCGGCCCGGCGGATGGTGCCCTGCAGTAGCTGCGCCACGCGGCGCAGGCATTCGTCACCGGCCAGATGGCCGTAGTGGTCGTTGTAGAGCTTGAAGTGGTCGATGTCGATCAGGATCACGGCCAGCGGCAGCTGGTGCCGCCCGCAGCGCATCCATTCGGTGGCCAGCCGCTCGTCAAAGCGCCGGCGGTTGCCAATGCCCGTCACGCCGTCGGTGGTGGACAGGAGGGCCAGCTTGGCGTTGGCGGCGGCCAGTTCCTGTTCCTTGCGCACCAGTTGGGTCACGTCGGTGCGCACACCGGCGATGCCGCCCTGGGGGGTACGCCGCTCGTCGGCCTGCAGCCAGCGGCCCTCGGGCAGGCGCTGCAGCACGGCATGGTTGGCCGCACGGTGGTCGGCCATGCGCTGGGCGAGCCAGGCTTCTTCGTTGCCAACGGCGTCGGGGTACTGGCCGCGCTCCGCGCCGTAGCGCGCGATCTGCTCAAACGTGCTGCCGGGCACGATCATGGGGGCCGAGATGGGGTACAGGCGCCGGTATTGGGCGTTGCACACCACGAGCTTGTCCTCCGCATCGAACAGGGCAAACCCTTCGGGCAGCGACTCCACGGCGTCCTGCAGCAGCTGGCGCGCCTGCTGCGCGGCCTGTTGGGCGGCCTCCAGGGCCTGGCGTTGCTCGATGAGGTTGGTGATATCCAGCCGCACGGCCACTACATAGTTCTCGGGCGTGCGGGTTTCGTAGATGTTGATCCAGCGGCCGTCGCTCAGGCGCTGCACCAGGGTGGACGTGCTGCTGCCATGCTCCGACAGGCGCTCTGCGATCCAGGCCTCTTCGCGTCCCTTGGCCGACGGGATCAGGCCCCGCGAGACCGAATAGCGCAGGATGTCCACAAACCCCTTGCCCAGGTGCTCGGCATAGTCGATGTAGGGGTACATGCGGGACAGCTGCTGGTTGTAGAGCACCAGCCGGTCCTGCTCGTCGAAGATCTCGATGCCCACGGGCAGTGCCTCCACCGCGCGCTCCAGCAGCTGGCGCATGCGCTGGCTTTCCTGGCGGGCGGCCTCGACCTTCTGGCGCTGTTCGATCAGGTCGCTGATGTCCAGGCGCACGCACACCGTCATGCCGGATGGGGTGCGGCATTCGTGCATGTGCATCCACGTGCCGTTGGGGTAGTGGCGCACCTCGGGGCCAGGCCGGTGGCCTCGGATGGCCAGCTCGTGGGCCAGCCAAAGTTCTTCCTGGCCCTTGGCTTCTTCGGGGATGCCGTGGCGCAGGCCTTCGCGCAGCAGTTCTTCGTAGGTCTTGCCCAGGGACTCCGCCACGGGCAGGTGCGGACGCAGGCGGGCCATCTGGTCATTGCACAGCACCAGCCGGTCTTGTTCGTCGTAGATGTCCAGCCCGGCGGGCATGGCATTGACGGCTTCGCGCAGGCTGCGTTCGGCTCGTTCGGCGTCATGCAGGGCCTGCTTGAGTGCGCGCTCCTTGTGCACCGCGTCCGTGATGTCGGCGCGCAGTACCACCATGCCGCCCTCGTCTTGCAGGCGCTCGGTGATGAGCATCCAGCGGTCGCCCTCGACCTCCTGCACCTCGGGCTGGCCGGGCGAGCGATGGCGGGCCATGCGGTCGGCCAGCCAGGCGTTGGTGTCCTGCCGTGCGGCCACGATGTGGCCGGACTCGGCCGCCCGGCGCAGCACATCTTCAAAGCGGGTGCCGTACTCGACGGCCATGGTGGTGCCGGGGCTGACTTCCCGGTACCGGGGATTGCACAGCACCAGGCGGTCGTCGGCGTCGTAGATGGCCAGGCCATCAGGCAGGATGTCGAGCGTGGCGCAGAGCTGGTTGGTGGCCCGCTGCGCGGCGTCCTGGGCGGCGCTGGCGGTGGCATGCAGGGCCACCAGCCGCAGGCTGAGCCACCAGCACAGCACCGCGCTGGCCACCAGCCCCAGCCCGGCGCCCACGCTGGCCAGGCGCATGGCGGGGTCCATGCTCTGGCGGGCCAGGGCCCAGGTCAGCAGCCCCAGGCCCCCGGCGCCGCAAATCCCGGCCACCAGCCGGACCAGCAGCTGTCCGCGCAGGGGGAGGGGGGTGGGGTGAGGGGGCATGCGCTGGGGTCGTTGCGATGGACTGCGGAAAGTGGTCGGGCGGGTGGGGGTGAGAAAAAATCGACAACAAAGGGGCGGGCGAGCAGACGTTTGAGTGGCGGCAGTCCGTGGACGCAGGCCCCTGACGACGGTGCTCGCAGAAAGTCTAGCAGCGCTCCCCGTTTTCCGGTATCCGAAAATGCGGAGGCGGTGCAAACCCCATAGACTCCGGGGCTGGCACTTCATACCCCTCGCCCATCCCTTCTTTTGGAGAAACCCGATGTTCAATGACGACCTCCATGCCGACGCCCAGGCGCTGTTGCCCGGCCGCACCACCGAAGCGGGCGCCACGCGCCGCACTGCGCTGCAGGCGGCGCTGGGCCTGGGTTATGCGGCCGCAGCCGCACCCATCATGGCGCAGACGGCCATTGCCACGCCGGCAGACGGTCTGACGGTGGGGGAGGTGAGCTTCACGGTCAACGGTTTCAAGGTACCCGCCTACCGCGCGGCGCCCGCAGGCAAGACCGGCCTGCCCGTGGTGCTGGTGATCCAGGAGATTTTTGGTGTGCACGAGTACATCGCCGACACCTGTCGCCGTTTTGCCAAGGCGGGTTACCTGGCCATTGCGCCCCAGCTGTACGCGCGCCAGGGCGACGCCTCGGCCTACACCGATATCGCCAAGCTGATGGCCGAAGTGGTGTCCAAGGTGCCCGATGCCCAGGTGATGGCCGACCTGGATGGCGCCGTGGCCTGGGCCACCGCCAACGGGGGCGATGGCGCCCGCGTGGGGATCACCGGCTTTTGCTGGGGCGGCCGCATCACCTGGCTGTATGCCGCCCACGGCCCCGTCAAGGCTGGCGTGGCGTGGTACGGACGGCTGGTGGGCCAGGCCAGCGAACTCACCCCCAAGCACCCCGTGGACCTGGCGCCTATCCTCAAGGCGCCGGTGCTTGGCCTGTATGGTGAAAAAGACACCGGCATCCCCCTTGACACGGTTGATAAGATGAAAGCGGCCTTGTCCAGCGGCTCGCCACAGGCCAAGGCGTCGGAATTTGTGGTGTACCCCGATGCACCGCATGCCTTCCATGCCGACTACCGCGCCAGCTACCGCAAGGAAGCGGCCGAAGACGGCTGGAAGCGTGCGCTGGCCTGGTTCAAGACGCACGGTGTGGTTTGATGCACAAACCCCCGGCCCACCAGGCCACCCACAGCCGCCCCACACCCGGGGCGGCTTTTTTCATCTTGCATCGGGCGTGCAGAGCTTGAACAGGTTTTAAGGCATACAGATAAAGCGCAACAAGCTATGACATTGGTAGCAATCATTCTGGCCACCCTGGCCGCTGGTATCGGCAGCGTGTGGCTGGCCGCCTTGCTCATGCGGCTGGGTCTGGGCGGGCGGGGCGATAGCGTGGGCCCGCAGCACCTGCTGAGCCTGGCGGCGGGCGCCCTGCTGGCCACGGCCTTCATGCACCTGCTGCCCGAGGCGTTCGAGAGCCAGGCCGGCGCCCACGACCTGTTTGCCACCCTGCTGGTGGGGGTGGTGTTCTTCTTCCTGCTCGACAAGGCCGAGCTGTGGCACCACGGGCACGAGCACAGCCATGCGGAGACCGCTGCACACAGTCACGCCCCGCACGACCACGGCCACGCGCATGACCACAGCCATGGCCATGCCCACCACCATCACCACGGCCCCCGTTCGGGCGGCTGGGCGGTGCTGACGGGCGACAGCGTGCATTGTTTTGGCGACGGCATCCTGATCGCCTCCGCCTTCATGGCTGACATCCGCCTGGGCGTGATCGCCGCTGTGTCGGTGCTGGCGCACGAGGTGCCGCACCACATGGGCGACCTGGTGGTGCTGCGCCAAACCAGCCCCAACCGCCGCATGGCGCTGGTCAAGGTGTCGCTGGCAGGCGCCGTGACGGCGCTGGGCGGCGTGGTGGGCTACTTTCTGGTGGGCCAGCTGCAAGACTTTTTGCCCTACTTCCTGGCCGTGGCATCGAGCAGCTTTGTGTACGTGGCGCTGGCCGATTTGATCCCCCAGCTGCAAAAGCGCCTTACGGCCAGGGAGACCATTGCGCAGATTGCCTGGCTGATCGCGGGCATGGTGATCGTGACGTTGGTGAGCGGGGCGGCGCACGCGCATTGATGCGCAGGGAGTTGAGGCCTTGACTTTGCTCAAGGCCGTACCAGGCGGTTATGCCATGCTGGACGCATGACTGCTCCACACGCCAGCACCGTCTCCCTGGGCCTGCTCGCCCAGCCCACGCGTTTTCTGTTCTTCACCGGCAAGGGAGGGGTGGGCAAAACCTCGCTGTCCACCGCCACGGCCATTGCCCTGGCGGATGCCGGGCGGCAGGTACTGCTGGTCAGCACCGATGCAGCCTCCAATCTGGATGAAATGTTGGGCGTGCCGCTGTCCAACCAGCCCGTGGCCGTGCCCGGCGTGCCGGGGCTGCACATGCTCAATATCGACCCCGACACGGCGGCCGAAGCCTACCGCCAGCGCGTGCTGGCGCAGCTGGAGGCCACGGCCACCAGCGAAGAGCGCGCCACCGTGCGCGAGCAGCTTTCGGGTGCCTGCACCACCGAGATTGCGGCGTTCGACGAATTTGCGGCCTTGCTGGCCAGCGAGGGCGACGCGGTGGGCCACCGGTTCGACCATGTGGTGTTCGACACCGCACCCACCGGCCACACCCTGCGCCTGCTGAGCCTGCCCAAGGCCTGGACCGGGTTTTTGGCGGGCAACGACCGGGGGGCGTCGTGTCTGGGCCCGCACTCGGGCCTCAAGATGCAGGAGGCGCGCTTCAACGCTGCCCTGGCCGCACTGAGCGACCCGTCACTGACCACCGTGGTGCTGGTCACCCGCCCCGACCCCCGCCCCATGCAAGAGGCCGCGCGCACCGCGCTGGAGCTGCGCGCCCTGGGCCTGGCCAACCAGCGCCTGGCCATCAACGGCGTGTTCCATGCCAGCCAGCCGGGGCAGGATGCGGTGGCCGACGCCATCGAGGCCTTGGGCCGCCAGGCCCTGGACCAGATGCCAGACGCCCTGGCGCAACTGCCGCGCGACGAGGTGCCGCTGCGCGCCTTTGACACGGTGGGCCTGCCCGCGCTGCGGGCCTTGCTGGGCGGCGGCGACGTGCCTTCCAGTCCGCACAGCGCCACAGGCGCAGCGCCCTTGCAGGCCGAGCCGCTCGCAGCCCTGGCCGACGCGCTGGCCGCCAAGGGTCACGGCCTGATCATGGTGATGGGCAAGGGCGGCGTGGGCAAAACCACCATTGCCGCCGCGCTGGCCGTGGGGCTGGTGCAGCGTGGGCACAGCGTGCACCTCACCACCACCGACCCGGCGGCCCATGTGCAGAGCCAGCTCGACGGCAGCCTGCCGGGGCTGAAAGTGGGGCGCATCGACCCGCGCGCTGAAACCCAGGCCTACATCAACAAGATCATGGCCACGCGCGGCAAGGCGCTGGACAACGCGGGCCGCGCCCTGCTGCTGGAAGACCTGCAGTCACCCTGCACCGAAGAGGTGGCCGTGTTCCACGCGTTCAGCCGAGTGGTGAACGAGGCCCGCAGCGCCTTTGTGGTGCTGGACACGGCGCCCACTGGCCACAGCCTGCTGCTGATGGACGCCACCGGCGCTTACCACCGGCAGATGACGCAGCAGTACGAAGGCAGCGCCAACGCCAAACACATCATCACGCCGCTGATGCGCCTGCAGGACGCCGACATGACCCACGTGGTCATCGTCACGCTGCCCGAGGTCACGCCCGTGAGCCAGGCCGCCGCGCTGCAGGACGACCTGCGCCGCGCCCGCATCGAGCCCTGGGCCTGGGTCATCAACAAAAGCGTGGCGGCCACGGGTACCAGCGACCCGCTGCTACAGGCCCGACTGGTGGGCGAGCAGCAGCAGGCCGCGCGCATTGCCAGCGGCTTGGCGCAGCGCACCTACGTGCTGCCCTGGCTGGCGACACCGCCGGTGGGGGTGGAGGCGTTAGAGCAGCTGGTGGCTGCGCCTTCTGCCGTTGCAGGGAATTTGCTATCTCATTGATAGCTGCTTGGGTATATGGAACTAGCGCTAGCGGCCAAAATGGCTCAAAAATATCCGTAGTGGTGTTCCAAGGCTTCCACAGGCCTGTGCAGCCCCGCGGCTAGCGCGCCAGTTCCTCGCGCACGGCCGCCACCTGCCGCCGCGACACCGCCAGCAGTTCGGTCGACCCCTGCAGCCGCACCGCCCAGCCTTCGCCCTCTTCAGGGTCGTAGTGCTTTTCCAGCGCGCGCACGGCGCGGCGCGCCACCAGGGCATTGCGGTGGATGCGCAGAAAGCGCGGCGCGAACTTGGTTTCCAGCTCGCTCAGCGATCCGTCCATGATGTAGCTGCGGGTGGTGGTGCGCACGGTCACGTACTTCTGCTCGGCCTTGAAGTACAGCACCTCGGCCAGGGGCAGGCGTTCGGTGCGGCCCCGGTCCTGGATCAGCAAGGTTTCGCCCTCGGGCAGGCTGGGCACGGCGCTGGGCCCTGCAGGGCGGCTGGTGCGCTGCACCTTGGCCAGGGCCTGCTGCAAGCGCTCGCGGCGCACGGGTTTGGTGAGGTAGTCCACGGCGTCCAGCTCGAACGCGCTCACCGCGTGGTCCGCATGGGCCGTCACAAACACCACAGCCGGCGGCTGGGGCAGGGCCTGCAGCGCATGCGCCAGCGCCAGGCCGTCCTGCCCCGGCATGTGGATGTCCAGCAGCACCAGGTCATACGCACGCCCCCCGGTGGGGCCCAGCAGCGCCATGGTCTCGGCGGCGTTGGAGGCCTCGGCCACCGTGCAGCGCTGGATATCCGAGCAGTCGGACAGCAGGGTGCGCAAGCGGCTGCGCGCCAGGGCTTCGTCGTCAACGATCAGGATGTTCATGGGGTTTGGAGGGGGTAGGTTCGGTGGGCGCGACCACGCCACGGCGGGAGCTGCCGCGTGGGTCGCCACGCCCGCGTGGGGCCTTGCGCTGGCGGGAGGTGGGCTGGGGCGTGGGGTCGGCAGCGGGCAGTGTGATGCGTACCTGGTACAGCCCGTCCTGCACACCGGCGGTGAACTCGCCCTGCACGTCGTGCAGCAAGGCCAGCCGCGCGCGCACGTTGGCCAGTGCGATGCCGTGCCCCCGTGTGCTGGGCTCGTCGTGCCTGCCGGGTTTGCCCTCTTTGGGGGGCAGGGTGTTGGTGATGCGCACCACCACGCGGTTGCCGCGCAGCTCGGTCAGCACGCGCAGCTTGCCGCCCCGGGCGCTGGGCTCCACGCCGTGCTTGACGGCGTTTTCCACCAGCGGCTGCAGCAGCAGTGGGGGCAGGCGCGCGCTGTCGGTGCGCGGGTCCAGGTTCCACTGCACTTGCAGGCGGTTGCCAAAGCGCACCTGCTCAATGCCCAGGTAGCGCCGCGCCAGGGTGATCTCCTCAGCCAGCGTTGTGGATTCGCCCTGCTCGATGAGGGCCACGCGGAACAGGTCCGACAGGTCTTCAAGCAGCGACTCGGCCTTGGCCGGCTCCTCACGCACCAGCGCAATGGCGCTGTTGAGCGTGTTGAACAAAAAATGCGGGCGAATGCGCGACTGCAGCTCCGTCAGGCGCGCCGTGGTGGCGGCTGGGGTGCGGCCCCGGGCGCGCAGCACCAGCGCGGCCACCAGCATGGCTGCCAGCAATGCGCCGGTGGCAGCGCTGGCCAGCCAGG
Source organism: Acidovorax sp. M14 (assembly GCF_049331375.1). Classification (NCBI taxonomy): domain Bacteria; kingdom Pseudomonadati; phylum Pseudomonadota; class Betaproteobacteria; order Burkholderiales; family Comamonadaceae; genus Acidovorax; species Acidovorax sp. M14. The sequence continues at coordinate 1,460,411 of NZ_CP186263.1, forward strand.
GGGGCGATGCCGACAGGCCCACCAGCGCCAGCATGGCGCAGGCATAGGCACCGGCCACGGCGCCCAGCAGCACCCCGGCGGCATATTGCTGCGCGGTGGTCAGGCGCTGCAGCACTGTCTTGAGGCTGCACGCCGTGACCAGCCACACCAGTGTGGCCGGCAGCGCACCGCCGGTCAGCAGCGCCAAGCTGGCCAGCCATGCGGACGGGCTGCTGGCGCCGTACATGGCGCCCACGCCCACCACCACCTCCACAAACAGCACGGCCCGCAGCACCACACCGACCTGGCAGGCATCGAACACCAGGGCCCGCCCGCGTGGCGGCTGCCCGCCCGGGCCGGCGCCTGCAGCCGCCCGCACGCTGCGCACGGGCCTGTGTGGCAGGGCGGAATCCGGCGGCGGGGGCTGGGTCGATAAAATTTGGGTGTTTTGCATTGCGGCATCCGGGCAGTCCGGGTGTCTGAACCATCGGATTATTGCCCTCCTTATGTCCAAAGCCCAAGCCACCAGCGCCGACTCTGCGCCGTCCCACAACCAGCTCGACACCAAGGCACAGGCCTGGTCGGCGCTGTTTTCCGAGCCCATGAGCGACCTGGTCAAGCGCTACACCTCCAGCGTGTTCTTCGACAAGCGCCTGTGGCAGGCCGACATTGCAGGCAGCCTGGCGCACGCCGAAATGCTGGCCGCGCAAGGCATCATCAGCCCCGAAGACCATGCCTCCATCCAGCGTGGCATGGCGCAGATCAAAGAGGAGATCGAGTCCGGCGCCTTTGAGTGGAAGCTGGACCTGGAAGACGTGCACCTGAACATTGAAGCCCGCCTCACCCAGCTGGTGGGCGACGCGGGCAAGCGCCTGCACACCGGCCGCAGCCGCAACGACCAGGTGGCCACCGACGTGCGCCTGTGGCTGCGCGGCGAGATTGACCTGATCGGCGACTTGCTAAAAGAGCTGCAGGTATCGCTGGTCGACGTGGCCGAACAGAACGTGGAAGTCATCCTGCCCGGCTTTACCCACCTGCAGGTAGCGCAGCCTGTGAGCTTTGGCCACCACATGCTGGCCTATGTGGAAATGTTCAAGCGCGACGCCGAGCGCATGGCCGACGTGCGCCGCCGCACCAACGTGCTGCCGCTGGGCAGCGCGGCCCTGGCCGGCACCACCTACCCGCTGGACCGCGAACGCGTGGCGCGCACGCTGGGCATGGAGGGCGTCTGCCAGAACAGCCTGGACGCCGTGAGCGACCGCGACTTCGCCATCGAATTCACCGCCGCCGCCAGCCTGTGCATGGTGCACGTAAGCCGCCTGTCCGAAGAGCTCATCATCTGGATGAGCCAGAACTTCGGCTTCATCAAGATCGCCGATCGTTTTACGACTGGCTCGTCCATCATGCCGCAGAAGAAAAACCCCGACGTGCCTGAACTCGCACGCGGCAAGACTGGCCGCGTGGTGGGCCACCTCATGGGCTTGATCACCCTGATGAAGGGCCAGCCCCTGGCCTACAACAAGGACAACCAGGAAGACAAAGAACCGCTGTTCGACACCGTGGACACGCTCAAGGACACGCTGCGTATCTTCGCCGAGATGGTCGGCGGCCAGTTGAACCCCGCCACGGGCAAGAAAGAGGGCGGCATCACCGTCAACGCCCAGGCCATGGAGCAGGCCGCGCTCAAGGGCTACGCCACCGCCACCGACCTGGCCGACTACCTAGTCAAAAAGGGCCTGCCCTTCCGCGACGCGCACGAAACCGTGGCCCACGCCGTCAAGGCGGCAACCTCGCACAACTGCGATCTGTCGGAGCTGCCCCTGAACGTGCTGCAGGGCTTCCACCCCGCCATTGAAAAGGACGTGTACGAATGCCTGAGCCTGCGCGGCTCGCTCAACGCCCGCAACACGCTGGGTGGTACCGCCCCAACGCAAGTGCGTGCCCAGCTGGCCCGCCACCGCGCCCGCCTGGCCTGATCCTTGCACCGCCGCTTGACCTTCTACCCTGGAGCTTTTTCATGACAACTTCTCGCCGCAGCCTGCTGTCCCGCCTTGTGCGCACAGGTGCTTTTGTGGGGGCCGCACTGGCCGTGGGCCTGGCGTCTGCCCAGCAGGCCAAGCCCATTCGCCTGCTCGTGGGCTTTCCGCCCGGCGGCGGCACGGACGCCATTGCGCGCACCTTGTCCGAGAAGCTCAAGGACGAGCTGGGCCAGCCCGTGGTGGTGGAAAACCGCCCCGGCGCGGGCGGCCAGATTGCCGCGCAGACCCTCAAGGCCTCGGCGCCTGATGGCACCACGCTGTTCCTCACGCACGACCACACCATCTCCATCCTGCCCCAGGTGGTGAAGAACCCCGGCTACGAACCCGCGCGCGACTTTGTGGCGGTGGGCGGTTTTGCCACGTTTGTGAACGCATTTGCCGTGTCGGGCGGCACGCCGGCCAAGTCCTTCACCGAGTACGTGGGCTGGGTCAAGGCCTCGGGCGGCGGCAAGGGGGCGGTGGGCATTCCGGCCCCGGCGTCCACGCCAGAGTTCCTGGTCAAGCTGATCGGGCAAAAGTACCAGCTGGACCTGGTGTCGGCACCCTACAGGGGCAGCGCCCCCATGATGGCCGACATGCTGGGCAACCAGATCAGCGCGGGCGTGGCCTCGGTGCAGGACTTCATGGAAAACCACAAGGCTGGCAAGGTGCGTGTGGTGGGCGTGCTGGGCACCAAGCGCCAGGCCTCCATGCCCGACGTGCCCACGTTCGACGAGATGGGTCTCAAAGGCTTTGAAGACCTGCCGTACTACGGCATCTACGCCCCCACCGGCACGCCGCAAAAGTTCATCACTGACTTCTCGAACGCGCTGGCCAAGGTGGTGGCCCAGCCCGACGTGCGTGAACACCTGACTGCCATGGGCCTCACGGTGGGCTACATGTCGCCCCAGCAGCTGGCCACGCGCGAAAAGGCATACACCGAAGCCTGGACGCGCATCATCAAGACCAGCGGGTTTGTGGCGCAGTAAGGGCCGTCAAACGGGCGGCGGGTCATACACCTGACCCCGCCCGGATTCGCAGCGCGGGCGGTGCGTCCCCTGAGGGGCCGACGTGAGGCCTTTGGCCCGATCGCCCTGGATGTTATCCGCGCGTTCAGCGTCTGCGCATTCGGTGCTGGCTGGCCTGCGCAGACCATGGCACCATCCGGCACCCACCCCGGACCTCATTCATGCCCACCAGCCGCCTTCCTTCGAACTGGATCCATCACCGGTACCTGCCCCTCGCGGTGGGCGTGTGCAGCAGCACACTGGCTGCCTTGCTGGCCTGGGTGGTCATCGACATCTCGCACACCAAGGCACGCGCCGAGATTGCTGCGCAAGCGCAAAGCCACCTGCTACAGATCCGCGACCGCCTGGACCGGCAATTGCAGAGCACGTTGTCGGTGCCCGAAACGGTGTCCGCCTTCATTGCCGCACAAGGCAGCATGTCGCCCGACATCTTTGCCACCGTGGTGGGCCGCCTGCTGGAGCACCAGCGCAATATCCGCAACCTGGCCTTGGCGCCCGACAACGTCATCAGCGATGTGTACCCGCGCGTTGGCAATGAGCGGGCGATTGGCCTGCGGTACCTGGACAACCCGCAGCAGCGTGGCGCGGTGGAGCGCGCCATCCAGACCCGCCGCACGGTCGTTGCGGGCCCCATTCCGCTGGTGCAAGGGGGGCTCGGCATCATCAGCCGCACGCCGGTGTTTCTGGCGCATCCGCCGGGGCGCGCACCGGTGGGCGGGCCCCGTTACTGGGGCATCGTGTCGCTCACCGTCAATGCCGACACCCTGTTCGCCGATGTGGGCCTGAACTCTGATCAGATGGGCTTTCAGGTGGCGGCACGTGGCCTGGACGCCATGGGCGCGCAGGGCGCGGTGTTCATCGGCCGCCCCCAGTTGTTCGACGAGGAGCCCGCCACGCTCGATGTGCCTTTGCCGGGTGGCGGCAGCTGGATTCTGGGCGCGGTCCCTACCGGCGGCTGGGGAGCGGCAGGCCGCGCACCCGTGCTGGTGGTGATGCTGGCCTATGCGTTTGCGCTGGTGCTGGGGCTGTTGAGCGCGCGGCTGGTGCGCGCCCACCAGCAGGTATTGGCCCTGGCCAGCCATGACCGCCTGACAGGCTTGCCCAACCGGCGCCTGTTTGAAGACCGCTTGTCGCAGGCGGTGCTGACGGCCTACCGCGACCACCGTGCTGGCGCGTTGCTGCTGGTGGATCTGGATGGCTTCAAGGCCGTGAACGACAGTCTGGGGCATGGCAGTGGCGACCAGGTGCTGGTGCGTGTGGCGCAGCGTCTGGCCGGACTGGCGCGCGCCAATGACACCGCCGCCCGCCTGGGTGGCGACGAATTTGCCCTGGTGCTGAACGCCGTGGCGTCCCCCGAGGCCGCCATGGAAATGGCCCAGAAGGTGCTGGCAGCGCTGGTGGCACCCATCGGACTGGACAGTGGCCAACACGTGCTGACCGGTGTGAGCATTGGGGTGGCGTTGTTCCAGGGCCCTGCGGTGGAGTCGATGCCGGCGCTCATGGACCGGGCGGACCGGGCGCTGTACACCAGCAAGCGCAGCGGCAAAGGGCTGGCGATACTGGCCGAAGCCCCGGGAGTTGCCGAGCCGCCGCCGGAGACCTCCACGCCATCGGCGTGAGGGGCGGGTTTTGCCGATATCCAACAAAAATAGCTGCAAGCGCTAGTGCATCAAGCGCTTGCAGCTATATTTTTAGGAGCGAAGCCTGTCGCGAGGCTGCCGCTCAGCCCGCAACCCGGTTACAGCATGGCCGTGCGCTGCTGCTCGGCGCGCGATGCGCCGATGGCGGTCTCCACGTTCTTGACCTCTTCGGGCGGGGGCAGCACGGCGGGCATGCCCAGGGCCTGAATGGCCAGTTCGCGGCACCAGCCCTTGGTGTGGTACAGGTGGTGGTCCTCGTCTTTTTCCACCGCCTTGTGGGCCACCTTGAGGGTGTGGCCCACATCGCCCGTGGCCACCTTGGCCACCTGGCCCAGCAGCTCCCAGTTGGCGTGGTCCTTGGTTTCGGCATGCACCACACATTCGCAGGCCACCAGCTGTGCGGCCTCTGGCGTGCCCGACTTTTTGGCCAGCTGCATCGCCTGGACCAGGGAGGTGCCAATGTGCTTGACCACAGCCCGCGTGGGCGACTGCGCATCGGGGTCCAGGCCCAGCGCATCGCAGATGCCGCGCACCACGTTCTGGTGCGCCAGCGTTTCTTCCAGGTAGCCTTCCCATTCCTTCTTCAGGTCGGGGTTGATGGCGCAGGTGATGGCGGTGCGGTACACCTGTTCGCCGCCGAGTTCGGTCTCCATCATCTGCAGGACGAGGTCGTCGAGTTGATGGCTGTCGTAGTGGCTTTTGGGCATGGTGACTCCTTGGGTGGTGGGTGAACAAAAAAGAGGGCGATGCGGTCAGGCCAGGGTGCGGACTTGGGGCTCGCGGTCCCACTGGCGGGTCTGGGCGGCGGCGATGAAGCCCTGCACATCGGCCGGGTCCACCACGCCCGCATCGGGCTCGATGCCACCGGCCTGCAGGATGGCCCGGGTGCCCTTGCAGGCGGCAATGGCCTTGAGGTGGCCGAACGCGTCGCGGAACCAGTCCACGGCCGCCGCCTCCTTGGCCAGCTGTGCGCCCATGTCGGGCGACAGGATGGAGGCCACGGCGTCAAACACCGCCGACGGGGTGCCCGCCAGCTGGCCGTCGGCGGGCAGCAGCGTGCCGTCTTTCAGTACGGCGCCGCCCACCTTGGGCGCGACGATCTTCACGGTGGCGCCCACCTTCTCCAGCGCCTTGCGCAGGTTGGCCACCGAGGTGCCGTTGGAGCCGTCGGCCACCAGAATGCCGATGCACCGGCCCTGCAGCGTGGGCTTCATGCGGTCGATGATGCGCAGCGCGGGCGACAGGGGCAGGTCCTGCACCGGCTCGGTGGTGGCGGGGGCGGGCGGCAGGGTTTGCAGACCCAGGCCGTCGGCCACCCGCTGGGCCAGGTCAGCATCCACATGCAGCAGATGGCCCACCACCGCTTCGCGCACATGGGGTGTGCCCACCTTGGACAGCTCGAACACCAGCGCCGACGCCATGTGCGCCTGCTCCAGCGGGCTCTGGCTGCGGTAGAACATGCGCGCCTGGCTGTAGTGGTCGGCAAAGCTCTCGGGGCGTACGCGGCCCTTCACCCCGTCGTCGACCTGGGCCACATGGCGAAAGCCTTGCGCCAGCGACGCCCGGGGCGTGTCGCCCTGCAGGCTGCTGGGCTCGTAGTTGACGCGGCCCTTGGGCACCTGCATCTGCATGTGGCCGTCGCGCTGCATGTTGTGGAACGGGCACTTGGGCGCATTGATGGGGATCTGCGCAAAGTTGGGCCCGCCCAGGCGGGACAGCTGGGTGTCCAGGTACGAGAACAGGCGGCCCTGCAGCAGCGGGTCGTTGCTGAAGTCGATGCCCGGCGGCACATTGGCGGGGCAGAACGCCACCTGCTCGGTCTCGGCAAAAAAGTTGTCGGGCCAGCGGTTGAGCACCATGCGGCCGACGGGCTGCAGGGGTACCAGCTCTTCGGGGATGAGTTTGGTCGGGTCCAGGTGGTCAAAGGGGAAGCGCTGGGCGTCTTCTTCGGTGAACAGCTGTACCGACAGCTCCCACTCGGGGAAGTCGCCCGCCTCGATGGACTCGAACAGGTCGCGCCGGTGGAAGTCGTTGTCGGCCGACTGCAGCTTGACCGCCTCGTCCCACACGGTGGACTGGATGCCCAGCTTGGGCCGCCAGTGGAACTTCACAAACGTGCTCTCGCCCGCTGCATTCAGCAGGCGGAAGCTGTGCACGCCAAAGCCTTCCATCATGCGCAGGCTGCGCGGGATGGTGCGGTCGCTCATGGCCCACATGATCATGTGCATGCTCTCGGGCATCAGCGAGACAAAGTCCCAGAAGGTGTCGTGCGCGCTGGCCGCCTGCGGAAAGCCCCGGTCGGGCTCCATCTTCACCGCGTGTACCAGGTCCGGGAATTTCATTGCGTCCTGAATGAAGAACACGGGGATGTTGTTGCCCACCAGGTCCCAGTTGCCTTCGGGCGTGTAGAACTTGACGGCAAAGCCACGTACGTCGCGCGGTGTGTCCACCGAGCCCGCGCCACCGGCCACGGTGGAAAAACGGGTGAACACGGGGGTCTGCACCCCTAGCTCGGTCAGCACCTTGGCGGTGGTGTACTTTTTGAGCGAATGCGTGAGTTCAAAGAAGCCATGGGCCGCCGTGCCCCGGGCGTGCACGATGCGCTCGGGAATGCGTTCATGGTCAAAGTGGGTGATCTTCTCGCGCAGGATGAAGTCTTCCAGTAGCGCCGGGCCGCGCGGCCCCGCGCGCAGCGAGTTCTGGTTGTCGGCGACCGGAATGCCCTGCTGTGTGGTCAGTACCGGGTGCTTGCCGCCAGCCTGTTGCTGCAGTTCGCCCGCATTGCCGCGAAAGTTGTCGGACTGGGTGGAAGAGGGCAGGGCAGACGGCGATTTGTGGGCCGCGCTGCGCGAGGTAGGGGGTCGTGCCATGGGCGCTCCTGAGGGTGCATGGGGTAAAACGAAGCCGTCATCTTTGGGCGCTGAGCAGGGACAGCGGGTAGGACATGGCCCCATCGGCACGTCGTCATGCACAGGAGATGCCCACGGGCCCGCTCGATACGTAAGTGCTTGCAACACACACCCGCGCGACATGGCACTTTGTTACGCTTGCCGGTTCCTTCGGAGGGGATAGCGTGAACGCAAAAAAATGGATGTTGGCCGCCAGCCTGTCTCTGGTGGCCTGGGGGGCGCAGGCCCTGCAGATCACCAGCTTCTCGCCCCAGGGCGAGGTGGCGCGCGTGCGCCAGGTGGTGGCCAAGTTCGATAGTGCTGCGGTCAATTTCGGCGACCCTAAGGCGCCCGCGCCGCTGAGCCTGAGCTGCAGCGACGCCAGCGTCACCAAGGGCACGGGCCGCTGGACCGGCGAGCGCGAGTGGGTGTTTGACTTCGAGCGCGACCTGCCGCCGGGCGTGCGATGCACCGCCAGCGTCAAGCCAGGCTTCAAATCGGCCGCTGGCGCAGAGCTGACGGGCGCCAAGAGCTATCAGTTCAATAGCGGCGGGCCGTTTGTGCAGAACCTCCGCCCCAGCACCTACGAGCAGATCGACGAGGAGCAGTTCTTTGTGCTGTTCCTCAACGGCGCCGCCACCACGGCCAGCGTGCAGGCCAACGTGTGGTGCACGGCCGAAGGCGTGGGCGAGCGCATCCCCGTGCGCCTGATCGAAGGAGCCCAGCGCGCCGAGATCCTCAAGGGCCTGGGTCTGGAGAAAGACGCCGCACGCGACCCCTTGTCGTTTGCCACGTTGGCCTGCAACCGCCGGTTCACCTCCGGCTCGCGCATGCAGATCGTGTTCGGCAAGGGCGTGGCAACGCCCAGCGGCGTGGCCAACACGGTGGAAAAGCGCTTCGACTTCAAGGTGCGCGAGCCGTTCTCGGCCGAGTTCAACTGCGAGCGTGAAAACGCCCAGGCGGCCTGCCTGCCCATCCGGCCGATGATGCTGTCGTTCAATGCGCCCGTGCCGCGCAAGCTGGCCGCAGCCATTCGCCTCAAGTCCGCCAAGGAAACCCTCAAGCCCCAGATCGACGGCGGCGCAGAAGGCGCCCAGGCCGATGCCCTGGTCAACAGCCTGCAGTTCAATGCGCCGCTGGCCGAGAACACGGCCTTCACCATCGAGCTGCCCAAGGACTTCAAGGACGCCTCGGGCCGCCCGCTGCGCAATGCGGACAACTTCCCGCTCAGGGTGTCCACCGGCGGCATGCCGCCGCTGGCCAAGTTTGCGGCAGCGCCGTTTGGCATCGTGGAGCGTTTTGCCGAAGGCCCCGCATCGGACAACCCGCCTGCGCTGCTGCCCGTGACGCTGCGCAACGTGGAGGCTGCCCTGCGTGTGCAGGGCCTGCAGGCGGGCACCGCCACAGCCAGCGCGCCAGCGGGCAAGGTGAGCACGCTCAAGCCCCGCACCGACGCGGACATCATTGCCTGGTTCCGAAAGGTGCAGCGCTACGACAACTATGTGGTGAACCGCAAGCAGGCGCGCCAAGACGTGATCGGCCCCCTGCCCAAGGTGCTGGATGACGACAAGGAGTACGTGCAGTCGCGCATGCTGTCGCTGCTGGCGGGCAAGGGCGGCGTCAAGACGCTTCAGCTCCCCAAGCCCTCGAGCAACGACTCGCGTCCGTTCGAGGTGGTGGGCATTCCGCTCACGCCCGGCTTCCATGTGGTGGAGATCGCGTCGCAAAAGCTCGGCGCCTCGCTGCTGGACGACCGCCATGGCGAAGGCCGCACGATGTATGTGCGCACCTCGGCGCTGGTGACCAACCTGGGGGTGCATTTCAAGCTCGGCCGCGAAAACGCCATGGCCTGGGTCACCACGCTGGACAAGGGCCAGCCCGTGCAGGGCGCCACAGTGCGCGTGTCGGACTGCCGGGGCAACGAACTGGCCAACGCCACCACCGATGCCCAGGGCATAGCCCGCATCGAAGGGCTCTCGCCCGAGCCGCCGGGCTGCAATTCCAATTCTGAGGACGAGGTCGGCCAGTCGTACTTTGTGAGCGCCCGCCACAAGGGGGGCGATGGCGTCGAGGACATGGCCTTCACCTGGAGCGACTGGCAGCGCGGCATCGAGCCCTGGCGCTTCAATGTGCCCACCAGCCGGTCTCCATCGCCGGACGAGCGCGCCCACACGATCTTTGACCGCACGCTGTTCCGCGCAGGCGAAACCGTGTCGATGAAACACCTGCTGCGCGCCGAAACACGCCAGGGCTTTGCCCTGCCGGGGTCGCGTCCCGACACCCTCGTCATCACCCACCTGGGCAGCGGCCAGCAGTTCACCCAGCCCCTGGTGTGGCGCGGCACGGCCACCGGCGGGCTCAGCGCGCAAAGCACCTTTGCCATTCCGCCAGCAGCCAGGCTGGGCGTGTACCAGGTCGAGTTTGCGGGCAATGGCACGATGAACGGCAACATCGCGTCGGGCTCGTTCCGGGTGGAGGAGTTCCGCCTGCCTGTGCTGGAGGGGCGCATTGCCCCGGTCGATAAAAAGGCGCTGGTGCGCGTACGCTCGGTGCCCACCGATGTGCAGATCAACTACGTGGCCGGTGGCGGCGCGGCCAACCTGCCGGTGCGCGTGTCGGCCCTGGTGCGCGGCAAGTCCCTGGAGTTCAGCGACTACGACACCTTCCGCTTCAGCCCGCCGCGCAAGCGCGAGCAGAGCAATGCCAACAGCGACGACGAAGAAGCCTCCGCCAGCCAGGACGCGCGCGTGATTGCCGACAAGCTGCCGCTCACGCTGGACAAGAACGGTGCGGGCAAGGTCACCATCGACAACGTGCCCCAGGCGCGCCAGCCGCAGGAGCTGCTGCTGGAGGCCACCTATGCCGACCCCAATGGCGAGGTGCAGACCCTGCGCAGCACGCAGACGCTGTGGCCTGCCGGTGTGGTCGCGGGCATCAAGACCGAGGGATGGGTGTCTGCGCGCCAGAAGATTCGCTTCCAGGCGCTGGCGCTGCAGCACAACGGCAAGCCGGCGGCCGACACCTCGCTGCAGGTGCAGGCGGTGGCACGCATCACCACCACCACGCGCAAGCGCATGGTGGGCGGCTTCTACAGCTACGACAACCAGACCGAAACCAAGGACCTGGGCACGCTGTGCACCGGCAAGAGCGACGCGCGCGGCCTGCTGCTGTGCGAGGCCAAGCTCGACGAGGCGGGCGAGGTGGAGCTGGTGGCCACGGCCACCGACAAGGACGGCAACACCAGCGTGGCCGCGTCGTCGGTGTGGGTGACGCGCCAGGGCGAGCTGTGGTTTGGTGGCGAAGACCACGACCGCATCGACCTGCTGGCCGAGAAGAAGAGCTACCAGCCCGGCGAGACCGCCAAGTTCCAGGTGCGCATGCCGTTCCGCTTTGCCACGGCCCTGGTGGCCGTGGAGCGCGAGGGCATCATCGACACGCAGGTGGTGCAGCTCAACGGCCAGGACCCCACGGTGAGCCTGAAGGTGCAGCCCGACTGGGGACCCAATGTGTACGTGAGCGTGCTGGCCCTGCGCGGCCGCCTGCGCGAGGTGCCGTGGTACAGCTTCTTCACCTGGGGCTTCAAGGCGCCGCGTGAGTGGTGGAACTCGTTCTGGTACGAAGGCAAGGAATACCAGGCGCCCACGGCGCTGGTGGATCTGTCCAAGCCCGCATACCGCTTGGGCGTGGCTGAAATCCGCGTGGGCACGCAGGCCCACCAGATCGATGTGAAGGTGCAGGCCGACAAGGAGAGCTATGCCGTGCGCGGCAAGGCACAGGTCACCATCACCGCCACGCTGCCGGGCGGCAAGCCCGCCGCCAATGCCGAAGTGGCCCTGGCCGCTGTGGACCAGGCCCTGCTGGAGCTGATGCCCAACAACAGCTGGAACCTGCTCGAAGCCATGCTGCAGCGCCGCAGCTGGGGCGTGGAGACCTCGACCGCGCAGATGGAAATCATTGGCCGGCGCCACTACGGCAAGAAGGCAGTGCCTGCTGGTGGCGGCGGCGGCAAGTCGCCCACGCGCGAGCTGCTCGACACCCTGCTGCTGTGGGAGCCTGCACTCAAGCTCGACGCCAATGGTCAGGCCAAGGTGACGGTGCCGCTCAATGACGCACTGACCACCTTCAAGATCGTGGCGGTGGCCGACGCGTCCACCGGCCTGTTCGGCACCGGCAGCACCAGCATCCGCGCCACGCAAGACCTGCAGATCATCAGCGGCCTGCCGCCGCTGGTGCGCGAGGACGACCAGTTCCGCGCGCAGATCACGCTGCGCAACACCACCAAGGCCGCCATGAAGGTCGAGGTGGCACCGCGCGCCACGCTGCTGGAGCTGAAGCCGCAGACCATCGACATTCCGGCCGGAGAGGCGCGCGAGGTGGCCTGGGATGTGACGGCCCCCGCGCAGCTGGCGCAGACGCGTGCCGAGGCCATCCTGTGGGAGATCGAAGCCAAGGACCAGGTCAGCGGCGCCCGCGACGCCCTCAAGGCCCGCCAGCGCATCGTGCAGGCGGTGCCGCTCACGGTGCAGCAGGCCACGCTGGTGCAGGTGGACGGTAGCTACAACCTCGACGTGAACCCACCCGCCGACGCATTGCCCGGCCGGGGCGGCCTCAAGATGTCGCTGCAGCCCAAGCTGGCCGAAGGCCTGCCCGGCGTGCGCGACTGGTGGGCCCGCTACCCGTTTGCCTGCCTGGAGCAAAAGACCAGCAAGGCCGTGGGCCTGCGCGACGGCGCGCTGTGGCAGACCGTGGTGGCGCAGTTGCCCACCTACCTCGACAGCGATGGCCTGGCCAATTACTTCCCGCCGCGCGACGGCGACGCCAACCGGGGCAGCGACACCCTCACGGCCTATGTGCTGGCCGCCACGCACGAGGCCGCCAGCATCAACCCCGCGTTTGCCCTGCCCGACGAAGCCCGCGCGCCCATGGAGCGTGGCCTGATCGCGTTTGTGGAAGGCCGCATCCAGCGCAACTTCTGGAGCCCGCGCAAGGACCTGGACATGCGCAAGGTGGCCGCGCTCGAAGCGCTGTCGCGCTACGGCAAGGCCCAGGGCCGCATGGTGAGCAGCATCACCATCGCGCCCAACCAGTGGCCTACCCACACGGTGATCGACTGGGTGAATGTGCTCAGGCGCGTGGCCGATGTGCCCGAGCGCGACAAGCGCCTGGCCGAGGCGATGCAGATCCTGCGCGGCCGCCTGTCGTTCCAGGGCACCAAGCTCATCTTCAGCAACGAGCAGGACGACTACTGGTGGTGGCTGATGCAGAACGGCGACGTGAACACCGCCCGCCTGATGCTGGCCGTGATGGACGACCCGGCCTGGAAGGACGACATGGGCCGTCTGGCCAACGGCTTCATCAGCCGCCAGCAGGCGGGCGCCTGGCACACCACCACGGCCAACCTGTGGGGCGGCTTGGCGCTGGAAAAATTCAGCGCCAAGTTCGAGGCCACACCGGTGTCGGGCACCACCAAGGCCAGCATGGGCGGCAACACCGCCAGCGTGGACTGGAGCAAGGTGGACCGCGTGAAGGCATCGGACGCCACCGGTGCTCCCAACCAGATCACCTGGTTTGGCGCGCCCGCATCGCCAGGCAACCTGAAGAACAACGGTATGTTCCTGCCATGGTCTAGTGCTGTAGGCAAGACGGGCGGCAAGGAGCAGCTGGCCGTCACGCACCAGGGCCCGGGCAAGCCGTGGCTCACGCTGCAGTCGGTGGCGGCCATCGATCTCAAGGCGCCGTTCGCGGCGGGCTATGCGATCAAGAAGACCATCACCCCGGTGGAGCAGGCCAACAAGTCGCTGCCCGCCGGCCAGTACACACGCGGCGACGTGCTGCGCGTGACGCTGGAGGTCAACGCCACAGCCGACATGACCTGGGTGGCCATCACCGACCCCATCCCCGGCGGCGCCACCATTTTGGGCAGCGGCCTCGGTCGCGACTCCGAGATCGCCACGCAGGGCGAAAAGAAGAGCGGCGCAGGCTGGCCCGCGTTCGAGGAGCGCAGCTTCGAGTCCTTCCGCAGCTACTACGAGTACCTGCCCAAGGGCACCGTCAAGATGGAGTACACCGTGCGCCTGAACAACGCGGGCGACTTTGCGCTGCCGCCGAGCCGCGTCGAGGCCATGTATGCGCCCGAGATGTTTGGTGAACTGCCCAACGCACGGGTGAAGGTGCAGGTGGCCAAATAAGCTGCGACGCTCCAACGCCACTCTGTCATAACGCCGCCATGCACCGCCTTGCCCATCGCCCACCCCAGGCCTTCATGCCATGAGCCTCAGCGTCTTTCTGGAGCTGCGGTTCTGGCTGCTGGTGGGGTTCTCGCTGGTGCTGCCGGTGGGCATCTATGCGCTGCTGCTGGTCACCCGGTCGATCTCGCGCTGGGCGGTGCTGGGGTTTGGGGTGGCGCTGGTGCTCATTGCGGGCGTGGATGTGTACCTGTTGCAGTCCATCGCCGCGCAGGCCAAGAGCACGCCGTCGCTGGCCGACGATGCGTGGTTCAGTTCCGAGCTGACGATTGCGCTGTACCTGCTGCCGGTGGTGTTCGGCGGCATCGGCGTCAACCTGATCTCGCACGTGCTGCTGCGTCACCTGACCGAGGCCGAGGGGCGGTTTGACCGTGAGCACTCCGATCGCTGAGCCGTGAGGGGCTTACGATGCTCCGATCCCTTCGTTTTCAGAAAGTCAACCCGCCATGATCCTGGGTCTCGCTGCCAACCGCCTGCACCACCACACCGAAGACGCGGCGCTCTTTTCCTGGTTGCGCGCCTGCGAGGCGGGCATCCGGGAACTGCAGCTGGGGCTGCACGCCGTGGGCCGCACGCACGATGCCATCGTCGCTGCGGGCATGCTGCAAGGGTACCGGCCGCTGGTGCGCTATCCGTACGGGCGCGACGGTGGGCTGATGAAAGTAGTGGCAGAGGTGGTGGGCATGGGGGAAGGGCGCACGCTCGATGGCGCGATTTACCTCACCGACCCCGTGGACCCTTCTTCCATCTTCCCCGAGGCGCTGGCCCTCAAGCGGCAGTGCGTGATCCATGGCAAGCCGTTTCTCTCCACCGTGGCCAGCGCACGCGACTGGATCGAGATGGAGCGCATCCACGCCGGGCTGGCGCCCGACCCACAGGCCGACCGGTTCCATGACCATGGCAACCAGACGCTGGCCCTGATTGCGCACGACGCGTGCAAACAGGCCATGCTTGACTTCGCGGATCGCAACTTTGATGTGCTGTCGCAGTTTCGCCACCGGGTGGCCACCGGCACCACGGGCCAGCGACTGAACGCCCTGGCGTGGAGCAAAGGCTGGCCCGAGGGACAGCCCTGGGTGCAGCGCTTTAACAGCGGGCCGCTGGGTGGCGACGCGCAGATTGCCGACCTGGTGCTGGAGCGCCGTTGCCACCGCGCTGTTTTCTTTGAGGACCCGCATGTGGCGCGCCAGCACGAGGCCGACATCCAGCTGCTGGAGCGCGCCGTGACCACCGCCACGCACGACGCGGTGTGTGTCACCGTGCCAAGCGTGGCGCAGCGCTGGTGCGACGCCGTGCGCCTGCGCGCAGCGCGCTGATGGCGCTTTTTTTATCTCTGCGCGTTTGTGTTCCTTCCGTTCGCTTCCTTCTTCACCTTGCGCCTGCGAACACAGGCCACCGCTCTGGTGCTGGCGGCCTGTGCCTCGGGCGCCTGGGCCATCCCCACGTTTGACGAGGTGCGCGCGGACTTCAAGCCCTCGGACACCCTGATCCTCTCGCGCGAAGGCGAGGTGCTGCAGCGCTTGCGCACCGATGCCACCGTGCGGCGCGGCCAGTGGGTGCCGCTGGCCGACGTGTCGCCCGCGCTGCGCCAGGCGCTGGTGCTGAGCGAGGACAAGCGCTTTTTTGAACACAGCGGCGTGGACTGGCGTGCGGCGTCGGCGGCTGCCTGGGGCAACCTGTGGAACCAGCGCACACGCGGGGCCAGCACCATCACCATGCAGCTCGCGGGCCTGCTCGACGGTGACTGGCGCCAGGGCCCCGGCGGGCGCACTGTGGCGCAAAAGCTGGGCCAGACCGTGGCCGCCCAGGTGCTGGACCGGCGCTGGCGCAAGGACCAGATCCTGGAGGCGTACCTCAACCTCGTGCCATTTCGCAGCGAGCTGGTGGGCATCGACGCCCTGAGCCGCACCCTGTTTGACAAGGCGGCCCACGGGCTGGATGACCGTGAAGCCGCAGTGGCAGCAGCCCTGGTGCGCGCGCCCAACGCACGGCCCGCACTGGTGGCGCAGCGTGCCTGCGGCGTGCTGCGCGATATGCAGCAGCGCCCCTCCACCCCCACCTTGCCTGCTGCACCAGCGGCGCGCGTGGACTGCGATGCGCTGGACCTGTTCACTACAGCCGCATTGCAACGCCGCGCGTTCGATGCGAGCGAGGGTGTGGCGCCGCACTTTGCGCGCTACCTGCTGCGCCAGCAGGACAAGGACAGCGCCGTGCCCGAGCGGGTGACCAGCACCCTGCGCGCACCGCTGCAGCGCTTTGCGATGCAGAGCCTGCAGCAGCACCTGCGCGAGCTGCGGGGGCGCCATGTGGAAGACGGCGCGGTGCTGGTGCTGGACAACGCCACGGGCGCGGTGCTGGCCTGGGTCGGGTCGTCCGGCCAGCTCAGCCAGGCCAGCGAGGTCGACGGGGTGCTGGCGCTGCGCCAGCCGGGCTCCACGCTCAAGCCCTTTTTGTATGCCCAGGCGATTGCAGAGCGGCGGCTCACGGCGGCCTCGCTGGTGGAGGACTCGCCCGCGCAGATCACCACGGCGGGCGGGCTCTACATTCCGCAAAACTACGACCGCCAGTACAAGGGCTGGGTGTCGGTGCGCACGGCACTGGCGGCGTCGCTCAACGTGCCCGCCGTGCGCACGCTGGTCATGGTCACGCCCGATGCGTTCCACCGGCAGCTCGGGGCCATGGGATTGCCGCTGCGTGAAAGTGGCGACTACTTTGGCTACAGCCTGGCACTGGGCAGCCCCGAGGTACCGCTGCTGCACCTGACGAACGCCTACCGCACGCTCGCCAACGGCGGGCGGGCGAGTCCTGTTGCAGTCACGCTCGCCAACGGCGGGCGACAGGGTAGCGTAGCCCCGGCCGATGCCAAGCCCCGCTTCACGCCAGCCATCGACCCACGCGCCGCCTTCATCGTGGGCGACATCCTGTCCGACGGCAATGCACGCGCCCGCACCTTCGGCACCGACAGCGTGTTGGCCACCCGCTTCTGGACGGCGGTGAAAACCGGCACCAGCAAGGACATGCGCGACAACTGGGCCGTGGGCTGGTCCGAGCGCTACACGGTGGGTGTGTGGGTGGGCAATGCCAGTGGCGCGGCCATGCACGAGGTCAGCGGCACCAGCGGCGCGGCACCCATCTGGGCGGCGGTGATGGGCTTTTTGCACGCCCGCGAGCCCAGTCGCGCGCCCAAGGCCCCCCAGGGGCTGGTGCGGGCGGCCGTGCGGTTCGGCCCGGGGCCGTCTTCGGGCGCGGGGGCGCCCCAGCCGCTGGAGGCCGCGCGCGACGAGTGGTTTGTTCCCGGCACGCAGCAGCCGTTGTTTGCTATTGATTCAATAGCTGGTGAGGCATATGGAACCAGCGCATATGACCAAAAAGCCTCCAAAAGCGCCGCCCGTGCCTCTGCAGAGCCTGCATCGGCTTCTGCCGCCGCCCCGGCGCGCATCACTGCCCCTGCATCCGGCACGGTGATTGCGCTGGACCCGGACATTCCGCCCGCGCGCCAGCGCCTGCAGTTCACCGCCACGCGCGATGCGGTGCAGTGGCGGCTGGACGGCAAACCGCTGGGCCGCGGTGCCCGGGTGCCCTGGCTGCCCTGGCCGGGTCGGCATGTGGTGCAGATCACCGACGCCCAAGGCACGGTACTGGACGAGGTGCGGCTGGAGGTGCGCGGCGCCGGTGTGGTGGCGGCGCCCACCCGGGCAGGTGCGCATTGACGCCGCCAATCCCGAGGAATACGGTGTGCCTTGGTGCTAAGTCTCAGCTAAGGCGGCTGTTTAAAATAGTTACAAACTATCCCTATGCCATCGCTCCGCCAGTTTTTCTCTCACCGCCTGATCTGGCTGGCTTTGCTGGTGGCTCTGGGCATTGGTGCGTTGTTTGCCCGCACCATCTGGACCATTCGCAACGACGAGTGGAGCTACGCAGCGCAGACCAACGCCAACCTGGCTAGAACCCTGGAGCAGGGCTTGGCATGGTCGCTGGATTCGTTTGACAAATCCCTGGAAGGCGTGGCCCGCGAGGTGGCACGCCCCGAGGTCTGGGCCTTGCCCCCCGACCTGCGCGCGCGGGTGGTGTTCGACAACTCGCTGCGAGCGCGTGGCGCAGGCGATGTGCTGGTGCTGGACGCGCAGGGCAACGTCATTCTGGACTCGGGCTCCCTGGAGCCCCGCAAGGCCAATTTTGCCGACCGTGACTACTTTCTGGCGTTCCGCGAGCAAGGCCAGCAGGGGCTGTTCTTCGGCAAGCCCGTGCCTTCGCGGGTGACGGGCCTCAACATCCTGCCCATTTCTCGTGCCTACTACCACTCCGATGGCAGCTTTGCCGGGGTGGTGGTGGGGGCTATTCGTCTGAGTTATTTCAAAGAGCTGTATGGGTCTTTGGATCTCGGAAACAACAGCGGTATCAACCTCTTCCGGCAGGACGGGGTGGTGATCTCCCGGTTTCCCTACGGAGACGCCGACGTTGGCAAATCCATCGCAGGCACTCCGAATTTGGTGCGCTTCCAGACCGAGGGCGCGGGATCGTTCGTCGGTGTAGCGGCGCTTGACGGGATTGAGCGCCTGTATTCCTTCCGGCCCGTGGGCAACTATCCGCTGATCCTGAACGTCGCCCAGTCCACCGACACCATCCTGGCCAAGTGGCGGAGCAGCGCCTTGGTGCTGGGCGGTTTTGCCGTAATGCTGATGCTGGGCTGCCTGGGGCTGGCCCTGCTGTTTGTGCGCGAGCTGCTGCTGCGCCAGAAGGTGTCGGCGCGCCTGACCGAGGCCGAGCACGACCTGCGCACCACCCTGGACAACGTGCCCTCCATGATTGCCTACTGGGATGCCGGTATGCGCAACCGCTTTGCCAACCGCGCAGCGCTGGAGGAGTTTGGCACCTACCCGGCACCAGTGCGGGGCCGCCACATCAGCGAGCTGCTGAGCGAGGCCCGGTATGCGGCCAGCAAGCCCAATTACGACTTGGCCTTGGCAGGCAAGCCACTGCGCTTTGAGCGCACGGACGAGGACCACGACGGTCTGCCGCGCCACTGCATCGTGTCCTATCTACCCGATACCGATGAGCGCGGCGTGGTCACCGGCCTTTTTGTGCAAGTGACGGACATCACCGAGCGCAAGCGCATGGAGAACGAGCTGTTCGACGAGAAAGAGCGCGTGCGCCTCACGCTGCAATCCATCGGGGATGCCGTGGTCTGCTCGGACGCCAGGGGCATGGTGACCTACCTCAACCCCGTGGCCGAGCGTCTCACGGGCTGGCAGGCGTTTGATGCGGCCGGGCACAACGTGGACGAAGTGGTGAGCCTGCGCAGCCCCGACAACGACGAGCCCTTGCCCAACACGCTGCGCACTGCAATACACCAGGGTACCGCCACAGACCCCGTGCGGGGCGTGCTGGTGCACCGCACCAGCGGCCAGCGCTTCCAGGTGGAAGAGACGGCCAGCGCCATCACGGACCGCCATGGTGCGGTGACCGGTGCGGTGGCCGTGCTGCGTGACGTGACCGAGGCGGTGGCCATGGCCGAGCGCATGGCCCACCTGGCCCAATACGACGCGCTGACCGACCTGCCCAACCGTGTGCTGCTGCAGGACCGTGCCCAGCTGGCGATGGCGCAGGCGCGGCGCGAAGGCCGGTCTCTGGCAGTGATGTACCTGGACCTGGACGGCTTCAAGGAGGTCAACGACCGCCTGGGCCATGACGTGGGCGACATCCTGCTGGTGCAGTTTGCCCAGCGCCTGCAGGCGGCCGTGCGTGCGTCCGACACCGTGTGCCGGCAAGGGGGCGACGAGTTTGTGGTGTTGTTGCCGGGGCTGGACGGGGTGGAGCCCGCCTGCCTGGTGGCGCGCAAGATTCTGGCGGCCTGCGACGCTGCGTTTGAGCTGGCCGGGCAGCCGGTGCGGGTGGGTGTGAGCGGCGGCATTGCACTGTTCCCGCAGCATGGCAGTACGTTCGACGAGCTGTCGCGCCATGCCGACGGAGCCATGTACGCGGCCAAGCGGGGTGGCCGCATGCGCTTCATGTTGTACCGGGGGCCCGACGTCGAGCCCGAGGCGGTGTTGCCAGAGCCGGACCTGGCGGCCACGGCCCAGTAGCTGGCGCGCAAGGCGGGGCGACCTGACCCCTCTGCTGGAAATTTGTTGCAAGCCGTCGAAAAAATTTTGATGGCTGCGCCCCGCGCCACCGCCTACCATTTGGCGCATTTCCCATACCGGAGAGCCTGCGTGCCCAACCTGTCCAAAATCACCTGCATCGAAGACCTGCGTGTCATTGCCCAGCGCCGCGTGCCGCGCATGTTCTATGACTACGCCGATTCGGGCTCGTACACCGAGGGCACCTACCGCGCCAACGAAAGCGACTTCCAGCGCATCAAGCTGCGCCAGCGTGTGGCCGTGAACATGGAAGGCCGCACCACCCGCACCACCATGGTAGGTCAGGATGTGGCCATGCCCGTGGCCATTGCGCCCACGGGCCTCACCGGCATGCAGCATGCCGATGGCGAGATCCTGGGCGCCAAGGCGGCCAAGGCGTTTGGCATTCCGTTCACGCTCTCGACCATGAGCATCTGCTCCATCGAGGACATTGCCGAACACACTGGTCGCCATCCGTTCTGGTTCCAAGTCTATGTGATGCGCGACCGCGACTTCATCAACCGCCTGATCGACCGCGCCAAGGCCGCCAACTGTTCGGCGCTGCAGCTCACGCTGGACCTGCAGATCCTGGGCCAGCGCCACAAGGACATCAAGAACGGCCTCTCGGCCCCGCCCAAGCCCACCATCGCCAACCTCATCAACCTGGCCACCAAGCCGCGCTGGTGCCTGGGCATGCTGGGCACAAAACGCCGCAGCTTCGGCAACATCGTGGGCCACGCCAAGGGTGTGGGCGACCTGTCGTCGCTGTCGTCGTGGACGGCCGAGCAGTTCGACCCGCAGCTCAACTGGGGCGATGTGGAGTGGATCAAGAAGCGCTGGGGCGGCAAGCTGATCCTCAAAGGCATCATGGACGCCGAGGACGCGCGCCTGGCCGTGAACAGCGGCGCCGATGCGCTCATCGTCAGCAACCACGGCGGTCGCCAGCTCGATGGCGCGCCGTCCTCCATCGCGGCGCTGCCCGGCATTGCTGCTGCGGCCGGCAAGGATATCGAGGTGTGGATGGACGGCGGCATTCGCAGCGGGCAGGACGTGCTCAAGGCCCGCGCGCTGGGTGCGCGGGGCACTCTGATCGGCCGCAGCTTTTTGTATGGCCTGGGTGCCTACGGCGAGGCGGGCGTCACTCGGGCCCTGCAGATCATCCAGAAAGAGCTCGACATCACCATGGCGTTCTGCGGCCACACCAACATCAACAACGTGGATTCTTCGATCCTGCTGCCTGGCACGTATCCCACGGCCTGAGCGGCTGAATGCGCTTTACCTTGCTGCTGGCACAGTCGCGGGCAGGCGTTTGAGCGTGGCCAGATAGGCCACCACGTCCTCGCGGTCCTGCGCATCGTCGAGCTGGTAGTCCATGCCCTGGCCGGGTATCAGCGCCTCGGGGTCAGTCAGCCAGGCCTTGAGCGTGGCCCGCGTCCACAGGATCTTGCTGGCGCGCAAGGCCGGCGAGTAGTCAAAGTCCTTCAGGGCGCCCGCGCGGCGCCCCACCACGCCCCGGTGCGCTGGGCCGTCTCCGTGCTGGTCCGGGCTGTGGCAACTGCTGCAATGCGCTGCGTACAGCGCAGCACCACGCTCCACCGACTGGGCCATGGCAGCGCCGTGGCCCGCCCAGAACAGGGCGGCTGCCATGGCAACACAACGAACAGGGGACCGTGGATAGGGCAGGGGCATGGCGGTAGCGAAAGGGGAGTCAGCGTGGGGGCGAGAGCCGTCTAGGCCCTTGCAATACGGCTGATGTCGCCCCCTGGATTCAGCCGCTTCGCGGTGTTCTTTCATGGGCATCGTTCCCGGGGTGTGCCCCGCCCACATCCAAAACGCCGGCTGTGGCGTATTCACCTACAGCAAAGCCCCACAGGCCCTGCCAACCCGACCAATCCCAGAGAATGGGCGCATGAGCACCCTCCACCCAGACAGCGAACTGATGGACCTCCTAGACCGTATTGCCGCGCAGGACGACGTCGCGCTGAAAAGACTGTACGAGCGCACCTCGTCGCAGCTTTTTGGCCTGGCCCTGCGCATCGTCCGCAACCGCGACGCGGCGGAGGATGTGCTGCAGGAGGCGTTTTTGACCATCTGGCGCGGTGCCGGCAGCTACCGCGCATCGCTGAGCCCGCCGATGGCCTGGATGGGGCTCATCGTACGCAGTCGGGCGCTGGACGCCCTGCGCAAGCGCACCACCGACCGGGCCGACCTGATGAACGAGCTGGATGACGCCATGGCGCAGACGCTGGAGGGCGATGCCCCCAACCCCATGGACGCTGCCGATGCCAGCGAGCAGGCGTTTGCGCTGCACCACTGCCTGGGCAAGCTGGACCACAAACAGCGCGAGGTGGTGAGCCTGGCCTACCTGCGCGACCAGAGCCACGGCGAGCTGGCCGAGCAGCTCAAGCTGCCGCTGGGCACCGTCAAGACCTGGATTCGCCGGGGGCTGGAGCAACTGCGTGCCTGCATGGCGCGCTACGCCTGAGGTCGTCGCCATGAACATCACCCAACACCCTGATTTGCTCGACCGCCTCGCCGCCAGCTACGCACTGGGCACGCTGCGCGGTGGCGCCCGCCGCCGTTTTGAAGCCCTGGCGCGCGAACACGCCACTGTGCGCGCTGCCGCGCTGGTATGGCAGACCCGCTGGTCGGGCCTGACCGAGCTGCAACCGCAGGTGGCGCCGTCGCCCGCCGTCTGGACGCGCATCGACAACCTGGTGCGGGCTGGCCAGCTGGAGCAGGCCATGCGGGCCGCCCGGCAGGCCGCCCCCGCACACACACCCGCGCCAGCCTCCGGCGGCTGGTGGCGCAACCTGCTGGTGTGGCGCGGTGCGGCAGCTGCGGGCGCCATCGCCACGCTGGCGGCTGTGGTGGTGGGCGTGCAGGTCAATGGAGGCCTGCGTGCCACCACGGGCGCGCAGATCGCCGCACTGCAGCAACAACTGCAGGCCACGCCCCAGATCCAGTACGTGGCGGTGTTGGCCGATGACAAGGCCGACGCGTCGATGCTGGTGACGTTCGACCCCAAGAACAACCAGCTCGTGCTGCAGCGCGTGGGAGGTTTCCAGGAGGGGACGGACAAGTCCTTGCAACTGTGGGCGCTGCCGCCCGCTGGTGGCCCGCGCTCATTGGGCGTGCTGGGGCAGGACAAGCTGCTCAAGCTGGTGGCCCAGGAGGGCGATGTGAAAGAAGTCCCCACCCTGGCCATCAGTCTGGAGCCCAAGGGGGGGGTGCCCAGCGCCACAGGCCCGACTGGGCCGGTGCTGTTCAAGGGCGCTCTGATCCGCAAGGCCACCTGACACACGGGTTTCAGGCAGTTGCGTACAGGTCTGGAAGAACCGGTGGCGAAAGAAAAGAATAGTTGCCACTGTTGAATCCACGGGTTTCTCTTCGTCGTATTCAAGGGTGGGGTGCTTGGCACCCCACCATCCACCTACGAGGAGATCCCCATGCCATTGAAAAAAATCAGTCTGGCCGTGCTGGCTGTTCTGGCTGCCAGCGCAGCCGGCGTCAGTCTGGCGTCCAGCCACCGCGAGGCGCCGTTCATCACGACCCAGCCCAAGGTTGACGGCAGCGACTTCTACCTGTTCAACAGCTACGAACCGGGTCGAGCGGGTTTTGTCACCATGATCGCCAACTACCTGCCGCTGCAGGATGCCTATGGCGGCCCCAACTACTTCAGCCTGGACTCGAATGCGCTGTACGAGATCCATATCGACAACAACGGCGACGCAGCGGAGGACATCACCTTTCAGTTCCGCTTCAAGAACACGCTGAACAATGGTGGCAACGGCATCACGCTCGATATCGGCCCTGACGGTGCCCGCAAGAAGGTGGCCATTCCGCTGCGCAACGCCGGTGGCATCAGCGGCGCAGCGGGCGACCCGCTGGCCTACCGCGAAGAGTACGAGATGTTCATCGTGCGCGGTGACCGCCGTACCGGCAAGCGCGAGCAGATCACCATGGCCGGTGGGGGCACCACCTTTACCAAGCCCATCGACTACATCGGTGAAAAATCGCTGGGCAATGCGGCCGCCTACGACGCCTACGCCGGCAAGTATGTGTATGGCATCAACATCCCCGGCTGCTCCACCCCCGGCAAGGTGTTTGTGGGCCAGCGGCAGGACCCGTTCCCGGTGTCGTTGGGCACCATCTTTGATCTGGTGAATGCACCTGCCGCCGTCATCACCAGCGAGTCGAATGCTGCGGCCTTCGGCGCGGGCCAGATTGCCAACAAGAACGTGACGTCGCTCGCGGTGGAAGTGCCCACCAATTGCCTCACGGCGGCATCGGGCGAGAAGGTCATTGGCGGCTGGACCACTGCCAGCCTGCGCCAGGCCCGCTTGCTCAATGGCAAGCCAGACTCGGGCCTGCAGGCCAGCGAGAAGGCCGGTGGCGCATGGACGCAGGTCTCGCGCCTGGGCATGCCGCTGGTCAACGAGGTGGTGATTGGCCTCAAGGACAAGGACAAGTTCAACGCATCCAAGCCCAAGGATGATGCGGCCAACTTTGCGGACTACGTGACGCACCCCACGCTGCCCGCGCTGGTCGAGACGCTGTTTGGCGCCAAGGCCCCCACGAATTTCCCGCGCACCGACCTGATGACGGCCTTCCTCACGGGGCTGCCCACCGTCAATCGCCCCGGCAACGTCACCGGCCTGGGTGCTGGAGGCCCCCTGGCCGAAATGCTGCGCTTGAACACGGGCATTGCCGCCACGGCTGCGGCTGCGCAGAACTCGCTGGGGGTGGTGGCAGGGGATGCGGCCGGCTTCCCGAACGGCCGCCGCTTGGGCGACGACGTGGTGGACGTATCGCTGCGCGTGGCCATGGGTGCGCTGTGCACGGTGACGGGTGCCACGGACACGCTCAAGGTGGGCTGCAAGCCGGGTGATGCCCCGGCAGGAGGGGTAGCGTTTGTGGACGGCTCGCGCACCAAGGCGACGGACTACCGTACGGCGTTTCCGTATGTGAATCCACCGCTGCCTGGTGCCAAGAACTTCTGATCCGAAGGAGCCACACCATGCAAAAGAACCTTCGGATTCAGCACCTGGCCCTTACTTCGGTGGCGGCATTGGCTATCACCGGTTGCGGCGGGGGCGGTAGCGGCGACAACACGGCAGACCCTGGCAATGGGGGCCCGGTGATGGTGAATGCGTTCGCGTATGTGCAGCCCATTGTGGCCAGCGGCGCGTCGGACACCGCCGAGCCTCAAGCGGTGGACCAGCTGGTGCTGTCCAGCACCGAGACTGAAGAGCCCGATTCGCGGCTCTGACCCTTGCGCGATGTCTTGGCTGCGCCCCGAAGGGGTGTGGCCAGGGCGTGCGTGGGTGATTGTGTCTCTTTCGATATCCGCTGTTGTCACGAGCCCATGAAGAAACCTAATCACTGTGTGTGCGTGGCCTTGTGCCTGGTGCTATGGGCGGGCACGGCCCTGGCGGCCTTGCCGCAGGACTTGCCACCTGGCCTCGATGCCGATGTGGTCGAGCGTCTGCCCGAGCGTGTGAGCGCAGCCCCCGCCACGCCCCAGGCCGCTGCCGCCACGGCCCGGCGCTGGATCACGCTGTCACGCGAGACGGCGGACCCGCGTTACCTGGGCCGGGCACAGGCGGCCCTGGCACGCTGGTGGGGCCAGGCAGACGCCCCGGCCGATCTGCTGGTGTTGCAGGCCACCGTAGAGCAAGGGCGCCATGAATTTTCAGCCGCGCGCGCCACGCTGGAGCGCGCCTTGCAAACCAACCCCGCACAGGTGCAAGGCTGGCTCACGCTGGCCACGCTGGAGCGTGTGGCCGCGCGCTATGAGGCCGCCGAGGCCGCCTGCCGCAACGTAGCCCGCCACGGTGCTGCGCTGTACGCCACCGCCTGCCTGCTCGAAACCCGTTCACTGCAAGGCCAGCACGATGCCGCACGCAATGGCTTCACCGCCCTGCGACAGCAGGTGGCGGGGAATGCCGCCCAGCGGGCCTGGATCGGGTCGCTGCTGGCCGAGAGCGAAGAGCGCGCAGGGCGCGATGACGCTGCCGACGCGGCCTACCGCCGCAGCCTGGCCGATGCCCCAGACGGCTACACCGCGCTGGCCTATGCCGACCAGCTGTTGCGCCGCAATCGTGCGAGCGCCGCGCTGGAGGTGCTCCGGCACCAGCCCGACAGCGACTCCGTGCTGTTGCGGCGCGCGCAGGCCCTGCGGCTGATGGGGGACGCCGCGTGGCAGCCCCTGGTGCGCGACCTGGAAGCCCGTTTTGCCGCTATCGCGGCGCGCGGAGAGGGGCTGGACGCCCACGCCCGGGAGCGTGCCTTGATGGCGCTGTGGTTGCAGGGGCAGCCCGCCGCCGCATGGAAGGCGGCCGGCACCAACCTTGCCCTCCAAAAAGAGCCGCTCGACTGGTGGCTTGCACTGCAGACCTCTGAGCAGTCGGGCGATGCTGCTGCCCACCAGGCCGTGCGGCAGGCCCTGCAGCAAGCAGGACTGCACGACCTGCGCCTGGCGCGCTGGCAGACCCGGGGAGCCCAATGATGCGCTGCATGCACTGGTTAACAGGCCTCCTGCGCCCACACGGGCGTTCCCTGCGGGCCATGGTGGCTGTCGCGTTGGCTGCCGCAGCACTTGCGCCCAGCGCCTGGGCCCACAAGGCCAGCGACGCCTATCTGCGGGTGACGGATGCGCTGGCACCCCAGGGCACTGCAGGGGCGGGCGCATCGATAGGCCTTGTGCTGTCGGTGGCCTTGAAGGATGTGGATGCCGCGCTGGAGCAGCTCGATGCCGATGGCGACCGCCAGCTCACATGGGGCGAGGTGCGACAGTCCGTGCCCGCCATCGTCCAGTGGGTGGGCCAGGGCATGTTGTGGCAGTGCGACGGCACGGCGACGGTGCCTGCCTGGCGCTTTGAAGCGTTGGAGCAGCGCACCGATGGGCGTTACGCGCGGCTGGCTGCCACGCTGCCCTGTGCGCCAGCCCAGGCGGTCACCCTGCGCTACGGCCTGCTGCAGGGCATCGACCCCACACACCGCCTGCTGGTGGGCGGCGCGTTGAGCGGCCAGACGCTGGCAGCCGTGCTGGCCCCTGACGGGCGCTCCGGCACCGACCTGCGCTCTGCGGGCAGCCGCGCAGGACAAGCGGGGGCAGACGGTGCGGAAGGGGCTCAAGGTGCGGACGCAACAGAGCCCGGCGCCCCACGCGGCGGGTTGGCCACGCTGCTGCACTTTGTGACCGAGGGGGTGCACCACATCCTGTCTGGCTACGACCACCTGGCCTTTTTGCTGGCACTGTTGCTGCCCATCTCCCTGGCGCGGCCACAGCCCCGCCACCGCGATCTGCCATTGCACACGGAGTCCGGCACAACACCGATCGCTGAAACCCTGGCCTCCGGCACCAGGGGCCGCTTCGCCGGGATCAAGGCGCTCCTGCTCACGGTGACCTGTTTCACCGTGGGCCATTCCATCACGCTGGCACTGGCAGGCCTGGGCTGGGTCACCGTGTCGGGCAACTGGGTGGAGCCCGCCATTGCTATCAGCATCGGCGTCTCGGCGTTGATGAACCTGTTTCCCGTCCAAGGCCTGCGCAGTAGCTGGCTTGCTCTGGGCTTTGGTCTGGTGCACGGGCTGGGTTTTTCCGGGGTGCTGGTCGAAGCGGGCGTGGCGGGCGCTTCGCTGTTGTGGGCCCTGGCGGGGTTCAACCTGGGGGTCGAAGTGGGCCAACTGATGGTGGT
Source organism: Acidovorax sp. M14 (assembly GCF_049331375.1). Lineage (NCBI taxonomy): Bacteria > Pseudomonadati > Pseudomonadota > Betaproteobacteria > Burkholderiales > Comamonadaceae > Acidovorax > Acidovorax sp. M14. The sequence continues at coordinate 1,488,031 of NZ_CP186263.1, forward strand.
CGCCCTGTGGTGCGCGGTCTCGGTGGCATTGGCGCGCAGGGCGTGGTACCGCTCGGTGGTGGTGCGTGGGGGCTCCGTCGCGTTGCTGGTGCTGTCGCTGTACTGGACCGTGCAGCGCCTTGCCTTCGCTGGCTGACGAGAACGGGGGCCAGTCCGTCGTGGGGGCCAGACCCTGATCAGGCGCTAAAGACCCTTTGCGGTACTCTGGATTCACATCTGGACGCCGCCCGTGTGCGTAATGACGCTGTCGTAGCAATTATTTACAAACACGAGGAGCGCCCCATGAAGAGTCCCCTTTCCATCGCCGTGCTGGCTGGCGTTGCACTGACCTGCAGTGCGGTCCAGGCCGATACCGGCAAGCTGCTGCTCACCGGTGGTGTCAGCACCATCGCCGGATCGGCGGGCGGCGGGCTGACCCCCTGGGCAGTGATTGGCAGCAACGCCACCGAGGGCGAAGTGGGTGTCAGCGCCTATGCCACCCGCGCGGCCACCCAGGACTACAGCCTGAACGGCTATGGCGTGGCCCTGGGCCTGCACGACCGCCTGGAGCTGTCGCTGGCGCGGCAGGACTTTGATGCCTCGCCTGCCATCGCGCTCAACGGCATTGCGCCGTTTGGCGTGACACCCGGCCAGCACATCAAGATGGATGTGCTCGGCATCAAGCTCAAGGTGGCGGGCGACGCGGTGCTCAACAGCGACAGCTGGATGCCCCAGATTGCGGTGGGGCTGGAGCACAAGCAGGTGCACCCGGGCTCCATCAGGTCGGTGCTGGACTTTCTGGGCACCAAAACCAGCGGCACCGATGTGTACGTGAGCGCCACCAAGCTGCTGCTGGCGCAAAGCGTGCTGGTCAACGGCACGCTGCGCTACACCAACGCCAACCAGAACGGCCTGCTGGGCTTTGGCTCGGCTGCGCCCGGCAAGAACAGCCGCAGCCTGCAGCCCGAGTTCTCGGTGGCGTATCTGATCAACAAGAACCTGGCAGTGGGTGCCGAATACCGCTTCAAGCCCAACAATCTGCAGGCCCTCGGCGCAGCGGCCGGCCTGGGCGCCGCCTTGCGCGAGGACGACTGGAAAGACATCTTTGTGGCCTGGGCGCCCAGCAAGAACGTGTCGCTCACGCTCGCCTATGTGGACCTGGGCCGCATCGTCCCCGGCATCACCAACAACCGCCGCCAGACGGGCTACTACCTGTCGGCCCAAGTCGCCTTCTGAGGACATTGTCATGACGCACTCCAAAACCCTCATCGCCCTGGCCGTCTCCCTCGGCGGCTGGCTTGCTGCCCCGGCCTTTGCGCAGACCGCCGCGGCTCCGGTAGCCACGACTGTTGCCCCAGCAGCCCCTGCAGGCCTGTACCAGGCCCTGGGCGAAAAGCCGGGCATCACCCGCCTGGTGGACGATTTTGTGAACCGCGTGGTCAAAGACCCGCGCATTGGCGGCCACTTCAAGGACACCAAACCGGCCGCCCTCAAGGAGAGCCTGACCGACCAGTTCTGCCAATTGAGCGGTGGCCCTTGCAAATATGAAGGCGCTGACATGAAATCGGCCCATGCCGACATGGACATCAACAAGGGCCACTTCAACGCCCTGGTGGAGGTGCTGCAAAGCGCCATGGACGCCCAGGGCATACCGTTCGCTCAACAAAACCGCCTGCTGGCCTTGTTGGCGCCCATGCACCGCGATGTGATCACCAAACACTAAGACGATGAAAAATGCTATTTTTTTCATAGCTGCCAGCGCAATATTCACTAGCGCTTGCGCCGGAAATGTCCAAATCCAGGTGCTGGACCGCGACGGCAAGCCCGTGCCCGACGCCGTGGTGGTGGTGTACCCCAGCGCCACCACTGGTGCAGCCCCCAGCCTGTTGCAGCCCAGTCCCACCATCGAGCAGGAGCGCATGCGGTTTGTGCCTGCCGTCACGGTGGTCATGCCCGGCTCCACGGTGCGCTTCACGAACCAGGACCGCTGGGACCACCATGTACGCGGCAACCCCACGGGGGCGTCCGCTGCGGCAGCATCGGCTGCGGCCAGTTCCAACTTCGAGCTGCGCCTGGCGGGCAAGGCCGATGGCAAGCCCGCCAACTTTGCCGATGTGAAGCTGGATACGCCCGGCGTGGTGCTGCTGGGCTGCCACCTGCACGGCTCCATGCGCGGCCATGTGTTTGTGACCGATTCGGCCTGGACGCTCAAGACCGACAGCGACGGCATCGCCCGTTTTGCCAGCGTGCCCGATGGCGCCGCGCAAGTGCACGTATGGCATGCCGAGCAACTGGTGGACCTGCCGCGCAAGGCGCTGAATGTGGTGCCTGGCCCGGTGCTGGATACCGTGCAGCTCAGCGTGGTGCCCCGCGTGCGGCGTGCGCCCCCGGCTGCGCCCGCAGGCCCCGGCAACACCCCGGGCGGACCCATGGGGTCTTACAGCCTGGCCCCTGTTTCTGCTCACCCAGCCCCTCAGCACCCGGGAAGCTGACCCGCCACGCTAGCGGGTGGTCCACCGGGGGCGGGTCAGCAGGGCAGTCACTTTGGACGGGTGGAGTGCTTCGCCCTTTCTTTGCCTGAGACTTTGAACAGGTTCTTATGGGCCGCCCTGCTGCAGGGCACCCTGAGGTTCCGAGGTCAGCCAGGCAGCTTGAGCCCGCCGGGCCCGGAGGGCACGGTGTTGGCACTGCTCTTCTGGCCGCCGGCCGTGGTGCTGCCCACCTCCTGCTTCACGCTGCCCGGGGGCGCGTTCAGGTACAGGTACAGCGCCTGCGCATCCACATCGCTCAACTGACCCAGCGACTCGAAGGGCATGACCTGGATGGGCGTGCCGTCCGGGCGCTTGCCGGTGCGCAGCATGGACACAAAACTGGCAGCGTTGGGATAGCGGGCCAGGGCGGTGCCCGGGCTGTGTGTTCCAGGACGGATGTCCGCGGCCGCAGGCCAGTCGGGTGGGGCACCCGGAATCTTGCCGCCCGACAGATCGGCACCGTGGCAGCCGATGCACATGTTGGCCACGTACTGGCCGTTGGCCAGCGTCACTCCGGCAGCCGTCGGCCGCGAGGGGGCCAGCTGGTGGTCAATGCGCGACGCCGCGTCGGGAATCGCCCCCAGCCCATACAGCACCCAGGCAGGGTGCGGCAGATCGACCACGGCCTGCGTGCCCTCCTTGGGGGGGAACTGGCGCACATACGACACCAGGGCGTTCAGGTCCTCGTTGGTGAAGCGGTTGTAGTCCTCGCTGGGCATGACCAGCACCGGGCGGCCATTGGGCTTGACGCCGTGGCGGATCACGCTATTCCAGTCCTCGGGCTGGTAGCGCGCCACCACGCCGGCCGGCGTGATGTTGGGCCCCACGATGCGCGTGCCCTTGCCATCGTTGACGAACTCGCGGCCCGTGCCTTGTGCGCCATGGCAGTCGGTGCAGCCACGCGATGCATACAGATAGCGCCCACGTTCGATGGTCTGCGCATCGGTGGTGTAGGCCACGGGGCGGGGTTTGATGTCGATGTAGCGGTTGCGTTTTTGCTCGGCCAGGTACAGGCCGCTGGCGGCGGTGGCGACAACGATCACGCCCAGCAGCAGCGCGCTGCCTGCGGTCCATTTGATCCAGCGTTTCATGGTGGTATCCCTCTTCTTCGAATGTGGGCGGACTGGCTGAAGGGATCAGCGTGTCCAGGCGCCGGATTCTGAAGTCGAAGCAGGGGTTTGTGACACCCCACCACCGCAGGGGACAGCGGGGCCGGTGACATTTGTCACAAACGGCCCGCCGGTGTGAGCAGGTGTAGCCCGCTCACACACTCTCAACGTTCTCTGAGGGTTCTCTCAACGCTCGATGGTCTTGTTCCAGCGCGCGTTCCAGGCAGGGCGGTTCGCGTTCACGCTGTCCCAGTCCAGGGTCACGGCGTTTTTCATCCACTGGCTGATCTGTGCCACTTGCGCCGCGCCTTCACCCACGGCAGGCGCCTTGGGGTTGGTGGGGATCTGCGCGCCAAACTGCAGCACGTTGGCCTGGGCCAGAGGGCTCAGCAGAAACTCGGCCAGCTTTTGGGCCAGCTCGGGTTCGCTGTTCTTGGCGATCACGCACTGGCCGGTCATCAGCACCACCGAGCCCTCCTTGGGCTGTGCGTATTCCACCGGAATGCCCTTGGCCTTCAAGGCCGCCACGCTGGTGGGCGTGAGCGGGAAGATCGCGGCTTCACCCGTCTGCACCATCTCCGAAATCTTGGCCGAGCTGGGGATGTACTCGAGCACGTTGGGGCCAATGGTCTTGGCCCAGTTGGTAAAGCCCGGCTCCACGTTCTTGTCGTTGCCGCCCTGGATGCGGTTGAACATCAAGAAGCCGTGCAGCCCGAACGACGACGACGGCATGGACTGGAACACCACCTTGCCTTTGTATTTGGGGTCGGCAAAGTCCATCCACGACGTGGGCGCGGCCCAGCCCTTTTCGGCAAACATCTTGGTGTTGTAGGCAATGCCCGTCATGCCCAGGCTCACGCCGCTGGCCAGGTCGTCTTTGAAGCGGGCGGCGGGGTACAGGTCGTTCAGGTTCTGGTTGGGCTTTTGCTTCTCGCACAGGCCCATGCCCATGGCGCGCACCATGATGCCGTCGTCGAGGAACATCACATGCATCTGTGGCTTGTCCTTGTTGGCCTGGGCCTTGGCCAGGATGTCCGAGGACGTGCCGGGCACCACCACCACCTTCACGCCATGCAGCTTTTCAAACGCCGGGAACACGTACTGCGTGTACGCCTTCTCCATGGTGCCGCCGTTCATGCCGATGTACAGCGTCTTGGTCTGCGCGGTGGCGGTGCCTGCGGCGGCCATGGTGGCCAGTGCAGCGGCCGCCACAAGGGCGCGGCGGGCGCGGCTGGCAAAGCGGGGGGAGAAGGTCATGGTGGTTTCCTTTCTGGTGGGAGAGTGGGTACGGGTCGGTGGCAAACGGGTCACTGGGCAGCCGCAGTGCTGGCCACTTCAGCCACTGCTTTGGGAACAAATCGCTCAATTGCAAACGCATCAATCGGCGTGGTGCTGCGGCCATCGCGCGCCAGCTCGGCCAGCACCTCGCCCACGCCGGGGCCGATCTGAAAGCCCGCACCGGCAAAGCCAAAGCCGTGGATCAACCCGGGCGTGGTGCTGCTTGGGCCCAGCACGGGCTGGCGGTCGGGGAGGTAGCCCTCGGTGCCACTCCAGGTGCGGATGAAGTGCGCGTTTTTCAGCGCGGGCAGCAGCTCCACCGCTTGCACCGCCAAGGCGGCAATGGCGCTGCGCTCGGAGCGGGCGCGGTCGGCATCCAGCGCCACGCCCGATCCGCCACCCAGCACCAGGTTGCCACGCGCCACCTGCCGGCAGTAGATGCCGCCGCCTTCCACGCCCAGGCTCCAATGCATGAAGAAGGGCAGGGGCTCGGTCACCGCCATGGCCGGGTGGCCGGAGTGGATGGGTACGGCCTCGCCAAACTGCGCGGCCAGCGCACCGGCCCAGGCGCCTGCGCAGTTGATGAGCACGGGCGCACGCACGGCCACAGCGGTGCCGGAGCGCACGGTGAACAGCTTGCCGTCGTGCTCCACCGAGGTCATCGGTGTGCGCTCCAGAATCTGCGCACCTGCACGCCGCGCAGCCAGGGCAAAGGCGGGCGACACCAAGCGCGGATTGGCTTGCCCGTCATCGGGGCACAGCGATCCGCCCACAGCGCGCCCGCCCAGCCAGGGACAGCGCTCGCGCAGTGTGGTGCCCGAGATCAGTTGAATGCCCAGGTCGAAGTCGCGGCTCAGGTTGGCATAGGCTTCCAGCGCAGCCATGTCCGCCTCGCTGCGGCCAATCTTGAAATGCCCGCTGCGCTGGTATTCACCATCGGTACCAATCAGCGCTGGCAGGTCGGCCCACACTTGGTGGGCGCGCTGCGCCAGCGGCAGTTGGCTCACCGGGCGGCCCTGGCGGCGTACGCCGCCATAGTTCACGCCGCTGGAGCGGGAGCCACACAGATCGCGCTCCAGCAGCACCACGCTCACGCCTTTGCGGCGCAGCGCCAGCGCGGCGGATGCCCCCATGATGCCGCCGCCTACGATGGCAACGTCGGTGTCGATGGTTCGGGTGGTTGTGCTCATTCGGTGGCCTCCGCCCGGGTCTGCAGGTGGATGGGAATGGGCTTGATCGGTGCCTGCCCGCGCAGCCGTCCCACCGCATCAATCGGCTTGCCGGTGGCCTGGGCCAGGATTTCTGCCGCCGCCACGCCGCACATGCGGCCCTGGCAACGGCCCATGCCCACGCGGGTCAGGGCCTTGAGGCGGTTCATCTCGTCGGCGCCTGTATCGCGGGCACAGGCGCGCAGTTCGCCTGCCGTGACGTTCTCGCACCGGCACACCACCAGCGCATCGGGCGCGTGCGCAGCCCAGTCGGTGGGGAAGGGAAAAGCGCGCTCCAGCCCTTGGCGAAACGGCATCAGATGCGTCAGCTTGCGTTCCAGCTCTGCGGAGCGTGCCGCATCCACCTTCACGCCGTGGTCGGCCAGCAGCGCCAGCGCGGCGCGCTCGCCCGCCCACTCGGCCGCATCGGCACCCATGATGCCCGCGCCATCGCCCGCCAGGTACACACCGGCCACGCTGGTGCGGCCTGCGCTGTCGCGCTCGGGCAGGTGGGCTCGGTGCATCGGGGCCCAGGCAAAGCGGCAACCCAGCAGGTCGGCCAGTTGGGTTTCGGACCGCAGGGCGTAGCCAAAGCCCACGGCATCGCAGGGCACGGTGTGCTCGGTGTTCCCATCGCTCCACACCACGGCGTTCACCCGCATATCGCCCTCTATGCTGCCTTCCACGCGCACCGGCCGCACGCCGGTGTGCACGGCCACGCCCTGTGCACGCAGCCAGGCCACGTAGTACAGGCCCTTGCCCAGCACGGCGGGCTGGGTGAGCATGCCGGGCAGGGCGGCCAACTGGTCCGCAAAGCGGGCGGTGTCCAGCACTGCGGCTACTTTGGTGCCCGCCTTGGCATATTGGTAGGCCACCAAATACAGCAGCGGCCCCGTGCCCATCAGCGCCACGTTGCGGCCAATGGTGCAGCCCTGGAACTTGAGCGCCACCTGCGCACCGCCCAGGGTGTACACGCCGGGCAACGTCCAGCCGGGCACGGGCAACACGCGGTCGGTGGCGCCGCTGGCGACGATGAGCTGCTGGTAGGGCACCGTGCGCGTGGTTTGCGTGGGGCCGTGCAGCACATCGAGCAGGCTACCCTGGGTGTTCCACACCAGGCTGTTGGGTTGGTAGTCGATCTGTGCCTGCAGGCTGTCGAAAGTGCTGTGCAACGCGGTGGCGCGTGATGCCTCGGTGCCGTACAGCGTTTGTGCGCTGCGGGCAAAGTGGGCAGGCGGGCGGCGGTAGATTTGTCCGCCACCGCGCGCGGCCTCGTCAATCACCACGGGCCGCACGCCATACGCCACCAGGGTTTGCGCAGCGCGAATGCCCGCAGGGCCTGCGCCCACGATCACGGGTTGCAATGTGGGGCCGGTCATGCGGGCGCTCCGGTGGTCAGCTGCATGCCTGCCTGGATGAAGGTGGCGCAAGACCGCAGCCGCTCACCCGTGGCGGTTTGCACCCAGCAGTCCTGGCAAGCACCCATCAGGCAAAAGCCTGCGCGGGGTTCGTGGCTGAACTCGTTGCGTCGCAACTGGGCCCGGTGGGTGAGGATGGCCGTGAGCACCGTGTCGCCTTCGAGTGCTGTGGCGGGTTCGCCATCGAGCGTGAAGGGCACGGGGGCGCGGTCTTTTTCGGCCACGCGGTGGAGCAGGGCTGTGTTCACAGTCATGGAATTCGTGCCCATTTATTTCTTGCCTACGAGCACACGGTCCAGGCCGTACACGCGGTCAAGAATCACCATCGCGCAAGCCGTCAGGCCCACCATCAGTGCCGACACCGCCGCCATCAGCGGGTCAATCGACTCGGTGGCGTACATGTACATGCGCACTGGCAGCGTCACCGTGCTGGGCGAGGTGACAAAGATCGACATGGTCACTTCGTCAAAGCTGTTGATGAAGGCCAGCATCCAGCCACCTGTGACACCGGGCAGGATCATTGGCAGCGTGATGCGCGTGAACACCGTGGCCTGGCTGGCGCCCAGCGACAGGGCGGCATGCTCGGCACTGCGGTCAAACCCCACGAGGGCAGCCACCACCAGCCGCAGCGTGTAGGGAGTGACGATGAGTGCATGCGCAAACACCAGCCAGCCAAAGCTGCCCGTGCCACCGATCAGCGCAAACAGGCGCAGCAGGGCCACGCCCAGCACCAGGTGCGGAATGATCAGCGGTGACAGGAACAAACCATTGAGAAAACCACGCCCGGGGAAGTCGTAGCGTGTGATGGCAATGCCCGCAGGCACCGCCAGCACCGTGGCCAGCGTGGCCGAGGCGAGCGCCAGCCACAGGCTGTTCCAGAACGACTGCACAAAGTCAGGGTGCTCGAACACCGCTTTGAACCAGCGCAGCGAAAGCTCGGTGGTGGGCAGTGTCAGCGTGTTGTGCGGCGTGAAGGCCACGATGCACACCACCAGCAAGGGGGCGAGCATGAAGGTGATGACCAGCGCGTTGAACGCGAGGGCCAAAGGTCCGTTCTTCTGCATAACTTCAGCCCAACGCTTTCTTGTACCGGCCCTCAACCAGCCGGTTGTAGCTCAGCATCACCACCAGGTTGGCCACCAGCAGCGTCAGCGCAATCGCGGCGCCCAGGGGCCAGTTCAGCTCGTGCAGGTACTCGTCGTACACCACCGTTGCCACCATCTTCAGCCGCCGCCCGCCCAGCAGGCCGGGGATGGCAAACGAGCTGGCCGCCAGCCCAAACACGATCAGGCTTCCCGACAGGATGCCGGGCAGCACCTGCGGCAACACAATGCGCCGCAGCGTGGTGAAGGGTGTGGCCTGCAGCGACAGGGCGGCGTTCTCCACACCCGGGTCGAGCTTTTGCAGTGAGGTCCACACCGGGATCACCATGAACGGCAGCATCACATGCACCAGCGCAATCGCCACGGCGATCTCGGTGTAAAGCATCTTCACGGGGCCAAATCCAAGTAGCCCGAACAGCCCATTCACCAGCCCCTCAGGCCCCAGCAGCATGCTCCAGCCAAAGGCCCGTACCACCACGGATACCAGCAGCGGTGCCAGCACCACCAGCAGCAAGATGGAGCGCCACGGGTTGCCCATGCGGCTCAGGATGTAGGCCTCGGGTGCGCCAATGGCCACGCAGATCAGCGTGACCAGCCCCGCAATCCAGAACGTGCGCCAGAAGATCGTGTGGTAGTACGAATCGGTGAACACATGGGCGTAGTGCTCCAGCGTGAACTCGCCTGCCTTCACCCCTGTGGCCGGGTCGAACGCGTTGAACGACAGCACGGCCGTGAGTGCCAGTGGCACCAGCAGCAGTACCGTGAACAGCAGCAGCGCCGGGCCGGACAACCACCAGGGCGCGGCCTTTTTGTGCAACAAGGTGGTGGTCAGGCTCATGGCGCCACCTCGGCGGCGTCTTCGGCCTCCAGCTCGGCCATGGCGGTTTCATCGGCGGGCAGCAGGCGCATGCAGTGGTCGGGCCAGTCCACGCCCGTGCGCTCGCCCTCGGCCAGCGCAGCGCGGCCGTCGTTGGGCACCAGCACCATCAGGTCGCCCACGGGGGTGCCCACACGGTACAGCCACTGGCTGCCCAGGAAGAACCGCTCGCACACCTGACCATCCATCCGGCCCTGTACGGCGGGCACCAGTTGCACTTTTTCAGGCCGCACGCTCAGCAGCACGGCGGCGCCGGGGCGGTAGCGGGCACCGTCCACCTCCATCGTGAGGGCTCCCACCTTCACCTGCGTGTGCGTGCCGCTTGCATGCGCTACCTGGCCGGGCAGCAGGTTGGCCTTGCCCACAAAGGTGGAGATGAAGCGCGTGCGCGGGTGTTCGTACACGCGGTGCGGGTGGTCGATCTGCGTGGCGCGGCCGGCCTCCATCACCACCACGCGGTCGCTGATGGACATGGCCTCGCTCTGGTCGTGCGTGACCATGATGGTGGTGGTGCCCACCTTGCGCTGAATCTGCCGCAGCTCAAACTGCATCTCCTCACGCAGCTTGGCGTCGAGGTTGGACAGGGGTTCGTCCAGCAGCAGCACGGGCGGCTCGATCACCAGCGCACGTGCCAGGGCCACCCGCTGGCGCTGGCCGCCGGACAGCTCGCGCGGGTAGCGCGTGGCATGCTTTTCCAGGTGCACCAGGGCCAGCGCCTGGGCCACGCGCTCGGCGCGCTCGGCTTTGGGCACCTTGCGCATCTCCAGCCCAAAGCTCACGTTGGCTGCCACCGTCATGTGCGGGAACAGCGCATAGCTCTGGAACACGATGCCCAGGCCGCGCGTGTTGGCCTTGGCGTGGGTGATGTCCTTGCCATCGAGTTCGATGCGCCCACTGGTCACGGCCTCAAACCCCGCCACCATCTGTAGCGTGGTCGTCTTGCCGCAGCCCGACGGGCCCAGCAACGACACAAATTCACCCTTTTGCACCGTGAGGTTCATGGACTGCACCGCGCAGGTGCTGCCATAGAACTTGGTCACATCCGTGAGCTTGAGAAACGACATGGCGAAAGCCTTTCCGGTGGTGGCATCGCACGGTTTGCCTGGGGGCCGTGCGTGCCACCTGCTGTGGAGTTGCATGGATGGGCTGCGGGCCTTCGGTGTGCTTGCACCGGGGTGGTGCAAGTGCCATACAAAAGCTGGAACAGCCGCTCGATTCAATTGAATCTATTGCAATAAACAAACCAGAATGCTTCTGGTATTCCATTAAACAGAATTTTTATTGAATTTATTCCGTTCAATGAAATATGATGCCTTCAGTTTGATCAACGAATTCCACAGGAGCGAGGTATGGAAGCCGCATCCACCGCCACCGGCGGCGTACCCCGGGTGTTTGCCGTCATCCGGGCCCTGTCGGCCGTGCAGGCCGAGGGCGGGCGAGTCACCCAATTGGCGCGTGCCGTGGGCCTGACGCAAGGCACCACGCACCGTTTGCTGCAATCGCTGGTGGCAGAGGGCATGGTCGAGCAGGACGAGCGCAGCAAGCTCTACCGCTTGAGCATGGATTTCTTTGCCTTGGCGGCGAAGGCTGGCAACCCCGGCGACCTGCGCAGCCTGTGCCGCCCTGCGCTGCTGCGCCTGTGCGCCAGCTTGGGCGACAGCATCTTTCTGTTGGTGCGCAGTGGGTTTGACGCCGTGTGCCTGGACCGCAGCGAGGGCCCGTTCCCCATCCGCTCGTTCACCGGCGACATCGGCGGCCGCGTGGCCCTGGGCGTGGGGCAGGGCGCGCTGGCCATCCTGGCGTTTTTGCCCGAGGCAGAGCGCGAAGAGGTCATCCGCTTCAACCTGTCGCGCGTGCGGGAGTACGGCGTGTTTGACGAGGTCTATCTGCGCACCGAAATCGAGCGCGTGCGCCAGCTGGGCTATGCGGGGCGCAATACCGGCTTGCTCGAAGGCATGGCCGGCGTGGCCGTGCCTATCCTGGACCGCGAGGGGCGCGCGGTGGCGGCGCTGAGCGTGGGCACCATTTCTGCGCGGCTTAATGACGACCGGCTGCCCACGGTGGTGGAGTTGCTCAAGCGCGAAGCTCTGGCGGTGGGGCCCAAGATCAATCCGTTTGATGTGACGCTGCGGCGGCCAGCGCAAAGCCTGTCGAGCGTTCGCCCCGATCACGCCATTCAGCCTGCAGGACAGGAGCAAAAATAGGCGGCTGTTGGGTGTGGTCAGCAGAGCACGGCGAATGCCTTTTTGACCTGTGCGTGGGCATGGTCGTCCAGCACCTGGTTGTGGGCCGTCACGACCCGCTCAAAGGGCCAGCGCAGCACGCGCTCTGCGCTGCGGGCTGCGGCACGACGGTCACGCACCAGCGCGCGCACCGTGAGCGGAACCGCCAGTTGGCGCCGCACCCCGGTTAACGTGGCGTAGGCACGCGTGGACCAAGGCAGGTCCCCCGCCATCCACTGCAGAAGGTCTGTCACGATGAGCGTGGCCGAAGGGCGGTGGAACCATACCGACTCATTGCCTGCAGGAATGCCCTCACAAGCCAGGTGCTCCAGGTCTGGAAGCCATTCGGGCACATCGCCTGAGGGCAGATCGTTCAGCCTGGCTGCCAGGTCTGGCCGCTTCTGAGCCAGGCCCTTGGGGCCATACACCCTGGCGTTCGGGAAGGTCTGGGCGCAAGGCGCCAGAAACAGGTGGTGCATCTTGTTCGGTGCCACGATGAAAGCCACCGTGCCAAGTGCCTGCAGCTGCTCCAGCAGGGCACTCCCTGGGGGCATTGGAATCGGTGAGTGGACGAGAAGCTGCTCTCCTGGCAGCCGCACCACAGTCATGCGGGTGGTGATGGGAAGTCCGTTGGCCTTGAAGGCGTGGGTGGCGTGCCAGAGATGGGTGTCGAGGGATTCAAGTTGCATGGCGCCGGAGGATGCCCTGGCGCTGGGGGCAGCGTCTTGAACGAATTCGACATGGAACAGAATCTTGCCGCGTGGTTGGACGCTTTGGAGCACATCAATTTCCAAAGCAGATAAGGGCCACGTACCTGCTTCTTCGAACGCTATAGTTCGCTGGGTTGAAATTCCGGGGTGCCATGGGATCTTGGCCTTCGCCATTCGCGCAACGCTTCACATCTGCAAACCCGGGTCGTCCGCCATCTCCAGGAGGTATCGATGCCCAGCGTCTTCGGACGGCCCCTTCCATCCTCGATGGTTCTGCAATGCAAGTGACGGAGAGGCAATGACGCGCAAAAGTCCGAAGAAGAACGAACGCTCTGGCGTGGATCGCATGGGGCGGACCGAACTTGACTACGCGGCTCTGGAAGCTGACTTGTCGAAGGTGAAAGAACTTCTGTTGGCCAGCGCGGACCCCAACGCGTCGGATGACAACGGCTTGACCCCCTTGCACTTCGCTGCGCAATCCAACGGCTACGCCGTCAGTGAGGCCCTGATACTGGCGGGGGCGACCGTGGACTCTGTTGATGCGAATGGAAATACACCGCTTTCAGATGCTGTTTTCCATTCCGAACGTAACGGCGATTTGATCAAGTTGTTGCTTCGCTCTGGGGCTGACAGAAACAAGGAGAACAACTACGGTATCTCTCCTTTGGAGCTTGCGAGGTCGATTGACAATTTTGACCTGGTGCAGTTTTTTCACTAGCGTTCAGGCATCGTCAGGCACTTGGGTCAACCTGGGGCCGCGCATGCTGCCTGCGCACTTCCTCAAGCGCTTGAACACGGGTGCCCTTTTGTTTCAGCGGTGAGCGTTTCACCCCTGCCTCTGCCCTGCGCACTCCCCCACCAGCCAGTCTCTGAACGCCTTCACTAGCGGCGTCTGCGCTCGCGCCTCGGGGTACACTAGGTAGTACGCATCGGTGCTGGTCAGCACCTGGTCTGACAGCTCCACCAGGCTGCCTGCCGCCAGCTCCTGCTCGATCAAGAAGCGCGGCAGCAGCGCCGCGCCCAGGTGCGATACGGCGGCTTGCGCAATCATGGCGAAGTGCTCCGACTGGGGGCCGCGCAGGGCCAGGGCGGTGGGGGCGCCAACCAGCTCAAACCATTCGGCCCATTGGGTGGGGCGGGTGCTTTGCTGCAGCAGCACCACACGCGTCAGGTCCTGTGGGGTGCGGATGTGGTGGCGGTCGCGGTAGGTGGGGCTGCACACGGGCACGGTTTCTTCATGCATCAGGTATTCGCACACGGCGCCCGCCCAGTGCGGGGTGCCGAAGTGGATGGCAGCGTCAAACGGTGTGCCCGCAAAGTCAAACGGCTCGGTGCGTGCCGAGAAGTTGACCATGGCCTCGGGGTGCAAGGCCATGAAGCCACCCAGGCGTGGGATGAGCCAGCGGGTGCCCAGCGTGGGCAGCACGGCCAGGTTGAGCAGGCCGTCGGTGCTGGAGAACGCCATGGCTTTCTGCGTGCTGGCCGACAACTGCTGCAAGACGTTTTGCACATCGGCCGCATAGACGCGGCCCGCGTCGGTGAGCACCACACGCTGGCGCACGCGGTGGAAGAGGGCGGTGCCGATCTGCTCTTCCAACTGGCGGATCTGGCGCGACACCGCGCTTTGGGTGAGGTGCAGCTCCTCGGCCGCGCGCGACACGCTCTGGTGGCGCGCTGCCGCCTCAAAGGCCAGCAGGTCGGCGGTGGAGGGCAAGAAGGCGCGGCGCAGCAGGGTCATGGTGGCAAATGGGGTCAATCATGCGCAGGGGGAATGAGCGGCTCTGTCTCGTTGTGCATGGTTTTGGGGCGTAGTGCTACTACATCAAGCGTCGGCAGCTCTGCAATTTTCAGGCACTTCATGCTGATTTGTGATCAAGTAGTTCCATTTTTTTGCTATCCAGCACGGCGCGATTGGCGGATATTGGTGCATTCATTGCGTGTGTTCTTCCACGCTGTTGCCATCTCTCTGCCTCCATTCACCTTTGCGAGCCGCCATGTCTGCCACCCCTGCCGCCACCCCTGTTGTCACACCGCTCTTGTCTGAAGTCGATCCACTGCTGCAACGCCTGGGCGTGCCCCGCGCTGCCTACACCGGCGGCACGCTGGCGGCGCGTTCGCCCATCACGGGCGAGGTGCTGGCCCAGGTGCCGCAACAAAGCGCGGCCGATGCCAAGGCCGCCATCGGCCGCGCGCATGCGGCCTTTTTGGCGTGGCGCAATGTGCCCGCACCGCGCCGGGGCGAGCTGGTGCGCCTGCTGGGCGAAGAGCTGCGTGCCGCCAAGGCCGACCTGGGCCTGCTGGTGACCATCGAGGCGGGCAAGATCCCGTCCGAAGGCCTGGGCGAGGTGCAGGAGATGATCGACATCTGCGACTTTGCCGTGGGCCTGTCGCGCCAGCTGTACGGCCTGACGATTGCCACCGAGCGCCCTGGCCACCGCATGATGGAAACCTGGCACCCGCTGGGCGTGTGCGGCGTGATCTCGGCCTTCAACTTCCCCGTGGCTGTGTGGTCGTGGAACGCCGCGCTGGCGCTGGTGTGCGGTGACTCGGTGGTGTGGAAGCCTTCGGAAAAGACCCCGCTCACTGCCCTGGCCACGCACGCGATTGCCCAGCGTGCCATTGCACGCTTTGGCGCCGATGCCCCCGAAGGCCTCCTGGAGCTGATCGTGGGCCAGCGCGACATCGGCGAGGTGCTGGTGGATGACGCCCGCGTGCCCGTGCTGTCGGCCACAGGCTCCACCGCCATGGGCCGCGCCGTGGGCCCGCGCCTGGCAGCGCGGTTTGCGCGCGGCATTCTGGAACTGGGCGGCAACAACGCGGCCATCGTGGCGCCCACGGCCGACCTGAACCTGGCCCTGCGTGGCATTGCGTTTGCCGCCATGGGCACGGCGGGCCAGCGCTGCACCACGCTGCGCCGCCTGTTCGTGCACGAAAGCATTTACGACCAGCTGGTGCCCCAGCTGGCCAAGGTGTACGCCAATGTGCAGGTGGGCGACCCGCGCACCGCTGGCACGCTGGTGGGCCCGCTGATCGACCGCATGGCCTTTGACGGCATGCAAAAGGCACTGGAGCAAAGCCGCGCGCTGGGCGCCACGGTGCACGGCGGTGGCCGTGTGGAAGGCGTGGGCGGTGCGGACGCGTACTACGTGCGCCCTGCGCTGGTGGAGCTGCAAAAGCACGAAGGCCCCGCGCTGCACGAAACCTTTGCGCCCATCCTGTACGTGGTGCGTTACAGCAGCATCGACGACGCCATTGCCATGAACAACGCCGTGGGCGCGGGCCTGTCGTCGTCCATCTTCACGCTCAATGTGCGCGAGGCGGAACAGTTCATGTCGGCCGCCGGTTCGGACTGTGGCATCGCCAATGTCAACATCGGCCCCAGCGGCGCCGAGATTGGCGGCGCGTTTGGCGGCGAGAAGGAAACCGGCGGTGGTCGCGAGGCGGGCTCGGACAGCTGGAAAGCCTACATGCGCCGGGCGACCAACACCATCAACTACTCCACCGCTTTGCCGCTGGCGCAGGGCGTGACGTTTGACGTGTAAGCCATGCGCTGGTTGCCCCGTTCATGTTGATTGCTAAGGACTCACACCCCATCGTCATCATTGGCGGTGGTGTCATCGGCAGTGCGATTGCGTACTTCCTCACGCTGGAGCAGCCGGGCTGCGAGGTGGTGGTGGTCGAGCGCGATCCGACCTACGCGCGGGCGTCATCCGCGCTGTCGGCGAGCTCCATCCGCCAGCAGTTTTCTACCGACATCAACATCCAGATCTCGGCGTTTGGCATCGGCTTTTTGCGTAACGTGGGCCAACTGTTGGCGTGCCATGGTGATGTGCCTGACATCGGTCTGCACGAAGGCGGCTACCTGTACCTGGCCACCCAGGCGGGCGAGGCCACGCTGCGCGAGAACCATGCACTGCAGAAGCAGCACGGCGCCGATGTGGCGCTGCTGAGCCGGCAGCAACTGACCGAGCGTTTTCCGTGGCTGGCGCTGCAGGACGTGGTGCTGGGCTCGTTGGGCCTGTCGGGCGAGGGCTGGTTTGATGGCTACCTGCTGCTGACGGCTTTGCGTAAAAAGGCGCAGAGCCAGGGCGTGCGCTATGTGGCCGACGAGGCGGTGGGCCTGGAT
Source organism: Acidovorax sp. M14 (assembly GCF_049331375.1). Taxonomy (NCBI): domain Bacteria; kingdom Pseudomonadati; phylum Pseudomonadota; class Betaproteobacteria; order Burkholderiales; family Comamonadaceae; genus Acidovorax; species Acidovorax sp. M14. The sequence continues at coordinate 1,504,592 of NZ_CP186263.1, forward strand.
ACGGCGGCCAACGATGGCGTGCTGCATGTGAACGCAGTACGCCTGCAAAGCGGCACCGTGCTGCCTTGCCGCTACGCCGTGAATGCGGGTGGCCCCTGGGCGGCCGCCATTGCGGGCTGGGCGGGCATTGATTTGCCCGTTGTGGGCAAACGCCGCACCGTCTTCAACCTGGCCAGCCCCGCAGCGCTGCCGGGCTGCCCACTGCTCATCGACACCAGCGGCATTTGGCTGCGGCCCGAGGGCAAAGGTTTTATCTGCGGCTTTGCGCCCGACGCAGTCAACGATGCCGACTTTGCCCCGCTGGAGCCGGAGTACACAGCGTTCGAGGACCACATCTGGCCCACGCTGGCCGAGCGCATCCCGGGCTTTGAGGCACTGCGCATGCAGGGCGCCTGGGCGGGCTACTACGAGATGAACACGTTCGATCACAACGCCATCGTGGGCCTGCACCCGGCGTGCGACAACCTGGTGTTTGCCAACGGCTTTTCGGGCCATGGCCTGCAGCAGTGCCCCGCCGTGGGCCGGGGCGTGGCCGAGCTGTTGCTCACGGGCAGCTACCAAAGCCTGGACCTGTCGCCGCTGTCCATTGAACGCATTGCGCGCAACGCGCCGCTGCTCGAAAAGAACGTGATTTGAGCGTCACCCGGCCGCCCGATTTCTCTCTCACCAATTCATCCACCTGCCAACCACAACACACACGGAGACAATGACATGGCAATTTCCCGCAAGACCTTCACTGCGCTCGCCGCAGGTCTGGCCCTGGCATGCATGGCCACGGCCCCCGCACAGGCGCAGACGGTCACCCAGCCCACGCTGGAGAAGATCAAGTCCAGCGGCAAGGCCGTGCTGGGCGTGCGCGAAACCTCGCCGCCCATGGCCTATGCGCTGGGCGCGAATCAAAAATACGTGGGCTACCACGTCGAGTTGTGCGAGCGTGTGCTCAAGGAAATCGCGCCCGACGCCAAGCTCGAATACATGGCGGTGACGGCGCAGAACACGCTGCCCTTGGTGCAGAACGGCACGCTGGATATCGGCTGCGGCCCCACCACCAACAACACCGCGCGCCAGCAGCAGGTGGCCTTTGCCGTGACCACCTACGTGAGCGAAGTGCGCATGGCGGTGCGCAAGGATTCGGACCTGAAGTCCATTAGCCAGCTTGCAGGCCGCACCATTGCGGCATCCACCGGCACCACCGCCGTACAGCTGCTGCGCAAGCAAGAGCGCGCGCTGGGCGGCGCCCCGATCAAGACCGTGCTGGGCAAGGACCACCACGAGAGCTTCTTGCTGCTGGAGACCGGCCGCGCCGATGCCTTTGTGCTCGACGACAACCTGCTGGCCGGGATGATTGCCAACTCCAAGGACCCCTCGGCCTACCGCATCGTCGGCGAGCCGTTGGGCGCTGAGCCCATTGCACTGCTGTTCCGCAAGGACGATCCGACCTTCAAGGCCGCAGTGGACGGTGTGCTCACCAAGCTGATGCAGTCCGGCGAGATGGAAAAGATCTACACCAAGTGGTTTGTGAACCCCATTCCGCCCAAGAACATGAGCCTGAACCTGCCGCTGGGCACTACGCTGCGCCAGCTGTTTGCCACCCCCAACGACAAGCCCCTGGAGACTTACCAGCAATGAACGCTCCCATCCCCGCCACGGCCTTCCGCGCGGCCGACCGCCTGGGCGCCATATGCGTCTCCGAAATCGTGCGCCTGACGCAAGACGCCAACCAGCTCAAGCGCCAGGGCCAGCCCGTGATCGTGCTGGGCCTGGGCGAGCCCGACTTCGACACGCCAACGCACATTTTGGAGGCTGCGCAAAAAGCCATGGCGCGGGGGGAGACGCACTATACGGTGCTGGATGGCACGGCCGAACTCAAGGCCGCCATCCAGCACAAGTTCAAGCATGACAACGGGCTGGACTTTGCGCTCAACGAAATCACCGCCGGTGCAGGCGCCAAACAGATCCTCTACAACGCCCTGATGGCGTCGGTGAATCCGGGCGATGAAGTGATCCTGCCCGCGCCGTACTGGACGTCCTACGCCGACATGGTGCTGATTGCGGGCGGTGTACCCGTGGTCGTGCCCTGCACCGAGGCCAACGGCTTTCGCATCACGCCCGAGCAGCTGGAGGCGGCCATCACGCCGCGCACGCGCTGGGTGTTCATCAACTCGCCCTCCAATCCCAGCGGCGCGGCCTACAGCGCTGAGCAGTTGCGCCCGGTGCTGGAGGTGGTGGAGCGCCACCCGCAGGTGTGGCTGCTGGCGGACGACATCTACGAACATATCCTGTACGACGGCCGCGCGTTTGCCACGCCCGCCGCCGTGTTGCCCTCGCTGCGCGATCGCACGCTGACGGTGAACGGCGTCTCCAAGTCGTACGCCATGACGGGCTGGCGCCTGGGCTACGGCGCAGGCCCCAAGGCGCTGATTGCGGCCATGGCCGTAGTGCAGAGCCAGGCCACGTCGTGCCCCTCGTCCATCAGCCAGGCGGCAGCCGTGGCGGCGCTCACGGGGCCGCAAGATGTGGTGCGCGAGCGCTGCCAAGCGTTCCAGGACCGGCGCGATCTGGTGGTGGCTGCACTCAACGCCTCCCCCGGCCTGCGCTGCCGCGTGCCTGAGGGCGCGTTCTACACCTTTGCCAGTTGCGAAGGCGTGCTGGGCCGCACCACGCCCGGCGGCATGCTGCTGCGCACCGATGCCGACTTTTGCGCCTACCTGCTGCGCGAGCACCATGTCGCGGTGGTGCCCGGCGGGGTGCTGGGGCTGGCGCCATACTTTCGCATCTCGTACGCTGCCTCCACCGCCGATTTGCAAGAGGCCTGCGCGCGCATCCAGCGCGCCTGCCAGGCCCTGTTCTGAATTTCTGATCCGATACCGTTGATATGAATACGACCTCCCTCACCCCGCGCACCGGCGGCCAGATCCTGGTGCAGCAGCTCATCACCCATGGCGTGAAGCAGCTCTTTTGTGTGCCTGGCGAAAGCTACTTGGCTGTGCTTGATGCGCTGCACGATGCCGACATCGGCGTGACCGTGTGCCGTCAGGAGGGCGGCGCGGCCATGATGGCCGAAGCGCAGGGCAAGCTCACGGGCCAGCCCGGCATCTGCTTTGTGACACGCGGGCCCGGTGCCACCAATGCGTCGGCCGGTGTGCACATCGCGCACCAGGATTCGACGCCCATGATCCTTTTCGTGGGCCAGGTGGCGCGCAACGCCATGGGGCGCGAGGCGTTTCAGGAGCTGGACTACAGCGCCGTGTTTGGCACCATGGCCAAGTGGGTGGTGCAGATCGACGACCCGGCCCGTGTGCCCGAGCTGATCTCGCGCGCCTTCCACGTTGCCACCTCGGGCCGCCCCGGCCCGGTGGTGGTGGCGCTGCCCGAAGACATGCTGACGGAAGCCGCTACGGTGGCCGATGCGCTGCCCTACCAGGTGACGGAAACGCACCCCGGCGCCGCGCAGATGGCCGAGCTGGCGCAGCGCCTGCAAGCCGCTCAAAGCCCCGTCGCTATCCTGGGCGGCAGCCGCTGGTCCGAGCAGGCGGTGCGCGAGTTCACCGCGTTTGCCGAAGTGTGGTCCATCCCTGTGTACTGCTCGTTCCGCCGCCAGATGCTGTTCCCGGCCACGCACGCTTGCTACGGCGGCGACCTGGGCCTGGGCGTCAACCCCAAGCTGCTGGCACGCATCAAGGCGTCCGACCTGGTGCTGGTGGTGGGCGGCCGCTTGTCGGAGGTGCCGTCGCAAGGCTACGAGCTGTTCAATATTCCCACGCCTGCACAGACGCTGGTGCATGTGCATGCCGATGCAGACGAACTGGGCAAGCTCTACCGCCCCACACAGGCCATTCACGCCACGCCCCAGGCGTTTGCTGCGGCGCTCAACACGGTGCGCCCCACGGCGGCTGTGCCTTGGAAGGCCCACACAGAAGCCGCCCATGCCGAGTACCTGGCCTGGAGCGACACGGCGCCCATCCGTATCCCCGGCAACCTGCAGATGGGCCAGGTGATGCAGCACCTCAAGGAAGTGCTGCCCGCCGACACCATCTTCTGCAACGGCGCGGGCAACTTCGCCACCTGGATTCACCGCTTCTGGCCCTTCACCACCTACGCGAGCCAGCTCGCGCCCACCAGCGGATCGATGGGCTACGGCCTGCCTGCGGGCGTGGGCGGCAAGCGCCTGTGGCCGCAGCGCGAGGTGGTGATCTTCGCGGGCGACGGCGACTTTCTGATGCACGGCCAGGAGTTTGCGACGGCTGTGCAATACGGCCTGCCCATCATCGTGGTGCTGCTGGACAACGCCATGTACGGCACCATCCGCATGCACCAGGAACGCGAGTACCCCGGCCGCATCAGCGCCACGCAGCTCAAGAACCCCGACTTCAAGGCCTACGCCCAGGCCTTTGGCGGCCATGGCGAGCGGATGGAGCGCACCGAAGACTTTGCCCCCGCGCTGGCCCGTGCCCGCGCCAGCGGACTGCCCAGCGTGCTGCACTGCCTGATCGACCCCGAGGCGATCACGCCCACCGGCACACTGCAGGGCATTCGCAGCGCGGCGCTCTCCAAAAAGTAGGCTCCCTTTTCGTAAGCAGGCGCTGAGGCGTTCAGCCGGTCACGCGGGCGCCACCGGATTGCCGCAGGGTCTGCACCAGCAGATTCTGCAGGCTGTCCACCGCCTTGGAGCCGCGCGATGCGCGGCTGCGATACACGGCCACCTCCATGGGGGCCAGCGGCCCCAGGCCGTGCTCGGTGCCGAGCACCTGCAACTGCGGTGGCACGCTGCAGTGGGTGAGGGCGGCCACGGCCAGGCCGCTTTCCACCGCTGCAATTTGTCCGGCCAGGCTGGAGCTGTGATAGACCACCTTGTAGCGGCGCCCCTGCTGCGCCAGCGCGTGGATGGCGCCGCGCCGCGCCAGGCTGGCCGATTCGTACACCGCAATGGGCAGCGGGTCGCGCCTCCACAACTCGAACTGCGCAGACCCCACCCACACCATGGGCTCATGGAACAGCAACGTGCCCCGGCGTGCGTGGTCGCGCGAGATCAGGGCCAGGTCCAGGTCGCCACTGGCCACGCGCGGGATGAGGGCGGTGGACTGCTCGCAGTCCAGCTCAATCTCCACCGCGCTGTGCCGGGGCGCAAAGCGTTTGAGCACGGGCGTGAGGTAGCGCGCTGCATAGTCATCCGGCACCCCCAGCCGCACCCGGCCTGTGAGGGCGTCGCCGTTCAGGGCATCGTGCGCTTCTGCATGCAGCTCCAGAATGCGGCGGGCGTAGCCCAGCAGGGTTTCACCCTCGGGTGTGAGGTGCTGCTTGCGGGCGTCGCGTTCCAGCAGTCGGTGGCCTACGGCGTCTTCCAGCTTCTTGAGCTGCATGCTGACCGCCGACTGCGACCGGTGCACCTCGGCCGCCGCGCCAGAGAGCGAGCCTGCATCCACCACCGCCACCAGGCATTGGAGCCAGTCGAATTGCAAGTCGCGGTAGCTCATGGATTGCCCCTGTGGTGATGTATTCGAAGATCGAATGGTTGATGCATAAATTATGCGCTTTCGATTGCTGGGGCTGGCAGCCACACTGCGAGCATGCAGCAGTCTTCCTCTACCGTTTCAGGCACATCCGTCCCCGTGGTTCCCGCGTCCGCTTCCCCTGCGGGCAGCGCGCGTGGGCTGTCGTCTGCCCACCGGCTGGATGGCTGGATCGCCTTTGTGCTAGGCAACGCGCTGCTGGGCATCATCGGCGTGTTCGTGCACGAGGCGCAGGCGGCGCCATTGACGGTGACCTGGTTCCGCTGCGCTTTTGGTCTCGTGGGTCTCACGTTGTGGATGGCGTGGCGCCACCGGTCATGGTCGGGACTGTGGCGGGGGCTCTGGGTGGGCTGGGCGGCTTTGCCGTGGGTGTTGCTGCTCAGCGGGCTGATGCTGGCGAGCTGGTGGCTGTTTTTCACGGCGATCCAGCAGGTGCCTACCGGGGTGGCGGTGGTGCTGTTCCATGTGCAGCCCCTGTGGGTGTTGCTGCTGGGGGCCTGGTGGCTCAAAGAAGCCGTACCCCGGCAGCGCGTGGTGTCAGTGCTGGTCGCGATGGTGGGGCTGGTGCTGGCCACGGGCGTGGCCGGGGGGCTGACCTCCTCCGGCGCCGGGCATGCGTCTGGCTACTGGGTGGGCGTAGGCCTCTGCCTGGTCGGTGCGCTGTGCACAGCCACCGTCACCGTGGTTGCCAAGCGCCTGGGGGCGCTGCCGGTAGGCGCGCTGGCGTGGTGGCAATGCGCGCTGGGTGCGGCCGTGCTGTGGGTGGCCCCCGTGGGACAAGGCTGGCCCGCCTGGGGCGCCCCATGGGCATGGCTGGCCGGGCTGGGGCTGATCCACACGGGCCTGGCATACACCTTGATGTACGCAGGCATGGCCCGGCTGGCGACGGCCCGGGTGGCGGTGCTGCAGTTTGCCTACCCGACGGTCGCCATTGTGGTGGACTGGGTGTACTTTCAGCACACCTTGGGCGCATGGCAGATGGCCGGTGTGGTGCTGATGCTGGGGGCCATAGCGGCAGGGGAGCGTAGCGCGCGGCGTAATCGCTAATGCACCGCCTGCGCAGGGATGGCTCCGCCCCGCACAATATCGGGTGTGACCGCCACCGAGTTCGATTCTTCTGAGACCCAAACCCCTGCGCAGGCTGCCTCTTCGGGCAAGCGGCGCCGCATCGCGCACCTGGACATGGACGCTTTTTTTGCGTCCGTCGAGCTGCTGCGCTACCCGCAGCTCAAGGGCCTGCCCGTGGTGATTGGCGGCGGCAGGCGCAAGGTGGACGAGCTGCTGCTGCGCGGCCCGGACGGCACCGCAGAGCGCGAGCGGCGCTTCATCCCGGTGGAGGACTTTCCGCTGCTCAAGGACTATGTGGGCCGGGGCGTGATCACCACGGCCACCTACCCGGCGCGGCAGTTTGGCGTGGGCTCGGCCATGGGCATGATGAAAGCGGCCAAGCTGTGCCCGCAGGCCATCGTGCTGCCGGTGGATTTTGATGAGGTGCGACGCTTTTCGCGCCTGTTCAAAAGCACCATCACCGAGATTGCGCCGGTGATGCAGGACCGGGGCGTGGACGAGGTCTACATCGACTTCACCGACGTGCCGGGAGGCCAGCGCGAAGGCGGGCGGGTGCTTGCGCGGCTTATCCAGAAAAGTATCTTTGAACGGACCGGGCTGACCTGCTCGATTGGCGTGGCGCCCAACCGGCTGCTGGCCAAGATGGCCAGCGAGTTCAACAAGCCCAACGGCATCTCCATCGTTTACGAGGAAGACCTGCAGAGCAAGATCTGGCCCCTGAACGTGCGCAAGATCAACGGCATCGGGCCCAAGGCCGGCGAGAAGCTGGCGCGGCTGGGCATCGAGACCATCGGGCAGCTGGCCGCGCAGGATGAGCAATGGCTGATGGGCCACTTTGGCAAGTCCACCGGCGCCTGGATGCACCGCGTGGCCTGGGGCCGCGATGACAGCCCGGTGGTGACCGAGAGCGAGCCCGTGAGCATGAGCCGCGAGACCACCTTTGACCGCGACCTGCACGCGGTGCGCGACCGGGCCGAGCTGGGCGCGATCTTTACCGACCTGTGCATGCGCGTGGCCGAGGACCTGCAGCGCAAGGGCTATGTGGCGCGCACCATCGGCATCAAGCTGCGCTACGACGACTTCAAGATCGCGACGCGCGACCACACGGCTAACAGCTACACGGCCGACGGAGCCACCATCCGGCAGCTGGCCGGGCAGTGCCTCAAGCGCGTGCCGCTGGACAAGCGCCTGCGCCTGCTGGGCGTGCGGGCCAGCACGCTGGTGCGGCGCGGCGAGGAGCCCGAGCCCGATCCGCAGACCCGTGCCGCAGCTGCGAGCAGCCGGCGCAGGCCGCAGGCGGGTGTGGACAGGGACACGGGGCAGCTCTTTTGACGCCACAGGAGTAGGGCTGGGGTGTGTGCGCCTCGGGAGGGTTGTGCAGGCCATTCCTCACTCGGCACCTTTTGGGGGCAAATCGGGGGAGTGAGCAGTTAGACTTGATTCGTATCAAGCGGTTACACGAACGTCTAACAAAACACCGCGCTGCCTGCCCCTGCCGCAGGCCTTCCAGGAGCCTCGAATGCGCATCAACCTGCCAGTGACCCAGCAGAATTTTGACTACCCCGGTGATGAGCTGCTGGTGTCCAGCACCAACACCAAGGGCGAGATCACGCACTGCAACCCGGCGTTTGTGCGCGTCAGTGGCTACAGCTACGACGAACTCATCGGCCAGCCGCACAACATCATTCGCCACCCGGACATGCCGCCAGAGGCCTACAAGGACATGTGGCGCACCATTGGCCGGGGCGAGCCCTGGACAGGTCTGGTGAAAAACCGGCGCAAGAACGGCGACCACTACTGGGTGCGTGCCAACGTCACTCCCATCATGGAAGGCGGCAAGCCACGCGCTTACATGTCGGTGCGCACCAAGCCCAGCGCGGCAGAAATTTCTGCCGCCGAAGCCCTGTATGCCCAGATGCGCAGCGAGGCGGCGTCGGGCGCGAGCAGCTTTTACCTGGACTCGGGCAACGTGCGCTATCGCGGGGTGCGCGGCTGGCAGCAGCGCCTGGCGCAGATGGCCTTGCTGCCCCGCATGGCGCTGTTGCTGGCGGTGATGGTGCTGCTGGCCTTGTTGCCCGACGTGATGGGCCTGCAGGGCACCACCGCCTGGGTGGCCCGCCTGGCGCTGCTGGTGCTGGGGGCGGGGTGGACGCTGTGGCGCTTTCAGGCCACCGTGCTGCAAGGGGTGCACGACGCGACCCGCTTCGCATCCGACATCTCGGCCTGCAACCTCGCCACGTCGGTGGGCACCGACTACCCCCAACCCCTGGGCGCGCTGATGCAGCGCTTGCAGCAGACCCAGGTCAACCTGCGCGCCGTGGTGGGCGACGTGCGCACCGAGGTGCGCAACTTCATCGAATCGGCCGACGAAATCGCGCGCGGCGGCATGGACCTGTCGGCCCGTACCGAGTCGCAGGCCAGCAGCCTGGAAGAGACCGCCGCGGCCATGGAGCAACTGGCCAGCACGGTGCTGCAGACGTCGGAGACAGCGGCCAAGGTGTCGCACGAGAGCGCACAGAGCAGCGACATCGCCACGCGCGGTGGCCAGGCGGTGCAGGAGGTGGGGGCGGCCATGCAGCAGATGAAGCTGTCGTCCACCAAGATCAGCGAGATCGTGGGCGTGATCGAGGGCATTGCCTTCCAGACCAATCTGCTGGCGCTCAACGCCGCTGTGGAAGCCGCGCGGGCTGGCGAGCAAGGCAGGGGCTTTGCGGTGGTGGCGGGCGAGGTGCGGGCACTGGCGCAGCGCAGTGCCAGCTCGGCCAAGGAGATCAGCGGCCTGATTGGCGTCACGGTGAACCAGATCGCCAGCGGCGCGCAGCAGATGGACCATGCCGGCACCACCATCGAAGGCGTGGTCCATGCGGTGGAACGCGTGAGCACGCTGGTCCAGCAGATCAGCAGCGCCACCAAGGAGCAGTCGCAGGGCATTGCCCAGGTCAACGAGGCCGTGACCCAGCTTGACACCGTGACGCAGCAGAACGCCGCGCTGGTGGAGGAGTCGGCCGCCGCCGCCCAGGGTCTCAAGGAGAGCGCGGTGTCGCTGGGCCGCTCGGTGGACGTGTTCCGGCTGGGGTGAGCGGCACCGCAAGGAGCCGCCCACAGCCATTCGTACCTTGACGAATTCTTACTCGTAACTTACAGTGATTCTCCCGTTGTCCGGGAGATCACCATGACCCTCGACGAGCTGCAGCGCATCAAGCAGTGGCATGTGGCGCACAAGGCCGACCACCCGCTCGAATACCACCTGTGGGACCTGGTGCTGACGGTCTGGATGCTGGGCTGGGTGGGCTGGTTTCCCATCTGCGCGTTTGGCGAGCCTTGCGCCGCGCCGGTCTGCCTGATCGGCATTTTTGTCCCCAGCCTGTACGTTGCCTGGCGCACCCGCGCGCACCTGCGCCACACCCTGCGGTGCGACTGGATTGACGCGCGCAACTGACGGACGCGGTCGGTTGACGGGGATGGTCAGGCCTACTGGCGCGCCGTGCGCACGTTGCGCGGCAGGGCTTGCGGGTGGCTGGTGCGCAGGGGGTTGATGTCCAGCCCGCCACGGCGCGTGTAGCGCGCGTACACCGTGAGCTTGATGGGTTTGCAGCGGGTCCACAGGTCCATGAAGATGCGCTCCACGCACTGCTCGTGAAACTCGTTGTGGTTGCGAAAGCTCACCAGGTACTGCAGCAGGCCTTCCTGGTTGATCTGTGGGCCGCTGTAGCTGATCTGCACGCTGCCCCAGTCGGGCTGGCCGGTCACCAGGCAGTTGCTCTTGAGCAGGTTGCTGGTGAGGGTCTCGGTTACGGGCGCTTCGTTGAATGTGGCCGTCAGCAGGTCGGGCGCGGGCTGGTAGCGCGTGCATTCCACGTCCAGCCGGTCCAGGCTCAGGCCGTCCAGCTCGTGCACGGGCTCCTGGTCGAACAGTTCGGGCGCGATGAGCTTCACGCCCACGGTGGCGGGGTGCTCGGCACCGCGCCACACCGCCTCGCTGATGTCGGCGCGGATGCGGGCCTGCACCTCGGCCGCATCGGCAAAGCGCGTGTTGTTGAAGCTGTTGAGGTACAGCTTGAACGACTTGCTCTCGACGATGTTGGGCGTCTCGCAGGGCACCGTGATGTGCGCCAGGGCCACCTGTGGTTTGCCACGCTGGTTCAGCCACGACAGCTCGAACGCCGTCCACAGGTCGGCCCCGAAGAAGGGCGCCGCGCCGGTGATGCCGATCTCGGCCCGCTTGCCCGCGCGCGGGATGGGGAACAGCAGCGACGCGTCGTACTGGTCGATATAGGCCGAGGCCTTGCCAAGCTGGGATTGTTCTGGCGTGTTCATGGCCTGGTCTTTCGGGTGTATGGGTTCCAAGGGGGATGTATTTTTGCTACTATTTTTGTAGCTGCTGGCGCATATTCGACTCGCGCATACCGGCGTTTTTACTGAAATTCCCGCTCGCGCAGCCATTTGGTGGCGATCCATTTGTCCCCTGCGATCACGGGGGCGCCGCCATGCAGGGTGCGGGTGGACGGGTGCGGGCGCTCGTAGCTGAAGAACACCGCGTTGCCACGCTGCGGCGCGACCTCCAGGTGCACGTCGGGGAAGGTGGTGCCGCCGCCCTTTTCGGGCGTGTTGAGGTACATCACCAGCGTGCCCACACGCTGGCCGCCGCGCTTGATGATGCTGGGCGTGCCGGGCTCGGCGGGGTCGAAGTAGTCGTAGTGGGGTTTGTATTCGGCGCCGGGGCGGTAATGCAGCACCTGCAGGCCTTCGCCGTTTTCGATGGGCCACTGGAGCAGGCGCGCGATGCGCTCTTCGATGCGCTGGATCAACGGGCTTTGGCCGCGCTGGAAGAACATGCCGTCGCTGGTGCGGTCGGCGTTGATCTCTTCGCCGCCGGTCTTGGTGGCTACGGTGAGCGAGCGTGCCATGCGGGGCTCTGCGGCGGCGATCAGGGCATCACACTCCTCTGGCGACAGCAGGTTGCCAAACACCACGATGCGCGGCTGCGCCATGGCCAGCAGCACATTCACCGTGCGGTCTCCGCAGTCCACCTGGGCGGGGGATTCATCCAGCCGGGGCTCGGGCACCGGCACGGCCGAGGGCAGGCCCTGCTGCACGGCCAGGTCGTTCAGGTGCTCCTGCAGCGTGATCTCCAGCGCGTCGGCGGCCACGTCCTCGTCCCACCCTGCGTCGCGCATGGATTGCAGCACCACAGGCGCGGCGTAGCCTGCCTGCGCCTGCTCAATGATCCAGCGGCGCAGCTCGGGCGTGATGGCCTGCCGCGCTGCGCTGGCGCGCTGGGTGCTGGTGGTCGTGCCGTCCGGGTGCTGGTCAGAACGCAATGTCATGGCGGTCCTTCAACAAGAAAGAGCAGGGGGAGGGGTGTTTATAAGGCCGGTGGGGCCTTGCGCCGGAAGACCAGGCGCTCGGGCGTGGAGGAGGCCGGGGCAAAGGCATAGCCATCCAGATCAAAGCCTTCGAGCTGGTGGGGTGTGGCAAGGCGGTGGGTGATGGCATAGCGCGCCATCAGGCCGCGCGCGCGCTTGGCAAAGAAGCTGATGATCTTGTAGTTGCCGCCCTTCCAGTCCTCGAACACGCATTCGATCACGCGCGCCTTGAGCGCCTTGCGGTCCACGGCCTTGAAGTATTCCTGCGAGGCGAGGTTGATCACCACCGGCGTGGTGTCCGCGCGCAGCCGGGTGTTCAGGTGCTCGGCAATCTGGCGGCCCCAGAACTGGTACAGGTTGCTGCCTGCCTCGGTGGCCAGGCGCGTGCCCATCTCCAGGCGATAGGGCTGCATGCGGTCCAGCGGCCGCAGCACACCATACAGGCCGCTGAGGATGGCGACATGGCTCTGGGCCCAGTGCAGGTCGTCAGCGCTCAGGCTGCGGGCCTGCAGGCCCTCGTACACGTCGCCATTGAAGGCCAGCACCGCCTGGCGCGAGTTGTGGGCCGTGAAGCGGGGGCGCCAGGCCTGGTAGCGCGCCACGTTCAGCGCCGCGAGCGTGTCGCTCAACTCCATCAGCGACGCAATCTGCTGCGGCGACTGCTCGCGCAGCACCTCGATGAGGGCCGTGGACTGCGGCACAAATTGTGGCGTGGTGTGCGGCAGGCCTTCGGGAACGGGCGTGTCGTAGTCGAGCGATTTGGCGGGAGACAGCAGGAACAGCATGGGGCGAAGGGTCCGTGGATCTCGGGTGTGTGGCGTGGGGCTTGGCCTGGACGGTGCGGGTTACTGGCTGCACTGCGGCACCAGCGAGCCGAAATGGTACCTGCTGACAGGCTGCCTCCGGCCGCTTGCGGGTATTGGCGCCAAGGGCCGTACACACTCGGCGGTCCCCAAAAAAAAGAAGGCGGCCTGAGCCGCCTTCTGGGTGATGGCTACAGCCCTGGGGCAGCAGCCATTGCAGCGTGTCAGGCTGCGGGGGGCTGCTCAAATGGCAGCGCCATTGCCGACAGGTCGCGGCGGGTTTCTACCAGCACCAGCGGGCCTTCGTCCAGCACCACCGCTGGGGGGCGCTCGCGGGGCACGCGGATGGGCTTGGGCTCGGCAGCGATGGCGGCCTGCACGGCCGCAATCTTGTCCGCGTCCGAGTTCACCCACTGCAAGCCCGACGCGGCAGCCACTTGCTGCAGTTCATCGATGGGCAGCGTGAACGCCTGGACGCGCGGCAGGCCCTTGGCAGGCGCTGCAGGCGCTGGTGCTGCAGCGGCCGGAGCGGGTGCCGCGACCGGAGCCGGTGCCGCCACGGGGGCAGCAGCGGGTGCGACAACAGGCGCGGGAACAGCTACAGGTTCGGTAGCCGCTGCGACTGGCGCTGCGGCCACAGGGGCTGCCACCGGTGCCACAGGCTCTGCGGCGGGCGTGTTGTTGCTGAAGTAGCTGCGGCGTGGCGCTTCGTCCTGTGCCGGGGCCGGCTCGGCCTGGGTGGGGTCGAAGTCCAGCATGGCGGGTGCTGCGGCTTCAGCGTTGCCGTTGGCGTCGCGTGGGCCACGCTCGCCACGTTCGCGGCGGTCACGGCCGTAGCGGTCGCGGGAGCGGCGCTCGCGGCGTTGCTCTTCGTTGGCGCCATTGCCATTGCCATTCGCGGGTGCGTCATTGCCACTCAGGTCCAGGTCTGGCAGCGAGGCCAGAGGCGCGGTGTCGGCAAAGTCGCCAGCAGCGGCTGGGGCTGCTGCCTCCTGGGCCTCGACCGCACGGGGAGCGCGTTCACCACGCTCGCCACGGTTGCCACCGCGATCACCGCGTTCGCGGCGCGGGCCGCGTTCGCCACGGGGTTGCTGGGCGGGTTGGCCTTCTGCACCACCGGTGTTGCCAGCGTTGGGGCCTTCCACCTGAGCGGTGGCGGCGTTGGAGTTGTCTCCGTTCGTGCCAGCGTTCAGGTTGCGCGGCTCGCTGTCGCGGCGGCCACGGCCCCCTTCACGGCCTTCGCCGCGTCCGTTGCGGCCACCGTCACGGCCTTCGCCCTCAGGGCGGCGCTCTGCGTCGCGGGGTGCGCGGCCTTCGGCCGAGCGTTCACCACGGCGGCCACGGCTTTCGCCGGTGCTGCCTTCGCGGTTGCCGTCACGTGGTGCGCCTTCGCGCTGACCGTCACGGTTGCCGTCGCGGCCACCACGGCGGCCACGGCTTTCACCGTTGCGGCCTTCGCGGCGGGGTTCGCCACGGCCGGTGGTTTCAGCCGCGGCCGGTGCGGCGGCTGGCGCAGCCGTTGCCACCGGGGCGGGTGCGGCAGGGGCGCTGCCAAAGCCGAACAGGCTCTTGAGCCAGGCGAAGAAGCCTTGCTCCTGCGGCGCGGGGGCGACAGGCGCCGGAGCGGCCACGGGGGCAGGTGCAGGGGCTGCATGGGCTGCGGGGCGCTGGCCGCCACGGGGTGGGCGCGCCGCGCCTTCGGGGCGGGGCTCGGCCACGGGGGCGGGGGCATCAGGCAGCACGCCCTTGATCACCGGGGTCTGCTTGTTGGTGGGCTCCTGCGAGCGGCGTGTGACAGACGTTGGGTCTTCCACTTCTTCGGCGAGCTTGTAGCTGGCTTCGATGTGGTCCAAGCGTGGGTCGTCGTGCTTCAGGCGTTCCAGGCGGTAGTTGGGGGTTTCCAACGTCTTGTTGGGCACCATCAGCACGGCCACGCGCTGCTTGAGTTCGATCTTTGCGATCTCGGTGCGCTTTTCGTTCAGCAGGAACGAGGCCACTTCCACCGGCACCTGGCAGTGCACGGCGGCGGTGTTGTCCTTCATCGACTCTTCTTGAATGATGCGCAGGATCTGCAGCGCCGACGATTCGGTGTCACGGATGTGGCCCGAGCCTCCGCAACGGGGACAGGGGATGGAGGAGCCTTCGGACAGGGCAGGCTTCAGGCGCTGGCGGCTCATTTCCATGAGGCCGAACTTGCTGATGGTGCCGAACTGCACACGGGCGCGGTCCTGGCGCAGCGCATCGCGCAGGCGGTTTTCCACTTCGCGGCGGTTCTTCGACTCTTCCATGTCGATGAAGTCGATCACGATCAGGCCGCCCAGGTCGCGCAGGCGCATCTGGCGGGCCACTTCGTCGGCGGCTTCCAGGTTGGTGCGGGTGGCGGTTTCCTCGATGTCGCCGCCCTTGATGGCACGGGCCGAGTTCACGTCCACGGACACCAATGCTTCGGTGTGGTCGATCACGATGGCGCCGCCCGAGGGCAGGCTCACGGTGCGGGCGTAGGCCGACTCGATCTGGTGCTCGATCTGGAAGCGGCTGAACAGGGCGGCGTCGTCGCGGTAGCGCTTCACGCGAGCGGCATGCTCGGGCATGACGTGCGCCATGAACTGCTGCGCCTGTTCGTAGATGTCGTCGGTATCGATGAGGATGTCACCGATGTCGTTGTTGAAATAGTCGCGGATCGCGCGGATGACGAGCGACGATTCCTGGTAGATCAGAAAGGCGCCCTTGCCGCCCTTGGCAGCGCCGTCGATGGCGTTCCAGAGCTTGAGCAGGTAGTTCAGGTCCCACTGCAGCTCCGGCGCGGTGCGGCCGATGCCGGCGGTGCGCGCAATGATGGACATGCCGTTGGGGTACTCCAGCTGGTCCATCGCCTCCTTGAGTTCGGCGCGGTCCTCGCCCTCGATGCGGCGCGACACGCCACCGCCACGGGGGTTGTTGGGCATCAGCACCACGTAGCGGCCTGCCAGCGAGATGAAGGTGGTCAGGGCTGCACCCTTGTTGCCGCGCTCTTCCTTTTCGACCTGGACCAGCAGTTCCTGGCCTTCCTTGATGACTTCGTTGATGCGCGCCTGGCTGGGCGACACGCCGGGGGCGAAGTACTGGCGCGAGATTTCCTTGAACGGCAGGAAACCGTGGCGGTCTTCGCCGTAATCGACAAAGCAGGCTTCCAGCGAGGGCTCGACGCGCGTGACGACGGCCTTGTAGATGTTGCCCTTGCGCTGCTCGCGCCCTTCAATCTCGATTTCGTAGTCGAGGAGCTTTTGTCCGTCGACGATGGCCAGGCGCCGTTCTTCGGGCTGCGTGGCGTTGATGAGCATCCGCTTCATGATGCGATTCCTTCAGTGTGTTGCGGACAGCAGCGGTGCAACCATCCCTCTCAGCGGGGAAAGCTGCGCGGGCTGCCGCCCACAGTTCCAAACCATTAACAACAAGCTCTACAGGAGCTGTGAATGCCTGGACTGACGCATCGAAACGAAGGGAATTGCCGGGAATGCCAATGATCTGCCGCGCTCTAGCGCAGCATCGTGAGGCAGGGGCGCGTGGATGGGGGCGAGTGGTAGGAGCGCAGTTTTGCTAGCAAAAATGTAGCTGATTGCGCTTGCTGGCTGGGCGCTAGAGCCGAATAGGAGCGTGCAGCCGGGGGCATCAGCCACCGCCACAAGGTCACCATCCAGCTCATCAACAACCACATGCTCGCTTTGATCCGCTGGCAGGCTGCGCCCGGGTAGGGAGCATCTGCCAGCTGGGGGATTCCGTATCAGTGTTTCAATCTGTCAGCCCGCCGCACGGCATGCGGGCCACCACAGGCATCTGGCCTGCAATCTGCGCGCACGACGCCCGCTGGCATCGACCTGCCTGCGTGAGGGGCAAGGGCTGTGTGGACTAAACTCCAGACAAATCAACCACTTACATAACAACGCGCAGGTGAAACACATTATAGGGGCCAAACCGCCCGCAGCTTCTGCGGGGCTTCCCGCAGCCCGCCTGGTGGAAGTGGATGCTGACTCCGCCGGCCAGCGGCTCGATAACTTTTTGATACGCCACCTGAAAGGTGTGCCAAAAACGCACGTCTACCGCATCATCCGCAGCGGCGAGGTGCGCATCAACAAAGGCCGTGTGAGTGCCGACACCCGCGTCGAGGCGGGTGACATCGTGCGCCTGCCGCCTGTCCGGATTTCAGACAAGGTCGCCGAAAAGGCCGAGCGCCCGGCGCCCGCACGCGAATTTCCCATCCTGCTGGAAGACGAGCACCTGATCGCCATTGACAAACCGGCCGGCGTGGCGGTGCACGGCGGCAGCGGTGTGAGCTTCGGAGTGATCGAGCAGCTGCGCCAGGCGCGCCCTGCCTCCAAATTCCTGGAGCTGGTGCACCGGCTGGACCGCGAGACCTCCGGCATCCTGCTCGTGGCCAAGAAGCGGTCAGCGCTCACTCACCTGCAGGACCAGTTCCGCGAGCGCGAGACGGGCAAAACCTACCTGGCGCTGGTCACCGGCACCTGGCCGGCCAACAAGAAGGTCATCGACCTGCCGCTGCACAAATACCTGCAGGCCGACGGCGAACGCCGCGTGCGCGTGACCACCGCAGACGACCCGGATGGCATGCGCTCCATCACCCTGGTCAAGGTGCGCTGCACAGCAGCGGCCCGGCCGGAACAGGGCCTGCCCGCGATGTCGCTGCTGGAGGTGACTATCAAGACCGGCCGCACCCACCAGATCCGCGTGCACCTGGCCAGCCAGGGGCACGCCATCGTGGGCGACGACAAATACGGCGATTTCGACCTCAACAAACGTCTGCAGAAGCAGGGGATGAAGCGCATGTTTCTGCATGCGTGGCGGTTACAGTTCAACCACCCCGCCTCGGGCGAACGTGTGCAACTGAACGCCGAGCTGCCCCCCGAGCTGGCCGATTTTGTGCCCACCGCCTGACGATCCTGCGCGAAAAAACTTCTGCTTCCATGTCCGCCAAAAACTTCCGTCCGCGCCGTTTCGACCTCATCGCCTTTGACTGGGACGGCACGCTGTTCGATTCCACCGCCATCATCGTGCGCTGCATCCAGGCGGCGGTGCGCGACGTGGGCGGCACCGTGCCCACCGACAAGGAGGCTGCCTACGTGATCGGCATGGGCCTGATGCAGGCGCTGGCCCATGCGGCGCCCGATGTGCCGCCCGAGAAGTACACGGAGCTGGGCAACCGCTACCGCTTTCACTACATCCAGCACCAGGACGACCTGAGCCTGTTTGAAGGCGTGCTGCCTCTGCTGAACGACCTGCGCGAGCGCGGCCACTTGTTGGCCGTGGCCACCGGCAAAAGCCGGCGCGGGCTTGACGAGGCGCTGCACTCGGTAGACCTGCGCGGTGTGTTCGACGGCTCCCGCACCGCCGACCAGACCGCAGGCAAGCCCCACCCGCTGATGCTGCAGGAGCTGATGGCCGAATTTGACGTGGCGCCCGAGCGTCTCTTGATGATTGGCGACACCACGCACGACCTGCAGATGGCCGTCAACGCCGGCTGTGCGAGTGTGGGGGTGAGCTATGGCGCCCATGAGCCCGACGCCTTCCATGCTCTCAAGCCGCTGGCGGTGGCCCATTCGGTGCGCGAGCTGCACGACTGGCTGCTGAACAATGCCTGACGCTGGGCCGTGAAGCGGAGCAAGCCATGAACATATCGCCCGAGCAGTCCTTCGCTTTGTGCAACAGCGCCGACCTCGTCGATGGCGGCCGTGCCGTGCCGTTTGATGTCGTGTACGCTGGCCAGACCTGCCGGGCCTTTGCAATCCGCTACCAGGGCCTGCCACACGCTTACCTCAACCGCTGCACCCATGTGGCAATGGAGATGGACTACCAGCCCGACCGTTTTTTTGACGACACGGGCCACTGGCTGTTGTGTGCGACCCACGGCGCGGCTTATTTGCCCCACACCGGCCAGTGCGCGGGCGGACCCTGCCGGGGTGGACTGGTGAAAATTGCCCTGTCGGAGAGGGATGGCGTGGTGCGCTGGCATACTGCCTACAACCTGCAGCCCGTAGAGTTCTAGAAAATCCAGATGTATTACCCTGATGTGCTGTCGCCTGGTTCCGTCCGGCACGGCGCGCGGGCTGCAGCGGTGCAGTTCCCAGGACGCATGACATGACAGACTCCCAACAGCCCGGCTCGTCGGGCTTTGACCCCAAAACCAATTCCGCGCCCGATCTGTGGGCGCAAGCAGCTACAAATTCAGGAGCACCTGTGAGCGACTCATCGCGTGAACCCGGCTGGGAACGTGCCACGCTGGAAAAGCTGGCCTTTGCTGCTCTCAATGAGCAACGCAGCGCCCGTCGCTGGAAGATCTTTTTCCGCCTGGCATGGCTGGCCCTGCTGGCGGCGATTGCGTTTGCCGCGTTGCGTCAGGCGTCGCCCAGCACCAGCACCAGCGCGCCGCACACGGCGGTGGTGGACATC
This sequence comes from Acidovorax sp. M14, assembly GCF_049331375.1. NCBI lineage: Bacteria > Pseudomonadati > Pseudomonadota > Betaproteobacteria > Burkholderiales > Comamonadaceae > Acidovorax > Acidovorax sp. M14. The sequence continues at coordinate 1,523,780 of NZ_CP186263.1, forward strand.
AAGGGCGAAATCGCCAGTGGTGCCGAGGCCAGTGCCGAGTTTGTGGTGGCCGCCATGCGCAGCGCGCTGGAAGACGAGGGTTCGCAGGCCCTGGTGCTGCTGATCAACTCGCCGGGCGGCAGCCCCGTGCAGGCGGGGATCATCAACGACGAGATCGTGCGCCTGAAGGCCAAGCACAAGAAACCGATCTACGCGGTGGTGGAAGAAACCTGCGCCTCGGCCGCCTACTACATCGCTGCCGCTGCCGACGACATCTACGTGGACAAGGCCAGCATCGTGGGCAGCATCGGTGTGCTGATGGATGGCTTCGGCTTCACTGGCACCATGGAAAAGCTGGGTGTGGAACGCCGCCTGCTCACCGCCGGTGAAAACAAAGGCTTTCTCGACCCCTTCAGCCCGCAGACCGAAAAGCAGCGCGCCTATGCGCAGACCATGCTGGACCAGATCCACCAGCAATTCATTGCCGTGGTGAAGGCCGGGCGGGGTGATCGCCTCAAGACCACGCCCGACACCTTCAGCGGCTTGTTCTGGACAGGCCAGCAGGCTGTGGAGATGGGACTTGCGGACAAGCTGGGCAACCTCGACTACGTGGCGCGCGAAGTGGTCAAGGCCGAAGACATCATCGACTACACCCGCCGCGACAACGTGGCCGAGCGCCTGGCCAAGCGCTTTGGCGCTGCCGTGGGCATGGGCGCGGTCAAATCGCTGGCTGTATCGGGGCCGCAGCTGCGCTGACAGTCGCCTAGGACTCGGCAAGGGGGCTTGATCATCCGCAAACCCTTGAATTGACTGAGGAAGATGCGTATCCCAAGCCCCGGCAGAGGTCTCTGCCGGGGCTTTTTTGTAGGCCCAGGTTGTGTGCTGTACCTCGGAGCCTGTGCGAGGCCGTTGTGCAGCGTTTTGAGGTGTTTTCGGGCGAATGCGCTAGTGCAATATGCCTGAAATGCTCCTGAATATGTAGCATTTTAGGCGCTACGCGTGTCCCGTGCCGCCTCCTGCCTGTTTCAGCGTCCCAGCGCAAACACTACGGGCGTGCGGTTGTCCGGTGGCGCGGGCTGCTGCTTCCACTGGCGCACCAGCTGGCTTTGCACCCGCGCATCGGGCAGGGTCAGGCCGCTGGCCAGCGCCAGCCGGGTGTGCGGTTGCAGGGTCTGCACCAGGGCCTGCCACAGGGCGGGGTTGCGGTACGGGGTCTCGATGAACAGCTGGGTCTGGCCTGTGCGCAGCGCCATGCCCTCAAGCTCCTTGATGCGCTGTGTGCGCTCTTGCCCGTCTTGCGGCAGGTAGCCGACAAAGGCGAAGTTTTGCCCGTTGAGGCCGCTGGCCGCCAGCGCCAGCAGCAGCGACACCGGCCCGACCAGTGGCACCACGCGCAGGCCCAGGTCGTGCGCAGCCCGCACCACCGACGAGCCGGGGTCGGCCACGGCGGGCATGCCTGCTTCGCTGACCAGGCCGATATCGTGCCCGTTGAGCGCAGCAGCGAGCAGCGGGCGGGCGTCGAACGGGGCTGAGCCCTTGTCGCCGTGGTCACCCTTTTTGTGCACCTCGCGCGGCAACTCGGTGATCTGCTGTTGCTGCAGGGACAGAGCCAGGGGGTACAGCGCGTCAATCCGCTTGAGGTAAGCCCGCGTGCTCTTGGCGTTTTCGCACACCCAGTGGGTCAGGCGGGAGGCCGTTTGCATGGTGGCCGAGGGCAGGGCGTCCTGCAGCGGGGCCTGGGTGTCGCAGCCAAAGTCCAGGGGGGCAGGCACAAGATACAGCGTGCCGGTTTTGACGCTCATGGCAGCACCAGCCCCGCTGCGCGCAGCATGCGGCATGTGCGGATCAGTGGCAGCCCGATGAGCGCCGTGGGGTCATCGCTGTGGATGGCGTCCAGCAGTGCAATGCCCAGGCCTTCGCTCTTGGCGCTGCCTGCGCAGTCGTAGGGCTGTTCGGCGCGCAGGTAACGTTCGATTTCCTCGTCCGACAGGTCGCGGAACTTCACCTCCACGGGGGCGAGGTCCACCTGCTCAAAGCCGGTGGCGGCGCACACCACGGCCAGCGCGGTCTGGAACACCACCGTCTGGCCGCGCATCTGATGCAACTGCTGCACGGCGCGCTCGTGCTGGCCCGGTTTGCCCAGCGGCTCCCCGGCCAGGTCGGCCACCTGGTCGGACCCGATCACCACCGCTTCGGGGTGCTGCCGTGCCACAGCTTTCGCTTTAGCCAGCGCCAGGCGCAAGGCCAGGGCGCGGGGCGCCTCGCCGGGCAGGGGGGTCTCATCGACATGGGGGGCGGTCACTTCGAAAGGCAGGTTCAGCCGTTCCAGCAATTCGCGCCGGTAGCGCGAGGTCGAGCCCAATACCAGAGGGCGTTGGGAGGAGGGGGATTGATGCATGCGCCGATTCTCTTACACTGCCGCCATGACCAAGGAATTCTCCGCACAGCGCCTCGACGTGAAAGCCTTTGCACAGGCGGGCGGTCGGCTGGCGGGCCACGACTCGCTGTTGAAGTACGAACGCCTGGCGCAAGAAGCCAAAGGCCTGCACCCGGACCTGTTGGTGGACTGGGAGGCGACCGGTGAAATACGCACTGCGCTGGGCGGAATGGGGCAGGTCTGGTTGCACATCAAGGTACGCGCCAGCTTCCCTATGGAGTGCCAGCGCTGCCTGACGCCGGTGGATGTCCCGCTGGAGGTGGATCGGGAGTTTCGCTTCGTGGCCGATGAAGCCACGGCCGAGGCCCTGGACGATGAGAGCGAAGAAGACCTGCTGGCCCTGAGCCGCGAGTTTGATTTGCACGAACTCATCGAGGACGAGTTGCTGATGGCGTTGCCCGTGGTGCCCAAACACGACGAGTGTCCGACCTCGGTACCTCTCGCGTCTTCTGACGATGATTTTGAAGAAGCCAATGCCGAAAAACCCAATCCTTTCGCTGCCTTGGCCGCTTTGCGCAAGGATGCCAAAGACTGATTGGCAGGCCCAAAAAGCATTTGGGTTATAATCGTCGGCTTCACGCGAACCCCATCGTGTCTTTTTGGGCTGATCGCGTTTTTACCAACCTATTCCAGATCAGGAGCCATCATGGCCGTTCAGCAAAACAAAAAGTCCCCTTCCAAGCGCGGTATGCACCGCTCGCACAATGCCCTGAATGTGCCAGGCATTGCTGTGGAACCCACTACCGGTGAAACGCACCTGCGTCACCACATCAGCCCCAACGGTTTCTACCGTGGCCGTCAGGTGCTGAAGAACAAGTCTGAAGCCTGACCTTCACTCCATCCAAAGGCCCGTTGCTACACACCCTGTAGCGCGGGCCTTTGTTTTGACCGTCGTATTCATTTCTCGGCCCCTTGGGCCGACCGGACAAGTCGCCCATGATCACACTGGCTGTTGACTGCATGGGGGGCGACCACGGCCCCCGCGTCACGCTCGCGGCGTGCCGCCAGTTTCTCGACCACCACCCGGATGCCCGCCTGCTGCTAGTTGGCCTGGCGGACAGCCTGCAATCGTTTTCCCACGACCGAGCCACCATCGTGCCTGCTACCGAAGTGGTGGCCATGGACGATCCGGTGGAGGTGGCCTTGCGCAAGAAGAAGGATTCTTCGATGCGGGTTGCCATCCAGCAGGTCAAGGACGGCGCTGCATCGGCAGCGGTGTCTGCCGGCAATACCGGGGCCCTGATGGCCATTGCCCGGTACCTTCTCAAGACGCTGGACGGCATCGACCGGCCCGCCATCGCCACCCAGATGCCTAACGCCACGGGCGGGGCCACAACCGTCCTGGATCTGGGTGCCAATGTCGATTGCTCGGCCGAGCATCTGCTGCAGTTTGCCGTGATGGGCTCTGCCCTGGTGTCGGTTCTTCAAGAGGGTGGTGAGCCCACGGTGGGCCTGCTGAACATTGGTGAAGAAGTCATCAAGGGCAGTGAAGTAATCAAAAAAGCTGGTGAATTGCTGCGATCTGCGGCCAATTCCGGCGACTTGAACTTCTATGGCAATGTGGAGGGTAACGATATCTTCAAGGGTACGGTGGATATCGTGGTCTGTGACGGGTTCGTGGGCAATGTGGCCCTCAAGGCCAGCGAAGGTGTGGCGTCAATGATCATTGGCGCTCTCAAAACCGAGTTTTCGCGCCACATTTTTACCAAAATGGCTGCCATCGTCGCTTATCCGATCCTAAAAGCGTTGATGAAGCGCATGGATTACCGTCGTTACAACGGTGCGGCGCTGCTGGGCCTGCGCGGGCTGGTGTTCAAGAGCCACGGATCGGCAGACGCCATGGCTTTCGAGCAGGCGTTGAACCGGGCGTATGATGCAGCCCGCAACAACCTGCTCGACCGTGTCCGGACCCGGATTGCGCACGCGGCGCCCCTGCTGGCGCCTGCAGATGCCCAGCCCCAGCCTGGCGTTGCGGCGACCGCACAATAATGAGACGTTATTCCCGCATTACCGGCACAGGCAGCTATCTGCCCCCACGCCGGTTGACCAACGCCGATCTGGTCGCAGAACTGGGCCAGCGCGGCATCGAAACCTCGGATGAATGGATTGTGGAGCGCACCGGTATTCGGGCGCGCCACTTTGCCGCGCCGGATGTCACGGCCAGCGACCTCGGTCTGGAGGCTGCGCGCAGTGCCTTGCAGGCTGCCAATCTGCAGCCCACAGACATCGATCTGATCATCGTGGCCACGTCCACGCCAGACATGGTGTTTCCGTCCGTCGCTTGTATCTTGCAGAACAAGCTGGGCGCCAATGGTTGCCCCGCTTTCGATGTGCAAGCGGTCTGCAGCGGGTTTGTCTATGCCTTGTCCGTGGCGGATTCCATGATCCAGACCGGTGCGGCCAACCGCGCCCTGGTGATTGGCGCCGAAGTTTTCAGCCGCATTCTGGACTTCAACGACCGCACTACCTGTGTGTTGTTCGGTGATGGCGCGGGCGCTGTGGTGCTGGAAGCCTCGGACACACCGGGCATCCTGTCGAGCGACCTGCACGCCGACGGCAAGCATGTGGATATTTTGTGTGTGCCCGGCAATGTGTCTGGCGGCAAGGTGCTTGGCGACCCGGTCCTCAAGATGGACGGGCAGGCGGTCTTCAAGCTGGCAGTCGGTGTGCTGGAGAAAGCGGCCCACGCGGCCTTGGCCAAGGCCGGGCTGACTGAGGTCGATATCGATTGGCTGATTCCGCACCAGGCCAACATCCGCATCATGCAGGGCACTGCCCGCAAACTGAAGATGTCCATGGACAAGGTCGTGGTCACGGTGGACCAGCACGGCAATACCTCGGCGGCGTCCATTCCTCTGGCTCTGGACCACGCGGTGCGTGCCGGTCAGGTCAAGAAAGGCGAAACCCTGCTGCTCGAAGGCGTGGGCGGCGGCTTCACCTGGGGCGCCGTGCTCCTGAAGTTGTAGCTGCTAGCGCAATAGGTACTAGCGCTACCGGCCAGTTTCATCATATTTCTGGATTTTTCATGAAGTCTTTTGCATTTGTCTTTCCTGGGCAAGGCTCGCAATCGGTGGGCATGCTGGATGGCTGGGGTGACCACCCGGTGGTGGCTCAGACCCTGAAGGAAGCCTCGGATGCCTTGGGCGAAGATGTTGGCCTGCTGATCAAGGAAGGTCCCAAGGAAGCGTTGGCTCTCACCACCAACACCCAGCCGGTGATGCTGGTCGCGGGTGTGGCGGCATGGCGGGTGTGGCGCGCAGAAGGTGGCGCAGCCCCAGCGGCTGTGGCGGGGCATTCGCTGGGTGAATACTCCGCCCTGGTGGCGGCTGGTGTGCTGACGCTGGCGCAGGCGGCTCCGCTCGTGCGGTTGCGCGCAGCGGCCATGCAAGAGGCTGTGCCCGTCGGGACCGGAGCCATGGCCGCCATTCTGGGCATGGAGGCTTCCAAGGTCATCGCCGGTTGCGCCGAGGCATTGGCCTCGTTCGGCCCGGGCACGGCCGAAGTGGTGGAGGCTGTCAATTTCAACGACCCGATCCAGACCGTGATCGCTGGTACCAAGGCGGCGGTGGACAAGGCCTGCGAAGTGCTTAAGGCGGCGGGCGCCAAGCGTGCATTGCCCCTGCCGGTGTCGGCGCCTTTTCACTCCAGCCTGATGAAGCCGGCCGCTGAAAAGCTGCGTGTGGCTCTGGCAGACGTTGCCTTGGCTGCCCCCCAGATTCCGGTGGTCAACAACGTGGACGTGGCGGTGCAGCAGGACGCTGATGCCATTCGCGAAGCGCTCTATCGCCAGGCCTTCGGCCCCGTGCGCTGGGTGGAATGCGTGCATGCGCTCAAGGCGCGCGGTGTGACGCACATCATTGAATGTGGCCCCGGCAAGGTGCTGGCTGGCCTCACCAAACGCATCGACCCCGAACTGGTCGGTGCTGCATTGTTTGACTCGGCCACGCTGGCCGAAACCCGGGAGTTGTTGGCATGACGGAATCGACCCAGACAGCGGCGCAAGTGGCGCTGGTGACCGGCGCATCGCGCGGCATTGGCGCGGCCATTGCCCTGGAATTGGCGGTGCGCGGCTACCAGGTGGTGGGTACGGCCACCACGGATGAAGGCGCTGCGCGCATCAGCCAGGCGCTGTCGGCTTACCCTGGCTGCCGGGGTGCTAATCTGAATGTGAACGATGTGGCTGCGGTCGAGGCCTTGATGGACGGCATCGTCAAGCAACAGGGTGGTCTGCATGTGCTGGTGAACAACGCCGGCATCACGCGCGATACCCTGGCCATGCGCATGAAGGACGACGACTGGGATGCGGTGCTGGACACCAATCTCAAGGCCGTATTCCGCACAAGCCGTGCCGCTATTCGCCCGATGATGAAGCAGCGCTTTGGGCGCATCATCAGCATCACCAGCGTGGTGGGTGCGTCGGGCAATCCGGGGCAGGCCAACTATGCTGCGGCCAAGGCGGGTGTGGCGGGTATGACGCGTGCACTGGCCCGTGAGCTGGGCAGCCGCAACATCACCGTGAACTGCGTGGCACCCGGTTTCATCGAGACCGACATGACCTCCGTGCTGCCCGAAGACCAGCAAAAAGCGCTCAATGCGCAGATCCCGCTGGGTCACATGGGCAAGCCTGCGGACATCGCACACGCGGTGGCATACCTTGCCTCGCGCGAGGCTGGCTACGTGACGGGGCAGGAGTTGCACGTCAATGGCGGCATGTACATGTAATTAAGACAAGTTAACGCCGGTTCATCCGGACGGCGGGTCGTTTAGGGGCTTCTCCTTAAGCGGCTAGAATCGCGGATTCATTCACAACCCCCAGAGGGAAACCATGAGCGATATCGAAGCACGCGTCAAAAAAATCATTGCCGAACAACTCGGTGTGGAAGAGTCCCAAGTCACCAATGAAAAGGCCTTCGTGGCAGACCTCGGTGCCGACTCGCTCGACACGGTGGAACTGGTGATGGCTCTGGAAGACGAATTCGGCATCGAGATCCCGGACGAAGACGCCGAGAAGATCACCACGGTGCAAAACGCCATCGACTACGCCAACACCCACCAGAAGGCCTGAGCGGCGCCCCGCGCCTGACTCAAGCGATCAGCAGAAGGTTTTATACGCATGAGCCGTCGTCGCGTTGTCGTGACCGGCCTGGGTTGCGTCAGCCCCGTGGGTAACACGGTGGCCGATTCCTGGGCCAACCTCCTTGCCGGCCGATCCGGCATTGACCTCATCACCAAGTTCGATGCGTCGAACTTCGCCTGCAAGATTGCGGGAGAGGTCAAAGGTCTTGACCTGGAGTCGTACATCAGCGCCAAGGACGCGCGCGCGATGGACACCTTCATCCACTACGGCATTGCTGCCGCGGCGCAGGCCGTGCAGGACGCAGGCCTTCCCACGGGGGAAGCGCTCAGTGAGGAGTTCGCCACACGCATTGCCTGCGTGATCGGCTCCGGCATTGGCGGCCTGCCGCTGATCGAAGACACCCACGCCGAACTGGTCAGCCGTGGACCCCGGCGTATCACCCCATTTTTTGTCCCTGCGTCCATCATCAACATGGTGGCAGGGCATGTGTCCATGCGTTTTGGCTTCAAGGGCCCCAACCTTGCCGTGGTGACTGCCTGCACAACGGGCTTGCACTGCATTGGCGAGGCAGGACGCATGATCGAATACGGCGATGCCGACGTGGTTGTGGCTGGCGGGACCGAATCCACGGTTTCCCCGCTGGGCATTGGTGGGTTTGCCGCCATGCGCGCACTGTCCACCCGCAACGACGATCCCAAGACAGCATCCCGCCCATGGGACAAGGATCGCGACGGTTTTGTGCTTGGCGAGGGCGCTGGCGTGATGGTGCTGGAAGAGTACGAGCACGCCAAGGCCCGAGGTGCCAAGATTTACGCCGAACTCAGCGGCTTTGGCATGAGCGCAGATGCTGGGCACATGACGGCTCCCAACATGGACGGGCCTCGGCGCGCCATGCTCAGTGCACTGCGCAATGCCGGGATCAATGTGGATCAGGTGGACTATCTCAATGCCCACGGCACGTCCACCCCCTTGGGCGACATCAACGAAACCAACGCGATCAAGGCGGCCTTGGGCGACCATGCCTACAAGACCGTGGTGAGCTCCACCAAGTCCATGACGGGCCACTTGCTTGGTGGTGCGGGCGGTATTGAGAGCGTGTTCACCGTGCTCGCCCTGCACGAACAAAAAGTGCCACCCACCATCAACCTGTTCAACAAGGACCCGGAATGTGATCTGGACTACTGTGCCAACACGGCGCGGGACATGAAGATCGACGTTGCCGTGAAGAACAACTTCGGTTTTGGTGGTACCAACGGAACGCTGGTGTTCAAACGCGTCTGATTGGGCGCAGACATCACGGATTCGGTTGCAACAAGCATTGCCTGTCCGCTTGCGACCGTCCTCCCAAAGGAGCATGGCGTCGTTTTTGGCGCTGGCAGGCATTCGGTCTGTGGGCCTGAGTAGGTAGTCCTGTGACACTGCTCTCAAGGCGTGCTCCTTCTGTTCAGTACCCGCTGTGGCGCAGCAGGGTGCTGGGTGCACTGTTATTGGCTCTTTTGTTCGCCGGGGCTGGGGTCGCGGTTGCTTGGGTGAGCTCCGGGGCGCGTGATGCAGTTGTATCGGTTGCTGTGGCCCTCGGACTCTGGCTGTTGGCAGCAGCAGGGGCAGCCCATTTTTGGTGGAGCCAACCGCGCGTAGTGCTGCAATTCGATGGTCAAGCCTGGACGCTGGGCCAAACGGCAAAGTCCTTTAGCGGGCCACTGGCGCTTTCTGTGCCTCCCGAGGTCTTGCTGGATCTGCAGGCGCACCTGTGGTTGCGTGTCGTGCCCATAGGGCATTCATGCCAGTGGTTATGGCTGGAGCGCTCCAGCCAGCCTGAGCGCTGGATGGACTTGCGCCGTGCGGTATATTCGCGCGCCATATCGGGCGTTGACAACGCTGACGAAACCGCCCGGCAAGCTGTTGCAGGGCGTGAATCCTGAGTATCCATGACTGTAATTCCGCCTTCCCCCTCCGAAGACAGCGATCTCCAACTGGTGGAGCGCACGGTAGCGGGCGACCAGCGCGCCTATGAATTGCTGGTCATCAAGTACCAGCGTCGCATCGAGCGACTTATCGGACGCATGGTGCGTGACGCGGACTTGGTCCAGGACATTGCCCAGGAAACCTTCATTCGCGCCTATCGGGCGCTGCACCAGTTCCGTGGCGACGCCCAGTTCTACACCTGGCTGTACCGGATTGCCGTCAACACCGCCAAAAAGGCGCTGATGGACATGAAGCGCAACCCGGTCATTTCTGAAAATGCCTTCCGGGGTTCCGAGGATGAGGATGAAACTTCCCGCCTTGGACACGAACTAACCAGCGACGAAACCCCAGAAACTGTCCTTGCGGCCCAAGAAATAGCGCAGGTCGTGAATGCAGCCATGGAGGCCTTGCCTGACGATCTGCGCCAAGCGGTCACGCTGCGAGAGATCGAGGGGCTCAGTTACGAAGAAATTGCAACCGCAATGGGATGTCCCATAGGTACGGTGCGGTCTCGAATTTTTCGGGCGCGCGAAGCCATTTCGGCCAAAGTGCGTCCCTTGCTCGAAAACCAGTCGGGCAAACGGTGGTGAGGTGATCGAATGAACAAGGCAGAAACAGGTATCCATACCCCGGCAGAACTTGACTTGCGCGAAGTGCGAAGCGAGCAGTTGTCGGCGCTGGCAGACGGTCAGCTCCAAGGTGACGAGTTCGCCGCTGCGCTGGCCTGGGCGGCGGAAGATGACGGACGAGACACCTGGGGGGTGTATCACCTTGTGGGCGATGTGTTGCGCTCCTCTGACCTGGCCCGGCCAGTGAATCCGGCATTTCTGTCCCGCTTGCGCGACGAGCTTGCCAAGGAAACGCCGCCACAGCGCCCTCAGGCTCCGGTTGAACTGGACCCACTAGACCATGTAGCAGCTCACTTGCCGGAGGCTGCCAATGCTTCTGTGTTCCGTTGGAAGATGGTGGCGGGTTTTGCATCGCTGGCCGCCGTGGCGGCCATCGGCTGGACCTCGTTCTCCCAACTCCAGGGTGCCGGCGGGCCGGGGGCGCAACTGGCCGCATCTTCCCCCGAGCGCGCGACGGCGCAAGGCGCGCCCGTAGTGGCCGTTGCAGACGCAGACGGCCAGCAGGTGATGATCCGGGACCCTCGTCTGGACGAGTTGCTGGCCGCCCACAAGCAGTTCGGAAGTACATCGGCCCTGCAGATGCCGGCGGGCTTTTTGCGCAACGCGACGTTTGAGACCCCTGGCCGCTGAACCGTGGATGGCAATTTCTGGCGCTGAGATCGTGTGATGAACCCCTCTGGAGTAGTGAAGGTCTTTGGAATTTCCCGGGTTCGATGGTTTGGCTCGCTGATCGCGGCGGCACTTTGCGGACTGAGCGTACTTCCTGCGGTGGCTGGTCCCGCCGAATCAGTTGCCAATGCACCGGCAGAGCGCGACATGGCGCAGTGGATCGAGCGCATGCACAGCGCACCCTGCAGCCGTGCATATGCCGGCACCTTTGTGGTGCTGTCAGCCAATGGCGCCATGTCCAGTTCACGCATCTGGCATGCATGCGACGGCCAGCAACAGTTGGAGCGGGTGGAGTCGCTCAGTGGCACTCCGCGCACCGTCTATCGTCGCAATGATGAGGTTCGCACCTTTCTGCCTCAGGCGCGCGTCGTGCGCTCGGACCGTCGTGATACGTCCGGGCTCTTTCCGCGCGTACCTGTCGTCAGCGGAACGTCGATTGCCCAGTTTTACACACCCCGCCTGCTGGGCCAGGAGCGGGTGGCGGGCTTCATGTCGGATGTGGTTTCGTTTCAGCCCGCGGACACTCTGCGCTTTGGTTATCGGCTCTGGAGTGAGCGGGAGACCGGGCTGGTGGTGAAGCTGCAGACGCTGGCGGCGGACGGTCGGGTGCTGGAGCAGGCGGCTTTTTCCGAACTGGACCTCAACGCGCCGGTGAAGGTGGAGCAGCTGTCGCGTCTGATGGATGCGACCTCGGGTTACAAGGTGGTCGCACCTTCCGTCGTCAAGACCACGGCCAAGGCCGAAGGTTGGACCTTGCGCCAGCCGGTGGCGGGTTTTGTGCCTGTCAGTTGCCATCGCAGGGCGGTATCCGACGCGCCGGACGCCCCCAGTGTCTTGCAGTGTCTTTACTCCGATGGGTTGGCTTCGGTCTCGCTTTTCGTCGAGCCGTTTGACCCCCAGCGCCATCCCGCGCAGCCCCAGGTGTCCAGCATGGGAGCCACCCAGTTGCTGGCCCAACGTGGGCCATCAGACATGTGGCTGACTGCGGTGGGTGAAGTGCCACTGCAGACGCTGCGCCTCTTTGTCGGCCAACTGGAGCGCCTGCGCTGACCGGTGCTGTGGGTACGAAGCGGTGGGCCCATCGCTCGTGGACCTGTGGATCGTCGTGGGGTCATGGTGGTGGCCACGCATCCCGGGAACCATTTGGCGTCACACTCTTCACAGTCACACACAATTCGTGAACAGCATTCGCCAAGAATCAAGAAAGGTCGAAGATGCCGAAGTTTGATGGAAGTATGTTGCGTTCGGTGGCAGTGGCATGCCTGATGGGTGGTTTGGCCACTATGTCGTTAGCGCCCCATGCGGCGTTGGCACAGCCTGCACCACTGGTTCGAGGCCTGCCTGATTTCACTGATCTGGTGGATCAGGTGGGGCCTTCGGTGGTCAACATCCGCACGGTCGAGAAAGTGTCCAGTCGGTCCAATGCCAACGGTATGGACGAAGAGATGCTCGAATTCTTCCGCCGGTTTGGTGTTCCGATTCCCAACGTCCCGCGGCAGCAGCGGCCCCATAGACCCCAGCAGGAGGAAGAGGCTCAGCCACGCGGTGTGGGGTCGGGTTTCATCTTGACCTCCGACGGGTTCGTGATGACCAACGCGCACGTGGTCGATGGTGCCGATGAAGTCATCGTGACTTTGACCGACAAGCGCGAGTTCAAGGCGCGTATCGTGGGCGCCGACAAACGCACCGATGTAGCGGTGGTGAAGATCGAGGCTTCCGGACTGCCTGCGGTCAAGGTGGGCGACGTGAGCCGGCTCCGCGTGGGTGAATGGGTGATGGCGATTGGCTCACCCTTTGGGCTGGAGAACACGGTGACGGCAGGCATCGTCAGCGCCAAGCAGCGGGACACGGGCGACTACCTCCCCTTCATTCAGACGGATGTGGCCATCAACCCTGGGAACTCTGGCGGCCCCCTCATCAACATGCGGGGCGAGGTGGTTGGCATCAACAGCCAGATCTATTCCCGCTCGGGGGGGTTCATGGGGATCTCATTCGCAATTCCCATGGATGAAGCCATCCGTGTGAGTGATCAACTGCGCGCGTCGGGTCGTGTGACGCGTGGCCGCATCGGCGTGCAGATCGGGCCAGTCACCAAGGACGTTGCCGAATCGATTGGTCTGGGCAAGGCGCAAGGAGCCTTGGTAACGGGGGTGGAGGCTGGATCGCCTGCCGACAAGGCCGGCGTGGAGGCGGGCGACATCATCACGCGGTTTGATGGCAAGTCCATTGACAAAGTGGCAGACCTGCCGCGCTTGGTTGGTAACACCAAGCCGGGTAACCGCAGCTCCGTCACGGTGTTCCGTCGCGGTGCCTCGCGTGATCTGGCGATCACCATTGCGGAGATCGAGCCAGACAAGCCAGCGACCAAAGTAGCTGAGCGCGAAGAGAAGCCCAAGGCCTCAGCCGCCGCGCAGCAGATGGGTTTGTCTGTGACCGACCTGACGGATGCCCAGAAGAAAGAGCTCAAGCTCAAGGGCGGTGTGGTGGTGGCTGCCGCTACGGATGCTGCCGCACGCGCGGGCCTGCGCGAAGGGGACATCATCTTGTCGGTGGCCAACACGGAAGTCTCGGGCGTGAAAGAGTTCGAGACCGTGCTGTCCAAGGCCGATAAGAGCAAGCCTATTAATGTGCTCTATCGCCGCGGCGAGTGGGCGCAGTACGCGCTGATTCGTCCTGGCAAGTGAGCTGGGCAGAGGCGTGAGGGGAATGGCTCCGCCCGGGGCGATTCCCTACTTAGAATGGGGGACTTTGCCGTGATCGCTGAATTTTTGACAGGTCGATCGCTGGCGCCGCAATGAGTCTAGATGTTAGCTTTTGCTAACTTTTTAAAGGGCCATCAACCACTTTCGATAGAATAGAGGCCGGCGTTCAACGCTTATCTGCATATCGACCGGCTCTGTGTTCACGATGTGGGATGTTTTTGTGCAATGCACAGTTGATCCACAGCTCGCCCACAAGTTGTTCAGCGTTGTTTGTGTGTGGACTGTGCATAAACTGTGTATAAAATCCCTGTTGCACCATGGCAACTTCCCTCAGATACCGGGGGGTGGGCTTTTTCAGTTGGCCTTTTTGCCTACAATGAAGCTCCAACTATCGCAGTTGCCAATGATTGTTGGTTCAGGGCGCGTCGCCACTCGACGCGCCCTTTTTTCTTGTGCGCGCTGTTTTAATTCAATCACTTGACGCTTTCCGTTGATGAATCACATCAGAAATTTTTCCATCATTGCGCACATCGACCATGGCAAGTCGACGCTGGCCGACCGCTTGATCCAGCGGTGTGGAGGTCTTGCAGACCGTGAGATGGAGGCCCAGGTCCTGGACTCGATGGACATCGAAAAAGAGCGTGGGATAACCATCAAGGCGCAGACCGCTGCGCTGCATTACAAGGCGCGCGATGGGCAGGTCTACAACCTCAATCTGATCGACACACCGGGCCATGTGGACTTCTCGTACGAGGTCAGCCGTTCGTTGTCTGCGTGCGAGGGCGCACTGCTGGTCGTGGATGCATCGCAAGGGGTGGAGGCACAGACTGTGGCCAACTGCTACACCGCGCTGGATCTCGGTGTCGAAGTGCTGCCCGTGCTCAACAAGATGGACCTGCCACAGGCCGACCCCGACAACGCGAAGGCCGAGATCGAGGATGTCATCGGCATCGATGCCACGGATGCCATCCCATGCTCGGCAAAGACGGGCATGGGCATCGATGAAATCCTGGAACTGATCGTCGCGAAGGTGCCTGCACCTCGTGGCAATCCAGATGCCCCACTGCGTGCGATGATCATTGACAGCTGGTTCGACCCGTACGTCGGTGTGGTGATGCTGGTGCGCGTGGTGGATGGTCGCCTGCTCAAAGGCGAGCGCATCAAGATGATGGCGTCGGGCGCGGCCTACAACGCTGACAACCTGGGTGTGTTCACGCCCGCAAACTCACCGCGCGACGCGCTCAATGCGGGCGAGGTGGGCTACATCATTGCGGGCATCAAGGAGCTGAAGGCCGCGAAGGTGGGCGACACCATCACGCTGGAAAAGAAGCTACCCAACAACCTGGGCCCGGCTGAGCAGGCGCTGCCCGGCTTCAAGGAAATCCAGCCCCAGGTGTTCGCCGGTCTCTACCCGACCGAAGCCAGCGAATACGACCAGCTGCGCGACGCGCTGGAAAAGCTCCAGCTCAATGACGCCTCGCTGCACTTTGAGCCCGAGGTGTCGCAAGCGTTGGGCTTCGGCTTCCGCTGCGGCTTCCTGGGCCTCTTGCACATGGAGATCGTTCAGGAACGTCTGGAGCGCGAGTTCGACCAGGACCTGATCACCACCGCGCCCAGCGTGGTGTACGAGGTGGTCAAGGGTGACGGCGAAGTCATCATGGTGGAGAACCCCTCCAAGATGCCGGAGCAGGGGCGTATCCAGGAGATCCGCGAGCCCATCGTCACGGTGCATCTGTACATGCCGCAGGAATACGTGGGCCCTGTGATGACGCTGGCCAACCAGAAGCGTGGCGTGCAACTCAACATGGCCTACCACGGCCGGCAGGTCATGCTGACCTACGAGCTGCCGCTGGGCGAGATCGTGCTGGACTTCTTCGACAAGCTCAAGTCCGTGTCGCGCGGCTACGCCTCCATGGACTACGAGTTCAAGGAGTACCGCGCCTCCGACGTGGTGAAGGTGGACATCCTGCTCAATGGTGAAAAGGTCGACGCGCTGTCCATCATCGTCCACCGCAGCCAGTCGGCCTATCGTGGCCGCGCGGTGGCGGCCAAGATGCGCGAGATCATCAGCCGCCAGATGTTCGATGTGGCGATTCAGGCCGCCATCGGCGCCAACATCATTGCCCGTGAAACCATCAAGGCGCTGCGCAAGAACGTGCTGGCCAAGTGCTATGGGGGCGACATTACCCGCAAGCGCAAGCTGCTTGAGAAGCAGAAGGCAGGCAAGAAGCGCATGAAACAGATTGGATCGGTCGAGGTGCCCCAGGAGGCATTTCTGGCCATTTTGCAGGTGGAAGACTGATGCAGTTCATGCAAATTTTGACGTCGCTGGTGCTGGCGGCCTTTGTGAGTTACATCGGTGCTTGGTACACCGGGGCGATCGAGGGCAACTTTGCGCTGCTCCTGTTCCTTGCGACGGTCGTCACCGGTGTTTACTGGCTGGCAGAGCGCATTTATTTTCTCCCTCGCCGGCGGCGTGCAGCCCAGGCCATTGAGGATGCAGCCGCCGAGCGGCGCGCTGAACTGGATCGCATGGGGATCCAGAAGGTGGACGTGGATGTGCAGGAAGCCAAGGGCCGCATCCTCATGCAACCCTGGTGGCTGGACTGGACGGCGGGCTTGTTCCCCGTGATTGCGGCCGTTTTCTTTTTGCGCTCGTTTCTGTTTGAGCCCTTCAAGATCCCGTCGGGTTCCATGATCCCGACCCTGCTGGTGGGCGACCTGATTCTGGTGAACAAATTCACATACGGTATCCGGCTGCCCGTCATTAACACACGGCTGACGGAAGGCAGCCGGCCCGTGCGCGGCGATGTGCTGGTATTTCGCTACCCACCACAACCGAGCATGGACTACATCAAGCGGGTGGTGGGTGTGCCGGGCGACGAGGTGGCTTACATCAACAAGCGCCTCACCATCAATGGCAAAGCGCTAGATACGAAAGCCTTGCCCGACTTCTTTGAAGAAGACTCGATGCGGTACTTCAAGCAGTTCGAAGAGCAACTGGGCGACAAGCCACACCGGTTGTTGAACAACCCCGATGTGCCCGCTTTTGTGCAAGGCGCCAGCAATTTTGCCTATCGTGAAAACTGTCGCTACAGTGTGGAAGGTGTTACGTGCAAGGTGCCGGAGGGACACTACTTCATGATGGGTGACAACCGAGACAACTCACTGGATTCCCGTTACTGGGGGTTCGTGCCTGAGGGCAACATTGTGGGCAAGGCCTTTTTTGTCTGGATGAATTTCGGTAGTCTCAAGCGCATCGGCTCGTTCCATTGAGTACGGGCGATTGCCAACAATATTGAGGGGATCATTAATGAAGACACATCGCATCGCTAGCCGCTCGCGCCAACGCGGGTTGTCGTTTTTTGGACTAATTTTTGTGGGGTTGATCGCTGTGGCCGCGTTTGCTATCGGCGGGCAGTCGGTGCCTATCTTTCTGGAGTACAGCGCAGCGAAGAAGGCCATCGAGAAAGCCAAAGTGGAGACGACGGTGCCCGGTGTGCGCGCTGCTTTCGACCGCGCGGCAGCGATTGATGACATCACATCCATCAAAGGCTCTGACCTAGAAGTGACTAAGCGCGGCGATAAGGTGATCGTGTCTTTCAAATATTCGCGCGAAATTCCCCTGGCAGGTCCAGCTTATCTGGTCTACCGCCTTGAAGCGCAGACCAACTAGGTGCAGGCCGGTCTCTTGGCGCTGCAGGGGCGCCTGCAGCATGTTTTTTCTGATCCCTCGCTGCTCCAACGCGCTACCACGCACCGCAGCTTTTCGGCCGACCACAACGAGCGGCTTGAATTCCTGGGCGATTCCGTCTTGAACCTGGCGGTAGCCAGTCTGCTTTACCAGCGGCTGTCGGCTTTGCCTGAGGGGGATCTCTCTCGCGTTCGGGCCAATCTGGTCAAGCAAGACACGCTGCACCAACTGGCTGTGCGACTCAAAGTGTCCGAGGTGTTGCGTCTGGGCGAGGGCGAGGCTAAGTCGGGCGGGCAGCAGCGGCCCTCAATCCTTGCGGACGCATTGGAAGCCCTGATCGGTGCGGTGTATCTGGACGCAGGCTATGCCAGCGCAGAAGCCCTGGTGCACCGCCTTTTCCAGGGCGTGGAGATCAATCCGCAGATGCAGGCAGCGTCCAAGGACGCGAAAACCGCGTTGCAGGAGTGGCTCCAGGGCCGCAAAATGAAGCTGCCGCAGTACAAGGTGGTGGCGACGGTGGGGGCAGCTCACCGCCAGACCTTCGACGTCGAATGCGATATTCCCGAACTGGGCCTGACCGAGCGTGGCATCGGCGGGTCCCGCAGGGCGGGCGAACAAGCCGCTGCTGCGGCCATGCTGGCCACATTGAAAGCAAAAAATTTATGAATGACGCTACCAAAGATGTAGCAGCTGACGACGGCGCTGAAAGCGCCCCAGTGCAAGATGATCTCGAAGCCATGCTGGCTGCGGCCGGAGCTCCCGCTGCAGTGCACGGCCAACGCTGCGGCGTGATCGCCATTGTGGGCAAGCCCAACGTGGGCAAGTCCACCCTGCTCAACGCCCTCGTGGGGCAGAAGATCAGCATCACCTCGCGCAAGGCGCAGACCACGCGCCACCGCATCACGGGCATCCGTACCCTGGATCAGACGCAGTTCATTTTTGTGGACACCCCGGGCTTCCAGACCCGGCACGCCACCGCCCTCAACAAGTCGCTGAACAAGACCGTGATGGGCGCGATTGGCGACGTGGATCTGATCCTCTTTGTGGTCGAGGCTGGCAATTTCACCCTGGCCGACGCCAAGGTGCTGTCGCTGTTCAAGCCCGGCATCCCCACGCTGCTGGTGGCCAACAAGCTGGACATGGTGCATCGCCGTGCCGAGCTTGTCCCCTGGCTCAAGAGCATGCAGGAGCGTCACCCGTTCGCCGAATTTGTGCCGATGTCGGCCAAGAACAAGGGTGACATCGAGCGCTTGTTCGGCATTTGCGCCAAATACCTGCCCGAGCAGCCTTGGTGGTATGGCGAGGATGAGCTGACCGACCGCAGCGAGAAGTTTCTGGCCTCCGAAACCGTGCGCGAGAAGCTGTTCCGCTTTACCGGCGACGAGCTGCCCTACACGTCGACCGTGGTGATCGACAAGTTCGACGAGGAAAAAAGCAAGCAGCACAAGCGCCTGGTCAAGATCGCCGCCACCATCGTGGTGGAGCGCGAGAACCACAAGATGATGGTCATCGGCGACAAGGGCGAGCGCCTCAAGCGCATTGGCACTGAAGCCCGCCAAGAGCTGGAAAAGCTCATGGACGCCAAGGTGTTCCTGGAGCTGTGGGTCAAGGTCCGCTCCGGCTGGGCCGATGACGAAGCCCGGGTGCGCTCCTTCGGCTACGAGTGAATCCCGAACGCTAACGCTCCCTTCCTGCTGCTCGCGCACACCGCAGCAGGCGTCACAGGCGATCCTTTCCCACCCTCCATCCCTGCAGCACCGTGGCCGTAGCCAAGCGCGTTTCCGATGAGCCTGCGTTCGTGCTGCACAGCTACGACTGGAGCGAGTCCAGTCTGATCCTGGAGGTCTTCTGCCGCCAGCAAGGGCGGACCGCTCTGGTGGCCAAAGGGGCCAAGAAGCCCAGCTCCAACTTCCGCCCGGTGCTGCTGCCGCTGCAGCCCTTGCTGGTGACCTACACGCTCACGGGCGACGGCCATGCGGACATCCATACGCTCAAGGGCGCGGAGTGGGTGGGTGGGCATGTGATGCCCACGGGGGATGCCCTGCTGTCGGGCATGTACCTCAACGAACTGCTGCTGCGCCTGCTGGCGCGGGCAGACCCGCACCCAGCCTTGTTCGATGCCTATGCGGGCGTGGTGCGCGTGCTGGCCAGCGAACATGGCGATGCGCTGGAGGCGGTGCTGCGCAGTTTTGAGCTGCTGCTTCTGCGCGAGATTGGCCTCTTGCCCGGCCTGGATGTGCAGACCATGACCTTCGCCCCCCTGGAGCCCGACACCCGTTACACACTGGTGCCCGAAGGTGGTCTGCGCGCTGCGTCCGCCGCAGACCGTGCAGGCCTGACGGGCGGCCAATGGCAGGCCCTGCAGCGTGGCCTGGATGATGTGGCCAGCTACACCGCCACCTTGCGCGCGTGCGCCCCCGTGGCGACCGAACTCAAGCCGCAGCTGCGTGCCTTGCTGCAATACCATTGCGGTAGCCCGACGCTGCGCACCCGCCAGCTCATGATCGACTTGCAGGCCCTATGAACCCATCCTCCCGTTCCCTCCAGCGCACCGCTTTGTCCGTCAACGTCAACAAGGTGGCCCTGCTGCGCAACACGCGCCATCTGGGCATTCCCAGCGTCACCCGCGCGGCCGAGCTGTGCCTGAAGGCGGGGGCCCAGGGCATCACGGTGCATCCTCGCCCCGACGAGCGTCATATCCGCAGCCAGGACGTGTACGAGCTGGCAACGCTGATGAAGGCCTGGCCCGAGCGCGAATACAACATCGAGGGCAACCCTTCGCAGAACCTGATGGACTTCATCCGCCAGGTGCGCCCCCACCAGGCCACCTTTGTGCCTGACAGTGAAGACCAGTTCACCAGCGACCACGGCTGGAGCTTTCCGCAAGATGCTGAGCGTCTGGCGCCTCTGGTGGCCGAATGCAAGGCGCTGGGCGTGCGTGTGAGTCTCTTCATGGACCCGGTGCCAGAGCAGATGGCCGCCGCCAAGGCGGTGGGCGCTGACCGGGTGGAGCTGTACACCGAGCCCTATGCAGCCGCCTGGGGCTCGCCGCAGCAGGCGGTGGAGCTGAAACGCTACGCTGCAGCCGCCCAGGCGGCGCTGGATGCAGGCTTGGGCGTGAATGCGGGCCATGACCTCAATCGGGACAACCTGGCGGCCTTTGTGCGCGAAGTGCCGGGCGTGCTCGAGGTCTCGATCGGCCATGCGCTGATCGCCGATGCGCTGGAGTTGGGCTATACGGCCACCGTACAGGCCTACCTGGACTGCATTGCCCAGGGGTTTGTGGATGATGAAAACTCCTGATTTGATAGCTGTAGAGGCATATCACACTAGCGCTTGCAGCCATTTTGATTGAAATTTCATGATCTACGGCATCGGTACCGACATCTGCGACGTGCGCCGCATCGCGGCCGGCCTGGCCCGCCACGGCGACCGTTTTGCAGAAAAGGTGCTGGCCGATGGCGAACTGGCCACCTGGCGCGAACGCAGCGCGCGCTGGCCCGACCGGGGCTTGCGCTACCTGGCCACCCGGTTCTCCGCCAAGGAGGCCTTCAGCAAGGCGATTGGCCTGGGCATGCGGATGCCGATGACCTGGCGCCACTGCGAGGTCGCCAAGCTGCGCAGCGGCCAGCCCGTCATCGTGCTGCACGGCGCGCTCAAGGAATGGTTTGAGGCCCAGGGCCTGCAGGCGCACCTGAGCGTGACTGACGAGACCGACTACGCCGCCAGCTTCTGTGTGGTGGAGAAAATTCAAACCCAATCACCTTGAAGCGCTGGATTGATATGCGCTGATAGCTGTCCATTGAGTAGCAATTGCCCTTTGAAACCTTCCATGACTGAACACGCACCTCTGATCCTCGACGTCGCTGGTACCACCCTCAGCGCTGATGACCGCCGCCGCCTGGCGCACCCGCTCACGGGTGGCGTCATCCTGTTTGCCCGCAACTGGGAAAACCGCGCGCAGCTGCTGCAGCTCACCAGCAGCATCAAGGCCGTGCGCGACGACCTGCTGATCTGTGTGGACCACGAAGGCGGCCGCGTGCAGCGCTTTCGCACCGATGGCTTCACCCATCTGCCGCCCATGCGCGCGCTGGGCGAGATGTGGATGGACGACGGCAAGGGCGCCAAGGCCGTGCCCGGCAGCGGTGCCCTGCGCGCCACCAACGCAGCCACGGCGGCGGGCTATGTGCTTGGCGCGGAGCTGCGCGCCTGCGGCGTGGACTTCAGCTTCACTCCGGTGCTGGACCTCGACTGGGGCGAAAGTGGCGTGATCGGCGACCGCTCGTTCCACCGTGACCCTCGTGTGGTGGCGCTGCTCGCCAAGAGCCTCATGCACGGCCTGCTGCAGGCGGGCATGGCCAACTGCGGCAAACATTTCCCTGGTCACGGCTTTGTCAAGGCCGACTCGCATACCGAAGTACCCGTGGACAAGCGCAGCCTCAAGGCCATCCTGGCCGACGATGCAGCGCCGTACCCCTGGCTCAGCAGCACGCTCACCAGCGTGATGCCGGCCCACGTGATCTACTCCAAGGTCGACAGCCGCCCCGCAGGATTCTCGCAGCGCTGGCTGCAAGACATCCTGCGCCGCGAGATGCGTTTTGACGGCGCAATCTTCAGCGACGACCTCAGCATGGAAGGGGCCCGCCGACTGGACGGCCAGGTGGTCAGCTACACCGATGCCGCTGTGGCGGCGCTGGAGGCAGGTTGCGACCTGGTGCTGTTGTGCAACCAGAGCGTGGGGGATGGCAAGGCCGTGGACGAACTCATCGAAGGCCTGGAAAAGGCCCAGCAGCAAGGCCGCTGGCAGCCGAGTGTGGACAGCGAATCCCGCCGCCTGGCGCTGCTGCCCGAAACCCTGCCGCAGGCCTGGGACGAACTCATGTACCAGCCTGCTTACCTGCAGGCGCTCGACCTTTTGCCCTGACCTGGTTGGTAATGAGGCGTTGGGTGCGGCGCCGTCCCGTGCGGCGCTGCCCCTTCACCGCTAAGGCGTGTTGAAAGGCCCTGGCGTCACCGGCGTCGGTGCGGCCGGGGAGGCGTTGGCTACAGCATCCGCGGCGGTAGCCGGTGGTGTGGGTGGGGCAGGGGGCGGTGGCACCCCCTGAAACCGGCGCACCACGCGCTGGAACACCAGCGCATTCGGAATCTGCAACCAAGCCACGTGGCCGGATGTTGCGCCGTGGTCTTCCAGTGTGGTGTAGAGCAGGTTGATGTCCACCACCCGTCCCTTCGCGCCCGGCTTTTCAGCAGTGTCCAGCACCTCGATGTAGTCGCCAATCTTGAAGGGCCGCACGGTGAAGATCAGCAGCGCGCAAAACAGGTTGGACAGCACGCTCCAGGCCGCGAAGAACGCTACCGCCCCCACCGTGGCAAACCCGGTGAACGCAGTCCAGAGCACCGTGGCGGATACCCCCATGCGCTCCAGCACCAGCAGCAGCGCGCTGGCAATGATGATCCACCGGATGAGGCCGTTGATGGGCACCACCAGCTCATTGGGCAGCTGGTAGTGCGCACTGGCGCGGCGTACCAAACGGCGCAGCGTGCGCTGCAGCAACCAGGCTGCGAACAGGATCAGCAGGATTTGCGAGCCGGGGATGATGACTTCGAGCCAGTCCTGCATCCACTCAGGCAGTCGGGTTTTCAGAACTTGCATGCGGGAGACGGCGGTACGGGCGTTGCGTTCGGTCGCGTCAAACGAGAAAAAGTGGAAGAAACTCAATGGCGTAATTGCTCCAGGGTGTCCATCTGCATTTCAAAACTGAAAAAGCGGTTGCGGCCCTGCGCCTTGGCGGCATACAGCGCCTGATCGGCCCGCATGATCATGCTTTCGGCGTTGGTGCTGTCATCGGGCACGCAGGTGGTGATGCCGCCCGACAGGGTCAGCGTGTCGCCCAGCGGGGAGCCCGCGTGCGCAATGGCGCGCACCTTGAGCAACTGCCCCAGCGCGCGCGCAAACGTCATCGCGCCGGAGCGGGGCGTGTTGGGCAGGATGAGGGCGAATTCCTCGCCGCCATAGCGCGAGGCCACGTCCCGGGGGCGCACGCAGACTTCGCGCAGCAGGCGGCCCACTTCCTTCAGGCAGGCGTCGCCTTGCACGTGGCCGCTGGCATCGTTGAACAGCTTGAAGTGGTCCAGATCGCAGAGCATCAGCGTGAGCGGCGTTCCGTCGCGCCGTGCGGCCAGGATCTCGTTGTGCAGGATGCGGTCAAACCCGCGGCGGTTGACGAGGCCGGTGAGGGCATCGATTTCCACCATCTCATTGAGCCGCTGGTTGGCAGCATGCAGCTCGGCAGACATCGACACCAGCCGTCGGCGCATGTCCAGCAGGCGCCGCATGGCACGCAGCTTGGCCATCAGCACGATGGGTTTGACCGGCTTGACGAGGTAGTCGTCGCCGCCCACCTCGATGCCGCGCCACACATCCAGTTCGTTGTCCAGGCCCGACAGAAAGATGATAGGTGTCCAGTCGCCGGCCTCGCTCTCGCGCATCTGCTGCGCTACCCAGTAGCCGTCCTGGCCTGGCAGCTTGATGTCCAGTAACACCAGGTCCGGCCGGTGTGTCTTGAACAGATGCAGCGCGGCCTGGCCTTCAGGCGCTTCGAAGATGTCGGACACACCCGCCCGCCGCAGTTCGGCCACCAGCGCCGCGCGCACGGAGCCCTGGTCCTCGACCACCAGCACCGAAAAAGCATTGCCCGAGGGCAGGGGCTCGTTGGCAGGGTAGGGGGCGTTGCTGGAGCTGAAGGGCACGGTGTGTCTCCTTGGTGCCGGGGGCGAGGACGGTCAAGACCGCCCCCAGGGCAAATCCAGGCCTCAGGACTCGCGGCGCAGCGCAGGGAACAGGATCACGTCGCGAATGCTGGGGCTGTCTGTCAGCAGCATCATGAGGCGGTCAATGCCGATGCCGCAACCCCCCGTCGGTGGCATGCCGTATTCCAGTGCGCGCACGAAGTCGTGGTCGTAGAACATGGCCTCGTCGTCGCCGCTGTCCTTGGCCGCCACCTGGGCGTGGAAGCGTGCGGCCTGGTCTTCGGCGTCGTTCAGCTCGCTGAAGCCATTACCGAACTCGCGGCCCGTGATGTACAGCTCAAAGCGCTCGGTCACCTCGGGGCGGTTGTCGTTCGCACGTGCCAGCGGCGAGATCTCGGTCGGGTGCTCCATGATGAAGGTGGGCTGCCACAGCTTGTCTTCCACCGTTTCTTCAAAGTACAGCACCTGCAGGCTGGCCAGGGTTCGGGTGGAGAGCTTGTCCTTCTCTTCCGTCATGCCCAGCTTTTTCAGCGCGCTGATGAGCCAGGCGGCATCGTCCACATGGGCGCCGGCTTCGGTGTACTGGAAGATGGCTTCGCGGATGGTCAGGCGGGCAAACGGCTGGGACAGGTCCACCGCGCGGCCCTGGTACGTCATCTGCAGCGAGCCTGTGGCCTTGAGCGCCACCTCGCGGATCAGCGTCTCCGTGAAGTCCATCAGGTCCAGGTAGTTCCAGTACGCCGCGTAGAACTCCATCATGGTGAACTCGGGGTTGTGGCGCACCGAGATACCTTCGTTGCGGTAGCTGCGGTTGATCTCGAACACGCGCTCGAAGCCGCCCACGATCAGGCGCTTGAGATACAGCTCTGGCGCAATGCGCAGGTACATCTCCTGCTCCAGCGCGTTGTGGTGCGTGACAAACGGCTTGGCATTGGCGCCTCCCGGAATGGGGTGCAGCATCGGCGTCTCGACTTCGAGGAAGCCATGGCTCACCATGAACTCGCGCAGGCCGCTCACGGCCTTGCTGCGGGCCACGAAGCGCTTGCGGGCCTGCTCGTCGGTGATCAGGTCCACATAGCGCTGGCGGTACTTCTGTTCCTGGTCGGCCATGCCGTGGAACTTGTCCGGCAGCGGTCGCAGGCTCTTGGTGAGCAGGCGCAGGCTGGTCACCTTGACCGACAACTCGCCGGTCTTGGTCTTCATCAGCGTGCCCTCGGCGCCCAGGATGTCGCCCAGGTCCCAGTGCTTGAACGCAGCGTACAGATCTTCGCCCACGGCGTCGCGGGTCACATAAAGCTGGATGCGTCCGCCGACTTCGCCCAACGAGCCGTCCTGGATCGTGGCAAAACTGGCCTTGCCCATCACGCGCTTGAGCATCATGCGGCCAGCCACGGAAACGTTCACCGGCGTGGCTTCCAGCGACTCGTTGGTGGCTGCGCTGTGTTCCAGGTGCAACTGCGCAGCCTTGTGGGCGGGCTTGAAGTTGTTGGGGAAAGCAACGCTACCGCCGTTGGCCTGGGCTTCGCGCAGAGCACGGAGCTTTTCGCGGCGCTCGGCGATGAGCTGGTTGTCGTCCTGGGGAGGGAGGGTTGTGTTGTTGTCAGACATGGAGGGCCGCCTGAAAGGGGCGGTGGTTTGAACCAAAACCCGGGATTTTAGGTTTTCACGGACCGTGCGGTGCAAATCGCTGTCCGATGCCATGGCAAGGGGCTATAGAGGTTTTTTTGCCAATGCAAAGAAATCAGTGTCTGTCGCCGTGGTCTCAACCACGTCGAAACCTGCATGGGTCAGCATGCCTCGCATCACATCCAGGTCAAAAACATGATGGTGCAGGGTTCTGTTGTTGAAGTTGTCCAGGCTGCGCGTCCTGAATTGCTCCGGGGTGCCTGCTGGCGGGTCCATAGATAAATCATGGAGGGCCAGAATTTCCTTCAGGTGCGTCAGGTCGTGTTCAGATGTGCCCTTCTCGAAATCCTCCACGAGGTGGGCCAGCGGGGTGGTGGGTCGCTTGTGATCAAAATTACCCGCTTTGTTGGGCAGTACCAGAATCAGTGCGCCACCAGGCTGGATGACTCTTTGCCACTCCATCAATGCTTTGATAGGGTTGGCAACATGCTCAAGGCAATTGGACGAGAGAAGAAACTCGTATGAATGATCTTGGATGGCTGTCAAGTCGGAAGCTTCTGCGATGAACTGCATCCCCTTCTTGGACCCAATGAAATTGAAGTGGCGCCCGGCCTTGATGCTGCCCTCCCAAGCGGTATGGGTCGAGAAGTTCACTCCATCCAGATCTTTGATCCTTTGGTAGAGGGGTAGCGTGGTTTTGAACAGCATGCTCGGGCCCCCAATTTCAAGCCCCTTTTTGCCGGCAACGCAGGCTGCATAGGTCTCGTGGTTGGGCAGCCTGGAACGGGAGTGCTTGAGATAGATGAGTGCCTCCACAACCTTCTTGGGAAGAATGGTACGAACGGCCTTTTTGATGGCGACATGCATGTTGTGATCCGAGCGTCGTTGGAAGTGTTTCGTTGCGGTTCAGTGGCTTACGCCGTCACGTCGCAATACCTTCAGCACCGTGCGCAGCAGGATGCGCACATCGAGCGCAAGCGAGCGGTGTTCCAGATACCAAGCATCCAGCGCCACTTTTTGAGCGATGGGCAACTCATCGCGTCCATTGATTTGCGCCCAGCCGGTCAGGCCGGGACGCAGCATGTGTACGCCTGCCTGTGTGCGCTGTGCGATCAGGTCGTGCTGGTTGTGCAGGGCGGGCCGGGGGCCGACCAGGCTCATATCGCCACGCAGAATGCTCCAGAGCTGGGGCAATTCATCGAGGCTGTTGCGGCGCAAAAAACTCCCGATGGGGATGAGCCATTGTGCGGGGTTCTCCAATAAGTGGGTGGCTACCTCGGGCGTGTCGATCCGCATGCTGCGGAACTTGGGCATGGCGAACAGGCGGTTGTTGCGACCTACCCGCTGCGACCAGTGGAGTGCAGGGCCGGGCGATGTCAGCCGTATCCATAGCGCAATGATCAAAAGTGGCAGAGCTAGCAGCACGCTTGCCACGGCTGCCAACAGCAAGTCTATCAATCGTTTCATCTGGGTTGGTGGGGCGATAGTGCTTTGATGAGTGCCGTACTCACCGGTATGGGCGGCTCCCAAGTGAGCATGGTGCGGGCCTTGCGGATATCTGCCCGTAGCGTTGATGTGAGCTGGCGATGCATGGCATGCTTGCCGAGGCAGGCCATACCCCATCGCAGGAGCGTCGGCGGACAGGGAAGGAAGTGCACCGGCCGGTTTAGAGCAGCACCCATGCCGCGGATGATGTCTGGAGTTGATAGATCCTGGCCGTCGCTGACCAAAAATGTTTGATTTGCCGCTGCCGGGTGAGTCATGCAGCATTGTATGAAGCTCACAAGATTGTCAATGGCGAGAAGGCTGCGTAAATTACGTACGCCGCCTAGCGGCAAGGGGACACCACGCTGCACCATGGCCGCGAGCCGGGCAAAGTTGCCTGGTGCGCCTGGGCCATACACGAGCGGGGGGCGAATCACCACCACCTCCATGCCACTGTGCGCAGCCAGCGACCGCAAGCCGATTTCGGCGTCCAGCTTGGACTGGGCATAGGGGCTGTTGGGTACGGGGTTGTCGGATTCGTTGTAGGGCCGCTCCTGCCCTGTGCCGTGGACGCCAATAGTGCTCAGAAAGATAAAGCGCTGCACGCCAGCGTCTGCCGCCCGTTGTGCCAGCCGCAGCGTGCCGTCTGCGTTGACGCGCTGGTACTGCGCCCATGCGTCGCTTGCAGTGTCTTGCATCACATGCACTCGGGCGGCGGCGTGCACCACCACATCGGTGCCTTGCAGGCAGGGCCATTCAGTGTTGCCGTCGATAGTGCTGATGGCGTGGCGTGTCACTCCGTCCCGATCCTGCAGCCTGTCGGTGTCTCGCGCCACCAATCGCAACAGCCAGGGGTCTGGGGACTGCTGGAGTGCGGTGGCCAGATGCCTTCCTACAAACCCGGATGCGCCAGTGATCAGGCAAGTTTTCATGCGACATGTCCACGGTTGGGCAAGAAAAAAGCCATCCAAAGGCACGACAGCATAAAGAGTACCTGATCACGGCGCCGCCGCCTGCATTGGCCTGCACGAAACGCCAGGCGTAGCAAACCGAGCCGCTGCCCCTGGCACCAGGGGGCTACAAAAGGGTGTGTCTCCAATCCGGTCAGACGAGCGATGAGGCTGGCCTGGCCCAGCCCCCAGCCATCAGCGACACGCCGTATCCGCAGCAGGAGTGGACGCAGCCCTGCATTCGCGCCGATCTGGTTGTCTGCGTGTTGGCGATAGAGCATGTGTGGGTGTGCGTCTATCGTCCATGCATAACCTTGTGCGCGCGCCCAGGCATAGATCAGCCAGTCATGAAAACCCACCGGCTGCAATTGCTCGGCATGGGTGCGTACCCAAGCTTGTAGCGCCAGTGCCAGTGGCTGCTTCAAGACAAAAGTGCAGCCTGGCCCGGGGCCTTCAAACAAAAAATCCCACGGCTGCTGCGGTTGGGCCTTGTCAATCAGGCGCTCTCGGCCGCTCGGCCAGAAAGCTGTGACGTTGCTGGAGTAACCCACAGCACCCGTGTGCTGCATTTGCTGACAGGCGCGGGCAAGTTTGTCTGGGTACCACAGGTCGTCCTGGTCGGCGAGAGCCAGGCAATCAAACCCCGTCAGATCGACCTCGTCGATCAGGCGAAAGAAATTCGGCGCCGCCCCTCCAAAGACCTGTCCTGAAGGTAAAACGGAAACCCGGGGGTCTCGCTGCGCAGTCTCCTCGGCCCAGGCTTGTGTGCCATCGATGGAACGGTCGACGCTGATCGCCACCTGTACAGCAACGTCTTGTTGGCAAAGGATAGATTCCAGTTGCGCGGGCAAAAACTTGATGCCATTAAATGCTGCCAGGACGACGAGCACGCGGGGCATACGGGTGGGCGGTGTCACAGGGCTTGGGTCGTCAGACTAGGCCTTTTGGCCCATGCGATTGCAGAGGCCATCCCAGAGCCCTGCCAAGGTGGCACGCAGATGCTGGCGCTTGTCGCTGGGGGCAATGAGGGGAAAGACGAGCGTCCAGGCCAGTGCCTTGACGAAGACCTCAAAACGAATGGGCGTGGTGGCCGATTGGGAGTGTAGTGCTATGTGGATGGCGTTACGAACCATGTAATAGTGGCGTATGGGGGTGCGAATGCTCACCTTCTTGCCGCGAAAATAAACAGAGCTATCCCCCATGGTGTGTTCAATCACCACATCGCCTGTGCAAAAGGTGCGGTAGCCGTGCAGATTTTTAGCCCGCCAGCACCATTCCAGATCGACCCAATCAATGAACAGGTTCTCTTGCATGTGCCCGATTTCCTGCAACGCGCAGGCAGGTATCAGCGTACCGGAGGCAATGGCATGGGACACCGGATGTAATCCGGGCTGGGGCAGGAAGAATTGCGTGAATGGCGCGTGCCTGACAAATGCCTGCACCGTGCCCTTGTTGGTGTCGAAGTAAGACGGCGCCAGGGCGCCCAGCCGAATGCCTTGGGCATGACAGGTCTGCAGAGCGGCCAGCATGTCGGTCAAAAATTGAGGGGGATAAACGGTGTCTTGGTCGCTGAGCCAAACTGCGTCGGCACCCTGCTCCAGCGCGGCGCGTATGCCGATGTTTTGCGCCGCAGCAATGCCTATGTTGTCGCCCAAGGTGACGCGCTGCACGCCCTCTGGCACCGCGAGGGCCTCGTGCTGGCCGGGGGTGTTGTCCACCAAGACGATATGAGGTGTTTGCCGCGTGATGCTGGCCAGCACACGCTGCAAGTGTTCTGCATCAGGGCGGTAGGTGACGATGATGCAGAAAACTTTGTATTCAGACATGGCTAGGCGGAGCTGGCTTAACGTGTGGCAATGACGGTGTGAAATTCAGCGTGGCGCAAGCTCCAGTTTTGGGCAATAGCCAGAAGCAAAAAGCGAAACCTCAAAATGCGTGAATGGGGAAGCGCTATGGCATTTGCTTCGCCGCTGCGCAAAGCGCTGCTGGCGGCGTATACAGCCATTGCCGAGAGCACCGGCAGGCGACAGAAGCTTGCTTTGAAACCTGAACTTTCAAACGTTTGACGAAGGGTCGGCAAATTCAAGAGAGTCAGATGGCGCGGTGGGTCGGCACCAATCCAGCTTGTGCCATACGTTCGGTGACCGATGCTGTCGATATTCGGTGTTTGCAGCCAGAGGGTGCCGCCAGGGCGGAGCAAGCGTTGCATGGATTTCAGCAATTTTTGCGGGTGATGAACGTGTTCCAAAACATGGCTGCAGGTAATCCAGTCGTAGGTTTGCTCTTGTGCTGCCAATTGGTCGATGTCACCGAGGAAAATATCCAGTCCTCCTTCGCGGGCCTCGGCCACGGCAATCGGATCAAAGTCAATGCCATGCACGGACCATCCTGCCTTTTGTGCTAGCTTGAGGAATGCGCCATTGCCGCAACCCACATCCAGCAGACGCCCTTGTCGCCCCACTGGGTGCGGTGGCATGTGGCGCATTTGCTGCGCAACCAAGGATCGCACGAGGGGGATCAGGGGCACGACGTAACACCCCCAAGGGTTGCTAGGGGCGATGGTCATTTGCCAGCGGGTATTGCGGTAGCCGTTGAACAGGGCGCGTGCGAAGGTCCGCAGCGCACTGTCGCGGTCCGGAATCTCGTGGCCAGGGGTTTTGTTGGCTGCCTCTGGGTGGGTGCAGTACTGGGCGTAGGCCTTGCCAATGGATTCGACGGTGGGGCGGGGGTCAAGGTAAGCGGTGTCACAGGCGTCGCAGACGTGCATAGTCCAATGCCCTGGCGCGCATCCAAACAGAGTGTCCGTCAGGTCTTTGTGAACTACCTTCCGGGCTGTGCTCTGGCAAATGGGGCAGTGCCCGAGCGTTTCGAGTTCAGTCGGGTCCCATGCCGTACTTGCAGCAAGACTTGCGGGTTTCTGTAGGGTTGTCATGGGCGTTCGAATAAGCGAATGCGACGTTCTAAACGGTGATTGGGCGATCAGGCAGTGATTGCGATCCAGAGAGTGGCTAACGTCCCCACCCCTCCCCAAAGGGTAAGGCTGACAAAAATGCGACGCCAAACAGGAAAGAGCCGGAAGGCGCTGGCAAATAGCAGTGCTGTATCCACGCTAATACGCAAAGACCACAACACAGCACCTCCGACCACTCCGTAGTGGGTCAGTGCCCACCACAGGCCGACGCAGTAAGGCAGCAGTTCCGCCAGGTGAATCTTGGCGATGATGTTGGTTCGCCCCATGCTTTGCAGCAAGGTGAATGGCAGGTGCGCCAGTCCATTGATCAGCACACCCACTGCCAGCCAGCGCCAAATGGTAGTGCTGGCAGCGGCCATGTCGGCGCCTACCCACCACTCCAGCAAATGCGGTCCCACCCACGCCACCAGCACCATCCCTGGAATCCAGCATACAAGCAGCAAGTTCACGGTGCGTTTGATGGTGGCGTAAAGTGGCGCGCTGGTGCTGTTTGTGGCGTGGCTGACCTGTGCGAGCAGCGGCAACAGCACGCCCATGATCGCCAGGGGCACCATGGGCAGGCGTGAAATGACATCAAAAGGCACGGTGTAATGCGTCACGGCAGTCATAGTGACCCATGCTGCAAGGGCGAAGCGGTCGAAGTACGTCATCAACGGACCGACCAGATTGCTTACTGTCATCCAGCCACCAAAGCGCAGCAGTCGCCGTATGCCTTCGGTGGGCCAGTGAGATGCGGGGTTGGTGAATTCGGGCCTTGCCCACCATGCCATGCCCAGTGCCCCGGCCAACCGCACCGCCAACAGGCTGCCTATAACCCCGTTCAAATCCGCAGTGAACAGCGATACCAGCCAAGGCGCGACAAAGTTTCCTACGCCCGTAGGAATGCGTACGCTATTGACTGCGCCAAATCGGCTGCGTGCCTCGAGCACGCCAGCGCTGCACGAAAACCACATGGTCAGTGGGACGGCCATTACCAGCAGCGGGACGGTGGCACGCGTTTGTGCCTGCAGATCTGCGGGCATCTGGACAAAACCGACCAGCCACGGCAGCACCACCCAAAGCAACAGTGCCAACAACAGAGACAAGCCACCCAGCAGGAGCCGCGCCGCATAGGCCACCGTCGCTTGTTCCTGGCGGGAGGTGCCTGTCCGGTCAGCCGAAGCCAGGTATTGCGTGAGCGCACGCCCCATACCGAGATCGAGAAACCCGAAATAGCCCACCAGCACCCAGCCCAACGCAAGCACGCCAAACTGCTCGTGGCCCAAACGCTGAAGCAGGCCGGGAACCGTTAGCACGCCCACCAGCATGGGCAACACCATCCCAGTGACATTCGAAATGATGTTGAAAAGATGATTCCGGTCGCGCATCAGCTGCCTTCCGGGACATAGCCCGGAACCAGTCGGCGCAACAGTGATTTGAGGGCCGATGTGTGTCGATTCTGGATGACGGTTTTCACCTCTTGGAGCTGAGGCTGCAGGGCCTCCCAGCACAGATGTTCCTCGCGCGCCCGCAGTATCCGATGATGCTCTGTGGGTTGGGCGTTTTCCCCGATCAGCAACTCTTCGTGTAACTTTTCTCCTGGGCGCAGCCCCGTGAATACCAGGTCGATGTCTGCCGCGGCTTGGGACTGATCTCGCACGCGGAGCCCCGATAGCGTGACCATTCGCCGGGCAATCTCCAAAATTTTGATGGGCGTGCCCATGTCCAGTAAAAACACATCTCCACCCTCCGCCATGGCGCCGGCCTGCAGCACGAGTTGGGCTGCCTCCGGGATGGTCATGAAGTAGCGTGTCACTTCGGGGTGCGTTACGGTAACGGGGCCGCCGACTGCTATCTGGCGGCGAAACAGGGGGATCACGCTACCGCTGGAACCGAGCACGTTGCCGAATCGCACCATGGAAAAGCGGGTGGGACTGGCCCAGGGTGTCGCGGCCGTCGCTGCATCGGTGGCGAAGGGGTGGGTGTCAGCTGCCGCCACGGCTTGCAGAATCATCTCGGCAACGCGCTTGGTGGCGCCCATCACGTTGGTGGGGCGTACGGCCTTGTCGGTGGAGATCAGCACAAAGTCCTGCACGTCGGCGGCGATGGCGGCCCGGACCATGTTAAGGGTGCCAAATACGTTGTTCAGCACGCCTTCGCCGGGGTTGGCCTCCACCATGGGCACGTGCTTGTAGGCGGCGGCGTGGTATATCGTGTGCGGCCGGTATTCCTCGCACAGACGGGTGACCCAGGCCTCGTCACGGACGTTGGCAAGGATGGGAAGCAACTCGCAGTCCAGCAGGCCTTTGGCTTGCAGGGTGCTGAGCTCATGGTGAATGCTGTAGAGCGCGTATTCACTGTGGTCCAGCAGTACCAGGCGTCCAGGCGCTTGCGCTGCGATTTGCCGGCATAGCTCGCTGCCGATGCTGCCGCCCGCGCCGGTGATCAGGACCACCTTGCCGCGGATGTTCTTCCCCAGCAGTTCCGGATCGGGAGCGACGGGTTCGCGGCCCAGCAGGTCTTCGATATCCAGCTCCTGGAAGTCCGTCATGGTGACCCGACCACTGGCCAGATCGGACAAGCCAGGCAGGGTACGCACGCGCACTGCGGCGCCGCCGAGGTTTTCAATGATCTGGTGCCTGCGCTGGCGTGTGGTGCTGGGCAAGGCCAGCAGCACGTCAGTGACCTTGAGCCGCTCGATCAACTCGGGCAGGTGGCTGGGGTTGTACACGCGCACGCCGTTGATGGTGCTGCCGGTCTTTCGGGGATCATCGTCCACAAAACCCATCAGCTGGTACTGCCGCATGTTCTGCATGGCAGCGGCTGTTTGCGCGCCTGCACTGCCAGCTCCATAAATCAGCAATCGATGGGTGGCGTTGCGCGGTCGACCCGCCAGCCAGAACCAGCCCAGCGCTCGGTTCGATCCCACCATCAGGAGCAGGATCAGCGGTTGCAGCGCGCCAACGCTGCGTGGTACCCCCTCCCATTGCGCTATGAGCAAGATGCTGAATAGCAGGCCGCCATACAGCGCAACCGCCTTACCCGTGGTGATGAGTGCTGCAATGCCGTTGTAGCGAAAGATGGCCCGGTACAAGCCCGCGCGGATGAATATGGGCAGCGCCAGTGCGGGGCCCAGGCCATAAACTAACCATTGCAGCCCGGTGGGCCAATGCGGTGTGTCCAGCCGCAGGGTAAAAGCCAGCCACATGGCAATCAGACCCGTGCACAGGTCCAGGCTGACCACAAAAAGCCGCTTGGTAGATCGTGGCCACGACAGGATAGTGCTCAGCATGGGCGTATTCAATGCCCTTGGAGATGACGGGGCGGGAGGATTGGCAATGGGGGGCATGCGCATCAAGACGGCGCTATCCCCGTCCGCTCCAGTACATCCCCCACCAGTTCCAGACGCACCAGCGGATTGTCCAGCTCCATCAACCGCTGTTTCAGCTCGAGGGGAACGGGCAGCAATTCGCACCACCGGTTGGCTACCCAGCCGCAATCATCCAGTTGCGCTGCGGTAGGCGTTGCCAAGTGAGGCATGCCCGGGTCGCGTACCTGGAGAGTGTTTAAGACCTGCGCCAATGCCGTTGACGCCTTTTTGAGATCCTCTGGAACCGGTACGGTCAGATCCCGTTCGATATGGCCTACGTCTGCCGTCCACAAACCGTGTGGCAAGTGGCGGCGCTGGGTGATCCGAAAACGCTGGCTACCACGGCATAGCACCGTGATCAGTCCAGGCTGTGGCGTTTCCAGCTGCTCGATGACGGCGAGGGTGCCGATGTCGTTGAAGCGTTCCTCCGGTACGCCAGCTTGGCGTACCTCCTGTCCCTGGGTGAGAGAGACGACGCCAAATGGTGCGCCTGCCTGGTGGCACTTGCGAACCATGTCCAGGTAGCGCACCTCAAACACTCGCAGCGCCAGCACCCCGTCCGGGAACAGGACGGAGCCTAGGGGGAAAAGCGGCAGGGACGACAAGGTGAGGGGTGGGGTCATGGGCGCGCGGGTGCCGTGGCCCGCTATCATCCCATGACACTGTCGGCTTTTGCTGCGCACCACTGCTTTTGTCTCATCCATGCTCTATCAGATCGCCTCTTTCCTGCTTGATGTTATTGGCGGCTTGCTGACCGGGGCCTGCCTCTTGCGGCTGTACATGCAGTGGCAGCGGGTGCCGTTTTCCAACCCCGTTGGTGGGTTGGTGTTTGCGTTGACCGACTGGCTGATCATGCCGCTGCGCCGGGTGATACCACCGGCGGGGCGTTGGGATGTGTCCAGCCTGGTGGCAGCGATGCTCGTGCAGCTGGTGCAGTACGCGTTGTTGACGTTGCTGCTGGGAGCTGGCTCGGCGTGGGCATGGTTGCCCTGGCTGGCCTTGTTCGGGCTGCTGCGCGTGGCGGTCTCGGGGCTGATCGGCCTGCTGATCGTCTATGCGGTCCTGTCCTGGATACAAGGCGGTCGTTCGCCGTTGGGCGATGTGATTGCACGCTTGTGCGAGCCCGTGTTGCGGCCATTTCGCCGGGTGATTCCGCTGATGGGCGGCTTTGATCTGTCACCCTTGGTGGCGCTGGTGGTGCTGCAGGTCGCGATGATCGTTTTGGGCCATTTGCAGGCCAGCGTGATGCGCTGAGGCACCAAAACGGCCCGATGCGCTAGGCGCATATGCCTCAATTGCTATTGAAAATGTAGCGTTGGTGGTGGGCGATAGGCCCGGCCCAGTCCCTTCCCAGGGACTGGGTGTTGTTCACATCACCGCGTCGGCGGGCAGCCGTTGCAGCATGGCCAGACTGCTGGCGACGGTGTTGCGCAGTTCGCGGCGGTCGCAGATGAAGTCCACGGCACCCTTGGTCTGAAGGAATTCGGCGCGCTGAAAGCCCTCAGGCAAGGTTACGCGCACGGTGGATTCGATCACTCGGGGGCCGGCAAAGCCGATCAGCGCCTTGGGCTCGGCGATCACGATGTCGCCCACGAAGGCAAAGCCGGCGCTCACGCCGCCCATGGTCGGGTCGGTCAGCACGCTGATGTAGGGCAGGCCCTTCTTGGCCAGGCGGGTCAGTGCCGCGTTGGTCTTGGCCATCTGCATCAGTGACAGCAGGCCTTCCTGCATGCGCGCGCCGCCGGTGGCGGTGAAGCAGATGAAGGGCACCTTCTGCTCAATGGCGGTTTCCACGCCGCGCACAAAGCGCTCGCCCACCACGGACCCCATGGAGCCGCCCATGAAGTCGAACTCGAAGCAGGCGGCCACCACGTTGATGCTCTTGACCGCGCCGCCCATGACGATGAGGGCGTCGGTCTCGCCGGTGTTCTCTAGCGCTTCCTTCAGGCGCTCGGGGTACTTGCGGCTGTCCTTGAACTTGAGGGCGTCCACAGGTAGCACTTCCTGGCCGATTTCGTAGCGACCTTCGGCGTCCAGAAAGGCGTCCAGGCGGGCGCGTGCGCCAATGCGGTGGTGGTGGCTGCAATGGGGGCAGACATTCTGGTTGTGTTCCAGATCCGCCTTGTAGAGCACCGTTTCGCAGCTCGGGCACTTGATCCAGAGGCCTTCGGGCACCTGGCGGCGCTCGGTGGGGTCGGTTTGCTGGATTTTGGCGGGCAGAAGTTTTTCGAGCCAGGACATGGTGTTCTCCTCTTCAGTGGCGCGACCTGCTGCATAGCCCGTAGGCGTTTGCGGGGCAGGCCGGGTGTGAATCTGTCGGCGCACCCCACAGGATGCGCCGGGCTGCATTATGCGACTAGGCGTCCAGGGCCTTGCGGATGCCACGCAGGAAGTCGATGGTCAGGGGCACCACCTTGGCGTGCTCCTGGTCTTCAATCAACTGGATGATGCGGCTACCGATGACCACGGCATCGGCCACCTTGCCAATGGCCTGGGCGGTGGCTGCGTCGCGGATGCCAAAGCCCACACCCACCGGGATGGTCACATGCTGGCGGATGCGGGGCAGCATCTGCTCCACGGCCGCCGTATCCAGCGCGCCGGAGCCGGTCACGCCCTTGAGCGACACGTAGTACACATAGCCGCTGGCTACGCGCGCCACCTGGGCCATGCGTTCGTCCGTGCTGGTGGGAGCCAGCAGGAAGATCAGGTCCATGCCGTGCGCGCGCAGGCTGGCAGCAAAAGCTTCGCATTCTTCGGGCGGGTAGTCCACGATGAGCACGCCGTCCACGCCCGCAGCGGCAGAGTCGCGCACAAACGCACCTTCGCCGTGCTTCTGGTCGTAGCGTTCCACAGGGTTGGCATAGCCCATCAGCACCACGGGTGTCGTGTTGTTGCGCTTGCGGAACTCGCGCACATGGTCCAGCACCTGCACCATGCCAATGCCCAGGCTGAGGGCTTTTTCACCCGCCTTCTGGATCACCGGGCCATCGGCCATGGGGTCGGAAAAGGGCACGCCCAGCTCGATCACGTCGGCACCGGCCTCGACCATGCCGTGCATGAGCGCGGGGGTGATGTCGGCGAACGGGAAACCGGCGGTCACATAAGGAATCAGCGCCTTGCGGCCCTGGGCTTGCAGGGCAGAAAAGGTGGATGCGATACGGCTCATTTATTTCACCAACTTGATGGGTTGCTCGCCGCCCTTGACGGACTGCCCCTGGCAGCTGGGGCGGCAGTAAAAGTCGGCGCCACTGAGATCGGCCACAGTACCAATGTCCTTGTCGCCCCGGCCCGAGAGGTTGACCAGGATCGACTGGTCTGGGCGCATGGTTTTGGCCAGCTTCATGGCATAGGCCACGGCGTGGCTGGATTCGAGCGCAGGGATGATGCCCTCGGTGCGGCACAGATAGTGGAAGGCGTCCAGCGCTTCCTGGTCGGTGATGCCGACGTACTCCGCGCGGCCGATCTCCTGCAACCAGGCGTGCTCGGGGCCTACGCCGGGGTAGTCCAGGCCCGCGCTGATGCTGTGGGTTTCGGTGATCTGGCCGTTGTCATCCTGCAAGATGAAGGTGCGGTTGCCGTGCAGCACGCCCGCGCTGCCTTTTTGCAGCGATGCGGAGTGTTTGCCCGACTCCAGGCCTTCACCCGCAGCTTCCACGCCAATCAGGCGCGTTTTCTCGAACGGGATATAGGGGTGGAAGATGCCCATGGCATTGCTGCCGCCGCCCACGCAGGCGATCACGGCATCGGGTTGCTGGCCCAGCACCTTTTGCTCGGTCAGCATGGCGGGCATTTGCTCAATGCATTCCTTGCCGATCACGCTCTGGAAGTCCCGCACCATCATGGGGTAGGGGTGCGGGCCTGCCACCGTGCCGATGATGTAGAAGGTGTTGTCCACATTCGCCACCCAGTCGCGCATGGCGTCGTTCAGGGCGTCTTTCAGGGTCTTGCTGCCGGACTCCACGGGCACCACGGTGGCGCCCAGCAGTTTCATGCGGTACACGTTGGGGCTTTGGCGCTTCACGTCTTCGGCACCCATGTACACCACGCATTCCAGGCCGTAGCGGGCGCAGATGGTGGCCGTCGCCACCCCGTGCTGGCCTGCGCCCGTCTCGGCAATCACACGGGGCTTGCCCATGCGCTTGGCCAGCATGGCTTGGCCGATCACGTTGTTGATCTTGTGTGCGCCGGTGTGGTTCAGGTCTTCGCGCTTGAGGTAGATCTGCGCGCCGCCCATTTCGCGGCTGGTGCGCGCCGCATGGTAGATGGGAGAGGGGCGGCCAACGAAGTGCTTGAGTTCGTACTGGAATTCGGCCAGAAACTCCGGGTCGCTCTGGTAGCGCGCGTAGGCCTCGCGCAGTTCCTGGATGGCGTGGGTCAGGGTTTCGCTGACGAAGCTGCCGCCGTAGGGGCCGAAATGGCCGGAAGCATCAGGTTGCTGATAGGAATTCATGGGGGTTCTTTGCAAGTTGTGCATCGGCCGCACGCACGGCGGCAACGAAGCGTTGGATCTTCACGGCGTCCTTGATGCCCTTGATGGGTTTGCCATCGGGGCCATCGGCTTCAACGCCGGAGCTGACATCAACCGCCAGCGAGAGACCCCGCGGGCGGACTTGCAAAATGCCATCGGTCACGTTTGCAGGCGTGAGTCCACCAGACAAAACGAGGTGAGAGCTGACGCTTGGTGGAAGGAGTGACCAATTGAATGCCTTGCCGCCTCCGCCAAAACCGTCGACGTGGGCGTCGAGCAGGATGGCTTGGGCGTGGGAGTAATCGTGGGCGTATTTTACGAGGTCAAACTGCGCCGCTCCATCGCCGAGGGGAATTCGGGCGGCTCGTAGATAGGGGCGTGCCCCCTGGTGGGTGGCGGCCAGGCAGTCCTGCGGCGTTTCATCACCATGAAATTGCACTGTAGCGCCAGCAATCATTGTGCTGGCTGCTATCACATTAGGAGTGGATTCGTTCACGAACAGCAGCACGGGTGTGACAAACGGCGGCAGGCGCCGGGCCAACTGCGCGGCCCGCTGAGGGGTGACCGCCCGTGGGCTGGGGGCGTAGAGCACAAAGCCCACCGCATCGGCGCCCGCAGCCACGGCTGCATCCACGTCTTCCTCGCGGGTCAACCCACAGATCTTGATGCGGGTGCGTACGTTGGCAGACGCCTGGAAAGGGGCGTGGAGGCGTTGACTGGCGGCTAGAGCCGTTGTGGTCAGTGGGGTGGCCTGGTTCATGGAAGCCAATCATACGCAGCCGTGCGCTGGGGCAGGCCCCAGGCTGCGTCGTAGACGGGCCCTTGAAAGTACAGCCCGTCTGGCGAAAACGTCGGCGCAGCCACCTTGCGGGATCGGGCTGCCAGCACCTCGGCCATCCATTCGGGAGGCTGCGTGCCCTGGCCGATGGCGATCAGGCAGCCCATGATGTTGCGGATCATGTGGTGCAAGAAGGCGTTGGCTTCAAATTCAAAACGCCAGTAACAGGGGCTCCAGCCCAGCTCTGGGTGCGGTGCACTCGCGCCCCGTCGCACGATGTCGATGCGATGCAAGGTTTTGACGGGGGTCTTGGCCTGGCAGGCGGACGCGCGGAACGAGGTGAAGTCATGCTCGCCGATCAGGTAGTCGGCTGCCTGCCGCATGGCGCCATGGTCCAGCGGGTGAAACACCCAGCCCACCCGACCGGCATCTACGCTGGGCCGCACCGGAGACTGCAGCAACACGTAGGCATACCGCCGTGCCACCGCACTGGCGCGTGCGTGAAATTGCTCAGGCACTGCCTGTGCCCATTGCACCGCAATGTCAGGCGGCAGGAAGGTGTTGGTGCCCCGCACCCAAGACGCAGCAGGGCGGTTGAGGGGGGTATCAAAGTGCACCACCTGCATCAGCCCGTGCACACCGGCATCCGTGCGGCCTGCGCAGAGCGTGCTGACCGGATGCGTAGCAAAGCGGCCCAGGGCCGCTTCGAGTTTGTCCTGCACGGTGTTGCCAGAAAGCTGGCTTTGCCAGCCGTTGTAGGCTTGGCCGTTGTAGCTGACGCCCAGCGCCACCCGGGTCATGGGGGGGCCTGGGGAAGTGCTGGGTGCTAGATCAGCGGATGGGCCGAACGGCATCAGCCCAGTTCAGCCAGCATGCGCTGCGCACGGGTCTTGAGGGCACCGCTGGACTCTGCCACCACTTCTTCAATCAGCGTGCGTGCACCATCCGTGTCACCGATGGCGTTGAACTCCTCGGCCAGTGCCAGCTTGGTGGCCAGAGGGTCGTCTTGTGCTGCGGCCGATCCGTCGTCGGCAAATTCTGGCGCCGGGGCAGCGGGTGCTTTGGCGGCAGGCGCTGCCATGGGCTTG
This sequence comes from Acidovorax sp. M14, assembly GCF_049331375.1. NCBI lineage: Bacteria > Pseudomonadati > Pseudomonadota > Betaproteobacteria > Burkholderiales > Comamonadaceae > Acidovorax > Acidovorax sp. M14. The sequence goes on from NZ_CP186263.1 coordinate 1,564,397, forward strand.
GAGGGGGCGTTCAGGTCCAGAGACAGGTCGCCCAGGTCAAACTCCATCGGGCCAGAATCCTGTGGCTCGCCGCTCAGAGGCATCGGGCCCGACGGAGCCATGCTCAGGTCGTCACCGCTGGGGAAGTCCAGATTGGCCACGGGCGGGGGCGCCATCATGGGGCTGGGTGCGGTTTCCTGGCTGTTCCACGAGGCGCTAGGTTCTTCGGGGATGCTGGGCAAGTCCAGTTCGGGGCGCAGCGTTTGTGGTTCGCTGGCTTCGCTGCGGCTGTTGGCTGCAGTCGCCGCCGCGGCGGCCGCTGCAAACCCACCGGCTGCTGCTGGCGGCGCATCCGTCAGCGCGTCATCGGGCAGGTCCAGATCCAGATCGAGGTCCAGGTCCGGTGGCAAGGCTGCAGCAGGGCTGCCTGCGCCTGTGAAGGTGCTGGGGAAGCCGCCCGGTGGCACCGAGGGCGATTCATCTTCGGCCATGCCGGGGCGGCCGCCAGGTTGGTACAGGCGGTTCTCGGGCTCCAAGTCACGTCCGAGTTCGGCAATGCGGTTCCAGTCGGGCCCTTCGCCCTGGGTCAGCTTGAACACTTCACCAGCCACAGCCTCCAGGGCTTTTCGGTCCTGGCGCTTGGCGTAGATTTCGCCCAGTTTGACGTGCACCGAGACACGGCCGGGGTTGTGGCGCACGGCCTCTTTCAGGATTTCTTCGGCCTGGAGATCGCGGCCATAGGCCAGATACACATCGGCTTCTGCCACAGGGTCTACGTCACCGCCTGCATCCAGCTGGCTGGGAGAGTAGGCCATGGACGAGCCCGTGGTCATGTCGCTGTTGGCCGTGTCTACGCGCTGGCCGCCGCTGGCGCCAAAGAACGAGTCGGGCTGAATGCGGCTTTCGAGGAAGGAGCTGTCCACCCCGCCGTTCTGGCGACGGCGCTGGATCAGCCGGTAGGCGCCAAACCCGAGCAGACCCGCGACCAGGATGCCGCCGCCGATAGGCAGCAGCGGGTCGTCCATGAGGGTGGACAAGAAGCCAGGCTCTTCCACCGGCGCGGGGGCAGGCTTGGGAGTAGGCGCTGACTTGGGTGCAGGTGTGGGGGCGGATGCATCTGCGGCGGGAGCCGAGGCAGCCGCTTCTGCTGCCACTGGGGTGTCTGCCGGCGTGCTGGCTGCTGCCTCGGGGGCAGAAGCGGGGGCTGCAGGTGCAGCGGGCGCGGTCGGCGTGGCCGGCACGGCTGGGGTCTGCACTGCCACCCCTGCTGGCGCGCTGGCGGCACCTGCGGCGGCCGGCGCGGCACTGCTGCCGGCAGCTGCGGACGCAGCGCTCAGCTTATTCAGATCGGTAATGTTCTTGGACAACTCCGCCATCCGCGTGGCGGCTTCGCTGGCCTGCTTGTCCTTGGCGACTTGCTCTTCGGCTGCCTTTTGGCCCTTGACGGAGCCTTTGGACAGAGTGAGCTTGTCAGGTGCCGCCGTCGCGGGCTTTTTGTCTTCGACGCGCGTCTGGACGCTGCCAGAGGCAGAGCGCTGGGCTGCTGCCACTTCAGTCGACGGGGCTGCCCCCGCCAGCTTGCGGCGGAAGTCGTTGAAGTCCCGGGCCTGGGCCGCCAGAATCTGTCGTGCTTCGGGGGCTGGGGTGGATTGAGCTGCGGCCTGGTCAGGCATCTGCAGCACAGCGCCAGCCCTCAGGCGGTTGACGTTGCCCTGGATGAATGCATCCGGGTTGGCGCGCATCATGGCAACCAGCATCTGGTCGAGCGACACGCCAGCAGGCTTGTATGCGTTCGCAATGCGGCCTGCGGTGTCGCCTGCCTGCACCGTCACACCGTCTGTCGGTGCGGGGCGGGGCGCAGCCGCGCGCGGCGCGGTCGGAGCTGCCGCAGGCTCGCTGACGCGGGCCGTTGCTGCTGGGCGGGTTGCTGGCACCTGGGGCGCAGCAGGTGCAGAAATCTGAGGTGCTGCTGTGACCGCAGGCGCTGCGCGGCGCATGCTGGGCGGGTCGAACAGCATGGTGTAGCTGCGAACGATACGGCCCGATCCCCAGTTGGCATCCAGCACCAAGTCCAGGAAGGGCTCATTCACAGGCCGGTCGCTGGACAAGCGCAACACGGCGGTGCCGTCAGCGCGGCGCTGCAGCTGGATCTGCAGGTTGTTCATGGTCTGCGTGTATTCCATGCCCTGGGCACGGAAGACTTCGGGCGCAGCTGTTGTGGCACGCAGCGAGTCGGCTTCTGCGGGGGTGATCTGTGGCAGGTCGATTTCAGCGCGCAGGGGTTCTCCCAGGGCAGACTGCACGGTGATGCGGCCCAGTGCCAGCGCAGACGCGTCGCTGGTGTAGAAGCCAGCGCAAGCCACGGCCGCGGCCGCCAGGACAGAAAATTTCCAACGATGCATGTTTGCCAACAACTGATGAGGATTTTGTGCGGCTCGGACGAGCGGTGCTTTTTTTGTCATGGTCTGGTCCCGCCCCGGCGCGTGAAAATATGTAAAAAGCACCATAGCATCAATGTTTTGCACTGACAAGCTGAGGTGGCTCCGAAGCTTTGTGAGGGGTCCCGGCGCCCCAAATTGGGGCGTGCAGTTGTTGCCAATTGCCAACGTCGCGTAACCGAGTGTGTCGATGGTCCAGACGCAAAAAAGCGCGCGCAACTGGGTTTGCGCGCGCTTTTTGCGGGAGGTTATCAGGCGTTGAGCAAAATGCGCAGCATACGGCGCAGGGGCTCTGCGGCACCCCACAGCAACTGGTCGCCAATGGTGAAGGCACCCACATACTCAGGGCCCATGGCCAGCTTGCGGATGCGGCCCACGGGGATGGTCATGGTGCCGGTCACTGCCACGGGGGTCAGGTCCTTGATCGTGGCTTCGCGGGTGTTGGGTACCACCTTCACCCATTCGTTGTCGGCGGCGATCATGGCTTCGAGGTCGGCCACGGGCACATCCTTCTTGAGCTTGAAGGTCAGCGCCTGGCTGTGGCAACGCATGGCACCCACGCGCACGCAGAAGCCGTCGACCGGTATGGCGGCAGAGCCAAAACCCTCGCCCAGACCCAAAATCTTGTTGGTCTCGGCCATGCCCTTCCACTCTTCCTTGGACTGGCCGTTGCCCAGATCCTTGTCGATCCAGGGGATCAGCGAGCCGCCCAGGGGTACGCCGAAGTTGGCGGTTTCGGCGCCGGTCAGGGCGCGCTGCTTGGCAATGACCTTGCGATCGATTTCCAGGATGGCGCTCTTGGGGTCGTCGAGCAGGGCCTTCACCTCGGCGTTCAGCGTGCCGTATTGCGTGAGCAGTTCGCGCATGTGCTGCGCGCCGCCGCCCGACGCGGCCTGGTAGGTCTGGGTGCTCATCCACTCGACCAGACCGGCCTTGTAAAGTGCACCCACGCCCATCAGCATGCAGCTCACGGTGCAGTTGCCGCCCACCCAGTTCTTGCCGCCGTTGGCCAGCGCGTCCTTGATGACGGGCATGTTCACGGGGTCGAGGATGATGACCGCGTCCTTCTCCATGCGCAGGGTGGAGGCGGCGTCGATCCAGTGGCCGTTCCAGCCCGCAGCGCGCAGCTTGGGGAAGACTTCGGTGGTGTAGTCGCCGCCTTGTGCGGTGATGATGATGTCGCAGCGCTTCAGGGCATCGATGTTGAAGGCGTCTTGCAGGGTGGTTTCGTTCTTGGCCTGCGCAGGGGCCTTGCCGCCGGCGTTGGAGGTGGAGAAGAACAATGGCTCAATCAGGTCGAAGTCTTTTTCTTCGACCATGCGGTCCATCAACACTGAGCCGACCATGCCGCGCCAGCCGACCAAACCTACCAACTTGCTCATTTCAACGCCCCTTTCAGATTAAGAAACAGTGCCAGACCAGACTGTTTGCCCCGGCTCGTCTGGCCGGGAGAGGGCGCACGACGGTACCGGAGCTGGATCAGCCCTTAATAATGGTCGTGGTTTTGGTGGTGATTGCGCGCACAGCCACGCCTGCCAGGGCGGCAGTAGCGGTGTTCAGGGCGAACGGGCGGGCGGCAAACATGAGCGTGATTGTAATGGATCGCGGCTTGCACGGGGCTTGCAGCGTTGCGCGAACGCCATGAACTGCTGTGCAACGCCACCTAGAGGGCTGGGTGGATCTGCGAGCCGGGTCCTGCCCATGAAAAAGGCGACCACTGAGGGTCGCCTGTGATGGATGCCGCTTGCCGCCGCTACGAGCAGCTCGCGTGGGTGGGGCGGTTTACGCTTGCAGCGCCTTCACCACGGCGTCGCCCATCTGCGCTGTGCCGACCTTGGTGGTGCCTTCGCTGTAGATGTCGGGCGTGCGCAGGCCTTGGGCCAGCACTTTTTGCACGGCCGCTTCGATGCGCTGGGCGGCGGCTTCCTGGTTCAGGCTGAAGCGCAGCATCATCGCAGCCGACAGGATGGTGGCCAGCGGGTTGGCAACGCCCTTGCCGGCGATGTCGGGGGCGCTGCCGTGGCTGGGCTCGTACAGGCCCTGGTTGCTGCTGTTCAGGCTGGCCGAGGGCAGCATGCCGATGGAGCCGGTGAGCATGGACGCTTCGTCCGACAGGATGTCGCCGAACATGTTGCCGGTCACCACCACGTCAAATGCCTTGGGGGCCTTGACCAGTTGCATGGCCGCGTTGTCCACGTACATGTGCTGCAGTTCGACGTCGGGGTACTGCTGGCCCACTTCGGTCATCACGTCTTTCCAGAACTGGAAGGTTTCCAGCACGTTGGCCTTGTCCACGCTGGTGACCTTCTTGTTGCGCTTGCGGGCGGCCTGGAAGGCGACATGGGCGATGCGCTCGATCTCAGGGCGCGAGTAGCGCATGGTGTCAAAGGCTTCCTCTGCACCGGGGAAGTGCCCATCCACTGCCGTGCGGCGGCCACGGGGTTGACCGAAGTAGATGTCGCCCGTCAGCTCGCGGATGATGAGGATGTCCAGGCCTGCGATCAACTCGGGCTTGAGGCTCGAGGCGCCCACCAGTTGCTCGTAGCAAATCGCGGGGCGGAAGTTGGCGAACAGGCCCAGGTTCTTGCGCAGGCCCAGGATGGCTTGCTCGGGGCGCAGGGGGCGGTCGAGCTTGTCGTATTTCCAGTCGCCCACGGCGCCGAACAGGATGGCGTCGGCTTCCTTGGCGAGTTGGAGGGTGGATTCGGGCAGCGGGTGGCCGTGGGCCTCGTAGGCGGCACCGCCGACAAGGGCCGATTCCATCTCGAACTTCAGGTCGAGTGCGTTGAGGACCTTGACGGCCTCGGCCACGATTTCGGTACCGATGCCGTCACCCGGCAGAACTGCGATTTTCATTGGTTTTGCTTTGTTTTTGATAGCTGCCAGCGCATATGGATGTAGCACTTGCGGCCAATTGGGCTGAATATTGGGGTTACGACACCATGGTGTGTGCCAGCCAGGGCTTGGTGGCCAGGCGCTGGGCTTCAAAGGCCTTGATCTTGTCCGACTGGCGCAGGGTCAGGCCGATGTCGTCAAAACCGTTGAGCAGGCAGTACTTGCGGAAGGCCTGCACCTCGAACGGGATCTCCTCGCCCTGGGGGCGCACGATGACCTGGCGCTCCAGGTCGATGGTGAGCTGGTAGCCCGGAAAGGCCGCCACTTCGTCAAACAGCTGGGCGACGGTGGCCTCTGGCAGCACGATTGGCAGCAGGCCGTTCTTGAAGCAGTTGTTGAAGAAGATGTCGGCAAAGCTGGGCGCGATCACGGCGCGAAAGCCGAACTGGTCCAGTGCCCAGGGCGCGTGTTCACGGCTGGAGCCGCAGCCAAAGTTCTTGCGCGCGATGAGGATGCTCGCGCCTTTGTAACGTGGCTGGTTCAGCACAAAGTCGGGGTTGGGCTTGCGCTGGCTTTCGGGGATGCCCGGCTCGCCCTTGTCCAGGTAGCGCCATTCGTCAAACAGGTTGGGGCCAAAGCCCGTCTTCTTGATCGACTTGAGGAACTGCTTGGGGATGATGGCGTCGGTATCGACGTTCTCGCGGTCCATGGGAGCCACGAGGCCTTTGTGGAGGGTGAATTTCTGCATGTCAGGAGGCCTTATTTGGCTGCGCGCTCGATGGCCGATCCGGCCTTGCCGATGTCCTGGCCCACACCCTTGACGGTGTTGCAACCGGCCAGCAGGAACGTGAGGGTCAAAGCGATGAGGGTAGCGGTGGTTTTCATGGCAAAGCTCCTTCAGGCAAATTGGCGGATGTCTACGAAATGCCCGTGCACGGCAGCCGCAGCGGCCATGGCGGGGCTCACGAGATGGGTGCGGCCTCCAGCGCCCTGGCGGCCTTCAAAGTTGCGGTTGCTGGTCGATGCGCAACGCTCGCCAGGCTCCAGGCGGTCGGCGTTCATGGCCAGGCACATGCTGCAACCGGGTTCGCGCCATTCAAAGCCTGCGGCCTTGAAGATCTGGTCCAAGCCCTCGCGCTCGGCCTGTTCCTTGACCAGGCCCGAGCCGGGTACCACCATGGCCAGCTTCACATTGCTGGCCACCTTGCGGCCCAGGTTCTTCACCACGGCGGCGGCTTCGCGCATGTCTTCGATGCGGCTGTTGGTGCAGCTGCCGATGAACACCTTGTCGATGGTGATGTCGTTGATCGGCTTGCCCGGCGTGAGGCCCATGTAGGTCAAGGCGCGCTCGATGGCGCCACGCTTGTTGGCGTCTTTCTCCTTGTCGGGGTCCGGCACGCGGGCGTCCACGCCCAGCACCATCTCGGGGCTGGTGCCCCAGGTGACCTGCGGAACGATCTCCGCCGCGTCGAGCTTGACCACGGCGTCGAACTTTGCGTCGGCGTCAGAGTGCAGCGTTTTCCAGTACGCCACGGCCTGATCCCATTCCACGCCTGTGGGCGACAGGGGGCGGCCCTTGACGTATTCGATGGTCTTGTCATCCACCGCCACCAGGCCTGCGCGGGCACCGGCCTCGATGGCCATGTTGCACACGGTCATGCGGCCTTCCATGGTCATGGCGCGGAAGACGGAGCCGGCAAATTCAATCGTGTAGCCCGTGCCGCCGGCGGTGCCGATCTTGCCGATGATGGCCAGCACCACGTCCTTGGGCGTCACGCCCTTGGCCAGCGTGCCGTCCACCTGGACCAGCATGTTCTTGGCCTTCTTGGCCAGCAGGGTCTGGGTGGCCATCACGTGCTCGACTTCGGAGGTGCCGATGCCGTGCGCCAGTGCGCCAAACGCGCCGTGTGTGCTGGTGTGGCTGTCGCCGCAGACCACGGTCATGCCGGGCAGGGTGGCGCCGTTTTCGGGGCCGATCACGTGCACGATGCCTTGGCGCTTGTGCATGAATGGGAAGAACGCTGCCGGCGTGATCTGCGCGATGTTGTCGTTCAGCGTGGTGATCTGTTCTTTGCTGATCGGGTCGGTGATGCCGTCGTAGCCGTTCTCCCAGCCCGTGGTGGGCGTGTTGTGGTCGGCGGTGGCCACGATGGAGCTCATGCGCCAGACCTTGCGGCCCGCCTCGCGCAGGCCTTCAAACGCCTGGGGGCTGGTGACTTCGTGCACCAGATGGCGGTCGATGTAGAGGATGGAGGTGCCGTCCTCTTCGGTGTGGACAACATGCTCGTCCCAGATCTTGTCGTACAGGGTGCGTCCCATGGCGTGGCTTTCTTTCTGCTTTCGGGCTTCAGGTGGGGGATTGGATTTTAGTGTCGGGGGCTGTTTGCGCCGAGGGCGGCTCCGGCCGCGGTGCAAGGTGTTCCACCAGCAAACGGGCTGTGACGGGCAGGGCGTCAAAGTCGCGGGCCACCACGCGCAGTTCGCGGTGCGCCCAGGCATCGGTCAGCGGGATGGCCTGCAGGTTGCCCACGCCGCGCATCAGTGCAAAGGCCCGGTCGGGCAATAGCCCCACGCCCAGGCCGTTGTCGATCATGCGGCACATGGCATCGAGCCCCGTGACCTGGATGCGCTGGCGCAGCGGGCGCCCGGCAGCGGCTGCGGCTGCACGCATGGCCAGGCTGATGCTGCTGTTGGCGTGCAGGCCCACGATGTCCCAGTCCAGGACTTCTTCAAAATTGATAGCATCAAGCGCAGACAAATCATGCGCTCGGGGCACAACCAGCACCAGATTATCAGCGCGGTAGGGGCGGGTTTGCAGCTCAAGGGCACCCCCGCCGTTCGCCATGCCGATGTTGCAGATGCCCAGATCGGCGGCGCCTTCTTGCACGGCGTGCAGCACGTCGCTGGAAAGGTGCTCCTGCAGATCGATCTTGATCTGGCTGTGCTCGCGCGCGAAGGCGCCCAGGTCTTCGGGCAGAAACTGGAAGATGGCCGAAATGTTGGCGTGCATGCGCACATGGCCGCGCACGCCGTCAGCGTATTCACTCAGTTCGCCCTGCATGCGCTCCAGGCCGAACAGCACGGTGCGCGCATGGTGCAGCAGGCTCTCGCCAGCGGGCGTGAGGGTCACGCCCCGGCTGTGGCGGTAGAGCAGGGCGGTGTCCACGGCCGTTTCCAGATCCGAGAGACGCTTGCTCACGGCCGACGCCGCGATGAACTCGCGCTCGGCCGCGCGGCCGATGCTGCCGAGCTCGCACACCGCCACAAACAATTGCAGCGAGGTCAGGTCAATACGGCGCGCAAAACTGCGCTCGGAGCTTTTCATGGGGTTTTGACTTCTCGAAAGGAGAAGGTTTCCTATTTTCCCCCCATTATTAGTGGTTTGTCATCGCGATACGCGATGACTGCGATGCCCTTCTGCGCGAGAACTGCTCTTCTGGAGCGCAGAAAGAGAGACCGGGGCGGAGCTCAGGCCGTGCAGGTGCTGCCGTGTTCGGGCACCGAGGCCCGCCAGCGCAGCTCGTGTTCAACGCGTTGGCGCAGCCGGTCTGCAGCGTCCATTTCGCCATGCACCACGTACACCTGGTCGGGTGCGTGGCCCATGCTGCGCAGCCAGGCGATGAGCTGGTTGCCGTCCGCATGGGCCGATGCAGAAGACAGCTTGACCACTTCGGCCCGAACAGCCACGTCCTGGCCGTGGATGCGGATGTTTTTCTCGCCCTCAGCCAGGCGGGCGCCGCGCGTGCCCGGCGCCTGGTGCCCGGTCAGGATGATCATGTTGCGGTGGTCGCCCGCGTGCAGCGCCAGGTGGTGCAGCACGCGGCCCCCGGTGGCCATGCCGCTGGCCGACAGGATGACCATGGGCCCATGCAGCCGGGCCAGGCCTTTGGACTGTTCCGTCGTCTGGACCATGGTGGCGCCGTGTTCCAGCGCCTGCACTTCCCGCCCGCTCAGGCGGTGTTCCTGCATGTGGTGCTGGAACAGCCCTGTGGTGCTCACGGCCATAGGGCTGTCCAGAAACACCTTGAGCGATGCGGGTACCACGCCCTGCGCCTTCAGCAAACCGATGGCGTGTAGCACGACCTGTGCACGGCCCACGGCGAACACAGGCACCACGGCGATGCCCCCGCGTGCAGCCAGCCGCTGCAGGGCGGGGCCCAGTTCGTCGAGCAGACCCTCAGGCGGGTGCTCGCGGTCGCCGTAGGTGGATTCGATGAGCACCGTGTCCGCTTGGGGCGGGGCGTCTGGTGGGTTCATCAGCAAGTCGTCCGGCCGGCCCAGGTCACCGGAGAACAGGATGCGCCTGCCTCCCACCTCCAGCAGCACGCTGGCCGCCCCCAGGATGTGGCCCGCAGGCGAAAAGGTCACGCGCCAGCCGGGCAAGGGCTCGAAGGCTTTGTGGAACGGATGGATCTGGAACTGCTTGAGGCAGTGCATTGCATCCAGCCGCGTATACAGGGGCAGGGCGGGGCTGTGGCTGCTGAGCTGGTGGCGGTTGAGGAAGGCGGCGTCTTCTTCCTGCAGGTGTCCGCTGTCGGGCAGCAGGATGGTGCACAGGTCGCGCGTGCCCGGCGTGCAATGGATGGCGTGGGTATAGCCGTCGCGCGCCAGCAAGGGCAGGTAGCCGCTGTGGTCCAGGTGGGCGTGGGTCAGCACCACGGCGTCGATCTGGTGCGGCGTGACGGGCAGGGGCTGCCAGTTGCGCAGGCGCAGCTGCTTGTAGCCCTGGAACAGACCGCAATCGACCAGCAGGCTTTTGCCGTTGTAGCGCACCAGGTATTTGGAGCCGGTGACAGTGCCGGAGCCGCCTAGGAAGGTGATGTTGACGTTCATGTGTCCAGGCTCCTGACTGATCATCGATGGTGCCCATCCTACTGATCGGATCGCGCCCGTGGACATTGCCACGGCGTTTCTTGCCTTGCATCAAGAAAAAACCGCCTGCGGCCTTGGGGCTGCAGGCGGTTAGGGGCGGGGAAACCCGTGCGTTAGGGATCAGCTGAAGAAGTTCTTTAGTCGGTCCGTCCAGCTCTCGCCACTGGGCGAATGGCGCGCGCCGCCCTTCTTGAGGGAGTCTTCCAGCTCGCGCAGCAGCTTGCGCTGGTGCTCGGTGAGCTTGACGGGCGTCTCGACCGCGATGTGGCAGTACAGGTCGCCGGGGTAGCTGGCGCGCACTCCCTTGATGCCCTTGCCGCGCAGGCGGAACTGTTTGCCGGCCTGGGTGCCTTCGGGGATGTCGATCGCGGCCTTGCCTGCGAGCGTGGGCACTTCGATCTCGCCGCCGAGGGCCGCCGTGATGAAGCTCACGGGCACCTGGCAGTGCAGGTCGTCACCGTCGCGCTCGAAGATGTCGTGTTTCTTCAGGCGGATCTCGATGTACAGGTCGCCCGGTGGGCCGCCGTTGGTGCCCGGTTCGCCGTTGCCCGTGCTGCGGATGCGCATGCCGTCGTCGATGCCCGCAGGGATCTTCACCTCCAGCGTTTTTTGCTTCTTGAGCTTGCCCTGGCCGTGGCAGGTGGTGCAGGGCTCAGGAATGATCTTGCCCGTGCCGCGGCAGTGGGGGCAGGTCTGCTGCACGCTGAAGAAGCCCTGGCGCATCTGCACCGTGCCTGCGCCCTGGCAGGTGCCGCAGGTCTTCGCGCTGGTGCCAGGCTTGGCGCCGCTGCCATGGCAGGTGTCGCAGGTGTCCCAGGAGGGGATGCGGATCTGCGCGTCCTTGCCGCGCGCGGCCTCTTCCAGCGTGATCTCCATGGCGTAGCTGAGGTCGGAGCCCCGGTACACTTGGCGTCCGCCGGCTCCCCGGCCACGGCCTTGCTGGCCGAACATGTCACCGAAGATGTCGCCAAACGCCTCGGCAAAACCGCCAAACCCTTCGGCACCTGCACCGCCGGGGCCGCGCATGTTGGGGTCCACACCGGCGTGGCCGTACTGGTCGTAGGCGGCCCGCTTTTGCGGGTCGGAGAGCATTTCGTAAGCCTCTTTGGCTTCCTTGAATTTCTCTTCGGCAGGCTTGGCGGCATCACCCTGGTTGCGGTCAGGGTGATGCTTCATCGCCAGCTTGCGATAGGCCTTCTTGATTTCTTCGTCCGAGGCGTTTTTCGGAACGCCTAGGATTTCGTAAAAGTCTCGTTTGGACATAGTGATTCAGAACCCAGTTGGAACAGGAACGCCGCGCAGCCCCTCAGAGCAATGCGCGGCGGCTCGGGTCAACGGGGGCTCGTTCAGCCCTTCTTGACTTCCTTCACCTCGGCATCGACGACGTTATCGTCATCGGCGGGCTTGTTGGCTGCACCGGCCGAGGCGCCTGCGGCGTCTGCACCACCGGCCGCCTGGGCGGCTTGCGCTGCCTGCGATTCGGCGTACATCTTCTCGCCCAGCTTCTGGCTGGCGGCCATCAGCGCGGTCGTCTTTTCGTCGATGGCAGCCTTGTCTTCACCCTTCAGCGCTTCTTCCAGGGCCTTCACGGCGGCGGTGATGGCGTCCTTTTCGCCGGCTTCGAGCTTGTCGCCATGCTCGGCGAGGCTCTTGTTCACACTGTGTACGGCAGCTTCACCCTGGTTGCGGGCTTGTACCAGCTCCAGCTTCTTCTTGTCGTCCGCGGCGTTCAGCTCGGCGTCCTTCACCATCTTCTGGATTTCTTCTTCCGACAGGCCCGAGTTGGCCTTGATGGTGATCTTGTTTTCCTTGCCGGTGCCCTTGTCCTTGGCGCCCACGTGCAAGATGCCGTTGGCGTCGATGTCGAACGACACTTCGATCTGTGGAACACCACGGGCTGCCGGTGGAATGCCTTCCAGGTTGAACTCGCCCAGCAGCTTGTTGCCCGAAGCCATTTCGCGTTCGCCCTGGTAGACCTTGATGGTCACGGCAGGCTGGTTGTCGTCGGCCGTCGAGAAGGTCTGTGCGAACTTCGTCGGGATGGTCGTGTTCTTGGTGATCATCTTGGTCATCACACCGCCCAGTGTTTCGATACCCAGCGACAGGGGGGTCACGTCCAGCAGCAGCACGTCCTTGCGGTCGCCCGACAGCACCTGACCTTGAATGGCGGCGCCCACGGCCACGGCTTCGTCAGGGTTCACGTCCTTGCGGGGGTCCTTGCCGAAGAACTCCTTGACCTTCTCCTGCACCTTTGGCATGCGGGTCATGCCGCCGACCAGGATCACGTCATGGATGTCGGACACGGACACGCCGGCATCCTTGATGGCCATGCGGCAAGGAGCGATGGTGCGCTCGATCAGCTCTTCCACCAGGGCTTCCAGCTTGGCGCGGGTCAGCTTGATGTTCAGGTGCTTAGGGCCCGAAGCGTCGGCCGTGATGTAGGGCAGGTTGATGTCGGTAGAGGCCGAGTTGGACAGCTCGATCTTGGCCTTTTCAGCGGCTTCCTTCAGGCGTTGCAGGGCCAGGACGTCCTTGGAGAGGTCCACGCCTTGCTCTTTCTTGAACTCGCTGATGATGTAGTCAATGATGCGCTGGTCGAAGTCTTCGCCGCCCAGGAAGGTGTCGCCGTTGGTCGACAGCACTTCGAACTGCTTTTCGCCGTCTACGTCGGCGATTTCGATGATGGACACGTCGAACGTACCGCCACCCAGGTCATACACAGCAATCTTGCGGTCGCCCTTTTCCTGCTTGTCCAGGCCGAAGGCCAGGGCCGCAGCCGTGGGTTCGTTGATGATGCGCTTGACGTCTAGGCCTGCAATGCGGCCAGCGTCCTTGGTGGCTTGGCGCTGAGCGTCGTTGAAGTACGCGGGCACGGTGATCACGGCCTCGGTCACGGGCTCGCCCAGGTAGTCCTCGGCGGTCTTCTTCATCTTGCGCAGAATGTCAGCAGACACTTGCTGGGCCGACAGCTTCTTGCCGCGCACTTCCACCCAGGCGTCACCGTTGTCGGCGGCCACGATGGAGTAGGGCATCAGGTCGATGTCCTTTTGCACTTCCTTTTCGGTGAACTTGCGGCCGATCAGGCGCTTGATCGCGAACAGCGTGTTCTTGGGGTTGGTCACGGCCTGGCGCTTGGCGGATGCGCCGACGAGGATCTCGCCGTCTTCCTGGTAAGCCACGATGGACGGCGTGGTGCGCGCGCCTTCGCTGTTTTCGATCACGCGGGTGGTGTTGCCCTCCATGATGGAGACGCAGCTGTTGGTGGTGCCCAGGTCAATGCCGATGATTTTTCCCATGATTTTTCTCCGAATGCTTGAATGGTTTGGATGGCTAGTAACTTGTGGATAACTTGGTGGGGTTCAAGTCTTCCGGGGCGATTTTTTGCGGCTTTTATTTGGGGGCCGCCACGGTGACCAGGGCGGGGCGCAGTACGCGCTCGGCGATCACATAGCCCTTTTGCAGCACGGCGACCACCGTGTTGGCTTCTTGTTCAGCGGGTACCACGCTGATGGCCTGGTGCTGGTGGGGGTCGAACTTGGCGCCTGCAGTGGGGTTGATGGCCACCACCTTGTTGCGCTCGAGGGCCGAGGTCAGCTGGCGCAGCGTAGCGTCGGCGCCCTCGCGCAGCTGCTGGGGGGTGGCTTCCTTGATGGCCAGGGCGGCATCCAGGCTGTCGGCCACGGGCAGCAGGCTCTCGGCAAAACTCTCGATGCCGAATTTGCGGGCCTTGGACACTTCCTCTTCAGCGCGGCGGCGGGCATTCTCTGCCTCGGCCTTGGCACGCAGGAACTGGTCGGCCAGATCGGCGCTCTTGGCCTTCAGCTCGGCCAGCTCGCCCTGCAGGCGAGCCAGCTCATCGGAGGCGTGGGCAGCCATGGCGGCTTCGACTTCTTCGGGGGCAGGGGCGCTCTGGGCGGGGTTGGTTTGGCTGTGGTCTGACATGTCAGTAAGTGAAGAGGTAAAAAAGCGGTACGCGCGGCATCTGGGGGCTCGCCGGGCAATATCAAGGTCTGCGCAAGGGATTTGTCGTTGTGACGGCCCGGACTGGCGCAAGTGGTTGTAAGGCATGTCGGCCCAACTGCCGTTTTTGCAAGGGCCCTATCTCCCATGACCGGGCAAATGGGGCGCGGAGAGTGCGGCTGCGAATGTGCTGAGTGTACAAGCGCGAGCGGCCGGGTTATAATCGCAGGCTTTCCCTTGCCACACCACTTCTAGACGCGGTGGGTGGTCTCACCCAAAAGGAGTCTGCATGCGTCATTACGAAATCATTTTGTTGATCCATCCGGATCAAAGCGAACAAGTGCCAGCCATGCTGGAGCGCTACAAGGGCATGATCACCGCTGGCGGTGGCAAGGTGCACCGCGTGGAAGACTGGGGCCGTCGTCAACTGGCGTACCTGATCAACAAGCTGGCCAAGGCCCACTACCTGTGCGTGAACATCGAAGCCGACCAGGCTGTGATGGCTGAACTGGAACACGCCTTCAAGTTCAACGACGCCGTGCTGCGCCACCTGACCGTGCAAAAGAAGAAGGCCGAAACCGGTCCTTCCTCCATGATGAAGACCGTGGAGCGCGAAGAAGCCCGCAAGGCCAGCCAAGCTGAATACGCAGCGGCTGGCGAGCGCTGATCCTCTTCTCTCTTTGGAGTGGAGAACCGCGTCGTCTTGACCGCCTGTATCGCAGAGGCTGAACCCCTGCGATACACGCCCGCCGGATTGCCTGCCATCTCGCTGCGCCTCGAACACGAGTCCCAGCAAACCGAGGCAGGTCGCCCCCGCGAAGTCAAGGCTGCCATGAAGGCCACCGCGTTTGGAGCGATGGCCGAGCGACTGGCAAGGCAGAACATCGGAAGTCTCTGGACTTTCTCTGGGTTTCTGGCCACGCCGCGCAACGGCAAGACTGCAGTGCTGCACATCCAGGATATTCAACAAAATTAATTTTCAAGGGGTCCGCAATGGCCACGTTCAAGAAGTTCAACAAAGACAAGCGCCCAAAGCGCAACACACAGTCCCTGCTGTTCAAGCGCAAGCGCTTCTGCCGCTTCACGGTGACCGGTGTTGAAGAAATCGACTACAAGGATGTCGACACGCTGCGTGATTTCATCGCCGAAAACGGCAAGATCATCCCCGCACGCCTGACCGGCACGCGCGCCATCTTCCAGCGTCAGCTGAACACTGCCATCAAGCGCGCCCGCTTCCTGGCCCTGGTGCCTTACAGCGACCAGCACAAGATCTAAGGAGCACAACCCATGCAAATCATTCTGCTCGACAAGGTTGTGAACCTCGGCAACCTCGGTGAAATCGTCAAGGTCAAAGACGGCTACGCCCGTAACTTTCTGATCCCCGCTGGTCGCGCCCGCCGCGCCACCGAAGCCGCCAAGGCAGAGTTCGAAGCCAAGCGCGCTGAACTCGAAAAGGCCGCTGCTGCCAAGCTGGCAGAAGCCCAAGCCCAAGGCGAAAAGCTGGCCGGTACCACCGTCAAGCTGACCCAAAAGGCTGGCGTGGATGGCCGTCTGTTTGGTTCCGTGACCAACCACGACATCGCCGAAGAGCTGAACAAGCAAGGCTACAAGGTTGCCAAGTCGCAAATCCGCCTGCCCAACGGCCCGATCAAGGTCGTGAGCGATAGCGCTGTGAGCGTGGCTCTGCACACCGACGTGGTGGTGGAAGTCAACGTGTCGGTCTACGGCGAAACCGCCTGATCGTCCGTTCGGACTTTTCGACAAAGCCGCCCTCGGGCGGCTTTTGTTTTTGTGTGACCGTGGTTTGTACACGGTTGCCCACGGGTTACCCCCGCCTTATCCACAGACTTGTGCCATGACGACGCGCCGTGCGGGCGATAGCATGCCGGGTTGACTTCGAGGATTCCATGTCTGCCGTTTTCCCACCCCTTGATGATGGATTCACGCCCGTGCCGGACCGTGAGATTGCCCAGTTGCGTGTGCCGCCGCACTCCATCGAGGCGGAGTCCAGCGTGCTGGGGGGGCTGCTGCTGGACAACAACGCCTGGGACCGTGTGGGCGACTTGCTGGTGGAGAGCCATTTCTACCGCCATGAACACCAGATGATCTACACCGCCATCGGTGCGTTGATCAATGCCAGCAAGCCAGCCGATGTGATCACGGTGTTCGAGCACCTGCAGAACCAGGGCAAGGCACAGGAGATGGGGGGGCTCGCTTACCTGAACAACCTGGCGCAGTACGTGCCCAGCGCCAGCAACATCCGGCGCTATGCCGAGATCGTTCGCGAGCGTGCCATCCTGCGCAAACTGGTCACGGCCAGCGATGAAATCTCCACCAATGCCTTTAACCCGCAAGGCAAGACCGTGGAGCGCATCCTGGACGAGGCCGAGGCCAAGATCTTTGCCATTGGCGAAGAGGGGTCGCGAACCAAACAGGGCTTCCAGTCGCTCGACACGCTGGTGATCGACCTGCTCGACAAGGTGCAGGAGATGGCCGACAACCCGGTGGACGTGACCGGCATTCCCACCGGCTTTGCCGACCTGGACCGCATGACCTCGGGGCTGCAGGCGGGTGACATGATCGTGCTGGCGGCGCGCCCCTCCATGGGCAAGACCTCGTTTGCGGTGAACATTGCCGAGCACGTCGCGCTGAACGAAGGCCTGCCCGTCGCCATCTTCTCCATGGAAATGGGGGCCGCCCAGCTCGCGGTGCGTATCGTGGGCTCCATCGGCCGCGTGAACCAAGGGCATTTGCGCACCGGCCAGCTCACCGATGACGAGTGGCCGCGCCTGACCGAGGCCATCGAGAAGCTGCGCACGGTGTCGCTGCACATCGATGAAACCCCGGGCCTCACGCCCAGCGAGCTGCGCGCCAATGCACGGCGCCTGGCGCGCCAGTGCGGCAAGCTGGGCTTGATCGTCGTGGACTATTTGCAGCTCATGAGCGGCTCGGGCGCAGGCAGTGCCGACAACCGGGCGACAGAGCTGGGCGAAATCTCCCGGGGCCTGAAGATGCTGGCCAAGGAGTTGCAGTGCCCGGTGATTGCGCTGTCGCAGCTCAACCGTTCGGTAGAGCAGCGCACCGACAAGCGCCCCATGATGTCCGACCTGCGCGAATCCGGTGCCATCGAGCAGGACGCGGACATCATCATGTTCATCTACCGCGACGACTACTACAACAAGGACTCAAAGGAGCCCAACGTGGCCGAGGTCATCATCGGCAAGCAGCGTAACGGCCCTACGGGAACCGTGAAGCTGTTCTTCCAGAAGAATCAGACGCGCTTTGAGAACCTGGCGATGGGTTCGGGTGACGACTTCTAATAAAAATAGCTGCTAGCGCATGATTCATATGCGCTGGCAGCTATTGAATTTATAGCGAATGAGGGCGAGCGCTATGCAGTCCTGAGTCTGTGGCTCCAGTCGCGCAGTATGCACATTGGCACTACTGCCGCAGCACCCACACCAGCAACCCCGTGCATGCCGCGGCCAGGATGCCTGCGGCTACTGTGAGCCGTTGCTGGCGCTGCCGTAGCACTTCCACCGCTCGCACCACCTGGGCATTCTGTTCGGCCAGCGACTGGATCAGCACGGCAGACTCTTGCTGCTCCCGCACCAACTGCGCCACCCGGTCGCGCAGATGCTGGAGCTGCAAGGCGACCGGCATGGCGGGTTCGCCACCAGACCCGCCTTCCAGCGCACCCGCTGCAGCGTCGGCATTCCCTTTCTGCGTGGTGCCCAGCAGCTTTTTGGCGGCTTGCAGGATCTGGGGCGTCGCCTCGATGACGTCGCCCCAGGGCACCAGCTTCAGCGCAGCAACCCAGCCTGTCGCCAACTCAGAGCACCTCGCTGGCGAAGTCCGCCAGGCGTGAGCGTTCGCCCCTCGCCAGCGTGATGTGGCCGCTGTGTGGCCAGCCCTTGAAGCGGTCTACCGCGTACGTCAGGCCGGACGAGCCTTCGGTCAGATACGGTGTATCGATCTGCGCCAGGTTGCCCATGCAGATGATCTTGGTGCCAGGGCCTGCGCGGGTGATCAGCGTCTTCATTTGCTTGGGCGTCAGGTTCTGCGCCTCATCGATGATCACGTACTTGTTCAGGAAGGTGCGTCCGCGCATGAAGTTCATGCTCTTGATCTTGATGCGGCTGCGGATCAGCTCGTTGGTGGCCGCACGGCCCCACTCGCCGGCGTTGCCGCCGTCGCCCTTGGCCAGGAACTCCAGGTTGTCGTCCAGCGCGCCCATCCAGGGGCCCATCTTTTCTTCCTCGGTGCCGGGCAAGAAGCCGATGTCCTCGCCTACGCTCACGGTGGCGCGGGTCATGATGATCTCGGTGTAGCGGCGGTCGTCCAGCACTTGGGTGAGGCCTGCAGCCAGGGCCAGCAGGGTCTTGCCGGTGCCCGCCGTGCCGGTCAGCGTCACGAAGTCGATCTCGGGGTCCATGAGCAGGTTCATGGCGTAGTTCTGCTCGCGGTTGCGGGTGGTCACACCCCACACCGCGTTCTTGGCAGAGCCATAGTCCTTCAGCGTCTGCAGCACCGCAGTCTTTTCGCGGATCTCGCTCACACGCGCGAACAGGCTGGGCTCGCCGGGCGCCTCGAA
Organism: Acidovorax sp. M14; assembly: GCF_049331375.1. Classification (NCBI taxonomy): domain Bacteria; kingdom Pseudomonadati; phylum Pseudomonadota; class Betaproteobacteria; order Burkholderiales; family Comamonadaceae; genus Acidovorax; species Acidovorax sp. M14. Next base: position 1,583,075 of record NZ_CP186263.1, read on the forward strand.
GTACACGAACTGATTGATCATCAGCTGCGGCACGATCGGTCCGCCAATGCGGTAGTAGGTGTGGGCGCCGCTCTGCCAGCTTTCCACGTTCTTGCCGCTCTTGGTCCAGAAGTCCGGTGGCAGGGCCAGCACGCCGGCGTACAGCAGGTCGCCGTCTTCCAGTGTCTTGTCGTTCTGGTAGTCCTCGGCGTTCAGGCCCAGGGCGCGCGCCTTGACGCGCATGTTGATGTCCTTGGACACCAGCACGACCTCGCGCGGGGCATGCAGCTTGCGCAGCGCTTCCACCACGCCCAGGATCTGGTTGTCGGCCTTGCCAGGGGGCAGGCTGGTGGGCAGGCTGTAGTCCAACGGTACGGTCTGGAAGAACAGGTGGCCGCCTGCGGCACGCTGGCCGGTGGAGTCGAGCTTGAGGCCCTTGGCCATGTCTGCGCCTTGGGCGGCCGCCAGCGCGTCGAGCGTGCGGCTTGCCTGGCGGCCATTGCGGGCGACTTCGGTCATGCCCTTCTTGTGGCCGTCCAGTTCCTCCAGCACGATCATCGGCAGGAAGATGTCGTGCTCTTCAAAGCGGAACAGGCTGGTTGGGTCGTGCAGCAGCACATTCGTGTCCAGCACGAAGAGCTTGGTCGGGCCTTGTGACGCGGATTTGCGGGCTCGGGTGGTGGTTGCGGCGGCTGGTGCGGTGCTGGCGATAACGGCCGGCGTAGCGCTGGTGCTCCGTGCCTTGCGGGTCCCGGTGCTGCGAGCCACGGGTGCGGTGACGGGTTCGGGTGTGCGGGCGCGGGTCTCGACCTGGACCTGGACCAGCGGAGCGGCTTCGGGTGCTGCCAGCGCAGAGGCCACGCTGTCTGCCTTGCGGCCAGCGCGGGCCGGCGCTCCTGCAGTGCGCTGAGGCGCAGCCACCGGTTCGTTGGCGGAGGTGGTCGCTACGCGAGGGCGGGCCGTGACTTCAAAGGCTTCTGGCGCGAGGAGTGCAGCGCGCCGGCTGGGGGCGGGGGGCAGGGGCATGGTGGCAGGGCCTCGGTCGGTAAAGGGGTAACGGATGGGTCAGAAAGCAAAAAGCCGCCTTGAGGCCAAGGCGGCTTTTTGGGTGGGTGCTAGCGGTGCAGTAACCAGGGGCATTGATCCATTATGCCCACTCCATGTGTCTTGCCGAGGCAAAACGGGTGGTGTGTCGCGTGGATGCTCCAATGACCCCTGATGGACTGAAATAGCGCAATCGAACCCTTTGCAATCCGTGCTGGGCTCAGGCGGCCTTCTTCAGGGCCTTGAGAGATTTGACAGTCTTGAGAACTTCGTCCACGTGGCCAGGTACCTTGAGGCCACGCCACTCTTGCACCAGAAGACCGTCGGGGCCGATCAGGAAGGTGCTGCGCTCAATGCCCTTGACCTTCTTGCCGTACATGATCTTGTTCTTGACCACGCCGAACATGTGGCACATTTTCTCTTCGGTATCTGCAATCAGCTCGAACGGCAGTTCCAGCTTTTCCTTGAAGTCGTCGTGCGACTTCATGTTGTCACGCGAGACGCCGAACACTGCGGCGCCAGCCTTCACGAAATCCTTGTACTTGTCGCGAAACTGCATGGCCTCCGTAGTGCAGCCCGGCGTGTTGTCCTTGGGATAGAAGTAGAGAACCAGAATTTGGCCAAGGTGGGAGGTGTTGGAAACCTTGATACCACCGGTTGCGTTGGCTTCAAATTCAGGGAGGGGTTTGTTGACAACGATCGCCATATCACTTCAATCTCTCAGGATGTAGTCGTTGGTAAGCCGAGGGAGTGGGTGTGTTATTGCTCTTGGTAGTGCCCCCGACCGCAACCGGTGATTTTACCCTGAAAACGGTTCCCGGCCAAATGTAAGACAGTGTGTCCTGGCTGCGGTGGCGCCCACTTTGGCACGGCTGTGCATAGGTGGATGGCTTTACATCACAGGGTCCGCCGGAGCGCGCTCACACTTCCAGGATCAGGGCTGCGACCACGTTGCGACCTTCACTGGCCAGGATGTTGTACGTGCGGCATGCTGCCTGCGTATCCATGGTTTCCAGTCCCAGCCTCCGAGCGATCAGCGGAGCCAGCCAGGCTGGCGGAGGAAAGCGGTTGCGCAGGCCACTGCCGAAAATGACCAGCTCGGTTTCCAGCTCAGCCAGCTGGGCAAAATGCTCCGGTGTCAGGTCGTCGAAGCGTGTACAAGGCCAGGGTTGACGCAGGCCCCCAGAGCCGATGATGACGCTGTGTGTGATCTTGTCGGCGTCAATACCGATCCAGCCGGGGCCGTAGCCGCTGATGGTCTGTGCATTGGAGCGGTCGGGCTGGAATTTCATGTCGGGAATGGGTGGGCTTGGGGGGCTGCGGGGCATGGCAGCAGCGCCTGGTGCCGGGGGATGGCAACGGTTCTGTGGTCAAATTATAGGTTTCGTCTGAGGGCGCCGGCCCCGGCGGCCTCCTGACCCCACCGCACTACTGTCAGCGCATGAAAACCGTCCAAAAATCCGCCAAGCTTGCCAATGTTTGCTACGACATCCGGGGCCCGATCATGGACGCGGCCAAGCAGATGGAGGAAGACGGGCACAAGATCATCAAGCTCAACATCGGCAATCTGGCCGTGTTCGGCTTTGATGCCCCCGAGGAAATCCAGCAGGACATGATCCGTAACCTGCCCAATTCAGCGGGCTATTCGGACAGCAAGGGCATCTTCGCCGCCCGCAAGGCCGTGATGCATGAGACCCAGAAGCAGGGTATCAAGGGCGTGGCGCTGGACGACATCTACCTGGGCAATGGCGCCAGCGAACTGATCGTGATGGCCACCAATGCGTTGCTGGATACGGGCGACGAATTGCTGCTGCCGTCGCCGGATTACCCGCTGTGGACGGCTGCGGCGAGCCTGTCGGGCGGCACCCCGGTGCACTACCTGTGCGACGAAGCCAATGGATGGATGCCCGACTTGGACGACATCCGCTCCAAGATCACGCCGCGCACCAAAGGCATCGTAGTCATCAACCCCAACAACCCCACGGGGGCCCTGTACTCGGTCGAGCTGCTCAAGGGCATTGTCGCCATCGCCCGCGAACATGGCCTGGTGATCTTTGCGGACGAGGTGTATGACAAGGTGCTGTACGACGGCGCCAAGCACACGGCCATTGGCTCGCTGAGCGAGGATGTGCTCACACTCACGTTCAACTCGCTGTCCAAGAGCTACCGGTCCTGCGGTTACCGCGCTGGCTGGCTGGTGGTGTCGGGCGACAAGAAGCCTGCCAAGGACTACATCGAGGGCCTGAACATGCTCTCCAACATGCGCCTGTGCGCCAACGTGCCCGGCCAGTGGGCCGTGCAGACGGCGCTGGGGGGGTACCAGAGCATCAACGAACTGGTGTGCGAAGGCGGCCGCCTGCGCAAGCAGCGTGACCTGGCGTATGAGCTGATCACGGCCATTCCCGGTGTGACCTGTGTGAAGCCGCAGGCCGCGCTCTACATGTTCCCGCGCCTGGATCCGGCGGTGTATCCCATCGAGGACGACCAGCAATTCTTCCTGGAGCTGCTGCAGGAAACCAAGGTCATGCTGGTGCAGGGCACGGGGTTCAACTGGCCCGCGCCTGACCATTTCCGCATCGTGTTCCTGCCCCATGAAGATGACTTGCGCGATGCCATTGGCCGCGTGGCGCGCTTCCTGGAGCAATACCGAAAGCGCAAGCAGACCACTGCGGCAGCGGTCGCGGCCTGATCCGTCGCGTTGCCCAGACAACAAGGCGATACGCTCCATGCGCAGCCCCTCCGCTCTAGACCTGGCCCGGCATGTTGCCGCCTGCGTGCTGGTGGCGGCGGGCTTGCTCGGCACCGTGCACGCTGCCGACAAGGGCAAGGAGCCCGTGAGCTTCCAGCACAAAGACTGGGCCTTGCAATGCGACAACACCCGCACTTGCAGGGCCGTGGGGTACCAGTCTGAGAGTGGAGAGTCAGAGCCGGTCTCCATGCGCCTGACCCGCGAGGCAGGGCCTGATACTCCGGTGCTGGTGGACCTGCAAGTGTCCACCGAGAAGGCCTCTCCAGCGTCGCTGCACCTCAAGGTGGGCGCACTCTCGTTGCCGGGGCTCAAGGGCGACACCCCCAGCGTGCCTGCGGCCCAGGTGCCTCGCCTGCTGCAGGAGTTGCTCAAGAATGAAGAGGCCACGGTGGCCGCTGGCAAGGACCGTTGGGTACTGTCGCTGGCGGGTGTCACCGCAGTTCTGCTCAAGATGGACGAGGCCCAGGGCCGGGTGGGCACCCCGGGCGCCCTGGTGCGCAAAGGCACGAAGCCAGAGGCTTCCGTGCTGCCCCCTTTGCCTGCTCCCGTGATCAAGGCGGTGACCCCGCTGCCTGCGCGCAAGGGCGATGCCGCGCTGGCCCAGCCGCTGGTGGCTGCGCTGGACCGCGCCAGCACCGAGGGCCAGTGCAATGGCGACGATGCGTTCAACCCCGCCAACGTGCAGGTCTACCGGCTCACGGACCGCAAGGTGCTGCTGTCCGTGCCCTGCGGCATGGGTGCCTACAACTTCAGCAGCTTGCTGTGGGTGGCCAACGACCGCCCGCCCTACAAGCCAGAGCCCTTGCAGGACGTGGACGGCGATTTCGATCCCGCCTCGGGCATGGTGCATTCGGCGATGAAGGGCCGTGGCATTGGCGACTGCTGGTGGGTGCGTGAGTGGCAGTTCGACGGCCAGGGTTTTGTGCTGCGCAGCGAGTCTGGCGATGGCATGTGCCGTGGTTTTGCGGGCGGCGCCTGGCAGCTGCCGACCTATGTCACCCGCTGACGGATCTGCTGCTCGACACCTCGCCCCATACATCCTTCCCGAATCATTGTTTTTCTTTCTCTTCCCATTGCTATGAAACCCATCCAAGTAGGCCTTCTGGGCATCGGCACCGTCGGCAGCGGCGTGTTCAACGTGCTCGCACGCAACCAGGACGAAATCAGCCGCCGTGCTGGCCGTGGCATCGAGATCACCATGGTGGCCGATCTGGACGTGGCGCGCGCCAAGGCCGTGGTGGGTGACAGCATCCAGGTCGTCAACGACGCCCGCGCCATCATCGCCAACCCCGACATCGACATCGTGATCGAACTGATCGGCGGCTACGGCATCGCCCGCGCCCTGGTGCTCGAAGCCATCGCGGCGGGCAAGCATGTGGTCACTGCCAACAAGGCGCTGCTGGCCGTGCACGGCACCGAGATTTTTGCGGCCGCATCGGCCAAGGGCGTGATGGTCGCCTTCGAGGCCGCTGTGGCCGGGGGCATCCCCATCATCAAGGCGCTGCGCGAAGGCCTCACGGCCAACCGCATCCAGTGGATCGCCGGCATCATCAACGGCACTACCAACTTCATCCTGTCCGAGATGCGCAGCAAGGGCCTGGACTTTGATGTGGTGCTCAAGGAAGCCCAGCGCCTGGGCTATGCCGAGGCCGACCCGACCTTCGACATCGAAGGCGTGGACGCCGCGCACAAGGCCACCATCATGTCGGCCATCGCCTTCGGCATCCCCGTGCAGTTTGACAAGGCCTACGTGGAAGGTATCACCAAGCTCTCCGCTGCCGACATCAAGTACGCCGAGCAGCTGGGTTATCGCATCAAGCTGCTGGGCATCACCAAGCGGGCCGAAAAGGGCATCGAGCTGCGCGTGCACCCGAGCCTCGTTCCCTCCAAGCGCCTGATCGCCAACGTGGAAGGCGCGATGAACGCCGTGGTGGTGCAGGGCGATGCCGTGGGCACCACGCTGTACTACGGCAAGGGCGCGGGCTCCGAGCCCACCGCGAGCGCTGTGATTGCTGACCTGGTGGACATTGCCCGCCTGCACACGGCCGACCCCGAACACCGCGTGCCCCACCTGGCCTTCCAGGCCAACACGCTGCAAGGTGCCATGGACCAGCTGCCCGTGCTGCCGATGAGCGAAGTGGTCACCAGCTACTACCTGCGTCTGCGTGTGGCCGACCAGGCGGGTGTTCTCGCCAAGGTCACCGGCCTGCTGGCAGAGGCCGGCGTGAGCATCGATGCCGTGCTGCAGCGCGAAGCCGATGAGGTGGGTGGCGAAGGATCGACCCAGACCGACCTGATCATCCTGACCCATGACACCCGCGAAGGCACGATGGATGCCGTCATTGCACAAATGCAGGCACTGCCTACCGTGCTGGCGCCCATCACGCGCATCCGCAAGGAAGAGCTCAACTGATGATGGACCACGCCGCGCCATGATGATGCCCCGCCATGCCCACGCTGGTTGCCGCGCTCACGCTGTCGGCGCTGCTCAAGATGGCGCATGTCGATCTGCCGCGCTGGCATCTGGCGTTCTGGTTTGGCCTGCTGGTCGCACTGGCCCTGTTCGGTTCCATGCCGCGCACGCAGGCCGTCCTCAACGGGGCGGGCAGCTTTCTGGCTGCGTGGCTCTACTTTGTACTGCTGGAGCGCACCGACAACCGCCAGGACCGGGCACTGCACTGGCTCATCCTGATCGGCGGGTTCTTCCTGCTGATCGCCTCGCGTCTCTACATTGACATCCGTGTGTACGGCATCAGCTTTTAGCCAGTTCACCCCATTCACCGATACCGACGGGAACCCCTCATGAAGTACCTCAGCACCCGCGGCCATGCAGACCGCAAGCAGTTTTGCGACATCCTCCTCGAAGGCCTGGCGCCCGATGGTGGCCTGTACCTGCCCGAGCATTACCCGCAGGTAGATGACGCCATGCTCACGCGCCTGCGCAAGGCTTACCACGAGCAAGGTTATGCCGAGCTGGCGTTCCAGATCCTGTCGCTCTACATCGACGACATCCCCGCTGCCGACCTGAAGGCCCTGTGCGCCAAGACGTACACCGCCGAAGTGTTCGGCACGGGTGAGATCGTGCCCCTGCGCCACCTGGAAAACAGCCTGTGGCTCGAAGCCCTGTCCAACGGCCCCACACTGGCCTTCAAGGACATGGCCATGCAGTTGCTGGGCAATCTGTTCGAGTACGAGCTGGGCCGCCGTGGCGAGCAGCTCAACATCCTGGGCGCCACCAGCGGCGACACCGGCAGCGCGGCCGAATACGCCATGCGTGGCAAGGCGGGCGTGCGTGTGTTCATGACCAGCCCGCACGGTCGCATGAGCGCCTTCCAGCAGGCGCAAATGTTCAGCCTGCAGGACGAGAACATCCACAACATCGCCATCGAAGGCGTGTTCGACGATTGCCAGGACATCGTCAAGGCCGTCTCCAACGACCACGCCTTCAAGCACAAGTACAAGATCGGCACGGTCAACTCCATCAACTGGGCGCGCCTGCTGGCGCAGGTGGTGTATTACTTTGCGGGCTACATCCAGGCCACCGAGACCAACGACCAGAAGGTCAGCTTCACGGTGCCCAGCGGCAACTTCGGCAACGTGTGCGCAGGCCATGTGGCGCGCATGATGGGCCTGCCAATTGCCAAGCTGGTGGTGGCCACCAACGAGAACGACGTGCTCGACGAGTTCTTCCGCACCGGCGTGTACCGTGTGCGCGGCAGTGCGGATACGCACGAAACGTCGAGCCCGTCCATGGACATCAGCAAGGCCAGCAACTTCGAGCGCTTTGTGTTCGACCTGCTGGGCCGCGACGGTGCGCGCACCAAGGCGTTGTTTGGCGATGCCCTGTCCAAGGACGGTCGGTTTGATCTGAGCCAGGACCCGTGTTTTGCCGATGCCGCTGCCAAGTACGGCTTTGAAAGCGGCAAGAGCACCCATGCCGACCGCCTGGCTACCATCCGCGACAACTACCAGCGCCATGGAGTGACCATCGACACCCACACCGCCGACGGGGTGAAGGTGGCCCTGGAGCACCATCAGGACCCGAACGTGCCGATGATCGTGCTGGAGACGGCGCTGCCCATCAAGTTTGCCGAGACCATCGTCGAAGCCCTGGGCCATGCGCCCGAGCGGCCTGCCAAGTTTGCCGGCATCGAAGACCTGCCCAAGCGGGTGCAGGTGATGCCCGCCGATGTGGATCTGGTCAAGGCCTACATCGAGCGCCATTGCGCTTGAATCGGGTGGGGTGACGGCTCAGCCCGGGCATTCCGGCCGCAGGTGCCAGTAGGCGCTTTGCAGGTCGGGATGGCCCGGTTTTGTGATCAAAATCGCCCCAAGCGCTAGTCTGATATGCGCTGCAAGCTATAAATAGCATAGCTAATCAAGGAGCCGTGGATGAAGGTTGTCGGTTTTGCCGGGTTCTCCGGCAGTGGCAAGACCACGCTGGTCGAGCAGTTGATCCCCGCACTGCGGCTGCGGGGGCTGCGCGTATCGGTGGTCAAGCATGCCCACCACAGTTTTGATGTGGACCACCCGGGCAAGGACACCTACCGCCACCGTGAGGCGGGGGCTTTCGAGGTGGTTGCCGCATCGGACAAGCGCCTGATGCTGGTGCGCGAGTTCGAGCAGCCCGCCACGCTCAGCGTGCACCACTTGCTGGCCGAGCTGTACCAGGGCGTGGACTGGGTGCTGGTGGAAGGCTTCAAGGACAGCGACCTGCTCAAGATCGAGGTCTGGCGCGCGCCCGAGCCCGGGCAACTGGCCAAACCCGTGCGCTACCCGGAAGATGACTTTGTGGTGGCCGTGGCCACCGATGCGCCTGAGAGCCTGCCGGTGCCCACGCAACTGCCGCTGTTGGACCTCAACGCGCCCGACAAGGTGGTGGACTGGCTTATCCAGTACGAACACCGCTTTGAATACAACTGGGAACTGCACGGGGGGCTGCTGCCATGCGCCCCGCAATGAAGCCCCTCAAGCCGCTGGACGAGGCGCTGGCGGATCTGTTGGCGCAAGCCCAGCCGCTGCCTGGCACCGACACGGTCACCACCTTTGACGCCGACGGCCGCGTGCTGGCACAAAGCTGCGTGTCGGCCTTGCAAGTGCCCCCGCAGGACAACAGCTCGATGGACGGCTATGCCGTGCGTTGCGCTGATGTGGCGGCGGCCGGTGTGGTGTTGCCCGTGTCGCAGCGCATTCCTGCGGGCAGTGCGGGTGACCCGCTGCTGCCGGGCACGGCGGCGCGCATCTTCACGGGCGCGCCGGTGCCTGCAGGCGCCGATGCCATCCTGATGCAGGAGGACTGCGAGGCCCTGGCGGCGGCCGATGGCCTGGGTTCGGTGCGGATCAACGCTGTGCCCCCAGCGGGTCAGTGGATTCGCAGTGCGGGCGAGGACATCACCCGGGGGGCGGTGGTGCTGTCAGCGGGCACGCGTCTCACTCCGGCCGAACTGGGGCTGGCGGCCAGCATTGGCCTGCACCAGCTGCAGGTGGCGCGCCGCCCGCGCGTGGCACTGTTCTCCACGGGCGATGAGCTGGTCATGCCCGGCGAGGTGCCGCCCGAGCAGATGCGCCCCGGCGCTATCTACAACAGCAACCGGTTTTTTCTGCGCGCCATGCTGTTGCGCCTGGGCTGCGAGGTCACCGACTTTGGCATCGTGCCCGACCGGCGCGACGCCACCATCGACGCCCTGCGCCAGGCCAGCAGCGCGCACGACCTGATCCTGACCAGCGGCGGCGTGAGCGTGGGAGAGGAAGACCACATCAAGCCAGCGGTAGAGACTCTGGGCACGCTGGACTTGTGGCAGATCGCCATGAAGCCCGGCAAGCCGTTTGCCTACGGCCAGATCCCGCGAGAAGGCGGTGCCGCCCACTTCATGGGCCTGCCCGGCAACCCGGTGTCGAGCTTTCTCACCTTTGCGCTGCTGGTGCGGCCCTTTGTGCTGCGGCTGCAGGGCGTGCAGGACGTGGCGCCGCAAGCCGTAGCGGTCCGTGCCGATTTCACCTGGCCCAAGGCAGACAAACGCCGCGAATTTCTGCGCGTGCGGCTCAACGCGGCGGGCGGGCTGGACCTGTTCAGCAACCAGAGCTCGGGCGTGCTGACCTCGGCGGCCTGGGGTGACGGCGTGGTGGACAACCCGGCGGGCCAGACGATTGCGCCGGGCGACACCGTGCAATTCATCGCGTTTTCGGAGTTGCTGGGATGAAGATCACTGTGCGCTACTTCGCCTCGATCCGCGAGGCCATTGGGCACGGCAGCGAGGCGGTCGAAACCGCTGCCACCACGCTGGGAGCCTTGCGCGACGAGCTCATCGCACGCGGTGGTGCCCATGCCAGCAGCCTGGCGCGAGGCCGGGCCGTGCGCATGGCACTCAACCAGACCTTGAGCGACGAGTCCGCCACCCTGGCCGATGGGGCCGAGGTGGCGTTTTTCCCCCCGGTTACCGGGGGCTGAGCCCGGGCAAGGTCTGTAGTCGCTGCTCCAGCGCGGCGGAGGCCGCTGTCATCGGTGCGCGCAGTTCATTGCGCATCCAGCCCGCGTGGGCCAGCACGGCCTTCAGCGGCGCCGGGTTGGCTTCTGCAAAGCACGCCTCCACCCAGGGCAACAAGGCTTGCCATACCCTGCGGGCCTCCGGCAGGTCACCCGTGCGCAGCAACTCCATCAAGGCCACAAAACGCGGTGCCTGCCAGTGCGCGCTGGCGGCAATGGCGCCGTGGCCGCCCAGGGCCAGGGTGGTGAACATCTGCGCATCTTCGCCCGCCAGCACGGCCAGGCGCCCGTCCGCGATCAGTGCCTGGGTCTTGGCCGCATTGCCGCCGCAGTCCTTGATGGCGCAGATGCGCGGGTGTTCGGCCAGTGCCAGCAGGGTGTCGGTGGCCAGCGTGGCGCCTGTGCGGTAGGGGATGTCGTAGATGACCAGCGGCGCGGCGCTCGCGTCGGCCAGGGCGCGGAACCACAGCAGCAACCCGTGTTGCGACGGGCGGATGTAGTGTGGTGCCGGTACCAGCAGTCCGGCCAGGGGGTACCGCGCCAGGGTCTGCACCCATTCCTGCGTCTGGCCCAGGTGGTAGCCCGACAGGCCCATCACCACGGGCAGGCCTTGTGAGGCGTCGAGCACCGTCTCCAGCACGGCCAACTGCTCCGCCTTGTCGAGCGCTGCGGCTTCGCCGGTGGACCCGCAGGCCACAAAACCCGCAATGCCCTGGCCGGCCAGCTTCTTTGTCATACGGGCGAGGGAGGGGTGGTCCACAGCGCCGTCATGGAACGGGGTGACCAGGGGAATCCAGAGACCCTGGAACGGGGTGGGGGAGGCAGAGACTGCAGGCATGCGAAGCGTCCTTTCAAGGTTCGACCAAGGGAAGAACCGTCACAGGTGCGCGAGTCGCCAGGAGCCAAAAAAGGGAGATTTTTGCCAACAGGTTCCGTCGCTCATCCGGGACGGAACCACACAGCTCCGGTCAGATGAGCTGGGGTTTTTTGGCTTTGACCACGCACTGCAACGCCACCGCGGGTGCGGAGGTCATGGCAAAGAGTGCGTGCGTGGGCATGGGGCGCAGTATAGCCAGGCCTTTGCAAGGGGCCATGGACCCGGACCCATCAGCGTGAGGGCAGTCCCGGCGGCACCTCGTCCACCGGCGTGGGTGGAGGGGCTTGCAGCAACGGGCATTGCCACACCAGCAGCTCGGCCAGCCGGGTGACGATCCACGTTGCCTCGGGCACCGACACGCCAGATTCCGCCGTGCACAGCCCTGCATGGATGCGCTGCAGGATCTCGGTCTCGGACGGCGCCTGCACGTGGTACAGCGTCTGCGCGTGCTCCACCAGGTGGCCCGCCAGGTCTTCGCACAGCTCGTAGCGGGTGCGCACGGTGTCCGACTTGTCGGTCAGGCGCCCCCGTGCGTCGGTGTACACCGCCATGAAGGACGGGGGCACGTGGATCTGGTTGTCTTCGTCCATGGGGCTCAGTCGGGGGTAAACAGCCGCTCGAACTTGGCCTGGTCGGCAGCCAGCTCAAAGGTCACGACCTGGCCCATTTTCATGTCCGACAGGCGGCAGGCGCCAAACAGCGTGGTTTTGCCCGCCAGCTCCATCACATCGAGGTCAATGATCGCGTAAGGGTGGGGCACGAAGACCTGGTGCTCGAACACATCGCGGACGGCATTGCGCGGGGATGGATAGAGCTTGTAGAGGTCGGTCTCAATCGTTTGTGTGGCCATGGGCAGGGGAGGGCTAGAAGATCGCGCACCCGATCGCATGCGGGTACAGTGCGGGCGAATCGTACAGACAAATGTTTTTTCCAAGTTATGGCACGCAACAAAAGTGAATGGCCCGCCAAGGTACTGGCGCTGGTCCGGGGCGGCAACCTGCCCGCCGCCGTCGCACAGATCAAGGTGGCGCCCAGCGTGGGCGACATCACGCGCCTGCAAGCATTGCTGGCCCAGTTGCCCTCGTCGCCCGCACTGGTGCAGCTGAACAAGGTGGTGGAAGAAGAGCGCGCCCTGCTGGCTGCGCCACGGCTGCATCGCTCGCCTTGATGCGCCTTTCTGGCCGAACTTCCTACGCCCCCGCTGAGAGCTATAGCAATGACCCTGCCCCGTGTTTCCATCCAGACCGAGGACTTTGACCTGTCCGTCGAAATCGCCACCCTGCGCCGCGAGAACAAGGGGGTGGGCGCTGTGTGCAGCTTTGTGGGCACCGTGCGTGACCGCAACGATGGCGACCCGGTGTCGTCCATGGAGCTGGAGCACTACCCCGGCATGACCGAAAAATCCATCGAAGCCATGGTGGACGAGGCCTTTCGGCGCTTCGATATTTTTGGTGCCCGCGTGATTCACCGTGTAGGCCTGCTGCAGCCCCTGGACCAGATCGTGCTGGTCGCGGTGACCAGCGCCCACCGGGGCCAGAGTTTTCAGGCCTGCGAGTTTTTGATGGACTACCTCAAGACCCAGGCGCCTTTCTGGAAAAAGGAACAAACCCCCCAGGGCGCCCGCTGGGTGGACGCGCGGGTGAGTGACGATGCAGCGCTCGCGCGCTGGGGCATCACGGCGGCCAACGCCTGAGCAGGCAGCGCCCGTGCGCAGCGCCTGCGCCATGCCAGGGCGTCTCAGCGATGCGGTGAGCCTGCGTCTTTGCAGGCGTGGTACGGGGGTCAGGGTTTGCTGGTGTATCCCAGGCAGGCACCAGCATTGGCGCGCCCCTTGCATTCCCGGTACAGCCGGCGATCACGTTCCGAGCGGCTTTCCTCGGATGAGCTTCGCTCCTGTTTCACCTTGGTGGATTTCTTTTTCTTGCTCACTGCGCCATGGGTGCCTTGGGTCGCGTTCTTGGTCGTGGCGTGGCTGGCTCCGGGATGCAGTCCCAGGCACAGGGCCAGCGTGCACAAAAGCAGGGGAGCGGTCGCCTTGCGCAGTGCCACGTGGGTCGATGGGGGGAGAGCCGGGGTGGGTGGCATGTTGAGTGCTCCGGGGAGTGGGAGTGGGTGTGGGGGCGCCGGGGCGTCCACTGATCTGCAGCGGGATCTTAAGGTGCGCTTGGGCTGCAAAGCGCGGAGGTAGCGCCAGCGCGGCTGAGGTCGGTGCTGCTGCGTATCCTCTGCGCTACACAGGCGGCCCAGGGCTGCAGCAGGCTCATGTTTCTGATCCGGTGAATCGGGCTGGGCGTGCGCCGAGAGACCGGCCAGAGGTGAATTCAGGGCCTCGGGTTATAATCCGCGAGTTTTGCATGGTGCAAGACGCACGCCTGCGGCCGTTCCAGCTGCTGGCGCAAGTAAAAACCATGGCTTTCCGATTGCGGCAGGCCACATTCAAGGAAAAAACATGATTGCATCCTCCATCAAGGCCGAAGTCGTCAAGGCGAACGCCCGTGCTGCCAACGACACTGGTAGCCCAGAAGTGCAAGTGGCCCTGCTGACCGCTCGCATCAACGAACTGACCCCTCACTTCAAGACGCACGCCAAGGACCACCACGGTCGCCGTGGCCTGCTGCGCATGGTGAGCCGTCGTCGCAAGCTGCTGGACTACCTGAAGGCCAAGGACGCTGACCGTTACACCGCGCTGATTGCCAAGTTGGGTCTGCGCAAGTAATTTTCATTGCATGCCAAAACGCCTGGGTTAGTCCGCTAGCTCAGGCGTTTTTTACTTCGGAGCCGCAAAACAGAGCGAAGCTGTGTCATTCCAATGAAGTTGTTGCCGCTGCATTGTGCAGCACTTCCCTGGAATGGCATCGTGTTCTGAATTGCTATCCAAGCCAATCTGGTAGGGCACTACCAGCTATTAAAACAGGAGCTGAACATGAGCATTTTCAACAAAGTCACCAAGACCTTCCAATGGGGCGACAAGACCGTCATCATGGAAACGGGCGAGATCGCCCGCCAGGCCTCCGGCGCCGTGCTGGTGAACATTGACGACACCGTGGTGCTGGCCACCGTGGTGGCTTCCAAGTCCGCCAAGCCCGGCCAGGACTTTTTCCCGCTGACGGTGGACTACATCGAGAAGACGTATGCCGCTGGCAAGATCCCCGGCAGCTTCTTCAAGCGCGAAGCCAAGCCCAGCGAACACGAAACCCTGACCAGCCGCCTGATCGACCGTCCGATCCGCCCGCTGTTCCCTGAAGGTTTCTTCAATGAAGTGCATGTGGTGGTCCACACGATCTCGTTGAACCCCGAAGTGGACGCTGACATTGCTGCCCTGATCGCTACCAGCGCAGCCCTGGCCATCTCTGGCATCCCGTTCAACGGCCCTATTGGTGCCGCCCGCGTGGGTTACATCAACGGCGAATACGTGCTGAACCCCGGCCAGACTGCGCGCAAGAACTCGCAGATGGACTTGGTGGTGGCAGGCACTGAAGCCGCTGTGCTGATGGTCGAATCCGAAGCCCAGCAACTCTCCGAAGAAATCATGCTGGGCGCCGTGGTGTTCGGTCACGAGCAAGGCAATGTGGCCATCAACGCCATCCACGAACTGGTGCGCGACGCGGGCAAGCCCGTATGGCAATGGGAAGCGCCTGCCAAGGACGAAGCCCTGATTGCCAAGGTGGTGGCACTGGCCGACGACAAGCTGCGCGCTGCCTACCAGATCCGCAACAAGCAAGCCCGTACCCAAGCCTGCCGTGAGGCCTATGCCGCTGTGATGGCTGGCCTCAAGGCCGACGGCGTGGAGTTCGACTCCGTCAAGGTTGAAGGCATGCTGTTCGACATCGAAGCAGGCATCGTGCGCAGCCAGATCCTGGCTGGCGAACCCCGCATCGACGGCCGCGACACGCGCACCGTGCGCCCCATCGAAATCCGCAACAGCGTGCTGCCCCGCGCCCACGGTTCAGCCCTGTTCACGCGTGGCGAAACCCAGGCGCTGGTCGTGACCACGCTGGGCACCGAGCGCGATGCACAGCGCATCGACGCGCTGGCCGGCGAGTACGAAGACCGCTTCATGATGCACTACAACATGCCTCCCTTCGCCACCGGCGAAGTGGGCCGCATGGGCTCGACCAAGCGCCGCGAAATCGGCCACGGCCGTCTGGCCAAGCGTGCTCTGGTGGCTGTGCTGCCGACCAAGGAAGAATTCCCCTACACCATGCGTGTGGTGTCGGAGATCACCGAGTCCAACGGATCCTCGTCCATGGCTTCGGTGTGCGGCGGCTGCCTGTCGCTGATGGATGCCGGTGTGCCCATGAAGGCGCACGTGGCGGGTATTGCCATGGGCCTGATCAAGGATGCCAACCGTTTCGCCGTGCTGACCGACATCCTGGGTGACGAAGATCACCTGGGCGATATGGACTTCAAGGTAGCGGGTACCACGGGCGGTATCACGGCCCTGCAGATGGACATCAAGATCCAGGGCATCACCAAGGAAATCATGCAGGTGGCACTGGCCCAGGCCAAGGAAGCGCGCATGCACATTCTGGGCAAGATGCAAGAAGCCATGGGTGAGGCCAAGACCGAAGTGTCAAACTTCGCGCCCAAGCTGTACACCATGAAGATCAACCCCGAGAAGATCCGTGACGTGATCGGCAAGGGCGGCGCCGTGATCCGTGCGCTGACCGAAGAAACCGGCTGCCAGATCAACATCGAGGAAGACGGCACCATCACCATCGCCGCCACCGACGCTGCCAAGGCTGACGAAGCCAAGCGCCGCATCGAGCAGATCACGGCCGAGGTCGAGATCGGCAAGATCTACGAAGGCCCTGTGACCAAGATCCTGGACTTCGGCGCACTGATCAACCTGCTGCCCGGCAAGGACGGTCTGCTGCATATCAGCCAGATCGCCCACGAACGCGTCGAGAAGGTGTCCGACTACCTGACCGAAGGCCAGATCGTGAAGGTCAAGGTCATGGAAACTGACGAAAAGGGCCGCATCAAGCTGTCCATGAAGGTGCTGGCCGACCGTCCCGCGGGCGGCAGCGACCGTCCTGCGCCCGCAGAGCGTGGCGACCGCGAACCCCGCCGCGACCACGGCCGTGACGGTGGACGCCATCCCGCTGAGCAGCAACAGCAGCAGTCCCTGCCTGCAGATGGTGCGTCTGCCCAGGTGAACGGCTAAATTGCTGATGTGCTATTGATTTGGTAGCTGCCAGGGCATGTAAGTCATGCGCTAGCGGCCCAAATCATTCCAATCCATATCCGGTAAACCCCGTTATGCAAGCTGTCGAGATCACATCCTTTGGTGGGCCTGAGGTGCTACGTCTGGGTAAGCGTCCTGCCCCCGTCGCGGGTGCGGGGGAGCTGCTGATCCGCGTGGCGGCCAGCGGCATCAACCGCCCCGACGTGTTGCAGCGACTGGGTCACTATGCGCCGCCCCCAGGCACCTCGGACCTTCCGGGGCTGGAGGTCGCCGGGGTGGTTGAGTCGGGCGATGCTTCGGCGATGGCAGAGGCGGGCATTCGTGTGGGTGACCGCGTATGCGCCTTGGTGGCAGGTGGTGGTTATGCACAGTGGTGCGTCGCACCGGTGGTGCAGTGCCTGCCGGTGCCTGAGGGTTTCAGTGACGTGGAGGCTGCTTCCCTTCCGGAGACGTTCTTTACGGTGTGGAGCAATGTCTTTGACCGTGCGCGTTTGCAGGCGGGGGAAACCTTGCTGGTGCAGGGCGGTACAAGCGGCATTGGCGTGACCGCCATCCAGCTGGCCCGTGCGTTCGGTGCCACCGTGATCGCCACGGCGGGCAGCGATGAAAAGTGTGCGGCTTGCCTTTCGCTGGGTGCACACTACGCCATCAACTACAAGTCCCAGGACTTTGCGGCCGAGGCGAAGCGAATCACCGAAGCGCGTGGTGTTGACGTGGTGCTCGATATGGTGGCGGGTGACTATGTTGCCCGCGAAGTTGAATGCCTGGCCGAGGATGGCCGGATCGTCATCATCGCCGTGCAAGGGGGCGTGCAGAGCGGCTTCAATGCGGGGATGGTGCTGCGCAAGCGCCTCACCATCACGGGGTCTACATTGCGTCCGCGTCCCGTGGCGTTCAAGGGTGCAATTGCACGCTCGCTGCGCGAGCATGTCTGGCCCTTGCTGGCAGCGGGCAAGGTCCGTCCGGTCATCCATAGCACGTTTGCCGCGGCGGACGCCGCACAAGCCCATGCGCTGATGGAGTCCAACCAGCACATCGGCAAGATTGTTTTGACGTGGTAATCATGAACAACAAGAAAAAACTCATCGCCGGTAACTGGAAGATGAATGGCAGCCTGGCTGCCAACGAGGCCTTGTTGAAGGCCTTGATTGCGGGCACCGCAGAGGTGGCTTGTGATATCGCTGTCGCAGTGCCTGCGCCCTATCTGGCGCAGGTGCAGGCATTGACTGCCGGCACTGCCATTGCGGTGGCGGCACAGGATGTGTCTGCGCACGAGTCGGGCGCCTACACCGGTGAGGTATCGGTGGCCATGCTGAAGGATTTTGGTGTGCGCTATGCGCTGGTGGGGCACTCCGAGCGCCGCCAGTACCATGGTGAAACCGACGCAATCGTGGCGGAGAAAGCCCAGCGCGCACTGGCGGCGGGTGTGACTCCAGTCGTCTGCGTGGGTGAAACTCTGCAAGAGCGTGAAGCGGGCATGACCGAGGCGGTGGTCAAGCGCCAGCTCGCCGCAGTGATCCATCTGAACGGCCATTGCATCAGCGAGATCGTGGTGGCTTACGAACCCGTATGGGCCATCGGTACGGGTCGCACTGCGTCGCCGGAGCAGGCGCAGGCTGTGCATGCGGTGCTGCGCACCCAGCTGGCGGCTGCGAGCGAGCATGCGGACCGCATCCGCTTGCTGTACGGCGGCAGCATGAACGCGGCCAATGCAGCCCAGCTGCTGGCCCAGCCCGATATCGACGGCGGCCTGGTCGGCGGTGCCTCGTTGAAGGCGCCCGACTTTCTACAAATCATTGCGGCGGCCCGTTGAGGCGGCTGCGAGGCAAACAATTCAATCAGGAGTGAACAGAGAATGAACGTGATCGTGAATGTGATTCTGGCGGTGCAGATGTTGGCGGCCTTGGCCATGATTGGACTGATCCTGATCCAGCATGGGAAGGGGGCTGACATGGGTGCCGCCTTTGGTAGTGGCAGCTCGGGCAGCCTCTTCGGTGCCAGCGGCAGCGCCAACTTCCTGTCCCGCACGACGGCTGTGCTGGCAGCCGTGTTCTTTGTCTCGACGCTGGCATTGGCCTACTTTGGCAATGCGCGTCCTGCCAGCTCGGGCAGCGTTCTGGAAACGCCTGCGGCTGCTGTGCCCGCCAGTGCGTCGGCTTCCGAGGCACCTGCTGCGCCTGCGACTCCCGCCTCTGGTGCGGCGCAGATCCCGACCAAATAATTGAACTGAATTTCGGCCCTCAGGGTCGAAGCAGGGTTTTTCCGGAGTAGAATTCTGGATTGTCTGGAAAGCCAAAAGCCGCAAGGTTCCTCATGCCATCCAGATGCAAAAATCAGCCGTCGTGGTGAAATTGGTAGACACGCTATCTTGAGGGGGTAGTGGCGAAAGCTGTGCGAGTTCGAGTCTCGCCGACGGCACCAAAACAAAGGCCTGCCTGCATGACCCGGCTTGGGTCCTGACGGGCAAGGCCACAGCGGTGAGCACATCCTCAAGATGAACCTCGATCAGTACCTCCCCGTCCTTTTGTTCATCTTGGTCGGCATCGCCGTAGGCGTTGTCCCCCTTGTACTCGGCTACATACTGGGCCCCAACCGCCCAGATGCCGCAAAGAACTCCCCCTACGAATGTGGCTTTGAAGCCTTCGAGGATGCGCGCATGAAATTCGATGTGCGCTACTACCTCGTGGCCATTCTCTTCATTCTGTTCGACCTGGAAATCGCATTCCTTTTCCCTTGGGCGGTCACGCTGCACGAGGTGGGTGTCGCCGGTTTCGTGGCGGTCGTCATTTTCCTGGCCATCCTGGTCGTGGGTTTTGCCTACGAATGGAAAAAGGGTGCCCTGGATTGGGAATGAGCGGACTTCAACAAGGACAATGCAATGATTGAAGGCGTGATGAAGGAAGGCTTCATCACCACGAGTTACGACTCCGTGGTGAACTGGGCCAAGACCGGTTCCCTGTGGCCGATGACGTTTGGTCTGGCCTGCTGTGCTGTCGAGATGATGCACGCGGCAGCGGCCCGGTATGACATCGGCCGTTTTGGTGCGGAAGTGTTCCGTGCCAGCCCCCGTCAGTCCGATCTGATGATCGTGGCAGGCACGCTGTGCAACAAGATGGCCCCGGCTTTGCGCAAGGTTTACGACCAGATGTCCGAGCCCCGTTGGGTTCTGTCGATGGGTTCGTGTGCCAATGGGGGTGGCTACTACCACTACAGCTATTCGGTGGTGCGCGGTTGTGACCGCATCGTGCCCGTGGATGTTTACGTGCCCGGCTGCCCTCCTACAGCAGAAGCCCTGATTTACGGGATCATTCAGTTGCAGCAGAAGATCCGCCGCACCAACACCATTGCTCGCGTCTGAAGGGTTGATGATGACAGCTGTTGCCATTCGGCCTGAGAAGCTCAAGGACAATATCGCTGCGGCTCTGGGTGCCAAAGTGCGCCAGATTTCGGTCGCCCTCGATGAGGTGACCGTGGTGGTCGCCGCTGCCGACTATCTGGACGCCATGCGCCTGCTGCGCGACTCCGAAGGTTGCCGTTTTGAGCAGCTGATCGATTTGTGTGGTGTGGACTATTCCGCGTACGGGGATGCTGTCCATGAAGGCGCCCGCTACTGTGTGGTGTCGCATTTGTTGTCGGTCAGCCTCAACCAGCGCGTGCGCGTGAAGGTGTTCTGCCAGGACGATGACTTCCCGGTCGTTCCCTCGGTGGCTGAGTTGTGGAACTCCGCCAATTGGTACGAGCGCGAAGCGTTTGACCTGTTTGGCATCGTTTTCGACGGTCATAACGACCTGCGCCGCATTCTCACTGACTACGGCTTTATCGGGCACCCCTTCCGCAAGGATTTCCCGTTGTCGGGTCATGTCGAAATGCGCTACGACGCCGACCAGCGCCGCGTGGTGTACGAACCCGTGTCCATTGAGCCGCGCGAAATCACGCCGCGCATCATCCGCGAAGACAAGTACGGAGGCCTGCACTGAGCCGCCCCGCGTCTCATGTGATTCATCATGGCTGAAATCAAGAACTATTCCCTGAACTTTGGTCCGCAGCACCCTGCGGCGCACGGTGTGTTGCGCCTGGTGCTGGAGTTGGACGGCGAGGTCGTGCAACGCGCTGACCCGCACATCGGTCTGCTGCACCGTGCCACCGAAAAGCTGGCCGAGCACAAGACCTACATCCAGTCGCTGCCTTACATGGACCGGCTGGACTACGTGTCGATGATGTGCAACGAGCACGCCTACTGTCTGGCGATTGAAAAATTGCTGGGCCTGGAAGTGCCGGTGCGCGCGCAGTACATCCGCGTAATGTTCTCCGAAATCACGCGCCTGCTGAACCACCTGATGTGGCTCGGTTCGCACGGTAACGACTGCGGCAGCTCCACGATCCTGATCTACACCTTCCGCGAGCGTGAAGACCTGTTCGACATGTACGAAGCGGTTTCTGGTGCGCGCATGCATGCGGCGTATTTCCGTCCCGGCGGCGTATACCGCGATCTGCCCGACAGCATGCCGCAGTACAAGGTCAGCAAGATCAAGAACGCCAAGGCACTGGAGGCTCTCAACCAGAATCGCCAGGGTTCTTTGCTGGACTTTATCGACGATTTCACCCAGCGGTTCCCCGGCTGCGTGGACGAGTACGAAACGCTGCTCACCGACAACCGCATCTGGAAGCAGCGCACCGTCGGCATCGGCGTGGTGCCGCCCGAGCGGGCGTTGAATCTGGGCATGACTGGCCCCATGCTTCGCGGCTCCGGCATTGCCTGGGACCTGCGCAAGACCCAGCCGTACGATGCATACGACCGCGTCGACTTCGACGTGCCAGTGGGCAAGACCGGCGACTGCTACGACCGCTATCTGGTGCGTGTGCAGGAAATGCGCGAGTCCAATCGCATCATCAAGCAATGCGTGGACTGGCTCAAGGCCAACCCCGGCCCGGTGATCACCGACAACCACAAGGTTGCCGCGCCTGCGCGTGAATCCATGAAGTCGAACATGGAAGAGCTGATCCACCATTTCAAGCTCTTCACGGAAGGCTTCCACGTCCCCGAAGGCGAGGCTTACGCGGCTGTGGAGCATCCCAAGGGCGAGTTCGGTATCTACCTGGTGAGCGATGGTGCCAACAAGCCTTACCGCCTCAAGATCCGGGCACCGGGTTTTGCGCATCTGGCCACGCTCGACGAAATGGCGCGTGGCCACATGATTGCGGATGCCGTCGCCATCATTGGCACCATGGATATCGTGTTCGGAGAGATTGACCGATGATTACCGAAGCGACCAAGGCGCGGTTTGCGCGCGAAGTGGCCAAGTACCCCGCAGACCAGAAGCAATCTGCGGTGATGGCGTGCTTGTCCATCGTTCAGCAGGAGCAAGGCTACGTCAGTACCGAGAGCGAGGCGGTGATCGCTGACTATCTGGGCATGGCGCAAATCGCCGTGCACGAAGTCACGACCTTCTACAACATGTACAACCAGCAACCGGTGGGCAAGTACAAGCTCAACGTGTGCACCAATCTGCCTTGCCAGTTGCGCGACGGGCAGAAGGCGCTGCATCACCTGGAAAAGAAGCTTGGTGTGTCGATGGGTGAGACCACGCCTGATGGCCTGTTCACCCTGCAGCAGTGCGAATGCCTGGGTGCTTGCGCCGATGCTCCTGTGATGCTGGTGAACGATCGCACGATGTGCAGCTTCATGGACAACGACAAGCTCGACCAGCTCGTGGACGGCCTGCGCGCCGCGGAGGGCCAGTGATGACCACGGCAGCCCAAATACTTTCTCAGTTCCAGGCCACAGGTGTTCAGACCTGTTTCCACGACCGCCACATCAATCCCCAGATCTATGCGGGCCTGAATGGCAGCAACTGGAGCATCAAGGACTACGAAGCGCGTGGCGGCTATCAGGCACTGCGTCGCATCCTGGGCAAGGACGGTAACGAGGGCCTGACGCAAGATCAGGTCATTGCCACTGTCAAGGAATCCGGTCTGCGTGGCCGCGGCGGCGCGGGCTTCCCTACGGGCCTGAAGTGGAGCTTCATGCCCCGCTCGTTCCCTGGCCAGAAGTATCTCGTGTGCAATTCCGACGAGGGCGAACCTGGTACCTGCAAGGACCGTGACATCCTGCAGTTCAACCCGCACATCGTTATCGAAGGCATGATCATCGCTGCCTATGCGATGGGCATCTCTGTCGGCTACAACTACATCCACGGCGAGATCTTCCAAACCTACGAACGGTTTGAAGCCGCGCTGGAAGAAGCTCGGGCAGCGGGTTACCTGGGGGACAACATTCTGGGCAGCAGTTTCAGTTTTCAGCTGCATGCGGCCCATGGCTTTGGCGCCTACATTTGCGGTGAAGAAACGGCATTGCTCGAATCGCTGGAAGGCAAAAAAGGGCAGCCCCGTTTCAAGCCGCCGTTTCCCGCCAGCTTTGGCCTGTATGGCAAGCCCACCACGATCAACAACACGGAAACCTTTGCGGCCGTGCCATGGATCATCCGCAACGGCGGAGCGGCTTACCTGGAGTGCGGCAAGCCCAACAACGGCGGCACCAAGATTTTCTCGGTGTCCGGCGACGTCGAAAAGCCCGGTAACTATGAGGTACCCCTGGGTACACCGTTTGCCAAGCTGCTGGAACTGGCTGGCGGCGTGCGCAAAGGTCGCCAGCTCAAGGCGGTGATTCCTGGCGGTTCGTCGGCTCCTGTCCTGCCGGCATCCGTCATCATGGAATGCACGATGGACTATGACTCCATCGCCAAGGCCGGCTCCATGCTGGGCTCGGGTGCCGTGATCGTCATGGACGACTCCCGGAGCATGGTCGAGAGCCTGCTGCGTCTGTCGTATTTCTATTCGCACGAATCCTGCGGCCAATGCACGCCTTGCCGTGAAGGCACTGGATGGATGTGGCGCGTGATCGATCGCATCCAGCATGGCCAGGGCCGTGAGGGCGACCTGGATCTGCTTAATTCCGTGGCAGACAACATCCAGGGCCGCACCATCTGTGCGCTGGGTGATGCCGCAGCCATGCCTGTGCGCGCCATGATCAAACACTTCCGTCCCGAGTTTGAGGCACTGATCCGGAACAAGGCTCCACAAGCCGCGACTTCCGTCTGATCGCGAGAGAACATATGGTTGAAATTGAACTGGACGGTCAGAAGGTGGAAGTCGCCGAAGGCTGCATGGTGATGCATGCGGCTGAAAAGGCGGGCACTTACATTCCGCATTTCTGCTACCACAAGAAGCTTTCGATCGCCGCCAATTGCCGCATGTGCCTGGTGGACGTGGAAAAAGCGCCCAAGCCCATGCCTGCCTGCGCCACACCGGTCACGCAGGGCATGATCGTGCGCACCAAGAGCGACAAGGCCATCAAGGCTCAGCAGTCGGTCATGGAGTTTCTGCTCATCAACCACCCCCTGGACTGCCCTATTTGCGACCAGGGCGGCGAGTGCCAGCTGCAGGATTTGGCGGTGGGCTACGGCGGTTCTTCCTCGCGTTACGAGGAAGAAAAGCGCGTGGTATTCCACAAGGACGTGGGCCCGCTGATCTCCATGGAAGAGATGAGCCGCTGCATCCACTGCACCCGCTGCGTGCGCTTCGGCCAGGAAGTGGCGGGCGTGATGGAACTCGGCATGATTCATCGTGGCGAGCATTCTGAAATCACCACGGTCACCGGCGACACGGTGGACTCGGAGTTGTCGGGCAACATGATCGACATCTGCCCCGTCGGAGCACTGACCAGCAAACCTTTCCGCTACAGTGCCCGCACCTGGGAGCTGTCGCGCCGCCGTTCTGTGAGTCCACATGACTCCACTGGCGCCAACCTGATTGTCCAAGTCAAGAACCACAAGGTCATGCGCGTGGTCCCGTTTGAAAACGAGGCCGTCAACGAATGCTGGATTGCCGACCGTGATCGTTTCTCCTACGAAGCGCTCAACGGTGACGACCGCCTGACCCAGCCCATGCTCAAGCAGGGCGGTGTGTGGAAGGAAGTGGACTGGCAGACTGCGTTGGAATACGTGGCCAACGGTCTCAAGAACATCAAGAACGATCACGGCGCCGCCAGCATTGGTGCGCTGGTGAGCCCTCACAGCACGGTGGAAGAGCTGTATCTGGCCAGCGCCCTGGTGCGTGGCCTTGGCAGCGACAACATCGACTATCGCCTGCGCAACGCCGAGTTCGCTGCGCCCGAAGGTATTCGCTGGCTCGGTACGTCCATCGCTTCGTTGTCCACACTGCAGCGCGTGCTGGTGGTGGGCTCCAACCTGCGCAAGGACCATCCGCTGTTTGCGCAGCGCATCCGCCAGGCGGCCCGCCATGGCTGCCAGGTCAATGCCATCGCTTCGGTCACCCATGACTGGGCCATGCCAGTGCAGACATTTGTGGAGCAGGGGGCTGGCCAATGGGTAGAGATGCTCGGAGGCATTGCTTCCGCCATCGCCCAGGAAAAGGGTATTGCTGCTCCGCAAGGTGCCAGTGCGGCCAACGAGGCTGCCCAGGCCATCGCCCGCTCGCTGCTGGGCGGCGAGCGCAAGGCTGTGCTGCTGGGCAATGCGGCGGCGCACCATGCGCAAGCCACCCCATTGCTGGCATGGGCCAACTGGATTGCAGAGAACACCGGCGCGACGGTGGGTTACCTGACAGAAGCCGCCAATACCGTGGGCGCGCAGTTTGCGGGCGCTCACCCTGTCAACGGTGGTCTGAATGCGGCTCAAATGCTCTCCGGTGGTTTGAAGGCGGCGGTGCTGCTGAACACTGAGCCCTTCCACGATTCTGCGGCGGGTGCTCAAGCTGCAACTGCCCTCGCTGGTGCAGAAATGGTGGTCACGCTGAGCCCCTTCAAGGCCAACATGGAGTTCAGTGACGTTTTGTTGCCAATTGCTCCGTTCACCGAGACCTCGGGCAGCTTTGTCAACGCCGAAGGGCGCATACAGAGTTTCCATGCTGTGGTGCGCCCGCTGGGCGATACCCGTCCGGCATGGAAGGTTCTGCGCGTGCTGGCCAATCTGCTGGGCGTTCCAGGTTTCGACTTCGAAACCTCCCAGGACGTGCTGGCCCGTGCCACAAATGCCCCTGCCGGTACCGTCACTCAAGTGCCTGCCGTACAGCTGTCGAATGCTGTGAAGGCAGTGCCCGCTGCGACGGCTGCAGCTGGTGAACCGGTCGTGGCTTCCATCTATCAACTGGACGGCTTGGTGCGCCGTTCCACGTCGCTGCAGCTGACAGCCGACGCACGCATGGCACGTGAAGGAGTGGCCGCATGATCGACGCGATCTACAACGCGGGCCTGAACCTGCTCTCCTTTGGGTGGTGGACCGGCATTGTCTGGCCAGTGCTCTGGATCCTGATCAAGATCGTCTGCATCCTGGCACCGCTGATGGGTGCCGTGGCTTACCTCACGTTGTGGGAGCGTAAGCTGCTGGGCTTCATGCAGGTGCGCCACGGCCCCAACCGCGTGGGGCCCATGGGGTTGCTCCAGCCCATCGCGGATGCGCTGAAGCTGCTGACCAAAGAAATCATCCAGCCCACGGCGGCCAGCAAGGGCCTGTTCGTTCTGGGGCCTGTCATGGCCATCATGCCGGCCTTGGCTGCCTGGGTAGCGATTCCCTTCGGTCCCGATGTGGCCCTGGCTAATGTGAATGCCGGCCTTCTGTTGGTCATGGCCATTACGTCCATCGAAGTCTATGGCGTGATCATTGCGGGCTGGGCCTCCAATTCCAAATACGCCTTCTTGGGTGCACTGCGGGCTTCGGCGCAGATGGTGAGCTACGAAATCGCGATGGGGTTCTGTTTCCTGGTCGTGATCATGGTCTCGGGCAGCATGAACCTGACGGAAATCGTGCTGGGGCAGGGCAGAGGCATGGCTGCAGAGAAGGGCCTGACTTTCCTGTCCTGGAATTGGCTACCCTTGCTGCCGATCTTCCTTGTGTACCTGATCTCTGGCGTGGCAGAAACCAATCGCCATCCCTTCGACGTGGTTGAAGGCGAGGCAGAGATCGTGGCCGGCCACATGGTCGAGTACTCGGGTATGGGTTTTGCGATCTTCTTCCTGGCCGAATACGCCAGCATGTGGCTCGTGTCCATTCTGGCGGCGCTGATGTTCCTGGGTGGCTGGTTGCCTCCGATCGACAGCGCTCTGTTCAACTGGGTGCCGGGCTGGATCTGGCTGGGTCTCAAGACCTTCCTCGTGGTGTCCATGTTCATCTGGATCCGGGCCACCTTTCCACGGTTCCGGTATGACCAGATCATGCGTCTGGGCTGGAAGATTTTCATTCCGGTCACGCTGGTGTACTTGTTGATTGTTGGCGGGTGGTTGCTCTCGCCTTGGAATATCTGGAAATAAGCGGGGACACAAATGACTGCTGTTGCTGCTGCTGCACCTTTTTCGTTCAAGGATTTCTTCAAGAGCTTCATGCTCGTGGAGTTGCTCAAAGGGATGGCCCTGACTGGCCGCTATGCGTTTCGCCGCAAGGTGACCGTGCAGTTCCCTGAAGAGAAGACGCCTTTGTCGCCACGTTTTCGTGGATTGCATGCGCTGCGCCGTTATGACAACGGCGAGGAGCGTTGCATCGCTTGCAAGCTGTGCGAAGCCGTATGCCCTGCGATGGCCATCACCATCGAATCGGATGTGCGTGCCGACGGTTCGCGCCGCACCACGCGTTATGACATCGACCTGACGAAGTGCATTTTCTGCGGGTTCTGCGAAGAGAGCTGCCCGGTCGATTCGATCGTCGAAACACACATCTTCGAGTACCACGGCGAAAAGCGTGGTGACCTGTATTTCACGAAGGACATGCTCTTGGCCGTGGGCGACCGGTACGAAGGTGAAATTGCGGCAGCCAAGGCTGCAGACGCCAAGTACCGCTGAGCGGTGCGGGGTTCAGCCTCTTTGCCAGACTTTCTATAAAGACCCGATTCATGGACGCCAAGACTGGTTTCTTCTATCTCTTCTCGGTGGTGCTGCTGTTCGCGGCCTTCCGGGTGATCACTGCGCGCAACCCCGTGCATGCGGTGCTGTATCTCATCCTTGCGTTTTCGCAGGCGGCGGCTGTCTGGCTGTTGCTCAAGGCTGAGTTCCTGGCGATTGCACTGGTGCTGGTGTACCTGGGCGCGGTCATGGTGCTCTTCCTGTTCGTGGTGATGATGCTGGACATTCACATCGATACCGTGCGCAAGGGGTTCTGGAAACACTTCCCATTGGCGGCTCTCATCGGGGCGGTCATCGCCCTGGAGATGGCGGCCGTGTTGATGGGTGGATTCCGTGGCATGGAAGAGCCCAAGGCCGTCGCTGCGGTGGTCGATGCCGCTGGCCATGTGGTCCCTTACTCCAACACCAAGGCGCTGGGCAAGCTGCTGTACACCCAGTATCTGTACCCCGTTGAGATCGCGGCAGTCATTCTGCTGGTGGCCATGGTTGCTGCCATCGCTCTGACCCTGCGTCAGCGCAAGG
Source organism: Acidovorax sp. M14 (assembly GCF_049331375.1). NCBI lineage: Bacteria > Pseudomonadati > Pseudomonadota > Betaproteobacteria > Burkholderiales > Comamonadaceae > Acidovorax > Acidovorax sp. M14. Next base: position 1,610,827 of record NZ_CP186263.1, read on the forward strand.
ACAGCAAGGCCATTAATCCATCCACGCAGATTCGTGTGCGTGCAGCCGATCGTCTGGCTGTGGTCAAGGTGGCCGCCACCCAAAAGCCTGCGGCGGAAGAGCCTGCTCAAGCTGCTGCCGAGGAGAAAAAAGCATGACATTGACTCTGGGCCACTTTTTGTCGCTGGGCGCCATGCTGTTTGCACTCGCTGTGATCGGCATCTTCCTGAACCGCAAGAACCTGATCGTGCTGCTGATGGCGATTGAGCTCATGCTGCTGGCCGTGAACATGAACTTCGTGGCGTTCTCCCACTACCTGGGAGACATGCACGGCCAGGTGTTCGTGTTCTTTATCCTGACCGTGGCAGCCGCTGAATCGGCGATCGGCCTGGCCATCCTGGTGCTGCTGTTCCGCAACAAATCCAGTATCAACGCGGAAGACCTCAACACCCTCAAGGGTTGACGGGTCACGAGTATTCCCAAGGTTCTCAAGAATGAGTCAAACCCTCTCTGCTTCAACGCTCCTGGCTGTGCCTTTGGCACCGCTGGCGGGCGCCGTGCTGGCCGGCATCTTCGGTACGACCTTCGGTGGTAACTGGATCGGTCGTCGTCTGAGCCACACCCTGACCATCCTCGGCGTACTGGTTGCGTTCATCCTGTCGGCCATGACGCTCAAGAGCGTAGCGCTCGACGGTGCCCGCTTCAATGAAACCCTGTACACCTGGATGGTGGTGGGTGGCTTGAAGATGGAAGTGGGCTTCCTGATCGACAGCCTCACCGCGATGATGATGGTGGTCGTGACTTTCGTGTCCTTGATGGTTCACATCTATACCATCGGCTACATGGAAGAGGACGAGGGCTACAACCGCTTCTTTGCCTACATCTCGCTGTTCACGTTCTCCATGCTCATGCTGGTCATGAGCAACAACCTGCTGCAGCTGTTCTTCGGCTGGGAGGCCGTGGGCCTGGTGTCCTATCTGCTGATTGGCTTCTGGTTCAACAAGCCTACTGCCATCTTCGCCAACATGAAGGCGTTTCTGGTTAACCGCGTGGGTGACTTCGGCTTCATTCTGGGCATTGGCCTGATCGCCGCCTACACCGGCACCCTGAACTATGGCGAGATCTTCGCCAAGGCCGGCGATCTGGGCGCGCTGTCTTTCCCCGGCACCAGCTGGATGCTCGTCACCGTGATTTGCATCTGCCTATTCATCGGTGCGATGGGCAAATCAGCCCAGTTCCCGCTGCACGTCTGGCTGCCCGATTCGATGGAAGGCCCAACCCCCATTTCGGCACTGATCCACGCGGCGACCATGGTGACGGCCGGTATCTTCATGGTGTCGCGCATGTCACCGCTGTTCGAGTTGTCGGACACCGCGCTGAACTTCATCCTGGTGATCGGTGCCATCACGGCATTGTTCATGGGTTTCCTGGGCATCATCCAGAACGACATCAAGCGCGTGGTGGCCTACTCTACGCTGTCCCAGCTGGGTTACATGACAGTGGCTTTGGGCGCTTCGGCCTACTCGGTGGCCGTGTTTCACCTGATGACCCACGCGTTCTTCAAGGCGTTGCTGTTCCTCGGGGCTGGCTCGGTCATCATGGGCATGCACCACAATCAGGACATTCGCTGGATGGGCGGCGTACGCAAGTACATGCCCATCACCTGGATCACCTCGCTGCTCGGCTCGCTGGCCCTGATCGGGACCCCCCTGTTCTCGGGTTTCTACTCCAAGGACAGCATCATTGAGGCTGTGCACTTCAGCCACCTGCCGGGTGCGGGCTTCGCCCACTTCGCTGTGCTGGCAGGCGTGTTCATCACCGCGTTTTACTCGTTCCGGATGTACTTCCTGGTCTTCCATGGCAAGGAGCGTTACGACCAGAACCCGGATGCCCACCACGACGATCACCATGGCCATGATGACCACCACGGTCATGATGCCAAGCCACACGAGTCGCCTTGGGTGGTGACAGTCCCCTTGGTGCTGCTGGCGATCCCGTCGGTGGTTGTGGGCTTCCTGTTCATCCAGCCCATGCTGTTTGGTGACTTCTTCAAGGATGTCATTTTTGTGGATGCGGCCAAGCACCCGTCCATGGCACATATCGCTGAACATTTCCACAGCGCATGGGAGATGGCTCTGCACGGCTTGAAGACGGCTCCGTTCTGGCTTGCTTTGGCGGGTGTGGCCACCTCGTATTACATGTACATGGTCAACCCCGCAGTGCCTGCGGCACTCAAGCGCTTCTTCGAGTCGATCAAGGTCTACCAGCTGCTGGAAAACAAATACGGCATGGACTGGATCAACGAGAACATCCTGGCCCGTGGTGCTCGTGCACTGGGCGTGGGTCTCTGGAAGGGCGGAGATCAGGCGGTGATCGATGGCGCCTTGGTCAATGGATCATGGAAGCTGGTGCGCTGGGTGGCCGGTGCCGTGCGTTGGGTGCAGTCGGGCTTCATCTACCACTATGCGCTGGTCATGATCCTGGGTGTTTTTGTGCTCATGACGTATTTCGTCTGGCTCAACAAGTAGGAGAAGAATAAAAATGGGTCTGTTGAGTCTTGCAATCTGGACACCGATTGCGTTTGGTGCGCTGTTGCTCGCCATTGGGCGCGACGAACATGCGCGTGCAGTGCGGTGGTTGGCGCTGGTGGGAGCGTTGATTGGGTTCCTGGTCACGCTGCCTCTGTACGATGGCTTCAAGCTGGGTACGGCAGCCATGCAATTCGTGGAGAAGGCCGACTGGATCGAGCGCTTCAACATCCACTACCACCTCGGGGTGGACGGCATCTCCTTCTGGTTCGTGCCGCTGACAGCATTCATCACCGTCATCGTGGTGATTGCTTCCTGGGAATCCATTACCGAGCGCGTGAACCAGTACATGGGCGCCTTCCTGATCCTCTCGGGGCTCATGATCGGTGTCTTCAGTGCACTCGACGGCATCCTGTTCTACGTGTTCTTCGAGGCGACGCTGATCCCGATGTACCTGATCATCGGTATCTGGGGCGGCCCCAACAAGATTTACGCAGCGTTCAAGTTCTTCCTGTACACGCTGCTCGGCTCGCTGCTGATGCTCATCGCGCTGATCTACCTTTACAACCAGTCGGGTGGTAGCTTTGACATTGCCACCTGGCACCAGCTGCCATTGAGCGGCCGTGCACAGACTCTGCTGTTCTTTGCCTTCTTTGCCGCCTTCGCTGTGAAGGTGCCCATGTGGCCAGTCCACACCTGGCTGCCCGACGTGCACGTGGAGGCGCCTACGGGCGGTTCTGCAGTCCTGGCCGCCATCATGCTGAAACTGGGCGCCTACGGTTTCCTGCGGTTTTCTCTGCCGATCGCTCCTGACGCTGCACGCCAGTGGGCATGGCTGATGATTGCCTTGTCGCTGATCGCCGTGATCTACGTGGGTCTGGTGGCCATGGTCCAGAAGGACATGAAGAAGCTGGTGGCCTACTCGTCGGTGGCGCACATGGGCTTTGTGACCCTGGGCTTCTTCATTTTCAACGATCTGGGTGTCTCCGGCGGTATCGTTCAGATGATTGCGCACGGTTTTGTGTCCGGCGCCATGTTCCTGTCCATCGGCGTGCTTTATGACCGCGTTCACTCGCGTGAGATTGCCGCCTATGGTGGCGTGGTCAACACCATGCCTAACTTCACGGCGTTTGCTTTACTGTTTGCCATGGCCAACTGCGGTCTGCCAGGCACGGCCGGTTTTGTGGGTGAATGGATGGTGATCCTGGGTGCTGTCAAGGCCAATTTCTGGATCGGTCTGGCCGCTGCCACGGCGCTGATTTTTGGTGCTGCCTACACCCTGTGGATGTTCAAGCGTGTGTACCTGGGCCCCGTGGGCAATGACAACGTCAAGGGCTTGACGGACATCGACAGCCGCGAGTTCCTGGTACTGGCTGTTCTGGGCATCGCGGTGCTGGCCATGGGCCTCTACCCCCGTCCGTTCACCGATGTGATGGACACCTCGGTGGCAGAACTGCTCAAGCATGTCGCGCAGACCAAGCTGAACTGAACAGACCAGACTGAACTGAGAGATTCGAGATGATTGACAACATCAGCTGGCTAGCGATTTACCCCGAAATTGTGCTCTTGACCATGGCCTGCGTGATTGCGCTGGTCGATCTGGGTGTCCACAGCCCTCGCCGCACCAGCACCTACGTGCTGACCATGCTCACGCTGGCCGTGGTGGCAGCCCTGCAGGGCATGTATGCCAGCAGCGGCAACACCTTCTATGGTTTTGGCAACATGGTGGTGAGCGACGCCATGGGCAACTGGCTCAAGTGCTTTGCCACCGTGGCCATGATGGTCACCCTGGTGTACGGCCGCCCCTATGCTGCCGACCGCGACATGCTGCGCGGGGGCGAACTGTTCACGCTGTCCATGTTCGCCTTGCTCGGCATGTTCATCATGATCTCGGGCAACAACTTCCTGGTGATCTACCTGGGTCTTGAGCTGCTGACACTGTCGAGCTATGCCCTGGTGGCATTGCGCCGTGACAACGCCACGGCCACGGAAGCGGCCATGAAGTATTTTGTGCTGGGCGCCATGGCCAGTGGCTTCCTGCTCTATGGCTTGTCCATGGTGTACGGTGCCACGGGCTCACTGGATATCGGCCAGGTGTTCAAGGCCGTCAACTCCGGTCAGATCAAGCACCAGGTGCTGGTGTTCGGCCTGGTGTTTGTGGTGGCCGGTCTGGCTTTCAAGCTGGGCGTGGTGCCTTTCCACATGTGGATTCCCGATGTGTACCAAGGCGCCCCCACGGCCGTGACCCTGATGATTGGCGGCGCGCCCAAGCTGGCTGCCTTTGCCATCACCATCCGTTTGCTGGTGGACGGCCTGCTGCCCTTGGCCATCGACTGGCAGCAGATGCTGGCTGTGCTGGCGATTGGTTCGTTGCTGGTGGGTAACCTGGCAGCCATTGCGCAGACCAACCTAAAGCGCATGCTGGCGTACTCCACCATCTCCCAGATGGGCTTTGTGCTGCTGGGCCTGATGTCTGGGGTCATCAACGGCAATGTGGACGCCACTGCGGTAGAGAACGCCTACAGCGCCTCAATGTTCTACGTCATCACCTATGTGCTGACCACGCTGGCAGCGTTTGGCGTGATCCTGCTGCTGGCCCGTGAAGGTTTCGAGAGCGAAGAAATCTCCGATTTCGCAGGCCTCAACCAGCGCAGCCCTCTGTACGCTGGTGTGATGGCAGTCTGCCTCTTCTCCATGGCGGGCATTCCTCCCCTGGTGGGCTTCTACGCCAAGTTGGCGGTTCTGCAGGCCCTGGTGGCCTCGGGTCAGACGATTTACATGGCGATGGCCGTGTTTGCCGTGATCATGTCGCTGATCGGTGCCTTCTACTACCTGCGTGTAGTGAAGGTGATGTATTTCGATGCACCGCTTACAGCGACCAATGTGTCTGCTCCCGTGGATGTGCGCGTGGTGCTGACCATCAACGGCGCTCTGGTGCTGGTGCTGGGCTTGCTGCCAGGTGGCTTGATGGCCCTGTGTGCAGACGCCGTGGTGCGCGCACTGGCGACCTGATCGGGAGAGCAGGCGCCCGCACTGCGCGGGCAACTCTTCATCCGTCGAACTTCTCTCCTCGATCAGTTTTTCTGTGTCACTCACCGGATCGGTCTGGCTCGTGATTGTGGCGGCGTTGATCGCCGCCAACCTGCCGTTCATCAACCAGCGGTGGTTGGTGGTGGGGCCTGCAGCGGCTCACGGCAAGCCCTTGGTCGGACGGTTGGCTGAACTGATCCTGTTGTATTTTTTGGTGGGCGGTCTGGCCTTGCTGCTGGAGCGGCGTGCAGGCCAGATTGCACCCCAGGGATGGGAGTTCTACGCCATCACCGGCACCATGTTTCTGACGCTGGCCTTTCCCGGCTTCGTCTACCGGTATCTGCTGCGTCGCCACGGGTGATGGCCCTGGCTGGATCGTGTTGAAGCGTCGGGGCTTCCGCGACCTTTGCTGTACCGGTTTCGCAGATCGCGCGCAGCACTCTTGTATGTAACCCTGCACCTTGGTGTGCCCGGTTTACTCGATCTCTTGATGGTGCGGACCGGCGTACGATGCATCTTATGAAGGTACTGGATCTCCAATGTCAGCACGGCCATATCTTTGAAGGCTGGTTTGGTTCTGAAGATGACTTTCAGAGCCAAAAGCAGCGCGGCCTGGTGCAGTGCCCTTTGTGCGCGGACATCCGCATTGACAAGCGTCTGAGCGCGCCGCGCCTGAATCTGGGTGCCCGCGAGCCCGCTGCGGCCCCAGTGACTCCTTCCGGTGCATCGTCCGTTTCACACGCTGCTTCCGATACACCGGTCGAGGGATCGACGCTCCCACCCGCGCTACAGGCAGCCTGGCTGCAGCTGGCGCGCAAAGTCATTGCGAATACGGAGGATGTAGGGCCCCGTTTTGCCGACGAAGCCCGGCGCATGCACCACGGCGAGATCCAGGAGCGTGCCATCCGTGGTCAGGCCACCGCGCAAGAGGCATTGCAGCTCCTGGACGAGGGCATTGCCGTCATGCCGTTGCCCCTGCCAGCGGCAGCCAAGGAAACCTTGCAGTAGCCCTGTGCGGGTGTTCTGGGTGTGGATGCCCTGCCGAGAGGCGCCGCGATCAGCTGGTGAACTGCAGCGCCGCGAGGCGCGCATACACCCCACCTTGCGCCATCAGCGCGCTGTGGGTGCCTTGCTCCACGATCTGACCGTGGTCCAGCACCACGATGCGGTCGGCATTTTGTACGGTGGCCAGGCGATGGGCGATCACCAGGGTGGTTCTTCTGCCCGTGTGGCGCTGCATGGCGGTGTCCAGCGCTGCCTGTACCATGCGCTCGCTTTCCGCGTCCAGCGCGCTGGTGGCCTCGTCCAGCAGTAGCAACGGCGGGTTTTTGAGCATGGCGCGGGCGATGGCGATGCGCTGGCGTTGGCCGCCCGAAAGGCGCACCCCCCGCTCTCCCAGAAACGTGTGGTAGCCCTCGGGCAGAGCCATGATGAAGTCATGCGCAAAGGCCGCCTTGGTGGCTGCCATGACCTCTTCGTCCGAAGCATCCGGACGGCCATAGCGGATGTTATCCATGGCCGAGGCGGAAAAGATCACGGCATCCTGGGGCACGGTGCCCGTATGGGCGCGCAGTGTGTCCAGCGTCAGGTCCCGGATGTCTACGCCATTCAGCAAGATGCGTCCCGCCGTAGCGCCTGGCCTGCCGGTCTGCCCACCCCCATCCACGTCGTAAAAGCGCTGCAGCAGCTGAAACACCGTGGTTTTGCCCGCGCCGCTGGCACCCACCAGTGCCACCGTCTCGCCGGGCGCCAGGTTCAGTGAGAAGTTTTGCAGCGCTGGCTGGTCCGGGCGCGACGGGTAGTGAAACTGCACGTTGTCAAACTGCACCTCCAGCCCCTGATCCGAAGTGGGCAGTCGTTGGGGTGTTGCAGGGTTCGCCACGGGGGATTGGCTGGACAGCAGCTCCATCAGCCGCTCGGTGGCGCCCGCCGCACGCAGCAGGTCCCCGTAGACCTGGCCCAGCACGGCCACGGCGCTTGCCAGGAGAATGACATACACCACGGTCTGGCCCAGGTGGCCCGCGCTCATCTGTCCGGCCAGCACGGCCTCTGTGCCCCGGTACAGCCCCCAGAGCAGCAGCGCTGCGTTCGCAATGATGATGAAGGCCACGAGCAAGGCGCGTGCCTTGGTGCGCTTGACCGCCGTGCGAAACGCGTCTTCGGTGGCCCGCGCAAACCGCGTGGCCTCGCGGGGCTCGGCGGTATAGCTTTGCACCACCGGGATGGCGTTGAGCACTTCGGCTGCGATGGCACTGGAGTCCGCCACGCGGTCCTGGCTGTCGCGTGACAGCCGGCGTACCTTGCGCCCAATCCACATGGTGGGCAGCACGACCAGCACCACGGCCAGCAACACCACCGACATCACATAGGGATTCGTCCACACCAGCATGACGAGGGCTCCCAGGCCCAGCACGGCATTGCGCAGTCCCATCGACAGCGACGAGCCGACCACGGTCTGCACCAGGGTTGTGTCTGACGTCAGCCGCGACAGCACCTCGCCAGTCTGGGTGGTCTCAAAGAACTGGGGGCTTTGCTGCAGCACATGGCTGTAGACGGCGTTGCGCAGGTCGGCGGTGACGCGCTCGCCCAGCCAGCTCACCATGTAAAAGCGTGCGGCCGAAAACCCACCCAGTGCCATGGCCACGGCAAACAGCTCTTCAAAGTGCCCGCGAAGGGCCATGGCCTGAGCTCCCCGGTCACCCGTCGCGGAGACCAGGCCGCCATCGATGAGATTGCGCAACGCCATGGGAAACGCCAGTGTGGCCAATGCCGCCAGCACCAGGAATACCAGCGACAGCGCAATGCGCGCACGATACGGGCGCAAGAAGGGCAGCAGTCCGGTGAGTGAGCGGGGGGCGCCACGGGCCGGTGTGGAGGAGGGGAGGGAGGGCATCGTGGCAGTGTAGGCGGCGCAGCCGGGCGCTGCAGAAGGTGCGTGGTCCAGCCCCTCTCTGGCCGTAGGTGGTGCCCACGGCGGTAAATACCAAGGCCTGTCAGCAAAAAGTCAGCGAGGGGCACGGCGCTGCGCCATCACCGGTTACGAGCTTCTGACTCTGCCACAGCGCCAGATTGAGCACTGGCGCGCTGCCCAAGCGCGCCAATCCCAAGCGCCATGCGCCCTCAGGGCGGGTACGTAGGCATTTATACATAGGCATTAGTCCCAGTATCTACCGCAGGGTAGGGGGACATACGATGCGTTGCGATCCAACCTCCCCGGAGACCTTGTTGCAAGGCTCCTCATTTCAGCACCTTACGGAGCGGCCAAGGCGCAATGAGCGACGTCATTCTTGAAACCAACAGCCTGACCAAAGAGTTCAAGGGCTTCACCGCCGTCAGTGACGTGAACCTGGCCGTTCGGCGCGGGTCCATCCACGCGCTGATCGGCCCCAACGGTGCAGGCAAGACCACGTGCTTCAACCTGCTCACCAAGTTTCTGGAGCCGACTTCGGGTGTCATCCGCTTCAACGGGCACGACATCACGCGGGAGCAGCCCGCGCAGATCGCACGCCGCGGCGTGATCCGTTCGTTCCAGATTTCGGCGGTGTTCCCGCACCTCACACTCATCGAGAACGTGCGCCTGGGCCTGCAGCGCAAGCTGGGCACGTCGTTCCACTTCTGGCGCAGCGAGCGCACCCTGCGGCAGCTGGACGACCGTGCCATGCAACTGCTGACCGAGGTGGGGCTGGAAGACCTGGCCGATGAAGTGACCGTGAACCTGCCCTACGGCCGCAAGCGCGCGCTGGAGATCGCCACCACGCTGTCCATGGAGCCCGAGCTGATGCTGCTGGACGAGCCCACCCAGGGCATGGGCCACGAAGACGTGGACCGCGTCACGCAGCTCATCAAGAAGGTTTCTGCCGGCCGCACCATCCTGATGGTGGAGCACAACATGAAGGTGGTCTCCACCATTGCCGACCGCATCACGGTGCTGCAGCGCGGCGCCGTGCTGGCCGAAGGGCCCTACGCAGAAGTTTCCAACAACCCCCAAGTCATGGAAGCCTACATGGGCACGACCGACGGCCAACTGCAGGGAGCGCACTGATGGCTGGCGTTCCTGCACTCGAAATCAAGAACCTCGAAGCCTGGTACGGCGAGTCGCATGTGCTGCATGGCGTGGACATCGTCGTCCAGCCGGGCGAGGTGGTCACGCTGCTGGGCCGCAACGGCGCAGGCCGCACCACCACCATGCGCGCCATCATGGGCCTGACCGGCGCACGCAAGGGCTCGGTCAAGATCAACGGCGTGGAAACCGTGAACATGCCCACGCACCGCATTGCGCACCTGGGCGTGGGCTATTGCCCCGAAGAGCGGGGCATCTTCTCCAGCCTGTCGTGCGAAGAAAACCTGCTGCTGCCCCCCGCGCTCAAGACCAAGACCCCGGGCATGTCGGTGCAAGAGATCTACGCCATGTTCCCCAACCTGGCGGAGCGCAAGAACAGCCAGGGCACGCGCCTCTCGGGGGGCGAGCAGCAGATGCTGGCCGTGGCCCGCATCCTGCGCACTGGCGCCAATCTGCTGCTGCTCGATGAAATCTCTGAAGGCCTGGCGCCCGTCATCGTGCAGGCCCTGGCCCGCATGATCACCATGCTGCGCCAGAAGGGCTACACCGTGGTCATGGTCGAGCAGAACTTCCGCTTTGCCGCGCCGCTGGCCGACCGCTTCTACGTGATGGAGCACGGCCGCATCGTGGAGAAGTTCGGCGCCGCCGAGCTGGAGGCCAAGATGCCCGTGCTCAACGAACTGCTGGGCGTCTGAACCACGCCCACATCCTTTCCCCACCGTTTTCTTCCACCACACCAACAGGAGACAAATCCATGAAGAAACAACTCAAAGTGCTGGCACTGATGCTGGGCGTTGCAGGTCTGGCCACGTCGGCCGCGCACGCGCAGGACAAGGTCAAGATCGGTTTCATCACCGACATGTCCAGCCTGTATGCAGACGTGGAAGGCAAGAACGGCGCAGTCGCCATCCAGATGGCGATTGACGACTTTGGCGGCAAGGTTCTGGGCATGCCCATCGAGCTGATGAGCGCCGACCACCAGAACAAGGCCGACATCGCAGCCTCCAAGGCCCGCGAGTGGATCGACACCCAGGGCCTGACCATGGTGTTCGGTGGCACCAACTCCGGCACCGCACTGGCCATTGCCAAGGTGGCTGCTGAGAAGAAGCGCGTCTACATCAACAACGGCGCTGCCAGCTCCGCGCTGACCAACGACCAGTGCACGCCGTACACCGTGCACTACGCGTATGACACCGTGGCACTGGCCAAGGGCACGGGCTCGGCCATTGTGGACGGCGGCGGCAAGAGCTGGTACTTCCTGACGGCAGACTACGCCTTCGGCCATGCGCTCGAAGCCGACACCACCGCCGTGGTCAAGGCCAAGGGCGGCAACGTGGTGGGTGCTGTGCGCCACCCGCTGAACGCGTCGGACTTCTCGTCCTTCCTGCTGCAGGCACAGAACTCCAAGGCGCAAATCCTGGGCCTGGCCAATGCAGGTGGCGACACCATCAACTCCATCAAGGCTGCCAAAGAGTTCGGCATCGGCAAGAGCATGAAGCTCGCCGGCCTGCTGATCTTCATCTCCGACGTGCACAGTCTGGGCCTGCGCAACACCGAAGGCCTTCAGTTCACCACCAGCTGGTACTGGGACCTGAACGACGACACCCGCAAGTTCTCGGCCCGCTTCTTCGAGAAGACCAAGCGCATGCCGACCGAAATCCAGGCGGCTGACTACTCGGCCACCATGAACTACCTCAAGGCCGTGGAAGCCGCCAAGTCGGTGGACGCCGACAAGGTCATGACCACATGGCGCGGCATGAAGATGAACGACTTCTTCGGCTCGGGCCAGCTGCGCGCCGACGGCCGTTATGTGCACGACATGTACCTGATGGAAGTGAAGAAGCCTGCTGAGTCCACCAAGCCCTGGGACTACTACAAGCTGATCAAGAAGCTGCCCGGTGACTCCGTGTTCACCACCAAGGCCGAGAGCAAGTGCCCGCTCTGGAAGTAAACCCCTGAGAGGGCTCACGCCGGCCTGGCTGTCCCTGCGGGGCTACGGGCCCGGTGTGGTCCTCTGACCTGAACTCTCTCCACCTGCTGCTGCCTCCCATGGAAATCTTTGGTGTCTCATTGCCCGGCCTGTTGAGCCAGCTCCTTCTGGGGCTGGTCAACGGATCGTTCTACGCAATCCTCAGCCTGGGGCTGGCTGTGATTTTTGGCCTGCTCAACGTCATCAACTTTGCGCACGGCGCACTGTTCATGACCGGGGCGTTGCTGACATGGATGGCCATGAATTACTTCGGCATCAACTACTGGTTGATGCTGGTGCTGGCACCGCTGGTGGTGGGCCTGTTCGGAGTGCTGATCGAGCGCTTGCTGCTGCGCTGGATCTACAAGCTCGACCATCTGTACGGCCTGCTGCTCACACTGGGCCTGACCCTGCTGATCGAAGGCGTGTTCCGCTCCATCTATGGCGTGTCGGGCCTGGGCTACGACACCCCTGAGCTGCTGGAAGGCGCGACCAACCTCGGCTTCATGATCATGCCCAACTACCGTGCGTGGGTGGTGGTGGCCTCGGTGGTGGTGTGTATCGGCACCTGGTACGTGATCGAAAAAACCAAGCTCGGCGCCTACCTGCGCGCCGGTACTGAAAACCCGCGCCTGGTGGAAGCCTTCGGCATCAACGTGCCGGTGATGGTGACACTGACCTACGCCTTTGGTGCTGCGCTGGCCGCCTTCGCGGGTGTGCTGGCTGCTCCCGTGTACCAGGTCACGCCGCTCATGGGGCAGAACCTCATCATCGTGGTGTTTGCCGTGGTGGTGATTGGCGGCATGGGGTCCATCATGGGCTCCATCCTCACCGGGCTGGGCCTGGGGGTCATCGAAGGCTTCACCAAGGTGTTCTACCCTGAAGCGTCTTCCACCGTGGTGTTCGTCATCATGGTCATCGTTCTTCTCATTCGCCCCGCCGGCCTGTTCGGCAAAGAAAAATAAGGGGCTGTCAGCATGAATTCCAAGAACACTGCCACCATTGGTTACGGCCTGCTGTTGCTGGCCCTCATTGCCGCGCCTTTTCTCGGTGCGTATCCGGTCTTTGTGATGAAGCTCATGTGCTTTGCACTGTTTGCTTCAGCGTTCAACCTGCTGCTTGGTTACACCGGCCTGCTGTCTTTCGGCCATGCGGCCTTCCTCGGTGGCGCTGCCTACGTGGCCGGCCACGCCATCAAGGTGTGGGGTCTGACGCCTGAAGTGGGCCTGCTGCTGGGCACCGCCGGGGGCGCGCTGCTGGGCTTGCTGTTTGGCTGGCTGGCCATTCGCCGCCAGGGCATCTACTTCTCCATGATCACGCTGGCGTTGGCGCAGATGCTGTTCTTCGCCTGCCTGCAAGCCCCCTTCACGGGCGGTGAGGACGGCCTGCAAGGCGTGCCGCGCGGCAAGCTGTTTGGCGTGATTGATCTCAAGAGTGACTTGGTCATGTACTACGTGGCGTTGGTCATCGTGGTCGCTGCGTTCCTGCTGATCGTGCGCACCATCCACTCGCCGTTTGGCCAGGTGCTCAAGGGCATCAAGGAGAACGAGCCCCGCGCCATCTCGCTGGGCTACGACACGCACCGCTTCAAGCTGCTCGCTTTTGTGCTGTCGGCCGCCATCGCAGGTCTGGCCGGCGCGCTCAAAACGCTGGTGCTGGGCTTTGCAACGCTGTCGGACGTGCACTGGACGGCCTCGGGTCAGGTCATCTTGATGACGCTGGTGGGTGGCCTGGGCACGCTGTCGGGCCCGCTCATCGGCTCGGCCGTGGTGGTGCTGCTGGAGAACAAGATTGGCGAGTTTGGCAACCTGCTGGCCGCACTGACCAGCGTGGAATGGTTCAAGACCCTGGGCGAATCCGTCACCATGGTCACGGGCCTGATCTTCGTGATCTGCGTGCTGGCCTTCCGCCGCGGCATCATGGGCGAGATCATTGCCTGGCTGGCACAACGCCGCGCAGGCAACTCTGCCAAGCATTGAAGAAGTGATACCGCCCGATCTGGCGGTATCTTTCTGGCATCAAGCCGCTGCAGCCTTCACAGGCGCAGCGGCTTTGCATATCCCGTCATCTCCAGGTAACCCCGGCCCACGGGCTGGCCTGTGGCACCCATCAGGTCCGACAGCCCTTCCCAATAGATCGCACCCGTCGATCCGCTGCTGTCCAGCTCCTGGCTGTCCAGCAGCGCATTCACTGCAAAGGTGCCTGCGGGCGTTTGCACCTGCCATTGCACCGGGTAGCGCGCGCCACTGCGTGGGCTGGTCCACCACCGCAAGGGGGTGAACGCCACAGACTGCGCCCCAAACACCTGCACCGGCTGCCCGGGTGCCCGCCACGATCCACCCTCCCACAACGCAGTGCCATCAGCCCGCCGCAGTCGAAAGGCCGTGAGCGCACTGCCGTCGTGCAGGTTCATGCCAATCCAGTCCCACCCCTGGGCGTCTGGGTGCAGCAGTGCCTCGCTCCACTCGTGGTCCATCCAGGCGCGGCCCGTGTCGGGCGTCACCGCCATGCGTTTATTGCCCACTTGCAAGGTGCCGCTGACGGCGAGCTGGGGCTGGCTGTAGTAGTAGCTGGCCTGCTCGGCGTCTGGCCCCTTGCGGGACAGCCCTTGCTGCCCCTGCAGTAGCACAGGCTGTGTGCTATCAAACACCAGGTCCAGCCCAAACCCGCTGCCTACGATGCGGGTGGTGTAGCGGCTGGTTGCAAAGTCTGGCTTGCCGCGCGCTGTGTCGCTGCGTTCCAGCGTCCAGTCCTGCAGGCGGATGCGGGTGTCGGCCTCACTGGCCTGCGCCACCCCAAAACCAGCACGCGCAATCCGCTGGTCATGCAGCAGCCGCTGGCCTCGCACATCGGTGATGGCGGCGTGCGCAAACAGCAGATGTTTGGCCGCAAAGGCGGACTGCAACTGCTGCGTGCCATCCACCCGCGAGCGGAAGAACGTGATCTGAAAACCCCAAGGTTGCCCCTGCGCCTGCACATGGCCGGTGATGTACCACCACTCGGTGCGCAGCTCCGGGTGGCTGCCGTGGTCACGCGGAAAGACCAGCGTGCGTGCCGGCAAGGCATGCGCAGCAGGGGGCAGCCACCCAGCAGCCCCCACGGCCGCCAGGCCCCAGGGCATCTGCTGGGCCAGCCATTGCCGGCGCGTGACCATGGGGCCGGGGGCGAGCGGCAAAGAACCTGGGGGCAATGGGTGGGAGGGCATGGTGCAGTGCGTGGCTGGCATCAGCCGATCAGACCATCGACCTTCTGCTGCGCAGCCGAGCAATCGCCAAACGTGCGGTCCACCCATGCCGTGTCGAAGTACGTGGGCAGATACCGTTCGCCCGCATCACACAGCAAGGACAGGATGGAGCCGCGCTCGCCCCGCTCGCGCATCTCGCTGGCCAGCGTGAGCATGGCCACAAAGTTGGTGCCCGTGGACGGGCCTACGCGCCGCCCCAGCAACTGCGACAGCGCGCGCATAGCGGCAATGGATTCGCAGTCCGCCACATCCACCATACGGTCCACCAGCGTGCGGATGAAGCTCGGCTCCACACGCGGGCGGCCTATGCCTTCAATGCGCGACCCCGGCGCCGTGAGCTGCGCATCGCCCGTGCGGTGGTAGGCGCTGAACACCGACCCCGCCGGGTCGGCCACACACACCTGCGTGGCATGGCGCTGGTAGCGCACATAGCGGCCAATGGTGGCGCTGGTGCCTCCCGTGCCCGCACCCACCACAATCCAGCGCGGCACAGGGTGCGGCTCGCGCGCCATCTGCGTGAACATGCTCTCGGCAATGTTGTTGTTGCCCCGCCAGTCGGTCGCGCGCTCGGCATACGTGAACTGATCCATGTAGTGGCCGCCGGTTTCCTCGGCAATCTTGCGGGCCGCGTCATACACCGCGCCCGCGCTGTCCACAAAGTGGCAGCGCCCACCATGAAACTCGATCTGCGCGACTTTCTCGGGCGACGTGCTGCGCGGCATCACCGCCACAAACGGCAGCCCCAGCAGCCGCGCAAAGTAGGCCTCGCTCACGGCCGTGGAGCCGCTGGAGGATTCGACGATGGTCGAGCCTTCATGCACCCAGCCATTGCACAGCGCATATAAAAAAAGCGACCGCGCCAGCCGGTGCTTCAGGCTGCCCGTGGGGTGTGTGGATTCGTCCTTGAGGTACAGGTCAATGCCATGCGCAGCAAACGCTGGCAGGCGCAGCGGGATCAGGTGGGTGTCGGCACTGCGCTGGTAGTCGGCTTCGATGCGGGCGATGGCTTCGTGGAGCCAGGGGGCGCTGGGGCTGGTCATGCAGGGATTGTCGTGCATGCCGTACGAATCTCGCCCTTAGGTAGCTCGCTGGTTTCGCTCCTGCCCGGACGTCTTGAACCATGACAACCCGAGACATGCCGTCGCCCTTATCCACCGAGGGTTTCCAGCCAGCGCCGGGTCTCACCGGCTTCGTCGAGCAACCATTGGCGAAAGCGCCTCAACTGTGGACGCTGCAGGGTTTCGGCACGAAAACGCACCTGAAAAGCATGCGATGTACGGCGGCCGCTTGACGCCGGAAACGGCAGCGAGAGCCGTCCCGCATCAATCGCCCCGCGCAGCAGCGCAATGCCGCAAAGTGCGAAACCTGCGTTGGCCATCACGGCGTCCACCGCTGGCGCGACGCGCTGGAATCGAATCCCGCGCTCGGGCCCTGTCCGTACCAGTTTCTCGGATGCGAGCCATTCGGCCCACTTCGGTGAATCCGGATCGTTGCGGTAGAAGTCCACATGCAGGAGTGGAAAGCCCTCTAGTCGCGTCTCGCCGCCCTTGGCTTCGACACGGTGTTCGTTCTCGGGAGAGGTGACGGGCAGCACAAGGTCGTGAAACAGCAGCTCGCCGGGTCGGTCCTCGCCAGCGCGGACGCTGCCGATGGGCCCGAAGAAGATTTCGCAGTCTGCAGCCACCATGCGCCGCCGTGGTTCCCCTTCTCCGTTGATGTCCAGCTGAATGTTGGGGTGCCTGGCCTGGAATGCCAACAGCCGTGGGGCCAGCCACAACTCAACGATGTCAGTCGCGGCGGCAATGCGTATCTGCTGCCCCTTCTGCAGTTCAAGCAGATCCGCTGCTAGCGCCAGCTCGCGAAATGCGGCGTGCAGATGGGGCAGTGCGCCGCTCAGTTCCGGCGTGGGCTGCAGGCCGGATCGACCTCTCACCAGAAGATCGATGCCCAGATAGTCCTCCAGCGCCTTCACCCGCTGCCCGACTGCCGCTGGCGTGATGGCGAGCCGGGAAGCAGCACCGGTCAGCGAACCGGTACGCAGCGCAAGTTCAAGAGCCTGCAACGCCCGCAGGTGGCTGGGTTGGTCCATGCGGTCAGACTAAAGCTTTTCTTTCACTGCATCAAGATTATTTAGCTTGATGCCAGGTGGGCGGAGGCTGAAGATGCACTCCTTACCAACCACGAAGGAGTAGAGCGATGTCTCAACTGAAGCGCTTCTTGATCGAGCGTGATATCCCGGGAGTCGGGGGTATGTCGATCGTTGAACTGTGTGGCGCCGCACGCGCATCGAACCAGGCCATTGCCAAGATCGGGCCCACCATCCAGTGGCAACACAGCTACGTGGCGGGCGACAGGACTTTCTGTATTTACCTGGCAGATAGCGAGGCAACCATTCGCGCGCATGCGGAGCTCAGCGGTATCCCCGTGGCCAAAATCACCGAGATTTCGCAAATCATTGACCCGACCACGGCGAACAACTGAGCGACCTCATCCGTGACAGGGAGAAAGGCCGGTTGACTGCGGAAAGCTGCTGTGAGGCTCAGTGGCGGTCAACCGGGCGCGGCGCATCGCGTCATCCTCATCGCGTCTCACCAATCCTCCTTCACCGCCATCACCGCATCCCTCCCCGCCGCCGCCCGCCCCGCCAGCCACGCAGTGACCGTGCCCGACGCCACCACCGCAGCACACAGCGCAAGCAACCTTCCCCCCGGCACCGCCAGATCCATCGTCCAGTGAAAACTCTGCGGGTTGACCACGTGCACCAGCACGACCGACACGGCCAGCCCCAGCAGCACGCCCGCCGCTGCGCCCACCGCCGTCCACGCAGCGCCTTCGCTAGCCACCACGGTCAGGATCTGCCGCCGCGTGAGCCCCAGGTGGGCGAGCAGGCCAAACTCCTTGCGCCGCGCCAGCACCTGGGCGCTGAAGCTGGCGGCTACGCCGAACAGGCCGATGCCGATAGCGACGGCTTGCAGCCAGTAGGTGACAGCAAAGCTGCGGTCGAAGATGCGCAGCGAGCGCTCGCGGATGGTGGCGGCGGAGCTGAATTCCACCAGGGCCTCGCCGCTGTCGCCCGTTGCGGCACCCGCCGCATTGGAGGGTTGGCGGCCGGCTTGCGTGGCAGCGAGCGCGCGGATGGACGCCTGCAGGGCCGACACATCGGTGCCCTCGCTGGGCCACAGGGCCAGGTCGCTGGTGCGGGCGTCGCCGGTCAGGCGCAGCCACACGGCGCGGTCCATTACCACGGCGCCGGTTTGCCGGGCGTAGTCCCGCCAGATGCCTGCTATGTAAAAGATAGCTGCGGGCGCATGATTCTCTAGCGCTTGGGCGCTAAAAGCCTTGGAAAGTGCAGGCCACTCCATGCCGGGGCGCAGGCCGTACAGGTCCACCACGGCCTCGCTGATGTACACGCCGATGCGGCCGGGGGGCACCGGCAGAGCCTCGCCCACCAGGGGCAGGGTCTGCGCTGGCTCATCGCCCAAGGGGCGGCTTAGCACCGTGAGGGCGGGCAGGGTGGGGGACAGCTGCAGCGGGCTGGCGCGCAGGGGCTGCACGCGGTCCAGCCCCGGTAACTGGGCCACGGCTTCTGCAAAGCCTGCAGGCAGCAACGCCGCCTCACCGCCGCCCGCACCGCCCCCACCGAGGGCCGAGCGCACGTACAGCGGCGACGGCAGCACCGCGTCCAGCCACTGCGTGACCGAGCCGCGAAAGCTGGACACCATCACCGTCAGTGCCACGGCCAGGCTCAGCGACGCCACCACGCCGCCCACCGCGATGGCCGCGCTGCCGCGCATGCGCCGCGCGCGCTCCAGCGCCAGCAGTGGCAGCGCATGGCGTGCGGCCAGGGGCTGCAGCCACGCCAGCAACCGCGCCATGCCCCAGGGCAGCAGGGCAATGCCCCCCACCAACAGCAGCGCAATGGCCACGTACGCGGCCAGTGGAATGCCAAATACGGGTGGAGCGCTAGTGAGCAGTGCCCCGGTAGCTATCAAAATAATACCAATGGTGCCTTTGTCCGCCTGGCTGGCTGCGGCACCAAGGCCCTTCAGGGTCTGGGCGGGGGGCAAGGTCTGCGCGGCGCGGGCGGGCCACCAGCCACCCGCCAACGCGGCCGCAACGCCCAGTGCGCCGTACACCAGGGCGGCGGGGGCGCTCCATTGCAGCGCGGGCCGCACGCCCGCAAAGTAGCCGCCGCCCAGGTCGCCGCCCAGCAGTTGCAACGCGGTGGCCGCCAGCGCGGTGCCCAGGGCAATGCCCAGCACGCTGCCCAGCAGGCCCAAGGCTGCCGACTCCGCCAGCACCAGCGCCAGCCGCTGGCGCGGTGTGGCGCCCAGAACGGCCAGCAACGCAAACTGCGGCCCGCGCTGCGCCACGCTAAGGGCCAGCACCGAGAACACCAGAAACGCCCCAGTGAACAGCGCCACCAGCGCCAGCACCGTCAGGTTGACCCGGTAGGCGCGCGACAGGTTGCTGATGCGCTGGGTGGCATCGCCGGGCTGCGCCAGCACCAGGTTAGCGGGCCAGCCGGGCTGCGCGCGCAGCGTGGCCTCCCACGCGGCGCGGTCGGTGCCAGGTTGCAGTTGCAGGTCGATGCGGGTGAGTGTGCCCGCGCGGCCAAACAGGTCTTGCGCGGCGCCGATGTCCATCACGGCCAGCGGCGCGCCGCCAGCGGTCACGGTGCCTGCCACCTGCACGGTGAGCGCTGGTTGCAAGCCCACTTGCAGCGTAAGGCGGGGCAGGGGCGACGACGCATCGGGCGCAGTGGCAGGCAGCCCGAGTGCCTGCAGCGCCGCCGTGTTGAGGAACACCGTGGCGGGGGCGAAGAGGGCGAACCGGTCGGCGCTGTCCCAGGGGCGTGGCACCAGCGCCGGGGCCATGGTGGGTAGCAGCAGTGCATCGGCGCCGAGCACGCGGATGGGAGTGGGAGTGCGAGGGGACTGGTCATTGGTGCCCGCTGCATTCGCGGCCTCTGTGGTGGCTGCCTGCGCCACGGCCGACAGCTCCAGCAGCGGGCTGGCGCGGGCCACCTGTGGGTCGGTGGCCAGGCGCTCGTACAGGGCCTCGGGCAGGCTGCCCTGCATGGCGCGCAGCTCCAGGTCGGGCTGGCCGTTGACGGCGCGCACGGCCTGCGAGAACTCGTCCAGCGCCGATGCATTGATCACATGGACGGCAAACGCCAGCGCCACACCGAGCATCACGGCCGCCACCGCTGCGGCGCTGCGCCAGGGGTGGTGGCGCAGGTCTTGCCATGAGAAGGTGCGGAGCAGGGCGAGCATGGCCTGCATTGTGGCCGCAGGTGTCGGTGGCCTGGGCTTTTGATGCACATCAACCTTGCATTTCAACCCCCTTGAAGACGCGATACGGCAGGCCTATCTTGGAGCCAGGGCCCGCCCTCCTGCGCAGGCTCAGTTGTCCGTTTCAACCCCTTTTCAGGAGCCAAAACCATGAACTCTCTTGTGACCCGCGGCAGTCTGTTTGACGATTTCTTCAAGGACATTGCCCCCGGCTTTTACGTGCGTCCGCTGCATGGCGACAACCTGCCTTCGCCCAGCCAGATCAAGGTGGATGTGAAGGAAACCGAAAGCGGCTACACGGTGCAGGCCGAAGTGCCCGGCGTGGCCAAGGAGGACATCCATGTCTCGCTCGAAGGCAATGTGGTGAGCCTGCGCGCCGAGGTGCGTCAGCACGATGAAAAGCGCGAAGGCGAAAAGGTGCTGCGCAGCGAGCGCTACTTCGGCGCCGTGGCCCGCAGCTTTCAGCTGCCGGCCGATGTGGACGCCGCACAGGCCAAGGCCAAGTACGACAACGGCGTGCTGACGCTGACTCTGCCGAAGAAGGTGAACAAGGCGGCGCAGCGGCTGAACATCGAGTGAGCGCTGCTCACACAACCCTTCTGGCGTTGTTGCTGCGTCTTGTCGTACTGAACGTACTGCCTGCGGCGCAGCGCCTAGCCAGAACCGCTGCGCTGGGTTGTGTGATCCGCTCCATGCGTCCGCAGCCGCTTTGGCTGCGATGGGGCGCTACCTAGGCCGCGATACCGCTGGCAGTGAGCCGCAGCACCCGGTCGGCCCGCGCTGCGGCGGCGTCGGAATGGGTGACCAGCACCAGCGATGCGCCGTGCTCTCGCGTCTGGGCCAGCAGCAGGTCCATCACGCGCGTGGCGGTGGTGGGGTCGAGGTTGCCTGTGGGCTCGTCGGCCAGCAGCAGGGCGGGGCGGTGTACCAGTGCGCGGGCGATGGCCACGCGCTGCAGCTGTCCGCCGCTGAGCTGTTGCGGCAGCCGTGTACCCAACCCTTCCAGGCCCACGGCGGCCAGCATGTGCTGCACGCGGGCCGCATCACTTTGCCCCAGCAGCATCAGCGGCAGGGCCACGTTCTGCGCCACGTCCAGGTGCGGCAACACGTGGAAGGCCTGGAACACAAAACCCACCTGCGCGCGGCGCCACAGGGCGCGGGCAGTGTCGTCCAGCTGGCCCAGGTCGGTGGTGCCGTGGGTGATGCTGCCGGTGTCCCAGGTGTCGAGGCCTGCCAGGCAGTTGAGCAACGTGGACTTGCCCACGCCCGAGTCGCCCACGATGGCCACAAACTCGCCCGGTGCCACGGCGAACCGCACGTTGGCAAACACCGGCGTGCTGCCGTAGTGCTTGCCCAGGTTCTGCACACGCAGCAGCGTCATGGAGTGCGCTGCTCCAGGCGCTGCAGCACGGCCTGCACCAGGTGGGCCACGGCGTGGGGCTGGTCGCAGGCGATGGCGTGGCGCTGCGGCATGCTGCGCAGCCAGGTGATCTGGCGCTTGGCCAGCTGGCGCGTGGCGGCAATGCCGCGCTCTCGCAGGAAGGCGATGTTCAGCGGCGTGCCAGCGGGGCGGCTGGCCTGGAAGTCGAGTTCTTCCCACACCTGCCGGTAGCCCACGCAGCGCATCGAGGGCAGGTCGGGGTGCAGGTCGCCGCGTGCGCGCAGGGCCGTTACCTCGTCAATGAAGCCACCGGCCAGCATGGCGTCAAAACGCTGCGCGATGCGCTCGTGCAGCCAGGCCCGGTTGTCGGGTTCCAAGGAAAAAAGTGCTCTAGCGCTTTCTGGTAAAGCGCTGTTAGCTCCTGTTTTGGTAGTGTGAAAGCTCGACAGCGGCTGGCCCGAGACATGCCACACCTCCAGCGCGCGCTGGATGCGCTGGCTGTCGCCGGGGGCCAGGCGAGCCGCCGTCACCGGGTCCACGCGCGCCAGCTCGGCGTGCAGGGCGGGCCAGCCTTGCTCGGCCGCCTGGGCTTCGATCTTGGCGCGTACCTCGGGGTCGGCGGCAGGCATGTCGTCTATGCCATCAAACAGCGCCTTGAAGTACAGCATGGTGCCGCCCACCAGCAGCGGCAGTGCGCCACGCGCGCGGATCTCGGCGATGAGCCGGGTGGCGTCCTGCACAAACTCGGCCGCACTGTAGGCCTGCAGCGGGTCGCGGATGTCGATGAGGTGGTGGGGCACGGCGGCGCGCTCGTCGGGCGAGGGTTTGGCGGTGCCGATGTCCATGCCCCGGTACACCAGGGCCGAGTCCACGCTGATGATCTCGACCGGCCGGCCCTGCTTGCCCAGCACGGCAGCCAGCGCCAGCGCACCGGCCGTCTTGCCCGATGCAGTGGGGCCCGCCAGGGCGATGGTGGGGAGGGTGTCAGGCGTGCTCACGGGGCGCTCCAAACTTCTGCACCAGGGTCCACGAGATCACGGCCAGTGCCACCGACCAGAACCAGATGCCATTGACCAGCGGCCACACCGTGCCATCAAGCCGCATCCCCAGCCAGCCGCCAATGGCAAACGCCGCAAGCATCATCATGAAACCGTTCAGTGCCGACGCTACGCCCGCCGCCTTGGGGAAGGGCCCGACCGCGCCGCTTTGCCCGCAGGGCTGGTGAATGCCATGCCCCACCATGAACAGGTAGAACGGCAGCGTCAGCGCCCAGGGCTGGTGCCAGCCCATCCAGGCCACCAGCGCCATCAGCGTGCCGCCCCCGGCGCTCAACGCCCCGGCAATGGCCACGGTGCGCTGCAAGCCAAAGCGTGCCAGCAGCGCGCGGCACACAAAGGTGCCCCCAAAGTAGGCCACGCAGGCCGAGGCCATGACCCAGCCATACATCGTGCGCGTGAGGCCCAGCACATCGATGTAGACGAACGAGGACGACGCCAGAAACGTGAACAGGCCGCCGTAGGTGGCCGTGGTCTGCAGTGAAAACGCCCAGAAGGTGGGGTTGCGCAGCACATGCAGCCAGGTGCTCACCAGTGCGCGGGGCTGCAGGGCCTGCGGGTTGCGGTGGGTCAGGGTCTCGGGCAAGCGCAAGGCCACCAGCGCCAGCGTGACCACGGCGTACACCGTGAGCGCCAGCAGCGCTGCGCGCCAGCCCAGCCATTCGCTCAGCAGGCCCCCCATGGGCGCGCAGATGCAGGCCACGATGCCCAGCCCCGTGAGCGCCTTGGACATGGCGCGCGCGCCCTCCAGCGGGGTGTAGAGGTCGCGCACGATGGCGCGCGCGCACATCACCACGGCGCCCATGGCAGCCCCCTGGGCGATGCGCCACAGAATCAGCAGGCCCATGGTTGGCGCAAAGGCGCTGCCCAGCGAGGCCGCGGTGTAGATGGTGAGCCCTGCCAGCAGGACGGGTCGGCGGCCAAAGCGGTCAGACAGCGGGCCCCACACCATTTGCGAGCAACCGAACGCCAGCAGCAGCCCGCTGAGCGTGAGCTGCGCGGCCGCCATGGGTGCGCCCAGGCTGCGGGTGAGCGCGGGCAGGGCGGGCAGATACAGGTCGGTGGTGACGGGCTGGATGGACAGCAGCAGGGCCAGCACCAGAATGGCCAGGCCGGGTTGGACGGAGACAGGGGCGGCCGCAGACGCTGCGGTGGCGGAGGGGGCAGACATATCTGTCTGAGCGTACCAGAAGGGGTGGGCGAACCGCTGGCAGGCTGATTGCCGTGAACCTGTGAGAACTTGCGCAGATTTGTGTATGACAAAGGTCGCACCGGTGACATCCTGGCGAGTGCAGGGCGAAGCACCATGGCGGCGCGGTGGCTGGCGGACCGACGAGCCTTGGACGCTGTTCTGAGGGGTACCGCGCCCAGATGCTGCACAACACAACATAAAGAGGAGACAAGACATGCACAAGATCCACAGCGCCTCTGTGGCGTACCCCCATCCCTCAGTGCGCTCTGCACCGCCCCGGCGTTCTGGTAAAGCCGCTGCAACGCTGTGGCAAACCGCTTGCGCCGTGGCGGCGCTGGGCGTGGCCTTGGCGGCCCCAGCCCAGGCGCAGGCCCTGGCATTGCCTGCGCCAGAGACTGTGACGCTGGACAAGCTGGGCTACATGAGCACCTTCCCGCCCGAGGGGGCGCAGCGGGTGGACCTGAGCAACTCGTACAAATACCCGCAGCTGCGCTGGGCTGTGCAGCACCTGCGCGAGCTGCAGCCCACGCGCAACATCCGCCGTGGCGGTGCTGCGCCCTCAGCCCTACCTGCCGACCCGCGACCGTTGGGCGCTGTGGCATTCGATGACGACAAAGGCCAGCCCATCACGGTGGACCAATGGTTCACCCGCACCTACACCGATGCCCTGGTGGTGATGCACAAGGGCCGCGTGGTGTACGAGCGCTACGACAACCAGATGAAGCCCTACACGCCGCATCTGCTGTTCTCGGTCACCAAGTCGTTCACCGGGCTCATGGCGGCGCAGCTGGCGCACGAGGGCAAGATTGACCCCGAGGCGCTGGTGACCAAGTACGTGCCGGAGCTGGCCGAATCGGCCTGGGGCGACATGAAGGTGCGCGATGTGATGGACATGACGGGCGCCGTGCGCTTCCGCGAGGTCTACACCGACCCTACGACCGAGATCTTTGGCTACAGCTGGTCCAGCGGCCTGCTGCCCCGTCCACCGGGCTACCAGGGGCCGACCAATGTGTACGACTTCCTCAAGACGCTCAAGAAGGAAGGCGAACACGGCGCCGGTTTTGTGTACCGCACCGTGCATTCGGAGGTGCTGGGCTGGATCGTGTCGCGCGCCACGGGCAAACACTGGGCGGAGCTGATGAGCGACAACATCTGGCAAAAGCTGGGCACTGAAGAGGACGCCCATGTGATGGTGGACAGCGTGGGCACGCCGCTGCAGGGCGCGGGCCTCAACGCCACGGCGCGCGACCTGGCGCGGTTTGGCGAGATGCTGCGCCTGGGAGGCAGCTTCAACGGCCAGAGGATTTTTGACAAGGCCGTGATCGACGACACCGCCAAGGGCGGCGACCGCGAGAAGTTCAAGATGGGTGGCATGGCCTTTCGGACCGGCTACAGCTACCGCAACCAGTGGTGGGTGCTGCACAACGCCGATGGTGCCTACGAGGCTGCGGGCATCCACGGCCAGTTCATCCATGTGAACCCTGCCGCCGAGATGGTGGTGGTCAAGCTGTCGTCCCACCCCGTGGCGGGGGCCGGCTTTACCCACCCGCTCACCCTCAAGGCCTGGGCGGCGCTGGCGCAGGCGGTGCGCCGTTGACGATACGCCTACTTCAGGTGAAACAGCGAGGCCACGGCCTCGCGGTACTGCCGCTGCCCCACAGAGTTGGTGTTGTGGTGTGAGCCGCCTTCCACCAGCACAAACTGCTTGGGCTCCCGTGCTGCCTCGTACAGCTGGCGGCCCAGTGCGGGACGGATCAGGCTGTCGTCGCTGCCATGCACCACCAGCAGCGGCGAGCCGATGTCGGCCACCTTGCGGATGGATTCAAACCGCTGCGTGATGAGGGGCGACACGGGCAGCCAGCCCCACTTGAAGGTACTGACCACGTCGGGGATGCTGGTGAAAGTGCCTTCGACGATGGTGCCCTTTTCATCCGGCACCTGGCGTGCCAGGTCGATGGCGATGGCGCCGCCCAGCGAGTGGCCGAAGATGTAGCGGGGCTTGTCCGGGTGCTGCTCGGCCAGCCAGTTCCAGGCGGCACGGGCGTCCTCGGCGGCGGTGGCTTCGGAGGGCAGGCCCGCGCTGCTGCGCCCAAAGCCCCGGTAGTCGATGGCCAGCACCGAAAAGCCCAGCTCCTGCATGCGCCGGATGCGGCCTGAAGAGCCCGCCACGTTCCAGCGCGCGCCGTGCAGGTACAGCATCACCGGCGCGCTGGCCTTCGTGTGGGGCAACCACAGCCCGTGCAGGCGCTCGGCCTTGCCGGTGGTGTCGGAGGTGAATTCGATCCACACGTCCTGCATGCCTTCGGTGGACGGCGCACCGCCCCAGCTGCGGTCGCTGGGCTGGAAGATCCATTCGCGCTGTTTGGCGTCAAGGGTGGCGCAACCCACGCTCACGGCCACTGCCAGCGCCAGGGATGCAAGGAGAGGGATTCGTTTCATCGTCAGACAGATTCTGGTCCCGGTGCAAAAGTTCGGTGAGGACGGAGGGTATTGGAAGGCCCCATGGACGATCCCCTGCGAGAGCGTCCTTGGGGCTCTGCGGTTCAGGAGCAGGCTCCGCGCACGCTGCGCTGGTCGGTCACGCCCTCCAGCACCTTGAGCAACCCGTACTGCAGCAGCCGCAGCATGCCCTGCGCGGTGGCGGCCTCAAACAGCTGGTCCACTGGCGCACGGGTCTGGATCAGCTTCTTGATGCCCGGCGAGGCGGCCATGAGTTCGTAGATGCCCACACGGCCTTTGTAGCCCGTGTGGTCGCAATGGCTGCACCCTTGGGCACGGTACAGCACCCAGTCCGATGCCCCTGCGGGGACAAAGCGGCTGCGCCAGGGCGCCAGCAGGCTCTCGGGCGCCAGGCCGGTGCCGGCCGCGTAGTCCGTCGCGATCTGCTGCAGCTCGTCGGCGTCCGGGGTGTAGGGCTGCTTGCAGTCGGGACACAGGCGGCGCGCCAGGCGCTGGCTCAGCACCCCCACCAGCGCGTCGGCAAAGTTGAAGGGATCCAGCCCCATGTCCAGCATGCGGATCACGCTCTCGGGCGCGCTGTTGGTGTGCAGGGTGGACATCACCATGTGGCCGGTCAGCGATGCCTCGATGGCGATGTGGGCGGTTTCGCTGTCGCGCATTTCGCCCACCATGATCACGTCCGGGTCGGCCCGCAAAAAGGCGCGCATGGCGGTGGCAAACGTGAGCCCGATGCGCGGGTGCATCTGGATCTGGCGCAGGCCATGGTGCGTGATCTCGATGGGGTCTTCGGCCGTCCAGATCTTGGTGTCAGGGTGGTTCACCTCGGCCAGCAGCGAGTGCAGGGTGGTGGTCTTGCCCGACCCCGTGGGCCCACACACCAGGATCAGGCCGTAGCTGCGGTGCACCATCTGCTGCAGTTGTTCGACCAGGGCGCCATCCATGCCCAGCTTGGCCAGCGGGATGGGTTTGGACGATGCCAGGAGCCGCATCACGATGTCTTCGAGCCCGTTGGTGGTTGGCAGCACGGCCACGCGCAGCTCCAGCTTGGTGTGGCCAAAGCGCGAGAAGTCGATCTTTCCGTCCTGCGGCAGCCGGTGCTCGGAGATGTCCAGGTTGGCCATGATCTTGATGCGCGACAGCAGCGCCGCGCGCAGCACGAACGGGATGCGCATGTATTCGGTCAAATCGCCGTCCACGCGCAGCCGGATCAGCGTGGGCTGCTCCTCGGGGTAGGCCTCGATGTGGATGTCCGACGCGCCCCGTGCCTGGGCGTCCAGGATGGTCTTGTTGACCAGCCGCACCACCAGGCTGTCGTTGTCGGACACCTGCCGCTGCAGGTCTGGGTGGCCCGGCGATGTGTCGCTGGCCGTGAGCCGCTGGGACAGTTGCCGCAGCTCTTCTTCAATCGACAGATCGGTGCGGTCCATGCCCACCTTGGAGTATTCCACCGTGATGCGCGCCGCCAGTTCGTCCGGGTTGGCAATGACGGGCACCACCTGCTTCTGGGCCGAGAACCGCAGCTCGTCCAGGTAGTCGGCATCCACCGGGCTTTCCACCGCCACCACCAGGCTCTTGTCGCTGACCAGCAGGGGCAGCACCTGGTGCTCTACCGCGTATTCCTTGGGCACCAGGCGCAGCACCTCGGGCTGCACCACAAAGCCGTCCAGCGCCACCATCGGAATGCTGAACTGCTGCGCCACCACCTCGGTCAGCTGGGCCCGGCTCAGCGCGCCCATCTCCACCAGGATGTTGCCCAGCAGGTGCTTGTTGCCCCGCTGCATCAGCGTCAGGGCATCCCGCATCTGGTCGTTGCTGACCAGTCCCTGGTTGATGAGGAGGTCGCCCAGCCGCACGGGCACAAAACTGCCGATCTGGGTGATCTGGCCGGCCAGCTGCGCCGGGCTGCGGATGGGTTCGCCGTTGGCCGAGGGGCCTTGCCGCCGCCGCTCCTGCTCGGTCAGGGCCAGTTGCACCGTGTCGGCGCTGACCAGGTTCGACTGGATCAGGTGCTGGCCCAGCAGGCCGCCCACCTGGTAGCTGCGCAGTGCCGTGGTGGGGATGAATATCCGCACGCAGTGCACCGCATCGGTGGTCAGATAGAAGAACAGGCCCTGGCGGGTTTTGACAAAGCCCTTGGTCTCGCCGCGCAGGTTTTCATCGTCGACGAATTGCACGGTGAAGGGGCGCGATGTGGTGTTGACTTCGTGTCCCCCGGCGGCTTGGTAACGCGCCGTCAGGTCGGTATCGGCCGCCAGCGGAATGGGTGGCATCAGCTGGATGCTCTTGATGGCCGCAAACGGCAGTGTCACCGCCGCCGTGCCCTCTGGCGGCATCAGCACGGCGCGTTGTGCCTGCGGGTCAAACTGCTCCAGCACGCCGTGGCGGGTGTCCCCGCCCGTTGTGAAGACGATGGCGTCTGCCGGTGTGACGACATCTGCCGGCCGCGCGTCGCGAAAGAACGGCGGAAACGGCCAATGCTGCATGCGCGCGCTGCCTGTCACGACAGCCGCGAGGCCGACTGCATGGGCGAGGAGGTGTCGATGGAAAGGTCCCCCGCATCCTGCGTGGTCACGCCCGCCGCCAGGCGCACGCGCAGCGCCAGGTCGGTGCGCGAGTCGGCGTTGTGTAGCGCCTCGTCCAGCGAGATGCGGCCGTCGGTGTAGAGCTGGTACAGCGCCTGGTCAAAGGTGCACATGCCGATCTCGGTGCTGTGGCCCATGGCCTCCTTGATGCCGGAGAACTCGCCCTTGGCGATCAGGTCCGCGATGTAGGGCGAGTTGAGCATCACCTCCACCGCAGGCACCAGCTTTTCGTGCAGGCCGGGGATCAGGCGCTGCGAGATCACGCCAGCCAGGTTCAGGCTCAGGTCCATCAGCAGCTGGTGGTGCGCATCCTCGGGGAAGAAGTTGATGACCCGCTCCATGGCCTGGTTGGCATTGTTGGCGTGCAGCGTGGACAGGCACAGGTGGCCCGTCTCGGCATAGGCAATGGCCTGCTTCATGGTGTTGCGGTCGCGGATCTCGCCGATCATGATCACGTCGGGTGCCTCGCGCAGCGCGTTCTTCAGGGCTTCTTCGTACGACTGCGTGTCGATGCCCACCTCGCGCTGGTCCACCACCGAGCGCTTGTGCGCGTGCAAGAACTCCAGCGGGTCTTCGATGGTGAGGATGTGGCCCGTGACGTTCTCGTTGCGGTAGTTGATCATCGACGCCAGCGTGGTCGATTTGCCCGAGCCGGTGGCGCCGGTCACCAGCACCAGGCCACGCTTGCGCAGCACCAGCTTTTCCAGCACCGGGGGCAGGCCCAGTGCGGCCAGTGGCGGGATCTTGTTCTTGATGTAGCGCACCACCATGCCGGTTTCGCCGCGCTGCACAAAAACGTTTACCCGGAAGCGCCCCAGGTTCTCGGCCGAGATCGACAGGTTCATCTCCTGCTTGGCCTCGAACTCGCCGATCTGCTTTTCGTTCATGACCGAGTAGGCCAGTTGCTTGACCTGGCCGGGCAGCAAGGCGGGCATCTTCAACGGGTGGGTGACCCCTTCGATCTTGAGATTGACCGGCGCGCCGACACTGAAAAAGAGGTCCGAGCCTCCTTTTTCGACCATGACGTTCAAGAAGCTGAAGATTTCCATGCCGGACTCCCCAAAGTGTGCGTATTTGTTTCCAGGTGCAGCATAGCCTGCACTGCGCCGCGCGCCAAAAACAAAGGGGCCGAAGCCCCAGTGATTTGCTGTGCGAACAGGCTCTGAGGCCCTGCTGGGGCCTATACCACGCCCTGTGCCAGCATGGCGTCGGCCACCTTCACAAAGCCGGCAATGTTGGCACCGTCGATATAGCTCACGCTGCCGTCGGCACGCTTGCCATATTGCAGGCAGGCCGCGTGGATGCCCTGCATGATCTGCAGCAGGCGTGCGTCCACCTCTTCGCGCGGCCAGGATAGGCGGGCCGAGTTCTGGCTCATCTCCAGGCCCGATGTGGCTACGCCACCCGCATTGCTGGCCTTGCCGGGGGCGTAGAGCACGCCAGCGGCCTCAAACGCCTTGGCGGCTTCGATGGTCGATGGCATGTTGGCGCCCTCGGCCACGCAGACCACGCCGTTCTGGATGAGCGTTTTCGCGTCGTTCTCATCCAGCTCGTTTTGCGTGGCGCAGGGCAGGGCCACGTCCACCTTCACGTGCCAGGGGCGGACACCGGCCTCGAACTTCACGCCCGTGCGTGCGGCGTAATCGCTCACGCGGCCGTACAGGTGGTTCTTGACGTCCATGAGGATGGCGAGCTTTTCAGGCGTAAAGCCCTCTTCGTCAATGATGGTGCCGCTGGAGTCCGACACCGTGATGACCTTGGCACCCAGTTGCATGGCCTTCTCAACGGCGTATTGCGCCACGTTGCCCGAGCCCGACACCGACACGCGCAGGCCATCGAACGAGCGGCCCCGGGTCTTGAGCATCTCTTGCGCGAAGTACACGGTGCCATAGCCCGTGGCTTCAGGGCGGATCAGCGAGCCGCCGAACGACAGGCCCTTGCCGGTGAACACGCTGGCTGCGTTGTTGGCCAGCTTTTTGTACATGCCCGCCATGAAACCCACCTCACGGCCGCCCACGCCGATGTCGCCGGCGGGCACATCGGTGTCCGGACCCACGTGGCGGTACAGCTCGGTCACAAAGGCCTGGCAAAAGCGCATGACTTCGGCAGGGCTCTTGCCCTTGGGGTCGAAGTCGGAGCCGCCCTTGCCGCCGCCCATGGGCAGCGTCGTCAGTGCGTTCTTGAAAGTCTGCTCAAAAGCCAGGAACTTGAGCACCGACAGGTTGACGGACGGGTGAAAGCGCAGCCCGCCCTTGTAGGGGCCGATGGCCATGCTGTGCTGGATGCGGTAGCCGCGGTTGACCTGCACGGCGCCATGGTCGTCCACCCAGGACACGCGGAACATCACGACGCGCTCTGGCTCCACCAGCCGCTCCAGCAGGCCGTGCTCGGCATAGCGGGGGTGCTGCGCGATGAACGGCCACAGGCTTTCCATCACTTCGGTGACAGCTTGCAGGAATTCCGGCTGGCCGGGATTGCGGAGCGCCACGTGGGAAAGGAAGCTCTCGGCGGTCGCGTGTTTCATGGTTCAAAGGGCTTTCAGCAGTAAAGGGTCAACAAATCGAAGGCAGTCATGCACCGGTTTGGCGCACCGCAGCATCGAATTATGTCCAAAAGTTATACGTTCATGCCGATGTCTATGCACAATGGTGGGGAATGTGGCCGGGATATTTGCCACATATTGGTGCGTTTGGCGGGTGGTTTGGCCGTCATCCGTTGGTCAAGCCAACGTCATGGCCTTGTCACATGCCGACGCCACAGTTCGGCGGTTCTACCAACAACATAGCGAGGAGAAGAGCATGCACATCCCTGGTGTGAAATGGGGCGCGCTGGCCATGGTGGCCACGCTGGCAGCCTGCGGCGGCAGCGACAACTATCCGTACCCCACCCTGAACGGCGACAAGCCCCTGGTCATCGGCCACCGGGGCACGGCGGGCTACCGGCCCGACCACACGCTGGAAGGCTACAAGCTGGCCATCGACATGGGCGCCGACTTCATCGAGCCCGATCTGGTGGCCACCAAGGATGGTGTGCTGGTCGCCCGCCACGAGCCCAACATCACCGGCACCACCGATGTCTCCACCCGCCCCGAATTCGCCAGCCGCAAGACCAAGAAAGTGGTGGACGGCGTAGAGGAAGAAGGCTGGTTTGTCACCGACTTCACCCTGGCCGAACTCAAGACCCTGCGCGCCATCCAGCCCCTGTCCGACCGCGACCAGTCGTACAACGGCAAGTTCCAGATCCCCACCTTTGAGGAAGTGCTGGACCTGGCCAAGACCGAAGGCGCCAAGGCGGGTCGCACCGTGGGCGTGTACCCCGAGACCAAGCACCCCACCTACCACGTCAAGCAAGGCCTGCCGTTGGAAGACCGCCTGCTGGCCATCCTGGCCAAGTACGGCTACACCTCCAAGAGCTCACCCGTCATCATCCAGTCGTTCGAAGTCTCCAACCTCAAGTACCTGCGCACCAAGACCCAGGTGCGCCTGGTGCAGCTGGTGGACGCAGACGATGTGAACCCCGATGGCACCATGTCGCTGGTGGCCCCGTACGACAAGCCCTATGACTTTGCCGTGGCCGGTGACTCGCGTACCTTCGCCAGCCTGCTAACCCCCGCGGGCCTCAAGGAAGTCAAGACCTACGCCGACGGCATTGGCCCCTGGAAGCCCTACCTGATCCCCTCCAAGCAAGTGGATGCCAACAAGGACGGCAAGCCCGACGACCTGAATGGCGACGGCAAGATCGACGAACGCGACCGCGTGATGATTGCGCCCACCGACGTGGTGAAGAACGCACACGCTGAAGGCCTGTTCGTGCACGCCTACACCTTCCGCAACGAAGCCAAGCGCCTGGCCTCGGACTTCAAGGGCGACCCCAAGGCCGAATACAAGCTGTTCTACAACCTGGGTGTGGACGGCGTGTTCAGCGACTTTGCCGACACGGCCAAGGCAGCGCGGGACAACTGAAAGAGGCCACTGCACGCTACTAAGTAGCGTTCTGCGCACCCGTCAAAAAGCCCGCTTCGGCGGGCTTTTTTCATGCGGCGGTGTGGTGCGGGGTCAGAACCCCAGCGCAAACCCCACGCTGAGCACGGTGCGCCCCTGCTGGCGGCCAATGGTGGCGTCGAGCTGCCTGCCGGGCGCCCACTCCCACCGGGCGCCGGTCTGAAACGTGGGGGCGCTGTGCTGGGTGCCAAAGGCTTCCAGGTGCGGCGTGATGGCGCCCCAGGTGCGCTCCACCGAGGCGCCCCAGGTGGCGCGCCAGGACTGGCCGCGCTCGCGCTGGCTACCCAGGTTGGCATTGACCACGCCCCAGGTCGCGGCGCAGGTGCCGATGAGATTGAGCGCGACCACGCTGCCTGCGCTCTGCCCGGCACCTTGGCGCCGGTGCACGACGCCGGCGCTGCTGCCTGCATTGCAGCCTTGTTCTTGCGCGGGGCTCCACAGCCACTTGGCCTGCAGGCCTTGCAGGGTGTGACGCTCGTTGCGGTCACGCGCCAACACGGCGCCCAGCTCCAGTCCGGCGATGGGGGTGAAGGCAGGGGCCACGTACACCGTGCCGGGCTGGCCGCGCTGGCCCTCCCACCACACTTCGACGTGGCCATGGCCCACCTCGTCCACGCCCGCATCGTCCACGGACAGGGGGCGCCCGGCGTGGGCGGGCCAGGCCAGGCACAGGACAGTGGTGGCCGCCAGCAGGTTGAGGGCGGGTGTAGGGGCGGGGCTGCAACGATAGGTCATGGAGGGCGATGGCAATGGCTGGAGGAGAGGGCTCTGGCTATGTCGCGGGCGGGGTGGTGCCCGCCGCTACCGTCCACGCAGGAACAGCGCGTCCAGCTCCTTCATGCTCAACTGTCGCCAGGTGGGGCGGCCATGGTTGCACTGGTCGGAGCGGTCGGTGGTTTCCATCTGGCGCAGCAGGGCGTTCATCTCGTCGATGGTGAGCTTGCGGTTGGCCCGCACGGCACCGTGGCAGGCCATGGTGCCCAGGATTTCATTGCGGGCGCGCTGCACCACCGTGGTGGCGTCGTGGGCGGCCAGCTCCGCCAGCACGCTGCGGGCCAGCTCCACCGGGTCGCCCTGCGCCAACGTGGTGGGCACGGCGCGCACGGCCAGGGTCTTGGGGGAGAAGGGCACCACCTCCAGGCCCAGCGTGGCCAGCACTTCGGCAGACTCTTCGGCTGTGGCGACTTCCTGTGGCGTGGCGGCGAAGGTGGCAGGGATCAGCAAGGGCTGGCTCGCAATGCGCGCGCCGCTGTCCACCTGGGCCTTCAGGCGCTCGTAGACGATGCGCTCGTGGGCGGCATGCATGTCCACCACCACCATGCCCTGGGCGTTTTCGGCCAGGATGTACACACCGTGCAACTGCGCCACGGCCTTGCCCAGGGGCCAGGCGGTTTCCTGGCCATCGCGGCCCACGGGCCAGGCCGTGGCCGGGTTGCTGGCAAGGGGAGCGGTCGTGGATGCTGCAGAGGGCGCAGCTACCTCTGCAGGCTGCGCGCCGTCCCACCCCGTGGCAGAAGCGCCGGGAGCATTGGGCGTGGTGGGCGCTGTGACTGTTGCGTTCGCACTCGCCTGGGCCGAAGGCGCCCACAGTCCCCCCACCGCAGCGCCAACCGCTGGGTTTGTCATGGGACTCGCGGAGGGAGCACCACGCGGCGCCCACAGGGCCGCCAGGTCTTCCACACGGTGGCCCCGTTCTTCAAATTTGATAGCAGCCTGGGCATTCCACACCGGCGCTTGAGGCGTCTGGGGCTTGAAATGCTCCCCATCACCCGCTGTGGAGGGGTTGGGCGCCGCCGCAGCCGCTGCCAGTGCGGCGGCCCGGGGCGCAGCCAGCGCGTTTTCCACCGCATGGCGTACGGCCTGGTGCACCTCGCGGCTGTCGCGAAAGCGCACCTCGATCTTGGTGGGGTGCACGTTCACGTCCACACGCGCCGGGTCGATCTCCACATACAGCGCGTAGATGGGCTGCTTGTGGCCGTGCAGCACGTCTTCGTAGGCGCTGCGGGCCGCGTGGGTGAGCACCTTGTCGCGCACAAAGCGGCCGTTGACGTAGCAATACTGGTGGTCAGGCCGCGAGCGGGCCGCGTCGGGCAGGCCTGCGCGGCCGGTGACGGTGACAGGCCCCACGCGGTGCTGCACAGCAACCGACTGGGTGACAAAGTCCTCGCCCAGCACATCCGACAGGCGGCGGGCCAGCGCGTCATGGGCGTCCTGTACATCGCTCTGGCCGGGCACGAAGGTGGCGCGCCACTGCTCCACCAACTTGCCCTCGTGCCAGATCGCAAAGCCCACATCGGGCCGCGCCAGCGCGTGGCGGCGCACCGATTCAATGCAGTGCGCCAGCTCGGTGGCGTCGGTCTTCAGGAACTTGCGGCGCGCGGGGGTGGAGAAGAACAGCTCCTTCACCTCTACCGTGGTGCCGGTGCTGCGTGCGGCGGGGCGCAGCTCGCCGCTGCGCGCGTCCAGCAAGAAGGCGCTGGCCTGGGCCGCCGGGCGCGAGAGCAGGGCCATCTCCGACACCGACGCAATCGCCGCCAGCGCCTCGCCCCGAAAGCCCATGGTGGCCACGGTCTCCAGGTCGTTCAGGTTGGTGATCTTGCTGGTGGCGTGGCGGCGCAGGGCCACGGGCAGCTCTTCTTGCGGAATGCCTCCACCATCGTCTTCCACCGTGATCAGCCGCACCCCACCTGCCGACAGCCGCACAGTGATTTGCGTGGCGCCCGCGTCCAGCGCGTTGTCCACCAGTTCCCGCACCACCGAGGCCGGGCGCTCCACCACCTCGCCAGCTGCAATCTGGCTGATCAGCTCATCGGGCAGATCGCGGATGGGGCGGCGCGCGGGGGGCGTGGGGCCGGAGGCGGGCTGCGCCGCTGCGAGGGAGGAGGAGGTGTCGTTCACCCGGGGGATTTTAGGGCGGGGGCTGTGCAGGGATATCGGGCGGTGCGGCGGACGGGATGGGGATAATGCGCCCACCTTTTTTCCGCGCCGCGCCGGGCCTGCCTCTTCATGGAACTTGTCACTTTTCTCATCGACTTCATCCTGCACGTGGACAAGTACCTGGAGGCGTTTGTGCAGACCTACGGCATGTGGGTGTACGCGCTGCTGTTCGCCATCGTGTTTGTCGAAACGGGGCTGGTGGTGATGCCGTTCTTGCCGGGCGACTCGCTGCTGTTCATCGTGGGTGCGCTGTGTGGGGCGGGGATGATGAACTTTCCGCTGGCGTGCGCGGTGCTGCTGGCGGCGGCCATCCTGGGCGACCAGTGCAATTATTCGATTGGCCGCTACTTTGGGCCCAAGGTGTTTCAGTGGGAGGATTCACGCTGGTTCAACCGCCGGGCGTTCAACCAGGCGCATGAGTTTTATGAGCGCTACGGCGGCATCACCATCGTGATTGCGCGCTTCATGCCCTTTATCCGCACGTTTGCACCCTTCGTGGCGGGCGTGGCTGAAATGAACCGTGCCAAGTTCACCGCGTACAACGTGGGTGGTGCGCTGCTGTGGGTGCTCGGTATTGCCACGGCGGGGTACTTCTTCGGCAACTTTGCGTGGGTCAAGGAGAACCTGGACAAGATCATCTGGGCGATGATTTTTGTGCCGGGCCTGATCGCCATCTTTGGCGCGTGGCGCGCAGGGCGTCAGGCACGTACGGTCTGAAGATCGACCATCTGCTATCAAAACAAGAGCGGCAGGCGCATGTGGATCATGCGCCTGCCGCTTTTTTGATGCCCAAACGGGTACTGTGCACCCAAGGGGGTGCGCTCAGCGCCCCGGAAATTTAACGGCGATAGGGGCGGCGTTGGTCGCGGTCTTCGCCCACTTCATGGCCGATGAGGGCGCCGGCAGCGGCGCCGCCGATGGTGCCCACGGGGCCGCCGAAGATGGCGTTACCGGCAACGCCGCCGACCACGGCGCCGACGCCAGTACCCACTTGGGCGTTGGTCGGGTTGGATGCACAACCACCCAGTGCCAGGGCCGCGGTGCAAGTGGTCGCGAGAAGAATGTGACGGATTTTCATGGCGAGATTCCTTGATGGTTGTGGAGTCAGGCCGTGGTCCCCTTCCGCAGTGGCGTCTGAAGCTCGACCTGTGCCTCTACTGTGGCTCGTGATGCATTTCAGCGGTGTAGGCTGGCGAGGGCGCTGGCTGTAGGACAGTTTCTGAGAGCCTGTCTACCTCTCCCAGGGGATCGCAAACAAGCTCTTAGGGTTTCCCTGCGCCCGGCGCTGTTGCCAACCGCGTTGCACAGGCAGATCATTTCCTGGGCGTACAAAACTTACACAAGGGGACACGCGATGACCCAGCACATCCAGCACGCCGGCCGGGGGGCCGTGGGCGCTCAGTTGACGGTGGCGCAGCAGATCAGCTTGATCGTGGGGGTGGCGGTGCTGGCGCTGGTGGTGGTGCTGGTGCTCAGCCTTGTGCGCGTGCAGCATCTGGGGGCCACGGTGGACCATCTCGCGTCCGAGCAGGTGGAGCGGCTGCAACTGGCGCTGCGCTGGCGCAGCAACATCGCCGTCAATTCCACGCGCGTGTTCTCCATCGCCCAGACCGAGGGCGATGACCTGCAAAACTACTTCAAGGACACGATGGCGGCCACCACGGCCGACACCAGCAAGGTGCAAAAGCGCTACACCGAGCTGGAAAACAGCCCCGAGGGCCTGCGCATCCAGGAAGAGCTGGCCACCATCCGCAAGTCGTACCTGGAGACGCGCGACAAATCGCTGGAGCTGA
The DNA here is from genome assembly GCF_049331375.1 of Acidovorax sp. M14. Taxonomy (NCBI): domain Bacteria; kingdom Pseudomonadati; phylum Pseudomonadota; class Betaproteobacteria; order Burkholderiales; family Comamonadaceae; genus Acidovorax; species Acidovorax sp. M14. The sequence continues at coordinate 1,648,332 of NZ_CP186263.1, forward strand.
AAAAGGCGGGTGACATGGCCCAGGCGCGCGCCTATGCGCTGGGCACGTTTGCTCCAGTGCTGGACAAGTACAACGCCATTGCCGACAAGATGGTCGATTACCAGGTGCGCCGCTCGGCCGAGCAGGCGGCCGAGGCGGCTGAACTCATCCAGTCCTACCGCATGACGGTGCTGGTGGCCGGCGTGGCGGGGCTCGCGCTGCTGGTGGTGCTGTCCTGGGTGGTGGTGCAGCGCATTCGCCGCTCGCTGGGGGCGGTGGGCGCGGTGGCGCAGCGCATTGGCGAGGGCGACCTGTCTCAGCCCATCGAGGTGCATGGGCGGGGCGAGGTGGCCGAGATGATGCGGGCCATGCAGGGCATGCAGACCTCGCTGGTGCGCATCGTGGGCGATGTGCGGCACAGCAGCGACAGCATTGCCACGGGCTCCAGCGAGATCGCCATGGGCAATGCCGACCTGAGCCAGCGCACGGAAGAGCAGGCCAGCAACCTGGAGGAAACGGCCGCCTCCATGGAGCAGATCACCAGCACCGTGAAGAACAACGCCGACACCGCGCGCAAGGCCGCGACGCTGGCCGGCTCGGCATCGCAGGCGGCAGTCAAGGGCGGCGAGGTGGTGGGCCAGGTGGTGACGACCATGCAGGACATCTCGGCCGCGTCCCGAAAGATCACCGACATCATCAGCGTGATCGACGGCATTGCATTCCAGACCAACATCCTGGCGCTGAACGCGGCGGTGGAGGCCGCACGCGCCGGTGAACAGGGCCGTGGCTTTGCCGTGGTGGCCAGCGAGGTGCGCAGCCTGGCCCAGCGTAGCGCCGAAGCCGCCAAGGAGATCAAGGCCCTGATCGGTGCGAGTGTGGAGAAGGTGGAAAACGGCACGCAGCTGGTGAGCAACGCTGGGCAGAGCATGGAAGACATCGTCGCCCAAGTGCAGCGGGTGAGCGACCTGATTGGCGAAATCTCCAGCGCCACGGGCGAGCAGACCATCGGCATCAGCCAGGTGGGCGAGGCGGTGATGCAGCTCGACCAGGTCACCCAGCAGAACGCTGCGCTGGTGGAGCAGAGCGCGGCGGCGGCCGACAGCCTCAAGCACCAGGCGGCGCGGCTGTCAGAGATCGTGAGCGTGTTCCGGCTGGGGCGCTGATTGCCTGGGCGGGCTGCGGTTCAAGCCGTTGGGGCAGGCTTGAGGCACATCGTGACCAGCAGGGACGCAGGCTCCACCGCCTTCAGCGAATGCAGCGCGCGCGGTGCCAGGTGCACAAAGTCGCCGGGGTGCAACTGCTGCACGCCCTGGTCGCTTGCAAACTCCACCACGCCCTCGATGCACTGAACGGTCGCCTCGCCGGGCGTCTGGTGCTCTTTCATGGATTTGCCTATCGGCAGGACCACCCGCATGACTTCGAGCTGGCCGGCTTTGAGGATGGCGGTGGTGACGGTGTCGGCCAAACGCGCCCCCAGAGGGCGCACGCTGACGATCTGGCCAGATTGGGCGTGGGGCAGGGCCATGGCAGTTCTCCTTGCTGGCCAGGGCGCGGTGCGCGCCCGGCCGATGCAGGCTACTGTGCCTGCAGTTGGCAGTGCGCGCAAGGTGGGCTGGCCGTCCCGCGCGCGATGTCCCTGCCTGCCTACACCGACCGGCTGCGCGCCAGTGGCGGGTTCTTGGCGAAGTAGCGCGTGATGCCGCGCATCAGCGCGTCGGCCAGCTGCTCCTGGTAGGCGCTGCTGCGCAGGCGCTTTTCTTCTTCGGGGTTGCTGATGAACGCGGTTTCGACCAGCACGCTGGGGATGTCGGGCGCCTTGAGCACGGCAAAGCCTGCCTGCTCCACGCGCGGCTTGTGCAGCTTGCCCACATTGCCGATCTCGCCCAGCAGCACTGTGCCGAGCTTGAGGCTGTCGTTGATCTGCGCGGTGGTGCTCATGTCCAGCAGCGCGCGCTGTACATGCTGGTCTTTGGACTGCACGTTGATGCCGCCCACCAGGTCGGCCTGGTTTTCCTTGTTGGCCAGCCAGCGGGCTGCGGTGCTGGAGGCACCGCCCTGGCTCAGCGCAAACACGCTGGCACCACGTGCGGCAGGGGTGGTGAACGCGTCGGCGTGGATGCTCACGAACAGGTCGGCCTGCACGCGCCGGGCCTTTTGCACGCGGGTGCCCAGGGGTACAAAGTAGTCCCCGTCGCGTGTGAGGTAGGCCCGCATGGGATTGCCGCCAATGGTGGTGGCATTGATGCGGTCGCGCAGCAGGTGGGCCACGCGCAGCACCACGTCTTTTTCACGCGTGCCGGAGGGGCCGATGGCGCCGGGGTCTTCGCCACCGTGACCGGGGTCGAGTGCCACGATGATGATGCGGTCGGTCTCGGTGGCTGTGGCGCGGTTGCCGGGGCGCGATGGCGCTGCGGGGGCTGCCCCGGGTGCAGGCGCCGCCGCCACTGCTGGTGGCGGGGCGGGCGGCTGTGCACCTGTGCTGCCGGTGGTGGGGCCATTGGCGCGCTGCGCGATCAGGTCGCCCAGCGGGTCGTGCTCGGCAGCCGGTGCGGGCGCGCGGGCGGTGGCAGGGGCGCTGGCAGGCGAGGGGGCAGACGCAGCAGCGGGGCCGTTGGCATCGCGCAGGCGCTCGGCAATCAGGGCCTCCAGCGGGTCCACGGGCGCTGCGGGGTACAGGTCAAACACCAGCCGGTGGCGGTAGGCGGCCACAGGCGGCAGGGTGAACACCTGCGGCATGGCGGGCTGCTTGAGGTCCACCACCAGGCGCACCACGCCGGGCGCGTTCTGGCCCACGCGGATGCCCGCGATGTTGGGGTCGTCGGGCTTGACCTTGGCCACCAGTTCACGCAACTCGGGGCTCAGGTCGATGCCCTCAATGTCCACCGCCAGGCGCGGCGGCGAGGTCACGAAAAACTGCTTGGCCACCAGCGCGCCATCGGACTCGATGGTGACGCGCGAATACTCAGGGGCAGGCCACACGCGCACGGCCACGATGGTGGCGCCGCGCGCAATCTGCTGTGCGCCCAGCAACAGCACCAGGCTGCTGGCGCGCAGCACGGCGCGGCGCGAGGGCAGGGGGGCTTGGCGGGCAGGCAAGGTGGATTCGTTCACGGCGTCTCAGAGAGCTTGCAGCAGGCTGCGCCCGGTGGCGGTGGGGGCATGCAGAGTGACCTTCCTTTCGGTGTCATCCGTTGCTTCAATGTGAATAGCAAGGTCTGCAAGCGGGGTAAGCGCTGCAGCCTTTTCCGGCCATTCTGCCACCTTGAGACCGGGGTTGGCAAAAATGTCCCTGAAACCGGCGTCTTCCCACTCGCGCGGATCGTCAAAACGGTAGAAGTCGAAGTGCCAGATCGAAATGCCTGGTGCCTCGTGGGGCTCCACCACGGCATAGGTGGGGCTCTTGATGCGGCCCTGTACGCCCAGCGCACGCAGCAGGTGGCGCACCAGGGTGGTCTTGCCCGCACCCAGGTCGCCGTGCAGGGTTACAAAGGCGTTGGCCAGCATGGGTTGTGCGGCCAGGCGCTGGGCAAAGGCGGCGGTGTCTTCCTCGCCATGCCAGATGAATTGGCGCGTGGGTTCGGCAGAAGTGCCGGCAGGGGGGGCGCCAGGGGCATCGCTGCCGCTTTCTACAATCTGGCCGGTATGTGGTGCAACAGTCAACTCGTTCCTCAAATGCAGGAGTGGGCCCGCGAGCTGGGATTTTCCCAAATCGGCGTGGCGGGGGTGGACTTGTCTGCGGCCGAGCCGGGTCTTGCGGCCTGGCTGGCGCAGGGCTTCCATGGTGACATGCATTACATGGCATCCCACGGCATGAAGCGCGCGCGGCCGGCCGAACTGGTGCCCGGCACCGTGAGCGTGATCACGGCGCGCATGGATTATTTGCCGCGCGACACGGCCAGGGATGCGCCCGGGGGCTGGCAGGCGGCCGAACTCTCCCGCCTGCAGCGCCCGCACGAGGGCATCGTCTCCGTCTATGCCCGGGGGCGCGACTACCACAAGGTGCTGCGTGCGCGGCTGCAAAAGCTCAGCGACCGCATTGCCGAGGCCATCGGCCCGTTTGGTCACCGCGTGTTCACCGACTCCGCCCCGGTGCTGGAGGCCGAGCTGGCTGCGCGCAGCGGCCAGGGCTGGCGCGGCAAGCACACGCTGGTGCTCAACCGCGAGGCCGGGTCCATGTTCTTTTTGGGCGAGATTTATGTGGACATGGCGCTGCCACCGAGCGAGCCCGTCACCGCGCACTGCGGCAGCTGCAATGCGTGCATCGATATCTGCCCCACGCAGGCGATCATCGCGCCGCACCGCATCGACGCGCGGCGCTGCATCTCGTACCTCACCATCGAACACGCCGGGCCCATCCCCGTGGAACTGCGCCCTCTGCTGGGCAACCGCATCTATGGCTGCGATGACTGCCAGCTCATTTGCCCCTGGAACAAGTTTGCCCAGGTCAGCCGCCTGCCCGACTTTGATGAGCGCAAAGGCCTCTCAGGCCAGCAACTGGTGCACCTGTTTGCGTGGGACGAAGCCACCTTCTTGCGCATGACCGAGGGCGGCCCCATTCGCCGCATAGGCCATGAGCGCTGGCTGCGCAATGTGGCGGTGGCACTGGGCAATGCGCTGCGCGCCACCGGCGACGACGCCTTGCGCACGGCGCTGCAGTCACGCGCAGAGGATGCCAGTGCGCTGGTGCGGGAGCATGTGGCCTGGGCGCTGGAGGCGGGTTGAGGACGGTTTTGAAAGAAATCGCCTGGTAGCGATAGTGCAATATGCCTGGTCAGCTATCAAAATAGGAGTGATAGCCGTTGTGCCGGGGCCTTACCGCACCAGCAACCCTGTCTGCCGCAAAGTGCCCACCAGTCCCTGGGCAAACTCCGCATACCCTGCGGCGTTGGCGTGGATCTGGTCCGACCGCAACCGCTCTTGCGCGAGCACGCTCGACCAGCCCTTGGCGTGCAGCGGGATCTTCAGCTCCTCGGCAATCTCTTCGTACAGCGGGTGGTCGCTCAGGCGGCCGGCAGCGGCCATCAGCGATAGCTCCGGCACAGCCACCAGCAGCACCTGTGCGCCGCTGCCCTTGGCCTCGCTGCAGATGCGCAGGATGTTGGCGCGCGTGGTGGCCGCACTCTGGCGCCGCAAAAAGTCGTTGCCACCAATGCTTACGATGACCAGTGCGGGCTGGTGCTGCTGCAGCAGGCCCGGCAGGCGTGCAAGCGCCTGGGCCGAGGTGTCTCCCGACACGCCGCCGTTGACCACCTTCCAGCCCGTCAGGCGCGCCAGCTCGGCCGGGTAGGCGGTGTCGGCCGAGGCCCCCACGCCCGATGTGAGCGAGTCGCCTAGCGCCAGCACCGTGGCGCCCGGCGGCACCGCTTGGGCACGCGGCGGTTTGCGGCCACACGCGACCAGGCCCAAGGTGGCGACCAGACTGGCGCCCAGCAGCCGCCTGCGGTTCAGGCCCCCGTTCATCGCAGCACCCCCAGCGCAAACGGCAGGCTCACGATGCCCAGCAAGGTGGACAGCGTGACCAGCCCCGCCACATACGGCCCGTTGTAGCCCATGCGCGCTGCCAGCACATAGCAGGTCGATGCCGTGGGCAAGGCGGCAAAGGCCAGGAGCACCGTCGTCTGGACGGCGTCGAGACCAAATATGCGGGCCATGCCAAACGCCACCAGCGGCTGCACCAGGTGGCGGATGGCCAGCACCGACACGCTCAGCGTCTTGCCCCGTGTGAGCAGACCAAACTGCAGCCCCGCCCCGGCCGCCATCAGGCCCAGCGCCAGTGATGCGGAGCTGATGCGGCTGACCGTGGGCACCGCCCATTCGGGAATCTGAAAGCCCAGCAGGTTGGCTGCCAGGCCCGAGGCGGTGGCAATGATCAGCGGGTTGCGCAACAGCTCACGCGCAAAGCTGTGCTGCCCGTGCCGGGCCATGGGCCACACGGCCGCCACGTTGAACAGCGGCACACACACACCGATCAGCACGGCAATCATCAACAGGCCCTGCGTGCCCGCCAGCCGCTCGGCAATGGCCAGGCCAATGAAGGAGTTGAAGCGGAACGCCACCTGCGCGCTGGCCGCGTGGTCGCGCACGTCGATGTGCTTGCCCACCCAGGGCCAGTGCGGCAGGCTGTAGGCCAGTGCGATGCCGATCACGCCCGACAACATGCCTGCGCCGATCAAGCCCGACGCCGCGCCGATATCCATCGGGCTTTTGACGATGGACTGGAACAGCAGCACCGGGAACAGCAGGTAATACACCAGGCTCTCCACTGGCTGCCAGACCGAGCGGTTCAGGGCGGTGTACCGGCAGATCAGGTAGCCCAGGAAGATGAGTGAAAAATCGGGGAGCAGGAGTTGGGCGTAGTTCACGCACCGAGAATACTTGATGCATGGCAAGCCGGTGGGGGGTTCCCAGCCGGTTGAGTGGGGCAGGGAGGCTGCGCACCCGCGCCCATTTTTAGGGTTAGCCCTTATGTGGAATCCGCAGGGCGGTTTGGCGGGTGTTGCGCATACCATCGGCGCTGTTTGTTGTTACCCCGCACGAAGGAGATTTCCATGCATCGTCGTCAATGGCTTGCGCTGACCGTACTGGCTGCCGCAGCTGGATCGGCTGCCGCACAAGGCTACCCCAACAAGGTGATCCGACTGGTTGTGCCCTTTGCACCCGGTGGCACCACCGACATCATTGCGCGCGTGATCGCCGAGCCCCTGGGCCGCGTGCTCGGCCAGAGCGTGATCGTGGACAACAAGGCCGGTGGCGGCGGCATCGTGGGTGCGGCCGAACTCGCCCGCGCCACGGCCGACGGCTACACGCTGGGCGTGGCCACGGTCTCCACCACCGCCGCCAACCCTGCCATCAACCCCAAAACGCCGTACAACCCGTTGACGGACTTCTCGCCCATCATCAACATTGCGGCCACGCCCAACATCATTGCGGTGAACCCGAGCTTCCCGGCCAAGGACTACAAGTCGTTCGTGGCCGAACTGAAGAAGTCGCCCGGCAAGTATTCGTACTCGTCGTCCGGCACGGGCGGCATCGGCCACCTGCAGATGGAGCTGTACAAGAACCTCTCGGGCACCTTTGTGACCCACATCCCCTACCGCGGTGCGGGCCCGGCCCTGAACGACACCGTGGCGGGCCAGGTGCCCATGATTTTTGACAACCTGCCCTCGGCGCTGCCCTTCATCAAGGAAAACCGTCTGGTGCCCATCGTTGTCGCAGCGCCCCAGCGCGTGGCGGCCCTGCCCAATGTGCCCACTTTCAAGGAACTGGGCCTGGAGCCGGTGAACCGCATGGCTTACTACGGCATCGTGGGCCCCAAGGGTCTGCCCAAGGATGTGGTGGACAAGATCAACGCCGGTGTGCGCAAGGCCCTGGAAGACCCGGCCGTGAAGAAGCGCATCGAAGACACGGGCTCGCTCGTGATCGGCAACACGCCCGAGCAGTTTGCCGAGCAGATCAAGGCCGAGTTCGCTGTCTACAAGGATGTGGTCGTCAAGCAGAAGCTGACGCTGGAATAAACGCCACCGCTTCCGTCCCCAGCCGCCTTCGGGCGGCTTTTTTGTGCCTGTGGAGCTGAATGCACGCGATGCATGCTATGGTTTTTGGATGCTTGCTCCCAGTCTGAATGCCATCGACACCTTTGTGGACGCCCTGTGGCTGGAAGACGGCCTGTCGCGCAACACGCTGGCCGCCTACCGGCGCGACCTGACGCTGTACGCGCAGTGGCTGGCCGACCAGCAGCCCGCGCTGGCGCTGGACGACACGGCCGAACACCACCTGCAGGCCTACTTTGCCGCCCGCCATGCGCAGACCCGCGCCACCTCGGCCAACCGGCGCCTCACGGTGTTACGCCGTTACTTTCACTGGGCGCTGCGCGAGCGGCGCATCACCACCGACCCCACGGTGCGGCTGCAGGCCGCGCGCCAGCCGCTGCGTGTGCCCAAGACCCTGTCGCAGGTGCAGGTGGAGGCGCTGCTGAACGCGCCCGACCTGGGCAACCCCCTGGGCCTGCGCGACCGCACCATGCTGGAGCTGATGTACGCCAGCGGCCTGCGCGTGACCGAGCTGGTCACGCTCAAGACCTTCCAGGTCGGCCTGAACGAAGGCGTGCTGCGCGTGATGGGCAAGGGCAGCAAAGAGCGCCTGGTGCCGTTCGGCGAAGAGGCGCGGGCATGGCTGCTGCGCTATCTGAACGAAGCCCGTGGTGCCATCCTGGGCGGGCAGCAGACGGACGACCTGTTCGTCACCCAGCGCGGCAGCGGCATGACGCGGGTGATGTTCTGGGTCATCGTCAAAAAGTGGGCGCAGGTGGCGGGCATCACGGTGCCGCTGTCGCCCCACACGCTGCGCCATGCATTTGCCACGCACCTGCTCAACCACGGTGCCGACCTGCGCGTGGTGCAGCTGCTGCTGGGCCATGCGGATATCTCCACCACCACCATCTACACCCACGTGGCGCGCGAGCGGCTCAAGTCCTTGCACGCGCAGCACCACCCAAGGGGCTAGCGCGCTGAACGGCGCGCCAGACCAGTTTTCCTAAACCACAACAAGGAGACATTGCATGAAAAAACTCATCGCTGGTGCATTGCTGTTGGGGGCTGCGACCCTGGCCATGGCGCAGGCCTGGCCCACAGCCAAGCCCATCCGCCTCATCGTGGGATACCCGCCGGGCGGCGGCATCGACTTTGCCGCGCGCACCGTGCAGGTGCCGCTGCAGGAGCTTCTCAAACAGCAGATCGTGGTGGACTACAAGCCCGGTGCCGGCGGCATGCTGGCGGCGACCGAGCTGACCCGGGCCGCGCCCGATGGCTATACGCTGCTCTTGGCCAATACCGGCCCATTCGCCATCGCACCCTACTTGCAGCGCAAGATGCCGTACGACCCGCTCAAGCAGTTCAGCTACATCGGCCAGATCAGCCAGGGCAGCTACATCGCGGTCACCCGGCCGGACCACCCGGCCAAGGACCTGAAGGAATGGGTGGCGTGGGCCAAGGCCAATGCAGGCAAGGTGAACTTTGCATCGGGCGGCGCCGGCACGTCCACCCACCTGAATGGCGAGTTGATGAACCAGGCAACGGGGCTGGATGTGACGCATGTACCCTACAAAGGCAGCGCCCCGGCTGTGCAGGACTTGATCGGTGGACAGACGCAGTTATTGATCGATGCGGGGCCGGTGTTGCTGCCGCAGGTCAAGGGCGGCAAGCTCAAGGCCTTGGCAGTGACGGGCCCGCGCCGCGACCCGCAGTTGCCCGACGTCCCCACAGTGAGCGAACTGGGCCTTGGTGGCATGGAGTCTGTCGGCTTCCAGGGGCTGGTGGGCCCCGCAGGGCTGCCCAAAGAGGTGGTGGACAAGCTGGCTGCCGAACTGGCCAAGGTGCTGGCGCAAGCGGAGGTAAAGGCCAAGTTTGCGTCCACAGGTTCGGAGGTACATTCTCTCGGACCCGCGGAATTCTTCAGCTTTGTGAAGGGCGAGAACGACAAGTGGGCCAAGCTGATCCGCGAGCGCAAGCTCGAACTGGATTGACGGATGTGACCTGACGGCTGCCCATCGAACTCTTCTCCATTGGCTCTCACCATGAATCTGCATTTCTCTCGCCGCCAGTGGGTGGCCGCCGCTGCGGTCGCGTTGGCGGTCTCGCCCGTAGTGGCTTCGGCCCAGGTCTGGCCCGCCAAACCCATCCGCATCATCGTGGCCTACCCGGCGGGGGGTGTGAGTGACAACATCGCCCGCGCGCTGGCCGACAAGCTGGCTGCGCAGCTGGGCACACCCGTGGTCATTGAAAACAAGGCGGGCGCCAGTGGCAGCCTGGGCGTAGACGCGGTGGCCAAGGCGGCGCCCGACGGCTACACGCTGGGTTTTGCTGCGGTCAGCCCTCTGGCGCTCAATCCTCACCTGGGCAAGTCCCCCTTCGATCCGCAAAATGACGTCGCGCCCGTGGTCAGCGTGATGTATTCGCCCGTGGTGCTGCTGGGCACGCCGGCGAGCCGCGCGACCGACTTCAAGGACCTGATCGCGCGTGCGCGGGCCCAGCCCGGCACGGTGCGCTGGGCCACGTCGGGCCAGGCGTCGCTGGGGCACATCATGCTGGAGCAGATCCAGTCGGTGGCGCAGGTGCAGATCACGCACATCCCCTACAAGGGCGGCGGCCAGCAGATGAATGACGCGCTGGGCGGGCAGTTTGAGGTGCTATCGACCAACGCCGGCCCTGCGGTGCTGCAGCACATTCAGGCGGGCAAGCTCAAGCCGCTGGCAGTGGGGGCCCCGGCGCGGCTGGATTCGCTGCCCCAGGTGCCCACGCTGGCCGAGCTGGGGCAGCCTGCGGCCAATCTCTCGTCCCTGTTCGGCCTCTATGCCCCGGCGCAGACGCCCAAGACGGTCATCACGCGCATCAACACCGAGGTGAACAAGGCGCTGGCGCTGCCGGACATCCGCGCCAAGCTCGATGCCACCGACAACGTGCCCACAGGCGGCACCACGGCCGAGTTCGCGCGCCAGATTGCGCTGGAGTCCGAGAACAATGCGCGCATCATCCGCGCGGCGGGAATCCAGGGCAACTGACCGTGTGCAGGGGTTGAAGCCCCAGAAAAGCCACAGGCCCTGTCGAAGCAGGGCCTGTGGCTTTTGGAGGGGGGAAGAACGGGACTATTCTTCGTTCAGGCTCTCGGCCCAGGTCAGCGCCTGCAGGTGGGCCCAGTTCACCTGGCGGTTGGACAGGTGCAGCGCATCGGCGTTCTTGGCAAAGGCCACTTCATCGCCGCTTTCGCAGGCCTTGGTCAGCTCCAGGAACGGGGCAAACACGCCGGTGCCACGCAGCAGGGCGTCCATCACCGGTTCGGGCAGGGCCACGGACTCCAGCGCCTTTTCGAGCGGCACACCCAGCATGGTGTCCAGCAGCGAGAACACGCCCACGACGAAGGCGTTGTCGCATTCTTCGGGCGGCAGCAGCTCGGCAGCCAGCAGCTCCATCAGGCGGCCGCGCACCACGGCAGTCTGGCCCACGGCCGGTGGCGCTCCACCCGCCCGCGAGGTGGTCATCAAGAGGGCTGCCCAGCGGAACAGCTTTTTCAGCCCCAGGATCATCACGGCGTGGCGGAACGAGGTGATCTCGCACGACAGGCCAAAACCCGACGAGTTGATGAAACGGAGCAGGTTGAAAGACAGGGTGGGGTCTTTCTTGAGCAGGTCTTCGATTTCGGCCGTGCTGGCCTGTTTGCGCACCAGGTTGATGAGCTGGATGATCGTGGCCTGCGAGGGGCGGATGGTGGTGGCCTTGACCAGCGAGGGGTGGGCGAACCAGTAGCCCTGGAACAGCTTGACGCCCAGGTCGCGCATCAGCTCGTATTGCGCCGCCGTTTCGACCTTCTCGGCCACCAGCGTGGCCTTGCTGTGGGCGGTGGCAAATTTGACCAGGGGGGCTGCCAGCTCGGGCTTGAAGGCTTGCATGTCCAGCTTGATAAAGGCGGCCATGGGCAGCCAGCTGGTGTAGGCGCGCTTGAGAGCCTGTTGGTCAAACGCCAGGCGAAAGCCCCGTGTGCGCAGTGCTTCCAGGGTGGGCAGACGGCCTTCGATTTCTTCCTGGGTGGCGCCCTCGGGCAGGGGCGGGACTTCCAGCACCACCTTTTCGGGGTGGATCAGCTCCAGGTGGCCGCCCGAGAGGCTGTCGTGCGTGCAGTTGATGAACACCGTCTTCTTGCCGACCAGGGCCTCGGTGCCCGCATAGGACAGGGCATTGAACAGCAGGGCTGCGTCGCTGGCGGCGGTGTGCGAGTCGGATGCGGTGGATCGGTCGAACAGCTCGTAGCCATAGACCGCGCGGCTTTCGTCCACGATGGCCTGGCGCGCAATGATGGCAAGGTTCTCGTCCACGGGTTCGACCGCAGGCGCTGCGGCGTCCGGGGTGTCTTGTTCGGATGTGCTCGACATGGGATCCACTGAAATGAAAGGCTGGCGATCATTCTAGACCGCCAAGCGTTGGCAGAGAACCAAAGTCTTGCCAGGGGCCGCCAGCGTGGCGGCGACACCCGTCAGTCGCCGATATGGTCGGCCCAGGCCAGTGCCTGCAGGTGGGCAAAGTTGATCTGCTGACTGGTCAGGTGCAGCAGGCCGGCCGTTCGGTCGAACACGGCATCGTCGCTGGATTCGCAGGCCTCGGCCAAGGTCAGCAGATCGCCCAGGAAGCCCTCGCGCCGCAGCAGTGCAGCGGCCACGGGCTCGGGCACATTGAGCAGGCCGATGGCGGATTCCATGGGCATGGACAGCATCACATCCAGCAGCGAGAAGATGCCCACCACAAACGCTTGGTCAGCCTCCTCGGGCGGCAGGGTCTCCAGCGCCAGCAGCTCCATCAGGCGCCCGCGCACCACGGCGGTGTGGCCCACCGAAGAGGGCGTGCCGTTGTTGCGCGATGCGGTCAGCAGCAGCGCCGCCCAGCGGAACAGCTTTTTCAGGCCCATGAGCATCACGGCCTGGCGGAACGAGGTGATCTCGCGCGAGAGCCCAAACCCGGCCGAATTGATGAGGCGCATCAGGTTGAAGGCCAGGCCCGCATCCTTCTTGAGCACTTCCTCAATCTCGTCCGTGCTGGCCTGTTTGCGCACCTGGTTGATCAGCTCAATGATGCTGGCCTGCGAAGGCGTGAGCAGCTTGGTCTCGACCAGGGCCGGGCGGGCGAACCAGTAGCCCTGGAACAGTTGCACGCCCTGGCTGGACACCATGTCGTATTGCTGGGCGGTTTCGACCTTCTCGGCGATCAGCTCGGCCTTGCTGTGGCGGCCTGCGTAGCTGATCAACACGGCCAGCTGGTCGGGCGCCAGCACCGACAGGTCCAGCTTGATGTAGTCCGCCAGGGGCAGCCAGGGGGCGTACGCCGACTGCAGCACCGTGTGGTTGAAGGCCAGGTGAAAGCCCCGGTCGCGCAGCTCGGTCAGGATGGGCAGGCGCGTGGCGACCTCTTCGGCGGCCGCATGGCCCAGGGGCGGAATCTCCAGCACCACCTTGTCCGGGTCCACCAGCTCCAGGTGGCCGCCCGACAGGCTTTCGTGGGTGCAGTTGACGAAGATCAGCTTCTTGCCCACCAGCTCTTCGGTGCCGGCGTGCGATAGGGCGGTGAACACCAGGATCACGTCGGTCGCGGCCGTGTGGGCGGCGCCGCTGCGCGAGCGGTTGAACAGCTCGTAGCCCACCACCACCTGCTGCGCGTTCACGATGGCTTGGCGCGCAATCATGGCGACCGACGACTGGTTGCCGGGTGGGGGCGCGGGCGGTGTGCCGGGGGTGAAAGCTTGGGTCATGGGTGTGGGCTGGGTGTTCTTGAAATAGGAAGCGCGGGCCCGCAGAGGGCATCGCCGGGAATTGTAGGAGTCATCGTATTCCCCTCAGGTTGTCCGCAGGCTCTATGGCAGGGTGTGCTGGTCAGGCTTGCTGCAGCCAGCGCAACTCGGCGTCGCTGAACCCGGCGCTGCGTCGCGCGGACTCATTGAACGGGGGCTTCAGGCGGGGGGCTTCGTACTTCTGTACCAGCGTGCCGTACAGGGTTTCCGGGTTCTCACCAGCGCGCTCGCACAACCAGCGGTACCAGTGGTTGCCGATGGCCACATGCCCCACCTCGTCGTGCAGGATCACGTCCAGAATGGCAACGGCGGCCAGGGCATCGGGTGTGCCCACCTGGCGCAGTTTGGCCTGAATCTGCGGCGTGGCATCCAGCCCCCGGGCTTCGAGCGTGCGTGGCACCAGGGCCATGCGTGCCAGCACGTCGTGCCGGGTCTTCTCGCACATGGTCCACAGGCCCTGGTGGGCCGGAAAGTCGCCATAGTCGTGGCCCTGGCTGCGCAGGTGGTCGCGCAGCAGCCGGAAGTGTTTGGCCTCTTCGGCCGCCACGCGCATCCAGTCCAGGTAGTAATCGCGCGGCATGCCGTCAAAGCGCCACACGGCGTCCAGCGCCAGGTTGATGGCGTTGAACTCGATGTGGGCGATGGCATGGATGAGAATGGCGCGGCCCTCGGGGGTGGCGGGCGATCGGCGGGCCACCTGGGTGTGGCGCAGCAGCTCGGGGCGTTCGGGGCGGCCGGGCAGGGCGTCTGGATCGGTGGGGGTCGCAGGGGGGGTGTCTGCTATTGAAAGCGTAGCTGCTTGGGCAAACAGTTCTAGCGCTGCAGCCGCTTTTTGTTCGGGGTCTGCCAGGCACAAGACCTGCAGTGCACGGTGGCGAAGCTCCATCCTTACAATTCTAGGCCTTGCCATCGGCACCAAGGCTTGCGCTTTGTAACGATTGGCGACCTCTCAGGGCGCGCCATGGCGTGCCGCTTCTTTGGTTTCTGCGGAGTGGGTGCATGGCAATTTACGAACTCGACGGTGTGGCTCCCCAAGTGGCAGCGTCGGCCTGGGTGGCCGACAGCGCACAGGTGATGGGCAATGTGGTGCTGGGCGAAGACGCCAGCGTGTGGTTTGGCACCGTGGTGCGCGGCGACACCGAGAGCATCACCATCGGCGCGGGCTCCAACATCCAGGACGCGAGCGTGCTGCACGCCGACTTCGGCAAGCCCCTGGTCGTGGGCGAGCGCGTGACGGTGGGCCACCAGGTCATGCTGCACGGCTGCACCATCGGCGACGAATCGCTGATCGGCATTGGCGCCGTGGTGCTCAATGGCGCCAAGATTGGCAAGAACTGCCTGGTGGGCGCGGGCGCGCTGGTCACCGAGGGCAAGGAGTTTCCTGATGGCTCCATGATCATCGGCAGCCCCGCCAAGGCGGTGCGTGAACTCACCCCCGAGCAGATCGAAGGCCTGCGCCAGAGCGCCCAACACTACATTGACAATGCACGCCGCTTCCAACGCGGCCTGCGCAAGATTGGCTGAGCGGGCATCGCCGCCGCCCGCCACCTCATTTTTCCTGGAACCCTGCGTGTCTGAACTCCACAAGTTTCTTTTCGATGGTCTGCCGGTGCGCGGCATGATCGTGCGCCTGACCGATGCCTGGACCGAAATCCTGAAGCGCCGGGCGGGCAACACCGCCACCGGCGCCTACCCCGCGCCGGTGAGCGAGTTGCTGGGTGAGATGGCCGCCGCCGGTGTGCTCATGCAGTCCAACATCAAGTTCAACGGTGCGCTGGTGCTGCAGGTGTTTGGGGACGGCCCCGTCAAGCTGGCCGTGGCCGAGGTGCAGTCGGACCTGAGCCTGCGCGCCACCGCTACCGTGAATGGCGAGGTGTCATCGGACGCGAAGCTGAGCCAGATGGTCAATGTGGGCGGCGGTGGCCGCTGCGCCATCACGCTCGACCCCATGGACCGCCACCCTGGCCAGCAGCCGTACCAGGGTGTGGTGCCGTTGCATGGCGACCACCACGAGAAGCTGGAGCGCCTGTCGGACGTGCTGCAGCACTACATGCTGCAGTCCGAGCAGCTCGACACCATTCTGGTGCTGGGCGCGAATGACCAGGTGGCCGCAGGCCTCTTGATCCAGCGCATGCCCATCAAGGGCGAGGGCAACCTGGCCGCCGGCCTCTCGCACCGCGAGAACGAAGACCAGATCGGCCACAACGAGGACTACAACCGCATTGCGCACCTGGCCTCCAGCCTGACCCGTGAGGAACTGCTGACGCTGGACGTGGACACCATCCTGCGCCGCCTGTTCTGGGAAGAAAAGCTGCTGCGCTTTGAACCCCAGCAGGGCGCCAGCGGCCCACGTTTTGCCTGCACCTGCAGCCGCGAGCGCGTGAGCAACATGCTGCGCAACCTGGGCGCTGAAGAGGCTGAGAGCATCCTGGCCGAGCGCGACGACATCGAGGTGGGTTGCGAGTTTTGCGGCCAGCAGTACCGCTTCGACGCGGTCGACGCGGCGCAGATTTTTGTCTCGCCAGGCGCTGCGCAGCCCCCGGGGCCTACCGGCATCCAGTAACGTTCAGCTGTTGCTTGCGGGCGCGGCGGTTGGCTGACCATCGTTGACAATCGCCCCCGCCATCCACGCCTAAGATTCCTGGGTCCCTACTCAACAGTGCTGCAGCAGTGCATGTTGTGGCGGGGACCGATGCATACGGCCGGACCGCAAGGCCTGTGTGCGTTCAAGCGATCAGTTCCGGTCGCGCAGGAAATGAACGAGGGGTGTCATGCAGTTTCTTCGCCGTGTTCTGGGGAGCCACCGGGCCAGCTCGGCTGCGCCTCCGCTGGCGCTGTACGACAGTGCAGCGGCACCAGACTCGCGGCGTGCTGACACCCTGCTCGCCGCGCTGGACATCGACGCCGCCATCAACGCCCACGAGCGCTGGAAAGACCGGCTGATGGACTACCTGGAGGGCCGCACCTCCGTCGGGCTGGACCCGGCCCAGGTGCGCCGCGCCGACCAGAGCGCGCTGGGCCGCTGGCTGCATGGCGTGGGCGGCGAGTTGCTGGGCGACCAGCCTGCCTATCCGCTGCTGGTGGCGCGCTACCAATACTTTCATGAGCAGGCTGCCACCCTGGTGGAACTGGCCCAGCAGGGCGAATGGGACCGGGCCGTGCAGGTGCTCAATGGCGGTTACCGCTACGGCTCCAGCCAGGTGGTGCTGCTCCTCAAGGAGCTCAAGCGCGGTCTGGCGTGATGGCTGGTGGCGGTGTCGTATCCCGCTGCTCGACCAGTGCAGTGAACAGCCGATGCTCACAAATGGGGTCGCTGCACTTCTCGCAGTTCCAGGCGCGCAACCGGGCCGTTCTGGGCGCGTTTTCAGTGTCTAATGCGGCTCTCGCGCTAGTGGAATAAGCCTGAGGCGCTACTTTTTGTATAGCAATGAGGGCGTTGCGAGTGCGTTGCTCGCCGGTGCCGTACACCACGCGGTAGGGGATGGATGCAGCCGCCAGGGCGGTGCGCAGCTGGGCATCACGGGCCTCTTGCGCGGCACGTTCCTCGGCAGGGCATGGCTGGTCGAGACCCATCAGCAGGGTCAGCGCCACCGCCTCAGATGCCTCCTGCGGCGCGGTCGGTGTGTGGGTCAGGTGCGGGTGGTGCAGGGCGATATGCACCGTACCGGGACTGATGTGCTGCTGTAGCGCCTGTGCCAACGCCTCTACACCCGTATGGGGGGCGCCCAGCAATGCAATCAAGGGAGTGGGTGTAGAGGGCTGCCGCACGGCAATGAGTGAAGCGCAGGCCTTGGTCAATGTCTGCGTGGTGAAAGGGGTCGGCGCGGGGCAGTAGTCAATGCAGCACTAGGGCCCCGCAACGCAGGTCAGCGGGGCGTGAACTGCACGTACACCTCATTGGGCTTGACCATGCCCAGCTCGCTGCGCGCTTTTTCTTCCACCATGTCCAGGCCTTCCTTGAGGTCGTGCACCTCCGAGGTCAGCCGCGCATTCACCTGGCGGGCCTGCTCATTGGCCGCCTTTTGCACATCAATCTGCCGCTGCATCGCATTGACGCGCGGCACGCTGCCCCGCCCCAGCCAGAGCTGGGCGTGCAGCGCTGCCAGCAAGGCCAGCAGGATGACGGGGACGATGCGGGAGACCAACGGTCAACCTTTACTGTTGCAACTATGTTTCGCCGCCGGGCCGCCCCAAGGCGAAACGCGGCCCCCTTGGGGGGCAGGGAGCCACACGCAGTGGACGACCGTGGGGGCCATTACTTCAGGTTGTAGAACGCAGCGCGGCCGGGGTACTGTGCGATGTCGCCCAGGTCTTCTTCAATGCGCAGTAGCTGGTTGTACTTGGCGATGCGGTCTGAGCGGCTCAGCGAACCGGTCTTGATCTGGCCGGCGTTGGTGCCCACCGAGATGTCAGCAATGGTGCTGTCTTCGGTTTCGCCCGAGCGGTGCGAGATCACGGCGGTGTAGCCAGCGCGCTTGGCCATCTCGATGGCAGCAAACGTTTCGGTCAGAGTGCCGATCTGGTTGATCTTGATAAGGATCGAGTTGGCGATGCGCTTGTCGATACCTTCCTTCAGGATCTTGGTGTTGGTCACGAACAGGTCGTCGCCTACCAGCTGCACCTTGTCGCCCAGGCGTTCGGTCAGGTGTTTCCAGCCATCCCAGTCGCCTTCGTGCATGCCGTCTTCGATGCTGATGATCGGGTACTTGTCCACCCAGGCGGCCAGCATGTCGGTCCATTGCTGGGCGGTGAGCTTCAGGCCGCCTTCGCCTTCCAGCACATAGTGGCCGTCCTTGTAGAACTCGCTCGCGGCGCAGTCCAGGCCCAGTGCAATCTGATCGCCGGCCGTGTAGCCTGCGGCTTCGATGGCCTGCAGGATGAGGCGGATGGCCGCTTCGTGGTTCTCGACGCTAGGAGCGAAGCCGCCTTCGTCGCCCACGGCGGTGCTGATGCCCTTGTCGTGCAGGATCTTCTTCAGTGCGTGGAACACTTCGGCGCCCCAGCGCACGGCTTCGCGGAACGTGGGTGCGCCCACGGGGATGATCATGAACTCTTGCAGGTCCAGGCTGTTGTTGGCGTGTGCGCCGCCGTTGATCACGTTCATCATGGGCACGGGCAGTTGCACGCTGCCCATGCCGCCCAGGTAGCGGTACAGGGGCAGGCCAGACTCTTCGGCGGCAGCGCGGGCCACGGCCATGGACACGGCCAGCATGGCGTTGGCGCCCAGGCGGCTCTTGTTCTCGGTGCCATCCAGGTCGATCAGGGTCTTGTCCAGGAACGCCTGCTCGGAGGCATCCAGGCCCAGCACGGCTTCGCTGATCTCGGTGTTGATGTATTCCACGGCCTTGAGCACGCCCTTGCCCAGGTAGCGGCCCTTGTCGCCATCACGCATTTCAATGGCTTCGCGGCTGCCGGTGGAGGCGCCCGACGGCACAGCGGCCCGGCCCATCACGCCCGATTCGAGCAACACGTCGCATTCGACGGTGGGGTTGCCGCGGCTGTCCAGAATTTCGCGGCCGACGATGTCAACAATTGCACTCATATTAGTTTTCCAATGAAAGTTTCAAAAAATCACAAGAGGGCACCATTGAGAGTGCCAGTCTTCATTTCGAGAATCTCAGGATCCGGAGTACCTGTAGTGCGCTCCTGGCGAACGACTACGCCTCTGTAGATCCACTCACTCGAGAAGTCGCCGTCATCTGTGCGAATATCGTAACGACAGGCAGCATATTGACCCGCAGGTAGGGAGAGTGAATCAACCCCAACAAATTTGATTCGGATCTGCCTGGTAAACGATGTGGGACCTGCTGGAACGGTTCCAGTTGTGGTGTCGATACCTTGAGAGGTGAATACGCCCTCTTGACCTCTCTTTAATTCTCCGCGGCGGTCTTCGTAGGGTGGGTTGTAAAGCACGGTTCGCTGCTGACCAAATCGACCGTTGGCAACCGTCCCATACAGCCCAGTTACGCCAGGACCTAGTGATTTTTCGTACTTCGAGAAGTTACTTTCCACACGGTAGTTCGTTTCTCCTCGCACCGAGGTCCCGCTAGTGGTTATGCGCCGTTCCACTAAATTAGAACTGCCGTTAAATGTCGCGATATCGGACAAAACCACACTGGTCTCTGTACGCGCTCCCGTTGCGAAGCCTGACTCTACGTAGTCGATATTGAGTTTCGCGCCGACGGCAAAAACACTGCCGTCAAAGCAGAGAGCCTTTTCCGCCTGTTGATCGATCCCTCCATTCCCGCCGCCGCAGGCTGAAAGAGCTCCTAGTGCGATCGCGCTCCAGCAACGAGCAGAGATATGGCGGAGTGTTCCGGTATGGCGCATAAGAGTCGCGTAAAGTTGGGAGGATCAGACGCCTTCGACGCACACCATGCGCATGATGGCTGCGCCTTCGCGGGCGGCCTTGGCTTTCTGGTACTCGGGCGTGTCGTAGAAAGCGCGCGCGGCCTCAAAGCTGGGGAACTTGAGCAGCACGGTGCGGCCGGGGTTCCAGTCGCCTTCCAGCACTTCCACCTTGCCGCCGCGAATGCACACCTCGGCGCCATGCGCCTGCATGGCCAGCGTGCTCCACTTTTTGTACTCTTCGTACTGCTCAGGGTTGGTGACGGTGACGGATGCGATGACGTAACCACTGCTCATGTCTCAAGCTCCAAAGTTGTTTTCGAGGAATCCGTTTTTCTTGGTGACGTCGTCGAGCGCCACCAAGGTCTCCAGCAGCGCCTTCATGTGCTTGAGCGGCACGGCGTTGGGGCCGTCCGACCAGGCCTCGGCAGGTCGGGGGTGGGTTTCCATGAACAGGCCCGCCACGCCCACGGCCACGCCGGCACGCGCCAGCACGGGAACCATGTCGCGCGCGCCGCCGCTCACGGCGCCCAGGCCGCCGGGCTTTTGCACCGAGTGGGTCACGTCGAACACCACGGGGGCGCCGGAATTGCGCATCTCGGCCAGGCTGGTCATGTCCGCCACGAGGTTGTTGTAGCCAAAGCTCACGCCGCGCTCACAGGCCAGGAAGCGGTCTTCTGACAGGCCCACCTCGGCCGCTGCCGACCGAGCCTTGTCGATGACGTTCTTCATGTCCCACGGCGCAAGGAACTGGCCCTTCTTGATGTTGACCGGCTTGCCCGACTGCGCCACTGCGCGGATGAAATCCGTCTGGCGGCACAGGAACGCGGGTGTTTGCAGCACGTCCACCACGCTGGCCACCTCGGCCACGTGCGAGGTGTCGTGCACATCGGTCAGGATGGGCAGCTGCAGCTGGCGGCGCACTTCGTCCAGTATCTTCAGGCCTGCTTCCAGTCCCACGCCACGCTTGCTGGTGCCGGAGGAGCGGTTGGCCTTGTCAAAGGAGCCTTTGTAGATCAGCGGGATGCCCAGCGGTGCACAGGCTTCCTTGAGCTGGCCCGCGACGTCGAGCGACATCTCCAGGCCTTCGATGGAGCAGGTGCCCGCGATCAAGAAGAAGCGCTGGTCCAGGCCGACATTGAATCCGCACAGCTGCATGGTGAGGTCCCCTCAGGCTTTTTTCGCGGCTTGCTGGTGTTCCACGGCCGCCTTGATGAAGGCGTTGAACAGCGGGTGGCCGTTCCAGGGCGTGGACTTGAACTCGGGGTGGAACTGCACGCCGATGAACCAGGGGTGGACGTTTTGCGGCAGCTCCACGATTTCGGTGAGCTGCTCGCGCTGCGTGAGCGCCGAGATCACGAGGCCCGCCTTGCGTAGCTGGTCCAGGTAGTTCACGTTGGCTTCGTAGCGGTGGCGGTGGCGCTCGGTGACCACGTCGCCGTAGATGCTGTGCGCCAGCGTATCTTTGGCCACGTCCGAGCTTTGCGCGCCCAGGCGCATGGTGCCGCCCAGGTCGGAGTTCTCGTCGCGGGTCTTGATGGTGCCGTCAGCGTCCTTCCACTCGGTGATCAGCGCGATCACGGGGTGGGGCGTGGTGGGGTCGAACTCGGTGCTGTTGGCGTTGGCCAGGCCGGCCACATGGCGCGCGTATTCGATGGTGGCCACCTGCATGCCCAGGCAGATGCCCAGGTAGGGCACCTTGCGCTCGCGGGCAAACTGCGCCGTGGCGATCTTGCCTTCCACGCCGCGCTGGCCGAAGCCGCCGGGCACCAGGATGGCGTCGTACTTGGCGAGCTTGGCGACTGCGTCGGCGCTGTCGATGGTTTCGGAATCGACATGGTCGATCTTCACGCGCACATGGTTGCGCATGCCGGCGTGGCGCAAGGCCTCGTTCACGGACTTGTAGCTGTCCGACAGGTCCACGTATTTGCCGACCATGGCGATGGTGACTTCGCCTTGCGGGTGCTCGGTCTCGTGCACCAGATCGTCCCAGCGCTTGAGGCTGGTGGGCGGGGTGTTCAGGCGCAGCTTGTCGCAGATCAGGCCGTCCAGGCCCTGCTCGTGCAGCATGCGAGGCACCTTGTAGATGGTGTCCACGTCCCACATGCTGATCACGCCCCATTCGGGCACGTTAGTAAACAGCGAGATTTTGGCGCGCTCTTCCTCGGGAATGCGGCGATCGGCGCGGCACAAGAGGGCGTCGGCCTGGATGCCGATTTCGCGCAGTTTCTGCACGGTGTGCTGGGTGGGCTTGGTCTTGAGCTCGCCCGCTGCCGCAATCCAGGGCAGGTAGGTCAGGTGCACAAAGGCTGCGTTATTGGGGCCCATGCGCAGGCTCATCTGGCGCACGGCTTCCAGGAATGGCAGCGATTCGATGTCGCCCACGGTGCCGCCGATTTCGACGATGGCCACGTCCACGGCATCGGGCGTGCCGATGCCAGCGCCGCGCTTGATGAACTCCTGGATCTCGTTGGTGACGTGGGGGATGACCTGCACGGTCTTACCCAGGTAGTCGCCGCGGCGTTCCTTCTCCAGCACGGACTGGTAGATCTTGCCCGTGGTGAAGTTGTTGGTTTTCTTCATGCGCGTTTCGATGAAACGCTCATAGTGGCCCAGATCCAGGTCGGTTTCTGCGCCGTCATCGGTCACGAACACCTCGCCGTGCTGGAACGGCGACATGGTGCCCGGGTCTACGTTGATGTAGGGGTCAAGCTTGATGAGGGTGACTTTGAGTCCCCGCGATTCGAGGATCGCGGCAAGGGAGGCTGAGGCGATTCCCTTACCGAGGGAAGACACCACACCGCCGGTGACGAAGACAAATTTGGTCATGTCTGAAGGGAGCCTCTCGGAACCTGTAGCGACGCAAGCATCTACGGACTCGTGCGGTCTGCGGCGTTGCAAATCCGCGCAATGGCTGGGCCATTGCTGTGGTTTGCGCCTAGCAGCCCATCCCGATCCGCAGCGCTTGCCGGCGCTACAGGTTTCGAGAGGCCCCCTGGTGGTGGGAAATTGGGATTATAGATGGCACCCCGGCGACACCCCCGGGGGCAGGGTCACCCCCGTCTGCTAAATTCGCCCCATGAATGAGCTTGCTGGCAAACACATTGTTCTGGGTCTGAGTGGGGGCGTGGCTTGCTACAAGGCAGCCGATCTGTGCCGCCAGCTCATCAAGGAGGGCGCCACCGTGCAGGTGGTGATGACCGAGGCGGCCGAGCAGTTCATCACCCCGGTCACCATGCAGGCTCTGTCAGGCCGCACGGTGTATGGCTCGCAATGGGATTCCCGCGAGCCCAACAACATGCCCCACATCAATCTGAGCCGCGAGGCCGACGCGATCCTGATCGCGCCCTGCAGTGCGGACTTCATCGCGCGCCTGGTGCAGGGGCGGGCGGACGAATTGCTCAGCCTGCTGTGTCTGGCGCGCCCCGCGCAGCGCGTGCCCCTGTTGCTGGCCCCCGCCATGAACCGCGAAATGTGGGCCCATCCCGCCACGCAACGCAATCTGGCGCAGGTGGCGCAGGACGGCGCCGTGGTGCTGGGCGTGGGCAATGGCGACCAGGCCTGTGGCGAGACGGGTGACGGCCGCATGCTGGAGCCGCTGGAGTTGCTGGACGAGCTGATCGCTTTTTTCACGCCCAAGACCCTTGCAGGCCGGTCGGTGCTCGTCACGGCGGGGCCCACGTTTGAAGCCATCGATCCGGTGCGTGGCATCACCAACCTGTCGAGCGGAAAGATGGGCTTTGCCGTGGCCCGTGCGGCGCGCGAGGCGGGTGCCGATGTCACCCTGGTCGCGGGGCCTGTGCATGTGCCCACGCCACGCGGTGTGCGGCGCGTCAATGTGCAATCTGCTCAGGAAATGCTGGCGGCCGTGCAGCGGCATGTGCAGGCTGCCTCGGTGTTTGTTGCCACGGCTGCGGTGGCCGACTGGCGCCCGGCCCACGCGTCTGACCAGAAGATCAAAAAAGACGGCTCCGGCCAGTCCCCATCGCTGGAGTTTGTCGAGAACCCCGACATTCTGGCCACCATCGCCAGGTCGCCCCATGCGCTGGAAGGCGACCTTTTCTGCGTGGGTTTTGCCGCCGAAAGCCATGACCTGCTGGCCCATGCCACAGCCAAAAGGGCGCGCAAGGGTGTCCCTCTCTTGGTTGGCAATATCGGCCCCGCCACCTTTGGGCAGGACGATAACGCACTGTTGCTGGTGGACGCGCAGGGCCACCGCGAGCTGCCCCGCGCGTCCAAACGGGTGCTGGCGCAGCAGCTCATTGCGGAGATCGCCGCGCGTTTGCCACCGTTGCCTTCTTGACGACCACCACCGTGGGGAGGTGTGATGACAACTGGTGCCACCAAGCCTGATTGGGACACGCCACCCGATGGCGATTTTGCGGCCTACGTGGAGCGCCTGACTGTCCAGAAACCTCTGCAGAAAGCCCCGGTGACGCAGGCTCCTGCTGCCGCTGCCGCTGCCGCTGCCGCTGTTGCTGCTGTCGGCAGAGCGGCCCAGGCGCCCAACACCGGTGCACAAGCTCAGGCTCTGCCGCCCGATCTGCTGCAGGTGATGCGTCCGCTGGCCGGTGTATTGCGCACGGTGCGTGCGGTGTTGCTCGTGATGGTGGTGTTGCACGGCATTGCCCTTTTCCTGCTCGGTCATGGCTCGTTGCCCGGCCTGGTGGTCATGGGCGTGGTGTGGTGGGTGCTGGGCTGGCTGATGCAATCGGCAGCGCAGCTCGGAGGGGCTCAAGCCTCGGGGATGAATACAGCGACGCAAGCCTTGCAGGATCGCTTGCGACAAGTGGCGCAGCAGCGCAGTGGTACAGGATTAGGAACAGGAAAGAAAAAACCGTGAAGATTGACGTGAAGATTCTCGACCCGCGCATGGCGGACCAATTGCCGACCTATGCCACGCCCGGTAGCGCGGGGCTGGACCTGCGTGCCTGCCTGGATGCGCCGCTGACCCTGCAGCCCAACGCCTGGCAACTGGTGCCCACGGGCATTGCGATCTACCTGCAAGATCCAGGCTATGCCGCGCTGATCTTGCCGCGCTCGGGCCTGGGCCATAAACATGGCATCGTGCTCGGCAACTTGGTGGGGTTGATCGACAGCGACTACCAGGGGCAGCTCATGGTGAGCGCCTGGAACCGCAGCAACGTGGCTTTCACTTTGGAGCCCATGGAGCGGTTGGCCCAGCTGGTGATTGTTCCGGTGGTGCAGGCCCAGTTCAACGTCGTCACCGAGTTCGAAGCCACACAGCGGGGTGAGGGTGGGTACGGCTCCACGGGCAAGTCCTGACGCGCACCAGCTGATGGCGTGGTGCTCCCGGGGCCGCGTAGCCGGTTTGTAAGAATCCGCTTACGTTTCGATGGGTCTGTTACCGACCTATCGATGGCCCCTGTGTCTACGCTACGGCATCCTCGGGCGTTGTTCCAATCTGCACATGGGCATTGAGCTGGGATCTTTCAGGATTCTTTTGCCAATGCGTAGCCCGACAACTTCAGGAGATTGAACATGCAATTCCACCGTCCTCTCGCCCTCGTGGGCACCGTGGTTCTGGCTGCTTCGCTGGCCGCTTGTGGCCACAGCCGCCCCGCCCCCGCGCCGCAGTATTCCGGCGGCTATTCCAGTGGGTACCAGACGGCTCCTGCCTATCCGCAGCAACAAGCGGGCACAGAATATGGTCGCGTTTCCAACATTGAGGTCCTGCAAGGTCGCAGCCAGGGCCAGACCACCGGCACGGGTGCCGTTCTGGGCGCCGTGGTGGGTGGGGTGCTGGGCAACCAGGTGGGCAAGGGAACGGGCCGCGCCGCAGCCACTGCGGTGGGCGTTCTTGGCGGGGCGGTGGCTGGCAACGCCATCGAAGGCCGCAACAACCAGGAATACGTGCAGGGGTACCGGCTGTCTGTGCAGCTGGACCAAGGTGGCTACCGCGTGTACGACGTGAGCAGCCCGGGGGACCTGCGCATCGGCGACCGCGTGCGTCTGTACAACGGCCAGATCTCGCGCATGTGATCTGATCGACACCACAAAAAACGGGCGCCCCGATTTGATTCGGGGCGTCCGTTGTGCTTTTTGAACCGGTTCTTAGGGAGCTCAGTGCAGCAACGAGCTGCCTGGCGCCTGGGGCTGAATGCGGAAGAAGCCGGTTCCTGCCGTGCCGCGTCCAATCTCCTCTTCGGTGGCCTCGCGCACGGCCTCCACGGTCAGTTGCAGGCGCAGCGCGATGCCCGCCAGTGGGTGGTTGCCGTCGAGCACGATGTGGTCGGGGTAGATCTCGGCCACGGTGTACAGGGCGGTGCGGGGGGCATCGGGGTTGCAGCCTTCGGGCAGCGCCATGCCGTCAAAGGTCATGCCTTCTTCGATCTCGGCGGGGAAAAGGGCGCGTGGCTCCAAGAACAGCAATTGGTCATTGAAGTCACCGAAGGCGTCCTCGGGTTCGAGGTGCAGCGCCAGCTTGGCACCCGGGCCATGGCCTTGCAAGGCCTCTTCGATGCGGGGCAGGAGATCATCACCGCCCACCAAAAACTCCACGGGCTCGTCAAGCACATCCAGCTCTTCGCCCAGGGTGTCTTTCAGGGTCCAGGTCAGTGCGACCACACATTGTTGGGTAATTTCCATAGGAGAATTGTCGCAGTTTGACCAACGGCCCCGCAAAGGGGCAAGACTTTCCCCATGGACATTCAGCAACCCCTGGCGCTGCTCGGCGGCCTCACTCCCGCGCAATTCATGCGCCGCCACTGGCAGAAGAAGCCCTTGCTGGTGCGCCAGGCGATCCCGCAGTTTGCACCGCCGGTGCTGCGGACCGAGCTGTTTGCGCTGGCTGCCCAAGAGGGCGTGGAGTCGCGTTTGGTGCAACTGGTCAAGGGCGTTTGGAAGCTGCGCCACGGGCCCTTCAGCCGCCGAGCACTGCCTGCGTTGCAGCAGCCCGACTGGACGCTGCTCGTGCAGGGCGTCGATCTGCACAACGACGCGGTGCATGCGCTGATGCAACAGTTTCGTTTTGTGCCCGAGGCGCGGCTGGACGATCTCATGATCAGCTACGCCAGCAACGGCGGTGGCGTAGGGCCCCATTTCGACAGTTACGATGTCTTTTTGCTGCAGGCGCACGGCAAGCGGCGCTGGCGCATCGGGCGCCAGAAGGATCTGTCGCTGCGCGACGGCATTCCCTTGAAGATATTGGCCGAGTTTGAGCCCGAAGAAGAGTTTGTGCTGGAGCCGGGCGACATGTTGTACCTGCCCCCGCGCTACGCCCACGACGGTATTGCCGAAGGCGAGTGCATGACGTATTCCATCGGTTTTCGCGCGCCAGCCCGCGCCGAGCTGGCGCAAGAGCTGCTGGTGCGTCTGGCGGAAGATGCCGGGGAGGACGATCACCCGTTGCTGTATCGCGATGCGGGGCAGGACGCGGTGGCGCAGCCAGCGCACATTCCCGCCGGGCTGCAGGACTTTGCGCGCGAGGCCCTGTCGCGTGCGCTGGCCCAGCCCCTGGTGCTGGAGCGCGCGCTGGGCGAGTACCTCACCGAGCCCAAGCCCAGCGTGTGGTTTGAGCCGGGCGACACCCGGGTGATGCTGGAAGGGGTGCGGCTGGACCGCAAGAGCCGCATGATGTACGACGCACACCACATCTTCATCAACGGCGAAAGTTACCGCGCAGCGGGGCGTGACGCCACGCTGATGCGGCGCCTGGCGGATGAGCGCCGACTGTCGGCACGGGATCTGGCACGGGCCAGCGACGATGCGCTGGAACTGCTTTCGTCGTGGTGCGATGCGGGCTGGGCCCATGTCTGGGCCGGTGGAGAGTGACCAGGAGCCAGTGATGACCGACACAGCCACCCCCTCTGCCGAGCCTTTGCGCGACTTGCCCAGCGGGCGATTCAGCGGGCGCGAGACGTTTCAGCAACTGGTGCGCGACGCCATTGCGACGGCGGCGCGGGATGGCTGGCAGGAAATTTTCATCAGCGATGCCCACTTTCATGACTGGCCCCTGGGCGAGCGTGCGGTGGTCGAGGCCTTGCAGGACTGGGCCCGCAGCGGCCGGCGCTTCACCATGCTGGCTTGCAGTTATGACGACGTGATCCGCCGCCATGCCCGCTTTGTGCGCTGGCGTGGCACCTGGGACCACATCATCACCTGCCGCCGCAGCCCGGCCGCCGACCCGCTGGACTTGCCCAGTGCGCTGTGGTCGCCGCAATGGGTGCTGCACCGGCTCGATCCCGAGCACTGCGTGGGGGTCACCGGCAGCGAGGCCGATCGCCGGGTAATGCTGCATGAGACGCTCAACGAGTGGGTGCGCAGCAAAAGCGCGCCTGGATTTCCCTCCACCACGCTGGGGTTGTAGCTTTTGCCCCATTTTGGGGAGTGCCCGTTGGCAGGGCGCCACGCGGCGGTCGCGCCCGTCGGCATACTGCGCAAAGTCAAGCTGGCGTAAAGCTTTCGTCAGTGTTAGTCAGTATTGACTAAATACCAATATAATCTGCGGCTGTGCCCAAAAAGGTGCAACCAAGTGCATTGTGCCAATGCGTGCATGGGCTCAGGAAGCCTGACGCCGTGGCTTTTCAAGATTCTGTCTGTCCAAATAGGAAAATCGAAATGAAGAACTCTCTCGTTCTGGCCGCCCTGATCGCTGCTGCTGCACTCGCCGCTTGTGGCAAGAAGGAAGAACCCGCTCCAGCACCCGCTCCCGCTCCTGTGGAAGCTCCCGCCGCAGCACCTGCTCCCGCCGCCGAGCCAGCAGCTCCTGCCGCTTCCGACGCTGCTGCTCCTGCCGCCGCTGCACCTGCTGCTGACGCTGCTGCTCCTGCCGCTGACGCTGCCAAGGCTGCTGCTGACGCCGCTGCCACCGCCGCTACCGGCGCTTCCGCAGCCAAGTAAATCGCTGCAGGCTCTGGGCTGACCCCAAGGTCGGCCTGTGCCACGGCCCCGCACCGCAAGGTCCGGGGCTTTTTTTATGCCCTTCGTCAGGGTGAGGCATTCAAGGGCGTACGGTTCGGGCCATCAAGAGTTCACGTCGAACCATTGCGTCCCCTCGGTAGGGCTGGCGACCTGGATCTCCTCATCCGCCCACCCCAGCGCGGCGGCCAGTGACTGACGGGCAAGGGCGGGGAGGTTGTTCTGCGCACTCAGGTGCGCCGCCACCACGCGCTGCAGGCCGTCATGCTGCACCACGCGCAGAATCTCTGCGGTTGCTGTGTTGGCCAGGTGTCCATACAGCCCCCCTACGCGGCGCTTCAGGAACGGTGGATAGCGGGATGCGGCCAGCATGTCGGGGTCGTGGTTGGCCTCGATCATGAGGGCGTGGCATCCCTGCAGCTGCTGCAGCACATGGGAGCTGGCATGGCCCAGATCGGTCAGGATGCCCAGGTGTGCGGCGCCGTCGGAGCAGCGCAGCTGCAGAGGCTCGCGGGCATCGTGCGGCACGGTGAACGGGCGGGCTTCGAACGCGCCCATGTCGATTGCTTCCATGTCGTGCGCTACCTGCAGCAAACCGTCCAGGTCTGGCGCGCCCAGGGCCGCGTACGTGCCTTCACTCATCCACACGGGAATGCGAAAACGCAGCGCCAGGGTCTGGGCACAGCCGATGTGATCGGAGTGTTCGTGGGTAATGAAGAGGGCGTCCAGGTCTTCCACCTGCAACTGCGCTTGTGCCAGGCGGGCCTGCAATTGTCGGATGCCGAGCCCGCAATCGATCAAGAGGCGGCGCACCTGGCTGCCACTGCGGCCTTCGACCACCGTGGCATTGCCGGTGCTGCCGCTGCCCAGGTTCTTGAATCGAAGCATGGCGGGGCGAAAGAATGGGTTTGTGGCAGTCCAAAAAACCAGAGCCACCGTCCACCCGAAGGCGGAGGGGGCTCCAGAGGTGTGGGTGGCGGCCTTTCGGCCTGCGCCGCTTATTTCAGATCGTCAGCAATCACGCGCACGATGCGCTCGGCATTGGCCGAGGTTTCGGGGGCGCCGGCTTCGTTGAGCACAGACACGGTGGTTGCTTCACCCTGGCTGCGCACCACGATGCGGTACTTGAGCGGAGGGGTTGCGGAAGTGGAGCTGAACAGCTTGCTGAAGAAGCCGGGTTCTTTCTTCTCGGTGTCCGGCGCCACGTAGCGCACGAAGTATGTGCCTTCATTGCGGTTGCGGTCTTCCACCGTGAAGCCGGTACGGTCCAGGGCCAAGCCCACACGGCGCCATGCGCGGTCAAAACCTTCGTCCAGTTGCACTACCGGCACATTGTTCACCGTGGCCATGCGGGCGGCCTGGGCGCGCGGTGCGGGGGCTGCGGCGACAGCCTTGGACTGCTCCTGGCTCACGCCCAGCTTGACCATCAGGCGGCGCAGGAATTCGGTTTCGAGTTCCGGGTCGGAGGGGCGAGGTTGCCAGACGGTGCTGTCCTTGGTGACGTTGCCATAGACCTCGACCATCCCGCGGTGGGTGATGTAGATCTCGGTGCCTCCATTGGCATTGCGTTCCAGCCGGGTGCGGAACTTGTCTCGTTCGCCGGTGGAGTACAGGGACTCCATCAGCTTGCCGATGGTGGAACGGATGAAATCCTGCGGCAGCTTGGCGCGGTTCTCGGCCCAGTCGGTCTCCATGATGCCGACATTGGCCTCTGACTGGGCCAGCGTGAAGCCACTTTCCAGCCAGAAGTCGCGCACGGGCTCCCACAGCTTGTCGGCAGGGCGGTTGACCACCAGCCAGCGCTGGTTGCCATCGCGCTCGATGCGCACGTCGCCCAGCTGCAGGGCCGCCGCGTTGGCGTTGCCCGACGGCTGCGCCGCCTGGCCGGCCTGCATGGCGGCGGCAGAGACCGAGCCACCCGGCATGGCATAGCGCGAGTCGCGCGACAGCTGGGTGAGGTCCGGTGGGACTTCCAGCGACGAGCCCTTGGCGGCGCTCTTGTAGTCGATCTTGTCGCCTTCCAGAATGCTGGTGGAGCAGGCGGACAGGGCCATGGCGAGGGCCAGCAGGCTGAGGCGGGTGGTAGCAGCTTTCACGCGGAAATCCTTGGGAAGTGTCTCTGAGAGCGGGCGCAAAGCCCGAATTAGATCAGGCCGCTGGTGCGCAGTGCCGACTCGACCACAGCCTCATTGCTGCTGGCCAGGGGTGTCATGGGCAGGCGCATGGTGCTGCCACACAGGCCCATGCGGGCCATGGCCCACTTGACCGGGATGGGGTTGGCTTCGACGAACAGGTTCTTGTGCACGGGCATCAGCTGGAACTGGATTTCCATGGCACGGCGCGCGTCGCCCGCCAGGGCGGCTACACACAGCTCGTGCATCAGGCGCGGGGCCACGTTGGCCGTCACGCTGATGTTGCCGTGGCCACCGCAGAGCATCAGGGCCACGGCGGTCGGGTCGTCGCCCGAGTACACGCCAAAGCCCTTGGGCACGTCGCGGATGAGCCACTGGGCGCGCTCAATGTTGCCGGTGGCTTCCTTGATGCCAATGATGCCGGGCACCTGGGCCAGGCGCAGCACGGTGTCGTGCTGCATATCGGCCACCGAGCGGCCGGGCACGTTGTACAGCACGATGGGCAGGTCGCCCGTGGCTTCGGCAATGGCCTTGAAGTGCTGGTACTGGCCTTCTTGGGTGGGCTTGTTGTAGTAGGGCACCACCTGTAGCTGGCTGTCGGCCCCCACGCCGCGCGCGAACTTGGCCAGTTCGATGGCCTCGGCGGTGGAGTTGGCGCCGCAGCCGGCCATGATGGGCACGCGCTTGGCGGCCTGTTCCACGGCCACGCGGATGATTTCGCAGTGTTCTTCCACGTTCACCGTGGGGGACTCGCCCGTGGTGCCCACCACGCCGATGCAATCGGTGCCTTCGGCGATGTGCCAGTCGATCAGTTTGCGCAAGGTGGGGTAGTCCACGCTACCGTCCTCATGCATGGGGGTGACGAGGGCGACGATGCTGCCGGTGAGTGGCACGGAAGAAGAAGTCATGTCCGCAGTGGTAAACGGTAAAAGGGCATTCTAACTAGCCCCGATGGGCAAAAGATGTCGTGAGGGTCCGCCCGCCTGCGGGAGTTCCCGTACGGCTGTGATGCGTTGCACGAAACGCGCAGGTTCGTCGATGAAGCCATCTTCGTAACCCACCACGCGCAAGTCATTGCACACGTGCAGCAGTTCGCCGGGTGCCAGCAGAAACTCAGGCCGGGCGGGGCGCCCCATGGTTTCGTTGCCCTGGGCAAAGGTTTCATAGATCAGCACCCCGCCCGGCGCCACGCTGGCCACGATGGTGGGCAGCAAGGGGCGCCACAGGTAGTTGGTGACGACCACGCCACCAAACTGGCGGCCTGCAAAAGGCCAGGGGCCGTTTTCGATGTCGGCCTGCACCAGCTCGCCCAGCCCTTCGTTGGCGGCCAGCGCCTCGGCCGACCGGTCTACGCCAACCACCGTGTGCCCCAGTTCTCGCAGATAGCGCAGGTGGCGCCCTGCGCCGCAGGCAACGTCCAGCACGGTGCTGTGGGGGGCGATAAGGTGGCTCCAGCGCCGCACCCATTCCGAGGGGGCCTCTGTACCGTGCGTACTGTGCATACCGTGCATGAGACTATAAAAATGATAGCTGCCTACGCATGATCCACTATCGCTTGCGGCCAAAAACGCTTGAAAATGTTGCGGAGCAGGTCAAAAACACGCCCACATCTGGTCGGCCAGCATCACCATGAATTCGGGCACGGTGTACAAGCCAAACACCACCAGGCACAGCAGCACGGCCACGGCGCCGCCCAGCCAGCGCAGGGCGCGCGGCGTGGGTTTGCGGGGCGGGGTGGGGTGGCTCATGCAGGGAGGGGGGGCAACAGGTCAGGCGGGTTGTGGGCTGCTGCGCGAGATCGGGCTTTCCTTGACCGGCAAGTTCACCAGCCCGGCAAAAATCCCCAGACCAATCGCGATGTACCAGACGATATCGTAGCTGCCGGTGGCGTCATACAGATAGCCGCCCAGCCAGACGCCCAGGAAGCTGCCGATCTGGTGGCTGAAGAACACAAAGCCGCCCAGCATCGACAAATGCTGCACGCCGAAGATCTGCGCGATGGTGGCGTTGGTGGGGGGCACGGTGGACAGCCACAGCGCGCCCATCACCGCTGAGAACACGTACACCGACAGCGGCGACAGCGGCACCAGCAAAAAGATGCTGATCGCCACCGCGCGGGCAAAGTAAATGAAGGCGAGGATGTGGCGCTTGGGCATGCGCTGGCCCAGCGTGCCCGCGATGTAGGTGCCGAACACGTTGAACAGCCCGATCAGCGCCAGCGCATAGCTGGCCACCTGGGGCGACAGGCCGTGGTCCTTGAGGTAGCTGGGCATGTGCACGCCAATGAACACCACCTGAAAGCCGCACACAAAGTAGCCCGCCATCAGCAGATTGAAGCTGGGGTAGCGGAAGGCCTCGCCCAGCGCCTGCGCAATGGTCTGGTCGCGCTTGACCGGGGCCGTGCCCTTGAAGCCCGGCTCCCGCAGGCCAAAGGCCAGCGGCACGATCAGCAGCACCGCCATCGACAACGCCAGCAGCGCCTGCTGCCAGCCCAGGCCCGCGATGAGCCAGCCTTCCACCGGTACCATCAGAAACTGCCCGAACGAGCCCGCTGCCGCCGCCACGCCCATGGCCCAGGAGCGCTTTTCAGGCGCAATCTGCCGCCCCAGCACGCCGTAAATCACCGCATAGGTGGTGCCCGCCTGGGCCGCGCCAATCAGCACGCCAGCCGTCAGTGCAAATAACGTGGGCGTGGGTGACAGGGCCATGCCTGCCAGGCCCAAGGCATACAACACCGCTCCACCGAGCAGGACGCGGAAGGCCCCAAACCGGTCGGCCGCCATGCCCGCAAAAATCCCGATCAGTCCCCAGGACAGGTTCTGGATGGCGATGGCCAGGGCGAACGACTGGCGCGTCCAGCCCATCTCCTGGGTGATGGGAAGCAGCCACAGCCCGAACCCGTGGCGGGTGCCCATGGACAGGGTCACGATGGCCGCGCCGCAGGCCAGCACCTGGAACATGGATAGTTTGGGAGGATTCATATGCATGCGCAGGAATGTAGCCAGATTGTGTGAAACGCGCTGATACACCCGCGACCAATACAGTTGCCGCCAGGGTCGCGCGAAGACTGTCTTTTTATCCAGCTCCAGGGCGGTGGCCGCACTACAATCCGCCGCTATGTCTGCCAAACCGTCTTCTGCTTCCGCCAGCGAATATTCCGAAGGTTCGATCCGCGTGCTCAAGGGCCTGGAGCCCGTCAAGCAGCGCCCGGGCATGTACACCCGCACCGACAACCCCTTGCACATCATCCAGGAGGTGCTGGACAACGCCGCCGACGAGGCCTTGGCCGGCCACGGCAAGAAGATCCGCGTCACCCTGCACGCCGACGGCTCGGTCAGTGTGGAAGACGATGGCCGGGGCATCCCCTTCGGCATGCACCCGGAAGAAAACGCGCCGGTGATCGAGCTGGTCTTCACCCGCCTCCACGCAGGTGGCAAGTTCGACAAGGGCAAAGGCGGGGCTTACAGCTTCTCGGGCGGCCTGCATGGCGTGGGCGTGTCGGTCACCAACGCCCTGGCTACCCGGCTGGAGGCCACCAGCTATCGCGAGGGCAAGGTGGCGCGGCTGGTGTTTGCGGCTGGTGATGTGATCGAGCCCCTGGTGGCCCGGCCGCTGGAGGCGGGCGAGCGCAAGCAGGGCACCTCGGTGCGCGTGTGGCCCGACGCCGAGTATTTCGAATCCAGCGCCCTGCCCATGGGCGAGCTGACCCACCTGCTGCGCAGCAAGGCCGTGCTCATGCCCGGCGTAACGGTGCAGCTGGTCAACGAGAAAACCCGCGACACGCAAACGTGGCAGTACAAAGGCGGCCTGCGCGACTACCTGATGCAGACGCTGAACGGCGATCCGGTGATCCCGCTGTTCGAGGGCGAGGGTTTTGCCGACCGCAACAACGAAAGTTTTGCCGAAGGCGAGGGCGCCGCCTGGGCCGTGGCCTTCACCGAAGACGGTCAGCCCATGCGCGAGAGCTACGTCAACCTGATCCCCACCAGCGCGGGCGGCACGCACGAAAGCGGTCTGCGCGACGGCCTGTTCAACGCCGTCAAGAGCTTCATCGAACTGCACAGTCTGTTGCCCAAGGGCGTGAAGCTGCTGCCCGAGGACGTGTTTGCGCGCGCCAGCTATGTGCTCTCGGCCAAAGTGCTGGACCCGCAGTTCCAGGGCCAGATCAAGGAGCGCCTGAATTCGCGCGACGCGGTGCGCCTGGTCAGCGGTTTTGTGCGTCCGGCGCTGGAGCTGTGGCTCAACCAGCACGTCGAATACGGCAAGAAACTGGCCGAGCTGGCCATCAAGGCCGCGCAGACGCGCCAGAAGGCGGGCCAGAAGGTTGAAAAGCGCAAGGGCTCGGGCGTGGCCGTGCTGCCCGGCAAGCTCACCGACTGCGAAAGCCGCGACACGGCGCACAACGAAGTGTTTCTGGTCGAGGGCGACTCGGCTGGTGGCAGCGCCAAGATGGGCCGCGACAAGGAAAGCCAAGCCATCCTACCGCTGCGCGGCAAGGTGCTCAACACCTGGGAGGTGGAGCGCGACCGCCTGTTTGCCAACAACGAAATCCACGACATCTCGGTAGCCATTGGCGTGGACCCGCACGGCCCCAACGACACCCCCGACCTGAGCGGCCTGCGCTATGGCAAGGTCTGCATCCTGTCCGATGCCGACGTGGACGGCTCGCACATCCAGGTGCTGCTGCTCACGCTGTTCTTCCGCCATTTCCCCAAGCTCATCGAGGCTGGCCACATCTACGTGGCGCGCCCGCCGCTGTTCCGTGTGGACGTGCCCGCGCGTGGCAAGAAGCCTGCGGCCAAGATGTACGCGCTGGACGAAGGCGAGTTGGCCGCCATTCTGGACAAGGCCGAAAAGGACGGCGTGCCGCGCGAGAAGTGCCAGATCAGCCGCTTCAAGGGCCTGGGCGAGATGAACGCCGAGCAGCTGTGGGAAACCACGCTCAACCCCGACACCCGCCGCCTGCTGCCCGTGCAGCTGGGCGACATGGACTTTGCCGCCACCGAGGGGCTGATTACCAAGCTCATGGGCAAGGGCGAAGCCGCCGCGCGCCGCGAACTGATGGAGCTGCATGGCGATGCGGTCGAGGTCGATATCTGAAGAGCAGCGTCATACGCGCCCGAGCCGCCTGCCATGACCTCATTTCGCCAAATCGGCCGCTTGCGCTGGTATGTGTTGGGTTGTTTGCTCTGCTTTTTGCAGCAGACGGCCCGCGCAGACCTGTGGGCGCATGTGGACGAGCGCGGCGTGACGCACTTTGCGGCGGAGCAGGTCGATGCGCGCTACCAGCTGTTTTTTCGCGGCAACGACTTTGACTCGACCCGCGATGCGCCGGCCAAAACCTCGCCCATGCCCTATGCGCTGCCTGCAGCGGGAGCGCGCCTGCTGGCGTTTTTTGATATCGCGCCTGACTACAAACGCGTCAAGCACCACCTGCGCGCCGCGTCCACCCAACATGGCGTGGATTACGAATTGCTGCAGGCCGTGATCGCCGCCGAATCCGGGTTTGACGCCACCGCCGTGTCGCCCAAGGGCGCCGTGGGCCTGATGCAGGTGATGCCCGCCACGGCCAGCCGTTTTGGCGTGAGTGCGGACAAGAAGCGCACGGTGGAGCAAAAACTGGCCGACCCCGCCGTGAACGTACCCACCGGCACCCGCTACTTGCGCCATCTGCTGGACCTGTTCCCCGGCCGCATGGACCTGGCCGTGGCCGCCTACAACGCGGGCGAAGGCGCCGTGCAAAAGGCGGGCAACCAAGTCCCGGCCTTCAAGGAAACCCAGAACTACGTGCGCACCGTGCTGGGTCTGTACGCCCAGCTCAAGCCGCCAGCGCCCGTGTTGACACAGCGCGCCCTGCCGGGCCGTGTGCGCATGGAGCTGTCGGGCGGCGCGCAGAACCGGGGCAACCTGCCGCCCACCCAGGTGGCACAGACCCGCAACGCGCCGCAGACCGCGTTTGAACCCTTACCGACGATTCCGAACGAATGAGCGCTAACGAATGAGCGACCAACCCACTCTTGATTTCACCACCGCAGGCGATGACGGGGGCGACTCCCTGGGCCTGGCGGGCTACGCCCAGCGCGCCTACCTGGAATACGCGCTCTCGGTCGTCAAGGGCCGTGCGCTGCCCGATGTGTGCGACGGCCTCAAGCCCGTGCAGCGACGCATCTTGTATTCGATGGACCGCATGGGGCTGGGCTACAGCGGCCCCACGCGCAATACGGCCGCCAAGCCCGTCAAGAGCGCCCGCGTGGTGGGCGATGTGCTGGGCCGCTTCCACCCGCACGGTGACCAGTCGGCCTACGACGCGCTGGTCCGCATGGCGCAGGACTTTGCGCAGCGCTACCCCCTTATCGACGGCCAAGGCAACTTCGGCAGCCGCGACGGTGATGGCGCTGCGGCCATGCGGTACACGGAAGCCCGCCTGTCGCGCATCACCAGTCTGCTGCTCGACGAAATCGACGAAGGCACGGTCGATTTCATGCCCAACTACGACGGCAGCACCGAAGAACCCCGCCAGCTGCCCGCCCGCCTGCCGTTTGCGCTGCTCAACGGCGCCAGCGGTATTGCCGTGGGCTTGGCCACCGAGATCCCCAGCCACAATCTGCGCGAGATTGCCGATGCGTGTGTGGCGCTCATCAAGACGCCATCGCTCAGCCAGGACGAGCTGCTGGCCATCGTGCCCGGCCCGGACTACCCCGGTGGCGGCCAGATCATCAGCAGCCCCGGCGACATTGCCGACGCCTACCGCACGGGCCGAGGCAGCCTGAAGGTGCGCGCACGCTGGAAGATCGAGGACATGGCGCGCGGCCAGTGGCAACTGGTGGTCAACGAACTGCCGCCCGGCGTGAGTACCCAGCGCGTACTGGAAGAGATCGAAGAAATCACCAACCCCAAGGTCAAGGCGGGCAAGAAGGCGCTGACGCAGGAGCAGACGCAACTGAAGGCCAGCATGCTGGCCGTGCTGGACGTGGTGCGCGACGAGTCGAGCAAAGACGCGCCCGTGCGCCTGGTGTTCGAGCCCAAGACGGGCAAGACCCCGCAACAAGAGCTGATCACCGCGCTGCTGGCCCACACCAGCCTGGAGACCTCGGCGCCCATCAACCTGACCATGGTGGGGCTCGATGGCAAGCCCGTGCAGAAGTCGCTGCGCCAGATGCTGGAAGAGTGGATTGCCTTCCGTCAGACCACCATCACCCGCCGCAGCCAGCACCGGCTGAACAAGGTGCTGGACCGCATCCACATCCTCGAAGGGCGGCAGCTGGTGCTGCTCAACATCGACGAGGTGATTGCCATCATCCGCCAGGCCGAAGACCCCAAGGCCGCGCTGATTGCACGCTTTAACCTCAGCGACCGGCAGGCCGAGGACATCCTCGAAATCCGCCTGCGCCAGCTCGCGCGGCTGGAAGCCATCAAGATCGAGCAAGAGCTGAAAGAACTGCGCGAAAGCCAGGGCAAGCTGGAAGACATCCTGAACAACCCCGGCTCGCTGCGCCGCACCATGGTGAAAGAGATCGAGGCCGACGCCAAGACCTTTGCCGACGCACGCCGCACGCTCATCCAGGCCGAGAAAAAGGCTGTGGCCGAAGTGAAGGTGGTGGACGAGCCCGTCACCGTGGTCGTCTCGCAAAAAGGCTGGGTGCGCGCCCGCACCGGCCACGGCCACGAGGCCGCCAGCTTTGCCTTCAAGGCGGGCGACGGGCTGTACGGCACGTTTGAATGCCGCACGGTCGATACCCTGCTGGCCTTTGGCAGCAATGGCCGCGTGTATTCGGTGGCCGTGTCGCTGCTGCCGGGCGCGCGGGGAGACGGCCAGCCGGTGACCACGCTGATTGAGCTGGAAGCCGGCACGCAGTTGCTGCACTACTTTGCGGGGCCTGCCAACGCCACGCTGCTGCTGTCCAACTCGGGCGGCTACGGCTTTCTGGCAGCGGTGGAGAACATGGTCTCGCGCCAGAAGGGCGGCAAGGCCTTCATCACCCTGGGCGAGGGCGAAACCGTGTGCGTGCCTTCGCACGCCGCAGGCGGCACAGGCAGCAAGCCGGTGGTGCCCGCCACGCATGTGGCTTGCGCCTCCACCGGCGGGCGCATCCTCACGTTTGAGATCACCGAGCTGAAAACCATGGCCAACGGCGGTCGGGGGCTGATGCTGATCGACCTGGAAGACAAGGACCAGCTCGCAGGCGCGGCCGCCTATACGCGCAGCATCCGCCTCGATGGCATCGGCCGGGGCGGCAAGCAGCGCGACGAAACGCTGGAGATCCGCAGCCTGAACAACGCCCGCGCCGCGCGCGGCCGCAAGGGCAAGGCGGCGGACTTGGGCTTCAAGCCCCAGGCGGTGACGCGGGTCGAGTAACAGCGGCTCGCACAAGGCTTCTGGCGTTCTTTGCCGCGCCCTGCGGCCATGTCCCTGCTGCAGCATTGTCTCTGGCGCAGCGCTCGGCCGCGGCCATCTCACTGCGTTTTTTCGCCGCTCCAAGCGTCGTCACGGCCGCTGGAGCGGGATGCGCGAAACGCGTTTGACGCACCCTGCGCCTTTGGCTGCGCGCCCAGTGGCGCTTGGGGATGACCCTCATGCGGCCGCTCCTGGTTTGTGCAATTGTCGGAAAGCGAGCAACATCTCGTGACAAACACACTCCAGGAGACCTCCATGCCCAAACAACTGAGGATGGCCCACAAGCTGTGGCTGGCTGTGATTCTGATCGTGGTCATGCTGGTCGCCGTGGTGGGGTTTGCGGCCTACCGTTCGGCCAAAGTGCAAGCCCAGGCCGATGCCGTGAGCAAGGAGATGGAGGCGCGGGTGCAGGCCGCCCTGCGCTGGTCGGGGTTGACCGAAACCAATGCCGCGCGCACCCAGGCGCTGATCGTGAGCAACGACCCGGCGGTGGAGGCCGAGTTCAAGGACGTCATTGCGGCCACCTCGGCCCAGATCAGCGAGGTGCAGAAGTCGCTCGAATCCATGGCCCTGTCCGACGCTGACAAGGCCCAGATGAACAAGATCGCGGCCGCCCGCAAGGCCATGATCGACCTGCGTGGCGAGGCCCGCAAGCTCAAGGGCGACGGCCAGCAAGATCAGGCCGTGACGCTGATCAATCAGAAGTACAACCCGTCCGTGGTGGCCTACCTCACGGCACTGCGCGAGTTCGTGGCCCAGCAGCAGAAGAACGCCGCAGACACGCAGGCAGCCATGGCGGCCGAGCGCATGCTCACCGTCAAGATCGCGGCGGTGGCCGTGGCCCTCCTTCTGCTCGCCATCATCGTGGGGGCGTATTACCTGATCGGCAGCATCCAGCGGCCGCTGGCGCAGGCCCATGGTCTGGCCGAGCGCATTGCAGGCGGCGACCTGAGCCAGCAAGAGTCCGTCACGCGCGGCGACGAGTTTGGCGATCTGTTGCGCTCGCTCTATGCCATGAGCAACGCCCTGGGGCGCATGGTGCACCAAGTGCGCCAGAGTACGGACAGCATTGCCATTGCCAGCGCCGAGATCGCGACCGGCAACCAGGATCTGTCGGCCCGCACCGAACAAACCTCCAGCAACCTGCAGGAAACTGCCGCCGCGATGGAGGAGTTCACCAGCACCATCCAGCAGAGCGCGGGCAGCGCCCAGCAGGCCAGCAGCCTGGCTGCAGGCGCCACCGGCGTAGCGCGCCGGGGCGGCGAGGTGGTGACCCAGGTGGTGGCCACCATGGAGGACATCAACCACAGCAGCAAGAAGATCGCGGACATCATCGGTGTGATTGACGGCATTGCGTTCCAGACCAACATCCTGGCGCTGAACGCCGCCGTGGAGGCCGCGCGGGCTGGCGAGCAGGGGCGTGGCTTTGCCGTGGTGGCCAGCGAGGTGCGCAGCCTCGCGCAGCGCAGTGCCGAGGCGGCCAAGGAGATCAAGCAGCTCATCAGCGCGTCGGTCGAGAAGGTGGAGACCGGCTCACGCCTGGTGTCTGACGCGGGCACGACCATGACCGACATCGTGCAGTCGGTGCAGCGCGTGACCGACATGATCGGCGAGATCACCGCCGCATCGTCCGAGCAGAGCGCGGGGGTGTCGCAGGTCAACAAGGCGATCAGCAACCTGGATCAGATGACCCAGCAGAACGCCGCGCTGGTGGAGGAAAGCGCTGCGGCAGCGCAGAGCCTGCGCGAGCAGGCCGACCATCTGGCGCGCGAGGTGTCCATGTTCAAGGTCAACGCCGCCAGCTACGGCCCAGCCCAGGCCGCCATTGGCGCTGCGCGCGGCGCCGCCAAGGTCACCGCCAGCCTGTCTCCAGCCCGCGCAGCTTCTGCGCCTGCCGCTAGCGGTACTACCGCTTCAGCGGCCCGCATCAGCACCACCGGCACTTCTGCCGCTCTGGCCAAGGCGCCCGCTCCCTCATCGGTCGCCAAGACAGGGAGCCAGAAAAACGCGAAGCAGGGCGCTGCGGCGGGAGCCGAGGAGGACTGGGAATCCTTCTGACGGGTGTTGGGATCGCACCGGTCTCGAGTCAGCGCGCACGTCGCCTTTTGCACACCCCGGTAGCGGGTCTGGCGGACCGCAGGCAACGAAAAAAACCCTTGGCAGCGATGCCAAGGGCTTTTTGCTGGAGGTCTGAAGGTCAGGCCAGTTCAGCGATCAGTTCGATCTCCACGCACGCGCCCAGGGGGACTTGGGCCACGCCAAAGGCGCTACGGGCATGCACGCCCTTTTCGCCAAATACCTGGCCCAGCAGTTCGCTGGCGCCATTTGTCACCAGGTGCTGCTCGGTGAAATCGCCGGTGGAGTTCACCAGGCTCATCACCTTGACGATGCGCTTGACCCGGTTCAGGTCGCCACCGCTGGCGGCTTGCAGCGTGCCCATCAGGTCGATGGCGACGGCACGTGCGGCCTGCTTGCCTTCTTCGGTGCCGATGTCGCGGCCGAACTGTGCGGCCCAGGGCTTGCCGTCCTT
Source organism: Acidovorax sp. M14 (assembly GCF_049331375.1). Taxonomy (NCBI): domain Bacteria; kingdom Pseudomonadati; phylum Pseudomonadota; class Betaproteobacteria; order Burkholderiales; family Comamonadaceae; genus Acidovorax; species Acidovorax sp. M14. Next base: position 1,689,922 of record NZ_CP186263.1, read on the forward strand.
GCGGGCGATGTGGCCGCTCAGAAACACCAGGTTGCCGGTCTGCACATAGGGCACGTAGGCGGCGGCGGGCACCGACACGGGGGGCAGGGTGATGTTGAGTTCTTTCAGCTTGTCGTAAACGCTCATGGTGGTCCTCGTTAGGAAGTGCGGGTGGATAGACGAGGGCAGCCTGGTGCGCAGGCCGCCGAGCGCGGTAAGTGTTACACAGCACCTCGCCCCCGCGCCGATGGGGCAGCCCCTGGCGGCGCATTAGCATCAGTGCATGTCCACCATAAGCGCCCCTAATGCCGCGCCACTGTCCGCCACAGGCCAGGGGGTGGAGGGGCCGTTGCCCCCGCGTCCGTGGCTGCTGCCCGCTGTGTTGCTGGGCGTGGTGGCCGGGGCTGCGCTGCAACTGCAGCAGCCCGCGCTGTGGTCTGCGGCGGCCTACGGGTGGTTGTTGATGGCTGGCCTGCTGCTGGGCGGTGGTGCGGTGGCTGCCGCGCGGGCGCACCCCGGGCTGCGCCGGGCTCGCAGTGTGATCGCCATGTCGCCCTGGCTGATGTTGCTGGCGGGCGCGCTGGCGATGGCGGGCAGCACCGGCCTGCGGGCCGTGGCCTACCAGGCCCAGGCGTTGCCTGCCGCACTGGAGGGCAAGGACCTGCGCATCACCGGCGTGGTGGCCGCCATGCCGCAGGTCAACGAGGCAGGCACCCGCTGGCGCATGGCGGTGGAGTCCGCAACGCTGCAGGGCATACCCGTGGCCATGCCGCCGCAGATCGACGTGGCCTGGTACGGCGGCGCCTTTGGCGGTGGGGGCGAGGCGCTGGACCTGCAACGCCAGCCCGCACCTGTGCGGGCGGGCGAGCGGTGGCAGATCACCGTACGCCTGAAGGCGCCCCATGGCCTGCGCAACCCGCACGGCTTTGACTACGAGCTGTGGATGTGGGAGCAGGGCGTACAGGCCACAGGCTATGTGCGCGCGGGCCCCAAGGACGAGCCACCGGTGCGTGTAGCCGCCACCTGGCAGGTCCCGGTGGAGCAACTGCGCCAGCGTGTGCGGGACGCCATCATGGAGCGTCTGGTGTTTGGACAAGACGGGGCGGGCAATGACTCCATCGACACCACCCGTACACGCACTGCAGGCGTGGTGGCGGCACTGGTCACGGGGGACCAGCGCGCCATCGACCGTGCGGACTGGGATGTGTTCCGCGCCACCGGGGTGGCCCACCTCATGAGCATTTCGGGCCTGCACATCACGCTGTTTGCCTGGCTGGCCGCGTTGGTGGTGAGGGCGCTGTGGCGGCGCTCGCCCCGGCTGAGCCTGGCGGTGCCAGCGCAGTCCGCCGCGCTGGTGTCGGGTGTGCTGCTGGCCACAGCCTACGCGCTGTTCAGCGGCTGGGGCGTGCCCGCACAGCGCACCGTGACCATGCTGGCCATCGTGGGGCTGCTGCAGCTGAGCGGGCGCCGCTGGCCCTGGCCGCAGGTGTGGCTATTGGCTTGCGGGTCCGTGGTGTTGCTGGACCCGTGGGCATTGGCGCAGGCGGGCTTCTGGTTGAGCTTTGTCGCGGTGGGCGTGCTGTTTGCTACCAATCCGATAGCTGCTGAGGCAAGCGATACTGGCGCTACAGGCCGTTTTTATGCCTTGGTACGTGAACAATGGGTGGTCACGCTCGCGCTCACGCCCCTGGGCTTGCTGCTGTTTGGCCAGGTGTCGTTGGTGGGTTTTGTAGCCAACCTGGTGGCCATCCCCTGGGTCACGCTCGTGGTCACGCCGCTGGCGCTGGGCGGCGTGCTGTGGGCGCCGTTGTGGAGCGCGGCAGCCCTCAGCCTGCAGCCGTTCACCGCATGGCTGCAGTGGCTGGCGCAGTGGCCCTGGGCGGCCGTGTTTTTGCCCGCAGCGCCGCTGTGGGCGGGCGTGGCGGCGGTGGCTGGAGGCGCGCTCTTGGCCATGCGCCTGCCCTGGCGCCTGCGTTTGCTGGCGCTGCCTTTGTTGCTGCCGGTGCTGTGGTGGCAGCCCGCGCGGCCTGCAGCAGGGCAGTTTGAGCTGCTGGCCGCCGACATTGGCCAGGGCAATGCCGTGCTGGTGCGCACGGCCACGCACACCCTGCTGTACGACGCCGGGCCGCGCTTCAGCCGCGAGAGCGACGCAGGCCACCGCGTGCTGGTGCCGCTGCTGCGGGCGCTGGGGGAGCAGGTGGATGTGCTCATGCTCAGCCACCGCGATGCCGACCACACGGGCGGTGCGGCGGCTGTGCTCGCCCAGCAGCCCCGCGCCGAACTCACCGGCTCCATCGAGGCCGAACACGCCCTGCAGCGCTTGCGCCCCAGCCGCCCCTGTCTGGCGGGCCAGCGTTGGGAATGGGATGGTGTGGTGTTCGAGGTGCTGCATCCCCTGCCTGGCGATGACGCCCAAGGGGCGGCCAAGCCACCGCGCCCCAATGCGCTCAGCTGCGTGCTGCGCATTTCCGCCGCAGGCACCGAGGGTGCGACGGCCCTACTGGTGGGCGACATCGAAGCACCGCAGGAGCAAGCCCTGCTGGCGCGTGGCGCACCGGTGCGGGCCGATGTGCTGCTGGTGCCACACCATGGCAGCAAGACCTCGTCGTCGGCAGCTTTTCTGGAGGCCGTGCAGCCGCGCACCGCTTTGGTGCAGGCAGGGTATCGCAACCGCTTTGGCCATCCGGCGCCAGATGTGCTGCAGCGCTACCGCGCGCGCCAGATTGCGGTGGTGGAGTCGTCGCGCTGTGGCGCGGCCCGGTGGTCCTCGTCACAGCCTGGGCAGGTGGCCTGCGAACGCGACACCGGCGAGCACTACTGGCAGCACCGCATGGTGCCACGGGACGACTGAGTCGGGGCCCATGGCGCAGCGCTGCCAGGGGTGTTGTGCGGGGGCGGGCTCACAACTTGCTATCCTGACTGCAGGAGGCCCGTTCATGCAGAAATTTGACGAGATGTACGCCATGCTGCCGTTTGATGGCAGCGACGTGCGGGAACACTACAAGCGCTACGCGCAATGGTTGAGCAAACAGCCCCCTGACGTGATGCAGGCCCGCAGGGCCGAAGCCGAGATGATCTTCCGGCGCGTGGGCATCACCTTTGCCGTGTACGGCGCCAAGGACGAAGGCGGTGCAGGCAACGAGCGGTTGATTCCTTTTGACCTGATCCCCCGCATCATCCCTGCCCATGAGTGGGCCAGCATGCACCAGGGGCTGGTGCAGCGCGTCACGGCGCTCAACCGCTTCATCCATGACGTGTACCACGGCCAGGACATCATCCGCGCCGGCATCGTGCCCGCCGACCTCATCCTGAACAACGCGCAGTACCGCCCCGAGATGGCCGGCGTGCATGTCCCGCAAGACATCTACGCGCACATCGCCGGCATCGACATCGTGCGCGCCCCCGATGCCCAGGGCAATGGCGAGTACTACGTGCTCGAAGACAACCTGCGCGTGCCCAGCGGCGTGAGCTACATGCTCGAAAACCGCAAGATGATGATGCGGCTGTTCCCCGAGCTGTTCAGCCTGCACAAGGTGGCGCCCGTGGCGCATTACCCCGACATGCTGCTCGAAACCCTGCGCGCCAGCGCCCCGGCCACGGCCGATGAGCCCACGGTGGTGGTGCTCACACCCGGCATGCACAACAGCGCGTATTTCGAGCACGCCTTTCTGGCCCAGCAGATGGGTGTGGAGCTGGTCGAGGGGCAGGACCTGGTCGTCAAGGACAAGTTCGTCTACATGCGCACCACGCGCGGCCTGCAGCGGGTGGACGTGATCTACCGCCGCGTGGACGACGACTTCCTCGACCCGCAGGTGTTCCGCCCCAATTCCACCCTGGGCTGCTATGGCCTCATGGAGGCCTACCGCGCGGGCAATGTGGGCATCTGCAACGCCGTGGGCACGGGCGTGGCCGACGATAAATCCGTGTACCCCTACGTGCCCGAGATGATCCGCTTCTACCTGGGCGAAGAGCCCATCCTGAAAAACGTGCCCACCTGGATGTGCCGCAAGCCGGACGACCTGCAGCATGTGCTGGCCAACCTCAAGGACCTGGTGGTGAAGGAAGTGCACGGCGCAGGTGGCTACGGCATGCTCATCGGTCCAGCCGCCACGCAGGCCGAGATCGAGGACTTCCGCCGCGCGCTGATTGCCAACCCTTCGGGCTACATCGCGCAGCCCACGCTCAGCCTTTCCAGCTGCCCCACCTATGTGGAAAGCGGCATTGCCCCGCGCCACATCGACCTGCGCCCCTTTGTGCTCAGTGGGCGCGAGGTGCAGATGGTGGCTGGTGGGCTCACGCGCGTCGCACTGCAGGAGGGATCGCTGGTGGTGAATTCGTCACAAGGTGGTGGCACCAAGGACACCTGGGTGCTGGGCGAGGGCCGCAGCACTGCGCCCATGACACAGTCGCAGACTTTGGGCGGCATGACCCAAACGCAAGGAGGGTTCTGAGATGCTGAGCCGCACCGCCGACCATTTGTTCTGGATGTCGCGCTATACGGAGAGAGCAGAAAACGCCGCCGAAGGCGGGGTTTCACTACAACACAGCCAGCGTGCGCAGCACGCGCGGGGTTCTCTGCCCGGGGAGGAAAAATGCTAAGTCGCACTGCCGATCATCTGTTCTGGATGTCCCGATATACAGAGCGGGCAGAGAACACCGCGCGCATGCTCAATGTGAGCTATGAAATGTCCCTGCTGCCGCAGTCCGCTGACGCGGCGCAGGCGGGCTGGGAAGGCCTGCTGTCCATCAGCGAACTGATCCCGGCCTATACCGCCAAGCACGGCGAAGTCACGCCCGCCAACGTGCTCGAATTCATGGTGCGCGATGGCAACAACCCGTCGTCCATCCTGTCGTGCCTGCGCGCCGCGCGCGAGAACGCACGCGCTGTGCGCGGTGCGCTGACCACCGAGGTGTGGGAGACCCAGAACCAGACCTGGCTGGAGTTGCACCGGCAGCTGGAAGGCGGCGCCTTCGAGCGCGACCCGGGCCAGTTCTTTGAGTGGGTGAAGTACCGCTCGCACCTGTCGCGTGGCGTGGTGCTGGGCACCATGTTGCAGGACGAGGCGTTTCACTTCTTGCGCATGGGCACCTTCCTGGAGCGGGCGGACAACACGGCGCGCCTGCTCGATGTGAAGTTCCACGCCGTCAAGAACGACTTCTTCGGCCGCACCAGCGACCGCAACCAGGAGAGCGACTTCTACCACTGGAGCGCCATCCTGCGCAGCGTGTCGGCGTTCGAGGTGTACCGCAAGGTGTACCGCGATGTGATCACGCCCGGCCGCGTCGCCGACCTGCTGATCCTGAGCCGCGACATGCCGCGCTCATTGCACGCGTGCCTGCGCGAGGTGGTGGACAACCTGGCTGTGCTTGCCAACGGTCAGTCTGCCGAGACCAGCCGCAGGGCAGGGCGCCTGCTGGCCGACCTGCAGTACGGCCGCATCGACGAGATCCTGGCGACGGGCCTGCACGCGTTCCTCACGCAGTTCCTGGACCGGGTGAACGACCTGGGCGGCGGGATCAGCCGCGATTTTTTGGTGACCTCGGGCGACTGAGAGCGCCCTGAAAACGGCGTAGTGCGTGGACTGGTTCAGTCCTGCGCGTTGCGCCGCTGGTCGCGCAGCATGAAGAGGTAAAGGCTTTCCACCTTTTCGCGCGCCCACGGCGTCTTGCGCAGGAACTTGAGGCTGGAACCCACGCTGGGGTCGATCTGGAAGCAGCGGATGGGAATCTGCCGCCCCAGCTCGTCCCAGCCAAAGTAGTCGGCCAGGCCCACGACCATGGCTTCGAGTGTCACGCCGTGCAGGGGATTGCGCGGCTGGGCGGGCTTGTTGGCCGGTGGGGCGGGTGGCGGGGTCTCTGGGGTACTCATGGTGCCAAGCATACAGACTGGGAACGTGTCCAAGCTCTGGTTGCGGTCCCGTCATTTGCTGCAGACGAGCAACCCACTGGTGCCGCTGCAGGGATGGCCGCGCCAGACCACGGTTCCCGTCAACCTCAGAAGGGCGACGCAAAACGGCGCAAAGTGATAGTCAGGCTTTGCGCTGCAGATGGTCTTCCCGCTGAAAAAGCTCGGCCGCCCAGTCCACAAAGGCGCGTACCTTGGCGCTCAGGTGCCGGTTGGGGGGGTACACCACATACACGGGCAACAGGGGCTGGGTCCAGTCGGGCAGCAGTTGCACCAGGGCTCCGCTGGCCAGGTAGCGCTGGGCCTGCCAGCTGGTGATCTGGCCAATGCCCAGGCCCGCCACGATGGAGGTGACGTAGGCGTTGGCCTCGTTCACGCTTAGCTGGTAAGGGCCGGTGATGTCGATGGACTCATCCCCCCGGCGAAACTCCAGCGGGTAGTGCCGCCCGCTTTGGGGCGAGAAGTAGATGACGCTGGCGTGTTTCTCCTCGATCTCCAGCGGGTGCGTGGGGGTGCCCTTGCGCTCCAGGTAGGCGGGTGCGGCTGCGGTGATGAACTCCAGGTTGCCAATGCGGCGCGCCACCAGCGACTGGTCGCTCAGCTCGCCGCCCCGGATCACGCAGTCCACGTTGTCGCCGATCAGGTCCACCGTGCGGTCGCTCACACCCAGGTCCACCTGGATGTCAGGGTAGCGGGCGTGGAACTCCGCCAGGTGCGGAATGATGAGCAACTGTGCCACCGATGTGCCCACGTCGATGCGCAACCGCCCGCGCGGGTTGGCGCGCGCGTTGGTCATGCTGGCCTCGATGTCGTCCAGGTCGGTCAGCAGCCGCACCGTGCGGTCGTAGTAGGCTGCGCCGTCGGGCGTCACCGTCACGCGGCGCGTGGTGCGGTTGAGCAGCTTCACGCGCAGTCGCTCCTCCAGCGCCTGCACATGCTTGGTCACCGTGGCTTTGGGCAGGTTCAGCGAATCTGCTGCCCGGGTAAACGTGCCGGCCTCCACCACCCGCACGAATATGCGCATGGCCTGAATCTGGTCCATGGCTTCTCCTTGAGTCTTCAGCACCCAGATTGGGTGCTGAGGAATTCTCACACGGGCACCCTGGTTTGATTGTTGAGCTTTTGGAAACAGTGCGGTGGTGTTTGACCTGTTTATCAGAAAAGCCCAAGCCACTACATTTCATCCATCGTCAACCGATCCTCCACCTCATCACCTACCTACTGGGTACCTGCCATGCAGCCCGACCACCCGTCCTCGTCCTCTTTGCCCACGCAGCCCGCTGCGGCGCCTGCCAAGGCGTCTGGTGTGGCTTCGTCCGTCTGCACTGATTCCACCATTGAGGTGGCCCAGGGGCAGGACGTGGCCGTGCGCATGTACGGCCGCAAGAAGACCGGCCACACGTCGCCGGTGGTCGTGCACTTCCATGGCGGGGCCTTCATGTCGGGCGACCTGGACAACGGCTGCACGGTGGCCTCTCTGCTGGAGAGCGCCGGGGCGGTGGTGGTGTCGGTCGCGTACCCGCTCACGCCTTTTCCGCAGCCGGTGGACACGGGCTATGGCGTTCTCAAGTGGGTACACAAGCACCGTGCCAAACTGGGTGGGCAGGGCGCGTCGGTGTATCTGGCCGGCGAAGAGGCCGGTGGCAATCTGGCCGCTGCCGTGGCGCTGATGGCGCGCGACCAGTCGCATCCCCCGCTGGCCGGACAGATCCTGCTGTCTCCGATGCTGGATCCTTGTGTGGGTACCGCGTCGCTGCGCGAGGCCACGGGGGACTCCACGGGCTGCAAGTGGACCGAGGGTTGGCGCAACTTTCTGCGCTGCCCGCGCGATGCCGAGCACCCCTATGCGGTGCCTGCCGGTGCGCAGCGCCTGGCGGGGCTGCCCCCCACGCTGATCCTGGTGGGCGACACCGACCCCATGCACGACGAGGCGCTGGCCTATGCGGCCCGGCTGGAGGCCGCCGGCCTGCCGGTCACCCGCCATGTGTTCTCCAAGAACCCTCAATGGCCCGATGCCCTGCTGCAGACCGGCCCGCACGAATGTCCGTGTGCGGCGGGGGCGCAAGAGCAGTTCCGGCAGTTCTTTGCCGCCACGCGAAGTCCGGTGCCGTCCTGACGACGGCCCTGACACCTTCTCACACCCCTGACTGCTGCTGACCTCCACCCCCGTGGAGGCAGAGAAACGCGGGCTCTGCGCGAGCCTCATTCACTTTTTGCACCTTGATTTCCGGCCTGGCGTGCCGGAGGGGAAGCGCTTGCCTGGCGTTACTCGCTCCGCACGTCCTGCGGCCCACGCTAGCCATTCAAACAACACGGAGGAAAGAACACACCATGCATGCATTCCTGATCACACCGGCCTGCGGCGACTGTCACAGCGCACCCGGCTGCACCGTCTTTTGACGATGCCCCGCAGGCCACCCTGTTGTTTGTCGCCGGGGTATTGACCTTTCCACCGTGTCATTGCCGAGACTGCATTCCGCCCCCTTTGCATTGACCCCTGCCGAGCGCAGCCCACAGGCGCAAGCGCACGGCAGACCCATTTCACAGCGTGCTTCACAAGGGCACACCTACTGATCGAAAGTGACCATGAACTTCCCATCCTTCTCCAAGTTCTCCCAGCGCCGCCCCCTGGGTCTGGCCACCCTTGCCACGGCCGTGACGGCCACCGTGGCGGCTGCCGTGCTGGTGTTCCAGGCACCCGTCGCGCAGGCAGATAGCGCCCCCGCCGCACCGCCCGCCATGCCGGTGTCGGTGGCTGCCGTGCTGCAAAAAGACATCGCCCTGTGGGACGAGTTCTCCGGCCGGTTGGAAGCCGTGCAGCGCGTGGACGTACGCCCCCGCGTCTCGGGTGCTGTGCAGGCCGTGCACTTCCGCGAAGGCTCGCTGGTCAAGCAGGGCGACCTGCTCGTGACCGTGGACCCGGCTCCCTACGCCGCCGAGGTGGATCGCGCTGAAGCCCAGGTGGTGGCCGCACAGGCCCGCCTGTCGTACACCCGCAGCGAGCTGGAGCGCGCCTCGCGCCTGCTTGAAGAAAAGGCCATTGCCCAGCGCGAGCACGACGAGCGCCTGAACGCCCAGCGCGAGGCCGATGCCAACCTGCGCGCCGCCCAGGCCGCGCTGCAGACCGCGAAGCTGAACCTGTCATACACCCAGGTGCGTGCCCCTGTGGCGGGCCGCGTGGGCCGCATCGAAGTCGCCGTGGGCAACCTGGTGGCGGCCGGTGCGGGCGCCCCGGTGCTGACCACGCTGGTGTCGGTCAGCCCCATATACGCGAGCTTCGACACCGACGAGCAGATCGTGGTGAAGGCGCTGGCAGACCTGCAAAGCGGCTCCAAGGGCCACAGCGCCCGCCAGCTCATCGAGCGCATCCCCGTCCAGATGGGTACGGGCACCGCGGGTAGCACGCCCCATGTGGGCAAATTGCAGCTCATCGACAACCAGGTCGATGCCAAGAGCGGCACCGTGCGCGTGCGCGCCGTGTTCGACAACGAAGACGGCTCGCTGATCCCTGGCCAGTTCGCCCGCATCCGCATGGGCCAGGCCCGCAACACGCAGGCGCTGCTGATCAACGAGCGTGCCGTGGGCACCGACCAGAACAAGAAGTTCGTGATGGTGGTGGGCGAAGGCAACAAGGCCGAGTACCGCGAGGTCACCCTTGGCGCGCCGATTGACGGCCTGCGTGTGGTCACCTCAGGCCTCAAGGCGGGCGAGAACATCGTCGTCAATGGCCTGCAACGCGTGCGCCCCGGCGCTGTGGTGGCGCCACAGCCTGTGCCCATGACCGCCAAGGCCGAGATCGCGGGTGATCGCAAGGAAGCCAAGAACAACAGCAAGTCGCCCGCCGCCTGAGAGCGCGAACCAGCGACGCAAGGAATTAGCATCCATGAATCTGTCCCGCTTTTTCATCGACCGCCCCATCTTCGCCGGGGTGCTGTCGGTGCTCATCTTCCTCGGGGGGCTGATCGCATTGCGCGGTCTGCCCATCTCCGAATACCCTGAAGTCGCGCCGCCTTCCGTGGTGGTGCGCGCACAGTACCCGGGCGCGAACCCCAAAGTGATCGCCGAGACCGTGGCCACGCCGCTGGAGGAGTCCATCAACGGCGTGGAAGGCATGCTCTACATGGGCAGCCAGGCCACCACCGACGGCGTGATGACGCTGACCGTGACCTTTGCCCTCGGCACCGACCCCGACAAGGCCCAGCAGCTGGTGCAGAACCGCGTCTCGCAGGCCGAGCCGCGCCTGCCCGAGGAAGTGCGCCGCCTGGGCGTCACCACCGTCAAGAGCGCGCCGGACCTGACCATGGTGGTCCACCTGGTCTCGCCCAACAACCGCTACGACATCGACTACCTGCGCAACTACGCTGTGCTCAACGTGAAGGACCGCCTTGCGCGCATCCAAGGCGTGGGCCAGGTGCAGATCTTCGGCGGTGGCGACTACTCCATGCGTGTGTGGCTCGACCCGCAAAAGGTCGCGCAGCGCGGCCTCTCGGCCAGCGACGTGGTGGCCGCCATCCGCGGCCAGAACGTGCAAGCCGCTGCGGGTGTGGTGGGCGCATCGCCCGGCCTGCCCGGCGTGGACTTGCAACTGTCCATCAACGCCCAGGGCCGCCTGCAGACCGAAGAAGAGTTCGGCGACATCATCGTCAAGACCGGTGCGGATGGTGCGGTGACACGCCTGCGCGACATCGCCCGCCTGGAGCTGGGTGCGGCTGACTATTCGCTGCGCTCGCTGCTCAACAACGATCCGGCCGTGGGCATGGGCGTGTTCCAGGCGCCGGGCTCCAACGCGCTCGACATCTCGGCCAACGTGCGCAAGACCATGGACGAGATCCAGAAGAACATGCCCGAAGGCGTGGAGTACCGCATTGCGTACGACCCCACGCAGTTCGTGCGTGCGTCCATCCAGTCGGTCATCCACACGCTGCTCGAAGCCATCGCCCTCGTGGTGCTGGTGGTGATTTTGTTCCTGCAAACCTGGCGCGCGTCCATCATCCCGCTGCTGGCGGTGCCGGTGTCGGTGGTGGGTACGTTTGCCGTGCTGCACCTGCTGGGCTTTTCGATCAATGCGCTGAGCCTGTTCGGCCTGGTGCTGGCCATCGGCATCGTGGTGGACGACGCCATCGTGGTGGTGGAGAACGTGGAGCGCAACATCGAGGCGGGCCTGACCCCGCGCGAGGCCACCTACCGCGCCATGCGCGAGGTGTCCGGCCCCATCATCGCCATTGCGCTGGTGCTGGTGGCGGTGTTCGTGCCGCTGGCTTTCATCAGCGGGCTCACCGGCCAGTTCTACCGCCAGTTCGCGGTGACGATTGCGATCTCCACCGTCATCTCGGCGATCAACTCGCTGACGCTGTCGCCAGCGCTGTCAGCGCTCTTGCTCCGCGGCCACGACGAGCCCAAGGACGCGCTCACGCGCGGCATGGACAAGGTGTTTGGCGGCCTGTTCCGTGGCTTCAACCGCATGTTCCATCGAGGCTCTGAAGCGTATAGCGGCGGTGTCAAGCGCGTCATTGGCCGCAAGGCGCTGATGTTCGTGGTCTACCTCGCGCTGGTGGGTGCCACCATGGGCCTGTTCAAAATCGTGCCCGGTGGCTTTGTGCCCGCGCAGGACAAGCAGTACCTGATCGGCTTTGCCCAGCTGCCGGATGGTGCCACGCTGGACCGCACCGAGAACGTGATCCGCCGCATGGGCGAGATCATGAAGGAGAACCCGAACGTCGAAGACGCGATTGCCTTCCCCGGCCTGTCGATCAACGGCTTCACCAACAGCTCCAACTCCGGCATCGTGTTCGCCACGCTCAAGCCCTTTGCAGAGCGCACTCGCGCCGACCAGAGCGGCGGCGCCGTGGCGGGCCAGCTGAACCAGGCCTTCGGCAGCATCCAGGACGCGTTCATCGCCATGTTCCCGCCACCCCCAGTGGCGGGCCTGGGCACCACGGGCGGCTTCAAGCTGCAGATCGAAGACCGCGCCTCGCTGGGCTACGAAGCCATGGACAACGCGGTGAAGGCCTTCATGGGCAAGGCCTACCAGACGCCCGAGCTGGCGGGCCTGTTCACCAGCTGGCAGGTCAACGTGCCGCAGCTGTACGCCAACATCGACCGCACCAAGGCGCGCCAGCTGGGCGTGCCCGTGACGGACATCTTCGACACGCTGCAGATCTACCTGGGCAGCCTCTACGCCAACGACTTCAACCAGTTTGGCCGTACCTACAGCGTGCGTGTGCAGGCCGATGCCGCCTACCGTGCGCGGGCCGAGGACGTGGGCCTGCTGAAGGTGCGCTCTGCCACCGGCGAGATGGTGCCGCTGTCGGCGCTGATGAAGATGGAGCCGAGCTTCGGCCCTGAGCGCGCCATGCGCTACAACGGCTACCTGGCGGCGGACGTGAATGGCGGCCCCGCGCCCGGCTATTCATCGGGCCAGGCGCAGGCGGCCATCGAGCGCATCGCCAAGGAGACGTTGCCCCAGGGCATCACCTTCGAATGGACCGAGCTGACTTACCAGGAAATTCTGGCGGGCAACTCTGCCGTGCTGGTGTTCCCGCTGGCGATTCTGCTGGTGTTCCTAGTGCTGGCCGCGCAGTACGAAAGCCTGACGCTGCCGATCGCCATCATCCTCATCGTGCCCATGGGCATCCTGGCCGCGATGACGGGCGTGTGGCTCACCAAGGGCGACAACAACGTGTTCACGCAGATCGGGCTCATCGTGCTGGTGGGGCTATCGGCCAAGAACGCGATCCTGATCGTGGAGTTCGCCCGCGAGCTGGAGTTTGCCGGCCGCACTCCCGTGCAGGCCGCCATCGAGGCCAGCCGACTGCGGCTGCGCCCCATCCTGATGACCTCGCTGGCCTTTGTGATGGGCGTGCTGCCCCTGGTGCTGTCCACTGGCGCGGGCGCCGAAATGCGCAGCGCCATGGGCGTGGCGGTGTTCGCCGGGATGATTGGGGTGACGGCCTTCGGCCTGTTCCTCACACCCGTGTTCTACGTGCTGCTGCGCAAGCTGGCCGGCAACCGCCCGCTGGTGGAGCATGGTGCGCATGTGGCGCCCATCTCGCACGCCCCGGGTTCTGGTGGCACGGCCCACCCCGTGCTGGCCGCGCCGCGCAATGAGCACGAGTGATGCTTCTGAGCACGCTGACAACAAACATCTTTGTGGCCCTCGCCACGTGCTCCGCGCTGCCAATTGCAGCGGGCGCAGCGGCCGGGGCAGGAGAACAACCATGACCGATTTGCTTTTGACAAAAAACTCCACCGATGGAGCACTCGCAGTGCGCAAGCGCAGCCTGCTGGCGCCCCTGGCTGCCGCCCTGGTGCTGGCCGGTTGCATGACCCAGCCCGTGGCCCCCGCGCCCCATGCGGGCGTGCCCGTGCCCACCAGCTTCACCGCAGGCGGCGACGCGCTGCCCACGGCCCCCTGGACCGTGGCCGCCCCTGCCGAGGCGCAGCCGCGCGGCGAGTGGTGGCTGGGCTTTCAAGACCCGGTGCTGGCCGACCTGGTGCAGCGCGCGGGCACAGCCAACACCAGCATCCAGCAGGCGGCCGCGCGGCTGGCCGAGGCGCGCACGCTGCTGCGCTCTGCCGATGCCGCACGCTCGGTGCAAGTGGGTGCCTCGGCGGGCGTGACGCGCCAGGCAGGCGCTGCCACCACCGGCAGCGCAGCACCCGCCACGCTGGGCACGGCGGGGCTCAATGCATCGTATGAGCTGGACCTGTTCGGCCGCCTCTCGCAAACCAGCGACGCGGCGCGCCTGGACGCCGACGCGCGCGAAGCCCTGCTGCAAAGCACGCGCCTCATGGTGCAGGCCGATGTGGCGCAAACGTACCTGCAGCTGCGCTCCGTACAGGCCGAGCAGGTTCTGGTGCAAGAGAGCCTGGCCGCTTACCAGGACACGCTGCGCCTGACGCAGCGCCGCCTGCAGGCAGGCGATGTGGCCGAGCTGGACGTGGCCCGTGTGCAGACCGAGGTGGCCGCTACCGAGTCCGATGCCCTGGCCTTGCAGCGTCAGCAGGCCCTGCTGACCAACGCGCTGGCCGTGCTGGCCGGCGAGGTGGCCAGCGGCTTTGTGCTGCCGCCCGCGACGGGCGATGCCGCGTTGCCGGTGATTCCGCCCGGCGTGCCCGGCACGGTGCTGGCGCGCCGGCCCGATGTGTCGGCCGCGCAAACCGCCGTGCTGGCCGCGCAAGCGCGCGTGGGTGTGGCGCAGAAGGCGTGGTTCCCTGCGGTCACGCTCACCGGCAATGCGGGGCATGCGTCGCCCGAGCTGGGTGATCTGTTCAAGTGGTCGGCCCGTGCCTGGGGCGTGAGTGCGCTGCTGTCGCTGCCGATCTTTGACGGCGGCCAGCGCGATGCGCAGATCGAGGGCGCCAAGGCCCGCCTGGAGGCTGCGCTGGCGGACCACCGGGGGCAGGTGCTCAATGCGTTCCGTGATGTAGAGGATCAGCTGACCTCGCTGCGTTTATTGTCCGGTCAGGCCGAGGCGCAAGGGCGGGCGGTGACGGCTGCGCGGCGGGCCACGCAGTTGTCGGATGTGCGGTATCGCAATGGGCTGGTGAGCCAGCTGGAGTTGCTGGACGCGCGGCGCAGCGAGTTGCGCAATCGGCGGCAGGAGCTGCAGGTGCGGACGGCGCAGTATGTGGCGACGGTGGGGTTGATTCGGGCGCTTGGGGGAGGGTGGGGGGATCAGCCTGCGGTGAAGATGGCTGCTGTGTCGCAGTAGTTTTTGAGCGGGTTGGGCTGCTTGCGCTAGTGAGATATGCGCTGGTAGCTATTGATTTTGTAGTGCTTGGTTGCCTGCGCTGATTGGGTGGTGTGCCTTTGTTGAGGGCGGAGGCCGGGAGTCGCCCCGGCGGGCGAGGTACTTGTTCTTTGCTTCGCCAAAGAAAAGTACCCAAAAGAAAGGCGACCCCCAGTCTGCGACCCCTTCGCGGAGCGAAGGGGCAAACCTGCGCCGGGTCGGTTGCGGGGTGCGCCGTGGAACTCACTGCGCTGCGTAGCAGCTTCGTTCAGACATCCACGGCGAGTCAGTTCACGAAGCACGCACGCTTCGACGCGCGTGCTCACCCCACAACCGCCTCGCCGCAGGCGCAGCCAGCAGGGGGTGGACAGCCGAACATCCATTCGGGCCATCGCTGCGCTCGGCCCAAGTTGTGCAGCGCGTGGCGCTTGCGCCCGCGAGGTGGGGCCGAGCGAAGCAAAGGCCCGTGTGGATGTTCTGCCCCCGTGCCCCTCTGGATGCGCCGAGGAGCGCAGGGTTTGGCGGATCAGGGCTCGCGATTGTCTGAGCGAAGTGAAACGGAGCGAGTTCGAGCGAGACCCCGCCAAACCCGAGCACCGCAGGTTGCCCCGTAGCGAAGCGCAGGGGACGCAGACAGTGGGGTCGCCCTTTCTTTGGTTCCTTTCTTTCGGCGACGCGAAAGAAAGGGACTCGCATGCCGGGCGACTCCCGGCCTCCGCCCTCCATCAAAGCATGCCGTTAACCGGGCACACAGTTCTTTGCATGGATGGTGGGCACTTCAAAAAGCATAGCTACCAGCGCATATCCCACTGTCGCTTGCGGCCCAAAAGGCACAAAAACCACCGCTCACCCCTTCAACCACCCCCTCAACCTCTCCACCCCTTCCTCCAACCTCCCCACATCCCGACTCGCAAAACACCACCGCAACCACCCCGACGCCTCCCCCCCAAACGCACTGCCCGGCGCCAACCCCAGCCCCGCCTCCCGCACCAGCCGCTTGGCCAGTGGCAAACACTCGTCATGCCCGTCGATGTGGAAGAACGCATACATGCCCCCACGCGGCGTGGCCACCGACACTCCTGGCACCTCGGCCAGCAGCGGCACCAGCGTGTCCCGGCAGCTCTTCAGATGCGCCACCAGCGCAGGTGTCACCTCATCCGTGCGCTGCAGCGCCACCGTGGCCCCACGCTGCACGAACACCGGCGCGCACGAGGTGTTGAATTCGATCAACTTTCCAACGGCATGCGTCAGCGACGGCGGCAGCACCAGCCAGCCCAGGCGCCAGCCGGTCATCAGAAAGCTCTTGGAAAAGCTGTGCGTCACGATCAGCCGGTCTTCGGGCTCCGCCACGTCCAGAAAGCTCGGTGCGGCGCCGTTGGCCGTGTCGCCTGCGTAGTACAGCCGCTCGTACACCTCGTCCGCCAGAATCCACGTGCCCGTGCGGCGGCAGTGCGCCAGGATGGTGGCTTGCTCTTCACGCGTCAGCGTCCAGCCTGTGGGGTTGTTGGGGGCATTCACCACCAACAGGCGCGTGCCGGGCGTGATGGCGGCCAGCAGCGCGTCCATGTCCAGACGCCATGCGCCGTGCACGTCGGCCACCAGCGGCACGGTGCGCACCTGTGCGCCCAGAATGCGCGGCTGCGCCACCAGGTTGGGCCACACGGGCGTGACCAGCACCACCTCGTCGCCCGCGTCCACCAGGGCCTGCACGGCCACCATCAGGCCGTTCACGCCGCCCGATGTGACTGCGATGCGGTCAAACCACGCATCGGTGTGCTGCTGCGGGTGCAGGCCGTGCATGTAGCCCGCAATCGCGTGGCGCAGCTCGGGCAGGCCCAAGTTGTGGGCGTAGAACGTCTCGCCGTGCTGCAGCGACGCAATGGCCGCATCGCGGATGAAATCGGGCGTCACCTCGTCGCTCTCGCCGAACCAGAACTTCAGCACATCGCTGCGCCCCAGGCCCTCGTTGGCCACTTCGCGGATGCGCGACTCTTCGAGGCTTTGGACTACTTCTCGCATGCAATCTCCTTGAAATACACAGCCATCATCGCAGGCGTATAGTCGTTTTTTTGATTTTTTTGGTTGACCCCAACGCTCATGACCTATCCCAACACCCAGCTCTTCATCGCAGGCCAGTGGCAAGACGCCGCCGAAGGCAAGACCCTTGCCGTGTTCAACCCCGCCACGGGCAAAGAAATCGGCCGCGTGGCCCATGCCACCAAGGTCGATCTGGACCGCGCGCTGGACGCCGCACAAAAAGGCTTTGAAGCATGGCGCGAAATGCCCGCCGCCGAGCGCGCCAAGACCATGCGCCGCGCTGCCGCCCTGATGCGCGAGCGCGCCGATGCCATCGCTGCCATCATGGTGCAAGAGCAGGGCAAGCCCCTGGCCGAAGCCAAGGTCGAGACCATGGCATCCGCCGACATCATCGAATGGTTTGCCGACGAATCGCTGCGTGTGTACGGCCGCATCGTGCCCTCGCGCAACCTCAAGGCCACGCAGATGGTGCTGAAGGACCCCGTGGGCCCCGTGGCCGCGTTCACGCCCTGGAACTTCCCCATCAACCAGGTGGTGCGCAAGCTGGCCGCCGCGCTGGGTGCAGGCTGCTCCATCCTGGTGAAGGCGCCTGAGGAAACCCCCGCCAGCCCCGCCGAGCTGATCCGCGCGTTTGCCGATGCCGGTGTGCCTGCAGGCACCGTGGGCTTGGTCTATGGCGACCCGGCGGAAATCTCCAACTACCTGATCCCGCACCCCATCATCCGCAAGGTCACCTTCACCGGTTCCACGCCCGTGGGCAAGCAGCTGGCCGCGCTGGCGGGCAAGCACATGAAGCGCGTGACGATGGAACTGGGCGGCCACGCACCGGTGATCGTGGCCGAAGACGCCGACCTGGAACTGGCCATCAAGATCGGCAGCGGCGCCAAGTTCCGCAACGCGGGCCAGGTCTGCATCTCGCCCACGCGCTACCTGGTGCACGAAAGCATCCGCGCCGACTTTGCGGCCGCGTTCGCCAAGTACGCACAGGGCCTGAAGGTGGGTGACGGCCTCACGGCTGGCACGCAGATGGGCCCGCTGGCCAACCCGCGCCGCATCACTGCCATGGCCGACTTGCTGGCCGATGCGGTGCAGCAGGGCGCCAAGGTGCTGACCGGCGGCGAGCGCATCGGCAACGAAGGCAACTTCTTCCAGCCCACCGTGCTGAACGATGTGCCCCTGTCGGCCCGCATCGTGAACGAAGAACCCTTTGGCCCGGTGGCCGCGATTCGCGGGTTTGAGAAGATTGAAGACGCGATTGCCGAAGCCAACCGCCTGCCGTTTGGCCTGGCGGGTTATGCGTTCACCTCGTCGCTGAAGAACGCGCACCTGCTGGCCCAGCGCCTGGAAGTGGGCATGCTCTGGATCAACCAGGCCGCCGCCCCTGCTGCCGAGCTGCCCTTTGGCGGCCTGAAGGATTCGGGCTACGGCTCCGAGGGTGGCCCTGAGGCCATCGAGGCGCACCTGAACACGCGCCTGGTGTCGATCATGAACGTGTAACCATCGCGCTCTTTGCTCCTTGGACACAGGCCCCCGGTGCCATGGGCATCGGGGGCCTTTTTGCTTTTGGAAGACTGCACAGGGCGGCACAATGGCGTGGCGCTGAAGATCTGCGGCCACCATTCGATGGCAGTTACCCACCGTCCCCCATTTCAGGAGAGCCCCGCCCATGCTGTCCCGGCAATGCCTTGCCCTCATCGTTGCGCTGGCCTGCGTGCCCCTTGCCTGGGCGGGCGAGGAGAAGGAGAGCTCCAGCCAGCGGCCCGGGCTGTTCTTTGCCTGGCTGTCGCCTGACGATGGCCCGGTGTGGGCGCACTTTGAGAACCCAGCGCACCTGCAGCAACTGGTGCGGCACTGCAATGCCGGTACGCCGGTATTTGCGATGCAATCAGGCACCCGATTCCAGTGCAAGGCAGAACTGCCGCCGAACTCTGCCGGGCAGGAAGAACCCTACGCCGCAGCCCTGACCGTGCAGGGGCCCAGGCCCCGGACAGACAACCCGCAGTACCGGCTCTTCGCCCTCACGCCGCCGCGCACGCCCCAGTGGCTGGTTGCCAAACCCGACGCCGAGCAGCTTGTCGCACTGCAGTCGTTCGTGCAGTCGGACGACCGCCGGTTTGGCGCGCTGCGCCGCCAGCTCCAATGGGGTGCTGCACGCACGATTCAGCAGCCCCAGGGCGCACGCACCACCGTGGTGGTGCCTGGCAGGGTGGTGCGCGACCCGGACGCTTTTTACGGAGCCCAGCGGCACCATGTTTTTGTGCGTGGCAGTAGCGGCTATGCCTACATGGGCGAGGTGCCCGGCAAGCCCGACAGCTACGTGGACATCGACGGCAACGACCTGCCGGGCCTTGTGGTGTCGGAGGGGTGTGACGGCTGGTGCGTATCGCTGTGGGGCCTGACGGGCGGGCTGCGGCAGGTAGCGAGGTTCGGCGGGCACTGAGTTCGCACCCGCACAGTACGGGTTCTCAGCGCTGTTTCGCCGGGTCGTACACGCAGCGAAAGCCGATGTACACCGCATAGAAGTCCGCAGGCTTCCAGGCCTCGACATCCGCGCGCATTTGCGAGGCGGGATACCACCAGGACCCGCCCATCGTGCGCCGCTCTTCGCCGCGCGCATCGGCCGCCCATTCCCACACATTGGCGCCCATGTCGTGCAGGCCGTTCACTCCGGCCGCAGTGGCGTTGACGGGTGCGGCGCGGGGCCAGGGGTCGGGGTCGCTGGTGTTGGCGCCCTGCGGGCTGTGGCCCGTGGTCCAGGGGTAGGTGGTGCCACGCACCCAGGGCGTGGGTGGTTGGCTGCGCAGCTCGGTAAAGCCGGCGGTGCGCCACTCGGCAGCGGTGGGCAGGCGGCCGCCGGCCCATTGGCAGTACGCCTGGGCCTCGGCGTGGGTGAGGTGCACGGCGGGCAACTGGTCGGTGTCGGGCGGTGAGCCGTCGGGGCGCTGCCAGGTCCAGCCCGCGCGGCGCTGCCAGCCGCCCACATATTCAAAACCGCCGCCTTCGCGCTCGGCACGGGTGGTGGTGCCGGTGGCTCGCGCGTAGCGCGCAAACTGGGCGATGGTGACTTCGGTCTTGTCGATGCGCAGGCCGTGCAGGTCGTCCAGCACCACGGGCGCTGGGGTCTGGGCAGATGCGGCCAGGGCCCAGAACGCCAGGGTGGCGACGGCTGCGTGGCGCGGTGTTGGCATGGTCCTGTGCTCCCCGTTTCACAGCCAGGCAGCCATTGCCGGGCCGGTGTGGCGCAGAGTATCTGCCGCTGCAAAAGCCTGTGGGCGGGGCTGGGTTTGCAGTGGCCGAACGGCCGTGTGGGGGGCGCCGGGTTGGGTGGTCGGCGCCGCGTCCGCCCAAGGGCTGTGTGCCTTTTCCAACCGGTAGCAGGCATAAAAAACCCCGCACTCCCAAGAAAAGGAGTGCGGGGCAATTGGCTGTGTGTCTGCCCTCCCACCAGTCAGGGCAGCAGCGTGTGGGGCGCTATCAGAAGTTGTGGCGCACGCCCACGGCGAAGGAGCTGAAGTCGTTACCCGGAGCCGACACGCCGTAGGTGGCTGCCTGGCTGTTGTTGATGCGGGTGTAGTACGTGTAGATCTTGGTGCGCTTGCTCAGGTTGTAGTTGTAGCCCAGTGTGTACTGGGTGGCGGCGCTGTTGGACACGTTGGAGTAGTTACCAGCACGGCCCACGTTCACGTGGAACTCGGACACGCCCATGATGTAGGCGGCCGACAGGCGCAGGTTGGTGCGGTTGCCGCCGTTGGCGATGAACACGTTCTTGTCGCGTTGCACGTAGGCGCCCATCACGAAAGGACCGGTGGAGTACGAAGCGCGCACTGCGAACTGGTTCTGGTCGCCCAGCTTGGAGTAACCAGCGCCCAGGCCCAGCTTGCCGATTTCATAGTTGGCAGCTAGGTCCAGGCTGTTCTTGCCGCCGGTGCCGCTGGGCTGCTCGTGCTGGGCCCAGCCGGCTTCGAACGTTGCGCCGCCCAGGCTGGGGGTGCGGTAAGCGATCTTGTTCACGTCACGGGCGGGGTAGGCGTACAGGGCGTCAGCCGACGAGCCGGTGTCGTGGTTGTGGTTGCTGATGAAGTCGGCCGTGGCGTAGTACGACTCGGACGTGAAGTTGCCCAGGCGCACCATGCCGAAGCCGCCGGACAGGTTCACTTCGCTCTGGCGGGCAAAAATGCCGCGCGAGTCGGAAGCGCCGGAGCTGGAGTCAAAGCCGCTTTCCAGCTGGAAGCCAGCCATAAGGCCGCCGCCCAGGTCTTCCTGGCCCTTGAAGCCGAAGCGGGAGGAGTTGTTGAACAGACCGGTCTTGGAGACATCGCCGTCTTTTTGGTGTTCGAAGGTCGTGTTGACCCGGCCGTACAGGGTGACGCTGCTCTGTGCAAAGGCAGCAGACGTACCCACCAGGGCCAGCGCGGCGAGGGCGCAGCGGTTCAATGTTTTCATTCGCGAGGTTCCTTAAATCAAATTTTGTTTGACGACAAATAATCACCGGCCAAAAACGCACAGGGGTGATGCCTTCGGGCCGCCGCTACAAGCAAGTTTGATGCCTGTGGTGATGTGATCGTTGCACTTTGCAACGGAGGGGGATGCTACTGGCCGCCGTGATTGGCCGCCAGCGGGGTAAACACCTTTTTGTCATCCAAATGTCGTTGCGGCGCAACATGGTTCTGGTATGGCGCGCCAGAACCTAACTTCGGGTGGAGCCCGGAGCCCCTTTGAGTCCCTTGGAGCCCCTTGGAGCCCCTTGGAAGGTCGCGAATGTGGTGCAAGCCCCGCGCGGGCTGGCACCGGCGTGGCGCTGCGTACAGGCCACTGCCGCCGTGCGAGCCCTGCACGGCAGCTTGTGGCGTGGCGGCGATCCCTTGACTATCCCTTGTGGGATCGCCAACCGGCGCCTAGAACCGGGACCTAGAACCGGTACGTCGAGGTCAGCGTGTAGGTGCGCGCCTGTCCGTAAAAGCAGTCCCCGCGTGCCAGGCACTGGGTGATATGCACCTTGTCGGTCAGGTTCACCACGTTGAAGGCCACGCGCCAGTCGCCAGCGTCGTAGGCCACCATGGCATCGGCCAGGGTGGCCGCCGGGGTGGTGATGGCGCTGGTGCCCGTCCACTGCGAGCCGGTGTAGCGCACGCCCGCGCCCACCACCCAGCCGCCACGCCCCTGCGCTGCAAAGCGGTGGCTCAGCCAGGCCGATGCGGTGTGCCGGGGCGCGCCGGCCACGGCCTGGCCCTGGTCGCCCGCGTTGCTGCGGCTGATCTGGGCGTCGGTGAAGGCGTAGGCCAGCGTGAAGTCCCACTGGCGCGCCAGGCTGGCCTGCACTTCGGCCTCGAAGCCGTTGACCTTCACCTCGCCGATCTGCAGGCTGTTGAGCGGGTTGCTGGGGTCGGTGGTCTTGCGGTTCTTTTCGCGCAGGGTGTACACAGCGGCAAACGCGCTGATGCCCTGGCCCGGCGGCTGCCACTTCACACCCGCCTCCCACTGTTCACCGCGCTGGGGCTTGTAAGGGGTGCCGTACGCGTCAAGCCCGCCCAGGGGCTGGAACGATTCGGAATAGCCCGCATACGGTGCCCAGCCGCCGTCCATCTGGTACGTCACGCCCGCGCGTTTGGTCCAGGCCTTGTCGTCCACGGCAGCGGCAGGGCGGCCCTCGGTATCGGTCTGGGCGCTGTCATGGCGCAGGCCCAGCGTGGCCGTCCAGCGGCCCCATTGGATCTGGTCTTGCGCGTAGAAGCCCAGCTGCTTTTGCACCACGCTGGGCTGGCGCACCAGCTGTGCCGCCGTGGGCGGCGTGAAGTTGCCGTACACCGGGTTGTACACATCGATGGACGACGCCACCGCGCGCCAGGCCTGCTGGCCGGTGTGGTTGCGCTGCACGTCCAGGCCGGCCAGCAGCGTGTGTGCGGTGCTGCCCGCCTGCAGCTTGCCTTCGAGCTGCGTGTCGATGAGCAGCATGCGGCCGGTGTTGAGGTTCCACACCGCGTCGCGTACCAGCGTGCGGTTGTCGCTGTTGAACACCGGGCGCGCAGGGCGGCCCGTGGCAGCGTTGGCGGTGAAGCTGGTGTAGATGGTGCGGTAGTCCACCTCGCTCACGGTGCGGCGCAGGTTCTGGCGCACCGTCCAGTCGCTGTTCAAACGGTGACTGAACAGGTAGCCCCACGAATTGTTGCGGGTGTCGTACGCGTCCCAGCCCGGCTCGCTGATGAAGGTGTTGCGCGGAATCTGGCCGTACTGGCTGGGCAGCTGTGTGCCTTGCCACGGGAAGAATCCGATGAGCGAGCCGCTTTGGTCCTTCTGGTGCAGCGCCTGCAGCGTGAGCGACGTGTCGGCATTGGGCTTCCAGGTGAGCGATGGCGCAAACACCACGCGGTTGTCGTCCACATGGTCCACCTGCGTGCCGCTGTCGCGGCCCACGGCCACCAGGCGATAGAGCCACTGGCCGTCCTGGTCGAGCGCGCCCGTCAGGTCGGCGGCGATCTGCTTGCGTGCGTTGTTGCCCAGCTGCACCTGCACCTCGCGCAGGGTGTCGGCCTGCGGGCGCTTGCTGGTGAGGTTGAGCACGCCGCCCACGCTTCCCTGGCCGTACAGCACGGAGGTGGGGCCACGCAGAAACTCCACGCGCTCCAGCGTGTAGGGGTCTGGCCGGCTGGTGTTGTAGGTGCCATAGGTGCGCAGCAGGCCGTCCTGGTATTGCGAGACATCGCCACTGCGTGCCTTGAAGCTGTCCACGCGGCTGTCAAAGTAGTTGGACACCGCGCCTGCGGTGTACGCCGTCACCTGCCGCAGCGTCTGCACGCCCTGCGCCTCCATCTGGTCGCGGGTGACCACGCTGATGGCTTGCGGGGTTTCGATGAGTGGCGTGTCGGTCTTGGTGGCGCTGAGCGCTCGCTGGGCCACAAAGCCGGTGACGGGGGCCGTCGGGTTCTCTTGCTCCGCGCCCGAAGACACGGTGACCGGGGCCAATGTGGCCTCGGCAGTAGTTGATGGGATGGTGGTGGTGGTCTGCGCCTGGGCAGCGGCACTGCACAGCACCAGCAGGGCGGCCTGTGCGACGGCGGTGCGCGGCGCGCGGCATGCGCGCGAACGGGATGGGAAAGGAGGCATGATTTGCTATTGATTCGATAGCTGCTTGGGCATGTTCGACTAGCGCAAGCGGCCGGTTTTGCTTGAATTGCTTGAAATGGGCGCTGATCAGCGACCAGCGGGTGCGGGCGTGGCCGCTGGCGGCAACGACGGCGAGGGCATGCCCTCGGCCAGCACAAAGCTCAGCGTCGTCACGTAGCTGGCCTCGCCGTACGGCGCGCCGTGCGCCTCGCCCGGCGTCTTGTCGCTGTGCTTCACCTCGGCCACATACTGGCCCTTCCAGGGGGTGACGAAGGTCACCGTGCCGTCTTCACCCGCCTCGGCCTCGCGCGTCCAGCCCGAGGGCGCGGCCAGCTGCACCTTGGCCTTGGGCAAGGGGGCGCCCCGGTAGACCACCTTCAGCTCACCCGGCTGGCCGGTGGGCACCAGGTCCAGCGCTGCGGTGGGGGCTACGGGCTTGGCCAGGCTGGCCACCCAGCGGGCGGCGGGCTGCCAGTACATCGCGGGCAGGTTGCGCTTGCTGCGGTCGATCACTGGGTAGGTAGGCGTTGCAAACAGCGTGTCTGGGGTGCCGGTGGTGGCGTAGACGAAGGCATCCTTGCCAAGCTGGCCGTCCACGCGCTGCGCCGGGGCGCCGGTGCGTTGTTGTTCCAGCAGGGGCACGCCCTTGAACTGGTCGAGCCGGCCAGGTGATGTCTCGCGCAGGTTGTCGTTGAACTCGCCAAAGTGCAGGCGCGCCTGGCCCCCGGCGTTCTCCAGCCACACCTGGTGGGCGTGGGCAGGGGCCAGGTCAGATACGCCGGCAATGGCCAGCACGGCAGCCAGCCAAGGGCGTGGGGAGGTGGGAACGCAAGACATGGACATGGGTATTTCCTCTCTTTGGTTTGGGATTCCGGAGCGCTGCTCCAAACGCAGCGCGCAGCCCGCTGCACCACCGCAAGGGTGGGTGTAGTGAAGCTCACTTTTTTGATAGCTGCCTACGCTTGATGGATAAGCGCTGGGTGGCTTTTTGATCTGAACGTTGCAGCGCCCGGCTCACACCGAACGCCAGCGCAGACGGGGGGCCGTGAGAGTCGCTTCAGCGGCCGTCATGGGTCGTCAGGAGGTCGTCATGCCGACAGCCAAAAACCGCTCACCGCTCCACGCCTGCGCGCGGGCTCTGCGCTGGGGGCGTCGGCCTTGGTGCGCGCGGCCGGCCGTACCAGCCCATCACCGCGACGGGGACACCCAGCCCCACCCACGACCACCAGTCACCCCAGGTGTCGGACACAAGTGCGGTGATCAAGCCGGTGGTGGTGAGCACACCCATCACGATGGGCCCGCCCCACAGGGCCCAGAAAGGGCGGTGCTTTTTCATGCGGTGCCCTCGGTGGAGCGCGCAGCGCCCGATGTGGGCAAAGCGCTGCCTGCAAAACCCCCCGTGGCGCTGCCTGCGGTGGGTGTTGCGGGGCTTGCCGCCTGCACGCCCTTGCGCAGCCACAGATACAGCCCGCTGCCCAGCACCACGATGGTGGCGATGTCCAGCAGCGCCCACAGGATCTTCATCGGCATGCCGCCGTAGTCGCCAAAGTGCAGCGGCTGCGACACCAGCAGCGCGGTCAGGTACCACGGCAGCTGGGGCGA
Source organism: Acidovorax sp. M14 (assembly GCF_049331375.1). Lineage (NCBI taxonomy): Bacteria > Pseudomonadati > Pseudomonadota > Betaproteobacteria > Burkholderiales > Comamonadaceae > Acidovorax > Acidovorax sp. M14. Next base: position 1,715,278 of record NZ_CP186263.1, read on the forward strand.
CGCGGTGACCTGCGCGGTGCGCGCATCCACCAGCACCGGCTGGAGTAGCCTGGAGGTGAGCGGCTCATTGCCGCGCAGGAAGAACGTGTTGTGGTGCGGGCTGGAAAACGCCGTGCCCGGGAACGCAATGAATGACAGCTTGGTGCCTGGCGCCTGGGCCTGCGCGGCCTCCAGCGCCTGCTGCAGCGGCCCGCGCTCGGCCACGGGCACGATGAGCTGGCCTTCATAGGGCTTGAGCAGCACCGAGAGCTGGTCGTGCTGCCAGTACTTGATGAGCAGGTCGGCCCACGTATTGATCATGCCCGTGCCGCCCACCACAAACGCCCACACCAGCGTGACGATGCCCAGCAGGTTGTGCAGGTCGAGCCACTTCACCCGCGTGGACCGATCGCGCCGCACCTCGCCAAACGCCAGCTTGCGCATGAACGGCGCATACAGCACCACGCCCGTGACGATGGCCACCAGCAGCAGCAAGCCCATGAAGCCCAGAAACAGCTTGCCCGGCAGCCCTGCGAACAGGTCCACGTGCAGCTTGAACATCACGTACATGAAGCCCTCGTCAAACCGGGGCTGCGCCAGCACCTGCGCCGTGCGCGCGTCCACCGCCACGGATCGGAAGTCATCGGTGGGCGCCGGGGTGGGCGTGAGCGTGACGAACCACACGTTGTCATCGTCCTCGGCGTGTGATGCGAACTGCACCACACGATCCGGGTGCAGTGCGTGCGCGGTGGCCAGCACCTTGTCGAGGCTCGCGCGCGGGGTGTTGGCGGGCATGGCGGGCGCCTCGACCTCGGTGCCCAGCAGGTGGCCAATTTCGTGGTGAAAGATCAGCGGCAAGCCGGTGATGCACAGCAGCAGCATGAAAACGGTGCACACCAGGCTGGACCACTTGTGGGTCCAGCTCCAGCGGCGCAGGGCGGTGGGGCTCAGCATGGCGTGGGGGCGGGGTGGCAAGGGCCGTCGGGCAGTCTCACCACCGCCAGCGCCGCACCAGGCACAGGGCGCGCTGTCGCAACAGAAAGGGCGAACAAGTGATTCATCAAGCCAGACAACCCGGAAACATCGGAAGACGGTGGGTGCTGGCTGCAGCCGGGAGGCCTGTGAAAAGGGCTCCCGGCAAGGGCTATGGCTGGCGGAAACCCAATTTTACATTGCAAATGGGAATTGTTTGTATTCGTGATGGTGTGTGGGGGTAAGGATGTTGCGAAATCGCTGCGGCCTGCTCCCGATCGGACACTGCGAAGGAGAGGAAGCATTGCGCGCGCGGGGGCTGGGGCGCAGGGCGCGGTGGGCGCCTGCAGGCTATAGTGCCGTCGCCCCAGCGTGCTGGTTTTGCAGACATTCACACCCGCGTTTGCAACCCTTGCATGGGCTTCATCCCCCGGCTGCGAGCCGCTTGCAGGAGAGTTCCGTGTCCACGATATTTGGTGCCGTTCAGCCCGTTGCGCACGCATCTGCGAGAGGCATGGGGGCTTTGTACCGGACGGCCTTGCCATGGCTCGCTGTGGTGGCCATTTTGTGTACGGGCAACGTGCGCGCCGCAGACGAAAGCACCTCTGCGGAGCAGAAGGCACTGCTTGCAATACCCCCCGAGTTTCGGCATCCCGATTTTGTCTGGACCACTGCAGAAGGCGACTTGAACGGCGATGGCATCCCCGACCTGGCCCTGTTGCTGACAAAGCACAAAGGAGAAGACCAGCGAGAGGAGCGGTTGCTTGTCCTGACCGGGAGGGCGGATGGCAGCTATCAGGTGCTCTCAACGTCCGGCGAGTTCTGCCACCCCAGCAAGTTCTACAACCTGGAAATCAAGAACCATTCATTGTTCGTTCAGGCGGTCTACTACGCAGACGCCGCCCGGTTCTCGGGCTTCACGCTGCAGTTCCGCTACAACGCCAAGATCAAAGACCTGGAACACATCGGCGAGCAGCAGGACGACGAAGACTATTCCAGCAACGCCTCCCACCGCGTGAGCCTCAACTACCTGACCAACACCGCCATTCATTCGCGGCGTGCTGGCAAGAAGTACAAGGAGGCGAGAGGCCGGATCGTTGATGCTCCGGGTGTGCTGCCCTTGAACGGGTTTGTCTGCGAAGGCTATGGCATGACGGGTTCTTCGGTCTACCTGGATGAAAGTTTCAAGGTGCACAAGAAGGGCGGGACGCCGCCATGATGCGGAGCGGGTTCGTTGAAGGGGCCCGCAGCGTGGTCAGCATGACCGCCCCGCCTGGTTCGAAGCGCGGTGCTGCGGCCCGTTCACTGCCCATGTGAGACATCCGGCGTTTGACGCTCTGGCAAGAAGAGGCATTCCGACGGGGAGGTTTTTTGCTATTGAATTGGTAGCTATAAAGCCATAAATATCAGGCGGAAGAGGCCAAAATCTCTTGAGAAGTTTGGTCTTGAACCCCTTCCGCCACGCCCCTCACCCTCAGAACCGCGTCCGCAACGTCACCTGCACCGCGCGCGGCGAGCCTGGCAGGATCAGGTTGTCGTTGCTGCCGTGGCTTGATACGTAGTACTTGCGGTTGGCCAGGTTCTTGATGTTCACGTCCACATCCCACTGGCCCAGCGTGTACTGCAGGGCGGCGTCCACCGTGGTGTAGGCGGGCAGGGTGACCAGATTGGTGAGCGAGGTGAAGCGGGCGCCCACGTGGTTCACGCCGCCGCCCACGCGCAGGCCGTGGCCCAGGTCCTTCATGGCCCAGAGGAAGGCGGAGTTGCGAGGCGTGAGCGCGGGCACCTTGCCCTGGGCCGCGATGGCAGCGGTGGGTAACTGGGTGGAGGTGGTGGTGGCCAGCGACTTGGTCATGCGGCCGTCCAGCCAGGCGTAGCCTGCGCTCACGTCCCAGCGGCCGGGCAGGCGGCCGTTGGCGGTCAGTTCCAGCCCGTTGGTGCGCTGGGTGCCCACGTTGATCTGGCGCGAGGGGTTGGTCGGGTCGGTGTTCTTGATGTTGGTGCGCTCCAGGTTGAAGAGCGCGCCGGTCACGTTCATGCGGCCATCGAGCAGGTCGAGCTTAACGCCGATTTCCTTGTTCTCGGTGATCTCGGGCTCGGCGCCGGTGGTGTTGGCGGCGAGCGCAAAGGTCTCGGCCGAGGGCTGGAACGACTTGCTGTACGACACGTAGTACGACACGGTATCGCTGGGCTGCCACACCAGGCCCGCGCGGGGGCTGAACTTCTTGTCGGTGCGCGACAGTGTGCTCAGCTTGCGGTCGAACGTGGTTTCTTGCCCGAACACGTCGTAGCGTGCGCCCACCAGCGCCTTCCATTGGGGCGCGAGCGTGATCTGGTTTTGCCAGTACAGCGCGGCCGTGTCTTGCGTGGTGTGGCTGGGGATGGCGCTGTCGGCGTTGTAGCTGGCGGCCGGGATGGCCGGGGCGGGGCGGTTGCCGGGGTTGAGAATGGGCACGCGGTCCGCGCCGCCCGAGACGGACTCGGCGCGCTTCTTCTGCTGGCCCAGTTCCACGCCCATCAGCCACTCTTGCTTGAAGCCGCCGAGCTGGTTGCGCCAAGTCACATCCGTCTGGTTGAAGAAGCCTTTTTCGTCGCGCAGGATGAACGAGCGCGTGCGGCCCACGGTCATGTCCACGGGGTTGGTGGTGCCGCCGGGCAGGGTGTTGTAGCGGTCCAGCGTGTAGTCGTACAGGCGCGTGACGTTGCGCACCGACCAGTCGTCGTTGAAACGGTGGTTGAGTGTGGCCGCGAACGACTGCATGGTGCTGGTGGTGGTGTCGTCCTGCGCCGCGTTGCTGGAGCCGTAGTAGGTGCTGGCGGGCACATTGACTGGGCGACCATTCAGCGCGGGGATACCGAAGTCCGTGAGGCGCTTGTCGCGTGCGTTGGTGTACTGCAGCAGCAGGTCGGTCTGCGCGGCGAGCTTGAGCGCGAGCGAGGGCGCGAAGTTGTGGCGCTTGACGAACTGCTGGTCGCGGTAGCTGCCCGAGTCTTCCACGGCGGCATTGATGCGTAAGGCTGCGGTGTCGCTGATGCCCACATTCACGTCGGCCGTGGCGCGGCGGTAGTCGAAGTTGCCCAGGCCCAGCGACGCCTCGCCCGAGGTCTCGCTGAATTTCGGCTTCTTGGTCACGCGGTTGATCAGGCCGCCCGATGAACCGCGCCCGTACAGCACGGCGGCCGGGCCCTTGAGCACTTCCACGCGCTCGATGTCGGCCAGATCGCGGAAGTACAGCGCGTCGTCGCGCACGCCGTCCACAAACTGGTCGGCAATCGCGGTAAAGCCCCGGATCACCACCTGGTCGCGCTGCCCGTCGCCGTGGCTCATGGCCACGCCGGGCACGTTGCGCAGCGCGTCTTCCATCGAGCGCGCGCCCTGGTCGCGCAGCAGCTGCTCGGGCACCACGTTCACGGCCTGGGGCACGTCGCGCAGCGGCGCGCTGCCTTTGGTGGCCGAGGTGCTGGCGGCGGGCGAATAGCCGTCATCGTCGCTGGTGGACTGCACGGTGACCTCGCCCAGTGTCTGGGTGGGGGCTGCAGGCGCTGGGTTTTGCGCCAGCGCGGTGCCGCAGAAGGCGGCCAGCATGGCTCCAACCAGCGGGTGCAGGGCCTGGGGGTGGCTGAAGGAACGGTGGAGGGAGCGGTGTTGAGGTGCGTGCATGGGTTGTCCTTGGTGTGTGCGCAACGCGGTGGAAAACGGCTCCGCAGGCACCGGGCCTGGCGCGGGCCTTTGGGGCCGTCGCTGGGAGGGGTGCGGAGAGCGGGAGAAAAGGAAGCTGAGCAGGGCGGTGGATCAGAAGGAGCGACGAGCCCGCAGGGCCGCTGCATCCCTCGCCTTTACCACCCCCAGGCCCAGGCGCCGAGGCCGGCCACCAGGGCCATCCCTGCCAGCAGCGGTGTGCGCCGGGGCTGCCAGGTCACGGCGGCCGTCACGGCCACAGCGGCCACTGACAGGGCCACCGTCCATGCGGTCACGCCCAGCGAGGCAGGCACACCATCGGCGGGGTGTGCGGCCAGCCACAGCGACAGCAACAGCAGCAGCCATCCGGTCCTGCGCAGCTGTTGCAGACGGCGGGCCGCACCTTCGCGGCCTGTAGCGACTTCGTGGTGGCGGTCCATGCCCAGCGCAATGGCCGACCAGGCCGCAAAACACAGCAGAAAAGCGGACATGGTGCTCAGGCCCCCGACGTTGAAACAGACACATCGGGCGCAGCGGGCAAGGCTGCCGCTGGGGCCGCGCGGGGCGCCTTGGCCGCTGTGGTGGTGCCCCGGAGCAAACGGCCCGGGCGCAGGCGCCACGACAGCCAGCCCAGCAGCAGCCCGGTGGCCACGAAGGCCAGGTCCATGCTGGCCCACACCCACTCGCCTGCAGGCAGCGTGATGCCGAGGTGGGTGCGGGTGGTCAGGGCATTGATGACCGGCAGCAGCGCCCACACCAGCCCCGCAGCGCCCAGCGGCACCGACCAGCCCACGCGGCTGGGCCGCACCACGGCGCAGGCCAGCGCCCACAGCAAGGTCAGGCCCCAGGCGCTGAAGAACCAGGCCAGCTCCACATCCGCCCGGCCCTCCAAGTTCAGCGGGACCAGGCGGTTGGAGGCGATGTACACGCCACAGGCCAGCGGTAGGCCCGCCAGCGTGGCGATGTTGATGGCCGCCACCAGGCGCTCGCCAAATGGCGCCTTGGGTATTGCGGTATCGGCTGCGTTGGCAGCCCCTTTGCGGCTGGCCTGCATCTGCGACTTGGCGCTGCGCTTGACCGACCACAGCACCATGCCGGTCGCAATCATCAGGCTGCCCAGCAGCCCAAATCCAAACAGCGCCCAGCGCATGCCCACATCGGCAAACCGCGCCATGTGCAGGCCGTACAGCACGCCGTAGGTCTTGACGGCAGGGCCGGTGGCATCGGCCTGGTCCAGCCACTGGCCGGTGGGGGCATCAAACAGCAGGCGCGGCGGGCGGTATTGCAGGCGGTCGCCCTCGTGGCGGGTGACTTCGACCACGGCGCGGCCCTTGGCATCGCGGCGTGCCTGCACGCTGCCAATGCGCCCGCCGTCCCAGCGGGTGCGGGCCTCGGCCAGGATGGGCGGCAGGGCGATGGCGGGCAGGGGCTCCACCTTGTCGCCGGGGCCGCGCCGGGGGCGGCTTTCGGCCTTCTCGCCCTGCAGGTCGGCAAAGTACGCGTTGGAGTCCACGCCTTTCTCACCCTGGTAGGCCGTGGCAATGCCCGCAGGCATGTACAGCGTGTGGAAGATCATCAGCCCGCTGAAGGTGATCATCAAATAGAACGGCAGCACCAGCACGCCGGTGACGTTGTGCGCGTCCAGCCAGGCACGCTGCCCGCCCTTGGTGGGGCGGAAAGTAAAGAAGTCCTTGAAGATGCGGCGGTGCGTGATCACCCCCGAGATCAGCGCCACAAACATCAGCATGGTGGCCACGCCCACCACCCAGCGGCCCTGCAAGGTCCAGCGGCCCTTTTGCGCGGTGCGCAACTCGAAGTGAAAGCGGTAGAAGAAGTCGCCCCCCATGGTCTGGCGGGTGTCGATGGCCTCGCCGGTCTGCGGGTGCATGCGCAGCGTTTCGAAGCGGCCATTGCCCGTGTCGCGCCACAGGATGTTGACGGCCGGGTCGCGGTCGTCGGGCAGGTGCATGATCCATTGCGTGACGTTGGGCACCTTGCGCACCAGCGCGTCCAGGGCCTTCTGCGACGTCTGTGCCATCTGCGGGTCGGCAGCGTCCACCGGCTGCAGGCCGTGCATCTCGGGGCGCATCCACAGGTTGAACTCGTTTTTGAAGAACGACAGCGTGCCGGTGAGGAAGATCGCAAACAGCAGCCAGCCCAGGATCAGCCCCGCCCAGGTGTGCAGCCATGACATGGCCTGGCGAAAGCCCTCGCGGTCGTTGGGCGCCTTGGGTGGTTTGGCTTTGCAGGCTTGTTCAGAAGCGGTGCTTGCAGATGCCCGATCTACTGGCTGGCATGCAGGGGCCGTGATGCGGGTCATGCGGCGGCCCTCATCCATTGAGGTGCCGTGGCGCATGCGCCCAGCACCATTGCGGGCAGCAGCGTGCCACCCCACGCACCCCAGGCAGTGCGCGCATAAAAAGCCCAGCCTGCGGCGATGGCGTACACCACCCACGACAACATGGTGGCTGTGAGCACGGCTTCCACCCGTGGCATGCACTGCGCCAGCAGCAGCGACAGCGCCGCAGTGAAACCGGCGGCCAGCGCATAGCCACCCCCCACTGCGGCCACGGCACGCGAGGTGATGACCAGCCGGTAGCGTCCATCGACGCGAGTGGCCTTCATGGCTGCGAGACCATCGGTGCAGCGATTGGGCGATCAGGGGGTGACAGCGCCTCCAAGGGGTGGAGGCGGGCAGGGCTGCGCAGCATGGGCAAGGGCTCCAGTCGTGGGATGGGTGAACAAACCAAACGCTGGCTGTTGCCGGTGATGCGGGTCACCGGCTGGCTGGCTTCCAGGTGAAGTCATCGCCCTGCGGGAGCAGGCGCTTGCCTGCTCATGCGCACTGCAACGGGAGCCGGTGCGCAGGATGCGGCAGGGGATGATCGACCGCTATTTTAATGTGGTTGCAAATCATTCGCATTAACTAACAAAGAAACTGCGAGGTTTGATGTGCAGTTGCAACAGAGTGTGCGCAGTTCGCGCCAGCACGGGCGAAAAAAACGGGCCGAGGCCCGTTGGGAGGTCAGAGGGGGGCCATGTCGGGGTACCCCTTAGTCACTCATTGGCTCACTCGATCTCGCCCATCTGCGATTGCAGGTAATTTTGCAGGCCCACTTTGCCAATCAGGTCGATCTGGGTTTCGAGGAAGTCGATGTGCTCTTCGGTGTCGTCCAGGATCTTTTGCAGCAGGTCGCGCGACACATAGTCACGCACGCTTTCGCAGTGGGCAATGCCCTCCTTGATGGTGGCTTGGGCGCCCTGCTCGGCGCGCAGGTCGCAGGCCAGGATCTCCGGCACGTCTTCGCCCACCTGGATCTTGGCCAGGTCCTGAAGGTTGGGCAGGCCGTCCAGCGTAAAGATGCGGTCCATGAGCCAGTCGGCATGCTTCATCTCGCCGATGGATTCCGAATACTCCTTCTTGGCCAGCTTGTCGAAGCCCCAGTGCTTGAGCATGCGGTAGTGCAGAAAGTACTGGTTGATGGCCGTAAGTTCGTTCTTGAGCTGGGCCTGCAGATGGCCAATGACCTGTGCGTCACCTTTCATGGGGACTCCTTGTAATGTGTGAATTCGGCGCTGATTGTCGTGACCCGCATCCAGCAGCGCAAGGCAAGCCCCTGCTATGGCGTGCGGGCTGCGTGTGATGCTGAGAGGCGTTCGCGTTCACAGGCTGAGTTCCCCGTGGCGCACCAGGGTTGTCATGGGGAGGCCACAGTGGGAGTTGTATAGTAATTGACAATTGATTCAATGCAATCAATTAATTGGATTGATGGCTTGGAAATGCCTAAACTTCAGTCCTGTTCAGTCAACCAACCACTAAGGAAACAGCAATGTCCCTGATCAATACGCAAGTTCAGCCCTTCAAGACCACCGCTTTCGTCAACCGTGGCGGCAAGGGTGAATTCATCGAAGTGACCGAGCAGTCCCTCAAGGGCAAGTGGTCCGTGCTGATCTTCATGCCCGCAGCGTTCACCTTCAACTGCCCCACCGAAATCGAAGACGCTGCCGACAACTACGCTGAGTTCCAGAAGGCCGGTGCCGAGGTCTACATCGTGACGACCGACACCCACTTCTCGCACAAGGTGTGGCACGAAACTTCCGACGCCGTCGGCAAGGCCAAGTTCCCCCTGGTCGGCGACCCGACGCACCAGCTGACCAACGCCTTCGGCGTGCACATCCCTGAAGAAGGCCTGGCTCTGCGCGGTACGTTCGTGATCAACCCCGATGGCGTGATCAAGACAATGGAAATCCACTCCAACGAAATCGCCCGCGACGTGTCGGAAACCCTGCGCAAGCTGAAGGCTGCCCAGTTCACCGCCGCCAACCCTGGCCAAGTCTGCCCCGCCAAGTGGAAGGAAGGCGCCAAGACCCTGACGCCTTCGCTGGACCTGGTCGGCAAGATCTAATTCACGGCTCCCACAAAGCCGGACAGCGTCATGGCGCCAATGCGCCATGCCGTCCGGCTTTTTTACGCCCGGACGTTGATCGGCAGGCTTGAACTGCAGCCCTTTTGGCTTCAACCTCCCGTACACCACAACTCGAATTTCAAAGGACACCACCATGCTCGACGAACAACTCAAGACCCAACTCGCCGCCTACCTGGAGCGCGTGCAGCAGCCGTTTGAGCTGGTGGCTTCCCTGGACGACAGCGAGACTGCGCGCGACATGCGCGAGCTGCTGACGACCATCCAGTCGCTGCGCAGCGACAAGATCACCCTGCGCACCGACGGCAACGATGCGCGCAAGCCATCCTTCAGCCTGCAGCGCGTGGGCGCCAGCAACAGCTTGCGCTTTGCCGGCCTGCCGCTGGGCCACGAGTTCACCTCGCTGGTGCTGGCCCTGCTGTGGACGGGTGGTCACCCGCCCAAGGTGGAGCAGGACGTGATCGACTCCATCAAGGCGCTGGACGGAGACTTCAACTTCGAGGTCTACATGAGCCTGACCTGCCACAACTGCCCGGACGTGGTGCAGGCGCTGTCGCTCATGGCCATCGTCAACCCGAAGATCAAGACCACCGTGATCGAAGGCGGTGCCTTCCAGCAGGAGGTGACCGAGCGCGAAATCATGGCCGTGCCCATGGTGTTCCTCAATGGCCAGGTGTTCGGCTCCGGCCGCATGACCATTGAAGAAATCGTCGCCAAGCTCGACACCGGTGCTGCAGCCCGCGACGCCGCCAAGCTGTCTGCCAAGGACCCGTACGACGTGCTCATCGTCGGTGGTGGCCCCGCAGGTGCCGCAGCCGCCGTGTACGCCGCCCGCAAGGGCATCCGCACCGGCGTGGCTGCCGAGCGCTTTGGCGGCCAGGTGAATGACACGCTGGCCATCGAGAACTACATCTCGGTGCTCGAAACCGACGGCCCCAAGTTCGCCGCCGCGCTCGAAGCCCACACCCGTGCCTATGGCGTGGACATCATGAACCTGCAGCGCGCCGACAAGCTTATTCCTGCTGCGCAGCCCGGCGGCTTGATTGAAGTGCAGCTGGCCAACGGCGGCTCGCTCAAGGCCAAGACGGTGATCCTGTCCACCGGCGCCCGCTGGCGCAACGTGAACGTGCCCGGCGAAGCCGAGTACAAAAACAAGGGCGTGGCCTACTGCCCGCACTGCGACGGCCCGCTGTTCAAGGGCAAGCGCGTGTCGGTCATCGGCGGCGGCAACAGCGGTGTCGAAGCCGCGATCGACCTCGCTGGCGTGGTGGCCCACGTCACGCTCATCGAATTTGCGGACCAGCTCAAGGCCGACGCCGTGCTGGTCAACAAGCTTAAGAGCCTGCCCAACGTGACCATCCACACCAACGCCCAGACCACCGAAATCACTGGTGCCGACGGCAAGGTAAACGGCCTCAAGTACAAGGACCGTGCCACGAACGTGGAGCACACCGTGCAGCTCGAAGGCGTGTTCGTGCAGATCGGCCTGGTGCCCAACACCGAATGGCTTAAGGGCACGGTGGAGCTGTCGCGCTTCGGCGAAATCATTGTCGATGCGCACGGCCGCACCAACATCCCCGGCGTGTTTGCGGCGGGCGACTGCACCACAGTGCCGTTCAAGCAGATCGTGATTGCGGCGGGCGAGGGCTCCAAGGCAGCGCTGAGCGCGTTCGATCACCTGATCCGCACGCCCGTGGTGGCTGACGGTACCAAGGCGCAGGCTGCGCAGCCCGAGGCAGTTGCTGCTTGATGCCGCAGGGGGCGAGGGAGCGGATGCTGCTCTCGTCCCTGCAGGTGGTGCGGCCTGTGGGCCTTCGATCCTCCAAGGTCCTTTGACCCGGTCTGGGCGATCCGCTGTGTTTGCAGGGGTTCTACAAACCTCCCTAGAATCCGGCAGCCCATGCACCGCTTGCTGTTGATCTTTCTGTTGATGTTCATGCCGCTCCAGTCCATCTGGGCGGCTGCTTCGCCTTATTGCGGGCACGAAGCGGCACCGCAGGCCTCGCACTTTGGCCACCATGTGCACGATCACGTGGCCGATGAATCTCCTGCCCATCCCGCCAAGACGTCCACTGCCACCCCGGCGGACATGGACTGTCACGCCTGCCATGGGGCAGGTAGCGGTCTCGCGCACAGTCTCGGTGACCATGCCATCGTGGTGACTGCCGCCCGCCCGCCGGCCCAAGCGGCACCAGCTTGGCCGCCAGCTCCCCTTTCGCGCCCCGAACGCCCCAACTGGCCTGTCCTTGCCTGAGCGGCGAGGCGGGGGCTCTGGGCTGTCCCGTTTTCATTTGGATGTGGATTGAGACCTGCCTTGCGGGGCAGTCGCGACGCGTGCGCTGACGCCTGTGTGCGCTCTTGATCGTTTCTGACCACCATCGCGCCTCGCCGATTTCAACCTGTGGCCCTCCGGCCATTGCAGAGGAATCGGATGCAATCAACAAAACAACGACAACACACGCCCATCGCCGCATTGGTGGTGATGGGGCTGGGCTGGGCACTGCTGGGCAGTGCCGCAAACGCCCAGACCTCCCACCCCGGTACAGCCCCGCTCACGCTCCAGACCCTGTTTGAGCAGGCCTGGCAACGCCAGCCCGAAGCGCAATCTGCCGCCCTGCGGCGCGAGGCCGCGCAGGCCACACGCAGCGCGGCAGCGGCCTGGACGGCAGAGCCCGTGGCGCTGGAGCTGTCCACCCAAACCGACCGCCCCGGCAGCAACCAGGGCAGCCGCGAAGCCGAAGTGGGCCTGGCCCTGCCACTGTGGCTACCCGGCGAGCGCGCACGCAAGGCAGCCCTGGCCGACGCTGAACTGCAGGCGCTGAACAGCCGCCAGCGTGCCGCGCAGTTGCAACTGGCCGCCACCGTGCGCGAAGCCTGGTGGGCCGCACAGCGCGCGCAGGCCGACTGGGCGCTGGCGCAAGACCGGCTGAACAACGCCCAGCGCCTGGCTGCCGATGTGGCGCGCCGTGTGCGCGCGGGCGACCTGGCACGCGCCGACCAAGCCCAGGCCGACGGCGCCGTCGCCCAGGCCGAAGCCGCCCTGGCCGAGGCCCATGGCGCGCGCGACGCAGCGCAGGCGTCGCTGGCAGCTTGGGGCATCAAGGTCTTTCCTGACTTAGCGCTGGCCGACGCAGCCGAGCCCGAGCCCCCCGTGCCCGACGCCACCACGGCCGCTGCCCAGCACCCCGCCGCAGCCGACTGGCAGGATCAGGCCGAGGTGGCCCGCCGCGCCGCCGACCTGGCCGCCGTGCAGACCCGCGCCAACCCTGAGCTGACGGTGGCTGCCACCCGGGCGCGCGAGCAGGCGGGCGACCGCTACCAGCAGACCTTCACCGTGGGCCTGCGCGTGCCCCTGGGCGGGGGCGACCGGGCGCAGGCCAAGCAGGCCGCCGCCCGTGCCGAAGCCTTGGCCGCAGAAGTACGCGCTGCTGCCGAGCGCGACCGGCTGGCCGCCGACATCGCTGCCGCTGTGGCCCGCGTGAAGGCCACGCAGGCCCAGCGCGATGCGCTGGCACGCAACGCAGCGCTGGCGCAGGGCACACGCGGCTTTATCGACAAGGCCTTCCGCCTGGGCGAAGCCGACGGCCCCACGCGCCTGCGTGTGGAGCTGGAAGCCGCCCAGGCCGAACGCCAGTTGGCCCGCGCCAGCATCGACGCAGCGGCCGCCATCTCCCATTTGCGCCAGGCCCTGGGCCTGCTGCCGCAATGAACTTCCTGTGAATTTCGACCAATTTTTAAGACAACCATGACACTCTCTTCCGCTTTCTCCACACTGGGCCTGGCCCTGCTGCTGGGCTTGCTACCGCCGACAGCGCTGGCCGGTGCTGGCCACGACCATGGCGAAGCCCCCGCTGCCGCAGCGGGCACGGCCCTGCCGCGCTTTGCCGCCACCTCCGACCTGTTTGAACTGGTGGGCGTGCTTGACGGGCAAAAAATCGCGCTCTACCTGGACCACGCGGGCGACAACAGCCCCGTGAAAGACGCCCGGCTGGAGTTGGACATTGCTGGCACCAACGTGCCCGTCACCCGCGTGGCTGAGGGCGAGTTCCAGGCCACCCTGGCCGCCCCGCTGGCCGAGGGCGTGAGCCCCGTCACCGCCACCGTGGCCGCAGGCACCGACACCGACCTGCTCGCAGGCGAGATCGACCTGCACCCCGCCGCCCACACCGATGCCGCTCCCGCCGGGCTGGACCGCCGCACTGTGCTGATCGCAGGCGCCGTGGCCGCCGTGCTGCTGGCGCTGGTCGCCGTGTGGGGTTTGCGCCGGGGCCGTGCGGCCCGCATGGGCAACAACCAACGCGTGGGAGGTGCAGCATGAAGCGCTTCCACCCCATGCCCTCTTGGCTGGCCCTGCTGATGGCCACCGCGCTCAGCGCCCCCCTGCCAGCCCTGGCAGGTCTCGGCCACGACCATGGCGACGCGCCGCCCGCGCCCACCGGCAACGGCCCCAGCCGCCAGCCGGATGGCAGCGTGTTTCTGCCAAAGCCCGCGCAGCGCCAATTGGGCGTGCGCACCCTGGTGACTGCCGCCGGGCAGCATGCCAAGGCCTTTGAACTGGCGGGCACCGTGGTGATGGACCCCAACGCAGGCGGCAAGGTGCAGGCCGTGCTGGCCGGGCGGCTGGAGGCCGGGCCCAAGGGCCTGCCTGGCGTGGGCCAGGCCGTGCGCAAGGGCGAGGTGCTGGCCTATGTGGTGCCCACGGCGGGCGCCATTGATCGGTCCAACCAACTGGCCCAGCAGGCCGAGCTGCGCGCCGCCCGCGACCTGGCCGCACGGCGCGTGGCGCGCCTGCAAGAGCTGGCCGACACCGTGCCGCGCAAAGACATCGAAGCCGCCGAGAGCGAGCTGCACAGCCTCACCCAGCGCCTGGGCGCCGTGGGCGCGGGCCTGGCCACGCGCGATGCGCTGGTGGCGCCCGTGTCGGGCGTCATCGCTTCGGCCAACGCCGTGGCGGGGCAGGTGGTGGATGCGCGCGAACTGGTGTTTGAGGTGGTGGACCCATCGCGCCTGCGCATCGAGGCCCTGGCCTACGACCCCGCACAGGCCCAGAGCGTGGCCGGTGCCACGCTGGCCGTGGGCGGGCAGCGCGTGCCACTGCGCTTTGTGGGCGCGGCGCGCAGCCTGCGTGATCAGGCGCAGCCGCTGCAGTTTGCGGGTGACTCCACCGCGCTCGGAAATCTTGCCATCGGCCAGCCCGTGCGCGTGTTCGTGCAGTCCACCGACAAGGTCGATGGCGTGCAGGTGCCCGCTGCCGCGCTGCTGCGCAACCCGGCCAACCAGACCATCGTGTGGGTCAAGGAGTCGCCCGAGCGTTTTGCGCCACGGGTGGTCACGGCGGTGCCGCTGGATGGCACCTCGGTGGCCGTCACCTCAGGCCTGCAGCCCGGCGACCGCGTGGCCACGCAGGGCGCCACGCTCATCAACCAGGTCCGCTAAGGAGTCACCGCAATGTTTAAGTGGCTTCTAGAAAACAGCCTGGCCCACCGGCTGCTGGTGCTCATCGCCGCCGCCGTGCTCATGGCCTATGGCGCCTTCACGCTCTCGCGCACGCCGGTGGACGTGTTTCCCGACCTCAACAAACCCACCGTCACCCTCATGACCGAGGCAGGCGGCATGGCCGCTGAAGAGGTGGAGCAGCTCATCACCTTCCCGCTGGAGACCACGATGAATGGCCTGCCCGGCGTGGAAAGCGTGCGCTCCACCTCCAGCGCGGGCCTGTCGTTCATCTACGTCACCTTTGACTGGAGCACCGAGATCTACCGCGCGCGGCAGATGGTGTCTGAGCGCCTGTCGTCCATGGAAGAAGGCCTGCCCAGCGGCATCACGCCGCGCATGGGGCCCATCAGTTCCATCATGGGCGAGATCATGCAGGTGGCCATTCCCATCGACGCGGCCAAGACCACGCCCATGGCCGTGCGCGAGTACGCCGACTGGGTGCTGCGCCCGCGCCTCATGGCCATCCCTGGCGTGGCGCAGGTCATCCCCATCGGCGGCGAGGTGCGCCAGTTCCAGGTGCTGCCCGACACGGCGCGCATGGCGGCGCTGGGCATCACGCACGACCAGCTCACGGGCGCGCTCAAGGGCTTTGCGGCCAACACCTCGGGCGGGTTTTTGGAGCTGGGCGGGCGCGAATACCTCATCCGCCACCTGGGCCGCACCTCGCGGCTCGAAGACCTGCAGAACCTGGCCCTCACCGCCAAAAACGGCCAAAGCGTGCTGCTGCGCCAGGTGGCCGACGCCACCTTTGCCGCTGCTACCAAGCGTGGCGACGCAGGCTTTGAAGGGCAGGGCGCCGTCATCCTGGGCATCCAGAAGCAGCCCACGGCCGACACCATTGGCCTCACGCGCAGCATCGAGGCCGCGCTGGTGGACCTGAAGAACTCGCTGCCCGCAGGCATGGAGGCGCCGCGCGTCACCTTCCGCCAGGCGAGTTTCATCGAGGCATCGGTCACCACGCTGCAGGGCAAGCTCATGGGCGCCTCGGTGTTCGTGGCGGTGATTTTGTTCGTGTTCCTGGGCACGCTGCGGCCCACGGTGATTGCGCTCACGGCCATCCCGGTGTCCATCTTCATCACGGCGCTGGTGTTCAAGTATTTCGGCCTGTCGATCAACACCATGACGCTGGGCGGCCTGGCCATTGCCATCGGCGGCCTGGTGGACGACGCGGTGGTGGATGTGGAGAACGTGCTGCGCCGCCTGAAGATGGACCGCGCCAAGCACCCCCACCACCGCCTGCACCCCATCGAGGTGGTCAAACTCGCGTCGATGGAAGTGCGCTCGGGCATCCTGTATGCCACGGCCATCATCGTGCTGGTGTTCCTGCCGCTGTTTGCGCTGCCTGGCATCGAGGGGCGGCTGTTTGTGCCGCTGGGCATTGCGTTCATCGTGTCCACGCTGGCATCGCTGCTGGTGTCGGTCACCGTCACGCCGGTGCTGGCGTTCTACCTGCTGCCGCGCATGAAGAACCTGGACCATGGCGACACCCGCGTGGTGGCCTGGCTCAAGGCACGCTACCGCAACGGGCTTGCGGCCGTGCTGGCACGCCCGCGCACCGCCCTGGCCGTGAGCGCGGTGGCGGTGGCGCTGTCGGCAGCGGCGGTGCCGTTTTTCCCCACAACCTTCCTGCCGCCGTTTAACGAAGGCACGCTGCTCATCGGCATGCGGCTCAACCCCGGCGTCACGCTGGCCGAATCGAGTGCGCTGGCCCGCCAGGCCGAGGTGCTGGTGCGCCAAGTGCCCGAGGTCACGCACGTGGGCCGGCGCAGCGGCCGCGCCGAGCTGGATGAACATGCCGAAGGCGTGCACGTGAGTGAGCTGGATGTGGGCCTGCTGCCCGCAGCACAACTCAAGCGCAGCATGGCCGAGGTGCAGGCCGACATCCGCAGCCGCCTGGCGCACCTGCCCGCCGCCATTGCCATCGGCCAGCCCATCTCGCACCGCATCGACCACATGCTCTCGGGCGTGCGCTCGCAAATTGCCATCAAGCTC
Source organism: Acidovorax sp. M14 (assembly GCF_049331375.1). NCBI lineage: Bacteria > Pseudomonadati > Pseudomonadota > Betaproteobacteria > Burkholderiales > Comamonadaceae > Acidovorax > Acidovorax sp. M14. The sequence continues at coordinate 1,731,820 of NZ_CP186263.1, forward strand.
TTTGGCGACGACCTGGACACCCTGCGCGGCCAGGCCGAAGCCCTGCGCGCACGGCTGGCGGGCATCCCCGGCCTGGCCGACCTGGAGGTAGAAAAGCAGGTGCTGGCCCCGCAGATCACCGTGCGCGTGGACTACGCCGCCGCCGCGCAAATGGGCGTGCCCGCACCCCAGGTGCTGGCTGCGCTGCAGACGCTGGTGGAGGGCGAAAAAGTCGCCCAGGTGGTGGAAGGCAGCCGCCGCTTTGCGCTGGTGGTGCGCCTGCCTGACAGCGCACGCTCCATCGACGGCCTGGCGCGGGTGCTCATCGACACGCCCCGTGGCCCCGTGCCCCTGTCGCGCCTGGCCACCATCGAAGAAGGCGACGGCCTCAACCAGATCAGCCGCGACGACGGCAAGCGCCGCATCGTGCTCTCGGCCAACGCGCAGGGCAGGGCGCTGTCCGACGTGGTGGCCGACATCCGCCAGGCCGTAGGCGACACCCGCTTGCCCGAGGGCTACTTCATCACCCTGGGCGGCCAGTTCCAGGCGCAGGAAGAAGCCAGCCGCCTGGTGGGCCTGCTCGCCATCGTCTCGCTGGTGCTGATGTTTGTGGTGCTGTACACCCGCTACCGCTCGGCCACGCTGTCGGCCCTCATCATGGCCAACATCCCGCTGGCGCTGGTGGGCGCGGTGCTGGGGCTGTGGGTGTCGGGCCAGCCGCTGTCGGTGGCGGCGCTGATCGGCTTCATCACGCTGGCAGGCATCTCGGTGCGCAACGGCATCCTGAAGGTGAGCCACTACCTCAACCTGATGCGCGTGGAAGGCGAGCGCTTTGACACCGCCATGATCGTGCGCGGCTCGCTGGAGCGCCTGAGCCCCGTGCTGATGACCGCCCTGGTCACCGCCTTCGCCCTGGCCCCGCTGCTGCTGGAGGCCGAACGTCCCGGCACCGAAATCCTGCACCCGGTGGCGGTGGTCATCTTCAGCGGCCTCATCAGCTCGACGCTGCTCGACACCTTCCTCACCCCGGCAATGTTCTGGCTGTTTGGCCGCAAGGATGCCGAACGTCTGCTGGACGACAAGAACGCCGAGGCGTTCTGAGCTTTGCTTTTTTTCATCCACCCTTTGAAAGGACTCCCATGAAAACCACCCGCCATCTCTTCACCGCCCTGGCCCTTGCCGCTGTGGCCACCACCGCCGCCCATGCCGCAGGCGACCACGGCGCGGGCCACGACCACAAGCCCCAACACGGTGGCATCGTCGCCGAAGCCAACGACATGGACTACGAACTCGTTGCCCAGCCCGACACCCTGACCCTGTACCTGCGCGACCACGGCAAACCCGCCAAGACGGAGGGCGTGAGCGCCAAGCTCACCCTGCTCAACGGCACCGAGAAATCCGAGGCTGTGCTTGTACCGGCAGGCGAGGGCAGGCTCGAAACCAAAGGCATCTTCAAGGTGGCACCGGGCACCAAGGTGGTGGCACTGGTGACGCTGCCGGGCAAGAAGGCGGCGAATGTGCGGTTTGCGGTGAAGTAGGGCGGCGTGTGAAGAGGGGCTGTGGCCCCTTGGATTGCCTGCCTCCGCTGCGTCTTGCGGAGCCTGCTGTTCGGCGTTGCCGCGGAGTTTTATGCCAAAACGGGCGCAAGCGCTAGTGCATCATGCGCCTGTTGCTATAAATTTGATAGTTGTAGCAGCATCAATCGAACCGTGAGCGCCGAGCCGAGGGGAAACACAGGCGCCGCGCTGAACCTGGCTGCAGTGCGCGCCAGGGTCAATACACCAGCCGCTCCGGCCGCACTTCCTGCAGGATGGTGGTGGCAATCTCTTCGATGGACTTGGTGGTGGTGGACAGCCACCGGATGCCCGCGCGGCGCATCATGGCCTCGGCCTCGGCCACCTCGGCGCGGCAGTTTTCAATGCTTGCGTATTTGGAGTTGGGCCGGCGCTCGGCGCGGATCTCGGCCAGGCGGTCGGGGCTGATGGTCAGGCCAAAGATCTTGCTGCGAAACGGCACCAGGGCTGGGGGCAGCTGGCGGCGCTCGAAGTCTTCGGGGATCAGCGGGTAGTTGGCCGCTTTCAGGCCGCACTGCATGGCCAGGTACAGGCTGGTGGGGGTCTTGCCGCTGCGGCTCACGCCCACCAGGATCACGTCGGCACCGGCCAGGTCGCGGTTGCTCTGGCCGTCGTCGTGGGCCAGGCTGAAGTTGATGGCTTCGATGCGGTCGGTGTATTCCTTGCTGCGGCTCACGTCGCTGAAGCGGCCCACGCGGTGGTGCGACTTGATGCCCAGCTCCTGCTCCAGCGGGTGCACAAAGGTGCCAAACATGTCCAGCAGCATGCCCTTGCAGCCGTCCTGGATCACTTTAAGCACCTCCATGTTGACCAGGGTGGTGAAGACGATGGGCTTTTTGCCCTCGACCTCGCCGGTGTGGTTGATTTGCCGCACCGCCTGGTGGGCCTTGTCCACGGTGTCGATGAAGGGCAGGCGCACATGGCGCGGCTTCATCTCAAACTGGGCAAGGATGGCGTTTCCGAAGGTTTCGGCGGTGATGCCGGTGCCGTCAGAGACAAAAAATACGGTGCGCGAGTGCATGGAGCCCCTTTTTTTGGATGCGGCTTGCGCTAGCGGGGTGGACACCACCAAAAGGTGGCAATGACCCGTTTTGCGTCAGTCGCGTGAAAGCGTCAGCCCGTTGCCAGAAGCTCGGGCCTACAATTGTCACAATTATCCAATTCTCACCATGCACCGCGTCGGCCCACAACCACAACGACAAAGCCTCAGGCCGTGCATGGCCGCCTGCCAGGAGCCATCCAGGGCCCGGCACGCAGACCCGGTTTCAACTTCTGGAGCTTTCCCATGTCTGCACTTTTCAGCCCGACCGCCCTGGTCGTACCGTTTGAAAACCTGAGAATGACCGATGTCGAGGTCGTTGGCGGTAAAAACGCCAGCCTCGGCGAGATGATCTCCCAACTGCCGCAAGGCGTGCGCGTGCCCACCGGGTTCGCCACCACCGCCCACGCGTTCCGTGAATTCCTGGCCTACGACGGCCTGGCCGACCGCATCAGCGCCAAGCTCAAGAGCCTGGACACCGAAGACGTGCGCGCCCTCGCGCAGGTCGGCGCCGAAATCCGTGCCATGGTCGAGGCCCAGCCCTTCCCGGCCGACCTGCAAAAGGCCATTGCCGACGAATTTGCCAAGCTGAGCGCGGGCAACCCCGCTGCCTCGTTTGCCGTGCGCTCGTCCGCCACGGCCGAGGATTTGCCCGACGCATCGTTTGCCGGCCAGCAGGAAACCTTCCTGAACGTGGTGGGCATCGACGAAGTCATGCACAAGATGAAGGAAGTGTTCGCGTCGCTTTACAACGACCGCGCCATCTCCTACCGCGTGCACAAGGGTTTCGAGCACGATGTGGTGGCCCTGTCCGCTGGCGTGCAGCGCATGGTGCGCTCCGACCTCGGCGCTGCGGGTGTGATGTTCACCATCGATACCGAATCCGGCTTTGAAGACGTGGTGTTCATCACCAGCAGCTACGGCCTGGGCGAGACGGTGGTGCAGGGCGCCGTGAACCCCGACGAGTTCTACGTGCACAAGCCCATGCTCCAGGCGGGCAAGAAGGCGCTGATCCGCCGCAACCTGGGCAGCAAGCTGATCCAGATGGTGTTCTCCACGCCCGAGGAAAAGGCCGCCAGCGGCAAGCTGGTCAAGACCATTGATGTGCCCACCGAGCAGCGCAACCGCTACTCGCTGACCGACGCCGATGTGGAGCAACTGGCCCGCTACGCGCTGGTGATTGAGCAGCACTACGGCCGCCCCATGGACATCGAGTGGGGCAAGGACGGCACCGACGGCCAGCTCTACATCCTGCAGGCTCGCCCTGAGACGGTGAAGAGCCAGGCCAAGGGCCAGGCCGAGCTGCGCTACAAGCTCAAGGGCCACGGCACCGTGCTGGCCGAGGGCCGCGCGATTGGCCAGAAGATCGGCACCGGCCCCGTGCGCCTGGTGCACAACATTTCCGAGATGGACAAGGTCCAGCCCGGCGACGTGTTGGTGACGGACATGACCGACCCCAACTGGGAACCCGTGATGAAGCGCGCCAGCGCCATCGTCACCAACCGGGGGGGCCGCACCTGCCACGCCGCCATCATTGCGCGCGAGCTGGGCATTCCGGCGGTGGTGGGCTGCGGCGACGCGACGGAGCGCCTGAAAGACGGCACGCTGGTCACGGTGAGCTGCTCCGAGGGCGACACGGGCAAGATCTACGACGGCCTGCTCGAAACCGAAGTGACCGAAGTGCAGCGCGGCGAGATGCCCCCCATCAAGACCAAGATCATGATGAACGTGGGCAACCCTCAGCTGGCGTTTGACTTTGCCCAGCTGCCCAACTCTGGCGTGGGCCTGGCTCGCCTGGAGTTCATCATCAACAACAACATCGGCGTGCACCCCAAGGCGATCCTGGACTACCCCCAGATCGACGCCGACCTGAAGAAGGCCGTGGAATCCGTGGCCCGTGGCCATGCATCGCCCCGCGCGTTCTATGTGGACAAGGTCGCTGAAGGCGTGGCCACCATCGCTGCCGCCTTCTGGCCCAAGCCCGTCATCGTGCGCCTGTCGGACTTCAAGTCCAACGAATACCGCAAGCTCATTGGCGGCAGCCGCTACGAGCCTGAGGAAGAAAACCCGATGCTGGGTTTCCGGGGCGCGGCGCGCTACATCAGCGAAGACTTCGGCGAAGCCTTTGCGATGGAATGCGAAGCGCTCAAGCGTGTGCGCAACGACATGGGCCTGACCAACGTGCAGGTGATGGTGCCCTTTGTGCGCACGCTGGGCCAGGCCGAGCGCGTGACCAAGCTGCTCGCATCGCATGGCCTGCAGCGCGGCAAGGACGACCTCAAGGTCATCATGATGTGCGAGGTGCCCAGCAACGCCATCCTGGCCGAGCGCTTCCTGGAGTTCTTCGACGGCTTCTCCATCGGCTCCAACGACCTGACCCAGCTCACCCTGGGCCTGGACCGCGACTCGGGCCTGGAACTGCTGGCGCAGGACTTTGACGAGCGCGACCCGGCCGTCGAGGCACTGATCCACCAGGCCATCAAGGCCTGCCTGGCCCAGGGCAAGTACATCGGCATCTGCGGCCAGGGCCCCAGCGACCACCCCGACTTTGCGCAGTGGCTGGCCAAGGAAGGCATCTCGTCGATCTCGCTCAACCCCGACAGCGTGATTGCCACCTGGCAGCAACTGGCAGGCTGACGCACCGACCGGGCTGCCCTGTGCACCATGTGCCCACTGCACCACCCGCCATCGCGTCCGTGATGCCGCGCCCGTGATGCCGTTGCAGCAGCCCGCCAACCGCCCCGCCGACGCCGAGATGGCGGGGCCGTTTCCCCCCGATTTGCACGACGTGCGCCACCTGTGGCTCAAGGCAGGTTTGCTCCTGCTCTGGGCCCTGGTGTCGTTTGGCTCCACCTACTTCGCCCGCGACCTGCAGGTGCTGGTGGTGGGGGGCTGGCCCCTGGGCTACTGGATTGCGGCGCAGGGTGCGGTGCTGGTGTTCATCGCGATCGTGGTCGCTTACGGCTGGGCCATGAACCGTTTTGAGCGGCAGGACCAGCAGCAGCGCGAGGCGCTGGAGCTTTCCGCCCCTGCCGCAGAAGACCGCGCCCATGGCTGAGCGCAAGCCGGGCAGCGCTGCGGCGGACCGCGCCTATTTGTGGCGGTTGCACCGCATCCTGGCGCTGTACGTGGCGGGGGTGCTGGGTTTTCTGGCCCTGATGACCTGGGCCGAGCACCAGGGGCTGTCGCGCCACTGGATCGGCCCGATTTTTCTGTTCCTCACCGTCATGGTGTACGCCGGCATCGGCGTGTACGGCCGCACGACCGACCCCGAGGACTATTACGTGGCGGGGCGGCGCATTCCGCCCATGTACAACGGCATGGCCACGGCGGCCGACTGGATGAGTGCGGCGTCCTTCATCAGCCTGTCGGGCGCGCTGTACCTGCAGGGCTTCTCGGGCACGCCAGGGCAGGCCGGTGGTTTGGCCTATCTGCTGGGGTGGACAGGGGGCTTCTGCCTGGTCGCCATGCTGATTGCGCCGCACCTGCGTGCCATGGGGCTGTACACGATTCCCGATTTTTTCCATGTGCGTTTTGGCGGGCGCTGGCCGCGCGTCATTGCTGCGCTGGCTGCCGTCTTGTGCTCGTTCACTTACGTGGTGGCGCAGATCTACGGCGTGGGGCTGATTGCGTCGCGCCTCACCGGCGTGCAGTTCGAAATCGGCATCATGCTGGGCCTGGGCGGAGTGCTGCTGTGCTCGTTCCTGGGCGGCATGCGGGCCATCACCTGGACGCAGGTGGCGCAGTACGTGGTGCTGCTGCTGGCGTTCATGATCCCCGTATCTTGGCTGGCGTACAAGCAACTGGGCAACCCGCTGGCGCCGCTGGTGTATGGCGCGCAGATCAGCAAGATTGCCGACCTGGAGGCGCAGCTGCTCGACTCTCCGGCCGAACATCAGGTGGTGCAGGCCTACCTGCAGCGCGCCAAAGACTTCGAGGCGCGATTGCAGGATGTGGAGGCGGCCCTGGAGCGAGAGCGCGAAAAGGGCCGTGAGCGCATCCGGGCGCTGCGTGCGCAGAACGCGGACGTGGGCCTCATCGTCTCCGCCAGCCGCGAGCTGGCCGCGCTGCCGCGCGATGCGGCTTCGGCCCGCGAGCGCTGGACCCGCGAGATGCGCGAGAACTACGAGCGCGCGCGCCCCCTGGGCGGGCTGCCGCCCCACAGCCAAGCCTATGCGGGCGACCCCCATGGCACGCCGGAGGAGCAACGCGACTACGAGCTCACGCGCCGCAACTTCCTCGCGCTGATGTTCTGCCTGATGGTGGGCACCGCGGGGCTGCCCCACCTGCTGACCAGGTATTACACGTCGCCCACGGTGTCGGCGGCGCGCGCGTCGGTGGGCTGGTCGCTGTTTTTCATTGCACTGCTGTACCTCAGCGCGCCCGCGCTGGCGGTGTTGGTGAAGTTCGAGGTCATGCAGAATCTGGTGGGCAGCAGTTTCGAGGCCCTGCCCACCTGGATGGCCCAATGGGCGCGGGTGGACAGCTCGCTGCTGTCGGTCGAAGATGTGAACGGCGATGGCCTGATCCAGTTTGGCGAGATCCGTCTGGGGGCCGACCTCATCATGCTGGCTACGCCCGAATTGGGCGGGTTGCCCTATGTGGTGTCGGGCCTGGTGGCGGCGGGGGGGTTGGCAGCGGCGCTGTCCACGGCCGACGGTTTGCTGCTCACCATCAGCAATGCGCTGGTGCGCGATCTCTATTTTCAGGACACGCGCCGCCAGGCGTCGCCTGAGCAGCGCGTGATCTTGACCAAGTTCACGCTGCTGGCCGTGGCCTTGTCGGCTGCGTTTGTGGCGGCGCTCAAGCCGTCCGAAATTTTGCCCATGGTGTCGGCCTCGTTCTCGCTGGCGGCATCGGCCTTTGTGCCGGTGATGGTGCTGGGCATCTTCTGGCGGGGCACCACGCGGCAAGGCGCGGTGGCCGGCATGCTGGGCGGACTGGCCATCACGGTGTACTACATGCTGTCGCATGTGCCGGCCATGCAGGTGCTGCCGCGTTGGCTGCTGGCCGACGGGTTGTGGTTCGGCATCCAGCCCATCTCGGCGGGGGTGTTTGGTGTGCCGTGTGGCCTGCTTGTGACCCTGGTGGTCAGCTGGATCACCCGGCCTGCGCCGCCGCTGCCCCGCATCCGCTCGGAGATGTGAGGGTGGGCACTGCGCGGGGGTTATGTGTAAACCCCGATTTGCAGAGGTGCCAAAACATGGGATTCTGGTTTGTGGGTGATAGCCTTGCGGCCTTCCCCATCCTTGCTCATAACTAGGAGACTCATGGTTCTCGTCAAAACCCCCGCAGGCCAGGAAGCACTCAAGGACCGCCATGGCAGCCTGAGTTCGCGCCAGCGTTCGGCCTTCATCCTTTTTGACGGCAAGCGCACCACGGGGGAGATTTTGGCGGCCACGGCGGCCATGGGCATCACGCAGGACGATGTGCAGGCCATGATTGCCCAGGGGCTGCTGGCACCGGTGGGGGGGCAGATGCCTGCGGCTGCAGCCAACCCGGTGGTCGGCCCCGCCGCCGCTGCGTTGGCAGAGGCTCCCGCCACCGATCTGGGCACCGTGGCGTCGCCGGTTGAAGGCTCGGGACGCTCTCCCATGGAGCGCTACAAGGCGGCCTATCCCATCGCCACCGAGCTGACGGCAGGCCTGGGTTTGCGGGGGTTTCGCCTGAACCTTGCCGTGGAGGGAGCCGGCAGTTTTGAAGACCTGGCCGCCCTGGCACCCAAGATCCGCGAGGCGGTGGGTGACGCGAAGTTCGAGCGGCTGGACAAGGCGCTGTTTGATTGAGGCCCCAGGGGTTCTGGCGCGCTCTGGCTGGATAGGAGCGAGGGGGCTCAAACTCCACAAACCGTTCGCTGGATAAATGAGCATGAAAAAAGCGGCCCGAGGGCCGCTTTTGTTTTGCTAATGTAGAGCGGAACGGCGCTGAGATCAGCGGCCCACCTTCAGCAGTTCCACGTCGAACTTGAGCGTGGCGTTCGGGGGGATCACGCCGCCTGCTCCACGGGCGCCGTAGCCCAGGGCAGCAGGAATGATCAGCGTGCGCTGGCCGCCGATCTTCATGCCTTGCACGCCTTCGTCCCAGCCCTTGATGACCATGCCGGCGCCCAGTGCGAATTCAAAGGGGTCGTTGCGGTCGCGGCTGGAGTCGAACTTGGCGCCTTGCTCACCGTTGTTGTACAGCCAGCCGGTGTAGTGCACCGACACGTTCTGGCCCTTGGTAGCTTCGGCGCCTTCGCCCACGGTGGTGTCTTCGTATTGCAGGCCGGATGCGGTGGTGGTCAGTGCCATGGGAATTCCTTGGTTGCTATTAAAAATATAGCTTCAGGCGCATGTATTGATTGCGCTTGAAGCTATTTTGACCCTCATTTTAACGAAAGCCCCGCGCGGAGGCCCGGCGGGGCTTTTCCCTGCAGGGCAGGGCAAACGGGGGAGGGAAGAGGGCTCAGGCCTTCTTGGCGCGGCCTGCGACCCAGCGGGTGGCAAAGGCCTGCACGTCCGACAGACGCTTGAGCAGGTCAGCACCCGAGGGGGTGACGGTGTAGCCGTCGCTGCCATGGTCCACAAAACCGGCTTCGCGCAGCTCTTTGATGCGGGTGTTGAGCGTGTTGGGGGTGATGCCACCCACGCTGTCCTGCAGCAGGCGGAACGTCTGGGGGTGGCCGTCCTTCAGGGCCCACAGCACGCGCAGCGCATAGCGGCATTCAAGTTTCTCGAAAAGCTGGTTGATAGAAGCATTTTCTTTGGAGCTCATGGACGCTTCTCCTCGCGCAAGTGTTGGATCTGGATTCAGTGCGGGCGGCCGTCAACCGGGCCCGCTGATGCGCTGAGACTATAGCGCGGAACCCATTTTGCTACAAGTTTAGTAGCTCAGAACGCACAGCACACATGCGCTAGTGGCGAAAAATACAATGTTGCGTATCAAACTGTTGCGACAGGGCCACGGTTTTTGGCTTTGGTCAGGCACGCCCCAGCCCCGCCAGATGCCCCACCAGCAACTGGGCCGCAGGGGGCAGCCACTGGGCGCTGCGGTAGCAGATGGCAAAGCGCCGCTGGGCCCAGGGGTCGCTCAGCGGGACGATACGCACCGGCGCCAGCTGGGCAAACGGCTGGGCCACTTCGCGCGGCACCACGCTGATGGCCAGGTTGGCGCGCACCACCCGCAGGGCCGCGTCAAAGTTGGACACCAGCACCCGGTGCGCCAGCATTTTCCCTTCCACTGCGGCGGCGCGCGCCAGCAGCACCTGCACCGCGCTCAGTGCGGGCATGCTGACGAATTCATGCTCCAGCACGTCGGCAAACCGCACGCTCTGCAGCTGGGCCACGGGGTGCGACTCGTGCGCCACCACGGCCAGGTGGTCGCTGCGGTAGGCGCTGGTTTCCAGGCCCGACAGGTCGGCTGCGTCCCAGCAAATGCCGATGGACGCGCTGCCGTCGCGCACGCCTTGCACCACGTCCGGGCTCACGCGTTCTTCCAGGCTGATCTGGATATTGCGGTGCGCCGGGTCTTGCAAGAAGGCCGCCACATCATCGGCCAGCGACTCAGCCATGACCGAGGCCGTGACCAGCATGCGCACATGGCCGCGCGTGCCGGTGGCGTAGGCCGCCATGTCGCGCTCGATCTGCCCCACGCTGGCCAGCATGGTGCGGGCGTGCTCCAGCAGCGTCTCGCCCGCCGGGGTGGGCACCACGCCTCGGCGCTTGCGCAGCAGCAGCGGCGTGCACACGGTGTCTTCCAGCTGCGCCAGCCGCTTGCTGATGGCCGAACCCACGATGGACTCCTGCTCCGCCACGCGCGCGATGCTGCGCTGCTCGCACACGGCGGCAAACAGGCGCAGGGTCTGCAGATCCAGGTCGCGCATGGCAAACCTCCAAGTGTTGTGATGTTCCGTTTGGGAATGTTATGGCTTCCGAGATGTATTTTCTGATTCATTCGGGAATTTTTAGAATCTTGCCCAGACCCACCCGAAAGAGACATCCCGTGCACACCTCCCCGATCCCGTCCGACCTGCAGCCCCCGGTGGCCCGCGCCATCGTCCGCGAAGTGGGCCTGCGCGATGGCCTGCAAAGCATTGCCACGGTGGTGTCCACCGCGCACAAGATCGAATGGCTCAACGCAGCCTACGCCGCCGGCCAGCGCGAGATCGAGGTGGGCTCCTTCGTGCCCGCCCGTCTGTTGCCCCAGCTGGCCGACACGGCCGAGGTGCTGGCCCATGCCAAAGCGCTGCCCGGCCTGGTGGCCTCGGTGCTGGTGCCCAATTTCAAGGGCGCCGAGCGCGCTCTGGACTGTGGTGCCGACCTGATGGTGGTGCCTTTGTCTGCCAGCCACGCCCACAGCCTGGCCAACCTGCGCAAGACGCCCGACGAGGTGGTGGCCGAGGTGGCGCGCATCCGTGCGCTGCGCGACAGCAGCGGCCGCTGCACCTTGATCGAAGGTGGCGTGGGCACGGCCTTTGGCTGCACCCTGCAGGGCGAGGTGGCAGAGAGCGAAGTGCTGCGCCTGATGCAGGCGCTGCTTGACGCAGGTGCCGACCGCGTGAGCCTGGCCGACACCGTGGGTTTTGCCGACCCGGCCTCGGTCGCCCGGCTTTTTGACAAGGCCCGCGCCCTGGTGGGCGACCGCCTGGCGTGCGCGCATTTCCACGACACGCGCGGCATGGGCCTGGCCAATGTGTATGCCGCCTGGCAAACCGGAATCACCCGCTTCGATGCCTGCCTGGCGGGCATTGGCGGCTGTCCGCACGCGCCGGGCGCCAGCGGCAATGTCACCACCGAAGACCTGGTGTTCATGCTGGAGCGCATGGGCGTTGCCACGGGCATCGACGTGACCGCGCTGCTCGCGCTACGCCAGCGCGTGGCCGGATGGTTGGCGGGCGAGACACTGCACGGCACGCTCTGGCAGGCCGGGCTGCCGCAGAATGCCGCACCCGCCGCGCTGCGCGAAGCCGCAACGGCCTGAACCCCTTTCTGAACGCTCTGAACATGCACGACACATCCGCCTCTCCCTCGTCCCCCCGCCTGCCGCTGGAAGGCCTGCGCGTGGTGGAGTTCACCCACATGGTCATGGGCCCCACCTGCGGCATGGTGCTGGCCGACTTGGGCGCCGAGGTCATCAAGGTCGAGCCCGTGGATGGCGACCGCACGCGCCACCTGCTGGGCGCCGGCGCCGGTTTCTTCCCCATGTTCAACCGCAACAAGAAGAGCATTGCGCTCGACCTGCGCAGCCCCGAGGGGCTGGCGGTGGCGCGCAAGCTGGCCGCGTCCGCCGACGTGGTGGCGCAGAACTTCAAGCCCGGCGTGATGACGAAATACGGCCTGGACTATGCCGCGCTGAGCCAGGTCAACCCACGCCTCATCTACGTCAACCACACGGGCTTTTTGCCCGGCCCGTACGAGCACCGCACCGCGCTCGATGAGGTGGTGCAGATGATGGGCGGCCTGGCCTACATGACTGGCCGCCCCGGCGACCCGCTGCGCGCAGGCAGCAGCGTGAACGACATCATGGGCGGCATGTTCGGCGCGATTGGTGCGATGGCGGCGCTGATGCAGCGCGGCATCACCGGGCGGGGGCAGGAGGTGGACTCGGCGCTGTTCGAGAACAACGTGTTCCTGGTCGGCCAGCACATGATGCAGTACGCCGTCACCGGCAAACCGGCCGCGCCCATGCCCGACCGCATCTCTTCCTGGGCCGTGTACGACGTGTTCAGCGTGAAGGACGGCGGGCAGATCTTTTTGGCCGCCGTGAGCGATGCGCAGTGGCAGACCTTTTGCGATGCCATGGGCTATGCCGACCTGAAGGCCGACACCAGCCTGGCCACCAACAACGACCGCGTGCGCGCCCGCCCCACGCTGATGCCCGTGCTGCGCGAGCGTCTGGCGCAGCACACGGCTGACGAACTGGCGGCCATCTTCGAGCGCCACGGCCTGCCGTTTGCCCCCATCCGCCGGCCCGAAGAGCTGTTTGACGACCCACACCTGCAAGCCACGGGCGGCCTGGCCGACATCACGCTGCCCGATGGCGAGCGCGCCGGGCAGACTGCGCAGATCACGCTGATGCCGCTGCGCATGGACGGCCAGCGCCTGGATGTGCGCTGCGACCCGCCCCGCCTGGGCCAGCACACGGCCGAGCTGCTGCAGGGCCTGGGCTACACGGCCGATGAAGTGGCCGCGCTGCAGGCCAGCGGGGCCATTGCCTGATTTTTCCTTGACGACCGGGGCACCTCACGCGGCGCAGACCGCCAGCCCCGGATTCCAACCCCACTACCGGAGACAACCGTGCCCCAGCCCACCCCTGCCTTTCACTCGCCCCGCACCGCGCCTGCCACCCACGGTCTGCCCACACGCCGCCAGGCCCTGGCCACCGGCGCCGCCGCGCTGGCGGCTGCGGCCTGGGGCCTGCCCCGCGTGGCCCGCGCCCAGGGCGACGGCAAACCGCTGCGCGTGATCCTGCCGCTGTCGGCGGGCTCCGGGGCCGACGGCGCCATCCGCGCCATCAGCAACAGCCTGGCCAAGGCGCTGGGCCAGCCCATCGTCATCGAGAACCTGCCGGGCGCGGGCGGCATCACCGGCACCACGCAGATCGTGCGCGCACCCAAGGACGGCTCGGTGATCGGCGTGGTGTCCAACAACCACGTGGTCAACCCCAGCGTGTACAAGAACATTCCGTTCGACTCGCTGGCCGACATCACGCCCATCACCATCCTGGGTGCCACGCCGTTTGTGTTGGTCGCGCACCCTGCGGTGCCCGCCAAGACGGTGCAGGAGCTGATCGCGCTGGCCAAGTCCAAACCGGGTGTGCTCAACTACGGCTCGTCGGGCAACGGCACCATCCTGCATCTTGGTGCGGCCATGTTCGTGGACCAGGCCAAGCTCGACATCAAGCACATCCCCTACCGGGGCATGGGCCCGCTGATGAACGACATTTTGGGCGGGCAAGTGCAGCTGGGCGTGGTGGCGGTGGCACCGGCGGCTGCGCACATCAAGGCGGGTTCATTGCGCGCTCTGGGCGTGACCACGGCCACCCGCGTGGCGGCACTGCCCGGCGTGCCCACCATCGCCGAGCAAGGCCTGCCGGGCTATGAGCTGGACGGGTGGATTGCCCCGGTGGCGCCTGCGGGCCTGCCCAAGGCGGAACTGGCGCGGCTGTACAACGGCTTCAAGGCCGCCATGGAGATGCCCGAGGCGCGCGACGCGCTGATTGCGCAGGGTTACGAGATCAAGCTCACCCCGCCTGAGCCAGCAGCCGCCTTCTTCCGCAGCGAAGCGGCGCGCATGGCACAGGTGGTGAAGAACGCCAACGTGAAGATCGACTGACGCAGCGCAGAGAGAGGCCGCCTGCGGCGTGTTTTTGCAGGGCGTCAGGCCGGTTTTGAGGGTTTTTCGGCGCATGCGCAAGTGCAATATGCCTGAGCAGCTATCGTATTAATAGCATTCGCGTGAACGCTAGGGCACTGCCTCCGCAGGCCTGCGGTGCCATCGCAGGTCAGCGTGAGGGGCAACTGCTCTGCGCGCCCGATGTCAGGCGCGCGGCGCGGGCAGTGCAGTGTGGGTGTGGCGCAGGCGGAACACCTCCACGGCCTGTACCAGTTGCTGCGCTTGCCCGCTCAGGCTGCCTGCGGCGGCGGCGCTTTCTTCGACCAGGGCAGCGTTCTGCTGCGTGGCCTCGTCCATGCGTACGATGGCCTGCGTCACGCGCAGCATGTCGCTGGTCTGCGCGGCGCTGGCCTGGCTGATCTCTTCCATCAGCGCGCTCACGCCCTGGATGGACGACACCACCTCGGCCATGGTGGTGCCTGCATTGCGCGCCAGATCCGAGCCGGCCTGCACGCGCTCCACGCTGGTCTGGATGAGCTGCTTGATCTCGCGCGCGGCGCTGGCGCTGCGGGTGGCGAGGTTGCGCACCTCGCTGGCCACCACGGCAAAGCCCCGGCCTTGTTCGCCCGCGCGCGCGGCCTCGACGGCGGCATTGAGCGCGAGGATGTTGGTCTGGAATGCGATGCCGTCGATGACGCCAATGATGTCGGCAATGCGGCGCGAGCTGTCCTGGATGCCCTGCACCACCTCCACCATCTGCGTGACCACATCGCCCCCCCGCTGCGCCACGGTGGCGCCGTTGCGCGCCAGTTCGTTCGCGCGCTGGGCGTTGGAGGCGTTCTGCTGCACGGTGGACTGCAGCTGCTGCATGGACGAGGTGGTCTCGTCCAGCGACGAGGCCTGTTCTTCGGTGCGATGGCTCAGGTCGGCGTTGCCCTGGGCGATTTCAGCGCTGGCGCTGGCCACGCCTTCGGCATTGCTGCGCACGCCGGAGACCACGTTTTCGAGGTTGTCTTGCATGGCCCGCAGGGCTTCCAGCAGGCGCGCGGGCTCATCCTTGCCCTCCACCTCGATGCGGGTGGTCAGGTCGCCCGCCGCCACCTTGTGCGCCACCGACACCGCCACACCCAACGGGCGCACCACCGACCGCGTCAGCAGCCAGCCCGCGCAGGCCCCCAGCGCCGTGACCAGTGCAAGGGCGACCAGACTGCTGAACAGTGCGCGCCGGGCGTCTTGCGCTGCCTCCTGGGCGATGGCCGCGCTGCTCGCTGCCACCTGCTGGCTCAGCTCGGTGAGCAGCTTGGCGGGGCCCTGGTCGATGTCGGCCACATCCGCATCGCCGGCCGACGGCACAAAGCCGAGCGACTGGAACACTTCAAAGCCTTTGCGGTAGCCCTGCGCCATCTGTGCGTGGGCCTGGGTGAACTTTTGCAGCGCGGCCTTTTCCTGCGCGTCGGTCAGCTGGGGCTCCAGCGCCTTGGCGGCATCGGCCACCCGCTTTTCACTGGCCTGGAACGCGTTCCAGTGCAGCTCGCGCTTGCGCGAGTCCTCGCCCCGCAGCAGGGTGTTCTTCCACTCCAGCACCTGGGTCTTGAACTCGCTTTCCATGCGGCTCACGGCACGCTCCTGCGCCACGCGCTGTTGCACCGTGGTGTCGTAGGTGCCCAGGGTTCGGTACAGGGCGGCAATGCCGAACAGCGCGGCCCCCAGCAGAAGGGCCAGCACCAGACCCAGGGCCGTGGCCATGCGTGCGCCGATGGAGTAGTGGGACATTTTCATCAGAGGCTCCAAAGGTTCTGCAGTGGGCCCGGAGGGCCTGGTGGTGAGATCAGGCCTTCAGCTTGAGCAAATAGACCATCACGCGGGCGGTGGTGAGGTCCAGTTCCATGAACTCTGCCAAATCCTTGCCGGTGAGCCAAGAGGGTTCCCACCGGTTCTGCTTGAGCGTGCGCAGCCAGGATTCGTGGTGGGTGGCGGCCTCGACAGCAGCCAGCATCTCCGCCGCGCGCGCGGCGGGCACGCCCTTGCCGGTGAACACGCCACGCCAGTTCGCCATCACGGCATCCAGCCCTTGTTCGCGGAACGACGGCAGGCCAAAGACGCTGCGGCGCGACGACACGCCCACGGCGCGCAGCTTGCCGCTGGCAATGGCATCGTTGAACTCGCTGTAGCCCGACAGGCCCAGCGCTGCGTTGCCCGACAGCACGGCCTCGACCACCTCGGCACCACCGGGGAAGGGCTTGTAGACCAGCCCTTCGGGGTTGGCCTTGGCCGCACGCGCCAGCACGCCCGCGTAGATGTGGTCCACGCCACCGGCCGAGCCACCGGCAATCGGCACGGCCTTGAGGTCGGCACGCATTGCATCGGCCAGGTCCTTCGTGGTCTTGATGGGCGAATTGGCGGTGACGGCCGCCACCAGGTAGTCGCTGGTGAGTCGCGCCAGGGGCTGGATGTGGGTCATGTCCACCGCAGGCTTTTGCAGCGCTACGGCGCCCAACATCACCATGCCGCCCATCAGCAGCGTGTTGGGGTCGCTGCTGTACTTTTCGGCGTACTTGGCCAGGCCAATGGTCCCGCCCTTGCCGCCGATGTTTTCGTACTCCACCTGGTCCGCAGCGCCGGCAGCGACCATGGCGGCGCCCAGGGCGCGGCCTGTCTGGTCCCAGCCGCCACCGGCATTGGCCGGGATCACGATGCGCACGGTGCCCGCCAGCTTGGCTGCCTTGGCGGCTGTGGGGGCAGGGCGGGCTGCCCCGGCAGCGCTCTGCGCCCAGGCGGAAGGGCCAAGCGTGCTCCAGGCCAGGGCGGTAGCGACAGATTGGGCGATGGCCCGGCGGCGGTCGATGGCTGCAGACATGAAAAGTCCTTTGACAAGTGGGGAGGCAGGAAAGGCGTCGGGAATCAGATATTCAGGCCACTGCAGGAGCGCCCTGAGTGTGTTTGCGCGTTGCCACGCCGAGGCAACGCCGTCAGCCGGTGGGGCATGCGCAGGGAAGGGATCTGCACACCACCATCTGGGCTGCGCGCAATGGTCGCCAGCCAAGCTGTCAGTCTGCTGTCGCTGGCATCAGGGTAAACGCGGGGTTTGGGGCGCCATCTAGAGCGGTCGAGCGGATCTGTGCACCATGAAAAACGCCCTGCGCCGCAGGTGCGGGGCAGGGCGTTGGAGCCAGCAAAGGCTGGGTTGCGAGGCTTACGGCGCTTACAGCGAGTCGATAAAGCTGCGCAGCTTGTCCGAGCGGCTGGGGTGCTTGAGCTTGCGCAGCGCCTTGGCTTCTATTTGGCGGATGCGCTCGCGGGTCACGTCGAACTGCTTGCCCACTTCTTCCAGGGTGTGGTCGCTGGTCATTTCAATACCGAAGCGCATGCGCAGCACCTTGGCTTCGCGCGGCGTGAGGCCGTCCAGGATGTCCTTGACCACATCGCG
Source organism: Acidovorax sp. M14 (assembly GCF_049331375.1). Lineage (NCBI taxonomy): Bacteria > Pseudomonadati > Pseudomonadota > Betaproteobacteria > Burkholderiales > Comamonadaceae > Acidovorax > Acidovorax sp. M14. Next base: position 1,749,151 of record NZ_CP186263.1, read on the forward strand.
CAGGCCCGCCTGCATGGCGGCTTCGATAGGCGCGGTGTTGGCACCGTCCTCGATGAAGTCGCCCAGGTGGCTGTCGTCGTCGTCGCCGATCGGCGTCTCCATGGAGATCGGCTCTTTGGCGATCTTCATGATCTTGCGAATCTTGTCCTCGGGGATTTCCATCTTGGCCGCCAGGATGGAAGCATCGGGCTCGAAGCCGAACTCTTGCAAGTGCTGGCGGCTGATGCGGTTCATCTTGTTGATCGTCTCGATCATGTGCACCGGGATACGGATGGTGCGCGCCTGGTCGGCGATCGAGCGGGTGATGGCCTGGCGAATCCACCAGGTAGCGTAGGTCGAGAACTTGTAGCCCCGGCGGTATTCGAACTTGTCCACCGCCTTCATCAGGCCGATGTTGCCTTCCTGGATCAGGTCGAGGAACTGCAGGCCACGGTTGGTGTACTTCTTGGCAATCGAGATCACGAGGCGCAGGTTGGCCTCGATCATTTCCTTCTTGGCATCGCGCGAGGTGGCTTCACCTTCGTTCATGCGCTTGTTGATGCCTTTGAGCTCGGCCAGCGGCACCACGACGCGCGACTGCAGGTCGATCAGCTTTTGCTGCAGGTCCTGGATGGGCGGGATGTTGCGCGCCATCACGGCCGACCAGGGCTTGCCCGCGGCGGCCTGCTTCTCGACCCACTGCAGGTTCAGCAGGTTGGGCGGGAAGTCCTTGATGAACGTCTCCTGCGGCATGCCGCACTTGTCCACGATGATGCGGCGCAGCTCGCGTTCCTTCTTGCGCACATCGTCCACCTGGCCGCGCACCATGTCGCACAGCTTCTCGATGGTCTTGGCGGTGAAGCGGATGGTCATCAGCTCGGCCGACAGGGCCTGCTGGGCCTTGATGTAGGCAGGGGTACCGTAGCCTTCCTTGTCGTACACCTTGTGCACTTTTTCAAACAGCTCGCGCAGCTTGTCAAAGCGCTCCAGCGCCTGCTTCTTGAGTTCTTCGAGCTTCTTGGTCAGCGCCTTGCTGCCGCCCTTGCCGTCGTCGTCGTCGGCTTCGTCGAATTCGTCGAAGTCTTCTTCGGCCACATAGTCGTCGGCCTCATTGGGGTTGGAGAAGCCGTCCACGATGGTCGAGATGACGACCTTGCCTTCGCGGATTTCCTCGCCCATGTTGAGGATCTCGGCGATGGTGGCGGGCGATGCACTGATCGCCTCCATCATGGCCATCAAACCGCCTTCGATGCGCTTGGCGATTTCGATTTCGCCTTCGCGGGTCAGCAGCTCCACCGTGCCCATTTCGCGCATGTACATACGCACGGGGTCGGTGGTGCGGCCGAATTCGGAGTCCACGGTGGACAGCGCGGCTTCGGCGGCTTCTTCGGCTTCTTCTTCGGTGGCACCTGCGGGAGCGTTGTCCGTGATGATCAGCGCTTCGGCGTCAGGCGTCTGCTCGTACACCGCCACGCCCAGGTCGTTCAGGGTGGTGATGACGGCTTCAAGGGTTTCGGCATCGACCAGCTTGTCGGGCAAGTGGTCGTTGATTTCCACGTGCGTGAGGTAGCCGCGGGTCTTGCCCAGCTTGATCAGGGCCTTCAGGCGCTGGCGGCGCTTTTGCATGTCTTCTTCGGACAGGACGGTTTCGTCCAGACCGAATTCCTTCATCAAGGCGCGTTCCTTCGCCTTGCTGATCTTCATGCGCAGGGGCTTGACCTTCTCGACCGTGGCGGCGGCCTCAGGGGTCTCTTCGACCTCGCCTTCGAGGTCGGCTTCGATGTCCGACAGGTCGGTGTCGTCCACGCTCTCATCGCCACCGGCGGCTGCCTTGGGCTTGCGGCCGCGCTTGGCGGGGGCTTTGGCTTCGGCGGCACCCGCGGCCTTGGCGGGGCGGCCAGGCTTTTTCTTGGGCGCTTCTTCGTCGTCGGCAGCTGCGGCGACGGCCTTGGCGCGGGCAGGTTTTTTCTTCAGCAACTCATCGGCAGCTTTGATCAGCTCGGCGGTACTTTTCACGGGCACAGTTTTCACTTTCTTGGCGACCGGGGCGGGCGCAGCGGCAGCGGCCTTTTTGGGGGCCGCCTTGGCCGGCGCTTTGGCCGCGGTTTTGGAGACAGCCTTTGCGGCAGTGCCTGAGGCAGACTTGGGCGACTTCGCGGACTTTTGAGCGGGCATGGAGCAACCTCAGAATCAAAAACGGACACAAAGAAAACGCAAGCGCCTCAGATCCCGGCGCGGGTGGCAACGCAAAGCAACAGGGGCTTTGCGCTTGAGGGGGAGCCCTCAGCGGCAAGATGTCTGGGCGATCATTTGGTGTGCAGTCCTTGCGATAAGTGGGCCCATCAGCGCATAGGTGCGCGTTTGTCACGGTGGCCCGGCTCGGAGGTGCTGCTGTCGCTCTTGCCAATAACTAACCTTATATTATACCGCCCGCACCCGATTCAAGTGGTTTTTGGCGCTATTTGTTCCAGCTCCTTGCGCTTTTCGGCCAGCGCCCGGTAGCGCTCCAGGGCAGACGGGTCTTGTGCCACCTGCAGCACCAGCACTTTTTGCTGCTCCTTGATGTCTTCGATCTGCATGCGGGTGAGCAGGTCGCGCAGCTCCACCCGCAATTCGTGCAGCTCGCCCTCGGTCTGCGCGTGCGAGCCGGTCATCACCTTGACGGCCAGCTCTTCGCACTCGTGGTCGCGCAGGCTCTCGCGCAGCACGGCCCAGGCCAGGGGGCCATGTTCATGAAACTGCGCCTCCAGCCATGCGAACAGCGGCCCATGGGGCCCCGGCTGGGCCGCCAATATGGTGTGGTCGTCGTGCGTCAGCTCTTCCAGAAAAGCCATGTGCGACAGCAGCAGCCGCGCGGCGTGGTCGGCGCGGCTCATGGCCGGCGTGCGGGGCAGGCGGGGCTGGGGCGGCCACGGGGCGTCCTTGTCGCGCTTTTTCCAGCCTCCGCCGCTTTTCCAGTCGCCCCCCTTGCGGAATGGGGGCTTGCTGCCGCCATAGCCGCTTGGGCCACTGTGACCGTTTTGGCCTCCGTAGCCGCCCGGGTTGCTGTAGCTGCCGTATCCGGGGTCATAGGCCGGGCCCGCCGATTCGGTGTGGGGCTGCCAGCCATCGGCGTCGGGCGGGACGTCCCAGCTGGGGGCGTCATCGGCGGTGGAGCGGGGCTGTTGGCGCTGCGGGGGGGCGTGATGCGCGGCGCGCAGGCCATCGCGGGCGGCGGCCTGGCCCCACAGGTCCGACAGGTCGCGGGCGTTGAGCTGGGTTAGCTCGGCCAACTCGCCCAGCAATTGGCGCTTGAGCACGCCGTCGGGCAGCGCCGTCCACAGTGGGCGTGCGTTACTGGCCATGTGGGCGCGGCCCTCGGCGGTGGCCAGGTCGCAGCCCTCGCTGGCTGCTTCCACCAGAAACCGGCTCAGCGGTGTAGCTTGCTCGACATGGCGCGCAAACGCGTCCGTACCGTGCTCGCGGATGAAACTGTCCGGGTCGTGCTCGGCGGGGAGGAACAGAAACTTGATACTGCGCGTGTCGGTGGCATGGGGCAGGGCGCCGTCCAGCGCCTTGCGGGCCGCACGCCGCCCGGCGCTGTCGCCGTCAAAGCTAAACACCACCGCGTCGGTAAACCGCAGCAGCTTTTGCACATGCTCGGGCGTACATGCCGTGCCCAGCGTGGCCACCGCGTTCGGAAAACCCAGCTGCGCCAGCGCCACCACGTCCATGTAGCCCTCGGTGACGAGTGCGTACCCCGCCTCGCGGATGGGCGTGCGGGCCTCGAACAGGCCGTACAGCTCGCGCCCCTTGTGAAACACCGGGGTTTCGGGGGAGTTGAGGTACTTGGGCTTGTCGTCGCCCAGCACCCGGCCGCCAAAGCCAATGTATTCGCCCTTGACGTTGCGGATGGGGAACATCACCCGGTCGCGGAACCGGTCGTAGCGCTTGCCGCCGTCTTCGTCGTTCACGATGACCAGGCCGCTTTCCTCCAGCAGCGGGTCGTCATAGCTCGGAAACACGCTGGCCAGGCTGCGCCAGCCTTCGGGCGCGTAGCCCAAGCCGTAGCGTTTGGCCACCGCGCCCGAGACGCCTCGGCCCTTGAAGTAGCCAATGGCGCGCTGCGACTCGCGCAGGTGGCGGCGGTAGGCGTCGGCGGCTTTCTCCAGCACCTCGTTCAGCGTGGCCTGCTTCTGGCGCGCGGCGGCGGCACGTTCTTTTTCTTGCGGGGAGATGTCGTCGTCCGGCACTTGCAAGCCCACGCTCTGGGCCAGGTCTTGCACGGCCTCGACAAACCCCATGCCCGCGTGGTCCATCAGAAAGCTGATGGCGTTGCCGTTCTTGCCGCAGCCAAAGCAGTGATAGAACTGCTTGGCAGGGCTCACACTGAAAGAAGGCGACTTTTCCCCGTGAAACGGGCACAGTCCCATGAAGTTGGCGCCGCCTTTTTTCAGCTGGACGTAGCGCCCCACGATGTCCACCACGTCCACACGGGTGAGCAGTTCCTGAATGAAAGACTGAGGGATCGTCACGCGCCCTATTGTCCGCGTAAACTCTTTGTAACCAGTTATTGCTGGAAAGGCTTTTGGCATGGGGTTCGCGGCATGGGGGCGGGCGTTGGCGGGTAGAGCGCTGCACGGGTGGCGCGCCAGCCTGCCCGTGCTGCTGTTCGCGCTGGCGGGGCTCGCATGGCTGCCGGGGGCCTCGCAGGCCGCGACGGTCCTCAGGGTGCTGGCCTGGCCGGGTTATGCCGACCCGGACTTTGTCGCGGTGTTCGAGAAGCGCCATGGGGTCAAGGTGGAGATCACCATCGTGGCGTCGGACGACGTCTTGCGCGCCAAGATGGACAGCACCGACGGGCCGGGTTTTGACCTGGTGGCTGCCAACACGGCGGAAATTGCGCGGCTGATCCTCCATGACAAGCTCGCGCCGTTGCCGTTGAGCAACATCCGCAACACTGCCGGGCAGCTGCCCCGGTTTCGCCAGCTGCACACCATCTCGGGCATTGGCTGGCGGGGCGAGGTCTATGCCATGCCCTTCACCTACTCCGAGATGGGGCTGGTGTACGACCGCCAGCAGTTCAGCACGCCACCGCAGTCGATCGCCGTGCTGTGGGACCCGCGCTGGCAGGGCAAGGTGCTGGCGTTTGACGGCAGCAGCCACGGATTTTCGCTGGCCGCCATGCGCCGGGGCCTGCCGCCGTTTCGCATCGACCCCGCCCGTTTCAGCCCGCTGGCCAAGGACCTGGTGGCCCTGCGGCGCAATGTGCGGTCGTTCTACAGCCTGCCCGAGGAGTCGGTGGAGCTGTTTCGCAAGCACAAGGTGGCGGTAATGCACGCCAACTACGGCCAGCAGCAGCTCAAGCAGCTGCGCGATGCGGGGCTGGATGTGGGCTACGTTGTGCCCAAGGAGGGCGCGCTCGCCTGGCTGGATTGCTGGGCCATCACCCGCCGCTCCACCCAGGTCGCGCTGGCTGCCGAGTGGATCAACTACATGCTCGACCCGGCCGTGAGCCGCGAGTTCACGCGGCGCCAAGGGCTGGCCAATACCCTGGACGAGCCACCAGCGCTGGCGGGCGATGTGCCCGGGGGGACCATGGGCCCCATCGTGTGGCTGGAGCCGGTGGAAGACGAAGCCCTGCGCGCCCGCCTCTGGCAACGCATCGTGTCGGGCGACCGACCCAACCGGTTCTGACCGATGGCACGCGTGAAATGGAGCATCGCGCTGAGGCTGGGGGCCCTGCTGGCCTCGTTCAGTGTGTTCGCGGCCATTCTGGCGGGCTACTACACCTTTGACTCGAGCCGGGAACGCCTGCAGGGGCGGGCCGAGCGCTCGCTGCTGGCCACCACGCAGGTGCTGGCGCGCCACATGCAGGCGGGCTTTGGCACGGTGGCGCGCGACACGGCCTTTCTGGCCGACGCCGCTGCCGTCGAACAAGACCAGGGACGGCTGGCCGACCTGTTCAAGGCCAACCTGCAGGCCCATCCCGCCTATTTGCAGATCCGCTTCATCAGCGCCAGCGACTACGGGCTGGAGCTGGTGCGCATCGACCGCCAGGGCGACAAGCTGGTGCGCGTGCCCGATGACCAGCTGCAGGAGAAGTCGCACTTTCCGTTCGTGTTCGAGGCCCTCAGCCTGCCCGATGGGGAGGTGTATGTGTCCGAGTTCGGCATCAACCATGAAGACGCCGCGCAGGAGGCGGCCGTGCCCGTGTTCAACATGGCGTCGCCCGTGGTGCAGGGGGGGCAGCTGCGGGGCGTGGTGGTGGTGCGGGTGGCGGCCGCGCCGTTCCTGCACAACTTCAATGCGGCGCTGCCGACCCCTTACGGTTTTTATCTGAGCAACCGCTGGGGTGACTTTCTGGTGCACCCGGACGCCGCGCAGACCTTTGGCTTTGACCGGGGCCAGCGCATCCTGATCCAGGAGTCGTTCCCGCAGGTGGCCGCGCTGGTCGATGGCCGTGCCGAAGAGGCGGTACTCAGCCAGTCCGGCACCGACGACGAGGAGGCGCGTGTCTTTGCCTTTGTGCGCATGCCCTTTGGCAACGCGGACGAGGGGCGTTTCATGGTCGTGGGGCTCTCGCAGCCGCTGGCCGTGGTGCAGGGCGAGGTGCTGGACCTGGGGCGCAGCATCCTCAAGATCTTGCTGGTGCTCAGCGTGGTGGGTGTGGCCCTGGCGGCCGGCGTGTCGCGCCTGGTGACCCAGCCGCTGCAGGCCATGGTGAAGGCGGCGCAGGCGTTTTCGCGCGGGGAATCCCACGGCGCGTTGCCGGTGCACCGGGGCGACGAGGTGGGCGAGCTGGCCCGCAGCTTCCAGGACATGGAGCAGCAGATCAGCCGCCAGCTGGCCGAGCTGAACCTGAGCCGCGACGCCATGGCCCACCTGGCGCACCACGACGCTCTCACCGGCCTGCCCAACCGCCGCATGTTCGAGCAGCGCCTGGGCCAGGTGCTGGAGCTGTCGCGTCGCAGCGGCCGCAGCTGCGCCCTGCTGTTTGTGGACCTGGACGACTTCAAGGCCATCAACGACACGCGCGGGCACGCCGTGGGCGACCGGGTGCTGCAGGCCGTGGCCCGCACCATCGTCGGCGCTGTGCGGCAGGTGGACACCGTGGCCCGACTGGCCGGGGATGAGTTCACGGTGCTGTGCGAAAACGTGGATTCCGAAGAGGCCGCGCTGCAGATCGTGACCAAGCTGCAGCATGCGTTCGAGCCGCCGCTGGACATTGACGGCGAGCCGCTGGCCGTGCGCGCCAGCATCGGCCTGAGCCTGTTTCCCCGCGATGCGCAGGATGCGCGCACACTCATGGCCAGTGCTGACGCGGCCATGTACCGCATCAAGCAAGGCCACAAGCGCAGGTTGTGAGGCTGCGCGCTGCCGCGAACCTTGCCCATGCGCCGGCCCGTGTTGCTTTCGTGTCAGCCTGCGGCGCTAGGCTGTGTGTCGTTCACCTTCTTGCACTGACCCATGACCTCCATCTTTGACCAGCACCTGCCCCGCAACGAAGCCAACTTTGCCGCCCTGTCGCCCCTGTCGTTCATCGAACGCACGGCCGAGGTCTACCCCGACCGCCTGGCCATCGTGCACGGCGCGCTGCGCCAGACCTGGGCCCAGACCTATGCGCGCTGCCGCCAGCTGGCCAGCGCGCTGACCCAGGCGGGCATCGGCAAGAACGACACCGTGGCCGTGATGCTGCCCAACACGCCCCCGATGGTGGAGGCGCACTTTGGCGTGCCCATGGCGGGCGCGGTGCTCAACACCCTCAACACCCGGCTGGACCCGGAGGCCATCGCCTTCATGCTGGACCACGGCGAGGCCAAGGTCGTGATCGTGGACCCGGAATTCACCGGCACCATGGCCAAGGCGCTGGCCCTGCGCACCGCCACCACGCCCATCCGCGTGATCGAGGTGCAGGACGCCCTCTACGGCCCCGCCGTGCAAAGCCTGGGCGGCACCGACTACGAAGCCTTTTTGGCCAGCGGCGACGCGGCCTTTGCCTGGAGCCTGCCCGCCGACGAGTGGGATGCGATTGCGCTCAACTACACATCCGGCACCACCGGCAACCCCAAGGGCGTGGTCTACCACCACCGGGGCGCCGCCACCAACGCCATCAGCAACGTGCTGGAGTGGGACATGCCCAAACACGCGGTGTACCTGTGGACCTTGCCGATGTTCCACTGCAACGGCTGGTGCTTTCCATGGACCATTGCGGCGCGAGCAGGTGTCAACGTGTGCCTGCGCCGGGTGGACGCGCAGGCCATCTTCGACGCCATCCGCAACCACGGCGTCACGCACTACTGCGGCGCGCCCATCGTGCACGGGCTGCTGGTCAACGCGCCAGATGCCATGAAGGTGGGCGTTCCTGCAGGTGTCAAGGCCATGGTGGCGGGCGCTGCGCCACCGGCGTCGATGATCGAAGGCATGGAAAAGATGGGGTTCGATCTGACCCATGTGTACGGCCTGACCGAGGTGTACGGCCCCGCCACCGTGTGTGCCAAACACGAGGCCTGGGATGCTATGGACATTGGCGAGCGCGCCCGCCTCAACGCCCGCCAGGGCGTGCGCTACCACCTGGAGCGCGACGTGCGCGTGCTCGACCCCGAGACCATGTTGCCCGTGCCGCAGGACGGCGAAACCATGGGCGAGATCATGTTCAAGGGCAACATCGCTATGAAGGGCTACCTCAAGAACCCCAAGGCCACCGACGAGGCCTTTGCGGGCGGCTGGTTCCACAGCGGCGACCTGGCGGTGCAGTACCCCGACGGCTACATCAAGATCAAGGACCGCAGCAAGGACATCATCATCTCGGGCGGCGAGAACATTTCGTCCATCGAGGTGGAAGACGTGCTCTACCGCCACCCCGACGTGCTGGCCGCCGCCGTGGTGGCCAAGCCGGACCCCAAGTGGGGCGAGACGCCCTGCGCGTTTGTGGAGCTGAAGGCCGGCGCGCAGACCACGCCCGAAGACATCGTGGCGCACTGCAAGAAGCACCTGGCGGGCTTCAAGGTGCCGCGCGCCGTGGTGTTTGGCGAGCTGCCCAAGACCAGCACCGGAAAGATCCAGAAGTTCGAGCTGCGCAAGCAGGCCGGGTCGGCAGCGGCCATCAACGTCTGAGGGGGCGCGAGGCTCCCTTCAGGAAGAGACCGCGCGCAGTGGGCTATCAAGATGCTATTTAATTGATAGCTGGTAGCGCATATTCCACTAGCGCATCCACCGCTTTTGGTTTGAAAACCAGTGCCAGGGGCTCCTGGGCGACCCGGCGGCGCTGCCAGGGCTGCGTGTCAACGTCCTTCGTCCACCGCCTCGCGCCAGTCCCGCGCTGACATCCCCAGCTTTTGCGCAAACACGCGCGACAGCGCTGAGGGGTTGGCATAGCCCAGTTCGTGGGCGATGGACTTGAGCGACCGGCCCGCGCGCAGGTGGGCCTGCGCCAGTGTCAGCCGCCAGTGCGCCAGGTAGTCGGCGGGGGTGTCCCCCACCACGGCCTTGAAGCGGGCGGCAAACGCGCTGCGCGACATGGCCGCCTGCTGGGCCATCTGCGCCAGGCTCCACGGCTCGCCGGGCGCCTCGTGCAGGGCCGTGAGGGTGCGCGAGAGTTGCGGGTCGGCCAGGCCCGTCAGCAGGCCCGGCGGCATCTGCGCCTGCTGCGGGTGGTCCAGCAGCCAGCGCAGCAACTGCAGCAGCACCACTTCAAACAGCCGGTCGGCCAGCACGCGGTGGCCGCAGCGCAGGCGGTCGGTTTCGACAAACAGCAAGTCCAGCGACTGCTGCAGCCCGTCCACCGCGCCCAGCGGCAGCACCACCAGCGGGGGCAGGGCGCGGGCCAGCGGGTGGCTGGCGCCGCCGTCAAAGTCCAGTGCGGCGCAGGTGAAGTCTGAGCCCTCGGTGGGCGCGTTGTGAAAGAAGTGCTCCAGCGGCCGGGCATAGAACAACAGGCTGGGCTCGCACACCTGAAGCCGCTCGGGCGGGCCCGCCTGGGGCTGGTGCGTCACCACCATCTCGCCCCGGCGCAGCACATGCAAAAAGCCCCGGCCCGGCGCCGCCGCAAAGTGCGTCACACCACACAGCGGCCCGTTGTGGAACAGGTGCGCCCGCACCCGAAACCGCTCCAGCAGCGGCGACAACCGGTCGAGCGGGGTGGAGGCCTGCGCGGGTGTGGTGATGGGTGTTGGCATGGTTTTGGATGATTTGGTATGAATTTTGGATTTTATGTGCCAAATGGTACGAGCTGACACTGGACACTGCAGGGGTGCCGAGAACAGGCACAAGTTCTCAATCACCTTCATGACCTTCAAGGAACACACCATGTCCGCTACTTCTTCCTCCATCGCCCGCGTCCCCCTCGTTGACCGTACCGCCGCCACCGGCACTGTGCGCGCCGTGCTCGACCAGGTCCACGGTGCCTTTGGCGCCACGCCCAACATGTTCCGCGCCGTGGCCAATTCGCCCGCCGCGCTGCAAAGCATGTGGGGCGCGTTTGGTGCGCTGGGCGGGGGCGTGATCGGCGCCGCCCTGGGTGAGCAGATCGCCGTGGCCGTGGCCAACCGCAATGCCTGCGACTACTGCCTGGCCGCCCACACGGCCCTCGGCCGCAAGGCGGGCGTGAGTGGCGAGGCCCTGGCCGCCGCGCAGGCGGGCGAATCGGCCGACCCGCGCACTGCCGCCGTGCTGCGCTTTGTGCTGCAACTGGTCAACGAACGTGGCCAGGTTGATGCGGCCGATGTGCAGGCTCTGCGCGACCAGGGCGTGAACGACGAGCAGATCGTCGAGATCGTGGCTCACGTGGCGCTCAACCTGTTCACCAACTATGTGAATGTGGCACTGGGCGTGCCGGTGGATTTCCCCGGCGTCAAGCTGCGCCCGGCTCGTTAAAGGGCGTAGCGGCGCGTGTCTGGCCCGTAGGCCGGATGCGCGCCGCTTCTGGTGCCGCTGCTCGCTCGGTCCTGCGGCGGCGCAATCGCAGTCAGTTATGCGCGACGACGATGCGTGCGTTTTCCGCACGCATCACCGGCGGCAAAGTCGTTTGTCAGCGCGGCAGGCCTGCTGCACCATGGCCGCTCCCTTGCCACCCCACCCGAAGGAAGTCGCCCCATGACCCCCGACCGCGACGAGCACGCCATCGACACCCTGCCACGCCTGGAGGCGCTGCTGGGCCCGCTGAGCGATGCCTCCATCCACAAAGAGCTGCCGTATGTGCACCCTGCCTACCGTGCCATGATCGCGGCATCGCCCTTTGCCGTGCTGGCCACCACCGGCCCTGGGGGGCTGGATGCCTCGCCGCGCGGCGACCCGGCCGGCTTTGTGCAACTGCTGGACGACAAGACCCTGCTGCTGCCTGAGCGCCGTGGCAACAACCGTGCCGACAGCCTGCGCAACATCGTGGCCGACCCGCGCGTGGCGCTGCTGTTCCTCATCCCCGGCGTGGGCGAGACGCTGCGCGTCAACGGCCACGCCCGCATCAGCGTCGCGCCCGACCTGCTGGCGCGTTTTGTGGTCAACGGCCAGCCCCCCAAATGTGTGATCGTGGTGGATGTGCAGGCGGTGTACTTCCAGTGCGCCCGCGCCATCCAGCGCTCGCGCCTGTGGGACGCCGTGCCGCCCGGCACCCCACGCCCCGTGCCCACTCCGGGCGCCATCCTGGCGTCCATCACGCAAGGCGCGTTTGACGGCGCCGCCTACGACCGCGAGCTGCCAGCGCGCCAGCAAGCCACGTTGTATTGAACTGGCACCGCGATCCACCGCCACAGTGCTGCCCCCGCCGCCAGCGCACACAATGGCGGCTGGGTGCGCAGGGCTTGCGCTTCATGGACTCACAGGCCGAACACGCAGATGCGTAAGGAGAGTGGGGCTCCGTGGGGCGTGAAGCAAGCCCCCGCGCACGTTCATACCAAGTGAGGGGGAGACATGGATTCCGTGCTGTTGATCGTGGCCGTCGGCGCAGTGGCCGCCGGGTTTGTGCAGGGCCTGTCAGGCTTTGGTTTTGGCATGGTGGCCATGTCGTTCTGGGCCTGGGCGCTGGAGCCCCGCCTGGCCGCGCTGCTGGCGGTGTGCGGCGCGCTCACCGGCCAGCTGGTGGCGGCGGCCACGGTGCGCCGGGGTTTTGACCGGGTGCGCCTGCTGCCCTTTGTGCTGGGTGGTCTGGTGGGCATCCCCATCGGCGTGGCTGTGTTGCCCCGTCTGGACATGGACGCGTTCAAGGTCATCCTGGGCACGCTGCTGGTGCTGTGGTGCCCGGCGATGCTGATGGCCAAGAATCTGCCCCGCATCACGCGAGGCGGCCGCGTGGCCGACGCGCTGGTGGGCATGGCGGGCGGCGTGATGGGCGGGCTGGGCGGCTTCACCGGCGTGCTGCCCACACTGTGGTGCACCCTGCGCGGGCTGGACAAGGACGTGCAGCGCGCCATCATCCAGAACTTCAACCTGGCCATGCTGCTGGTGACCTTTGTCACCTACCTGGCCACCGGCCTCGTCACCCGCGAGGCGCTGCCGATGCTGGCCATCGTGGTGCCCGCCATGCTGGTGCCGGTGCTGCTGGGCGCGCGGCTGTACCACGGCATCAGCGACGCACGGTTCCGGCAGATCGTGCTGGGCATGTTGACCCTGTCGGGCGTGGCGATGCTGGTGGCCAGCCTGCCCAGGGTGCTGGCGCGGCTGGGCTAGGTTCTCCCGCTGAATTTGCAGGAGCGCCCGTCGGTGGCCATCCTGTTGTCGACTTGTCGCACATGCCCCGCTACATTGGGAGGGGCATGCACCAAAAAGATGACACCACGCGGCCACCGGACGCGGACGACCGTCTTGGGGCCGGGGCCTCGCGCCGCCGCTATCGCCTGGCCACGCCGCTGAGCCTGGCGATAGCGCTGGGCTGCGTGGTGGCCATCGCGGGCTTCTGGCTGGTCACGCTGCAGCGCGTGGCGTTCGAGCGCGAGCAGGCCGTTGCATCGGCCATGCAGTCCAACGCCAACCTGGCGATTGCTTTCGAGCAGCAGGTGTTCCGCACCCTCAAGGCGGCCGAGCAGGTGGCTGCCTTTGTGCGCGAGCAATACCTGCAGCAGGGCACCGACATCGACCTGCGCGACTGGGTGGCGCGGGGGGTGGTCCGCGAGCCCATGTTCACCATCATCAGCGTGGTCAACGAGCAGGGCGACATTGTCAGCAGCAGCCAGGAGACGGGCGCCGTCAACTACAGCGACCGTGCGTTTTTCAAGGCGCTGCAGGCCAGCGACCGCGATGACCTGTTTGTGAGCGAGCCCGTGCTGGGCCGTGTGTCGGGGCAGTGGCGCATACCGATGGCGCTGCGCATCGTGAGCGAGGGCGGCCGCTTTGGCGGCGTGGTGGTGATGTCGGTGGACCCGACGAACTTCACCGACTTTTACCGCCAGGCCGACCTGGGCGCGCAGGGGCTGTTGGAACTGGCAGGGCTGGACGGCGTGGTACGCGGCCGCAAGGCGGGGGGGCAAATCAGCTTTGGCGCCGATGCGCGGGGGCTGCCCTGGTTTCAGCAACGCGCGCAAGACCCCGAAGGTGAACTGATCGATGACGCCGGCGCGGTGGACGGTGTGCCGCGCATCCTCAGCTACCGCAGCATGGCGGGCTACCCGTTGATGGTGACGGTGGGGTCGACCTCCGACGAGGTGCTGGCGCCGGCGATGCAGCGGCGCGTTGACTACCTCGCCCTGGCGGCGGGGGCCAGTGTGGCGCTGCTGTGTTTTGGCGCGCTGCTCATTGTGGTGCTGGCACGCCAGCGGGCCGTGGCCGATGCACTGGCGTCGAGCGAAGGCTTGTTCCGCGCCACCTTCCACCAGGCGGCCACTGGCATCGCCCACATCACGCCCGAAGGCCGCATCCTGCGTGCCAACGACAAGTTCTGCCGCATGCTGGGCTATTCGCTGGAGGAGCTGCGCCAGCGCGACCTGTTTGCGCTGAGCGACGAGGGCGAGCGTGAAGCCCTGCGCCGCTTTCTGGCGCGGCGCCTGGTGGCGCACTCACCCGTGTTCTCCCCCGAGATGGAAAAGGCCTACCGGCGCAAGGACGGCGGCCTGTTGTGGGTGTACGAAGCGCTGGGCCTCGTCAAGGACGCCCAGGGTCACCCGGACTTTCTGGTGGTGGTGACGCAGGACATCAGCGCGCGCAAGGAGCTGGAGATGCGCCTGTCGCACGATGTGCTGCACGACGCGCTCACAGGACTGTCCAACCGCGTGATGTTCCACGACCGATTGGCGCGTGTGCTCGAAACGGCCCGGCGCCACGGGCGGCACGCCGCCGTGCTCTACGTGGACCTGGACGGGTTCAAGTCCGTCAACGACCAGTGGGGCCATGCAGCGGGCGACCTGTTGCTGCAGCAGGTAGCCCGGCGGCTGGAAGACTGCGTGCGCGCCGAAGACACCGTGGCGCGACTGGGCGGGGACGAGTTCGGCATCGTGCTGGCCACCATCGAGCGGGCAGACCATTGCGAGGTTGTGGCCAGCAAGGTGCTGTTGGCGATGGAGCAGCCGTTTGTGCTGGAGGGGGCTGTTGCCCACATCTCGGCCAGCGTGGGCGTGGCGCTTTACCCGCGCCATGGCGCCGACGCCGATGCGCTGCTGGCCCAGGCCGACGCAGCGATGTACGCAGCGAAGCAGGCGGGCAAGAACCGCTTCAACATCGACACCGCATTGAGCCCGCTGGCTGATGGGGGTGTTGCAGGTCCGCCGGGCTGACTAAGGCTTGGTGGTGATTCGCAACAGATGATGGTGCTATTTATTTGGGAGCTATTGGCGCTTTATTCATAAGCACTAGCGGCCCTTTTTCATTCAGATCACCGCGTTGGGAGCATCAAGCTGGACGGGCGATGGCCCAGCTGCACATCACAGCTCGCTGGCGTCCTTGCCCTCGCTCTGCTTGATCACCCACCGCACCGTGGCGCGCGGTGCGGGCACCCGCTGGGCGTACACCTCCAGGCCCCCTTGGGTCCATGCGGCATAGCTACCGCTGGGGTCGTTGGCAGCAGTCTCCGGCCCGTAGGTGCTGCGGCCAAACGCGAGCAGGGCACCGAAGGCGGCTGCGCCGCCATCGGCCAGGTCACTGGCATCGGCAACGAATTCGACCCGCCGCAGCTCCCGCCCGCTGAAGAAGAAGGTTTGCGCACCGGACAATCCGGCGATCACCACAGGCTCCAGCCGCCAGAGGCCCGCCAGCCCTCCGGCCAGGCGCTGCGGGCGCAGCACGCGGGCCGCGCCGGGTACCGCGTCGCGCAGGGCGTCCGCGCCCATGCCCAGTTCTACGCCTGCGGGCAGCGGTTGTAGCTGGGCCGGTGTGGGCGATGGGATCGGCGCGGCCATGGCCAGTGTGGTGGGCCACTGTGCGGGGTGCTGTGCAGCAGTCGCACGCACCTGGGCCTGGGCGGGCGCCATGCCCAGGGCGCAGGCAAGGGTTGCGCCCTGGACGCTGCGCCACAGGTGCCGGTACATGGTCAGCGGTAGCGCGGGAATGAATCGGTAGAGGTTCATGGTGAGGATTTTCGCTGGCGCGCGTGCAGGCCGGTGGGCCCGCGTTGCAGCGCAGGCGCTCAGTCGCCCATCACCACGCCCTCGCGGCGCGGGTCGGCCCCGCCCATCCACAGCTTCTTGCCATGTGCCTGGCCGCGTGTGATGGCTTGCAGGCCGCTGGTCATGTTCATCTCGCGCACCTCGGCGCCCCTGGCGCGCAAGGCCTCGACCGTGGCGGGCGGGAAGCGCTTTTCTTCCAGCAGCGTGGGGCCGTTCATCGAGCCGAAGTTGGGTAGGTTGATGGCCTGCTGGGGCATCAGACCCCAGTTGAGCACGCCATATAGCGTCTTGGCCGTGTAGTGGATGATGGCTGCGCCGCCAGGGCTGCCGCCGCTCATCAGCAGCTCACCCGTGGCTTTGTCGAACACCAGCGTGGGCGACATGGACGAGCGCGGGCGCTTGCCGGGCTGCACGCGGTTGGCAATGGGCTGGCCTTGCGCGTCGGTGGGGGCAAAGCTGAAGTCGGTGAGTTCGTTGTTGAGCAGGAAGCCCTTCACCATTTGCCGTGCGCCGAACTGGTCTTCGATGGTCGTGGTCATGGCCACCGCGTTGCCAAAGGCATCGACGATGCTGATGTGGCTGGTGCCGTATTCGGGTTGGTCGGGCATGGGCGCAAAGCCCGTCTTGACAGCCCCGGGGTTGCCGGGCTGGGCGACCTTCATGCTCTGCGTGCCGATGAGCTTGGCGCGCTCGGTCAGGTAGGCGGGCGCGAGCAGGCTGGTCCAGCTGCCGGCGGGGGGCTGCACAAAGTCGGGGTCGGCCACGTACTGGGCGCGGTCGGCAAAGGCCAGGCGGGCGGCCTCGGTGTAGAGGTGCAGCCAGTCTGCGCTGGGCAGGCCGTCCTGCAGCGGCTTGGCGGCGGCGTCGGTGTTCTTCAGGATGCCCAGGATCTGCCCGATGGCGATGGCCCCGGAGCTTGGGGGCGGAAAGCCGCACACGCGGTAGTCCTTGCTGGCCACCTGGTAGTCGTGGCACAGCGCCTCGCGCTTCTTGGGCTGGTAGCCCGCCAGGTCGGCCAGGCTGAGCTTGCCGGGGTTGGTGGGGTGTTTTTGCACCTTGTCCACGATGGCCTGGGCGATCTCGCCTTCGTGCAGGGCCTTGCTGCCTTCGGCGGCGATGCGGCGCAGCACGGCGGCCAGCTCGGGGTTGCGCAGGTTCACGCCCACATCGCGTGCGTCGCCATCGGCCTTGTAGAAGTAGGCGGCGGCCACTGGGTCCTTCTTGAGGTGGGCGTCGGCCTTGACCAGGGTGTTGAGCCGCGCGCTGACCTTGAAGCCGCCTTCGGCCAACGTGATGGCGGGCTGGAACAGCGTGGCCCAGGGCAGCTTGCCGTGCTGCTTGTGCGCCATCTCCAGCATGCGCACGGTGCCGGGCACGCCCACCGAGCGGCCGCCCACCACGCCATCGTAGAACGGCACGGGTTTGCCGTCGGCGCCCAGGAAGAGTTTTTCATCGGCAGCAGCGGGCGCGGTCTCGCGGCCGTCGTAGGCCTCTACCACCTTGCCGTTGCTGTGCAGCAGAAAGGCGCCGCCACCGATGCCGCTGGACTGGGGCTCCACCAGCGTCAGCACCATCTGCACGGCGATGGCCGCGTCGACGGCCGAGCCGCCAGCCTTGAGGATCTGGTAGCCCGCGTCGGTGGCCAGCGGGTTAGCAGCGGCCACGGCGAACTTCTCGGTGGCCCAGCCCGGCTTTTCGGTGTAGCCGGACGAGCCCTCGGGCTGGGGGGGCACGGTGTAGGCGAACTGGGAGGGAGCGCTGGCGCAGCCCGCCAGGGCCACCAGGGTGGCAAGGGCCGCAGGGGCCAGCAGGTTGTGACTGAACGGGCGGCGCAGGGGCGGCGTGGCAGGCAGGGCAGTGGGGGACATGCGGGTCTCCTGTGGGTGCAAGCAGCGAAGCGGCCATGGTAAGGGGCCTTGCTGCAGCCTGCGAGGGCGTGCCAGGGGCTGCTGGAGGGGTTTGCGCAGC
The DNA here is from genome assembly GCF_049331375.1 of Acidovorax sp. M14. NCBI lineage: Bacteria > Pseudomonadati > Pseudomonadota > Betaproteobacteria > Burkholderiales > Comamonadaceae > Acidovorax > Acidovorax sp. M14. Next base: position 1,766,604 of record NZ_CP186263.1, read on the forward strand.
GATTGAAGGTATTTTGTGGTGGTAGCGCTAGTGCAATATGCCTGAGCAGCTATCAAAAAGATAGTTGTTACCGACCGTCAGCGGCTGTTCTCTGGTCATCTCTGAGCCCTGGTGCGGCGTAGTGACAAGGGGCCCCCGGGCCTGGAGGCTTGCGCCACGCCCTCTCAGGCCGCCTGGGGCCCCGCGCGGCCGTCTTCCACCACAAACCGGGCGAGCGTGGATGCGCCGCTGTCCGCGCGCAACGGGTCGTCCACCACGCGCAGCGTGGTGGTCCAGCGCGCCGGGGTGATGTCGGCCAGGCCGTAGCCGCGCTGGTCGCAGCGTGCCAGCAGCACATGCGGGTTGTGCCGGACGATGGCGTGCACCTTGGCCTGCGTGGTGCCCGACCGCGAACTGATGGACGTGCCACAGAACTCGCTGGCCACCACGGCCGAGTCGGCCCGAGCGGCATCGCCATGCACGCGGCAGACGTAGTTCTGGTGGATGTCTCCGCCCAGCAGCACCGTGTTGCGCGGCGTGTGCCGGGTCACCGATTGCAGCAGGCGCTGGCGTGCGGCGGGGTAGCCGTCCCAGGCGTCGGCGGGCACCGTGCCAGAGGGGTAGTGGCGCGGCGAGAACAGCGTCTGCTGTGCGATCACGCTCCAGCGTGTGGCCTGTGCGCTGGCCGTGTCGGCGGCCAGGCCCGCGTCCAGCCAGCGCTCTTGCGCGCTGCCCAGCAGGCTGCGCTGTGGCTGGGCCAGCTCTGCGCAGTCGGCGGGGCGCACGGCGGGTGCGCTGCTGGCCTCGGGTGTGCGGCAGGCCTGCCAGCTGCGGTACTGGCGGCTGTCGAGCAGGTGGATGTGCGCCAGTCGGCCCCAGCGCAGGCGGCGGTAGATCTGTAGCGTGTCCCAGCCGGCGGCGGACGCGGGGCCCCGGAGGCTGGTCGTGCGCAGCGGCATGTTCTCGTAAAACGCCTGCCAGGCCGCGCTGCGCTGGACCAGAAAGGCGGCGCTGCCCGGGCTCTCGCCACGGCTTGCCTCGGCGGCATAGTCGTTTTGCACCTCGTGGTCGTCCCAGGTCACGGCCCAGGGGCAGGTGGCATGGGCCAGCTGCAGGGCGGGGTCGCTTTTGTGCAGGGCGTAGCGGTCGCGGTAGTCGGCCAGCGTGGTGGCATGGCGCAGGCTGTGGGTGCGCGCCAGATCAGTGGTGTTTTTGGGTGTGGCGTATTCGTAGATGTAGTCGCCCAGGAACAGCACCAGGTCTGGCTGGTCAGCGGCCAGATGGCGCCAGGCCGCGTAGTGCCCATGCTCCCAGCGCTGGCACGAGGCAAACGCCACCCGCAGCGCCCCGGGCATGTCGCCCGCCGCAGGCGCGGTGCGCGTGCGGCCCTTGGCGCTCACCGCGTCGCCCAGCATGAAGCGGTAGTGGTACCAGCGCGCGGGTTGCAGGCCTTGCAACTCCACATGCACGCTGTGGCCCAGCGCGGGCAGCGCGGAGGCCTCGCCCTTTTGCACGATCTGGGCAAAGCCAGCGTCGTGCGCCACCTCCCACCGCACGGTGTGGGTGGCCAGCATCAGCGCCGGATCGGTCAGTGCGAGTCGCGTCCAGAGCACCACGCCGTCAGGCGCCGGGTCGCCGCTGGCGATGCCCAGGGCAAAGGGGTTGGTTTGCAGCGCGGGTGGAGTGCTCCAGGCCCAGCGGGGGAGTGTGGCAGCGGAGGCAGCCAGGGCAGCATTGCGCAGGAACTGCCGTCTTAGCTCGGAGTTCAATTCAGCGGCCCTTTGCGTCGGGCAGCCGTGCTCAGCAACTGACGCAGCCCAGACCAGTAGCCGCCGCGCAAGGGCCGCCCCGCCGCGCTGGCGGCGTCCCCCTGCCCGCAGCGCCTCAGGGGGGTGTTCCTGCTCAAGCCGCCATCACCCGGTTCTTGCCCGAGCGCTTGGCGAGATACATCGCCTGGTCGGCCCGCACGATGGCGTCGGTGGCGCTCTCGCTGTCACTCAACTGGGCCACGCCCGCGCTGAAGGTGATGAGCACCTTCTCGGTGCCTTGCAAGAAGAAGCGCGTGGTCAGCTCGCGCTGCAAGCGCGTCATGGCCTGCACGCCGGCTTCGACGGCGGTGTCGGGCAGCACGATCACGAACTCTTCGCCGCCGTAGCGTGCCAGCAGGTCCTGCGGCCGCATGACTTCGCGCGTGACCTGCGCCAGGTGCACCAGGGCAGCGTCGCCCCCGGCATGGCCCAGCCGGTCGTTGATGGTCTTGAAGTTGTCCACGTCCAGCAGTGCCAGGCACAGCGACGAGCCCAGGCGGCGGGCGCGGGCGATTTCGCGTTCCACGGCCTCGTCCAGGCCCTTGCGGTTGAGGCTGCCGGTCAGCGGGTCGTGGCGCGCCTGGGCGCTGGCGCGGTCCAGTTCTTCCTGCAGCTTGGCGACTTCGGCACGCTTGGCCTCGGTGCGCTCGCGCAGGTCCTGCAGCTCATCGTGGGTCACGCGGCTGTCGAGCGCCATGGCGCGGGTGGCGCTCATCACCTCCTGCAGCACCGGGGCAATCTCTTGCAGGGTGCTGGCCTTGCCGATCAGGTCCGCGCACCGCTCCATGGTGCCCTGGTAGCTGGTGCTGGACGCGGTGATGCGCGCCAGCCGCTCGATGAAGGTGGCCAGCATCTCCTTCATCTGCTCTTGCGCCTCCAGCGACCGGGCCTTGGCTTCGGTCTGCTTGAAGATCACGTCCTTGAGCCGGCGCTGCACATCGTCCAGCCGCCGCAGCGTCAGCGGCGGGGTCGAGGCACTCATCAGCGCCTCGGCCTGGCCCTGCAGCCAGCGGTCGTCCACACTGAGCACGGCGATGTTCTCGAAGATCATGTGCAGCAGCTCCAGCAGGCTGGTGCGGATGGAGGCTTGTTCTTCGGTGGCGAACGACAGGCGGTAGCTGAAGTTGCCCAGCATGAGCTGCGCGGTGGTCACCAGGGGGCCGGGCTCGCGCAGAAAGGTGATGAGCTGCTGCGCCATGTCGATGACGCGGGGGTCGTCGTCGCCCAGCGCAGGCAGGGTGTTGTCGATCAGGCGGGCCAGGGCCTCGGCAAACTCGGTGGGCAGTTCGCCCAGCGCGGTGGGAGCATCGGCCACCTCGATGGGCTTGGACGCCGTGGCCGGGTGCAGCCCCAGGTTGGCATAACCCACCATCACGCTTTGCAGCGACGTCCAGTCCTTGGTGATGATGGCGCGTTCGAACTGTCCCAGCAGGCGCTTTTGCGCGGGTGTCTGGCCGGGCAGCACCCGCTGGATGCTGCTCAGCGGCCCTTCCGGGAACGGCTGCGGGCTGCGGATGCCCGCTATTTCATCGTAGATCGCGAGGTAGTTGTCTGGCGTGGGGGCCAGTCGGCGTGCGGCCAGTTGTTTGAGCGTCTCGCGCGCGATCTCGGAAGGTGGTCGGTCGGCCATGGAGGGGCACCAGTGTCAGAGGGGCTGGAATGCGCAAGTGTGACACAGGCAAGGCCTGGAAGGGGCTGGCATACCGTGCCACACGGGTATGCCAGCCGGAACGTGGTGGCGGCCTTGCGGCGAGGGCGGCCGTACGTTCCGCGGTGGCCGCGGCCAGTCCTCAGTTCACCATGACCAGCTTGCCCATCACGCCGCGCGAGCCCATGTGGGCGTAGGCAGCGGGCAGTTCGGCCATGGGCATGGTGCGGTCGATCACGGGCTTGATCTTGCCCTGGGCGTACCATTGGGCCAGCTCGCCCATCATGGCGGCGTTGGCCTTGGGTTCGCGCTTGGAAAACTCGCCCCAGAACACGCCCACGATGGAGGCACCCTTGAGCAGCGCCAGGTTGAACGGCAGGGCCGGGATGGGGCCCGAGGCAAACCCGACCACCAGGTAGCGGCCGCGCCAGGCGATGGAGCGGAAGGCGGGCTCGGCAAAGTCGCCGCCCACCGGGTCATAAATCACATCGGGGCCCTTGCCGTCCGTCAGGGTCTTGATGGCCTCGCGCAGGTTGTCCTTGCTGTAGTTGATGGTCGCGTCGGCTCCGATGGAAGTGCACAGCGCGCATTTTTCGTCGCTGGATGCGGCAGCGATCACACGTGCGCCCATGGCCTTGGCGATCTGGATGGCCGCCGTGCCCACGCCGCCAGCAGCGCCCAGCACCAGCACGGTCTCACCCGCCTTCAGCTGCGCGCGGTCCACCAAAGCGTGGTGCGACGTGGCGTAGATCATGATGAATGCGGCCGCATCGACATGCGAAAAACCGTCTGGCAGCGGCATACACAGGGCGGCGGGGGCGACGGTGTGGGTGCCAAAGCCGCCCGTGCCCGACAGGCAGGCCACGTTCTGGCCGACCTTGAGGTGCGTGACGCCTTCGCCCACAGCGGCCACCACGCCCGCGTATTCCGAACCGGGCACAAAGGGCAGCGGCGGCTTCATCTGGTACTTGTTCTGCACGATGAGCAGGTCGGGGAAGTTCAGGCTAGCGGCCTTGATCTCGATGAGCACCTCGCCCGCCTTGGGGGTGGGGGTGGGCAGCTCCGTCCAGGTGAGCGCTTCGACGCCGGTGGGGTTGGTGCAAAGCCAGGCATGCATGGGGAAGTCTCCTGTCGGTCGGTCTTGTCAATGATGGCCCGCATGATAGGTGGGGCGCCGGTGTGCTGGATGTCCCACGAGCGACGGGCCCCGGGGTGCCGTCGGTGCAATGTGGTCAACGGGCGTCCCTCCGCGGTGCAGCAGTCCAGCCACCTACAATCCGTTGCAACCGCTACCCAGACCATGAAGATCCTGATATCCAATGACGACGGCTTCCAGGCCCCCGGCATCGTGGCGCTGCATGATGCGCTCAAGACCCTCGACGGGGTCGAGGTGGAGGTCGTTGCGCCAGAACACAACAACAGTGCCAAATCCAACGCGCTGACGCTGCATTCCCCGCTGTACGTGCACAAGGCAGCCAACGGCTTTCGCTACGTGAATGGCACCCCGGCAGATTGCGTGCACATTGCGCTGACCGGCCTGCTAGGCTACCGGCCCGATCTGGTGGTGTCGGGCATCAACAACGGCGCCAACATGGGCGACGACACCATCTATTCAGGCACGGTGGGGGCGGCCATGGAGGGGTATCTCTTCGGCATTCCGGCCATTGCGTTCTCGCAGGTGGACAAGGGATGGGCTGAGCTGGAGGCCGCTGCGGCCAAGGCGCGAGAGCTGGTGGCGCAGATGCGTGCGCAGCAACTGGTCAACGAAACCCCCTGGCTGCTCAACGTGAACATCCCCAACATGCCGCTGGAGGCCTTGCGCCCTGCCAAGCTGTGCCGCCTGGGGCGCCGCCATGCGGCAGAACGGGTCATCGTGCAGGAAAGCCCCCGGGGCGAAGCCATGTACTGGATCGGCGGTGCCGGTGCCGCCAAGGACGATGCCGAAGGCACGGACTTTCACGCCACGGCGCAGGGCCATGTGTCCATCACGCCCCTCAAGGTGGACCTGACCGATCACGACAACCTCGGCTACTGGGCGCAGACCGCCGCCCGGTTGGCGACAGGGGCGGCTGCCGCCCCTGGGGCGTGATGCAGCGCCGCCCAGGGTTCCCGGCCAAGCTGCCGGTGCCGGGCAACGCCGCTGCGGGCAAGCCGGTGGTGGCGCCCCCGTCCGTGGCCCTGCGCAAACCGGCCGTCGCCCCGGCGCCCGCCGGGGTGGGGCTGGACTCGTCGGCTGTGCGTGCCCGCATGGTGCAAAAACTGGCGGCGGGCGGCATCACGTTGCCCCCCGTGCTGCAGGCCATGGGCGCTGTAGAGCGTCACCGGTTTGTGGACAGTGCACTGGTCAACCAGGCCTATGAAGACACCAGCCTGCCGATAGGCTTGGGCCAGACCATCTCCAAGCCCAGCGTGGTGGCGCGCATGTGCGAGCTGCTGCTGGGGGCCGAGAGTGCACGCCATGGCGGGCTGGGCCGTGTGCTGGAGATTGGCACGGGCTGCGGCTACCAGGCGGCCGTGCTGAGCCTGCTGGCCCGCGAGGTGTACACGCTGGAGCGCCTGCGCGGCCTGCACGACAAGGCGCGCGACAACCTGCGGCCGTTCCGCCTGGCCAACGTGCATCTGCTGTTTGGCGACGGCATGCTTGGCTATGCCAAAGGTGCTCCGTACGCGGCCATCATCGCGGCGGCCGGCGGCGATGCCGTGCCGCTGGCGTGGTGCGACCAGCTGGCCGTGGGGGGGCGTCTGGTAGCGCCCATGGCGCTGTCGGGCGGGCAGCAGATGTTGCTGGTGATCGACAAAACCCCGCACGGATTGAAACAAAACGTGCTCGAGCCCGTGCATTTTGTCCCCCTAAAATCGGGGATTGCGTAAAGGGAATTGCTTATGTTCGTATCGCGTGGTCTTGTGGTGGGTTTTACCGTGGCAATGGCGGGTCTGGTGCTCTCCGGCTGTGGCACCCGCATGAACAAGGCTCCTGTGGAAGATCGGGGCACCTCTTCGTCGACTTCCGCGCCCGCCCCCGCAGCCCAGCCCGGCGTGGTGGTGGCCACCCCCATCAAGCCGCTGCCAGGCGCAGAAAACGCTGGCAAGCCTGGTTACTACACGGTCAAGCCTGGGGATACCCTGATTCGCATTGGCCTGGAGTCCGGGCAAAGCTGGAAAGACATCGCCCGCTGGAACAATCTGGAGAATGCCAACCTGATCGAAGTCGGTCAGGTGCTGCGTGTGCTGCCACCTTCTGCAGCCCCGGCGGCTGTGGCGGCTTCCGAAAATGGCGTGGTGACACGCCCGGTCACGTCTTCTTCCGTCGCTCCTGCCAGCACGCCGACTGCTGCGCCTGCATCGGCCGCCAGCGGCGCCAAGCCCGCAGCCCCCGCTGCATCGGGCACAGTGGTGGCGGTAGCACCCGCCACTCCAGCACCTGCGGCAGCTCCAGCAGGCGAGGACGAACTGGCATTCATCTGGCCTGCGTCGGGTTCGCTGATTGCAGGCTTTGACGAAGCGCGCAACAAGGGCTTTGACATTGCCGGCAAGGCGGGCGACCCTGTGCTGGCTGCGGCAGATGGCCGTGTGGTGTATGCAGGTGCAGGCCTGCGCGGCTACGGCAATCTGATCATCCTGAAGCACAACAACACCTTCCTGACCGCCTACGCGCACAACCAAACACTGCTGGTCAAGGAAGACCAGGCGGTGCGCAAGGGCCAGAAGATCGCTGAGATGGGCAACACCGACGCCGACCGCGTCAAGCTGCACTTTGAAATCCGCCGGCAGGGCAAGCCGGTCGATCCCACGCGCTATCTGCCCTCCCGTTGAGCCCGATGGCGGATCAGTCGCCGGGCGGTGGTCCGGACGCTCCCGAGACGACTGGGCAGGAGGGCGACTCCCTCCTGCTGGTCGATGAATCGGAAGCCCTGGCTGACGCGGACAGTGAGCTGCGTGCCTTGCAGATGGGGCCCGGCCAGCACGCAGAGCGGCTGGACCGCGCGCTGGTGGAGCTGGTTCCCGAGTTCTCCCGCAGCTATCTGCAGCAATTGCTGGCCCAGGGGCTGGTCAGCCTGAATGGTAAGCCCGCTCTCAAAGCGGCCGCGCGGGTCAAGGCCGGCGACCAAGTGGTGCTGGAAATGCGGCCCACGCTCCAGAGCCAGGCCTTCCGGCCCGAGCCCATGGCGATTGATGTGGTGTACGAAGACGAGCACCTGCTGGTGGTGAACAAGCCCGCAGGTTTGGTCGTGCACCCTGCGCCTGGCAACTGGAGTGGCACCCTGCTCAATGGACTGCTGGCCCGGGACGACAAAGCCTTGCGGGTCCCCCGTGCGGGCATCGTGCACCGTCTGGACAAGGACACCAGCGGCCTCATGGTGGTGGCCCGGGATCGCGCGTGCATGGACGCCCTGGTGGCGTTGATTGCCGAGCGCAAGGTCAAACGCCAGTACGTGGCCATGGCACATGGAGCCTGGACGGGAGCCCCAACCCGCTCGGTAGACGCACCCATCGGGCGAGACCCTCGCAATCGTCTGCGCATGGCGATGGTGGACTTGGCGGTGCACCCGGGCAAAACCGCTCGGACGGATTTCCTGTGTCTTGAAGGCGGTGAACGAGGGTGCTGGGTGCAATGCACCTTGCACACCGGGCGCACGCACCAGATCCGTGTGCACATGGCGTCTTTGCGTCATCCATTGGTGGGCGATGCCCTGTATGGCGGTGCGCCCGTCGGAGCCTTGCAACGCCAGGCCCTGCACGCCTACCGTTTGGCTTTCGCGCATCCTGTGACAGGGGAACCTCTGGAGTTCCGTGCCTCCGTCCCTGACGATATGCGCCAGGCGCTGTCAGAATGGGGTCTCGGCTACAATGCGCCGTGAATGGCCGTGACGGCCCCAGCCCGCAGCCGGAATCCCGCCGGGCTCTACCAACGCACCGGCGCCATTGCGCGGTGCACCAATGATTGCCCCTGCTGTTGATGTGACACCCGTTGCAACGCGTGGCACTTTTCCAGGAATCGCTGAACCATGAACACGGTGGATGCCAAGAGGGTCCTCGAAACTGCGCTGATCTGCGCGCAGCAACCCGTGCCTGTGCGCGAGCTGCGGGTGCTGTTCAATGATGCGCTGGGGTCCGACACCCTCAGGGTGCTGCTGCAGGAATTGCAGCTTGATTGGGCGCAACGCGGCGTGGAGCTGGTACAGGTAGCGACGGGGTGGCGATTTCAGAGTCGCCCCGAAATGCGAGAGTATCTGGACCGGCTGCACCCCGAAAAGCCTCCACGCTACACCCGTGCCACCATGGAAACCTTGGCCATCATTGCCTACCGGCAACCGGTCACGCGTGGGGATATTGAAGACATTCGCGGTGTGACGGTCAACAGCCTGATCATCAAGCAGCTGGAAGATCGGGGTTGGGTGGAGGTCATCGGCCACCGCGAAACGGTGGGGCGTCCGGCGCTGTTTGCCACCACCCGTCAGTTTCTGGACGATATGGGCTTGCAGTCCCTGGACCAACTGCCGGTGCTCGACGACCCGACAGGCAACGCCAATGTGCTGGAAGCCATGGCCGCTGTGACCCAGGAAGCCATGGATGTCGAACCCGATCTGCTGGCGGCTTTGCCCCAAGATGCTGGTTTGCAGCCGTCTGTGGAGGTTGCCGAGGTGGTGCCGGATGCGGGCGCTGTCCGGCCCGTGGATGATTTTTTTCAGGATGTGGAGACGGATCTCCATGACGACGATGTGGATGCCCCGGGTGGTATCCAGGGAAATACTTGATGAACGAATCGACTTCCGAAAAGCCGGCAGATCTGCCTGGGTTGAATACCGCCGACGCGGAGCCTGTTGCCAAGAAGCCTGCCGCCAAGCGGGCTCCCCGCAAAAAGGCGGTGGCTGCCCCTGCTGAGGTGGCGGCGCCTGAGGCCGCGACTGCTGCGCAGGTGGGTGCACCAGACCCTGTGGTCGAAGCCCCCGCGCCTGAGGCTGCTGCGGTTGAGGCACCGGCAGTCGCTCCGGAGTCGCCCGCTGCGGATGTGGCAGCGGTCGTGGGTGACGGCAGTTCGGAGCAACGGGAGCGTGGTGCTCGGGGAGAGCGCCGCGAGCGGCCCCCTCGCTCTGAAGGTGCGGGGCGCGACAAACGCAAGGCCGCGCCGGTAGTGGAGGGTTACCAGTTCGAAGACGTGGTGTCCGGTCGTTTTGACGAAGAGGACGCGTCTGCAGATGCAGTACCGCCAAAGCGCGTGCTGCTGCCGCAGGTTGAAACCCCCAAATTGCACAAGGTGTTGGCCCAGGCGGGTCTGGGTTCGCGCCTTGAAATGGAACAGCTGATTCTGGAAGGGCGGATTTCGGTCAATAACGAGCCCGCTCACATTGGTCAGCGCATCCAGTTTGGTGATCAGGTCAAGGTCAACGGCAAGCCGATCCGTTATCGCATCGACCCACCCCCAGCGCGTGTGATCGCGTATCACAAGCCGGTGGGCGAAGTCGTGACCCATGACGATCCTCAAAACCGACCCACCGTATTTCGCAAACTGCCCCGGCTCATGCAGGGCAAGTGGCAGTCGGTTGGGCGTCTGGATCTGAATACCGAAGGTCTCCTGCTGTTTACCAGCTCGGGGGAGTTGGCCAACAAGCTGATGCACCCCCGCTTCGGGCTGGAGCGTGAGTACGCCGTTCGGGTGCTGGGTGCTTTGAGTAATGAGGAAAAACAAAAGCTGCTGGACGGTGTGCGCCTGGATGACGGTATGGCGTCTTTCGGTTCCATCGAAGACGGTGGGGGTGAAGGATCCAATTGCTGGTACCGAGTCACCATCTCCGAAGGCCGCAACCGAGAAGTGCGTCGCATGCTGGAATCGGTGGGCCATGCGGTCAGCCGGCTGATCCGCATTCGCTACGGCGCCATGGTGCTTCCACGCGGTCTCAAGCGCGGCGCCTGGCTGGAGCTCGACGAGAGTGATATCCGCGCCTTGGTGCAGGCCGCGGGCGCTGGCCGCCCCGAGTCGGGGGAGGGGCGCCCGGAAGGTGCGGCTGGTGGTGCGCGCAATGGCAGGTCGCGCAACCGGGGGCGTGGCGGCCCACGGGGTGATGGTTCGCGCCGCGACATTCCCCAATCGGCGGCCCCTGGCGGCCCCCGTGGTCAGAAGCCGCGCCGTGATGGTGGTCCAGGTCCGGCCCGTGGCAACAATGCGGCAGGCGGGGATCGTCAGCGGGGAGGCGCAGCCCAGCCCGATCCGATGAAGACCTCGGTGGGTTACATCGGTATGGACAGCCTTTCACGGCACCGCCAGGACAAACGCCGCCCGGGTGGCGGTGGCCCTCGGCGTGGCGGAGGCGGGCGCTGAGCGTCACTCCCGTCACACTCCCCGGTTAGAATCGAGGGCTTTGTCCGGTGGACAAACGAATCACAGCAACAAAGGAAATCAACATGGCAATCGAACGCACTCTCTCCATCATCAAGCCTGACGCAGTCGCCAAGAATGTGATCGGCCAGATCTACGCCCGTTTTGAAGCCGCTGGCCTCAAGATCGTGGCGGCCCGCATGGCCCACCTGTCGCGCCTGGAAGCCGAACAGTTCTACGCAGTGCACAAAGAGCGTCCTTTCTTCAAGGACCTGGTGGACTTCATGATCTCGGGCCCCGTGATGATCCAGGCCCTGGAAGGCGAGAACGCCATCCTGAAGAACCGTGAACTCATGGGCGCAACGGACCCCAAGAAGGCTGAAGCCGGCACCATCCGTGCAGACTTCGCAGACAGCATCGATGCCAACGCAGTGCACGGCTCCGACGCCGCTGAAACCGCACAAGCCGAAGTGGCATTTTTCTTCCCCGGCCTGAACATCTACTCGCGCTGAGATGTTGACACTCCCCATGTCCGCACCCGCCTCGGTGGGAATTCCGTGCCATGGGGGTAGCTGTGCCTGGTCTACGGTGGGTTCGGCACCATGAGTACGAATCTGCTGGAATTCGATCTGGACGGCTTGGCCGCGTTTTGTGAGCGGCTGGGGGAAAAGCGCTTTCGCGCCACCCAGCTGTTCCGCTGGATTCACCAGCGCGGGGCCAGTGATTTTGACGCCATGAGTGACCTGGCCAAGGCCTTGCGCGACAAGCTCAAAGGCTGTGCGCGGGTCGAGGCGCTTCCTGTTATCTCTGAGCACGTGTCTTCCGATGGCACGGTCAAGTGGCTGTTTGATGTCGGTGATGGCAACGCGGTGGAAGCCGTGTTCATCCCCGAGGATGATCGCGGGACGCTCTGTGTGTCATCCCAGGCTGGCTGCGCCGTCGGTTGCCGTTTCTGCTCGACGGGTCATCAGGGTTTCAGTCGCAATCTGACGACGGGTGAGATCGTTGCCCAGCTGTGGTTTGCAGAGCATTCGCTGCGCAAGCGCCTGCAGACCGACGAGCGTGTGATCTCCAACGTGGTCATGATGGGGATGGGGGAGCCGCTGCAGAACTATGCGGCACTGGTCCCTGTGCTCAAGGTCATGCTGGATGACCACGGCTACGGGCTGTCGCGCCGCCGTGTGACGGTGTCCACGTCGGGCGTGGTGCCCATGATGGACCGTCTTTCGCAAGACTGCCCTGTGGCGCTGGCTGTTTCACTGCATGCGCCCAACGACCCTTTGCGGGACAACCTGGTGCCGCTCAATCGCAAGTATCCGATCAGCGAGTTGCTGGATGCCTGCAACCGCTACTTGCAGCATGCCCCCCGTGATTTCATTACCTTCGAATACTGCATGCTCGATGGCGTCAACGACCAGGTGGAGCACGCGCGCCAACTGATCGAGTTGGTCAAGCGCACTGGTATTCGCTGCAAGTTCAATCTGATTCCTTTTAATCCGTTTCCTGCGTCAGGGCTGTTGCGGTCTCCGCACAATCAGGTGCAAGCCTTTGCCAAGATGCTGAGTGACGCGGGCATCATCACCACCGTTCGCAAGACGCGAGGGGATGACATCGACGCGGCATGCGGTCAATTGGCGGGCGACGTCAAAGATCGCACCCGCGCCGCAGAGCGCATGGCAAAGCAGCGCACAATCGTGCTCAAACCGGTGACTTGATCAGGCTAGTTGGCAAACTTCAAGGAGGCTCTACATGGCGGGAATGGTTGGACGCTGGCGGCAGATTGGCCGCTGGACACTCACGGCATGCAGTGCGGTGGTTTGCATTTGGGCGCTTCAGGGGTGTGCAACCAACACTTCTTCGCCTGGAGTCAGCGACGCCGATGCCGGCCTGGTAACACCGTCCGATGAGCCAGAGTCGCGGCGCCGCGCGCGCATTCGGCTGGAGTTAGCTTCCAACTATTTCGAACTGGGGCAGACAGCGGTGGCTTTGGATGAGGTCAAGCAGTCTCTGTCCGCAGATCCTTCTTACGCGGATGCTTTCAACCTGCGTGGGCTGATTTACATGCGGTTGAATGACTATCCGCAGGCGGAAGACAGTTTTCGCCGCGCTTTGTCGCTGCGCGCAAACGACGCCAACATACTTCACAACTATGGCTGGCTGATGTGCCAGCAGCAAAAGTATGCAGAGGCTGACTCATATTTCTCGCGTGCCATAGCCAACCCTGCTTATGCAGCGCGTGGCAAAACCTGGATGGCTCGTGGTCTGTGCCAGTCTGGAGCAGGGCAGTTCCCTGAAGCGGAACAGTCGCTTCTGAAGGCTTATGAATTTGATGCGGCGAACCCGGTGGTCGGTTACCACCTCGCTGCGCTTTTGTTGCGTCGCAATGAACTTTCGCGCGCGCAGTTTTACATCCGACGGCTCAACAACAGTGATTTTGCAAACTCCGAATCCTTGTGGTTGGGCATCAAGGTGGAGCGGGCTTTGGGCGACGTCGTGGCAATGAGGCAACTGGCGGCTCAGTTGCGCAAGCGTTTCCCGGATTCCCGGGAGTTGAGTGCATACGAACGCGGGGCTTTCAATGAGTGAGGTGGTGGAGAGTGGAATGACGGCGGGCGGTTTGCTCAAGGAAGCCCGGCAGGCGGCTGGCATGCACATCGCGGCCTTGGCTGTGGCGCTGAAGGTGCCCGTGAGCAAATTGGAGGCGCTGGAGGCAGACAACTACGCGGTGTTGCCTGATACCGTCTTTGTGCGTGCCCTGGCGTCGAGTGTGTGTCGCACCCTCAAGATCGACGCGGCGCCGATTCTGTCGTTGTTGCCCCAGAGTCAGAGCCCCCGGTTGTCTGTGGACAGCGCCGGTATCAATGCGCCGGTGAAGGGAAGTGCTGGCAAGTCGTCCGTATCTTCTTCCGCATCGTTTGCGGGCTCGGGTTCTGGCTCGCGCTCCATGGTCTTGGTGGTCCTCGCACTTCTGGTGGGGGCGGTCGTCCTGTTTTATGTCCCGCGGCATTCCGCCCCTAGTGATACGGCCGATCCTGCGCCGGTCGCGGTGCCGGATGCTTTGCCCGCAAACACTTCCGAGCCTGCGCCTCCTGTATTGGCAGCGCCATCGGCGACAGAGCGCCCCGCTGATTCATCTGCTTCCGCGGCGCCCGCCGCTGCGGTGGCAGCTTCATCGCCCGTGCCCGCTACCCCTTCCGTTGCAGTATCTTCTGCGCCTGCTGCAGCGGCCAGTGGCGCGACGACGAGTAACGTATCTGCTGCTGATGGCGCGGCAGATGCCGCCGCCGGCCCGCTGGTATTGCGTGCGCGCAGTGCGTCGTGGGTGCAGGTCCGCGATGCCAATGGAGCCCTGGCGCTGCAACGCAACCTGGCGGCCGGAGAGACGGTGTCGGTGTCAGCGCCCACACCTTTGGCGGTGATTGTGGGACGCGCGGACGCCACCGAAGTGACTGTGCGTGGAAAGCCGTTTGATTTGACGGCTGTTGCCCGTGAAAACGTAGCGCGTTTTGAGGTGAAGTAGTGCAAAACTCCCCGCATGATTTTGGGCCGATAGCGATTGCCTCGCCCTTGCCACGGCGCTCGCGTCAGGCTAAGGTTGTCTGGGGTTCACGTGTGGTGACGGTGGGCGGGGATGCCCCCGTGCGCGTGCAGTCCATGACCAACACCGATACCGTCGATGCCATCGGAACGGCGATTCAGGTCAAAGAACTCGCCCAGGCGGGTTCGGAGTTTGTCCGCATCACGGTCAATACCCCTGAGGCGGCCGCGGCGGTGCCCTACATCCGCGAACAGCTGGACCGCATGGGTGAAAGTGTTCCGTTGGTTGGTGATTTCCACTACAACGGCCACCGCCTGCTCACCGAGTTTCCCGACTGTGCCCAGGCCTTGTCCAAGTATCGGATCAACCCTGGCAATGTGGGTAAGGGTGACAAGCGCGACAAGCAGTTTGGCCAGATGATCGAAGCAGCCATGCGATGGAACAAGGCGGTGCGCATTGGTGTCAACTGGGGCAGTCTCGACCAGGAACTGTTGGCCGAGCTGATGGATACGAACAGCCGTCGCAGTACCCCCTGGGAGGCTCGTCAGGTCATGTACGAGGCCCTCATCACATCGGCCATTGAATCTGCGCGTCGTGCGGAGGCCATGGGGATGGACGGCAACCAGATTATCTTGTCGTGCAAGGTCAGCGGAGTGCAGGATCTGATTTCGGTGTACCGCGAGTTGGCGCGCCGTTGCGACTACGCTTTGCATCTGGGCCTGACCGAAGCGGGTATGGGTACCAAGGGAACGGTCGCTTCGGCGGCCGCTTTGTCCGTGCTGCTGCAAGAGGGCATTGGCGACACGATTCGTGTGTCGTTGACACCCCAGCCCGGTGAGGCGCGTACCCAGGAAGTGGTCGTGGCATCTGAAATTTTGCAGGCCTTGGGTATGCGGGTTTTTGTGCCCAGCGTTACCGCTTGTCCTGGATGTGGCCGTACCACCAGCACCACTTTTCAGGATCTTGCCAAGCAGATTGACGATTTCCTGCGGGCGCAAATGCCTGTGTGGCGTGTGCGATATCCGGGCGTGGAGACGTTGCGGGTGGCGGTCATGGGTTGCATCGTCAACGGCCCGGGTGAAAGCAAGCACGCGGACATCGGTATCAGCCTTCCAGGCACGGGAGAGGCGCCAGCCGCACCGGTCTTTATCGACGGGGAAAAGGCAATGACCCTGCGTGGCGACGACATTGCCAATGAATTTCATCGCATCGTGGAGCAGTACATCGAAAAGCGCTTTGGCGCTGGAGTCGCTGCTGCTTGAACGATGGCGCTGCCATGGCCTGTCCTGGAATGTATTCAGGGACAGGGCCAGAGCAGTTTTGGTCAGTTTCTGCAAGACATAGAAAAGAAGCGCTGTGAGTAACGAAAAAAGCACCCCCTCGCCCAAGCCGGAGAAGCTGGTGGCGGTGAAGGGCATGAACGACATCCTGCCGCCAGAATCCGCCCGCTGGGAATGGTTGGAGGCCAAGGTGCGCGACCTGATGGCGCGCTATGCCTACCGCAATATCCGCACTCCGATTGTCGAGCCCACGCCCCTGTTTGTGCGTGGACTGGGCGAGGTCACCGATATTGTGGAGAAGGAGATGTACTCGTTTGAGGACCGCCTCAATGGAGAGCAACTCACCCTTCGCCCCGAAGCGACGGCCGGTGTGGTGCGCGCCGTGGCGGAGCACTCCATGTTGTACGACGGTGGCAAGCGGCTGTACTACATGGGGCCCATGTTTCGTCATGAGCGCCCCCAGCGTGGACGCTACCGCCAGTTTCACCAGATCGGCGCCGAGGCACTGGGTTTTCCCGGCGCCGAGGTTGACGCAGAGCTGATTCTGCTGGCCAGTGCACTGTGGCGCGATCTGGGCCTGCAGAATGTGCGCCTCGAGCTCAACAGCTTGGGGCAGCCGGACGAGCGCAAGGCTCACCGGGCAGCGTTGATTGCGTATCTGGAAAAGCACATCGATCTTCTGGACGAAGAAGCACGCCGACGGCTGAACAGCAATCCGCTGCGCATCCTCGATACCAAGAATCCAGCAATGCAGTCAGTGGTGGAGGCCGCCCCCCGGTTGATTGACTTCCTGGGCGAAGAGTCTTTGGCCCACTTCAATGCGGTCAAGGCCATTCTCGACGCCAATGGCGTGGCCTGGAAGGTGAACCCCCGTCTGGTGCGCGGCATGGACTATTACAACCTCACCGTGTTTGAGTTTGTGACTGATCAGTTGGGCTCGCAGGGCACGATCTGCGGTGGAGGTCGCTACGACTATTTGATCGAACAGATCGGCGGCAAGGCAGCGCCCGCAGTGGGTTGGGCGCTGGGGGTGGAGCGCGTTCTGGAGTTGCTCAAGGAGCAGCAAAGTGCACCCCCCTCTTTGGCTCCTGATGTTTATGCCATTGTTCCCTCGACGGCCGTGTTGCCCCGGGCGATGACCACCGCCGAGCAATTGCGTCGACACGGTATTCGCGTCCAAATGCATGCGGCACCTTCATTGGATGGCATGGGCAGTATGAAGTCGCAGTTCAAGAAGGCTGATGCCAGTGGCGCCGCGTACGCCCTGGTGTTTGGTGATGATGAGCTGTCTCGTGGCATGGTGACCGTCAAAGCCTTGCGAGATGGCGCAGGCGAGCAGATAGAGCGCTCGCTGGAATCGGTTGCCCAATGGGCGGCCACCCTACAATCCACCCGCTAAACCAATCACATTCCATGGCAAATCATCTCGACCTTGAAGAACAAGAGCAGTTAGACCAGCTCAAACATTTTTGGAATACCTGGGGCACTTTGATCAGCTCTGTGGTCATCGTCGTTGCGGGCGGAGCGGCAGCATGGAACGGTTACCAGTACTGGCAAACCCGTCAGGCCACGCAGGCTGCTGCTTTGTTCGATGCTGTGGATGTGGCAGCACGGTCTGCAGACAATGCCCGCATGGAGCAGGCTTTTGCGGATTTGAAGGCCAAATATGCAGGGACCGTGCAGGCTGGACAAGCGGGTCTGACGCTTGCCAAGGCCATGCAAGGGGCTGGTAACGCCGATGGTGCCAAAGAAGCGCTCGCTTGGGTCGCAGAGCAATCTTCTGACGAAGGCCTCAAGGCTTTGGCCAAACTGCGGCTGGCAGGTGTGCTGATGGATCAGAAGAATTACGACGAAGCTCTTAAGCAACTGTCTGGCAGTTTTCCGCCCGAGTTCTCATCCGTTGTGGCAGATCGCAAAGGTGATGTGCTGGCACTCCAGGAAAAGCGCCCTGAAGCGATTGCCGAATACACCAAGGCATATAAGGGGTTCGAAGACAGTGTGGAATACCGCCGCCTCGTGGAAATCAAGCTCAACGCGTTGGGGGTCACGCTGCAAGGTGTGACTGTGGCCACTGCGGCAACCGCAACCCCTGCAGAGTCCAAATAACCATGACATCGCCTATCAACACAAGGTCTGGGCACCTGTTTTTCGTTCGGGGGCTGTTGGCGGCATTGGTGGCCACCACGTTGGCTGGTTGCTCTTTGTGGAGTGCCGACAAGGCAAAACCGGTGCCTGCGGACCTTGGCGCCAATGTGGCTGTCCTGGGGGTGAGGCAGGCGTGGACGGCGCGCGTCGGTAGCGTGGCGGGCTTGCCTCTTGAGCCCCATGTTGCTGGAAATGTCGTGACGGTGGCGTCCGCGGATGGTGCTGTGGCAGCCTTGGATGCGCGCACGGGGGGAGACATCTGGCGTGTGGCGCTGGCCGAGCCCTTATCGGCAGCTGTGGGCAGTGACGGCAAATTTGCGGCGGTGGTATCGCGCAACAACGCACTCATCGTGATGGATGGTGGCCGTGAGCGTTGGCGTGAGACGCTTGCCGCACAGGTCTTCACTCCCCCCTTGGTCGCAGGCGGTCGTGTGTTTGTGCTGTCTGCAGATCGATCAGTGTCTGCCTTCGATCTTGCCACGGGCCGTCGTCTGTGGGCGCAGCAGCGCCCAGGAGAACCGTTGATACTGCGTCAAGCTGGCGTATTGCTTGCGGTAGGCGACACCCTGGTGGTGGGCTTGTCGGGTCGCTTGGTCGGATTGAATCCTGACAACGGCAGTGTGAGGTGGGAAGCGCCCATCGCCAGCCCGCGTGGCACGAACGATGTGGAGCGCTTGGTGGAATTGGTGGGGCGCACCAGCCGTGTGGGTGAAACCGTGTGCGCTCGGTCTTTCCAGGCCGCTGTCGGCTGTGTGGACACGGCCCGGGGCACGACGCTCTGGACGCAGCCCGCCAGCGGGTCCGAAGGCATTCATGGCGATGCGGACACCATTTTTGGTTCGGAAAGCAATGGGACGCTTGTCGCTTGGGGCCGTGCGGATGGCTCGCGCCTGTGGAGTATCGACCGACTCAAGTACCGCAAACTCACGGCACCGCTGCTTTTGGGGCGCTCGGTTGTCGTCGGTGACGATGCTGGTTTGGTGCATCTGCTGTCTCGCACCGATGGCTCCCCCCTGAACCGACTGGCAACAGATGGTTCAGCCATCGCGGCTGCCCCGGTGGTGGCGGCAGATACGCTGGTGGTGGTTACCCGCAACGGCGGTATATACGGATTCCGTCCAGATTGATCGGTCTTATTCAATGAAGCCAGTAATCGCCCTCGTGGGGCGTCCGAATGTCGGTAAGTCCACGCTTTTCAATCGCCTGACCAAGTCGCGAGACGCCATCGTCGCCGACTTTGCGGGACTTACGCGTGACCGACACTACGGGAACGGCAAGCAAGGAAAACACGAGTACATCGTCATCGATACGGGGGGCTTTGAGCCCGACGCCTCCAGCGGCATCTACCGCGAGATGGCCAAGCAAACCCAGCAGGCGGTCGCCGAGGCGGACGTGGTGATTTTTGTGGTGGATGCCCGTGCGGGTGTCTCGGCGCAAGACCACGACATTGCCAACTACTTGCGTCGCTTGGGCAAGCCCTGCGTGCTTGTCGCGAACAAAGCAGAGGGCATGCTCCAGGGCGTCCAACTGGCGGAGTTTTACGAGCTGGGGCTGGGCGAGGTTTATCCCGTGTCCGCGGCCCACGGGCAAGGCATACGCAGTTTGGTGGACATTGCACTGGAGCCGCTCAATTTGCCCGAGCCAGACGATTCGGATGCGACGCTGGACAAGGGCGTGATCAAGCTCGCCGTGGCGGGACGTCCTAATGTGGGCAAGTCCACCCTCATCAATACATGGCTTGGTGAAGAGCGACTGGTGGCATTTGACATGCCGGGTACGACCCGCGATGCCATCACTGTACCTTTCGAGCGCAACGGTCAGCGGTTTGAATTGGTGGATACCGCAGGATTGCGCCGCAAGGGTAAGGTGTTCGAGGCCATCGAGAAATTCTCGGTGGTGAAAACGCTCCAGGCCATCGAGTCTGCGCACGTGGTACTGCTGCTGCTCGATGCAACCCAGGGCGTGACAGACCAGGATGCCCATATCGCGGGTTACATCTTGGAGAGCGGTCGTGCCGTGGTTCTCGCGGTGAATAAATGGGATGCCGTGGATGACTACCAGCGGCAACTCCTAGAACGCTCCATTGAGACGCGACTCGCATTTCTGAAGTTTGCTTCGCTGCACTTCATTTCGGCGAAGAAGCGTCAGGGGCTGGGCCCTCTTTGGACGTCGATTGCCCAGGCCCACCGGGCTGCCACCTGCAAAATGTCCACGCCGGTGCTCACCCGCCTGCTGCTGGAGGCCGTTCAGTTCCAGAGCCCCAAGCGGGCTGGGATGTTCCGGCCCAAAATGCGATATGCGCACCAGGGGGGCATGAACCCGCCTGTGATCGTGATCCACGGCAACTCCTTGGAGCATGTGACGGATGCCTACAAGCGATTCCTGGAAGGGCGCTTCCGCAAGGAGTTCGATCTTGTGGGGACTCCTCTGCGCATTGAGATGAAAACCTCCCACAACCCGTTTGTGGACAAAGACGAGGCCTGATTGCAAAGGCTCCTTGGTCGAGGGGCCATGCATGCTGAAGCTGGGGTATGCGTCTGGCTGTGGTAAGGTGAAGGTTTACAACAACACTTGAACACGGAGAATATCGTGAGCAATAAAGGCCAGCTTTTGCAAGACCCCTTCCTCAACGCATTGCGTCGGGAGCATGTTCCAGTGTCCATTTATTTGGTTAACGGGATCAAGCTGCAGGGGCAAATCGAGTCTTTCGATCAGTACGTGGTGTTGCTGCGCAATACAGTGACACAGATGGTCTACAAGCACGCGATTTCTACGATCGTCCCAGGTCGAGCCGTCAATTTTTCTACTTCAGAAACTCCTGATGCCGACAGCAGCAACTCTTGAGTTGTTGCCAAGTGGCGGAACTCGCTTGTTGAGCGAGGCAAAGCGAAAAGAGGGTGGTTGGCTTTGAGTTCGGCTTCCGCATCCTCGCCCACCATGACTCCGGTGTTGCTGGTGGGGGTGGACTTCGGTCTTCCCCATTTCGATGCTGAGTTGGAAGAGCTGGGGCTGCTCGCCCAAACCGCTGGTATGCAGCCTGTTGCGCGCATTACGTGCAAGCGCAAAGCACCAGATGCCGCGCTGTTCATTGGCAGTGGCAAAGCGGATGAAATTCGCACTTTGGCACACATGCATGGAGCGGTGGAGGTGCTGTTTGACCAGTCTCTCAGCCCGGCGCAGCAGCGGAACCTGGAGCGCCATATTGAGCTGCCAGTGAATGACCGCACGTTGCTCATTCTGGAAATCTTTGCACAGCGGGCGCGCAGCCATGAGGGCAAGCTTCAGGTTGAGCTTGCCAAACTGCAGTATGTGAGTACGCGCCTGGTGCGCCGCTGGTCTCACCTGGAGCGTCAAACCGGCGGTATCGGTGCCCGTGGCGGCCCTGGTGAAAAGCAGATCGAACTGGATCGGCGCATGATTGGCGATGCGATCAAGCGCACCAGGGAGCGCTTGGTCAAGGTCAAACGCCAGCGGTCTACACAGCGGCGCCAACGTGAAAGACGCGACACCTTCAATATTTCACTCGTTGGATATACCAACGCGGGCAAATCAACCCTTTTCAATGCTTTGGTGAAGGCCAGGGCGTACGCAGCGGATCAACTTTTCGCCACGCTGGACACCACGACGCGGCAGTTGTACCTCGCAGATGCGGCACGATCTGTTTCGTTGTCCGACACGGTGGGCTTTATTCGGGATCTTCCCCACGGGCTGGTCGATGCGTTCCAGGCCACGCTGCAGGAGGCGGTCGACGCAGATTTGCTGCTTCATGTGGTGGACGCTTCCAACCCGGATTTTCCGGAGCAGATGGCGCAGGTGGAGCGGGTGTTGCAGGAAATTGGTGCCTCGGACATCCCTCAGATACTGGTCTTCAACAAGCTTGATGCTTTGCCTGAAGAACGACGTCCGCCTGTGTTGGTGGACCAATACGAAGTGGGAGGGCAGTTGTTGCCCCGACTGTTTGTCAGTGCTCGATCTGGCGAGGGGCTGGATGAGCTGCGCCGTGCCTTGGCGGCCAGGTTGATGGCTGCGCAGGAGGTTCTGGATATGACCCCAGCAGACACCCTTGAATTACCGGATGCTTTGTCCTGATTGGGCACAATGCACCATCGGATGATGCCATCAGAGAACCAGAGATTTTGCGCATGAATTTTCATAATCGCACCCTACGTTGGGCTTCATTGCCAGGCCGTATTCGGGGCATGTTCAATCTGAACGATCCACGTTGGGGTCGCGGTGATGACAAGTCCGAAGACGGCGGTGTGCGTCCTGAGGATCGGCCTGCAGCGCCACCTGGCGGCCCAAGGGGCGGCGAGCAACGGCCGGGCAACGGCCAGCAGCCACCGGATCTTGATGAGCTCTGGCGTGATCTCAATCGCAAGCTTGGTAGCCTGTTTGGCGGGAAAAACGGCTCGGGTCGCGGTCCCGGTGGAGGGGCTGGTGGCGGCTTTCAGCCAGATATGAAAAGCGCAGGTGTCGGTGTCGGTCTGATTGCCGGTATCGCGTTTGTGATCTGGATGGGCACCGGCTTCTTTATTGTGCAGGAAGGTCAGCAGGCCGTAATTACCCAGTTCGGAAAGTACAAGAGCACCGTGGGCGCGGGTTTCAATTGGCGCCTGCCTTATCCGATTGAGCGCCATGAACTTGTTTTTGTGACGCAGATCCGCTCTGCCGATGTGGGGCGTGACACGGTCATCAAAAGCACCGGCTTGAGAGAGTCCGCGATGCTGACTGAAGACGAGAACATCGTCGAGATCAAGTTTGCCGTTCAGTATCGTTTGAGCGATGCCCGGGCTTGGTTGTTTGAAAGCAAGAACCCTTCGGACGCCGTGGTCCAGGCCGCTGAAACGGCTGTTCGTGAGGTGGTGGGCAAGATGCGCATGGACACGGCGCTGGCGGAGGAGCGTGACCAGATAGCGCCGCGCGTTCGCACCCTCATGCAGACGATCCTGGACCGGTACAAGGTCGGTGTCGAGGTGGTCGGCATCAATTTGCAGCAGGGCGGGGTGCGGCCGCCTGAGCAGGTCCAGTCATCATTTGATGATGTACTCAAAGCAGGGCAGGAGCGCGAGCGCGCCAAGAACGAAGCCCAGGCTTATGCGAACGACGTGATCCCGCGTGCTGTGGGCTCTGCGTCACGTCTGAATGAAGAGGCGGCGGCTTACAAGGCAAGGATTGTTGCGCAGGCGCAGGGCGACGTACAGCGGTTCGCGTCGATTCTGGCGGAGTACCAGAAGGCGCCTCAGGTAACCCGGGATCGCATGTATCTGGAAACGATGCAGCAGATTTATGGCAACGTGACCAAGGTGCTGGTCGAGTCGCGTCAAGGTTCCAATTTGCTGTACTTGCCCCTGGACAAGATCATGCAAGGGGTTGCGAGCGGCTCGGGGGCGCTGGATGCGCCTGCCGCGACCAGTCCGTCTCCGGCGGTGTCGTCCCCGGCGACACCCGCCCCCACCTTTTCGAATGATTCTCGGGCGCGCGATACCAGCCGTACCCGGGAACGTGAATCCCGCTAGGAGCAGTTCGTGAACAGAGTCGGTTTTATTGCATCTACTCTTCTGGTGGTGCTTGCTCTCATGAGCTCCATGCTTTTTGTGGTGGATCAGCGTCAGTTTGGCGTGTTGTATGCGCTGGGCCAGATCAAGGAAGTGATCACGGAGCCAGGCCTCAACTTCAAGCTGCCTCCACCGTTCCAAAACGTCACCTACATCGACAAGCGTCTTTTGACCTTGGACAGTACGGACACGGAGCCCATGCTGACGGCCGAAAAGCAGCGCGTGGTGATCGACTGGTATGTGCGTTGGCGTATTTCCGAGCCCACCGAGTACATCCGCAACGTGGGACTGGATGAGACGGCAGGTGCCATGCAACTGAATCGTGTCGTGCGCAATGCTTTTCAGGAAGAAATCAACAAGCGTACCGTGAAGGAATTGCTCTCACTCAAGCGCGAAGCTTTGATGGCCGATGTCAAGCGCGAGGTTCTGGAGACTGTTCGTGGCTCTAAACCCTGGGGGGTGGATGTGGTGGACGTTCGCATCACCCGTGTGGACTATGTGGAAGCTATCACCGAGTCGGTATACCGGCGGATGGAGGCAGAACGTAAGCGTGTTGCCAATGAGCTGCGTTCCACAGGGGCGGCCGAGGGCGAAAAGATACGGGCCGACGCGGATCGCCAGCGAGAGATCACGATTGCCAACGCGTATCGGGATGCTCAGAAACTGAAGGGTGAGGGCGATGCCGAAGCTGCTCGCATCTATGCAGAAGCCTTTGGGAAGGATCCCCAATTCGCTCAGTTCTATCGCAGCCTGGAAGCCTACAAAGGCAGCTTCAACAAGAAAAGTGACGTGATGCTGCTGGACCCGTCGTCTTCAGATTTCTTCAAAGTCTTTCGTGGATCGGTCCCTGCATCGGCGCCTGCGGCGCCTCGCAAGTAAAAAAGCGCAATGGCCGTGAAAGGCGAATGATGTGGGACAGTCTTTGGACGGCCTTTGCCTTGGTGCTGGTGATTGAGGGCTTTCTGCCTTTTCTGTCCCCCCAGGTCTGGAAACGCACGGTGGCCCAGATCGCGCAATTGCAAGATGGTCAGATACGTTTTTTTGCGTTGTTGGCCTTGGGCGCGGGCGTTCTGATGCTTTGTTTCTAACGGCTGTCCCACTGTGTGGGCGGGAGATTCTTTGGGGAGTCTCGTCGCGTCCCGGTAGAATCGCGGTTTTAACAGCCTCCCCTTTTCTCCATGTCTGCTTGGGTCCTTCCGGATCACATTGCCGATGTCTTGCCGTCTGAAGCTCGGCACATCGAAGAATTGCGTCGCGGGCTGCTCGATACAGCCCGTTGTTATGGTTACGAGCTGGTCATGCCCCCGCTGTTGGAGCATCTGGAGTCTCTCCTCACCGGTACTGGGGAAGCGCTGGATTTGCAGACCTTCAAGCTGGTCGACCAGCTGTCTGGTCGCTCCATGGGCTTACGGGCCGATACGACACCCCAGGTGGCTCGTATCGACGCACATTTGCTCAATCGCAAAGGAGTGACGCGTCTCTGCTATTGCGGTCCCGTGTTGCATACGCGTCCCGACCGCCCCCATGCCACCCGGGAGCCTCTTCAGTTTGGTGCTGAGATCTATGGGCATGCAGGGGTAGAGGCGGACCTCGAAGCGCTTCAGTTGGCCAGGGAGTGTCTGCGAGTTGCCAATGTACGCAACACCACGGTAGACCTTGCGGATGTGCGTATCGTCCGCAACCTGTTGGCTGGAGTGAGCGTCAGCCCGCAATTGCTCAGCGGAATTCACGCTGCCTTGGCTGCCAAAGATGCGGGTGAGTTGTCGGTTCTGACGCGTGGCTTTCCGGACGAATCTCGACAGGGCTTTCTCGCCCTGGTTCGTTTGTACGGTGATTCTGCTGTCTTAATTGAGGCAGAAAAAGCACTCAAGCGTATTAATGGTGTGCCTGAGGTGCTATCAAATTTGAAGTGGCTGGCCTCCCGCCTTGAAGGAGCGACCGTTACCTTTGACTTGGCTGATTTGCGTGGGTATGCCTATTACAGCGGTGCGCGCTTTGCTATCTATGCCCCGGGTGCCAGTGATGCCTTGGTGCGCGGTGGTCGATACGACGAGGTCGGTGCAGTCTTTGGCCGGAATCGCCCTGCGGCCGGATTCAGTCTGGATATCAAGCAGGTGGTTGGTGTGGTGCCGCCCCGTGCTTTGAAGGCTGCAATTCGTGCCCCTTGGGGTGAGGCTGCGGATGTGAGTGCTGCTATCGCAGAGCTTCGGTCAGCCGGGGAAACGGTCGTGTGTGTTTTGCCTGGGCATGAGAGTGAGGTGGATGAGTTCCACTGTGATCGTGAACTGGTTCAGGTTGCTGGCCGTTGGGTCGTGCAGGCTGTTTGAGCAATTGTCATTTGAATTGGGTTTGAGATGAAAGCAACCAAAGGTCGCAACGTAGTGGTGGTCGGTACCCAGTGGGGCGACGAAGGCAAAGGCAAGTTGGTCGATTGGCTGACGGAAAGCGCTCAAGGCGTAGTGCGCTTCCAGGGGGGGCACAACGCTGGCCACACATTGGTGATCAATGGCGTCAAGACAGCTCTGCATTTGATTCCCAGTGGCATCATGCGCCCAGGGGTCAAGTGCTACATCGGCAACGGCGTGGTTCTGTCCGCAGCAAAGCTGTTCGAAGAAATTGAAGGCCTGGAGAAAGCCGGCGTCGAGGTGCGTTCGCGCTTGCGGATCAGTGAGGCGTGCCCGCTGATCCTGCCCTTCCACGCTGCCATCGATGTGGCGCGCGAGGCGGCCAGGGAGCAGGGCGGAACAGAGAAGATCGGGACCACCGGTCGTGGCATCGGTCCGGCATATGAAGACAAGATCGCGCGTCGTGCGCTGCGCGTACAGGACTTGAAGTACCCAGAGCGTTTTGCAGCCAAGTTGCGTGAATTGCTGGACCTGCACAACCACGTGCTGACCACGTACCTGGGGTCCGCAAAGTTCGTGTTTGGCGATGCGCTCAAGCCTTACATCCAGGATGGCAAGGTGCAGTTTGATGTGGTTTATGCCGAGGCTATGCGCCATGCGGAACTGCTCAAGCCCATGATGGCTGATGTGTCGCGCGAATTGAACGAGGCCAACCGGGCAGGCGCCAATCTGCTATTCGAGGGTGCCCAAGGCACGCTGCTGGATGTGGACCATGGCACATACCCTTACGTCACCTCCAGCAACTGCGTGGCTGGCAATGCAGCTGCGGGTTCTGGTGTGGGGCCTGGCATGCTGCATTACATCCTTGGCATCACCAAGGCGTATTGCACGCGTGTGGGCGGCGGTCCTTTCCCTACCGAGTTGGATTGGGAAGTTCCTGGTACTCCTGGCTATCACATGAGCACGGTCGGTGCCGAGAAGGGAGTGACAACAGGACGCAGTCGCCGCTGCGGCTGGTTTGATGCCGCGTTGCTGAAGCGTAGCGCCCAGGTGAATGGCCTCACAGGTCTGTGTATCACCAAGCTGGATGTACTGGACGGGCTGACCGAGCTGTTGCTATGCACTGGTTACGAACTCGATGGAGAGCGCATTGATCTGCTTCCCATGGGCGCTGAAGACATCGCCCGATGCACACCCATCTATGAAACGTTGCCGGGCTGGAGTGATTCCACGGTTGGAGTGACCGACTACGACAAGTTGCCCGCAAGCGCGCGCCGCTACCTCGAGCGTATCGAAGAAGTGACAGGCGTTCCGATCGACATGATCTCAACCAGTCCTGATCGCGACCATACGATCATGATGCGTCACCCTTATGTCGCCGTCTGATCGACAAACTTGTCTTGCTGATATCAACTAAACGCCCACTATCCAGGAGTCATCTATGTTGACCGAAGACGGAAAACATCTCTATGTCAGCTATGACGAGTACCACAGCCTCATCGAAAAACTGGCGCTGAAGGTGCATCAGTCGGGTTGGGAATTCGACACGATTCTGTGTCTTGCTCGTGGTGGGCTGCGACCAGGTGACATTCTGAGCCGGATCTTTGACAAGCCACTGGCCATCATGTCAACGAGTTCCTATCGCGCAGAGGCCGGCACGGTGCAGGGGCATCTGGATATTGCACGTTTCATCACAACGCCCAAGGGTGAAATTGCAGGACGTGTGCTGTTGGTGGATGACTTGGCTGACTCTGGGCACACCCTGCACGCTGTGATCAACATGCTTAAAACCAACTACGCGCCCATTACTGAGCTCCGCAGCGCGGTGATCTGGACCAAGGGGCTGTCGACGTTTTCGCCAGACTACTCCGTCGAGTTCCTTCCGAGCAATCCCTGGATCCACCAGCCCTTCGAAGGTTACGACAGCCTGAGTCCTGAGAAGCTCCTGGAAAAGTGGCGTGTTTGATTTTTCTTGCAAACTAGCCGAACCGTGCTATAGTCGAGGGCTTCGCTACTGAGACCTGAGTGCAAAAGTGTTCAGGTTCTTGGGGTGGTTTGTGATGGCGCTTCGGTGCTGCTGCAGATGGCTCGGGAGGTTGGTGAAGAAAGTTTGGTTTTGTGTTCTGAGTGGGTTAAAAACCGGTATAGAATACAAGGCTTCGCTCGGTGGAGGTGGTTGCTGCAAGTTGCAGGAGTTGCCAAAACGGGGTGAAGAAAAAACGAAAGTTTTGACAGTTCTTAAAAAACTGTGCTAGAATTCAAGGCTTCGCTGATCGCAGCGGGGTTTGCAAAATGAAGAAGATTTTGGTCTGATTTGTTTTGCGAGGTCTTTAAAAATATACAGCCGATAAGCGTGGGCGTTTGATGGCGAGTGCCAAGTTCTTTGGAACTAGTGCTTAGCACTACAAACGCTCATGAGAGAGAAGTGAAGTTCACTTCAATTCTTAATTATGAGTTGCTCGAAAGAGCGAAAAAATCAAGATCGAACTGTAGAGTTTGATCCTGGCTCAGATTGAACGCTGGCGGCATGCCTTACACATGCAAGTCGAACGGTAACAGGTCTTCGGATGCTGACGAGTGGCGAACGGGTGAGTAATACATCGGAACGTGCCCGAGAGTGGGGGATAACGAAGCGAAAGCTTTGCTAATACCGCATACGATCTCAGGATGAAAGCAGGGGACCGCAAGGCCTTGCGCTCACGGAGCGGCCGATGGCAGATTAGGTAGTTGGTGGGATAAAAGCTTACCAAGCCGACGATCTGTAGCTGGTCTGAGAGGACGACC